>NZ_UUIS01000008.1 GCF_900589395.1 Pseudomonas viridiflava
GCTGTCATGCGTAAGTACCTGACAGGCCTGTGGGCTTGAATGAAAAGCGGCGAAGACTTCGACACAGCCAAGCTTTTCAGCGAAAAACACCTGCTAAAAGCTTGACCGTGAACAGAGTATCTACAGGCTGATGCCAGGCTCGGGATCTACCGCTGCATTGTGTCCCGGTGCACAAAGCACAGCTTGTTGCCCTCGGGATCCCGGCAATACGCGCCGTAGTAATCCGGCGAGTAATGCTCGCGGATTCCCGGCTCGCCTTCATCGCTGCCGCCCTGTTCGATTGCCGCCTGCCAGGCCGCACGCACCTGCTCCCGGGAGCCGGCGGCAAAGCTGACCTGCACACCGTTGCCCCAGGTGGCCGGCAAGCCGTTGAAGGGCAACTGCACATAGAACAGCGGGTACGGCGTGCCGGGGGTGTGCCAGCCGGCACCGGCGGGTCCGCCGTCGGATTCGGCGTCCATGCGCACCAGCCCCAGTGGCGCCAGGACGGCATCGTAGTAAGCGATCAGGCGCTCAAGGTCGCGGGCGCCGATCTGGATATGACTGAACATGTTTTCTCCTCCCGGTTCATCGTCTGCCGAGGCAGCGTCTTGAAAGGCCGGCCGGGGCTTCTTCGTTGACAGGCTCGAAGAGGGTTCCAGGCCGGCCACACCCTTAATGGACAACATCGAATCGGACAATATCCTGCCGTTCAACCTGTACCGACAAGCCTGAACGGCCAGCCATCGTGGCTCAGCCCTTCCAGTTGCCACCCTCGACAATCACGTCTTCAGGCTTGGTGTCGGCGGCCAGTTCCTTGCGCACGTACTGGTCATAGAGCTTGAGCAGGTAGTGATCCTGGCCGAGCCTTGCCAGCTCGCCATTGACCCAGTCGCGCAGTTCGGTGTTGCCTTTTTTTACCGCCGGGGCAATCGGGGCTTCGCCACCGAGTTTTTCCGGCAGGGTGCGGTAGCCGGGGTTCTGTCTGGCCCAACTGAACAGCACCAGGTTGTCCTGGGCATAGGCATCGCCGCGACCGTTGGCCAGGGCTTGCAGGGACTCGGAGTTCTTCTCGAACTTGAGCAGCTTCCAGTCCGGATGGTTGCTGGTCAACCACACGTCAGCGGTGGTACCGGTGGTGACAATAATCGTCTTGTCGGCCAGGTCATCGAGCTTTTGCACCGGGCTGTTGTCCGGCACCAGCGCCTGGACAGCGACTTTCAGGTTCGGGTTGGTGAAGTCCACCGCCTCCTTGCGCTCGGGGGTGACGGTCATGTTGGCCAGAATGATGTCGACCTTGTCGCTTTGCAGGAACGGAATGCGGCTGGCAGGCTCCACTGCGACGAACTCGACCTTGCTGGCGTCGCCCAGCAACGACCTGGCCAATTCACGGCCAATGTCGGTATCGAACCCGACGTACCGGCCTTTCTCATCGACAAAGCCAAACGGCGGCTTGTCGGTGAACACGCCAACGATCAGTTTGTCACGGGCCTTGATCTTGTCCAGGTCGCTGGCCGGTGCCGCCGCGGCGGCGGGCGTGGTGGCCGCAGCCTTAGCCGGCGGCTCGCCATTGCCGCAGCCGGCCAGCAGGCCGAGCCCGAGCAAGGGCAACAGAAACAGGGAACGAGCGGTTTTAAACGTGGCAGGGGTCATGCGATTTCCTTGGGCTCTGGTGGCTTTTCAATTAACAGCTGTTCTGGGGGCGTGTGCTTGCCCGGCAGGTTTTCAACGTAAGAGAACTTCTCCAGAAACTGCTGCGCACGTGCGCTCGAAGGATGGGTGAAGAAAGACTCGGGGTCGCGTTGTTCAAGAATGCGGCCGGCTTCCATGAAGACGATGCGGTCGGCGACGGCGCGGGCAAAGCCCATTTCATGGGTGACGATAAGCATGGTCATGCCGCCCCGGGCCAGGTCGAGAATCACCTCAAGCACTTCCTTGACCATTTCCGGGTCCAGGGCTGCGGTGACTTCATCGAACAGCATGACCTTGGGGTTCATGCACAACGCGCGGACAATGGCGATGCGTTGCTGTTGCCCACCTGAAAGCTGCCGGGGAAAGGCATCTCGCTTGTCCGCCAGACCGACCCGCACCAACAATGCCTCGGCCTGGGCCAACGCCTCCTGATGCGAGCGGCGCTGTACCTTCAGCGGGCCGAGCAAGATGTTGTCGAGCACGGTCATGTGTGGAAAAAGGTGGTAGCTCTGGAACACCATGCCAATGTCCTGGCGGACCTTGCGCCAGTCGGTGCCGGGTGCCAGCAATTGCCTGCCGGCAAAGTACAGCTCGCCGCCCTGGGCCTGCTCCAGGCCGTTGAGGCAGCGCAGCAAGGTGCTCTTGCCGCAGCCGCTGGGGCCCAGCACCACGATGACTTCACCGGTCGCGACCTGCAGGTCGACCGCCTTGAGCACCTGGTGGCTGCCGAAAAACTTGTTGAAACCCTTGAACTCGATCAATGCACTCATGCGTGTGTCCAGCGCCGTTCCAGCACGCGCGAGGCGAGTGACAACGGGTAGCAGATGAAAAAGAAAAACAGGAACAACACGCCATAGATCAGCACTGACTCATAGGTGCGTTCAATGATCTGCTGGCCAACCTTGATCACGTCCACCACCCCGATCAGCACCGCCAGCGAGCTGGTCTTGATGATGCGCGTGTAGATATTGATGGTCGGCGGCGTCATGCGCTTGAGCGCCTGGGGCACCAGTACATGCCCATACAACTGCACGCCGGACAGGCCGATCGACAGCCCGGCTTCACGCTGCCCCCGCGGCAGTGACGTGAGGGCGCCACGGGCCACCTCGCCCACTTCGCTGGCACCCCATAGGCTCAGCACCAGCACCGCGCACCAGAAGCTGGGGATGCTCAGGCCGAAGAAGATCGGCAGGCCGAAAAACAACAGGTACAGCCACACCAGCACCGGAATGGCCCGAAACAGCTCCAAGTACACCCGCAGTATCGCGTTGAGCCAGGTGATGCCCAGGGTGCTCAATGAGCCATACAGCAGCCCGCCGGCGGTGCTGAACACAATGCCCAGCGCCGAAATCGACAAGGTCCGGGCCGCACCTTCTGCCAGCATCGGCAGCGAGACCCAGAGCAGCTCAAGACCCGAACTGGCCATGTTGCAGCCTCCGTTCCAGGCGGCTGAGCAGCAGCGACAGGGGCAGAAACAGCAACACGCAGATCAGGGTCAGCACCGTGAGCATCTCGTAGGTCTTGTAGTACAGGGCGATGTAGCTCTTGGTGGTGTAGAGAATCTCCGGCACCGCCACGGCCGAGACGACCGTGGTTTCCTTGAGCAGGAAGATAAAGTTGGCAAACAAGGCCGGCAGGCTGAGCAGGCCGGCCTGAGGCAGGATCACATGGCGCAGCAGCTGCCAGTCCGACAGGCCGATGGAGCGGCCTGACTCCAGCTGCGCCGCAGGCACCGCCTCGATCCCGGCGCGCACTACTTCGGTCAGGTAGGCACCGCCCAGAAAGGTCATGGTGATGATGGCGGCGCTGAAGCCTGAGACCTTGATGCCCAGGGTCGGCAGCGCGAAATAGATGAAGAACAGCTGGATCAACAACGGCGTGTTGCGCGCCAGTTCGACATACAGACCGATCAGGCGATATAGCACCGGGGTGCGAAACATCAGGATGACGTTGTTGAGCAGCGCCACCAGCAAGGAAGTACAGATCGCGATAAGACCCACTTGCAAGGTAACACCGACGGCTTTTACAAAGGTCGGGAGAGTGCTGAGGATAAACGGATAATCAAGAGTCATTACAAAGGCTTGGCAGGCATGCGAAGGATGGCTTGTGGCCGGTCACATATAGCCTAATGAAGTTAAAGACATAAAAATAAATAACCTTATCGCATAAGCATAGACCTGATTTCTGTTCAGCGGCCTTGTGCAAGATCGGGGGACGAAGGCGTATTTCCCGATTGCAATGGATCGCTGCCCAACCCGTCCTGCTGGAAGAAGTGTCAGACAGCTTTAATTCCTTAATGGAATTACCAAATGTGAATTCAGTATTTCTAGGACTATCGGTAAATCGCTACTGTGAGGTCACTTACCCCGCACCGAGCGACTGCCATGCAAGCCACTGCCCGTATTCTCGACCTCACCCGCTACCGCAAACGCCGTGAAGCACAGCGTCAGGCCGAGCTGATGTGGGCGATGTACAGCGCTCGGGCAAACCTTGTCACGTGGGCGGCGATGCACGCCAATCCCTGCCCGGATGTTGCCAAGGTCTGGCCATGAGCCTGCTGCGCAGGGCCATGGCGACGCAGGTCGAACCGCCGCCGGCAAGCGAGTGTGCAACGGTTGACGAGGACCTGATCGGCGCGCGCGTTGCCCAGAACCTGCAACGCCTGCGCAGCAAACGCTACCTGTCGCTGGACGCCCTGGCGCGCGTGAGCGGGGTCAGCCGGGCCATGCTGGCGCAGATCGAATCGGGGCGCAGCGTGCCGTCGATCAAGGTGCTGTGCAAGATTGCCAAGGGGCTGAAGGTGTCGGTGGCCGCTTTTCTGGAGACCCGTGCCTTTGAAGGCGTGGAACTGCTGCCGGCCCAACAGAGCAAGCGCCTGGTCAGTCCTGATGGCAGCTTTGTCAGTCGAGCGCTGTTTCCGTTCGACCATTCACGCCAGAGCGAATTCTATGAGATCCGCCTGCGCGGACTGAGCGAGGAAGTCTCTCAGGGGCATGCTGCCGGCGTGCAGGAAAACCTGGTCGTGGCCCAGGGCGTTCTGCAGATCAGCGTCAACGAGGCGCGCTACCTGCTCTCTCCAGGCGACTCGATTCTGTTCTACGCCAACCAGCCGCACCGCTATCACAACCCGGCCGACAGCGAGGCGGTGGCGTACCTGGTGATCACCCATCCCGAACGCCTGGACTGAAAAAACCCCGGCGGTCTGCACCGGCGGGGTCCAGGTGTTGCGCAGTACCCGATCAGCAGGTGCAGCACATCATCGGCATGCCGTTGCAGCTCATCATCATCGGCATGCTGCAGTCGTTCATCATTTTCATCAGCAGCATGCAGGCGTTGTTCATCATGTCCATGGTCATGCCCGGCATCGGCATCATCATGCACTTCATGCAGTCGGCTTCGACGGTGCAGGTCATCATGCACTTCATCATGGGCATGGGCATGCCCATCGGCATCATCATGTTCATGCCGCCCATCATGTTCATCATCGCCATGCCGCCCTCGGACATGCACATGATCGACATATTGGCGCAATGCATCATCATCGGCATGCCGCAGTTCATCATCATCGCCATCATGTCGGCGTTGTTCCTGAACATGGCCATGTCCATGCCGGCCGCAGGCTTCATGGTGCACATCATGGCATCGGCCATCATTTCGCATTCCATGGTCGCCATCATCATCGGCATGCCCATCATTGGCATCATTGGCATCATTGGCATCTGGGTGTTCATTGGCATCTGCATGGCATTCATCATGATCGAAACTCCATTATCGAAAGGCGGGATAACTGCTTGATGGCGCCGATTCTAGAGCCCGGCCGCGATTGCACAAGCCGCCAGCGTTGCAGCCTGGAACACTACATTGGCCTCGCAAACAGGGGCTTTGACAGGCCGATATCACGCCATGACAACCCTAGCGCTGCGATTGCAGACTTTTGAGCGGCGTTGCCGGCAATAGCGACGTCATGGATATGTCCTTAAGGCATGGTTACCTGCCTTTTGCGCATAAACGGTCTAACCGTTCCAGGATTTAGCCGGCCTACCGCGTCATGCCGGTATGCCTGCGCCCTGCCCGCGCAAGGCCATGATGTCGCGCTTGGGCGGCACGCCAAACAGGCGACCATATTCACGGCTGAATTGCGAAGGGCTTTCATAACCCACCTTGAACGCAGCACTCGACACATCCAGATGTTCACTGAGCATCAGGCGCCGGGCTTCGGTCAGGCGCAGCCATTTCTGGTACTGCAGCGGGCTCATGGCGGTGAGCTGGCGAAAGTGATGGTGAAAGGTCGGCGGGCTCATCTGCACGCGTGCCGCGAGGTCTTCGACGCGCAGGGCAGCGGCATAGTTGAGCTTGAGCCAGTCGATGGCCCGGGCGATGCGATGCCCCTGGCCGTCGACCGAGGCGATCTGCCGCAACCGGGCGGCCTGGTCACCCTGCAGCAGCCGGTAGTGGATTTCACGCTGGATCATCGGCGCCATGATGGCGATGGCCTCGGGCTCGTCGAGCAGTTCCAGCAGGCGGATCAGCGGGGCCAGGATGGTCGGCGTGGCCGAGCCGATGCCCACGCTTCTGCCGGCCGCCTTGCCACGAACCGGTGGCAGCCCGCCCTGGGCGATCAGCTCGGCCAGCATGCGCACGTCAAGCTTGAGGGTCAGGCCCAGGCAGGGCCGATCCGGGCTGGCTTCAATCACCTCGGAGTTGGCCGGCAGGTCCAGCGACGTCACCAGAAAACGCGAGGCGTCATAAGGAAACCCTTCACCACCGGCCCACATCTGCTTGGCACCCTGGGCGACCAGCACGATGCTGGGCGGCACCATGCACACCACCGGCGGTGCAGGATGGTCACGACGGTAGAGGCCTACGTCTGCGATGGCCGTGCGGTAATCGCCAGGCTTGTCGATCTGGCGGTCGATCAGCCGTGCGAGGGTGGCCTGGAGGGGCATGTCATTCATGGAAAGACCTGGCTGGCGGATGGGTTAAGGTCAATGGTAATCAGCGCTAACGTTCACGGCCCAGGCCGTTCCTGCGCCTATGGCGCTTCGGTTGCCATTGATGGCAGTGGTACAGCCCCTGCGTGTGTGGCGACTTGAAGGACGTCATCGCGGGCAAGCCCCTCCCACAGGTGCAATAAGCCTTCAGGTTTCACGCCTGGCACAAAACCGGGGGAAGCGGCTTCAAAGGCGCTATCGCGGGCAGAGCCCCCTCCCACAGGTGCAATGAGCATTCAGGTTTCATGCCTGGCACAAAACCGTCGGAGGCGGCTGGCAGTCGCCACTATAGCTCGCGGCGCAAGGCGCTCCTATGCACCAAGGGGCAAGCTCAGCGGATCAGGCAAGAAATCCAGTGGAATGCGTTATCGCCACGCGGGACATACCCGGAAAATGAGCGATAACCCAATCATGGCAGGAACCTTTCATGAAACGCTTAATGCTCGCCGCCGGGCTGATGATTGCCTCGTTTGCCACCCTGGGCGCCACACCGCCCGAAGGGGCCGACAACTTCTACACGAGTGACAAGGTGACCGTGGAAAAGGTCAGCTTCAACAACCAGTACGGCATGAAGGTCGCCGGCAACCTGTTCAAGCCCAAGGGCCTGGACCCTCAGGTCAGGAACGCCGCCATCATCGTCGGCCACCCGATGGGTGCGGTGAAGGAACAGAGTGCCAACCTCTACGCCACCAAAATGGCCGAGCAAGGCTTCGTCACTCTGTCGCTGGACCTGTCGTTCTGGGGCGAAAGCGAAGGCTTGCCGCGCAACGCCGTGCTGCCTGAGATGTATGTCGAAGATTTCAGTGCCGCCGTGGACTTTCTCGGCACCCGGCCCTTCGTCAACCGTGAGCGCATCGGCGTGATCGGCGTGTGTGGCAGCGGCAGTTTCGCCATCGCCGCCGCCAAGATCGACCCGCGCCTGAAGGCCATCGCCACCGTCAGCATGTACGACATGGGCGCGGCCAACCGTAACGGTCTCAAGAAAGCCGTGACCGCCGAACAACGCCAGCAGGTGCTGCGCGAGGCCGCCGAACAGCGCTACGCCGAATTCCAGGGCGGCGCCGTCAAGTACACCGGCGGCACGCCGCTGAAGCTGACCGGCAATGCCATTGGCGATGAGTTCTTCGATTTCTACCGCACCCCGCGCGGCGAAGTGACGCCGGCCGGTGCTTCGAAGCAGACCACGACAATGCCAACGCTGACCAGCAACGTGAAGTTCATGAATTTCTACCCGTTCAACGACATCGAGACGGTCTCGCCGCGCCCCATGCTGTTCATTGCCGGCAGCGAGGCGCATTCGCGCGAGTTCAGCGAAGACGCTTACCAGCGTGCCGCTCAGCCCAAGGAGTTGGTGATCATTGCGGGGGCCGGTCATGTCGACCTGTACGACCGGGTCAACCTGATCCCCTTCGATACGCTGGGCAAGTTCTTCCTGACCCATCTGCACTAGGCTCTGTACGTAAAGTGGCTGCGCTCGGCCATGCTGCGTTAAAAAACGACTCGCAATGCTCATTGACACATGTCAACTGCGCTTGCTCGCCGCTTTTTGCCTTGCCTGACCTTCGCTCACCGACTTTTCGTACAGAGCCTAGGGTCTATTGCCGTTGCACAGGATTGTTCTGATGACTGGTACCCCTGCCACATCAACGCCCGCCTGGGGCGCCGTGCTGGCCATGGCGCTGGCCGCCTTTGCGCTGGTCGCCTCTGAATTCATGCCGGTCAGCCTGCTGACGCCAATTGCCGCCGACCTGAACGTCAGCGAAGGCCAGGCTGGCCAGGGCATTGCCGTTTCCGGGCTGTTTGCCTTGCTCACCAGCCTGTTGATTGCAGCCGTGGCCGCCCGGGTGGAGCGCAAAACCCTGCTGCTGGCGCTGACGGCGCTGATGATCGTCTCCGGCACCGTGGTGGCCTGGGCCCCCGATTACTGGATGTTCATGCTTGGCCGTGCGCTGATCGGCGTGGCCATTGGCGGCTTCTGGTCGTTGTCGGCGGCCACGGCCATGCGCCTGGTGCCCGACGCGAACGTGCCGCGCGCGCTGGCCATCGTCAATGGCGGCAACGCCCTGGCCACGGTGATCGCGGCGCCCTTGGGCAGTTTTCTTGGCGGTCTGATCGGCTGGCGCGGCGCGTTCCTGTGCGTGGTGCCGGTGGCTGTCCTTGCCCTGGCCTGGCTATGGCGCAGCATGCCGTCGATCAAGCCCGCAGGCCGACAGGCCCACGGCAACCCGCTGCGTTTGCTGGGCAAGGCTCCGGTAGCCTTGGGCCTGCTCGCCGCCAGCCTGTTGTTCATGGGGCAGTTCATGCTGTTTACCTACCTGCGACCGTTTCTGGAGTCGGTGCCGAAGGTCGGGGTTTCGGGTCTGTCGCTGATGCTGCTGGTGCTGGGCGTAGCCGGTTTCATCGGCACCTTCCTGATCGAAGGGTTCATCAAGCAGGGTCTGTATCGCACCTTGACCCTCATCCCGTTGCTGATGGCTGTCATTGCCGTGGCGCTGGTGAGCGTTGGCAGTTCGGTAACGGTCACCACGGTGTTGCTGGGCCTGTGGGGGTTGGTGGCCACGGCAGCGCCCGTCGGCTGGTGGACCTGGCTGGCGCGTACCCTGCCCGAGGATGCCGAAGCCGGTGGTGGCCTGATGGTGGCCATTATCCAGTTGGCGATTGCCTTGGGCGCAACCCTGGGCGGGCTGCTCTATGACTTTAACGGTTATCGAGCCACCTTCGAATCCAGCGCCGCGCTGCTGGTAATGGCCGGCATCATGGCCGCCCTGGCCGGGCGTGTGGCACGGCGCAAGCAGGCCCTGCCGGCAACGGCTGAAATGCCCGGCTGATTTCACCCGCAGTAGGAGCGCGCTTGCCCGCGACCGAGTGCGAAGCGCTCGCAAAATTGATGAAACGCCACAAATTTACGGCTGTGAACACATTAAAAATCTGCGAAACGCTGCAAATTTACGACTGCTGCCCACTCGATCGCGAGCAACCTCCCTCCCACAGGTCTGCTGTTTGATGCGCAACAGCGTGCCGCCTTGGCACGGTGTCAGTGACACAGGGTAATCTCCTACAGGCCTTATCAGGCAAGGGATCAGAGGCTGTAGGGCTGTGACAGGTCGGCAAGGCATTGCCCATCGCGGCAGCGCTTGCCGGGCCGCTTTTCAACAGCGGCCATCAAGGCCAGCAAGACCTGCCTTTCCTGCTCCAGGGCCTGGTCGGCGTCGTAATGCTCATCCTGCTCGTAATGCAGCAGGTCGATGTTTTCCAACTGCATGGCAAGGCTGCGCTCAAGCCCGGCAGGGTCCTGGGTTTGTACAAAGTCCAGAAAGTACATCAGCGCAATCAACAGGTTTTGCGCATAGGCGCCCTCTTGCGCCGGATACACCTCGGTGTCAGGTATGCACTGTTCGACCTGCTGGCGCAGACGCTGCAAGACCTGGTCATCATCAAGCAACAATGCACCGTGCAAGGCCTGGATAAACAGGCCCGTGGCCTGTTCGGCGTAGAGCTGATCGAACGCTTCGATCAGGCGTCGCTGGCGATAGAGGTATGCAGCCATCACCAGTACTTGATGGTACAAATCCAGCGTGGTGAACGCTGCGTTGATCCGAGGGTCGTCCAGCATAAGGCGGCTCCGCAAGGGCTGTCGTTGATCAGACGGCATACCGATCGACAAAGGCGGCAAACACGCCAGGGTCATTGAGCTGTTCGGCACTGGCCAGTTCGATGGCTTCAGCCTGGTCATCGTCGGTCGAGGTAACAAACAACACGGCGCCTTCAAAGGCATCTGCGCGCCGAAAAAAACCTTCCTCCGCCAGTCGTTTCAGCACGCCGGTCATGGCCTGCACCAGACGGCGCTTGAAGGGCTCGAAGGGGGCGTGCTCAAGCGCGTCCCTGACCTGGCGATTGATGTCCATGAAATGCTCACCCCCGCACCCTTCATACACCCACTCCGATGAACACCAGGTGTAATAGGCCGCCGTCTGCAGGTCATCGTCATCGACCTCCTGCGCCAGCTTGCGTTGCAACCCGGCAGTGGAGTTGACGGCCACGCACACGGTCATGGCGCCGCTGTCGGTGTACAGCGCACAGCCATAGAAGGTTTCATCCGGGTGCGCCTGGCCCAGTTCCGTCAAGGTCTGGCGAGTGGCCTCGTAAACACGCTGTTCAACATCAAGCCAATCCATCGAATGCCTCACAAAAGAATCCCCGCCGGTTGCCGCTTTGGCCACATCTGTTGGCCAGCGTTCCCGATGCCCGGCTAAGATAACGCCGATCCTCGCTCATCAGAAAGGCTGGCGTGATGCAGACTCGCTTCGACCCGCTGATTCACGTCGACTGGAAAATACCCGGCGACGAGCTGCTGGCGCTGTTTCAGCACTATTACCCCGAGATGGCCGTGTTTTGCGGCGCGACCTTCGACGCCCTGCTCGATGAGCTCAGCCATGAAATGCCCGAGGTCTGCTTTCAGGCCCTGGCGCCGTTGCTGGCTGCCCACGGCCATGACCTGTGGAACCTGGACGCGGGCGGCGATGATTACCGGCCGGTCATCGTGCCGGCCACGCAACGCCAGGCGTTTGCCCGCCATTGGCAGGCTGCGCCAGGCAAGCTGCGGCTCAGCCCCACACGCATTGCCGCGCCTGAACCTGCCGCAGCGCCTTCACGGTCCAGAAAGCGTACGCTGGACTGGCTGCAGGACCGACACGATTACCCAGGCCCCACCTACGTCCACGACGACCAGTATCGCCAGGGCCTTGCCGCCATCACCGAGCAGGACGAAGACCGCTGGCTGTGTTTTGTCATCGACTACAACCCGTGGCCGCCGATGGAGCACGACATGCTTGAGCACCGCACCGACGGCGTCGATGGCGCTGACCTGCAATTGCTCGATGCCCAGGGTGCGCGCACGCTGTGGAAACGCTGCGTGGTGCGCGGCCAGCGGCACGGCGAAGACCGTTACCGGTACGAAACCTGCGAAGGCCACACGGTCGAGCCGTTCGGGCCGGCGCTGGAGCAATGGCCGCCATTCGAGCCCGGCGCCCACGTCATCAATGCCGGGATTTTCGAGCGCCAACGCCTCTATGAACCCGGGCACCTGACCCGCGTCTGGCACATTACCGCCAGCACCAGCGAAGTCATCTTCGAATACCCCGATGACCTGACCCTGCTGCCCCTCGACGACCGACGCCTGCTGATCCTGCAACATAACGGCCTGCACGGCTGGGTCTGGCACGCGGATGCGCCGCATGCGCTCACCAGCACCCGGCCGCTGCCGGTGCAGGGCGGCAGACTGACCGACGCGGTGGTGCACCTGGGCGGTGATGAGGTGTTGCTGTTCAGCGAAGGCACCCGACCGAACCTTGAGGAGGCGGGCTATCAGGAAACCGTGCTGTTGGCCTGGCGCTTCAATCTGATGACCGGCACAACCGGCCGTGCGGCGCTGGACGGCTTTGGCAGCGAGGTGCGTCAGGAAACCCGGCTGCTGGTCACCCAGCCCAGCCGCCGCATCACCTTGCGCACGTTCCATGGGCACGTACGGGCCAGCCGCGGGCACGGGGCCTGGTGGGTCTGGACCTACCACAGCCAGACGCCGGGCACGCAAACGCTGGCCTGGTTCTGGAATCAGGACAGCCACCAGGTGCTGAAACTGTCGAGCCGCGATATTCCACGCATTAGGCCCTGTGTGCGTTATATCGCGGCGCAGGATCGCTACCTGGCCTTCGACACCGACTTTGTCGCACGCCTGCCGCCCTTCGAGCGGATGCTTGAAGCCAAGGGCTGCGACCTACTGACCTTCGAGCCTGTGCAATGAATGACGCTGACCTGAACATGGATGACTGGGCGCCGCTGGTGCTGGAATGGCACGCCGGCCTGGCCTTTATGGAGGGCGTGCTGCTGGGCGACGGGCAAGTGCCTGACGTGTACATCATGCTCGACCCCGAGGGCCGGCCCCCGCAGGAGGTGGTGCAACGTGCCGCTGGCGCAGGTTACCCACCCTCGCCGCTGCTGGCCGGCCAACCGGTCTGGCGCCACCGCGTGCACCCTGGTCTATTGCGCGATGCCCGCGGCGATCACTACCTGCTGCCGCGCTACCCGGAGCGCTATGGCTATCATGCCGTTTGCGCCCTGCCGTTCCGGTTCGGCCCAGGCTTGCAGGACCTGGGCTACCAGTATTGGCGCGACGACCACCGGGCCTACTGGTTCGACGACTATTCAATCGTGGCCATGACGGACGTGCGGCCAGCGCATCTGGCCCTGCTCGAAGCCTCACCGGCGTCGATCACCCCCGCATCGGCGCTGTTCAACGATGGCGCAACGGTGTTTCTGCAGGGCAAGGCCATCGCCAGTGCCGATGTGCCGGTGCACTACTGCAACCATCCGGCTTATCGGGTCATCGACGGTCAGGTCTGCCGAGGCACCCGGCCACTCTGGCAAAAAGACGGCACGCCCCTGCCGATCGCTCACCCGTACGCCTTCCGCATGCTGGCGCGGCGCTGGGGCACGGATGGCGAATCGATCATCGTCCAGGCGCAACAAGGCGCCAGCGTGGCGTACGAGTACTTCTACCGCATCGACAAGGCTGACCTGGCCACCTTCACCGTGCTCAACGAGCGCTACGCCAGGGATCGGCAGCGCGGCTACTACATCACTGGCAAGACCCTGCGCTGCACCGGCGAACTGCGCCTGCTCGAATGCTGGCAGCCGCAGTTCGACGCCTGCGGCCGGGTGATCGGCGCCAGCGTCAGCGCAGACGAGTGGTTTGCCGTGGACGATCAACACGTCTATGTCGTCGGCACGCGCCTGCGCGATGCACATGGACCTGACTTTCGCCACCTGGGCTTTGGCTTCTACCGTGACAACCGGCACGCCTACCAGCAGAGAAAACGTCTGGACGTCGACCTCGACAGCTTCGTGGTGACCCAGTTGTACCGGGGCGAACAGGAATACTCGCCCGTACTGGTCGGGGACCGGCACGGGCCATTGGGCGCCGGCGGCGTCGTGGATGCCACGGTGCAGGCCGAGTGGGCGCCCTTTTTCGAGGCCCATCCGCACTTGCAGGATTACTGGTGGCATCGGCTCCAGGCCCCGCACGCCAACGCCAGCGAAGAGAAACAGGCGCTGGGCAGTGGCTTTGAGGTCGGGGCGCAGGTGTACTTTCACGGCCGCGCGGTCACGGGGCTGGATGCCGCCAGCTTCAGGCTGCTCGACACCCATCTGTGTGGTGATGCCAACGGCTTGTACCTGATTCCTTTCCATAACGCCCAAACCCGCGTACCTGAACGATTTTCTGCCGTGCCAGCCGAGCAGTACCGGTCACTGGGCGCGCCCTATCTTACCGACGGTGAGCGGGTGTTCTGGCATGGCGTGTTCTACCAATCCCCGGAACCGATGCGCAAGGCCGACCTGGCCAGCTTCGAGTCCTGTGGGCATGGCTGGGCCAGGGACCGGCAAACGGTGTATTACGACGGCCAAGCCAAGCAACGGCTGGATCCGGCCACGACACGTATCCTGGGCACCTACGCCATTGGCACCGGGATCATCCTGGCGCAAGGCAAACCGCTGGACGTGCCATTCAGCCCCGAGGAAGTGCGCGTGCCGCACCCGGCCTTCCTGCAATTGGGGACGCGCAAGTTGTTCTACATGCGCAAGCCCATCAGCGCCAAGCGGGTCGACCTGCACAGCCTGGTGTTCTTGAATGATCGTTACGCGCGCGATCAGTATCGACGCTATGAGTACGATGGCTACGTTGGGTTGAAAGAGGTGTCCGGGGACGCCTGGCCCAACGATCTGGAATAACCTTCGCTTTATCAGGATGAGCCCATGCAATCGCCCTTTTTATTGACGGTCGTCGACCATGAACAGTCCACCGCGCTGCGAGAACGGATGAACGCCGCCGGTTGTGTGTTTGAGTTTGTCGTTTTCAGCCCCGTCCCCGGTGCGCCGGCGGACGAAACACTGCACCGCCAGGCGCTGGCCGGCATGGGCTATTACCTGGCTGCCAGCCGTGAAGACTGGCAGGCCGCCCAGGCCGGCCACTACCTGCCCGAGGTCTATGACCCGCAAGCCGACAGCGATTGGCAAGTGCACAAGGCCAGCGCAACAGCGCTTACTCCTGCCCAGCGACGCAACATGACCCTGAGCGAGGATTATGCCAACGATTTACTGGCCCTCTACGCCCCCTTCAGCAACCCGCCTTATGGGACGCGCTTCAAGGACGGTGAAGCCCAGGCCCGTGCGACCTTTCAAGAGTGGCTTGATGTGCTCGGGCTGCAAGACCGGGACGACGTGGTCGTGCTCGACTGGGTCAACGGCTATACCTTCAACTGGATTGGCACGACCGAAAGTCCGTTGCCGGAGTGGGAACCGTGGTCCGAGTATTTCGAGGACGGGCTCGAGTGGTGGGGCATCTGGTGCCTGACGGTGTGGAATCCGGAGCGCAATACCCTGAGTGTGCTGGTGGCCAGTTCCACCGATTGAGTCGCTCAAGGGTAGATCAACCCGTCCGCCGGCACGAAAATCCAGCCTTCCGAAGGGTCGATGGTTGGCAGGGGCGGCACCAGCAGCTCAGGTTGATGCTCATGCGCCCAGCCGATCAGCGCACAGGTCAAGGCATCTTCGATGTCGACATGGTCAAGCCCGGCGCCAGCCCTGGGCGTGAGCGTCGGGTTCAAGGCATCGGACCGCTCATAGAACGGCGCCCGCAATGCGCTGAGGCTGGCGGAGCGTTTGCACGCCGAAGGGTAGGCTTCGATGGCCTGGAGATGCTGGCCGTCGGTCCACACGCCACAGCTCTGGATCCGGGGCGCGAAACGGGCCAGGAAATGCATGCCCTTGGTGGCCTGGCTGCCGATCATGTCCTTGATCGGCGACAACGGCGACAGCCCATGCTGAAACAGAAATCGCTCGGTCTCGCGGTGCAGGTAGGGGTTGGTCGATGACGTCTGGATGGGCGCTGCGGCGACCCGATTCACGATCAGCTCGACGAAGGCGTTGGAAAACCCCAGGGGCGTGTCGATTGCAAAGCACAATTGCGGACACAGGGCCGGATCAGGACTGACCTGACACACGCCCAGGATCAGCCCGACCAATGCCTGGCTGCTGGCCGCCTGGTTGAGGGTGACGCGCAGGTTACCCCGCCAGGGCATGCCGACCTGTTGCCGATTCACATCAAGGATGACCAGTGCATCGCGGCTGGCCGGGTTCTTGTCGCAGTTCCAGCCGCCCACGTCCCACCCGACATAGAAGGTTGGTCGAAGATCCCTGGAGGGTGTTTGCATGAAGCCTCTCAAGCCGGTCGAGGGTAAAGGCACAGCTTCGTGCCTTTATCCCGGGGCGTCCAGACCCTGCGTTCAGCCGGTCACTTTTTCATCATGCTCACGGCCTGCTCGGTCGCCTCGGTGGTGCGTGTCGCCAGCTTGCGCACTTCATCGGCCACCACGGCAAAGCCGCGACCGGCCTCGCCGGCGCGCGCCGCTTCAATGGCCGCGTTGAGTGCCAGCAGGTTGGTCTGGCTGGCGATGCTCTGGATGGTGGTCACGATCTGCGAGAGCTGGGCGATGTTTTCTTCCAGCTCACGCTGATGCAGCGACTGCGCCTGTTGCAGCGCTTGCTGCTCGTGCTGCAGGTGCACATCGACCAGCGCGCCGACCACCCGCAGCGGGGCACCCGCAGGGTCGCGTCGCGTCTGGCCGCGGGCGCGGAACCAACGGTACTCGCCGCTTTTCATTTTCAGGCGGTATTCAATGTCGAAGGGGGTCTTGCCGCTGCGATCCATCAGGTGCGCACCGAACGCATCCAGGCTGCGGGCCTTGTCTTCGGGGTGCAACCGGGAGGCCCAGCTGTCGAGCACATCCGGAAACTCCTCGACCGTTTCAAAGCCCAGCAGGCGGCGAAACTGCGGCGACCACCAGAAGGGGTTGCGCGGGTTGACCGGGTCGCCGGCAATCACTTCCATGTCCCACAGGCCGTCCGAGAGCATCTCGCGCGCCAGTTCGAAACGGGTGATGATCACATCGTGCAGGCGGTCGCGCTCAAGCTCTTCATGGATGTCGCGCAAGGAACCGGCGACACGAATCGGCGTGCCGCGCTCATCACGCAAGGTTTCGCCCTGGGCATAAAACCACCGATAGGTGCCATCTTTCATGGCCAGCCGGTTCTTGACCTTGTAGGGCGTGTGGCCTGACTTGTCATTGAGGTGCCGGGCAAAGGCGTCCAGCGTGGCCTGCTTGTCTTCGGGGTGCAGCCGGTCGGCCCAGCTCGCCAGGACGTTGGGGAAGTCGCGCTCATCGTTGAAGCCAAGCAGCTTGCGAAGCTGTTGCGACCACCAGAACCGGTTCTTGGGATTGACCGGATCACCGGCAATCANTTCCATATCCCACAACCCCTCACTGGAGGCACGATTGACCAGGTCGAACCTGACCTCGTGGACGGCAGCGCTTGCAGCCGCCTCACCCAGCAGCAGACGAGCGGATTCGAGTTCGGTTTCCAGGGCATGGGTGTGTTCTTGGACACGATTACCGGTGGCCTGTACGGTTCTCCAGGCTTCAAGCACTTTCGAGGCTTCGGCACAGCCTGCCACCTCGGGCTCACGACCGGTGTGGATGGCTGAAATCAATTGATCCAGCGCTGTGCGATCACGGCGCGAGAAAGGCAAAAATGACATGGCGGACTCACTGAATGGGCGGGAGGGCCTGATCCATGGCACCTTGCCATATCTATCGGCACTGACGCATAAATCTGAAGAGGCCTCGCAGACATTCAGGACGATGCAACATCCCCCGCCCGCATCCCCGGTTGTAGGAGCGCGCTCTGCCCGCGACCGAGCGCGTAGCGGTCGTAAATTTGCAGCGTTTCCGAGATTTTGCGGTCATTCGCTTTATGACTTTCCGCGTTTCCGCGTTTCCGAGATTTTGCGAGCGCTGCGCACTCGGTCGCGGGCAGAGCGCGCTCCTACGGCACCACCAGAAACGTGTGATTTACCGCTTTAGAACCTGTCGGCCATCTCGGTGGTCATGAGCATCTGCTGGAAGCGCTCCAGAAAGATCGATTCGGCGCGGGTCATTTTCTGTTCGCGGTTCCACAGCAGGTAGATGTTCACATCGCTGACGCCCTCCCAGGGCGGCAGGCGCCAGAGCTCGTCGGCCTGGACATTGGCGGCCACGATGTGCTCCGGCAGACAGCCGATCCCATAGCCGGCGCCGACCAGGCGCAGGATTTCATCCAGGCTGGGCGATGACGCCACGATACGCCCGGTGAAGCCTTGCTGGTCCCTGAATACGGTCAGGGGCGAGAGGTTGCCGCCCAGTTGATCACTGGTGAAGCTCACGAAATTTTCGCTCTTGAGGTCTGACAGGGTCAGGTTCTTGCGGCCGAACAACCGATGGCGCTTGCCGCAGAAAAAGGCATAGCGCTGTTCCAGCAAGACTCGCTGCTCCAGGCGCGGCTGCGGCGTGCGGCACAGGCTCAGGCCGAACGAGGCGGTCTTCTGCAACAGCGCACTGATGACATCCGAGCTGCGCAACACCTCGATCTCCAGTTCCACCTGCGGGTATTCGATATGGAACTGCGCCAGGAAATCATCGTAGCCGCGCGACTCGATGCGGCTGATGGACAACAGTCGGATCCTGCCGGTGACCGACTCGGCCGGCGCATCCAGCGCAGGGCCCAGGCGTGAAACGGTGCCATACAGTTCGGCGGCGATCTGCATGACCTCTTCGCCGGCCTTGGACAACGAAATACGCGGTCCGCGGCGCACCACCAAGGCGCTGTCGAGCTGCTCTTCGAGACGGCGCAGCGCCTGGCTGACCGCCGGCTGGCTCAGGTACAGGCGTGCGGCGGCACGGCTGATACTGCCCTCCTGGCCGATCACCAGAAAGGTGCGCAGCAGGTTCCAGTCCAGGCGGTCGTTGAGGAAGCGCCTGGCCTCGGGGTCATGGTGAAGCGAAGAGGTAGAAATCGGCATTATTCACCAGACTTATAATCAAGTATTGGAATTAGAAGCTTTTCCTAGCATAGGGGTTGGCGCACCATCGAGCAACGCACCTCCAGAGTGCGACTTTCATGCCCGCGCATGGCTTTTTCTCCTGCCTATAAAAACGACTCTCAGGAGCCTCAGATGAAGAGCACTGCTTCAACCCCGCGCCGTGCAGCAGCGGCGGCCTTTATCGGCACGACCATCGAGTTCTACGACTACTACATCTACGCCTTCGCCGCCGCTCTGGTGCTGGGCCAGCTGTTCTTCCCCAGTGAAAACCCGGCGCTCAGCACCATGGCTGCGTTCGGCAGCTTTGCCGTTGGTTTCATCGCCCGGCCCTTTGCCGGCATGGTCTTCGGCCACCTTGGCGACCGCCTGGGGCGCAAGAAAATGCTGCTGGTGACCATCGTGCTGATGGGCGTGGCCACCACCGGCATCGGCCTGCTGCCTACCTATGCGCAGGCCGGTATCTGGGCGCCGATCGGCCTGGTCGTGCTGCGACTGCTGCAGGGCATTTCGGTCGGCGGCGAATGGGGCGGTGCCGTGCTGATGGCCAGCGAACACGCGCCCAAGGGCCGCAAGGTGTTCTTCGCCTCCTTCGCTCAATGGGGCAGCCCGGCCGGGCTGTTGCTGGCACTGATCGCCTTCCGGTTCATCAGCGCGATGGACACCGAGGCGTTGATGAGCTGGGGCTGGCGCATTCCGTTCCTGATGAGCGGGGTGTTGATGATCGTCGGCCTGGTGATCCGTTTCGGCGTGCCGGAATCGCCTGAGTTCGCCGAGGTCAAGGACAGCGCCCAGACCTGCGACAATCCAGTGCGGGAGGTGCTGCGCACAGGCTGGAAACATATCCTGTTCGCGGCCCTGGCGGTCACCATCGGTTCGGGCGGGTTCTTTTTCACCAACACCTTCATGATCACCTACGTCACCCAGTACCAGGGCATTGCCAAGACCACGATCCTGGATTGTCTGTTTCTGGTCACGGTCCTGCAGTTCATCTCGCAACCCTGCTCGGCCTACCTGGCCGAGCGCCTGGGCGAAGGCCGGTTCCTCACGTGGGTGGCATCGCTGTGCATCGTGGTGCCCTACCCGATGTTCCTGCTGGTACAGACCGGCAACCTGTTCTACATGACCGCCGGCATCGCCCTGGCCGTCATTCTGCTGGCCGCGCTGTATGCAGTGATTGCCGGCTACATGGCCGAGGCCTTCCCGGCACGGGTGCGCTACTCGGGCATTTCGATTGCCTATCAACTGGGCAGCGGCCTGACCGGTGGCCTGACACCGATGCTCGGCACGTTTCTGGCGGCCCAGTTCGCCGGGCAATGGGTGCCGCTGGCGATGTTCTTCAGTGTGCTGGCCCTGATGTCGCTGACCGGCGTGCTGGGACTGGCGCATCTGCGCGGCGCCAATGCCACCCCGGCCAACCTGTCCACCTCTGAAGGAGTCGCTTGATGAGCAAGCCCCTCACCATGTCGCAGATCGAATGGCAATCGCGCTGCGAGCTGGCCGCGCTGTACCGGCTGATCGCCTACTACCGCATGACTGACCTGATCGACACCCACATCACGCTGCGCGTACCGGGTCCGCGGCGGCATTTTCTGATCAACCGCTACGGTGTGGCGTTCGAGAAAATGCGCGCCAGCGACCTGGTGCTGATCGACCTCGAAGGCCAGGTGGTCGACGAGCACTACCCGGACGGCCGGGTCAACGCAGCCGGGTTCATCATCCACTCGGCGATCCACGAGGCGCGTCCTGACCTGCATTGCATCATCCACACCCACACCGCCAGCGGCATGGCCGTGGCGGCGCAGCGGGACGGCCTGCTGCCGCTGACCCAGCATGCACTGAAGTTCTACGGCAACCTGGCCTACCACAGCTATGAAGGCATTGCCCTGTCGCTGGAGGAACGCCAGCGCCTGGTCGCCGACCTGGGCCCGCACAAGGCAATGATCCTGCGCAACCACGGCTTGCTGGCCGCTGGTGGCAGTGCCGCAGCGGCCTTTCATGAAATCCATTTTCTTGAACGTGCCTGCCAGGCCCAGATCCAGGCGATGTCTGCCGGTGTGGCCCTGAGCATTCCCAGCGAAGAGGTCTGCCGGCACACGGCAGCGCAGTTCGGGCGTGACGGTATCGACGGCATCATCGACCTGGCATGGCAGGCTGCCCTCAGTCTGATCGAGGCACAGCGCAGCGAGTGGTGCAGTTGACCATGGCCAGCCTTGTCGTGCTGTGCCAGAACCCTGCCCTGACCGACTGGCTGGTCAGCGTGTTTGCCGAGCATGCGCCGCACCTGAAGGTGCGGCGGCCGGACGAGGCCCAGGCCTCGCTTGCCGAGGTCGCAGTGTGCTGGTTCCCGCCGCCGGGCAGCCTTGGTTGCCTGCCACACCTGCGCCTTGTGCATTCGATTGGTTCGGGCGTCGATCATCTCGCCCAGGACAGCTCTCGCAATGCCTCGGTGCCGGTGTGCCGAGTGGTCGACCCTGATCACACACAGGGCATGAGCGAGTACGTGCACTGGGGCGTGTTGCACTTTCATCGTGGCTTTGACCAGGTGATTGCCGGCCACGCCCGACAACACTGGCAGCGTCCGGCACAACGCAAGGCTTGCGCCTTCAAGGTCGGCATCATGGGGCTGGGCGTGATCGGCGCGCCAGTGG
This sequence comes from Pseudomonas viridiflava, assembly GCF_900589395.1. Lineage (GTDB taxonomy): Bacteria > Pseudomonadota > Gammaproteobacteria > Pseudomonadales > Pseudomonadaceae > Aquipseudomonas. The sequence goes on from NZ_UUIS01000008.1 coordinate 21,282, forward strand.
CCCAGCGGCTGGCGGCGGCGGGTTACCCCGTGCGTGGCTGGGCCCGCAGCCCGCGTGAAATCAACGGCGTGCACACGTTCAGCGGCCAGGCGGCGCAGCAGGATTTTCTCGACGACCTGGATGTGCTGGTCAATCTGCTGCCCCTGACTCCCAGCACCCATGGCGTATTGAACCAGGCGCTGTTCCAGTCCATGGCCAAGGGCAGCGCCGTGATCAATTGTGGCCGTGGCCAGCACCTGAACACCCATGACCTGCGCCAGGCGCTGGCCAGTGGGCAACTGCGCGGGGCGCTGCTGGATGTGTTCGAACACGAACCCCTGCCCGCCGATTCACCGCTGTGGCATACGCCAGGCGTCTGGGTCACACCGCACATGGCCTCGGCTGCGTCGGACCGGTGCATCGCCCGGCAGGTCGCCGACAACGTCTCGCGCCTGGCTGCCGGGCTTGAACTGAATAACCCGGTCGACCCCGAACGGGGCTATTGACTGCATGCGTCTTGAAAGAGGTCAGCCATGAAAACGTTTTTCCACCCTGCTCAACGCCTTCATCATCCTCGCTCGTACCTGTCGCGCGGGCAGATGCGTCAGCCCCAGGAAGTGCCTGCACGCATCGACCCGTTGCTCGCCGTGGTCGAAAAGCTGGATTTCCCGCTGCTGGAGCCTGGCGATCATGGCTTGGCCCCCCTGGCCGCCGTGCACAGCCAGGCCTACCTGGACTACCTGAGCACCGCCTATCAGCAGTGGCACGCGGTGCCCGAAGACTGGGGCGACGAGGTGATGTCCAATATCTATATCCGCGAGGGCAATCCGCTGCGCGGTGTCCTGGGCAAGACCGCCCGCTACCTGGCCGACGGCAGTTGCCCGATCGGCGAGCACACCTGGCAAGCGGCCTACTGGTCGGCGCAGAGTGCGGTGGCTGCGGCTCACGCAGTAATCGAGGGCGATGCATCGGCCTATGCGCTGTGCCGTCCACCGGGGCACCATGCCCGGGCCGAAGCCGCTGGTGGGTTCTGTTTTCTGAACAACGCGGCGATTGCTGCCCAGGTGTTGCGAGGCCAGTTTGCCCGGGTGGCGGTGTTCGACACCGACATGCACCACGGCCAGGGCATCCAGGAAATCTTCTACGCGCGCGATGACGTGCTGTATGTGTCGATCCACGGTGATCCGACCAACTTCTACCCGGTGGTGGCCGGCTTCGACGATGAAATCGGCACAGGCGCAGGTCAAGGCTTCAACCTGAACCTGCCCATGGCCCACGGCGCCAGTGAAGCGGACTTCTTTGCGCGCATGGATGAGGCGGCCGAGGCGTTGCGTGCCTTCGCGCCTGAGGTGCTGGTGCTGTCGCTGGGCTTTGATATCTATGAAAACGATCCGCAATCGAAAGTCGCCGTCACGCACGAAGGCTTCCGCCGGCTGGGACAACGGATCAAGGCACTGGGCGTGCCGTGTGTGGTGGTTCAGGAAGGCGGCTACGACATCGCCACACTGGATGAGAACGCCCGGCGCTTCTTCGATGGCCTGACGGCCTGAACCTTCATCGCCGGCTTACGCCGGGATGAAGGCCAGCCATTGCCGCCCCAGGAACAGCCAGTCGATCCAGAACGCCTGATGGATGATCACGATCAGCCAGAACACCGCCTGATACGACAGCTTGCGGGTTTTGTGGCGAAACAGCTGCTGGGCCAGCAAGGCGCCGGGCCAGCCGCCCAACAGCTCGACGGCGTGCAGCACATTTTCCGGGGTGCGCTGGCCACCCTGTCCGGCCTGGCGTTTATCGTGGCGATACAGCGCCACGGCCAGCAGGCTGGGCAGCACGTAGCCCAGGGCGGCCAGGGGCAGGCCGTGCTCGCGCCAGAGGCTGAACAGGCCGGCCGCCGGTAACGTACACAAAACCAGCCATACCAGCAGCTTGAGGGTCGGCGCGCGCAGGGGCTGGCGCGCCGGTGTGGCAGGACGCGGGCGCGCCATCAGCCTTGCGCCGTGGACCAGTCGACCCAGCCGAACAGCCAGGTGGCCAGGATCAGCAGACCGAAGGCGATGCGGTACCAGGCGAACAGCGCGTAGCTGTGGCTGGCAATGAACTTGAGCAGGCCGCGCACCGCGATCATGGCGAAGATGAACGACACCACGAAACCGACGGCAAACACCGAAAAGTCGTCCGGCTGAAACAGATCGCGGTACTTGTAGCCCGAATACACCGCAGCACCGACCATGGTCGGCATGGCCAGAAAGAACGAGAACTCAGTAGCCGCCTTGCGCGACAGACCGAACAGCAGGCCGCCGATGATGGTCGAGCCGGACCGCGAAGTACCGGGAATCATGGCCAGGCACTGGGCGAAGCCGATTTTCAGGGCATCCTTCCAGGTCATGTCATCGACCTCTTGCACCTTGATCACATGCTCGCGGCGCTCGGCCCAGAGCATGATGATGCCGCCGACCACCAGTGCCACGGCCACGGTGATGGGGTTGAACAGGTAGTGGTGGATCCAGTCGGCAAACAGCACGCCCAGCACCACGGCCGGCAGGAACGCCAGCAGCAGGTTGCCGGTGAAACGCTGTGCCTGGCGCTGGCGGGGCAAGCCCAGCACCACTTCGAAAATCTTGCTGCGAAATTCCCAGACCACGGCCAGGATCGCGCCGAGCTGAATAATGATGTTGAACGCCATGGCCCGTTCGCCACCGAAGCCGATCAGGTCGGCCACGATGATCTGGTGCCCGGTACTCGAAATCGGCAAGAACTCCGTCAACCCTTCCACAATGCCCAGTATCAACGCCTGGACAGCGACCCATGCATCCATTTTTCCCCCGTTACGGCGCGGCCATCGGCGCACCGGTCAGTCCTGTGGTTGGTCAATCGATCCGCGAAGACGATGCGTTTCGCGAAGGGCGCAAATGCTAGCAGACCCCGTTCAAGCGCGCCTGTCTGTTGCCTGTACGGTGCGCCCTGCCGCCCGGGCTCCCCGCGCGGCGCAGATGCGCTTACAATCGCCGCCCTATCGTCTCCCCCTACTCAGGAACCCCCATGTCAGAGGTTGAACTGTTCGGTGCCGCACTGGGCGTGCTCGCGGTCATACTGACCATCCGGCAGAACCCGTGGTGCTGGCCGATCGGCCTGGTCATGGTGGCGATCTATAGCTGGCTTTTCTTCGGCGTGAAGCTGTATTCGCAGGTGCTCCTGCAACTGATCTACGCGGTGCTGCAGCTGTATGGCTGGTGGCAATGGACCCGTCATGGCGACAACGTGCCTGCCCGCGCGGTGACCACGTTGCAGGACCGCTCGGTCCTCGGCGGCCTGGCTGTGGGTGCCCTGCTCGGTGCCGCTCTGGGCGCGGGCATGGCGCACTTCACCGATGCCGCCCAGCCGTGGCTGGATGCAGCCCTGACCAGCTTCAGCCTGGTGGCCCAGCTCTGGATGGCGCAAAAACGCCTGCAATGCTGGCCGTTGTGGATCGTGCTGAACGTGATTTCCGTCGGGCTGTTCCTGCACCAGGCGCTGCACGCGATGGCGGCGGTGTATGCCCTGTTTACCCTGCTGGCCATTCTGGGCTGGCGTGAGTGGCGCGTGGCCCTGGTGCCGGCCCGATGAAAGTGCTGGTACTGGCAGGCCCTGAATCGAGCGGCAAGAGCTGGTTGTCCACGCAAATCCGCAATCGTTTCGGCGGTGTGCTGGTCGGCGAATACGTGCGTCATTTCATCGACGAGCAGGCGCGCGACACGGTGTATGACGACATCACGCCCATCGCCCTGGGGCAACTGGCCTGGGAAGATGCCGCGCGCGCTACCGCTCCCGAGCTGCTGATTCTCGACACGCATTTATTGAGCAACATGCTCTGGAGCCGCACGCTGTTCGGCAAATGTCCGGCGTGGCTGCAAGCCCAATTGCTGGCGCGGCATTACGACCTGCACCTGTTGCTCAGCCCGCAAGGCGTGCACTGGACCCAGGACGGCCAGCGCTGCCAGCCGGCGCTTGAGGATCGCATGGCGTTCTTCGAGGCCAGCCGCGACTGGCTGCACTGCCATCAGCAGCCGTATCAGGTGGTCGAAGGTGACTGGGCACAGCGGCTTGAAACGGTGGTGCAGGCCGTCGAGACGTTGTTGATCACGCCGGCGCAGCACTGACAAAACGCCATTACCCGGCAAACACCGGGCTGGGTGTAGGAGCGCGCTTGCCCGCGACCGAGTGCGTTAGCGCTCGCAAAATCTGCGAAACGCCACAAACTTACGATTGTAAATCTGCGAAACGCCACAAATTTACGACTGCTAACGCAGCCGGTCGCGGGCAAGCGCGCTCCTACAGTGCTGGATTTAATACTCGATAAAATCGGTCAACGCCTCATCTGATCTGGTGCTTGTGCAACAGCCGGTAGAACGTCGGCCGGGAGATACCCAGCACCTTGGCGGCCACGCTGAGGTTGTCGCTGTGCCGGGTCAGCACATCACACAGCGCCTGGCGCTCGGCGCGGGATTTGTATTCGTCCAGCGTGCTCATGCTGCTGGTGACGTCCTCCTCACCCAGCAGCCCCAGGTCAGTGGCTTCGATCTGTCGGCCTTCGGCCAGCACCAGCCCGCGGCGTACTCGGTTGGCCAGCTCACGAACATTGCCCGGCCAGTCGTGCTTGCCCATGGCAATCAGCGCATCCTGGCTGAAGTTGCGCGCCCGGCGTCCGGTTTCCTGGCTGTAGAAATGCGCAAAATGGTTGGCGAGCATCGCCAGGTCACCGTGGCGTTCACGCAAAGGCGCAGTGCCGACCTGCAGCACATTGAGCCGGTAATACAGGTCTTCGCGAAAACGCTTTTTGCGAATGGCCGTCTCCAGGTCCACATGTGTGGCCGCCAGCATGCGCACATCCACGGTAATCGGCTCGCTGCCGCCCAGGCGCTCGATCTGGCGGTCCTGTAAAAAACGCAACAGATGCCCTTGCGCCTCCAGTGACAGATCGCCGATTTCATCAAGGAATAAAGTGCCGCCATCGGCCGCTTCGATGCGGCCGATACGCCGCTCCTGCGCACCGTTGAACGCGCCGGGTTCATGGCCGAACAGTTCGGCATGAATCAGGTGCTCGGCAATCGCGCCGCAGTGCACGACCACGAACGGCTTGTGGCGCCGCTGCGACTGGTTGTGCAGGGTGCGCGCCACCAGTTCCTTGCCCGTGCCCCGCTCACCGCGGATCAACACAGGCGATTCGGTAGGCGCCAGCTTGCTCAGCAAGCGTCGCAGCTCACGAATCGGCCGGCTTTCGCCCAGCATTTCCTGGTCCGAACCCGGTTGCGCCTGCACCGTGCCCTGGGCACGCAGGCGGGCCATGCCATAAGCCCGACCAAGCGTCACCTGCATGCGGGCCACGTCGAACGGCAAGGTATGGAAGTCGAAAAACCATTCGCACACGAAATCGCCGATCTTTTCACGGCGCAGATCGTCAGGCGTCAGCACCGCAATCCATTCGGTGTTACTGCGGGTAATAAGCTCGCGAACCACTTCGGGGTGTTCGAAGTGATAAGGCATCAGACGAATCAGACCGACATCACACCCCAGGTTCAATGCCGATTCCAGCGAGCTGCTGTCCACCGACCAGCCAGCGGCGTGCAGCACGGGAATCAATTGGTGACAGTCGTCACAGGGGTCCACAATCAAAAGACGTCGCGAGGGGGCCGTTTCAGGCATGGGGGTCTTCCTTGGCGCACGGCGGCGATGCAATTGATCTAAAAGCGTTTATAAACAGCGTGTTGGCGTTTACGCCTGTTACGTTAGCAAATATTTGACACCGCCTTGTACCGTTTACGTCTAAGTCCTATAACCAGACAAACGTCAATCGTTACAGCGGACAGTGCGCCGCCGCTGACAGCTGCCGGAAAGTGTCCGGGAACGACAATAAAGTTGCGTAGGATTACTACATTGCGCCATGGCTGTAAAAAATCATGAAATTATCGAGCAGGTGTGTGACTCCTCTTCTCGCACCGGCATCAACACAAGTAACCAGCCGGACGGTAAGCCCGCCGACGAGACTGTACTGGACTGAATGGGCACCTTGAGGAAATGACCATGAACGCCCCACTGCGCTTCAATGATGCACTGCTGATTGCTGGCAAAGCCTTTCACCCCTTCCAGTGCGTGGCCTGGGCCCCACAGGATGGCAATGGCGAACTCAGCCTGACGGTGCTCGACCGCTTCAGCGCACGCATTGGCCGCCAGCAACTTGGGCGTGGCACTTATTCTGACCCTGTGCAACTGGCCAACGCCTTGCAACAGGCGCGCGAAGAACTAAGCCGCGACGGTTACACCCTTCAGCCGTGGACCATGCCGGCCTGACAGTTTGAATGACATTGCCGCCTGTCTTTAAATGAACGTGGCTCTTTGCTTGAACGGGCAGAGCCACTTTCCTTATAAAGCGGGCGGTATTAACAAGGCGGTGAAGATCGCAGCAAAACATGTTTGCCGGCCGCCTTGCGCCAAGACTGGATAACCACCCAGTCGTTCTTGTACCGTTGCTCCTCTTGCCGAACAGGCCAGCCCAAGGAGCGCTTCCCTTGCTGCACACCCTCGCCGTTGAAAACTACCGCTCCCTGCATGATCTGCAATTGTCGCTGGGTCGACTGACTGTGGTCACCGGGGCCAATGGCAGCGGCAAATCCAATCTGTACCGTGCCTTGCGGCTGCTGGCCGACACCGCCCGGGAAGGCGTGGTGCAAGGCATTGCCCGTGAAGGCGGGCTGGACTCGTGTTTCTGGGCAGGACCGGAGCAGTTTTCAGCCGCCGTATTGCGCGGCGAGCAGCCTGTGCAAGGCCTGCATCGACGCAAGCCGCAGCGCATGCGCCTGGGCTTTGCCGGCGAGCATTTCAGTTATGCATTGAGCCTTGGCCTGCCCGAGCCCAGCCCCGGCGAGTCATCGCAGCGACCCTCGTTGTTCGGGCGCGACCCGCAGATCAAGCGCGAAGTCATCTGGGCCGGGCCGGTCTATCGGCCCGCCAGCGTGCTGGTCGAACGCAAGGGGCCGAGCGTGCGCATGCGTAGCTTGCGTGAATGGCGCACCCTGACCACACGCCTCCCGGATTTCTACAGCCTGTTCGACACCGGTGGCGCCATCGACTGCCCGGAGATCGAAACCCTGCGCAACAGCGTGCGCGACTGGCGCTTCTACGATCACTTTCGCACCGATGCCACCGCACCGGCGCGGCAGCCACAAGTCGGCACGCGCACCCCGGTGCTGCATCACAGTGGCCGCGACCTGGCGGCCGCGTTGCAGACCATTCGTGAGATCGGCGACCCGCAGGCGCTGGATGCCGCCATCGACGATGCCTTTCCCGGCTCGACCATGCACATCACCGTACGCGACGGGCTGTTCGGCCTGGCTCTGCAGCAACCGGGAATGCTGCGGCCTTTGCTGGTCAGCGAACTGTCCGACGGCACGTTGCGCTACCTGCTGCTGGTCGCCGCCCTGCTTACCCCGCGCCCACCGGCCTTGATGGTGCTGAACGAACCGGAAAGCAGCCTGCACCCGGACCTGCTGCCGGCACTGGCACGCCTGATCGGCCAGGCCGCCGAGCGTGGGCAGGTGTGGGTGGTGTCACACGCCAGTCGCCTGGTGGCGGCGCTGGAACACTTACCGGCGTGCGTGAGCGTCGTGCTGGAAAAGCCCCTGGGGCAAACGCAAGTCAAAGGGCAACAAGGCCTGCTCGACGGACCCGCATGGCAGTGGCCCTCGTAGGAGCGACCACCGGTCGCGAAAGGGTTATTGCAGGCTCGGCGTTGTCCGCGTCTGGCATCCACGAGGGCTGCCGGGCTTGATCAGGCCGTCAGTTCACGATTGATGGCAACCATCTGCTCATGCGTGAGCTGACCGCCAGCGGCCATGTACCGAGTCATAAATGCATCGAGGTTTTCACGCGCCCTTTTCTTGTCGGCCGCCTGCAAGGCCACTTTCAACTCAGGCATCGTGAGTTCCGTGCAGTAGGCAGGCGTACCGGGCTGCTGGCGCCATGAGTCCTCGAGACGACCCGCGGCCAGCGCGGTAAAGCCGGTTTCCTCTACCAGGTCCTGCGCGATGGCCTCAGCCTTGGTGTCATCACCGGCCACAGGCAAGGCGATTCGCAAGTCAGACCCAACCGGCTGGCCGTTATTGGCAAGCGTCGACGCAAGAACGGCATTCCATGCCTTGATAACCGGACGGCCAATCTGTTCGCTGACCCAGAGGCTCTCAGGCTTGCCGTCGTCCACCTCCTTGATCGCCCCGTCGCGTGCCGGGTAGTAATTGGACGTATCAATCACAACGACGCTCTGCGGCACATCCTTCAGGATTGGGCGCAGGTCCGGGTACTTGGCAAAAGGGATAGAAAGGATAACGACGTCAACCTCACGCACTGCCTCCTCCCGGGTCACAGCGCGTACGCCAATCTCATTGGCCAGCGACTCAAGGGTGTGTGGGCCCTTGGAGTTTGCCAGTTTGATGTCATGACCGCGCGCCGCGAATAGCCGGGCCAGGGTAGCGCCAATATTGCCTGCACCGATAATGCCGATTTTCATTTGACTGACCTCATGGGGAATCACCTTTGAAGTGATTGCCTGGTTGGGGACGGATGAATCGAGCGTGTTGCCCGACCCGATTGATACGAGCTTTCAAGAATGAAGCGGCATGCCATAAGCCGTGTTCAGTCAATGGCCGGGTGCGCGAGCGCATCGAGGGTGTGACGCAGCTCATCAATACCTTGATCGTCAAGCTGGCAAGCCGACTTGATCTGGCGCGTCACGCCACGGATCTCGCCCTCCAGTTGGCGGCTGCGGGCCGTCAGGTCGACCATCACACGGCGCTCATCGGCAGGATCACGTGTACGGGTCACGAACCCGGCTGTTTCGAGGCGCTTGAGCAAGGGGGTTATGGTGCCTGCATCCATGGCCAGAGAAGTGCCGAGCGCACCCACTGAAAGAGGCGAACCGTTCAACAGCTCCAGGATGACCAGGTACTGTGGAAAGGTCAGGCCAAGCGGTTCAAGCAGAGGCTTGTGCAGTCGCACCATGCGATTGGCCGCCGCATACAGGGAGAACGACAATTGGGTGCCTACCCGTTCCCGATTCGAAGTCATTAGCTAGCTCGCTATTACATAGTGCGCTATATATTCGACAAGCCCGCTGCTGATGTCAACCGCTGTCTCGGCCGGCAGCCGATACAGCGCCCTGAATGAATTTATACGACCGGCAGTGCTTCCACATGCTGATAGTCGATGCCCAGGCCTTGCGCCAGCGCCTTGGCCCTGCCCAACCGGATGGGCCCGGTTTCGATATCGATCAACACGCCGGGGCAATCGAACACAGGCAAGGCCGGCAGTGTTGCCAGGCGGCCGTCGGTCAGCACCAGTAAACGCTGGCTTTCAGCGGGGTAGCGTTTACGTCTTGCTATCAACCATTGCGCGGCCTGCTGCAACGCCTGACCCAAAGGTGTGCCGCCACCGGCGCCCAGACTGTCGAGCCAGGGCTGCAAGGCACGCGAAGCCTTGAGGCCCTGGTGCTGCCAGCGCGGTTGGTTGCCGCTGGCAGTAAGCAACGCCAGACGGGCACGACTGCGGTAGGCATCGTCGAAAGTCTGGGCCAGTACCCCCTTGGCCAGGCTCAGACCCTGATTGCGCCGGGTGGAGGCCGAAGCGTCTACCACGACTAACAGCAGTTCCTGCGGACGCTGGCTACGCGGCTGGCGAATCAGATCGCCGGCCTTTTGCGGGCGGCCGCGCAACAAGGTCGGCAGCCAGGCAATCGGGCCGCCCTGCCCGGCTCGCATCGCACCTGATCGACCGCCGGCGAGCTTGCCATGGCGAGTGCTGGCATCCGCCCCCTTGGCTGGACGGGGGCGGATGCCTAGGGCTTTTTTGGCCAGTTCGGGACCTGGCGACGTTGCGCAGTGGCACTAGTTTGCGCCGGCAATTCACCCCAGCTGCCCTGCCCCTCGTTTTTTTGATTACCCGATTGTTCCGGGGCAGGCGGTACGGATGGCTCAGATGTATTTGTTTTTGGGGTGGTATTACTTCGGCGGTGGCGCAACGCAAACTCGGCCACCGCGTCGATGTCTTCCGGGGTAATGGCATCGCTGCCGCGCCAGGCGGCATGGGCACGTGCGGCACGCAGCCAGACCAGGTCGGCACGCAGGCCGTCGACACCAGCGGCGAAACAACGCTCGTTGATCAGCGTCAGGCTGGCCTCGTCCAAGGCAATGCCGGCCAGCCGCTGGCGGGCCTGGGCACAGCGTTGCTGCAAAGCCTGCTGCGCCGGTTGCCATTGCTCGATAAACGCTTGTGGATCGCTGTCGAATGCCAGGCGACGACGAATGATCTGCCCGCGCTCGGCCGGTGGTATCTGGCCGTCGAGGGCGACATTGAGGCCGAACCGATCCAGCAGTTGCGGGCGCAACTCGCCCTCTTCCGGGTTCATGGTGCCGATCAGGATGAAGCGCGCCGCATGACGTTGGGAAATGCCATCGCGCTCGACCAGGTTGGTACCACTGGCAGCGACATCGAGCAGCAGGTCGACCAGATGATCCGCCAGCAGGTTGACCTCATCGACATACAACACCCCACCATCGGCCTTGGCCAGCACACCGGGCGAAAACCTCACTCTGCCCTCGCCCAGCGCCGCTTCCAGGTCCAGGGTACCCACCAGACGTTCTTCGCTGGCGCCCAGGGGCAAGGTGACAAAGGCTGCGCCCTCGATCAGATCGGCCAGGCCACGGGCCAGGGTCGATTTGGCCATGCCGCGCGGCCCCTCGATCAGCACCCCGCCGATCTTCGGGTCGATTGCGGTCAGGCACAGCGCCAGCTTGAGCTCGTCGGCACCGACGACGGCCGCCAAGGGAAAATGCGGAGTCTCATAGGGGGTGGTATTAGACACGATTCAACTCTCTTCTATGTCCAGCAGCAAGGTTTCCAGTGCTTCACGGTACTCGCCCGGTTCCTGCCACAGGCCACGTTGCTGGGCTTCGAGCAAGCGCTCGGTCATGTCGCGCAGTGCATCGGGGTTGTGCTGCTGGATAAACTCGCGGGTGTCGCCATCGAGCAGGTAGGCGTCAGCCAGCAGTTCATACTGGTGGTCGTCGATCAGTTCGGTGGTGGCATCGAAGCCAAACAGGAAGTCCACCGTGGCGGCCATTTCGAAGGCGCCTTTATAACCGTGGCGCTTGACCCCTTCGATCCATTTCGGATTGGCCGCCCGCGAGCGGATCACCCGGTTGAGTTCTTCCTTGAGGGTGCGGATTTTCGGCAGGTCCGGCTGGCTATGGTCGCCGTGGTAGCTGGCGGTCTTTTCACCGCGCAGGCTGTCGGCCGCCGCGAGCATGCCGCCCTGGAACTGGTAATAGTCGTTGGAGTCGAGCAGGTCATGCTCGCGGTTGTCCTGGTTTTGCAGCACTGCCTGTACCTTGGACAGGCGCTGGGCAAAATGCTGGCGCGCCGGGGTGCCCTCGTCCTGTGCGCCATAGGCGTAACCGCCCCAGTTCAAGTAGACCTCGGCCAGGTCTTGGCGGCTTTGCCACACGCGGCCATCGATGGCGCCCTGCACGCCGGCACCATAGGCGCCGGGCTTGGCGCCGAATACTCGCCACCCGGCCTGGCGCCGGGCCTCTTCTTCGCTGACGCCCCTGGCTTGCAGTTCCAGGCGCTCCTGGCGCACGCGGGCCGCCAGTGGATTGAGGTCGTCCGGCTCATCCAGGGCCGCCACCGCTTGCACGGCGGCGTCGAACAAGCGGATCAGGCTGGCAAAGGCGTCGCGAAAGAACCCCGACACCCGCAGGGTCACATCGACACGGGGCCGATCCAGGAGGCTCACCGGCAGGATCTCGAAATCGTCGACCCGCTGGCTGCCGGTCGCCCACACCGGGCGCACGCCCATCAGGGCCATGGCCTGGGCAATGTCATCACCGCCGGTGCGCATGGTGGCGGTGCCCCACACCGACAGGCCAAGCTGGCGCAAATGATCGCCATGATCTTGCAGGTGACGCTCCAGCAACAGGCTGGTCGAATGAAAACCGATGCGCCAGGCTGTGGGGGTCGGCAGGTTGCGCACATCGACGCTGAAAAAATTACGCCCGGTGGGCGGCACGTCCAGCCGCCCGCGACTCGGCGCACCACTGGGGCCGGCCGGTACGAAACGCCCGGCCAGGGCATCGAGCAGGCCCTGCATCTCGGCCGGGCCACAGGCGTCCAGACGCGGCGCCACAAGCTCACGCAGGTGCTCGACGATCAGGTGCAACTCCTGATGAGCCGGTACATCGGCCAGACGATCGCCACTGATGACACGCTCGATCAACTGCGCCGCATACAGCTCCAGTCGTTCGCGGCTGTCACCCAGCGTGCGCCAGGGCTCCTGGCTCACCGCCTGCAACAGCGCCGGTTTTTCCGGGCCGCATGGCTCGGCCAGGGCACAGTCCAGCGGATCGAAGTCCAAGGCAAAGGCCTTGGCCAAGGCACGCAACAGACTCGAATGCGCCCCGCGGCCGTCCCCACGCGGGATGCGCAGCAAGGCCAGCAAGGTGTCGATGCGCAGCCGGCCGGTCGGCGACTCGCCAAACACGTGCAGGCCATCGCGAATCTGCGATTCCTTCAGGTCACACAGGTAGGTGTCCAGGCGCGGCAGCCAGACGGCGGCATCGGCGTCGGCATTGAGCGAAGCATCCAGTTGCAGTTCCTGGTCGAGCCGGCTGTCACGCACTTGCTGCAGGATTTCGCGTTGCAGCTCGCGGGCGCGGCGCGGGTCAAGCAATTGCGCTTCGTAGTACTCATCGGCCAACCGCTCCAGGTCGCGCAGCGGCCCGTAGGTTTCGGCGCGGGTCAACGGCGGCATCAGGTGGTCGATGATCACCGCCTGGGTACGGCGCTTGGCCTGGGCGCCCTCGCCCGGGTCATTGACGATAAATGGGTAGATGTTGGGCAACGGGCCGAGGATCGCGTCCGGCCAGCACGTCGCCGACAGCCCGACCCCCTTGCCCGGCAGCCATTCCAGGTTGCCGTGCTTGCCCACATGGATCACCGCCTGGGCGCCATAGGCAAAACGCAGCCAGAAGTAGAACGCCAGGTAGCCATGGGGTGGTATTAAATCGGGGTCGTGGTACACCGCACTCGGGTCGACCTGATAACCACGAGCCGGTTGGATGCCGACAAAGGTCAGGCCCAGGCGCAGGCCGGCGACCATCATGCGCCCGCCACGAAACATCGGGTCGGCTTCAGGCGCCCCCCAGCGCTGGATCACCGCCTCGCGATTGGCCTCTGGCAAGGTGGCAAACGCCGCCAGGTAGTCTTGCAGTGCCAGGCTTTGCTGGCACGGCCGCAGGTCGAGGCTGTCCAGGTCGTTGGTCACCCCGCCCAGCAGTTGCTGGATCAGCGCGGTGCCGCTGTCGGGCAGCCCCTCGACCGGATAGCCTTGCTGTTGCATGGCACGCAGGATATTCAGCGCGGCCGCCGGCGTGTCCAGCCCCACCCCATTGCCGATACGGCCGTCGCGGGTCGGGTAATTGGCCAGGATCAGGGCGATGCGCTTGTCGGCATTGTCGCGCCGCGCCAGCTCGATCCAGTTGCGCGCCAGGTGCGCGACAAAGTCCATGCGCTCGGGCTGGGCGCGGTAGCAGACCACATCCGACTGGCTGCGCTCGCTGTGCCAGGCCAGGTCCTTGAAGCTGATCGGCCGGCTGATGATGCGCCCGTCCAGCTCCGGCAAGGCGATGTGCATGGCCAGGTCGCGGGCACCCAGGCCCAGGTCGCTGGCCTGCCAGGCCGGCTCGTTGTCCTGGGCGCAGATGGCCTGGATCACCGGGACATCGCGCCGGAACGGCCGCAAGTGCGGCGTTTCAGGGCTCGATTGGGCAAAGCCTGTGGTGTTGAGAATCAACGCGGCATTGGCCTCGTCCAGCCAGTCTTCGACGGCCGTCAGGCAGCCGGCTTCCTTGAGGCTGGCCACGGCGATCGGCAGCGGGTTGAGGCCCTGGGCCTGCAAGCGCTGGCAGAACACGTCGATGAACGAGGTGTTGGCCGCCTGCAGGTGCGAGCGGTAGAACAGCAAGGCCGCGACCGGTGCGTCGGCGGCCCAGTCGGCTTGCCAATCGGCCAGTTGCGCCCGGGTCTTGTGCGGGTGGTAGATGACGGTACGTGGCAGGGCCTGGGGCGCTTGCCAGGCGTAGTCGCGCCCCAGCCACTGGCTGGCCATGCAGTTGAACAGGTTCAGGGCATTGTCCAGCCCGCCCTGACGTAAAAACTGCCAGAGCCGCTCGCCCTCGGCGGCCGGCACCGTGCTGAAATCGGATAATTCCGGGTCCGGTCGATCGCAGCCCGGCACCAGGATCACCTGCACACCACGTGCCGCCAGCTCCAGCAGGCGCTGCACGCCGTAGCGCCAGTAGCCGATGCCGCCGTGCAGCGAGAGCAGGATGACCCGCGCATGCTGCAGCACTTCTTCGACATACAGGTCGACGGATGCGTGATTCTGCACCTGCATCGGGTTGGCCAGGCGCAGGCTCGGGTAGTCGTCCGGCAATTGCTGCGCAGCCTCGGCCAGCAAGGCCAGGCTGGAGTCGCCGCTGCAGAGAATCACCAGCTCGGCAGGGGTCTGCCCCAGGTCGGCGATGCTGTCGTCCGGTACGAAACCACCGGGCTGGGTTCTCAGCAGGTGCATGGCTTAGCCCACCAGCGCTGCGTGCAGGCGCGCCTCAAGCACGGCGGCATCCAGTTCCTGGCCGATCAGCACCAGTTGCGTGGCGCGCTCTTCGTCGGCGCGCCAGGCGCGGTCGAAATGCTTGTCGAAGCGGGTGCCGACGCCTTGCACCAGCAGGCGCATCGGCTTGCCGGGGATGGCCACGAAGCCCTTGACTCGCAGGATGCCGTGCTCGACCACCAGTTGCGTCAGGGCCGCGAGCAGGCGTGCTTCTTCAGCCTCGGGCAGCTTGATCGAGATCGAGTCGAAGGCGTCGTGATCGTGGTCGTCGTGGTCATCACCTTCGTGATGATCATGGTGGGTCTTGCGCCCGTCGATATGCAGCTCGGACTCGGCGCCGACACCCAGCAGCACGCTCAATGGCAAGCGGCCGTTACTGGCTTCGATGACCTTGACCGCCGGCGGCAGCTCTTCGGCGACTTCGGCGCGCACGGCGGCCAGGCCTTCGGCGTCGATCATGTCGGCCTTGTTGAGGATCACCAGGTCAGCGCTGGCCAACTGGTCGGCGAACAGCTCGTGCAGGGGGGATTCGTGATCCAGGTTCGGGTCCAGCTTGCGCTGCGCGTCGACCTGTTCGGGGTAGGCGGCGAAGGTGCCGGCCCTGACCGCCGGGCTGTCAACCACGGTAATCACGGCATCGACGGTGCAGGCGGTGCGGATTTCCGGCCACTGGAAGGCCTGCACCAGCGGCTTGGGCAAGGCCAGGCCGCTGGTTTCGATCAGAATGTGGTCCAGGTCGCCACGGCGCTCGACCAGCTCGCGCATCACCGGGAAAAACTCTTCCTGCACGGTGCAGCACAGGCAGCCGTTGGCCAGCTCGAAGATGCGGCCGTTGGCTTCTTCTTCGGTGCAGCCGATGGTGCATTGCTTGAGAATTTCGCCATCGATGCCCAGTTCGCCGAATTCGTTGACGATTACCGCGATGCGCCGGCCTTCGGCGTTATCGAGCATGTGGCGCAGCAAGGTGGTTTTGCCCGAGCCCAGAAAGCCGGTGACGATGGTGACGGGAAGCTTGGCCTGCGTTTTCATCGGATGCCCTTTGGTGATACGGCGGGCAAACAGGACGACAGCCGCGCGCCAGGCGCACAGTGCGAATCGCCACCGGATCACCCCGCCCGGTTGTAGTGAGAATTCGGTTGAGGCAGGTCTCCTGGCTGGCGGCGTGGCCATGGCCTGCTGGCCAGGCCGTTCGTCGCGCCTTCCCGCCCAGGGCAGTGGCTGTGCGACGAACAGGACCGTTTACAGTTGCGGGGGCAGCTACGGCTCGACCGTATTCCCGTCTTAGCCTTGCGCCATGTGCGCAAGGAACCTCAAACCGGCAAGGCTACGCAGTGGCCGCGTACGGGTCAATGATTGACGTCATGCAGCGTGCGTGATCTGCTACACACCTTGTTACGGGTGCCCTTCACAGGGTGAAACGGGAAACCGGTGCTGTCGTCTGCCTGCCAATGGGCTGACACAAAGTCCGGTGCTGCCCCCGCAACGGTAAGCGAGCGAAGGGTCTATCCACTGTGCCACGGCATGGGAAGGCGATCCTTGCATGATGTCCTGAACGTCCCTCGCCAGCCCGGAGACCGGCCCGCTATCTATTTCTCTGACAACCCCGCGGTGGGCGGGCGCAGTCGATACGGGCCGATGTTCGTCGCCCCGCGTCCATGCGCCTGCCTGCCCTTTTGAAAACAAGAGGCAAGCCGTATGTCGATCATCAGCAGCAGCCACCCCGCCGCCACCCCCACCACGCTCAGCCAGCGCCTGACGGCCGCCATCGGCGCGGTATTGCTCGGTTGCAGCCTGGTGTATTTCGCCGGCTTCTCGCACATCGACGCGGTGCACAATGCCGCCCACGACACCCGGCACAGCGCCGCCTTTCCTTGCCATTGAGGCCTGACCATGTTCAAGCGAATTGTGCAGACCGCAGGTTTCAGCGGCCTGCTGGCCGCCCTGCTGCTGACCCTGGTGCAGAGCCTGTGGCTGACGCCGCTGATTCTTGAAGCGGAAACCTTCGAGCAGGCACCGGCCACCCAGGAACACACCCATGAACCGGGCGCTGCCGCCCATGTGCATGCGCACGACGACGAGGCCTGGGCACCGGCCGATGGCTGGCAGCGCTTGCTGTCGACCACCGGTGGCAATATGGTGGTGGCCGTGGGCTTTGCCCTGATGCTGGCAGGGCTCTACACCTTGCGTGCGCCAGGCAGCACGCTGCAGGGCCTGCTCTGGGGACTGGCCGGGTTTGCGGTGTTTGTCCTGGCGCCTACCCTGGGGCTGCCTCCCGAATTGCCGGGGACGGCAGCGGCCGAACTGGGCCTGCGCCAGAACTGGTGGATTTCCACCGCCGCCGCCACTGCTGCGGGCCTGGCCCTGATCGTGTTCGGCCGCGGCGCCTTGCTCAAGCTGCTGGGTGTGGCCGTACTGGTGGTGCCGCATGTGATCGGCGCACCACAGCCGGAGCAGCATTCAAGCCTGGCACCCCAAGCGCTGGAATCGCAGTTCATCGTCGCCTCCCTGGTCACCAATGCGCTGTTCTGGGCTGCCCTGGGGGCCATCAGCGCCTGGCTGTTCCGCCGCAGCCAACATGCTGGCCAGTACTGACCGGCCGTGGCTGGCCCTGGGCCTGGGTTGCCGCCACGGCTGCCCGGCCGAGGTGCTGCTGGCGTTGATCGCCCAGAGCCTGCGCGACCACGGCGTGGACATCGGCGCGGTCAGTGCGCTGGCGTCCATCGACAGCAAATGCGACGAGCCGGGCTTGTGGCGGGTGGCCGAACAGCTCGGCCTGCCGCTGGTGTTTTTCAGTGCAGCACAGCTACGGGCGCATGAAAGCCAGTTGACCCACCGTTCGGCGCGGGCCTTCGAGCATACCGGGTGTCATGGCGTTGCCGAGAGTGCCGCCCTGGCGCTGGCCGGCCAGATGAGTGGCAAGCCCGCCTGGCTGCGCATCACCTACCGAAAAAACCATCAAGCCACATTGGCCTTGGCAAGCAGCCCCGAGGCGGGCGGATAATGCCGGCTTTGTGCGACCTTCTTTTCACACGTGCTGGAGTGTTCATTGACTGTCTATTTCATCGGTGCCGGCCCCGGCGATCCCGAGTTGATCACCGTCAAGGGCCAGCGCCTGATTCGCAGCTGCCCGGTCATCATCTATGCCGGCTCGCTGGTCCCCCTGGCCGTGCTAGAGGGCCATAGCGCCCGGCAAGTGGTCAACAGCGCCGAGTTACACCTGGAACAGATCATTGCCTTGATGAAATCGGCTCATGCACAAGGCCAGGATGTGGCCCGGGTGCATTCCGGCGACCCGAGCCTGTACGGGGCGATCGGCGAGCAGATTCGCTGCCTGCGCGAACTGGAAATTCCCTTCCAGATCATTCCCGGTGTCACCGCCACAGCCGCTTGTGCGGCGCTGCTGGAAAGCGAGCTGACCCTGCCGGACGTGGCCCAGAGCGTCATCCTGACCCGCTTTGCCGACAGCAGCCCCATGCCGGCCGGTGAAGCCCTGGGTGACCTGGCACGGCATGGCACGACCATGGCCATTCATCTGGGGGTCAAGCATATCGGGGCGATCGTGGCCGAGCTGTTGCCACATTACGGGGCCGACTGCCCGATTGCCGTGGTGCATCGCGCCAGCTGGCCGGACCAGGACTGGGTGCTGGGCACGCTGGCCGACATCGAAGACAAGGTAAAGGCCAAGGGTTTCAGGCGCACGGCGCTGATTCTGGTCGGACGGGTACTGGCGACGGACACGTTTGCCGAGTCATCGCTGTATCGGGCGGGGCATGCGCATTTGTACAGGCCAGTGTAGGAGCGCGCTTGCCCGCGACCGAGTGCGCAGCGCTCGCAAAAATCTCGAAAACACCACAACTTTACGACTGCTGCGCAGCCGGTCGCGGTGGTCCGGCATTCCGGCAGAGCGCGACCAGGGAGTGCGCGAGTTGATCAGTAGTAGGCGTTTTCTTTCTGGGTATGGTCGGTCACGTCACGCACGCCGTGCAGCTCGGGGATGCGCTCGAGCAGGGTGCGCTCGATGCCTTCCTTGAGCGTCACGTCGGCCTGGCCGCAGCCCTGGCAGCCGCCGCCGAACTGCAGGACGGCAATGCTCTGCTCGCCCTCCTCGACCACGTCGATCAGGCTGACCTGACCGCCGTGGCTGGCAAGCCCGGGGTTGATCTCGGTTTGCAGGTAATAGTTGATGCGCTCGTTGATCGGGCTGTCGGCATTGACCGTCGGCACCTTGGCGTTGGGGGCCTTGATGGTCAACTGGCCGCCCATGCGGTCGGTGGCGTAGTCGACCACGGCATCGTCCAGGAAGGCCTCGCTGAAGCCGTCGATCCAGGCCGTGAAACGCGCAAGGCCGATGGCTTTGTCTTCAGGCTTTTCTTCACCCGGCTTGCAATAGGCAATGCAGGTTTCAGCGTATTGGGTACCGGGCTGGGTAATGAAGACCCGGATGCCGATGCCTGGGGTGTTCTGCTTTTCCAGCAGATCGGCCAGGTAGTCGTGGGCAGCATCGGTAATGGTGATAGCGGTCATGAAATTTCCTCGCAGACGTGCTGGCAGTTTACGCCAATCGGTGGCGACGCACAAAACCCAGTATTTTTGTCAGGATAGCGCAACCGACCGGCGCGTGGCCCTGCGCGCGTCCAGCCAGCTCTTCATGCGCACGTACACCCCCTTTTCGATCCACTCGTAGCTGATCCAGGCGCCAATGGCGATGACCGGTACACAGAAGGCAAAGACCAGATACGGATCAAGCCCGTAGCGCTGCGCTACCAACAGGCCGCCGTACAGCACCAGCACATGCAGCAGGTACACCGAATACGAACAATCGCCCAGCACCTTGAGCAGCTTGCTGCCGCGAAACAGTGGCTCCAGCGAAATGCAGCACAGCACGATCAAGGCGCTGGGCAGGCCCCAGTTGAGCAACCGTTGGCTGTTGTCCAAGTGCTGGATCAGCACCAGCGCCGCCACGATACCGGCCAGGGGCAGCCACACCGCCTGCCGGATCCAGCCGCGCTGGTAGATCATGGCAATGGCAATGCCGAGCAGGAATTCATAAATGATGTCGTTGCCGTAAAAACGGCTGATCAGCCCCGTGCCCGCCAGCACCTCGGTGACCACGAACAGGGCGCTGGCGATGATCAGCACCCGGTGCCGGCGCTCGAACAGAAACACCAGCGAGAACAAGACGTAGAAGAGCATCTCGTAATTGAGCGTCCAGCCCACATTGAGCGTGGGGTACAGGCCATAGCCGCCGGGATTTTCCGAGGGAATGAAGGCCAGCGACAACAAAAAATTCTGCCAGCCGATTACCTGGTGCGGCAGCCAGGGCGCGGCCCACAGCAACAGCAGGCCCATGGCCAGGGTATAAAGCCAGTACGCCGGCACGATGCGAAACAGCCGGTAGGCAATGAAGCGCGAGGCGGGTATGTCGCGTTGGCAGGTGGACAGGTAAATCACCAGGCCACTGATGACGAAAAAGATGTCGACGCCCACGGCGCCCTTGGAAACGAAAAACTCACCAATCGGCCCGCTGGCCTTGAAGTCGAAAAAGATCTGCATGAAGTGATGGCATACCACAACCCATGCTGCAAATGCCCGCAGGGCCTGAACCGAAATCAGCATTCCTGAACCTCTTTTTCCGCATCTCTCACTGATCGTTCGCCCCCCAGGCGGGCGAACACGTGCAGCCATAGACCGTAATAATTGGCAAAAGGTCGGCACGCAGGCCGGCGATCCGGCACATCAGTAATGGCTGCAGGCCATATTCTGCGTGGCTTGCAGCCTTCAGGCGGTCCTTCAGAGGTTCTCGTAGCGGTTCATGTCCAGCACGCCCGCCTCGCGCGGATCACGCTCCTGAATGTAGCGATTGAGGTCATGAAACCAGGTCCAGAACTGCGGATGAGTGCGCCGGATGCCCCAGCGCTCGACGATTTTTTCAAAGGCCTGCGGGTCGCTGGCCTGCTGCAGGGCGTCGACGAACGCCGCCACCTCGGCGGCTGGCACATTGAACATGAAGTTCGGGTAACTGCTCAGTACGCCCGGATAAATTGTCAAGGTGTCGAGCCGTGGCTGGTAGCGGTATGACTCACCCAGCAGAAACGCTACGTTGCTGTGCGCCCGGTTGCGCAACAGGCTATAGATTTCACGCCGCCCGCTGCTGTCTTCGATGCGCAGCATCGTCGCTTCCGGCAACTGGTCGATGACCTTGAGCCGGGCGGCCGGCAGCGCCGCCAAACGGCTCAGGCGTTGCTCGGCGTCGGCCAGGGCGGGCGACAGGCCCGGCCGCGAACACTGGCCTCCCGCGGCCAGGTAGCAGCGGTTGATCGGGTCGGGCGCGGCATTGAGCGGCCCGGCGCGGCGCAACAGTTGCTCGGCAAAGTCGCGCATGGGCCGCTTGCTGTCGAGGTTGAGACGGCTGACGGTGTCGTCGTCGATGCGCTGGTAGTCCAGCCACAGCTTGATCTTGCCGGCATTTTCGTAGAGGCCGTCGAGCAGGTCTTCACGACGCTCGGCCGGCATCAGGCGCAGGAAGTTGATTTCTGCGCCATTGCGGATCAGATCGAAGTACAGCCGGGTCTGCGCCTGATGGGCCACGTTGCCGTACACATCGAAATTGACCACCAGTTGATAGTAGGTGCGCTCCAGCAGCGGGTAATCGAACAGCCACATCGATTGCGGCACGTCGCCGATCAGGCCCTTGTTTACCGTGGCGCTGTCGTAATGGCGAAAGACAGTCAGCCAGGCATTGTCATTGCCGGCCCACAGGCTCGGCCAGGTTGGTGCCGGCGCCTTGGCGTAATGATCGCGGCGCAGGTCTTCATAGGCATTGCGTCGGTCGCGGTACGACAGCCACAGGCTCAGGATGCTGCCGACATTGTCGTTCTGTCCCGGCATGGCCAGCAACGGCGTGGCCTGGCCCTGATAACGGGCATCGGACAGGTACAGGTCGCTGGACGGGTCCTGGAACAGCACCCAGAACTGGTCGCGGATCACATCGGTCGCAATCTGCCCGCGGCACACCGGGCCGCGAATGAAGCTGCGCACGAAGTACTCGGCGTTATCGAGCATGAACTGGTAGCGCGCCTTGGCCGGGATGGCCTCAAAGGCCAGGAACGGGTTGGCGCGGTGCCCCGGACCATAGCCGGGCACCGCCTGGGCTTGCCAGTCGTTGCCATAGAACAGCTCACGTACCCGTTGCAGTTTTTGCGGCCCCACCGGGTAGGTGATGTGGGTCTTGTGCACGATCACGCCCTGCACCGGCACCAGGCGGTAGTAGAACTCGCGACGACCCGGATCATCGTTGGGGCGGCGGGTGGCAATGATGTCGACCGGCTGGCCGCTGGGCGTGCGCGAGCGCACCCACTGGAAAAAATGCCCAGGCTCGCCGCCCTCGAAGTCGATGTGCGCCAGGAACAGGTGCTCATACAGCCAGCGCCCGACCAGCGCCTGGCGGGCACCGGGCAGGTTCAACTGCCCTTCCCACTCGGCGATCTGCGAAGCTTCTGCCGCATTGGGCTGCAGCGGCTGCTGGTCCACCGGCGCCCCGGCCGCCATCCAGCGCTGCAGGGTCTGGTACTCGGCCTCGCTCAGCCCGGTCACGGCCAGCGGCATGCCCTGGGTGGCGTGCGCACCGGCGTAGGCGTTGAATTCTTCGGGCAACGGGCAGACGTTCTCGCGGTTGATGCCCAGCGCAATGCTGTCGGGCAGCTTGCTGTTGGGCGGCAGCGGTGCCTGCCGGCCCAGCTCCAGCATCCGGGTCATCAGGGCAGCCTGGCCGCCGCGTGGCTCAAGCACCGAATAGAAGCCCTTGCGTTGCCAGGCCGATACGCCATTGGCGTCGTAGAACAAGCGCGTCGGTTCAACGGCCTGGGAGCGTTCGCCCTGGTAAACCGGCACCTTGTTGGCGCCGCGCAGCAGGCCCTCGGCACTGCCCAGGTTGAGCTGGCACGGCGCATCGTTGCAGGCATGGCAGGCCACGCACTTTTCAGTGAGGATCGGCTGGATGTCGCGAGTATAAGAAACAGGCGCAGGCAGGTCACCGGCCTGGAGCGTGCAGCAGGACAGCAACAAGGCAAGGCCTGCCAACAGACGGTACGGCATATCCGGTGTATTCCCCAGGGCAAATGGCCATGAGTTTATCGTGGTTGGCGCGCCGCAACATGAGCGTTTTTCATGCAAAAGCCCAGGCAACGCTAAAACGGTTGGGGTTTGTTATGATTTCGGCCTTCCCAGGCGGTACCAAAACCGGGTCGAGCGCGCTTGCCAGCGCTTCTCTGTTTTCCTGCCGCCCGTTCTGTTTAGGCCTTTTCAAGGTGACAAGTCCCATGTCTGATCGCAGCGCCCGCCATCAAGCTCTTCTGAATGCTCTCCAACAGCGGATCCTGATCCTCGATGGCGGCATGGGCACCATGATCCAGAGCTATCGTCTTGAAGAAGAAGATTACCGCGGCGAGCGCTTCGCCGACTGGCCAAGCGATGTCAAGGGCAACAACGACCTGCTCATCCTGACGCGCCCGGACGTGATTGGTGCCATCGAGAAGGCTTACCTGGACGCCGGTGCCGATATTCTGGAAACCAACACCTTCAACGCCACCCAGGTGTCCCAGGCCGACTACGGCATGGAAGCGCTGGTCTATGAACTGAATGTCGAAGGTGCGCGCATTGCCCGCCAGGTCGCGGATGCCAAGACGCTGGAAACCCCGGACCGTCCGCGCTTCGTCGCCGGCGTGCTCGGCCCGACCAGCCGCACCTGCTCGATCTCGCCGGACGTGAACGACCCCGGCTACCGCAACGTAACCTTCGATGAACTGGTCGAAAACTACATCGAGGCCACCCGCGGGCTGATCGAGGGCGGCGCCGACCTGATTCTGATCGAGACCATCTTCGACACCCTCAATGCCAAGGCGGCGATCTTTGCCGTGCAGCAAGTGTTCGAAGACGACGGCATCGAACTGCCAATCATGATCAGCGGCACGATCACCGATGCCTCGGGTCGTACGCTGTCAGGACAGACCACCGAAGCCTTCTGGAACTCGGTCCGCCATGCCAACCCGATCTCGGTGGGCCTGAACTGCGCATTGGGCGCCAAGGAACTGCGTCCGTACCTTGAGGAGCTGTCCGTCAAGGCCGGCACCCACGTCTCGGCGCACCCCAATGCCGGCCTGCCCAACGCCTTTGGCGAATACGACGAAACGCCTGCGCAGATGGCCGAAGTGGTCGAAGAATTCGCCGCCAGCGGCTTTCTCAACATCATTGGCGGTTGCTGCGGCAGCACCCCGGCGCACATCAAGGCCATCGCTGAAGCGGTGGCCAAATACCCGCCGCGCGCCATCCCCGAGATTCCCAAGGCCTGCCGCCTGTCGGGCCTGGAGCCGTTCACCATTGATCGCAACTCGCTGTTCATCAACGTCGGCGAACGCACCAACATCACCGGTTCCGCCAGGTTCGCCCGGCTGATCCGCGAAGAGAACTACACCGAGGCGCTGGAAGTGGCACTGCAGCAGGTCGAGGCCGGCGCTCAGGTGATCGACATCAACATGGACGAAGGGATGCTCGACTCCCAGGCGGCCATGGTGCGCTTTCTCAACCTGATTGCCGGCGAGCCGGACATCTCGCGCGTGCCGATCATGATCGACTCCTCCAAGTGGGAAGTGATCGAGGCCGGCCTCAAATGCATCCAGGGCAAGGGCATCGTCAACTCGATCTCCATGAAGGAAGGCGTCGAGGCGTTCAAGCACCATGCGCGCCTGTGCAAACGCTACGGGGCCGCCGTGGTGGTCATGGCCTTCGATGAAGCCGGCCAGGCCGACACCGCCGCACGCAAGCGCGAAATCTGCCAGCGCAGCTATGACATCCTGGTCAATGAAGTGAACTTCCCGCCGGAAGACATCATCTTCGACCCGAACATCTTTGCCGTCGCCACCGGCATCGAAGAGCACAACAACTATGCCGTGGACTTCATCGAAGCCTGCGCCTATATCCGCGACCACCTGCCCTACGCCCTGACCTCGGGCGGGGTGTCCAACGTGTCGTTCTCGTTCCGCGGCAACAACCCGGTGCGCGAGGCCATCCACTCGGTGTTCCTGTACCACGCGATCCAGAACGGCCTGACCATGGGCATCGTCAACGCCGGCCAGCTGGAAATCTACGACGAAATCCCGGCCAAACTGCGTGAAAAGGTCGAGGACGTGGTGCTCAACCGCACCCCGGAAGGCACCGACGCGCTGCTGGCGATTGCCGACGAATACAAGGGCGACGGCAGCGTCAAGGAAGCCGAGACCGAAGAGTGGCGCGGCTGGCCGGTCAACCAGCGCCTGGAACATGCACTGGTCAAGGGCATCACCGCCTACATCGTCGAAGACACCGAAGAATCGCGCCTGTCGTTCAAGCGCCCCATCGAGGTCATCGAAGGCCCGCTGATGGCCGGCATGAACACTGTGGGCGACCTGTTCGGTTCGGGCAAGATGTTCCTGCCACAGGTGGTCAAGTCGGCGCGGGTCATGAAACAGGCCGTGGCGCACCTGATCCCGTTCATCGAGCTGGAAAAAGGCGACAAGCCCGAGGCCAAGGGCAAGATCCTGATGGC
The DNA here is from genome assembly GCF_900589395.1 of Pseudomonas viridiflava. Taxonomy (GTDB): domain Bacteria; phylum Pseudomonadota; class Gammaproteobacteria; order Pseudomonadales; family Pseudomonadaceae; genus Aquipseudomonas. Next base: position 46,535 of record NZ_UUIS01000008.1, read on the forward strand.
CACGGTCAAGGGCGACGTGCACGACATCGGCAAGAACATCGTGGGCGTGGTGCTGGGCTGTAACGGCTATGACATCGTCGACCTGGGTGTGATGGTGCCGGCCGAGAAGATCCTGCAGGTGGCCCGCGAGCAGAAATGCGACATCATCGGCCTGTCCGGCCTTATCACGCCGTCGCTGGACGAAATGGTTCATGTGGCCCGCGAAATGCAGCGCCAGGACTTCCACCTGCCGTTGATGATCGGTGGCGCCACCACCTCCAAGGCGCACACGGCAGTGAAGATCGAGCCGCGCTACAGCAATGACGCGGTCATCTACGTCACCGACGCCTCGCGCGCCGTGGGCGTGGCGACGCAGTTGCTGTCCAAGGAACTCAAGCCAGCCTTCGTGGAGAAAACCCGCGAAGAGTACGTGCAGGTTCGCGAACGCACCTCGGCGCGCAGTTCACGCACCGAACGCCTGCCCTACGCGGCAGCGGTGGCCAACAAGCCCAAATTCGACTGGGCCGGCTACACCCCGGTCAAGCCGACGTTCACCGGCACCCGGGTGCTGGAGGACATCGACCTCAACGTGCTGGCCGAGTACATCGACTGGACACCGTTCTTCATTTCCTGGGACCTGGCCGGCAAATACCCGCGCATCCTCACCGACGAAGTGGTCGGCGAGGCGGCCACGGTGCTGTTTGCCGATGCCCGGGAGATGCTGCGCAAGCTGATCGACGAAAAGCTGATTCGTGCCCGCGCCGTGTTCGGCTTCTGGCCGGCCAACCAGGTCGATGACGACGACCTGGAAGTCTACGGCGACGACGGCCAGCCGATCGCGCGCCTGCATCACCTGCGCCAGCAGACCATCAAGCCCGATGGCAAGCCGAACCTGTCGCTGGCCGATTACATCGCGCCCAGAGACAGCGGCGTCACGGACCATATGGGTGGTTTTATCACCACCGCCGGCATCGGCGCCGAAGAAGTGGCCAAGGCCTATCAGGACAATGGCGACGACTACAACTCGATCATGGTCAAGGCCCTGGCCGACCGCCTGGCCGAAGCCTGCGCCGAGTGGCTGCACGAGCAGGTGCGCAAGGAGTACTGGGGTTATGCCGGCGACGAGCACCTGGACAACGAGGCGTTGATCCGCGAGCAGTACACCGGCATTCGCCCGGCCCCCGGCTACCCGGCCTGCCCGGACCACACTGAAAAAGGCACGCTGTTCACCCTGCTCGATCCGCTGCCGGTGGATGCGGCGCCGCTGACCGCCGGTCGCAGCGGCGTGTTCCTGACCGAGCACTACGCCATGTTCCCGGCCGCCTCGGTCAGCGGCTGGTACTTCGCCCACCCGCAGGCGCAGTACTTTGCCGTGGGCAAGGTCGACAAGGATCAGGTCGACAGCTACACCGCACGCAAGCACCAGCCGCTGAGCGTCACCGAGCGCTGGCTGGCCCCGATCCTGGGTTACGACGAGTAAAACGCCGGCCAGCACAGGCACCTGCCGTCGCCTTGGGCGGCGATGGGTGCCTGATGGGGCTACCCTGCGTAACACATGCTTGCGCAGGTCAAGCCCATGAACCGCTCACCTGATAAACCCAGGCCTCCCACCCTCTGGCAGATGCTGTGCAGCATCGCGGCCGCAGCGCTGGGGGTGCAAAGCAGCAAGAACCGCGAGCGTGACTTCAGCCACGACAAGCCTTGGCATTTCATTGTACTGGGGCTCGGGTTTACCCTGGTGTTCGTGCTCGGCCTGCTGCTGATCGTGCGCCTGGTGCTTTACTTCCTGGCTTGAACAACAGCCGCAGCGCAGCCGCTTGGGGCGTGGAGTCTGGCCGGCACGGCATCACTGGCTGCTGACCCAGAACACCGCCGCGCCGACCACCAGCAGAATCAGGAAAAAGATCGCCCAGGCGTCTACGGCACTGTCGGATTTGCCGCCTTTGGATGGGTTGCGCATGGCATCGCCTCTTGTCGGTTTTATAGGTGATTGCACACCGGGCTGCATCAGCAACCCTGGGGTTACACCCAGTAAAGCCGAGCATTGACCCTGCTTCAAGCAAGGGTATGCATCCAGGCGACGGGGTTTATCGCTTTTAGCGATTTGCTTATATATAAACATCACTTTTACCGATAACGGCAAGCTGGTATCTTCGCCACCGCTCCGCAGGGAGTGGCGCGACCGTGCGCGCAGAATTGTCCAGATGATGCCGGCGCCAGGACAGCAAACCACCTGTATGTGGCGCATCCGGCAAGCTGGCATCATCACCGAAGCCTGAGAACAGGACTTATATGTACGTATACGACCAATACGATCAGCAGATCATCGAGGACCGCGTAAGGCAGTTCCGGGATCAGACCCGGCGCTACCTGGCAGGGGAACTGAGCGAAGAAGAGTTTCGCCCGCTGCGCCTGCAAAATGGCCTGTATGTCCAGCGCTTTGCGCCCATGCTGCGGGTGGCCGTGCCCTACGGCCAGCTGACATCGCGCCAGATGCGTATGATGGCCAAGATCGCCCGCGACTACGATAAAGGCTACGCGCACATCAGCACCCGGCAGAACGTGCAGTTCAACTGGCCGGCACTGGAAGACGTGCCGGACATCCTGGCCGAACTGGCCACCGTGCAGATGCACGCGATCCAGACCAGTGGCAACTGCCTGCGCAACGTGACCACCGACCAGTTCGCCGGCGTGGCCGCCGATGAAGTGGTCGACCCGCGCCCCTGGTGCGAGATCATCCGCCAGTGGACCACCTTCCACCCCGAGTTCGCCTACCTGCCGCGCAAGTTCAAGATTGCGGTCAACGGCTCTGCCAGCGACCGGGTGGCCATCGAAGTCCATGACATCGGCCTGGAGCCGGTGCGCAACGACGCCGGCGAACTGGGTTTTCGCGTGCTGGTCGGCGGCGGCCTGGGTCGTACCCCGGTGGTCGGCTCCTTCATCAATGAGTTCCTGCCGTGGCAGGACCTGTTGAGCTACCTGGACGCCATCCTGCGGGTGTACAACCGCTATGGCCGTCGCGACAACAAGTACAAGGCGCGCATCAAGATTCTGGTCAAGGCCCTGACACCCGAGGTCTTCGCCGAGAAGGTCGAGGCCGAGATGGCCCACCTGCGCGGTGGCTCGACCACCCTGACCGAAGCCGAGCTGGCGCGCGTGGCCAGGCACTTTGTCGACCCCGACTACAAGGCACTGGACAACCAGGATTCGCAACTGGCCGCCCTGGACGCCGAGCATGCAGGCTTTGCCCGCTGGCGCCAGCGCAACACCACGGCACACAAGAAACCCGGCTACGTGGCGGTGACCCTGTCGCTCAAGCCGACCGGCGTTGCCCCGGGCGATGCGACCGACAAGCAGCTCGATGCCATCGCCGACCTGGCCGACCGCTACAGCTTCAGCCAGTTGCGCACCTCCCACGAGCAGAACGTGATTCTGGCCGACGTCGAGCAGGCGCGCCTGTTCGAGCTGTGGGGCGAGCTGCGTGACAACGGCTTTGCCACGCCGAACATCGGCCTGCTGACCGACATCATCTGCTGCCCGGGCGGCGACTTCTGCTCGCTGGCCAACGCCAAGTCGATCCCGATCGCCGAATCCATCCAGCGTCGCTTCGACGACCTGGATTATCTGTTCGACATCGGTGAGCTGGACCTGAACATCTCCGGCTGCATGAACGCCTGCGGCCATCACCACGTCGGGCACATCGGCATTCTGGGCGTAGACAAGAAAGGCGCCGAGTTCTACCAGGTGTCGCTTGGCGGCAGCGCCAGCCGTGACGCCAGCCTGGGCAAGATCCTGGGCCCCTCCTTTGCCCAAGAGGCGATGCCGGATGTGATCGAGAAGCTGATCAACGTGTACATCGAGAAACGTACCGAAGACGAGCGCTTCATCGACACTTATCAACGTATTGGCATCGACCCTTTCAAGGAGCGCGTCTATGCAGCGAATCATTAAGAACAACGAAGTCATCGATGAAACCTGGCACTTGCTGCCCAAGGACACGACCTTTGACAGCCTGTCCAACTGCGACGACCTGATCGTGCCGCTTTCGCTGTGGCGCGAGCATGGCCATGCCTTGAAAGCCCGTGACGGCGGCCTGGGCGTGTGGCTGGACAGCGACGAGGAAGCCGAGGAAATCGGTGATGACGTCGATCAGTTCCAGGTCATTGCCCTGAACTTTCCGGCCTTCACCGACGGGCGCAGCTACTCCAATGCGCGCCTGCTGCGTGACCGCTACGGCTACAAGGGCGAGCTGCGGGCCATTGGTGACGTGCTGCGCGACCAGTTGTTCTACCTGCGCCGTTGCGGGTTCGATGCCTTCGCCATCCGCGCTGACAAAGACCCCTACGAAGCACTGGAAGGCCTGAAGGATTTCTCGGTGACCTACCAGGCCGCCACCGACGAGCCGCTGCCGCTGTTCCGTCGCCGCTGACAGGTGCCTGAATGAAAAAAGCCCGGCTCTGCAAGGAGACCGGGCTTTTTCATGGGTTATGTGCGGGCTTGGGAAAGATGGCATTCACGACCGTTGGTCGCTCCTACGGACCTTGCATGGACGTGCAGATTCCAGAAGTCTGCACGATCGACCACCGGTCGCGAAAAGCCGTTCCTACGACCAGAAGCGCTGCTGGGTCAGGCGGCCCCACCATTTGATGGCCAGGCTGTCGGCCGAGGCGGCGGCGGCCATGCCGACGCGTTCCTGCAAGCTCTTGCGCTGGGCGTAGTGCAGATGGAAGACATCGGCGGTCCTGGCCTTGTCTGACAGGTATTCGTCACTGGTCTTGAGTTCGTCGACCAGTTGCTTGTCCACGGCCGCCATGCCCAGCCAGACTTCACCGGTGGCCACTTCGTCGATGCTCAGCTGAGGCCGGTAGCTGGCCACGAAGCCCTTGAACAGGTCGTGGGTGATTTCCAGGTCCTGCTGGAACTTCTCCCGGCCTTTCTGGGTGTTTTCACCAAACACGGTCAGGGTGCGCTTGTATTCACCGGCGGTCAGCACCTCGAAATCAATGTCGTGTTTCTTGAGCAGGCGGTTGACGTTGGGCAACTGCGCCACCACGCCGATCGAACCCAGGATGGCAAACGGCGCGCTGATGATGCGGTCGCCGATGCAGGCCATCATGTAGCCGCCGCTGGCCGCCACCTTGTCAATGCACACGGTCAGCGGAATACCCGCTTGACGGATACGCGCCAGTTGCGAAGACGCCAGGCCGTAGCTGTGCACCAGGCCGCCGCCGCTTTCCAGACGCAGTACCACTTCGTCCTTGTCGGTGGCCAGGGTCAGCAGCGCGGTGATTTCGTGGCGCAGGCTCTCGGTGGCAGACGCCTTGATGTCACCGTTGAAATCCAGCACATAGACCCGCGGCTTGGGCTCGGCCTGCTTCTTGTCCTTTTTCAGGGCCTTGGCCTGCTCCTTGCGCAGCGCCTTGAGACGCGCCTTGTCGAGCAGCGAACCCTCCAGGCGTTCGCGCAGCCCTTTATAGAAATCGTTGAGGCGAGTGACCTGCAATTGCCCGGCAGTGCGGGCGCGCCCCTTGCTGCGCAGGGAGGCGATGGCGACCAGCACGACCACGATGGCGATGACCAACGTAACGGTCTTGGCCAGAAAGCTGGCGTATTCAGCAACAAAATTCACGGACACTCCTCGATAACCTTGCGCCCTTCACTCAAGCACGCGACGGCTCAGCATACCGAGCAGGCCCGGTGACCACCAGTGCAGAGCACGCCGAGCCGGTTTAAACGACTAATTCAAACAGACGTATGATTTGCGGTTGACAGCGCCTGGCCATCCTCATAACCTCGCCTGCACCTGCACATCGCGGGACGTTGCCGACGGCCCCCTTTTCCATCGGCCCCCATGCACGCAGACCCTCATCTATAAGGATCGACCCATGACCTCAGTAGCCGATGCAGTCCAAGCCATGAAAGCCAAATTCAATCCTGACGCCGCCAAGGGCCTGGACCTGGTATTCGGTTTCAATATCACCGACGAAAAAAAGCAATACGCGCTGATCGTCAAGGACGGCACCTGTGAACTGCAGGAAGGTGAAAACCCGAACGCCAATGTGACCCTGGTGATGGACAGCGAAACCCTCAAGGGGATCGTCAGCGGCGAGACCGACGGCATGCAGGCCTTCATGGGCGGCAAGCTGCGCGCCGAAGGCGACATGATGCTGGCCATGAAGCTGAGCGAACTGTTCCCGGTCTGATCCTCGGAATCGTCCCGCCCGCCCCCAAGAACCGAAGCCTGTGTGCTTCGGTTTTTTTTGCCTGCTTACTGACCCAGGAGTTTCCGATGTCCAGAACCACCTTGTTCGACCTTGATGGCAAGATCGCTCTAGTGTCCGGTGCCAGCCGTGGCATCGGCGAGGCCATTGCCCGGTTGCTGGCCAGCCAGGGCGCCCATGTGATCGTCTCCAGCCGCAAGCTTGCGGCCTGCCAGCAGGTGGCCGACGACATCGTCGCCGGCGGTGGCAAGGCCAGCGCACTGGCGTGCCATATCGGTGACACCGAGCAGATCGAACAGGCCTTCGCCGAGGTGCGTGCACGTTTTGGCCGGCTGGACATCCTGGTCAACAACGCCGCCACCAACCCGCAGTTCTGTCACATCCTGGACACCGATCCGGGGGCTTTCCAGAAAACCGTGGACGTGAACATTCGCGGCTATTTCTTCATGTCGGTGCAGGCCGGGCGGCTGATGCGCGAACAAGGCGATGGCAGCATCATCAATGTTGCCTCCATCAACGGGGTTTCGCCTGGCGAGTTCCAGGGCATCTATTCGGTGACCAAGGCCGCCGTGATCAACATGACCAAGGCCTTTGCCAAGGAATGCGCGCCGTTCGGCATTCGCTGCAATGCCTTGCTGCCGGGGCTGACCGACACCCGCTTTGCCTCGGCACTGGTCAACGACGCCACGATCCTCAAGACCGTGCTGGCCCGCATCCCGCTCAATCGCGTGGCGGCGCCGGACGAAATGGCCGGGGCCGTTCTGTACCTGGCCAGCGCGGCTTCGAGCTACACCACGGGCGCCATCCTGAATGTTGACGGTGGCTTTCTGTCCTGAATCAAAACCAACAACCAGGAATTTAATTTCCATTTATTAATTATTCAGAATATATTTTCTGCATAACAACAATGTCTATCAGGAGACTGTCATGCGGAAAACTTCCACCCACGGCCAGGCCGAGGTCGGTATCGGCCTGATCGGCACCGGTTTCATGGGCCGCGCCCATGCGCTGGCGTTTCATAGCGCCCGCGCAGCCCTGGACTTGCCGGTGCGTATTCGCCTGGCTGCGCTGGCCGATGCCGACAGCGCGCGCGCCGAACACTGTGCCCAGGCCTGGGGGTTCGATCACAGCCACGGCGACTGGCAACACTTGGTGCAAGACCCCGAAGTCCACGTGGTGGCCATCACCACGCCCAATCACCTGCATTTCCCCATGGCCATGGCCGCCATCGCAGCGGGCAAGGCGGTGTATTGCGAAAAGCCCCTGGCCGTCAGCCTTGACCAGGCCAGCGAAATGCACCTGGCCGCCAAGGCTGCCGGTGTGGTGACCCAGGTGGGCTACAACTACCAGCACAACCCCATGATCGGCCTGGTCCGGGAAATGATCCAGGCCGGTGAGCTGGGTGAAATCATCAGTTTCCAGGGCGAATTCTGCGAAGACTTCATGGGTGATGCCGCCTCACCGTGGTCGTGGCGCTGCGAGGCGGCGCATGCCGGCGGTGCCCTGGCCGACTTGGGCAGTCACCTGCTGGCCATGGCCCGTTACCTGTTGGGCGATGTCGAGGCGGTGTGTGCCGACGCCAGCACCGTGCATACCAAGCGACCGGCCAGTACCGGCAGCGCTGAACTGCGCGCCATCGCAGTGGACGACCAGACCCACGCCCTGCTGCGCTTCGCCAGCGGTGCGCGTGGTGCGATCAGCACCAGCTGGCTCAAGCACGGCTACAAGAACCACCTGAGCTTCGAAATCAGCGGCACTCGCGGCACGCTGGCCTTCGACCAGGAGCGTTTGAACGAATTGCGCCTGTACCGCCCCGGCAACCCGGGCCGAGATGGCTTCCAGCGCATCCTGGCCGGCCCGACGCAACCCGGTTATGCCGCGTTCTGCCCGGCACCGGGCCATCAACTGGGCTACAACGAACTCAAGGCGCTGGAAGTGCGCGACCTGATCCTGGCCGTGGCCGGCCTTGAGCACCAAGGCCCGGACTTTACCGAAGCCTGGCAGGTCGAGCGGCTGGCCAGTGCAATCCGCCTGGCGGCCCGCGAACAGCGCTGGGTGGCGCTGGGCGAAATCTGAGGTCTGACAACCGCCGGCGATGACGGTAGAATGCGCCGCCTTCGGGCAGCCATTCTGCCCCCCTGCCGAACAAGTCCTCCGTCATGCCCTTTGAACTCAGTGTCGAACCCACGACCCTTGCCATTCTTGCTGTCGTCGCCTTCGTGGCCGGTTTTATCGATGCCATCGCCGGCGGTGGCGGCCTGCTCACCACGCCGGCCCTGATGACCGCCGGCCTGCCGCCGCATCTGGTGCTGGGCACCAATAAACTGTGCGCCACCTTTGGCTCGGCCACCGCCAGCTTTACCTATTACCGGCGCAAACTGTTCGATCCCGGACAATGGAAACCGGCGCTGTTCGGGACCGCCGCGGGTGCCTTGATCGGCGCCATTGTCGCTCATTACCTGCCGGCCGAATGGATCAACCAAATGTTGCCGGTGGTGGTGTTCGCCTGCGGCCTCTACCTGCTGTTCGGCGGCACGCCGAAGGCGCCGCTGCTCAGCGATGCGCCAATCAAGCAAGGTCGCCAGTTACCACAAGGGTTGGGCCTGGGATTTTACGACGGTATAGCCGGCCCTGGCACAGGCGCTTTCTGGACCGTCAGCACCCTACTGCTCTATCCCGTCGACCTGGTCAAGGCCAGCGGCGTGGCGCGCAGCATGAACTTTGTCAGCAATGCGGCGGCGCTGTCGGTGTTTGCGTTCTCCGGTCAGGTCGATGTGGTGATCGGGGTCAGCATGGGCCTGGCGGTCATGCTCGGCGCCTATTTCGGCGCCGGCACCGCGATCAAGGGCGGGGCAAGGTTCATTCGCCCGGTGTTCATTACCATGGTGCTGCTACTCACTGTCCGCCTGGCCTGGCAACACTGGTTCGGGGGCGCCTGAGCGGCGCGCCAGGTACAACTCGATCAGATGCCGGGCAATCGAGCGGCTGGCCGGCAGCGGCGGCAGGTCGTGGATGCTGAACCAGCGGGCATCCTCGATCTCGTCGGCCTGGGGCACGATGTCACCACTTTCGTATTCGGCATGAAACCCCAACATCATCGAGTGCGGGAACGGCCAGCACTGGCTGCCCACGTACTGGATATTGCGGATGCGCACCTGCACCTCTTCCATCACCTCGCGGCGCACACAATCCTCGGCCGACTCACCCGGCTCGGCAAACCCGGCCAGGGTGCTGTAGACCCCGGTCACGAAGCGCGGCGAACGGGCCAGCAGCACCTCGTCACCGCGGGTGATCAGCACGATCATGCTCGGTGAAATACGCGGATAGAAACGCAGGTTGTCGTCGGCACAGTACATCGCCCGCTCGCCAGCCACCTGCACCGTCGGCTTGCCGCACGCCCCGCAGAAGCGGTGCTCACGGAACCAGGTGGCAATCTGTGCGGCATAACCGAGTATCTGGAACACGGCGTAGTCGCCTTCGAGCATGAACTGGCGCAGGCCCTGCCAGCTCAGGCCGGAGACATCCACCTGATGCTGCAGCACCCAGACATAGACCGGCTCGCCGTCAAAGTGACCGATGCCATGCTCGCCCAGCAACGGCAGGTCAAGGCTGGCCAGCCACGGCCTGGAGAACAGCACGCCCTGCTCGCCCAGCAGAAAACCTTGTGGGCTGTACACCACGGCGCGCCCGTCCGGGGCTTGAGGGTCCAGCACGGCAGTGGTCCAACGGCGTGTCATGCAGTAACTCCTGTGTGAACCGGGCTCAATCGTCGAACACCGGCTTTTGCTTGCTCATCGAAGCCATCATGGCCAGCTTGAGATCGGCTGATTGCAGCATGGACGCGTTCCAGATAGCAACGTGTTCCAGGCCATCATCGACGCGATGGTCACGCATGTAGTCGATCATGCGCTTGGTGCCCTCGATGGCAATCGGCGATTTTTGCGCAATCTGCCGGGCCAGCGCCAACACCCCGTCCAGCATCTGCGCCTGATCGTCATACACCCGGTTGACCAGACCGATCTGCGCAGCTTCCGGGGCATGCAGACTGCGCCCGGTGTAGGCCAGCTCTCGCAGCAGGCCATCACCGATGATACGTGGCAAGCGTTGCAGGGTGCCGACGTCGGCTGCCATGCCCATGTCGATTTCACGAATGGCGAACTGCGCATCAACGGCGGCATAGCGCATGTCGCAGGCGGCAATCAGATCGACCCCGGCACCCAGGCAATAGCCCTGCACGGCCGCCAGCACCGGCTTGCGACACTGGGCGACTGCCGTGAAGGAGGCCTGCATCTGCTCGATCTTGCGCCGTAACACCCGTGCATTGCGCCCGGCATCAGGCCCCAGCTCGCTGGCCACCGCGCCCAGCAGGGCCAGATCGATGCCCGAGGAGAAGTGCTTGCCGGCTCCGCTGATCACCACCGCGCGCACCTCGTCGTGCTCATCGATCCATTGGAAGATCGTCCTGATTTCATCCCAGAACGCCGCGTTCATGGCATTGAGCTTTTCGGGGCGATTGATCTGCACATGCGCCACCTGCTCATGCACCTGGACGATAAAGGCTTGATAATCGGACACAGCAGGTTCCTTTGCTTGCGGGACTGAACGGCGGACTATAACAAGCCTGCCGTCAACGTCGTAAGGCGGTGCAAGCGCCATTTGCCGGACCGGCCTGGCGCCCACCCCACCTTTGGGCACAATCCCGCAAAGTCCGAAACGGCCGCTCCCTGACCCCGGACCCGATCAACCTCGCCGGCGGACTGAACACCTACCCGTACGTGCCCGACCCGACGGCGTGGGTTGACCCGCTGGGACTTGCAAATGTCCCAGGCGGATGTCCGGGCGGGAAAAGCGGTCCAGCGGCGGGAAGAGCTTGAAAAACGCACCGAAGCCAACGCCAAACGGTGTGTGCATGACGATAAGAAACGGTACAACCTGCCTACCCTCGGTAAACATGGCCCCCAGATTCCGGATGCGGTGATGAGGCAGCGGGCGATTAATGGGACAGACCCAATCACAGGAAAAAGACCTTGAAAACCCAGACTTCGATTTTGCGCCTCTATTTGACAACGACGATGAGCACGATTACACAAGCTGCGTCTGGAACTCAGAAGAAGTCGACAGCCCTCGTGGCTTTTTTGAAGACATCTACAGAGTCGCCTGTGAGGTGTGGAAAGAAGCCATTGAAAAAGCAGAATCAGAAAATCAGTAACCCCTGTAAATGACCAGGCGCAAGATAACCCACAGCACACCGTCAAAGAGGAAAAAATGCTGGAGACCCTCATACCCAAGGCCGTCTGGTGGGGGCTGGATGGCCAGGGCTACACCGAGATCGGTCAGGAAATTTCTGATCCGGACAGTGGCAGCCGGACGTGGATCATGATTTACGCCCTCTACAAACCTGTCTTTTTCGAACGACCGGCGCATCTCTATCATGAATTCATAACCCGCCTGCTCGGGCACAGGTATGGCGTATTCATCATTGAAATCCCCTGCGCCAGGCTCGGCGAATACGACAACCTGTATGCCGAGGATATCCGGGTGCTTTTCGCCAGGGGGGCAGACAGCGAAGAGGATCTGCGCGCGATCATCGAGGACTGCAAGGTCGACCCCGGTCTCTTCACCTACCCGTGGCGTTGTCACTATCCGCTATGAGAAACAGGCTAACCCCTTGGGAATGACGACACCCTGACCTCACAGATAATCACCGAACCAGAACTCGACCGCCTCTTCATTGACGCCATCCCTGCCCGTCCAGAAGTCCACCGGATAACTCCAGTCCGAGGAGTGACTTTTCCTCGGCGCAAGGCCGATGTAGGTGTAGTGATGGACGAACCCTTTGTGCTCAGGGGTTTCCAGCACCCCCAGATGCCCCAGTAAATCGAGCAAGGCGCGGGACTGTTCTTTATCCATGCCGATGCCCGGAATCGCCCTGAGCTTTTTCTCCAGGGTCACCGGCCTGTCCTGAAGATCGGCGGCCCGCAACACCGACAAGACGTGCTTCAACATGGAAACTGACTGCACGGCGGGCACAGCGGTCTTGTTGTGCTCCCTCAGGAACACATACAACTGTTCAGGCGCTGCGCTGTAGGTGGCTCCGACCGAGTAGCGCGCCAGGTTACACAGCGTAAAGTCTCGGACCTTGTTCCTGAACACCCCGCATACATCACATTGGATGCCATGGGTCGATGCAAAACCATGCGCCGGGAAGTTGAGCATGATCACATACGCCGACAGCGCGGCTCTTTTTTCCGGCAGGCCATTTTCCAGACCTATCAGAAAAGACGCCACGACCGATGCCTGGTCCGTGATGCTTTTTTCATGCAACAGCTTTTCGATCAGCTCGTCATGCGCCATGTCCTGGGCAGGCACGATCATGCCTTTGGCGTGCAGCAGGCCGATCAGTTCAGGGTCCGTCATGCCCGCCAGCGAGCCGCTTTGGTAGTAATGCCTGATGGCTTTTTTCAACATCCTGTCCATGGTGCCCTCATGCTAAACGACGATCAGTGTGTCACCGGCATGCCCCACCGGCCAATGCCCCAGGACATACAGCGCTACCACGCGCTCCCAATGGTGACCCAGGCCCAGACAGCGCTCTGACACGTATTGCCTGAAGGCAAAGCCGATTGCGTTTTTCGCGGCCAGGCTGAAGTCATGCCGATCGACAACGAACCTGCTGCTGTCACAGTCTTTCATGGCCTTCATGACAGCCCTGTTGACCTGCAGGCGCAGGTCGACCAGGGATTTGTCCGGTTTGTCCAATGTGTAGAAAGGGTCGCTCTGGGTCGGTGCTGTCGGCAGCCATTCAACGTTCTGGTAAAAGCCTTGGAAGGCGGGCTCGTTGGGCGTAATAAACACCTCGCGAAGTGAAGGGATATAAATCACACCGTCTGCGTGTGCCGAGGGCGTTCCCATGGTCGAGAAAAAGTGACTCCTATCGATTTCTGCCAGCATTGCATCGATATACATAGCGGCTTTTTCACCCTCGCTGATACGCCACGTTCGCTTATACGCCAAAAGCGCCGGGCATGACGAGCACCCCCCTTCAAAACGCGCCACCCGGATGTCAGCTGCTGAAGGCCCTGTGCCGATACACGGTCTAGACTCAAAAGCGTTCGAACATCGCCCCCACGACGCAAAAACTCTGAACCCTGCCTCCGCTTTCGAGGTCCAGTATCAAGACACTACGGCAATTGGCCAGCCGCCAGAGCCGGTGTCCTGTTTCCCACATGAGGGTTTTCATTGACTACATCCAAGGCAGCAACCGGTATCGAAGGGCTGGATGACATCCTGAGCGGCGGGCTTTCCCGCGGTCATGTGTTTCTGGTCGAAGGTGAGCCTGGTACAGGCAAGACCACCGTGGCGCTGAAGTTCTTGATGACTGGCGCGCAAGCGGGCGAGTCGTGCCTGTACATCACGTTGTCGGAGACAGAACGTGAGTTGCGTGACAGTGCCCGCTCCCATGGCTGGGAGCTCGATGAGCACATCCACGTTTACGAACTGACGCCACCGGAGAGCCTGCTCAGTGCCGAGCAACAACAGAGCCTGCTGTACTCTTCGGACCTTGAACTGGGCGAGACGATTGCCAAGTTGTTCGAGGCGGTCGAACGTACCCAACCGACACGGGTGGTGATCGACAGCCTTTCGGAGATTCGCCTGCTGGCACAGAGCTCCTTGCGTTACCGTCGCCAGGTCTTGGCGATGAAGCATTATTTCGCCCGCTTCGACACCACGGTGCTGTTGCTGGACGACCTGACCACCGACACGCTGGACAAGACCGTCCACAGCGTGGCGCACGGGGTCATCCGCCTGCAGGAAATGACGCCGGCCTACGGTGGCGAGCGGCGACGCCTGAAAATCATCAAATACCGTGGCCAGAAGTACCGTGGCGGCTTTCACGATTTCACCATTCAGGAAGGCGGCGTGCAGGTCTTCCCGCGCCTGGTGGCGGCCGAGCATCGCAATCAGTACGAGCGGCGCCAGTACAGCAGCGGCATTGCCGAACTGGACGGGCTGCTCGGCGGGGGCGTCGACAGCGGCTCAAGCACCTTGGTGCTGGGCCCGGCCGGTACCGGCAAGTCACTTATTTCGCTGGTGTTTGCCGTCCAGGCCATGGCCCGTGGCGAGCGGGTCGGGCTGTTTGTCTTTGATGAAGAGCTGGGCCTGTTGTATGCCCGCATGCTAGCGATGGGTATTGATCTGCAGGCGTTTCAAGACAGCGGCCAGTTGTGGGTCGAGCAGGTGGACGCCGCCGAACTGTCGCCGGGAGAGTTTTCCCATCGGGTCCGCTATTGCGTGGACAAGCAGCAGATCAAGACCGTGATCATCGACAGCCTCAACGGCTACCAGGCTGCCATGCCTGAAGAAAATGCCCTGGTGCTGCATATGCACGAGCTGCTGCTGTACCTCAACCGCCAGGGCGCCTCGACGTTCATGACCGTGGCCCAACATGGGCTGGTGGGCGATATGCGCGCACCGGTCGATATCACCTACCTGGCTGACACTGTCATCCTGTTGCGCTATTTCGAGGCGCTGGGCAAGGTGCGCCGGGCCGTTTCGGTGATCAAGAAGCGCACCGGCGCCCACGAAACCACGATCCGCGAATACCGTATCAGCGATAAAGGCCTGCGCATCGGCGCTCCTCTGCATGACTTCCAGGGGGTATTGCGCGGCGTGCCCAGCTACCGAGGCGACGGACAACCTCTGTTGCAGGATGATGAAACGTGATCCCGGCCTTTTCCGAACGGGCAATCATCCTGGCCCCTCAAGGCCGCGACAGCCAGATTGCCAGCGCGATTCTCAACGAAGCCGGCTTGCGCACCAAGGTCGCCCGGGACACGGCTGAACTGGTCAGGGAACTGAGCATTGGCGCCGGGCTGGCAATCATTGCCGATGAAGCGCTGCGCGGCATCGACTTCCAGCCACTGCTGGACCTGCTCGCGCGGCAACCTGCCTGGTCCGACCTGCCGGTAGTCCTGCTGACCCGACACGGCGGGCCTGATCAGAACCCGTCAACCCGGCTGGGCACCTTGCTGGGCAACGTCACGTTCCTTGAGCGGCCCTTTCACCCCATGACCCTGGTCACGCTGGTGAACACGGCCGTGCGGGGCCGGCGTCGTCAATACGAGGCCCGCGCACGCATGGAGGACCTGCTGGAGAGCGAAAGGCGCCTGCAGAACGCTCTGACCGCCGGGCGCCTGGGGTCGTGGCAACTGGAAGCCGAGTTTCTGACCCTCACCTGCTCGGCCATCAGCAAGGCCCACTACGGGCTCGATGAAAATGCCACGTTCGACTACGAAGACTGGCTGGCCTCAGTCTATGCCGCTGACCAGCCACGCATGCAGTCGGCCTTGCAGCGCAGCCTGGACAACGGCGTCGACTTCATCATCGAGTACCGCAACCTGTGGCCCGACGGTTCCTTGAACTGGGTGGACGTACGGGCCCGGGCGATCTACGGCAAAAACGGCCAGGTCATCGCCCTGGTGGGTGTCACCTCCGACATCAGCGAGCGCAAGCAGGCCGAAGCCGAACTGCGACGGCTCAACGAGACCCTGGAACAACAGGTCGAAGAGCGCACCTCGCAGCTGCAACACAACGAGGAAGTGCTGCGCCAATCGCAGAAAATGGAAGCTGTCGGCCAGCTCACCGGCGGCATTGCCCACGACTTCAATAACATGCTGACCGGTATCATCGGCAGCCTGGAGCTGATGCGCCGGCGTATTGCCCGCGGCCGGGTCGACGACCTGGACAACCTGATCGACCTGGGCGTGACCTCGGCCAACCGCGCCGCCGCCCTCACCCATCGACTGCTGGCCTTTTCACGGCGCCAGTCACTGGACTCGCGGCCTGTGGAAATGAACCACCTGGTCAAGGCCATGGACGAACTGATCCTGCGCAGCCTGAGCGAAAGCATCCATCTGGACATGCGCCTGGACGCCGACCTGTGGACCGCAGAAGCGGACCCCAATCAACTGGAGAGCGCCCTGCTCAACCTGGTGCTCAACGCCCGCGATGCCATGCCCGGCGGCGGACTGCTGCGGGTCGAGACGCGCAACGAGCGACTGGAGCGCCGTTTTACCGATGCCCATGACAACCTGCTGCCCGGCGACTATGTGCTGCTCAGCGTCAGTGATACCGGGTGTGGCATGCCCGAAAGCGTGGTCAGTCGCGCATTCGATCCTTTCTTCACCACCAAGCCGATCGGTCAGGGCACAGGCCTTGGCCTGTCGATGATCTATGGCTTCAGCAAGCAGTCGCGCGGCCACGTACTGATCGACAGCGAAGTGGGACGCGGCACCACGGTCAAACTCTACCTGCCACGCCACTTGGGCACGCAGGAAGAAGAGCAGATGACGTTCCAGAGCAACGCCACGTTCGCCAAGGCCGGCGAAACCGTGCTGATTGTCGAAGACGACCCGGCTGTGCGCACCCTGGTCAGTGAAGTGCTCAGCGAGCTGGGCTACGCCTTTATCGAAGCCGCCGACGGCCAGAGCGCCGTGCCGCTGCTGCAGTCGGCCACGCGCATTGACCTATTGATCAGCGATGTAGGGTTGCCTGGCATGAACGGCCGGCAACTGGCGGAAATCGCCCGGCAACTGCGTCCGGGCCTGAAAGTGCTGTTCATCACCGGCTACGCCGAACACGCGGCCGTGCGTGCCGACTTTCTGGGCAGCGATATGCAGATGATCACCAAGCCCTTTGCGTTCGACCACCTGACGTCCAAGGTGCGCGAGATGATCGAGGCCTGACCGCGTCAGGCCAGCAAGGACTCGATCTGTGAGTGCAGCGTTTCCATGGTGAACGGCTTGGCCAGAATGGGGGCACGGGTGGTGATGGGACTGCCGGAATCGATGATCTCGGCCGGGTAACCGCTGATGAAGATCACTTTCAGGTCCGGCCGCAACTTGACGGCAGGTTCGGCAATCATCACCCCGGAAATGCCCCCCGGCAGACGATAGTCGGTAATCATCAGGTCAAGGTGCGGTCGGGTGGCCAGTATTTCAAAGGCCTGCTCACCGTTTTCGGCCTGCAACACACGATAGCCCACGCCCGACAGATAGTCGGCGAGCAGCATCATGATCAGGGGTTCGTCTTCGACGATCAGTACAACGTCTTGGGCATCAGCGCTCATGGAACGGCCTTCAATCTTCAAATAGCTGCCAATACGACCACGGCATGCACTGGAGGTTGCGCAAAATGTAGGACAATTCGCGCGTCGTTGTAATTTAGTGTTGCCCGGCTCACGCCGGTACTTGCAAGGGCAGCCGCACGGTGAAGGTCGAGCCTTTGCCCTCTTCGCTTCGGACCAGGATCTGGCCACCGTGGGCCATGACAATCTGCTCGGAAATGAACAGGCCCAGTCCCAGCCCGGCCTTGGCATGGTTGGCCGTGACCCGCTCGAACTGCTGGAAGATGCGCGTCTGGTGGGCCTCGTTGATGCCGATGCCATGGTCGATGACCTCGATGCAGGCCTGCTGCCGCTCGGCATCGGCGTACACGCGCACCTCCACCGGCTTGCCTGCGCCATAACGCAGGGCATTGGTCAGCAGGTTGACGATGACCTGTTCGATACGAAACTCGTCCCATACGCCAATGACCGGTTCTTCAGCGCTCAGGCTCATGGGGCAATTGGCCGCCGCGCTTTGAGCCGCGAAGTTTTCCAACAAGTGGCTGGCCAGCTCCGACAGGTCGAACGGACTGGTCCGGATCGACAACTTGCCGGTGCGGATGCGCGACACGTCGAGCATGTCTTCGATCAGGCGGATCAGGCTCTGGATCTGGCGCTCGTCGCGCTCGACCATGCCACGCAGCTTGTCCATGCTGAACGCGGCCTCGTTGTTCTTGGCCAGGTGCAGTTTGCGCAGCTGGGTCTCCAGAATCAGTCCGTTGAGCGGCGTACGCACCTCGTGCGAGACGATCGACATGAAGTCATCGCGCATGCGCACGGCATGCTCCAGCTCCGCCTGGGTGGCCTGCAGGCGCTGCAACAGCACCTCCTGCTCCTGGCGACTGTGTTCCAGGGCCTCGACCTGCTGCTTCATGGCCTTGCGCTGGCGGTACAGCTCGACGAACACATTGACCTTGCTCTTGACCGCATGGATATCCAGCGGCTTGTGGAGAAAGTCCACCGCACCGCTTTCATAGCCCTTGAAGGCGTAGTTGAGTTCGCGGCCGGCCGCGGTGACGAACACGATGGGGATGTGCTTGGTCTTTTCCGTGCCGCGCATCATCTCGGCCAGCTCGAAACCGTTCATGCCAGGCATCTGCACATCGAGCATGGCCAGTGCAAACTCGTGCTGAAGCAGCAGGGACAGCGCTTCGTCGGCCGACAGCGCCTTGTAGACGATGCGGTCTTCACGCTTGATCAAGGCCTCCAGGGCCAGCAGATTCTCCGGCAGGTCGTCGACGATCAACAGTTTTGTCTGGGTACTACTTAGCATGCGATTCGTTCCAGCTGGACCAGCAAGTGACCAATGTCTGACAAGGGCAACAGGTAATCAGGGGTATGCAGCTTCAGGCCGGCCTCAGGCATGGTGCGCACCTGGGCGCACGCCGGGTCCTGGATTACGGTCAGCCCGCCGGCGGTCTTGATACGCGCCAGGCCCCGGGCACCATCGCTGTTGGCACCGGTCAGCAATATGCCCGCCAGCCCGGGACCAAAGGCATCGGCCGCCGAGTCGAAGAGAATGTCGATACTGGGGCGTGAATGAAAAACCTTGTCTTCCTGGCTCAGCGACAGGCTGAGGTCATTCTCGACCGACAGGTGATAACCGGACGGCGCAAAATACAGCGTGCCGGCCTTGATGCTTTCTTTATCGCAGGCCTCATGCACCGGAATCGGCAAACGGTTCTGAAACACCGACGCCAGCTGGCTACTGCGTGTTTCAGGCAGATGCAGGACCACCAGGATCGGCAGTCCAAAGCCCGGCCGCACATGGCGCAGCACGGTCAGCAATGCCTCTACCCCGCCGGCCGAAGCGCCCATCACCACCGCCTCGACCCTTGGCAGGTCGCCGGCGGCTTGCCCTTCGAATGATGTCTTCATGACTTGCGATAGATCCGTTCGGGCTTGACCAGGGTTTCGAATGCATTGCTGTAGCCGGAAAAATCCAGGGTTTCCTTGCTGCCCAAGGCCAGAAAACCTCGATGGCAAAGGGAGTTATGGAACAATCCGAAGGCGCGATCCTGCAGCTTCTTGTTGAAATAGATCAATACGTTGCGACAGGAAATCAAGTGAGTTTCGGAAAATACGCTGTCGGTGGCCAGGCTGTGATCGGCGAAAGTCACCGTCTCGCGCAGGGTCTTGTCGAAAATGGCGTAGTCGTAGCCTGACGTGTAGTAGTCGGACAATTGACCCAGGCCGCCGGCAAGGCGGTAATTTTCAGCCCAACCATGGACGCTGTCCATCGAGAATATGCCTTGCTGGGCTTTTTCCAGGGACCGGGGATTGATGTCGGTGGCATAAATGATCGTGCGCTCCAATAAGCCTTCTTCACGCAGCAGGATAGCGGTCGAGTAGACCTCTTCGCCTGTGCTGCAGCCGGCAATCCAGACTTTCAGCGACGGATAGGTGCGCAGCAGTGGCACCACTTCACGACGAATGGCCAGGAAGTGCGACGGATCGCGAAACATCTCGCTGACCGGAATGGTCAGCAATTGCAGCAATTGCATGAAGGCCGCCGGGTCATGCAGCACGCGTTCCTGCAGCGCCGAGATGGTGCTGCACTCGAACTGACGCAAAGCGTGTTGCACCCGGCGCTTGACCGAAGCGCCGGAGTAATCGCGAAAATCGTAGCTGTACTTGAGGTAGATCGCCTCGATCAACAGGCGCAGCTCGATGTCGGCATTCTTGTCGTAAGACATGCTAGAACCTGACGAGGTGTATCGGAGTGCTGGTTTGGCCGCAGACACTCAAATACGTTCCATTTTCGGCAGCCACACCCGGATCAGGGAAAACAGCCTGTCCAGATCGATCGGCTTGGCCAGATAATCGTTGGCACCCGCTTGCAGGCAGCGCTCCTGGTCATCCTTCATGGCCTTGGCGGTCACGGCGATGATCGGCAGCTTGCGCCAGCGCGGATCCTTGCGAATCTCCATGGTCGCTTCGAAACCGTCCATTTCCGGCATCATCACATCCATCAGCACCAGGTCGATGTCTTCCACGGTGTTGAGCCGCTCGATGGCCTCCAGGCCATTGCGCGCCACCTCGACGACGGCCCCCTTGTGCTCCAGGGCACTGGTAAGGGCAAAGATATTGCGCACATCGTCATCGACCACCAACACCTTGCGCGCCTCGAACACCTTATCGCGGCTGCGGGCGGTCATGAGCATTTTCTGCCGCTCGTTGGACAGTTGCGACTCGACCTTGTGCAGGAACAATGTGACTTCATCGAGCAAGCGTTCCGGTGAGCGGGCGCCCTTGATGATGATCGAGCGCGAATACTTCATCAATTCGGCCTCCTCATCGCGGGTCATGTTGCGGCCGGTGTAGACGATGACCGGCGGGAAGGCACAGATGTCTTCGGTGGCCATGCGCTTGAGCAGCTCGTTGCCAAGCATGTCGGGCAGCTTCAGGTCGATGATCATGCAGTCGTAGACATGCTCACGCAGCAGGTCGAGTGCTTCCTGGGCATAGCCTACGGCGGTGATCTCGATGTCATCGTCGCCGATCAGGCGCGCGATGCTGTCGCGTTGCAAGTCATCGTCCTCGACCAGCAGGATGCGCTTGACCTTCTGGGTCAGCTTGGCCTCCAGCTTGGCGAAGACATCCTTGAGCTCTTCGCGGGTGGTGGGCTTGACCGCGTAGCCGACCGCGCCCATGTGCATGGCCGCTTCCTGACGGTCTTCGACCGAGATCACATGCACAGGAATATGCCGCGTCTGGGCCTGTTCCTTGAGACGTTGCAGCACGGTCAGCCCGGAATGGTCCGGCAGGCGCATGTCGAGCAACACCGCATCGGGGGTGTAGGTCTGCGCCAGATTGAAGCCATCGTCGGCGGCGTGCGCCACCAGGCAGTGGTAGCCCAACTCATGGGCCAGGTCGAAGAGGATTTGCGCGAACGACACATCATCTTCGATGACCAGAATGCAGCGATGCTCGAACGGCGCCTTGTGGCGGTCATCGGCAAAGGGCGCAATGGCCACTTCGGCCGGCACTGGCGGCGCAACCGGCTCGGCGCGACGCGGCAGCGGTGTACTGACACCCGGCGACATGGCAGACACCACAGGCGACAGCGGTGCGGGCGAGGCCGCCCCTTCGCCGCTCCAGGTCTGCGGCAGCACCAGGGTAAAGATACTGCCCTGGCCCAGCTCGCTGACCACGCTGATGGAACCGCCCAGCAAGGCGGCCAGATCGCGGGAAATCGACAGGCCAAGGCCGGTGCCGCCGTAGCGCCGGTTGGTGGTGCCATCGGCCTGATGAAACGCCTCGAAAATGCTTTGCAACTGGTCACCGGCAATGCCGATGCCCGAGTCGCGCACCGCAAAAGCGATACCCTCGCCCGGCTGGCACGAGACGCTCAGGCTGACCGTGCCGCTCTCGGTGAACTTGATGGCATTGGACACCAGGTTTTTGAGGATCTGTTCCAGCCGCTGGAAGTCGGTGTACAGCATTGCCGGCGCGCCTTCTTGCAGTTCGACACTGAGCTGCAGACGCTTTTGATCGGCCAGCGGCTGGAACACCTTGTGCAGGTTCTCCACCAGGCGGGCAACGCTGCCATTTTCCGGGCGTACTTCCAGCTTGCCGGCCTCGACCTTGGCAATGTCGAGGATGTCGTTGATCAGGTTGAGCAGGTCATTGCCCGCCGAATAAATCGATTGGGCGAACTTGACCTGCTCATCGGTCAGGTTGCGGGTCGGGTTCTCCGACAGCAGCTTGGCCAGGATCAGCGAACTGTTGAGCGGCGTGCGCAGCTCATGGGACATGTTGGCCAGGAACTCGGACTTGTAGCGGCTCGAGCGTTGCAGCTCATCGGCGCGGGCCTGCAGCTGCACCTGGGCCTGGCTCAAGGCTTCGTTGTTGCGGTCCAGTGCATCGCGCTGCTCGGACAGCGCCTGGCCCTGTTCGGCCAGTTGATGGTTGGTCTGCTCAAGCTCGGCCTGCTGGGTTTCCAGGTGCGCCTGGGACTCCTTGAGAATCCGCGACTGCTCCTCAAGCTCTTCGTTGGCTGTGCGCAGCTCTTCCTGCTGCACCTGCAACTCTTCATTGAGCTGCTGGGTTTCGCTGAGGACTTCCTGCAAGCGCTGGCGGTAGCGCGCGGCCTCCACCGAGGTGCCGACGTTATCGGATACCAGTTCGAGAAACTCCAGGTCGCGTTCGGTCAAGGGACGCAGGAAGCCCAGCTCGATCACGGCATTGACCTGATTGTCATTGCTGGTCGGCACGATCACCACGCTGGACGGTTCGCTCTGGCCCAAGCCTGAACTGACCTTGAAGTGATCACCCGGCAGATTATCCAGGGTGATGATGCGATCTTGCTGCACGGCCTGGCCAATCACGCCCTCATCGGCATAGATCGATTGCTCATGCTGCTCTTGCTCGCGGGAAAAGCCATAGGAGGCGACCCGCACCAGCCCGCCGTGCTCCTGGCGCACGTAGACGGCGGCCACGACAGCCCCCAGGTACTGGGCGAAAAACTGCAATACGTTGCGTCCCACCAGGTTCAGGGTCAGTTGCCCCAATACCTGCTCGGCCAGCGCGCTCTGGCCGTTGCGCAGCCAGGCGACCTTTTCCAGGCGCTCGGCATTGACTTGTTGCAGCTTGAGGTTGGCGTCATAGGTTGTGGACAGCGACAGCAGGTCACGTCGCCCGACCCAGGCCAGCGCACCGCTGACGCTGAGGACGAATATCAGGTACAAGGTGACCGACAGCACGGTCGTGCGGGTCACATCGGCATTGCGGTTCAGGCGCAGTTGTTGCTCCATGCTGACCGCCAGGTCGTATTCGGTGCGCATCTGATCAGTGATGCGCTTGCCGCGCCCGGATGCCGTGGGCGTCAGGTAGTCACCGTTCTCGCGGCGCAGGGTGATCATCTGCTGGGCGAAGTTATCCCATTCGGCCTGCAGCGTGGACAGCCGACGGATGCGGTCCTGCTGTGTCGGGTTGTCCGCCACCAGCGCCTGCAACCCGTCCAGCTCGGCCTTGAGCAGTGGCCGCGCCACCTCGTAAGGGTCGAGGAAATGCTCATCACCCACCAGCAGGTAACCGCGCATGCCGGTTTCCATGTCGATCGACAGTTTCATCGAGCGGTTGATGTTATTGATCACCCGGTCGGTGTGTTCGACCCACTGGATGGCCTGCAACAGATAATTGATCAGAATGATGAAAAACACGGCGCTGAGCACGCCGACACCCAGCGGCAGACCGACGTTACGTCCCAGCAGTTTGCGAAAACGCTGCGCGTCGATTGTGGAAAGGCGGTTCATGAAAAGTCCCTGATGGCCCAGTGAAACTACTGAGTTTGCCGCAAAGTTAAGAAAAAGACTCGGATTTCGATCTTACGGGATTGAAATTCCAGACATAAATCGGCGATAAGCTCGGCCACATCACAGAAAGCCGGCTGTTTTAGAAAAGGAACGCATGGCGTCAGGCGGCGTATGGAACTTCTTGGGGTGTTTTACTTACAGATTTAGAGGGCTCCACGATGACGCCGCCCTCATGACCATTTCCAGGGGAGTTAACCATGTCCGATCCAACCAGCACGATTCTAGTGGTCGAAGACGACGACATTGTGCGCATGCTGATCGTCGATGTCCTTGAAGAGCTGGAGTACAAGGTGCTTGAGGCCGCCGACGGCGCCCAGGCACTGGCCACGCTCAACAGCCAGTCCCCTATCGACCTGCTGATGACCGACCAGGGCCTGCCGGATATGAAAGGCACCGACCTGGCACTGGCTGCCCGCGACCTGCGCCCCCGGCTGCCCGTGCTGTTCGCCAGCGGCTACTCGGAAAATATCGACGTACCGGCCGGCATGCACCTGATCGGCAAACCGTTTTCCATCGACCAGTTGCGTGACAAGGTGGTTGCCATTCTTGGCCAGGCCATGACCTACCCGACGTGACGGCTTTTTCCCCGCCTTCCTTGCACGTACTGATGATCGGCTATGTCTGGCCGGAGCCTCGTTCTTCGGCCGCCAGCGGGCATGTGATGCAACTGATCACGGCTTTTCTCGATCAGGGCTGGAAGATCACCTTTGCCAGTCCCGCCACTGAAGGTGCACACAAGGCCGACCTGGCCGGCTTGGGTATACAAGAACGATCCATCGAGCTCAACAGCAGCAGTTTCGATGAATTTATCCGCGAACTGGTGCCTGATATCGTGGTGTTCGATCAATTCATGATCGAGGAGCAATTCGGCTGGCGGGTTGAAAAATACTGCCCCGGTGCGCTGCGCATTCTGGAAACGTCGGATTTGCAAAGCCTGCGCCACGCCCGGCATCAACACCTCAGAAACCTGCTCAACACGCTTGCGCAACCCGATGAAGACACTGAGCTTTTTCATCAGGATCCGGACGTGGTGTTCGAGCAGATGGCCGGCACCGACCTGGCACAGCGGGAAATCGCAGCGCTGTACCGCTGCGACCTCAACTTGATGACCTCGGACGTAGAGATACAACTGCTGACCGGGCACTTCGGCCTGCCGCCGACGCTGTTGCACTGGTGCCCGCTGATGGTCCGGGACCCGCTGACCGACACGCCGGCTTTCGGGCAACGAGCGCACTTTCTGAGCATCGGCAATTTCCGCCACGCGCCCAACTGGGACGCGGTGCTGTGGATGAAGCAAGCCATCTGGCCGCTGATCCGCCAGCAACTGCCCGGCGCGCAACTGCATGTGTACGGTGCTTATACGCCGCCCAAAGCCACCGCCCTGCACAATGCGGCGCAAGGCTTTCATGTCATGGACTGGGCCGAGGACGCTCTGCAGGTCATGAGCCAGGCGCGGGTGTGCCTGGCACCGCTGCGTTTTGGTGCCGGAATCAAGGGCAAACTGATCGATGCCATGCTGTGCGCCACACCGTCGGTCACCACCCCGATCGGCGCCGAAGCGATGCACGGCGACCTGCCCTGGCCCGGCCTGGTGGAGCGCAGCGCCGAAGCCATCGCGCAAGCGGCCGTACGGCTTTATCAGGACCAGGCCTTATGGGAACAGGCCCAGCGTGAGGGCCAGGCGCTGCTGAAGGCGCGTTACCGTTATCAGGATCATGCCCAACGCCTGATCGAACGGATCGAGGCGCTGCGCCTTGACCTGCCGCGCCACCGCTTGCGCAATTTCACCGGCGCCATGCTGCGCCATCACCAGCACAAGAGCACGCAGTACATGGCGCAATGGATCGAAGCAAAGAACCGCGCGCCTCAGGGCTGACCGCCCAGACCAGCCCGGCGCCTGCCTGCATCAGGGAAACGCCATGAATGCCCGCGAAAAGTCTCTGCCAGCCATCGTCAACCGATCAGGCCGGCCTTGAGGGCCTTGATGCGCACATTGATGTCCTGCTGGGCGATTTCCTGCTGTTGCTTGAGCGCGTCCTTGAACCTGTCCTCCACGCCGCGCTTTTCCTCAGGGCTCATCGCCTCGTATTCCTCCTTGCTGACTCCGGTCAACTGCTCGCGCAGGCGGTCTTCGGCCGGTTGCTTCATGTAATCGAGAAATGCCTGCTGGGCCGAGGTGTAGGTCGTGTCATTGGCCGCCAGTGCGGTAACGCCACTGGCGCCGTTGTCGCGCTCGGCCACAGCCTCAGACACCGTGGTTTCGCCCTGGGCCTTGAGCCCGAGCATCATGCGCGCAAAGGACTCGTCATAGGCGCTGCTGCCGCGGGCATCGTTGTGTGAAGCGTCGCGGCCGGAACCGGTGGTCAGGGTTGCGGCGCAAGGCTGCACCGGTGACGCCGCAGTCAGGCTGAACGCCGCCTGTGATCCTTGATCCAGCGCCGAGCGCCCGACGGCAAACCTGGAAGCCAGGCTTTCAATCGTACTGTTGCTGACTAGCATGTGAGTGATCTCCTGCTATAGCGGGGCGATCCAGCCCCGACACTGTGTCCAGCAAGATGAATGCCAGCCCGTGCCGCAGGCCCCTCCCCCTGCCTGGGCGCGGGCCAAGGGTGCGCAAGGCGCAATAGGGCCGGACAGCCCTTGCCTTGACCGGCAAGGCTTTGCCGATCAGCCGGCAGCGTGCAACGCCAGGCGATGCTCAGGCATGGGCACGGAGAAAAAATAGCCCTGCGCCTGTCCCGCGCCCATGTCGCGCAACATGTCCAGGGTGACCTGGTCCTCGACCCCTTCGGCCACCACGGTCAGGCCCAGGGATTCGGCCATCCGCACGATGGCGCGGACGATGGCACGGCTGCGGGCGCTGGTGCTGAGCTCGAAAATGAACGACTTGTCGATCTTCAGCCCGCTGAAATGGTACTGGTGCACGTAACTGAGGGAGGAAAACCCGGCGCCAAAATCATCGAGCACCACCGACATGCCGTTGTCGGCCAGCTGTTTCATGGTCTGGCGCGCCTGCTCGGGTTCGGCCACCAGCGCGCCCTCGGTCAGCTCCAGACAGATGCGTGATGGCGCCACGCCGTGCCCATCCAGCATGGCCAGCACTTCGGCGGCAAACTCCGGTCGGGTAATGCTGTAGCTGGAGCAGTTGACATGCACCGCCGGCCAATGGGCATTGGCCGGCAGCGCCAGGATGGCAATGACTTGCTGCAGCATGTACAGGTCCAGGCGTCCGATCAGGCGCAAGCCTTCGAGCGCCGGCAGGAAATGCCCCGGCGCAATGATCCGGCCATCCGGCTGGTGCCAGCGGATCAGCGCCTCCAGCGCCAGCAGCCTGCCACTGTTGACGCAAACGATGGGCTGGAAATAGGGAATCAGTTCATCGGTACGCTTGAGGGCATTGCGCAACGCGCCCTCCTGCTCGATCTGGTCGGACACCTCACGACGCAAGGCCTGGTTGAACACTGCAAAGCTGTCACGCCCGGCATGCTTGACCCGGTACATGGCGATGTCGGCATCGCGCAACAGGTCGGCAGGCTCGCGATGAAACTGGCTGTCGGCGCCGACCACGCCGATGCTGCACGATGAAAACACCGCATGACTGTCGATGAAGAACGGCAGGTCGAAGCTGGCCAGGATGCGCTCGGCAAGGCTGCTGCCCACTTCCAGCGAGGCCCCCACCGCCAGCACCGCAAACTCGTCGCCACCCAGGCGCGCCAGCAAGTCATTGCCACGCATGCAACTGCGCAATCGCTGCGCGACCTGGATCAGCAGGTTGTCACCGCACTGATGGCCCAGGCTGTCATTGACCAGCTTGAATCGGTCCAGGTCGATGAACATCACCACCAGGGGCCGGGCCTGCTCACAGAATTCACCCCAGACCTCGTCCAGGCGCTGTTGCAGGTGACTGCGATTGGCCAGCCCGGTCAGCGCATCATGCGCGTTCTCGTATTGAAGCTTGGCATTGGCATGATCCAGTTCACGCGTACGGTCCTGAACCCGGGCTTCAAGCTGCAGGTTGGCGGCATGGATCGCCTCGGCCGCGCTGCGCCGCGACAGGACCGTGTCGATGTGCCGGGACACGAAGGTCAGCAACTCCTGATCGCGCTGGCTGTAGCTGACCTGGGGCGAATAGCTCTGCACCACCAGAATGCCGCGCACCCGGACCCCTTCGAACAACGGAATGCCCAGCCACGACCAGGAGCGCTGCGACTCTGCCTGCACCTCGATTTCGCCCAGCGCCTCCAGGCGCAACGCCTCTGCACGAGAGATCAGGCATGGACGGCGCTGGCGAATCACGTATTCGGTAAAGCCACGCTGGCCGCGCCGCGAGCGAGGACGAGCAGTTTTCTCGTCGACGAAATACGGGAACGCCACTTCACCGGTACTGTGGTCGTAGAGCGCGATGTAGAAATTGAGCGCCACCAGCAACTCGGCCACGATCCGGTGCAGGCGCTGGAACAGCTCGGCCATGTCGCCCGGCTGGCTGGACAGTTCGGTGATCTGGAACAAGGCGCTCTGCAGATGCTCGGCGCGCTCGCGCTCGGCGACTTCCTGGCGCAAGGCATCGTTGGCCGCCGACAATTGCTGGGTGCGCAACAGCACTGTCTGCTCCAGGTCTGCGCGGTGCAGCAAACGGTCCAGCGCCATGGCCACATGCCGCGAGACCACCTCGAACAAGGCGCGGTCTTCAAGGCTGTAGATCCGGCGCGTGTCATAGACCTGCATGGCCAGCATGCCGAACACTTCGTCCGAGGCATTCTTCAGCGGCGCCCCCATCCAGAACTGCGGCCGATGCCCGACACAATTGAAGCGGCCTTCCTGCCGGGCCTGCTCGATGCCGGCTGCATCGACGAACAAAGGCTTGCCACCGGTCAACACATAGCCGGTCATGGACATGCTGGCGCGGTCGAGAAACTCGAACGCATCAGGCGCCGGCGCCTCGCCATCGATGCTGTCGACGTAATAGGGGTAAGTGATTTTGTCGTTCAGGCGGTCATACAAGGCCAGGGCAAAGTTCTCGGCGTCGATCAGGGTCGACAACTGCTGGTGCACCCCCTTGATGAACGTGCCGCGGTCACGGGTTGAACTGGCCAGGTGGCTGATTTCGTAAAGCACCCGCTGGGTGCGCTGGGCACGCATCAAGGCGGCACCCTGCAGCAGCGAGCCCAGTCGCAGGGCCATGTCCGCCAGCCATGGCGCATGAGACTGGGCCTGCGGCGCCAGCACCCAGCCCAGCACCCCCTCGCCCATGCCCGCGACCCAGCGGTGCAGGCCGTGCGCCTGGCAGAAAGCATCGAAGTCGGCGCTGGCAATCGATTCGGGCCACTCAGCCCCTGCAGCATCCTGGCCCAGCAGGCGCTTGTGCTCGCCGGCGCCATAGGCAGCCCAGCAGACGTCCGGGTGGTGGCTGCGCATGGCTTGCAGCAGGACACTGATTGCCGCAACGGTCGAGGGCAGGTCACCGGCCAGGCACAGGCCAGGCAACGTAACGGGGTGGCGCACTTCATTGATCAAAGGAGGAATATTCATCAAGCATCACACCCGCTAACCTTCTGCGCCCACTGCCGAGGGACCCGTACCCCAACACCTTGGGGCAAGCGCAGCCATTCTATGCGAGTGCAGAGGCTGCGCCCATAGCACAACGCAGGCACGCAATGCATTGGCCGGACGAACGTTAATACGTCTCGTCTGCGCACGTTTGACACCGGTGACCATGAGGCGCGCAATGTGCGCCTGCTCAACCACAAGGAGAAATGAACATGGCCAGGATCAATGTCTTAGCAGGGGATTTTCTTCAAGGTGATGGGGAATACCGTGCCGGCACCCTCACACTCGTGACCCCGCTATTCCCATGGCCGGGTATCAGCTTCAAGCACAGCGATATCAAGTCAGTGGAAATCGCCAGCCAGGGCAGCAACAAGAAAATCGATGGCGCCATCGGCATGGGCCTGGCCGGGGCGCTGATGCTCGGTCCGGTCGGTGCAGCGGCCGGTGTGATGCTCGCCCGCGAGGAAAAGGAAATCACCTTCATGGTCAATCTCAAGGAGGGTCGCACCCTGCTGGCTGCCACCGATGACAAGACCTTCCGGCGCATGGCCCGCCACATCGGCCGGCCCTGCGACATCGACAGCGCCTGAGTTGTGCAGCGTCACCCCTTGGAAGCCCGGCATGCCGGGCTTTTTATTCAACGCCCCTGAACATCGGCCTGAACCTTTACCCCTTGCACAGGACAAACCCTGCACTCTGCATACGCGCCCAACCACAGGCCAGGAACACTATTCGCCTTATGAAAGACCGAGCCACCGTCATCTGTAAACGCGATAACCGGATTCTGTGTGTCCGCAAAGCCAAGTCCCGCTGGAACCTGCCCGGCGGCAAGATCGAAGCCGGTGAAACCCCACGACAGGCAGCCGCCCGTGAACTGCGCGAAGAAACCGGACTGCGTGGCCTGCCACTGCTCTATCTGGATGAATTCACCGGCGACCAGGTACGCCATCACGTGTTCGTGACCGACGTCCCCAAGGATGGCAAGCCCAAGCCCAGGAACGAAATCAGCGCCTGCAAATGGCTGGCCGGTGAGCAATGGAGCGAACTGAAGGCCAGTGATACGACCAAGTCGATTCTCAAGGCCTTTGCACGCCAGGCCTGAGCAAAGTGCCAACCCAGGCACACTCTGGCCGACCAGCGCGAACATTCAAGCGCTTCAAGGGTCAGTGGGGGTGAGTCGGAACGTCTTTTCCGAAGCCACGACGGACATCCCTTATGAGCCTGATCGACTGCCCTGAATGCGTCGCCCGAATTTCCGACAAGGCCCTGGCCTGTCCGCAGTGCGGCCACCCGATCAACCCGGTCGGCAATCGCCTGCTCAGCGAGAAGAACATTGGCCAGATCGCCGGCACCACCGGCCTCTGGCTGACGGCCCCATGGATTGCAAGGCTGGTGTTTGGCGTGGTGGCGGTGATCGCCGCTGCGGCCGTGCTGATCTTCAGGTAGGCCTGCACGCAGGACGGAGCGTGCCTGCAAGCCCGGAAAGCAAAAAAGGCGACCCGCGAGGGTCGCCTTTTCTGTACCGCCCAGCAGAGCGGATTTTGTTTGGTAGGCGCGATTGGACTCGAACCAACGACCCCCACCATGTCAAGGTGGTGCTCTAACCAACTGAGCTACGTGCCTGCTGTGAGGCGGCATTCTACGGAAGTTCAAAACGCTGTCAACGATTTTTTTCAGTAAGCCACTGAAAAACCGGATTATTTAAATATCCGACGCCTTGACGCACACGATGGCCTCGATGGCCGGCCTGCCGTGGCACTTGCATCCACGCGCAACGCTCAGTAATCTGCGCGTCTGTTCCCACTCACCAGCAAAAAGGAGATTGACCATGAAGCACCTGATCACTTTTTGCAGGACGAGCCAGGCGTAACGCTCCCTTCGCTTCCCCAGCGACACGCTTTGCCCCGGCTATGGCCTGCCCACCTGACTCTTTATTTCTCCAATCAGGAATTGGACATGGGCAATTGCATCCGCAATTTGTCGCCGGGCGTCTCTCTCATTGCCTCGGACGACACCTGGATCGAAGGAAAAGCGATCCAGCAACTTGAAACCACCGCACGCCTGCCAGGTATGCACCGGGTCGCCGGCATGCCGGACCTGCACCCGGGCCGTGGCTACCCGGTGGGCGCGGCCTTCTTCACCACCGAGCTGTTGTACCCGGCGCTGGTCGGCAACGACATTGGCTGCGGGATGGCGCTCTGGCAAACCGGCATCACCCTGGCAAAGCTGGACCTCGACAAATTGGAAAAGCGCATCGGCAACATCGACCAACCGCTCGATGATGACTGGACCGACGTCCTGCAGGACCTGGCCGACACCGAGCGGTACAGTGCCGGTACCCTCGGCGGCGGCAACCACTTCGCCGAACTGCAGCAACTGGACACCGTCTACGACCCAGCGGCCGTGAACGCTCTGGGGCTGGACCGCAAGGCTCTCCTGCTGCTGGTACACAGTGGCTCACGCGGGCTGGGCGAACGCATTCTGCGCCAGCATATCGAGCGCTCTGGCCATGCCGGTATTGCCGCCAGCAGCCAGGAAGGCCAACACTACCTGCAGCAGCACGACCAGGCACTGCGTTTTGCCGAGCGCAACCGGCGCCTGATTGCCGAGCGCATCCTGCGCAACCTGCGCAGTGACGGGCGCTGCCTGCTGGACATCAACCACAACATGGTGCTGCCTGGCACCGTCGAAGGCCTCACCGGCTGGCTGCATCGCAAGGGCGCCACGCCGGCCGACCAGGGGCCGGTGGTGATTCCAGGTTCACGCGGCGACTACAGCTACCTGGTCGCCGCCCACCCCTCGGCGGTGTCGCTCGACTCGCTGGCCCATGGCGCCGGACGCAAATGGCAGCGTGCCGACTGCAAGGATCGCCTGGCGCAACGCTACAGCCTCGATCAGCTCAAGCGCACCGCGCTGGGCAGCCGGGTGATCTGCGAAGACAAGGCCCTGATGTACGAAGAGGCCCCGCAAGCCTACAAAAGCATCGAATCGGTGATTGCAAGCCTCGCAGAGGCCGGCCTGGTCACTGCGCTGGCCCGCTTGAAACCGGTGCTGACCTACAAGCGCCGGGGGTGCTGCTGATGATCCTGCTGCAACTGTCAGCGGCCCAGGGCCCTGTCGAATGCGAACGGGCCGTGACCAAGGCGCTGCACCGCCTGGAACACGAAGCACAAGCCTGCGCCGTGCACGTAAGTGTGATCGAGCGACAGGCCGGGCAGCAGGCCGGCACCCTGCGCTCGGTCTTGCTGAGCCTGGAAGGTGAACAGGCCCCGGCGCTGGCCGGACAATGGCACGGCACGCTGTGCTGGACATGCCCCAGCCCTTATCGCCCCGGCCACCGGCGCAAGAACTGGTTCTTCGGGGCCGAACATTTCAGTGCGCCACAGACCGACCTGAGCACGCAGATCCGCTTTGAAACCACCCGCTCCGGTGGCCCTGGCGGCCAGCATGTCAACACCACCGACTCGGCCGTGCGCGCCACACATGTGGCCAGCGGCATCACGGTCAAGGTGCAAAGCGAACGCAGCCAGCATGCCAACAAGCGCCTGGCCGTGCTGTTGATCGGCCAGCGGCTGCAGGCCTTGCAAGCCACCCACGAAGCCGCGCTCAGGAGCTCACGTCACGCCTCTCATCAGCACGTCGCGCGCGGCAATGCCGGCAGGCGCTTTGTCGGCGAGGATTTTGTGCCGGCCTGAACCACGCAGGCCGCTGTGCGCCAGTGGCCTGCCCCCTCCTCACCTCATCACGGCAGCCTGCAGGGTCATGCCTCGATGCGATTGCGTCCACCGTCCTTGGCCCTGTAAAGAGCGCTGTCAGCCACCTCGACAATCGACGGTGCGCCGTGTACCGCCTCGTCGGCGCGCCGGCAGGCGATGCCAATGCTCATGGTCACCCGACCAAACGGGCTTGCCGCATGAACCAGGTTCGCCTCGGCCAATGCCTGCTGCATGGCGATGGCCAGTCGGTGCGCGCCTTCAAGCCGGGTCTCGGGCAGGATCACGGCCAGCTCTTCTCCGCCATACCGGGCCACCAGATCTGAAGGGCGACGCACGCAGCCGGCGATGACACCACTGACGGCCTGCAGGCATTCATCACCGGCCACGTGCCCATAGGTGTCATTGAACAGCTTGAACTGGTCGATATCGATCAGCAGCAGCGACAATGGCGCCCCCGCCCGCTGGGCGCGCCGGGTTTCCAGCGCGAGTGTTTCATCGAAACAGCGCCGGTTGGCCAGGCCCGTCAACTGATCTTGCGAGGCCAGCAGCTCAAGCTTCTGGTTGGCACCGAGCAATTGCTGGCGCGCCAGCAGCAGTTGGGTCTGCGTCTGGATCCGGCGCCGGATCAGCCTGAACAACACCCAACCGGTCCCCAGGGTAAACAGGATCAGCACTGTCAGCACCACCAGCGACAACAGGGCTTCGAACCGCCAGGTGCGCATGGCCTCCTCTTTTCCCAGCGCCACGGTGGTGATCAAGGAAAAGCTTTCGCTTTTTCGAAAGGTGTACAGCCGCTCGACCCCGTCCAGCGAGGAGGTAAACGAGGCCGTGCCCGAGGCGCGCCCCAGGAAATACTTCTGGAAATCGCTCGAGCGGGAAAAATCCCGGCCCATGTCCTGCTCGCGAAACGGGTAGCGCACCAGCAGTTGCCCGGTGGCATAGGTCAGGGAAATGGCGCCGTGATCACCGACATCGATCTTGCCGTACAGATCAAGGAAGTTTCTGATTCCCAAGGTGGCAGCCACCACGCCATTGAAGCCGCCCTGGCGGTCATTGAGGCGGCGGCTGATGGTGATCACCCACTCCTTGGTGGAACGGTGCTGGATGGGCGGACCGATGAAGATGTCCCGCGAGGCATCGTCACGGTGATGCGCAAAATAAACCCGGTCGCTGCTGTTGAACAGCAACGAGTTGGGGCTGGTCGACGAAAACAGCCAGTTGCCGTCGCGGTCATAAATGGTCAGGCCGCTCAACTGGGGCATGGCGCGGTGCTGAATCTGCAGCAGGCCCTGCAAGCGCGCAAATTGCACTTGCCCCAGGCCCTCGGCCTCAATGCGTTCGACCATGCCATTGAGCAACATCGAACTCTGGCGCATGACGCCTTCGGAGTACGTCACCAATGCCTGCGCCAGGTTGGCCCCGTTGACGCTCACCGTGTTCAAGGCCCTCTCCCGCGCCGCCATGACTTTCCAGAAGGTGAGCAATATCAGCGAAGAACACACGATCATTAAAAGCGCTATAACGAGCTGAAGGTCACGTTTCACTTGAACACCTGACAGTCCTTTCCAGTCCAATCTGCCGCAACCCCCCGTTGACAGGAGGCCTTGGTACTGTGAGCCACACCCTGGCCCGTCAGTGCGCATGGTAGCACCGGCGCAATAATAGCCCTATGCCACAAACGGAACACCCATGACACGGCAGCGCTTGGAGCGACGTCATCCAGGCGCCCTGAGGCAGCGCCTTCCACCGCTCTATGCCTTGAAGCTGAAAACCTCGAAACAGGAGCACAAATGACCACCGCCTCAATACTGTGCATCTACCATGCCCACTGCGCCGATGGTTTCGGCGCCGCCTGGGTGGTGCGCCGCAGGTTTGGTTCCGAGGTCGGGTTCCATGCCGCCAGCCATGGCGAGCCTGCACCGGACGCCTCAGGCAAGCATGTCGTGATCGTGGATTTTGCCTACCCCCTCGACACCCTGACCGCAATGGCGACAACGGCGCTGTCCGTGCTGGTGATTGACCACCACAAGACTGCCCAGGCCGACCTGGCAGGCGTCGAGCCCGCGCCCGGGCACTGGCCGCAACACCCCCTGCACGGCCTGCGCGCGGTGTTCGACATGGACCGCTCCGGCGCCGGACTGACCTGGGATTATTACTTCAAGGACGAGCCGCGCCCCGACCTCATCAACCACATCGAGGATCGCGACCTATGGCACTTCAGGCTGGCGGGTACACGGGAGATCACGGCAAACCTGTTCAGTCATCCGCAGGATTTCGAGGTCTGGGACACGCTCATGGCCATGCCGGCCAGCGCCTTGCACGGTGAAGGCGCCGCCATCGAGCGCAGCCGCCGCAGAGAGTTGCGCGCCCTGCTGCGGGCCACCTGGCGGCGCATGACAATAGCCGGGTTTGACGTGCCGACCGCCAACTTGCCTTTTACGCATGCCAGCGATGCCGGGAACCTCATGTGCGACGGCGAGCCGTTCGCGGCGATTTATTGGGATACACCCCACGGCCGCGCGTTCTCCTTGCGCAGCACCGACGCGGGCGAGGATGTGTCTGTGATTGCCAGGCGGTTCGGCGGCGGTGGGCATCGCAATGCAGCAGGCTTCAGCGTGCCCTATGGGCATGCGCTGACGCTGTACGCGGTGCAGGACGATGACTGAAGCGCAACGGGCAAAAAACCAATAAAAAAGGGAGATCATTTCTGATCTCCCTTCCCAGCCCGCGCAATGTGCGGGTTTTGTCTGGTAGGCACGATTGGACTCGAACCAACGACCCCCACCATGTCAAGGTGGTGCTCTAACCAACTGAGCTACGTGCCTGCTGTGAGGCGGCATTTTACGGAAATCCAATAGGCTGTCAAACGTTTTTTCCTCTAAGCCACTGAATTGGAAAAACTTTTACAGGGACCTGGTTTTGCATCTGTCGGGATCTCGGGTAGGATCGCCAGCATTCGTCAAGAATTTTAAACGGAGCACCCGCATGGCGAGCATGGCCTACCCTCAGTCGTATTACGCAGCCTCAGCCAACCCGGCGCCTGAGCGCCCTGCCCTGCAAGGCGAAATCGACACCGACGTGTGCATCATTGGCGCCGGCTACACCGGGCTTTCCAGCGCGCTGTTCCTGCTTGAACACGGTTTCAAGGTCACGGTGCTGGAAGCGGCAAAAGTCGGTTTTGGCGCCTCGGGGCGCAATGGCGGACAGATCGTCAACAGCTACAGCCGCGACATCGATGTCATCGAACGCAGCGTAGGGCCTGCGCAGGCACAGTTACTGGGGCACATGGCATTCGAAGGCGCACGGATCATCCGCGAGCGGGTCTCGCGCTATGCCATCGCGTGCGACTTGAAGGACGGTGGCGTGTTCGCGGCCTTGAATACCCGGCAGATGGGCCACCTGCAAGCGCAAAAGCGTTTGTGGGAACGCTACGGCCACACTCAGCTGCACCTGCTGGACACCGCCCAGATGCGCGAGGTAGCGCAGTGCGACCAGTATGTGGGCGGCATGCTGGACATGAGTGGCGGGCATATCCACCCGCTGAACCTGGCCCTGGGCGAGGCCGCGGCGGTTGAATCGCTGGGCGGGATTATTTTCGAACAGTCCGCAGCCATCCGCATCGAGCGCGGCGCCACCCCGGTGGTGCACACCGCGCATGGCCGCGTGCGTGCACGTTTCGTGATCGTGGCGGGCAATGCCTATCTGGGCAATCTGGTGCCGGAGCTGGCGGCCAAGTCCATGCCTTGCGGTACCCAAGTGATTGCCACCGCGCCGCTGGGCGAGGCACTGGCGCGTTCGCTGTTGCCAAAGGACTACTGCGTCGAAGACTGCAATTACCTGCTGGACTATTACCGACTGACCGCCGACAAGCGGTTGATTTTCGGCGGCGGCGTGGTCTACGGCGCGCGCGACCCGGCCAATATCGAAGCGATCATCCGCCCGAAAATGCTCAAGGTCTTCCCGCAGCTCAAGGACGTGAAGATCGACTACGCCTGGACCGGCAACTTTTTGCTGACCCTGTCGCGCCTGCCTCAGGTCGGGCGTCTGGGCGATAACATCTATTACTCCCAAGGGTGCAGCGGCCACGGGGTGACCTACACGCACCTGGCTGGCAAAGTGCTGGCCGAAGCCCTGCGCGGCCAGGCCGAGCGTTTCGATGCGTTTGCCGGCCTGCCGCACTACCCGTTTCCGGGCGGGCAACTGCTGCGCACGCCCTTTACCGCGCTGGGCGCCTGGTATTACAGCCTGCGGGACCGGCTGGGGTTTTAACGGCCCAGGGTCCTGATGGCTTCACCGGCCGCCTGCTCCTGGCCGGCCCCGGCCAGCGCCTGGGCCGCCTGTAGCCAGCGCTGGCGGTCGACACCGGCAGGCAGCTGGCGAGGCCCCTGCACCAGCACCGCCCAGTGGCCGGCGTCCTTCCAGGCTGAGGCGAAGCTGTCAAACTTCATCAACAGGCGACGGTTCATGCCCGCCTGCAGTAACACCCCGTCGCGATAGCGGTCATAGCCGACCAGTACCGCATAGCGTGGCGTTTTCCAGAACGCCGCCCCCTCGGTGAAACGCAGCAGCACCGGATAACCGGCAACCAGTTGCGCCTTCAGGTCGCGCACCTGGTCGCTCAAGGGGTAGACCACAAAGCCGTATTCCCGCGCCACCCGCTGCAGATTCTGCTCCAGTTGCGCCTCGGCGCCCGGCAGTTGCAGGTTTTTTTCCAGCAGGCCCGGCGTGGTGCCGATGTTCTGGTGGGCCAGCATGGTGGCCAGAGCGCCAGGACCGCTCTGGAACGCGTTGCCGCGAAAGAACGGCATCGAGGTGAGTTCAACCCGGTCAGGCAGCCCTTGCGGATCGGGCGGCAGCGCGCGCAGGGTGCGTGATGATGACGAACAGCCGCCCAGAATCGCCAGCATGGCAATCGCCAGACCGACCCGCATGGCCCTGGACGCAAAAGATACCGACAACATGTTCCCTCACTTGATCGAACGCCGGGCGACCTCTGACCTGGCGGGAATGGCGATCATAGAGCGGCGCAGGCCACCGGTATAGCCCGAGGATCTGTGGCCGGCCGTACATAGACCGAAACAGTCGAAGCCGATGACCACTTGTCAAGCCGGCGAAACACCCCCGGGTCTAGACTGTCGGTTACTAAGACTGCAACAGATTGCGGCTGTGGAGGTGTAACCATGAACCTGGAAATGACCATCGTGATGCTGATTGCTGCCTGGCTGGCCGTTGCCTGCGCCATGTTGTGGGGCGTGATGCGCATTGCCCGTCGCCATCACCACCCTCAGCACA
Source organism: Pseudomonas viridiflava (assembly GCF_900589395.1). Classification (GTDB taxonomy): domain Bacteria; phylum Pseudomonadota; class Gammaproteobacteria; order Pseudomonadales; family Pseudomonadaceae; genus Aquipseudomonas. Next base: position 84,771 of record NZ_UUIS01000008.1, read on the forward strand.
CCTGGCCAGACTCTGCCGTGCAGCCGGCCAGGCCTGCCAGACCCTATAAGACTCGCCCGGCGACCGCGCACTGAGGCGGTATACGCCTTCTTGCCCGCCCCCATGCAAAACGGCCGGCCCCATGACAGGGCCGACCGTTTTTTTGCCTTGTCGACGCAGTGATTCACCCCGCGTCAACCTTGCCGGCCTCATCAGGCCGCAGCGGACTTCTTGCGCTTGGAACGACGCGCCAGCATGTTCAGCACCTCGATCAGGGCCGAGAAGGCCATCGCCGCGTACACATAGCCTTTAGGCACATGGGCACCGAAGCCTTCGGCGATCAGCGTCATGCCGATCATGATCAGGAAGCCCAGCGCCAGCATCACGACACTCGGGTTTTCGTTGATGAACTTGGCCAGCGGCTCGGCCGCCACCATCATCACCACAACAGCGGACACGACGGCAATGATCATGATCGGCAAGTGCTCGGTCATGCCCACGGCGGTGATGATGCTGTCGATGGAGAACACCAGGTCGAGCAGCAGGATCTGCGCAATGGCCGCGCCCATGCTCAGGGTCACCTTGGAGCCCACGGTGTCTTCCTTGTCCTGCGCATCATCCATGCTGTGATGGATTTCCGTGGTCGCCTTCCAGACCAGGAACAGGCCACCGGCGATCAGGATCATGTCTTTCCACGAGAACGCCTGCCCCAGCAGTTCGATCACCGGCTCGGTCAACTGCACGATCCAGGCCACGGTACTGAGCAGGCCCAGACGCATGATCAGCGCCATGCTGATACCCAGGCGACGCGCCTTGGGGCGCTGGTGCTCAGGCAGCTTGTTGGTCAGGATGGAAATGAAGATCAGGTTGTCGATACCCAGCACGACCTCCATCACCACCAGTGTTGCCAGCGCCACCCAGGCCGCCGGACTTGCCGCAAGTTCCAACAGGTATTCCATATTTATGTCCCGAATAAGCCAAGGTTAATAACGTCAGATTTCCTGCCCGGCCTGAGTACCGGAATCTTTTGGCTTTGCCTCAGGCTCGGCGATAGACAGCTCTTGTCGAGCATCCTCCAGCGCCTCGGTGGCCGCCTTGTGGGTGTCGTCGATCGCCTGTCTGGCGGAACTGGCCGCCGTGTCGAGCATCTGCTTGCCGGTTGTTTCAACCTGATCGCAGCCACTCATTACAAACACAGAACATGTCAACACTAATGCAGCATAGATAGGACTTTTCATGGCTTCCTCGTTCATCTGGGCCGCCGCCTGAACGGCATGGCAATGAGGAAGCATTCTAAAGACCTTGCAACATCAGGAAAATTCGCATTTTCAAGGTGTATACTTCGGTTTTTACGAAGTGTTACAGGTCCATGCTCAATTACCGTCAATTGCATTATTTCTGGGTTGTCGCCAGGACCGGCAGCATCGTACGCGCTTGCGAACAATTAAGCCTTACCGCGCAGACAATCAGCGGCCAGATCAGCTTGCTGGAGCAGACATTGGGGGTGGATCTGTTCCAGCGTGTGGGGCGTCAACTGGAGCTGACCGAAGCCGGACGCCTGGCCCTGCCCTACGCCGAGCAGATGTTTCAGCTGGGCAACGACCTGGAAACCGTGCTGCGTTCGCGACCGGACGAGCAGCAGATCCTGTTTCGCATCGGCGTGGCCGATGTGGTGCCAAAGTCCATCGTCTATCGGCTCATCGCCCCGACCATGGAGCTGAGCGAACCGGTGCGCATCACTTGCCGCGAAGACAAGCTGGAACGCCTGCTGGCCGACCTGGCCATCCAGCGCCTGGACATGGTGGTGTCCGACAGCCCCATGCCGCCGCACCTGGACATCCGTGGCTACAGCCAGAAACTGGGCGAGTGTGGTATCAGCTTCTTTGCCACAGAAGAAGTCGCCCAGCGCCTGCATCCCGGCTTCCCCCAGGCCCTGGACGATGCCCCGCTGTTGATTCCGGGCCAGGACACCGTGGTGCGCGGACGGCTGATGCGCTGGTTCGCCGAGCAAAAGCTGCGGCCGCGCATCATTGGCGAATTCGACGACAGCGCCTTGATGAAGGCGTTTGGTCAGTCGGGCAGCGGCGTGTTCGTCGCCCCCAGCGTGATTGCCGATGAGGTGCAGGCACAATACGGCGTGCGCCTGATCGGCCAGACCGATGCGGTGACCGAATCGTTCTACGCCATCACCGTCGAACGCAAGGTGCGCCACCCTGGCGTCGTGGCAATCACCGAGGGGGCACGCAACACGCTGTTCAACGAATGATCAGGCGGTGGCCGGCGCGCTGACCTTCATCATGCCCAGTGCCAGCAGGATCGCCAGCCCCACGATGCCGGCCGCCGCGAAGCCGACGCTGGCCAGCCCCAGGTGATCGATGACCCGCCCGCCAATCAGCGCCCCCAGGCCAATGCCCAGATTGCCACCGGCCACGTTCAGCGAAGCGGCAAAGGCCGGCGCCTGGGGCGCAGCCTTCATGATGCGCACATGGCAGACCAGAAACAGCGCGGCCTGGGCCACGCCCCAGACCGTCAGCGCAACGGCCAGCCCTGGCAACGAATGGAGGGTGGGCACTACCGCCAGCATGCCGGCGATCAGAAGGGCGCAGAACACCAGGCTGGCCACCAGCGGATGCCGATCGACCAGGCGTCCTCCCCATGCATTGCCCAGCAGCCCCACCGCGCCAAAGCCCATCAGGCACCAGCCCACCACCGAGCCATCGAAACCGGCCAGGCGTTCGAGCAGGTCGGCCAGGTAGGTGTAGGCGGTGAACATGCCGCTGAATACCAGCACCGACAACAGCACATGCCCTTGCATCAGGCCACTGCGCAGGATGTTGAACTGGCCAAGCATCGACACCGGATGCCCCGGCCTGGACGCGGGCAGCCAGAGGGCCAGCAGAACGGCCTTGAACACCGCCAGGCCCGCCAGCACGGCAAAGGCGCTGCGCCAGCCGGCGTGATCGCCAATCAAGGTACCGATCGGGATGCCGAACACCATCGCGCAGATGATGCCGACCCCGAAGCGCGCCACCGCCCTGCCCGCCAGCGCGGGCCCGGCGATGTTCACCACGGTTTCACTGGCCAGGGCCCAGAACACCGGCAGGCCCAAGGCCGGAATCAGCCGTGCGATCACCATCACGGCAAAATCGCTGGCCAGCGCGGCGAGCAGATTGGACAGCGCGAACAACAGCAGTACGCCCACGAACAGCCGCTTGCGTTCGAAGCGCGAGAAATACGCGGTCAACAGGGGCCCGAAGGCTGCCACCGTAAAGGCAAACAGGCTGACCAGCAGGCCGGCCCTGGAAATCGGAATATCCAGCTCCCGGGCCAGGGCCGGTAACAGGCCGACGATCACGAACTCCGTGGTCAGCACCGTAAAACCGGCGGCCGACAACAGAAAGACGGGCAACATGAGCACACTCCACAACGATACCCATCAGCAGCGCGCTGACCGGCAAGACGAACACCCACGGGGATGGCAATGCACCTGGCCGATGAGCAAGGACAACCAGGCCAGGGCCCGGCGATTATAGACGTGGCAACGCAGCGTTCGGGGCGTCTTTTTGCCCGGCAACACGCTGCCCACTGGCAATAATCCTCAACAGGTCATAGGCTGGCGGCCTGCCATCGCTCAGGGAGTACAGCATGTCCGACACCACTGAAACCGCTCAAGCGTCTCAAGCCCTGCACCTGGACAGCAGCCAGGTCCGCGTGCTCGGTTGCCTGATCGAGAAAAAAGCCACCAACCCGGAAACCTATCCGCTGACCCTCAATGCGCTGATGCTGGCCTGCAACCAGAAAACCAGCCGCGACCCGGTCATGAACCTGACCCAGGGCCAGATTGGCCAGAGCCTGCGCAGTCTGGAAAACCTTGGCCTGGCGCGCCTGGTGATGGGCAGCCGCGCCGACCGCTGGGAACACCGCGCCGACAAACACCTGGAGCTGGTGCCGGCGCAATTGATCCTGACCGGCCTGTTGCTGCTGCGCGGCCCGCAGACCGTCAACGAATTGCTGACCCGCAGCAACCGCATGCACGACTTCGAGGACGCCGAGCAGGTGGTGCACCAGCTCGAACGCCTGATCGCCCGTGGGCTGGCCTCGCAACTGCCACGTCAGAGCGGCCAGCGCGAAGATCGCTACATGCATGCCATGGGCAGCGAGGACGATCTGCAGGCGTTGCTGGCCAACCGTGCCCAGGCGCCGGAGCGCAGCGCACCGCCCTCCTGCGAACGCCTGGACGAACTGGAAGCACGCATTGTTGCCCTGGAAGAACGGCTGGCCCGGCTGGAGGGCTGAGCCTCAGACGCTGCGGGCAAACGCTGCCGCTCGCTGATACTGCGCCTCGGTGGGGCGCACGCCGGTGTACAGCACAAATTGCTCGAGCGCCTGGATGGCCGCCACCTGGTCACCGGTGATCACCGGTTTGCCGACTCGCCGCGCTGCCTGGATCAATGGCGTCTCGGCCGGCGTGGCGACCACGTCGAACACGGTGCACGCCGCCTCGATGGCCGCCAGCTCAAAGGCCAGCTGATCGGCCTGCGGCCCAGCCATGCCCAGTGGCGTGACATTGACCAGCAAGGGCGGTCGCTCATCGCCCAGTTCCGGCTGCCAGCGCAGCCCGCAGGCGTCGGCCAGGCGTCGCCCGGCGGTTTCGTTGCGGGCCACGATCAGTCCTTCGGTAAAGCCCGCATCGCGCATGGCACACGCCACAGCCTTGGCCATGCCGCCACTGCCGCGCAGCGCGAACGGGGTGCGCGGCACGGCATGCGCCTCCAGCAGCTGCGCCACGGCCATGTAGTCAGTGTTGTAGGCCTTCAGATGACCGTCTGTGTTGACGATGGTGTTGATCGACTCGATGGCGGCCGCCGAGGCGTCCAGCTCATCGACCAGGGCGATGCAGTCTTCCTTGAACGGCATCGACACGCCACACCCGCGTATTCCCAGGGCGCGCATGCCCGTGACGGCGCCGGACAGGTCGTTAGGGGCAAAAGCCTTGTAATAGAAGTCCAGGCCCAGCTCGCGGTACAGGTGGTTATGAAAACGGACCCCGAAGTGGCCGGGCCGGGCGGCAAGCGACATGCACAACAGCGTGTCCTTGCTGGCAGTAACGGGCATGTAAATCTCCTGAACGGTATTGGCTATGAACGGTATGACAGGCGTACACTCGCGTCCATCAGACGACGCTGAAAACGGTTTGTCGCGAGGGCTCATACCTTACACAAACTTTACCCAGGCGCTTCGCAGATCTGATCAAAACCGCTGTCTTAGCATTAACCCCGTAGCCGCACCGCAGCCGGTGCCACGCATTAACGGGTCGAAAGCCGAGGAACACCATCATGATTCGTCATTTACCCAAGATTGCCTTGTTCATAGGTGCCCTGGCCCTGGCAGGCCAGGCCAACGCCGGTGGTCGTAATTGGGGAGGCCCGGCGATCGTAGGCGCCATCGTCGGCGCCGCCGTCGTCGGGGCGGCCGTGTCTTCGAGCCGCGATCGCGACCGCACGGTGTATGTCGAGCGCGAGCCTGTCTACATCGAACGCCAGCCCGTGTACGTGCAACAGCCGCGCACGGTGTACTACGCTCCGCCACCGCCACCGGTCTACTACCAGCCGGCCTATGAAGTGGTCGAACGCTATCCGGGCCCGCCCCCTGGCTACTACCACCGCTACGGCCCGCCGCCACAACCGGTGTATTACGGCCATCCGCGCCGCTGGTAAACAAAAAGACCCTGCCCATGCGCAGGGTTTTTTTATGCCTTTGCAGGCGCAGGCGTGCGCAACGTGTTGCACCAGTGCACAGCACGGCGCAAAAAACCCTGCCCTTCATCAATGACCACTATCGAAAAGGTTGATTTCCAAGAGCCATCAGTGTTCATTAAGGTGGCCAGCATGAATCGATGGAGGCCGTCATGAACGAAGTGCATATCATGTCTGTAGTGGGCAGTGCCGTACCCGGCGCGCTCAGGGCGCAAGGTCTGCTGGCCTGCTGGTACCTGATCCGCGATGGCGAGCCGATTGGTGGGCCGTTCGTATCACGTCCCCAGGCACAGGCCATTTCCGAACAGATCGAGGCGCCCAGGCTCAACAGCTGATCTTCAGGACCGCTCGGCGATGACCACGATCAATTGGCAGCGCTGGGTCAGTTTCTGCAAGCGCCGCTCCAGCGCCATGTACTCGGTGCGATCGGTGCGACCGCTGTCGAGCTCCTCGATCAGGTTATTGGCCACCTGGCGCAGCTCATGGGCCACCACGATACGGTCTTCGTTGAGGTCCTCCTTGTGCGACTCGAAGACCCGGTGCAGGTAATCCTGCAGCGTGAACTTCAAGCGGTGCCGGTCATTGGCCCGCAAGTGCGGCAGGTTCAGGCTGATCCGTCCATGTAGCTCGCTCAGCTCACCACACAGGTACTGAATGCGCCGCGCATGACCTACCTCACGGGCGCGCAGGCGTAACGCGCCGTCACGCGCTTCCTGTTGCCTCTGGATGGCTGGCACCGCCACTGCCAGCAGCAGCCCCACCGTCACGGCCATCGCCTGCACCCATCCCGACCAGTCGACCGGCTTGATGAAAAAGCCCGCGCCCAGCATCAGGACGATAATGGCCAGCGCCACGATTACCAGCACGCCATAATCCTTGCCGATCAACCCCTTGGGCATTGCCTGACTCCTTGCAACAGTGATGTTCAATAAGGCAGCGATGCTAATCGCTGTCGGCATTCGATACCACGACTATCGAAAACAGCCGCTTGAAACAGGGGCCCCACTTAACCGCGTCTGAATAACGCGTTAAATGTGCAATTAAAGGATGAAATGCCCGTGGCGCCCCATCGACGCGGGTAAAACCTGCTCCTAGAATGCTCACTTTATTTTCTGTTTCCGTGCACCCGCGCACATTCATCGAGTGACCTTACTTGAATATTCGTCATACGCTTCTGGGCCTTCTTCTTGCACTCACCGGCCCGCTGCTTGGCACCCCGGCGCTGGCCAATGAATCGGCCGCCCTGGCACGCGACCCGGCCAATCTTCACCTGGCCTCCGGCAGCACCATGGTCGTGGACCTGCAAAGCAATAAAGTGCTGTATTCCAATAACCCGGATGTGATTGTGCCCATTGCCTCGGTCACCAAGTTAATGACGGCCATGGTGGTACTCGACGCCAGACAATCGATGGACGAAGTCATCCCGGTCGATATTTCCCACACGGCAGAGATGAAAGGCGTTTTTTCCCGGGTCAAGCTCGGCAGCCAACTGAGCCGCCGCGATATGTTGCTGATCACGCTCATGTCTTCGGAAAACCGCGCGGCCGCCAGCCTTGCCCACAGTTACCCCGGTGGCTACCCGGCCTTCATTCTGGCAATGAATGCCAAGGCCCGCACCCTGGGCATGAAAAACACCGCGTATGTCGAACCCACCGGCCTGTCGGTCTACAACGTCTCGACCGCGCGTGACCTCACCAAACTGTTGCTTGAGGCACGCAAATACCCGCTGCTCAGCGAACTGAGCGCCACCGAAGAAAAGACCGTGCGCTTCACCAAGCCCACCTACACCTTGGGCTTTCGCAACACCGACCACCTGGTGCACCGTGAAAACTGGGACATCCGCCTGACCAAGACCGGCTTCACCAACCAGGCCGGGCATTGCCTGGTGCTGCTGACCAACATGGCCAAGCGTCCTGTCTCAGTGGTGATCCTCGATGCCTTCGGCAAGCAGACCCACTTCGCCGACGCCAGCCGCCTGCGCAAATGGCTCGAAACCGGCCAGAGCGGCCCGGTGCCGGAAGTGGCTCTGCAATACAAGAAGGAAAAGAACCTGGCCCTGCGCCAGAATGGCCTGCAACAGGCCAAGGAATAGCCGCAGACGCAGCATGGCGATTCGCCGTGATGTCACCCTGCAGGAGCAGCTTTGGCTGCGAAAAGGGCACGAATGTGCAGCCTTCTCCGCGGCTTGAGCTGCCCCTGCGACAGGATGCCGATCAGGTAAGCCAGTTTTCACCCGTTTTTGCGCCTGATACTCAATTGTGGGAGGCAGCCACTGTCTGGCAATGACAGGCTTACAAGCTGCCTGGCTGTCAGCTGGCCTGGCCCCATCACCGGATCGCCGCCCGCAGCAGAGCAGCCTCCCACCGGTTTGATGTGACCCTGAATTCGGGCCTCCCACAGGATTGATGTTGTCCTGGATTTCATGCTCGGCACCGAACTGCGGGAGGCAGCTCTACTGGCGAAAAGGTCGTACAACCGCTGAAAGTGTGCCGGTTTTACTGGTCTCATCGCGGGCAGAGCCCCCTGCCACAATAAACCGCGTCAGCCTTGACCGGCATGATGGTGCCGATCAATTGAACTGCGTCACCAGCTTGGTGTTGAGGTACGCCTCAATGGCTTCGATGCCGCCTTCGGAGCCATAGCCTGAGTCCTTGATGCCGCCAAACGGCACTTCCGGCAGGCCGATGCCCTGGTGGTTGATCGACAGCATGCCCGCTTCGATGCCGTGGCTCAGGGCCTGGGCGGTCTTCATCGAGGTGGTGAAGGCATACGACGCCAGCCCGAACGGCACGCGGTTGGATTCGGCAATGGCCTCTTCCAGTGTGTCGAACGGTACCAGCAAGGCCAGCGGACCGAAGGGTTCGTCGTTCATGACGCGCATGGCTGGCGTCAGGCCGGTCAGTACGGTCGGTTCGAAGAACCAGCCTTGTCCATCGACCGCCTTGCCGCCGGTCTCGACCCTGGCACCGGCGCTCACTGCATCGTCGACCAGGTCACGCAAGGCCGGCACTCGGCGCTCGTTGGCCAGCGGGCCCATCTGGGTGTCGGCCTCCAGGCCATGCCCCACCTTGATTTCACGGGCCAGCCCGACGAACTGCTCGGTAAAGGCCTGGAACACCGAACGCTGCACCAGAATACGCGTAGGCGAGACACACACCTGCCCGGCGTTGCGGAATTTGGCGGTGGCCAGGGTGCGGGCGGCCAGGTTCAGGTCGGCGTCTTCGAACACCAGCGCCGGCGCATGGCCGCCCAGCTCCATGGTCGCGCGCTTCATGTGCTGGCCGGCCAGCGCCGCCAGTTGCTTGCCCACCGGGGTGGAGCCGGTGAAGGTGACCTTGCGGATTACCGGGTGCGGGATCAGGTAGCCGGAAATCTGCGCCGGGTCGCCATACACCAGACCGATCACGCCAGCCGGCACGCCGGCATCATGAAAGGCGCGGATCAGTTCGGCCGGGGACGCCGGGGTTTCTTCCGGGGCCTTGATGATGATCGAGCAGCCCGCGGCCAGCGCCGAAGACAGCTTGCGCACCACCTGGTTGATCGGGAAGTTCCACGGCGTGAACGCCGCCACCGGGCCCACCGGCTCCTTGATCACCTTCTGTTCGATATTGGCGCCACGCGATGGCACCAGGCGGCCATAGCTGCGGCGGGCTTCTTCGGCCAGCCAGTCGATGATATCGGCAGCCGACAGCGCCTCGGCACGGGCTTCGGCCAGCGGCTTGCCCTGTTCCTGCGTCATGATGCGCGCGATCGAATCGGCGCGCTCGCGCACCAGCACGGCGGCCTTGCGCATGATCTTGTAGCGCTCGAAAGCCGACACGGCCCGCCAGGTCGCAAAGCCATGCTCGGCCGCTGCCAGTGCGTCATCCAGGTCACTGATGTCGGCATGGGCAACCTGGCCGATGATCTGGCCGGTGCCCGGATCCAGGACCGGCTGGGTACGGCCGTCATGGGCGGCGCGCCATTGGCCGTTGATATAAAGCTGTACGTCAGGGTACATCGCAAATCTCCAGGGGCAGTCACACAGTCAAACAGAGGGCCACTATTGAGTGGCCCCCGTCAAGCAGCAGGATGCACAAGCGCGACTAAAGAATCGGCTTGCCTCCGGTGACGCCGAAGCGCTCGCCCGAGAGGTAGCTGCCTTCATCACTGGCCAGCAGCACATACAGCGGCGCCACTTCTACCGGCTGGCCGGGACGGCCCAGCGGGGTATTGCTGCCGAACTGGGACACTTCGTCCTCGGGCATGGTGGCCACGATCAACGGGGTCCAGATCGGGCCGGGCGCCACGCTGTTGACGCGAATGCCCCGCTCGCCCAGCAACTGCGCCAGGCCGCCGGTGAAGTTGGCAATCGCGCCCTTGGTGGTGGCGTACGGCAGCAGGGTCGGCTTGGGCATGTCCGAATTGACCGAACTGGTATTGATGATCGACCCGCCCTTGGGCATGTGCGGCACGGCGGCCTGGCAGATGCGGAAGATCGCGGTGATATTGATATCGAAGGTGCGCACCCATTCTTCATCAGGGATGTCTTCGAAGCGCTCGTGGGTCATCTGGAACGCGGCGTTGTTGACCAGCACATCGATACGGCCGAACTCATCGACGGTCTTCTGCACGGTTTCCTGGCACACGGCCTTGCTGGCCAGGTCGCCGGGCAGCAGCAGGCACTGGCGGCCTGCCTGCTTGACCCAACGCGCGGTCTCCTCGGCGTCTTCATGCTCATCCAGGTAGGCAATCGCCACATCGGCGCCTTCGCGGGCAAAGGCAATGGCCACCGCACGGCCGATGCCGCTGTCGGCGCCGGTGATCAGCGCGATCTTGTTCTGCAGGCGGCCGGAGCCGGTGTAACTTTCTTCGCCGCAGTCCGGATACGGGTCCATCTTGCCTTGCTTGCCTGGTACTGGCTGGCTCTGCTTGGGGAAAGGCGGACGAGGATAATCAGTCATCGAATTTCTCCTGGGTAGTAAGGACGTGACCTCTTTGTGGCCTTGCTCGCAGGCGCATTGTTCAACGCAATTTCCTCCAGCCCTGACGAATGGTCAGCGCGCGTTTTGCGCCGTGACGATCTGCAGCGGCACCAGAATGCGGTGGGTCGAGGGGCAGAACACATCCTCTTGCAGCCGCACCAGCACCTTGATCAACGCCTGGGCCAGCAGGCCCGGCTGCGAGTCGATGACCACCCGCACCTGGCCGGCCGCCAGCGCCTGACGCGACAACGGCGTCGACTCCAGCACGATGCTGCACAGTCCGGGTTGCGGCGGCAGTTGTGCCAAGGCCTTGATGATGCCGTCGCCACCGCCGCCGACCACGCACAGCCCGCGCAGATCAGCGTGCCGCGCCAGCAGCTCCAGGGTGGCCTCTTCGGTGATGTCGCTGTTGTCCATGTTCATCACCGCCTCCAGCAGACGCAAACCGGGCGCGTGCGTGGCCAGGTCGTCGCGCAGCCCGTCGATACGGGCCTGATGCCCGAGAAAGCGATGCCCGCCCAACAGCACGCCGACGCTGCCGTGGGCATGACCACAGGTGTGCCGCACCAGCCAGCCCATGGTGCGGCCGACCTCATGGTTGTCGAGCCCGACATAAGGGCCCTCCGGCGCTGGATGAATGTCCGAGAGCAGGGTCACCACCGGCACGCCGGCCGCGCGCACCTGGGCGATGGCCTGGTTGATCAGCGGATGGGCAAAGGTCACTACCGCCAGGCCGTCGTACTGCACGGCCAGATGTTCGATCTGCGCGGCGATGACTGCCGGGGTGCGATCATGGATGTAGTCGAAGTGGCAGCTGAGGCTGGCATGACCTTGCTCTCGGGCCGCGTCGGTGATGGCCGCCGCCAGGTTGGCGTAGAAGGCCTGCGCCGTGCCCAGCAGCAGGATGCCGAAGCGGTAGTGTGGGCGGCGTTCACGGATGCGCTGGCCGATCAGGCGCGCGGCAAAATAGCCCACGGTCTCGGCGGCCTGGAACACCTGCTCGGCGGTGTGCTCGCTCACCGGCGCCCGCGCGTTGAGCACCCGGTCGACGGTGGCGACGCTCAGGCCCGCGTGAGCGGCCACGGTGGCGATGGTCGGGCGTTTGCTTTTCTTGTCCACAGTTATGACGATCCCTTGTTCCTGGGTTTATAAGGCTTACTGAGAACAGGTACATCTGTTGCGCCTGTACCGCCGCATTCGCCAGCAGAGCTGCCTTCCACAGGTTTTGTGCCAGGCCCGAAATCCAGGGCGACATCCAACTGATGGGAGGCGGCTTGCTCCGGGCGGCGATCCGACGATGAGGCCGGCAAGGCTGATATATCTGCTGCGTCTGTTCCATAGCCATCGCCGGCAAGCAGCCTCCCACAGTCCGGTGCCAGGCGCGAGATCCTGGGCAACATCAACCCTGTGGGAGGCACGAGATCCTGGGCAACATCAATCCGGTGCCAGGCGCGAAATCCTGGGCAACATCAATCCGGTGGGAGGCGGCTTGCCGGCGATGAGGCAGGCAAGGCCACTACACCTGCGGTGCCTGTCCCACGGCCATCGCCGGCAAGCAGCCTCCCGCAGGCCTGCATCAAGGCTGCCTGGTCGGCATCAGGCTTACTGAGCGGATGATAGAAAACCATCATCGCGCTGGATGCAGCGATGATAGCTTGATAGAGAATCCCTTCAAGCCATTGAGCCCCTTCTGCCTGCGCCCTACTCTTTTCTCCATGCAGCGACGCCTTGCTCGCGTGTCCATCGTTTGCGGAGAACAAGAACAATGCCTCAAGCCCATTCGCGCAATTACGACCTGACCGGCCCTGAAGCGGCACTGGCTGCCGAGAAAGGCCTGGTCTCGGCCACCTGGTACCAGACCCCCATCCCGCGCAAGCGTCTCAAGGAATTGATGCAACGCCGCGACGGCCCGGCGCTGCGCGACACCGCGATCTGGATCGGCGCCCTGTTGCTCAGCGGCCTGGGCGGCTACGGGTTCTGGGGCACCTGGGCCTGCGTGCCGTTCTTTTTTGTCTACGGCCTGCTGTACGGCACCGCCTCCAATGCGCGCTGGCACGAGACCGGGCATGGTACGGCGTTCAAGACCCGCTGGATGAACGATGCGGTCTATCAGGTGGCCAGCTTCATGACCCTGTTCGAGCCCCATGTCTGGCGCTGGAGCCACGCCCGGCACCATACCGACACCATCATCGTCGGCCGCGACCCGGAAATCGTCGAGCCACGCCCCCCGCGCCTGGGCAAGATGCTCCTGAGCCTGATCGGCATCCCGCAGACCCTGGGCACCCTGCGCTCGCTGCTGCGCCATGCCGCCGGACGCGCCACAGCGCAGGAAAGCGACTTCATTCCGGCCTCGGAACTGCCCAAGGTGTACTTCACCGCCCGGGTCTGGCTGGCGATTCTGGCGGCCACCACGGCACTGGCCCTGTACCTGGGTACCTGGCTGCCGCTGATGTTCATCGGCCTGCCGAGCCTCTACGGGGCATGGCTGTCGTACCTGTTCGGCGTATCGCAGCATGTCGGGCTGGCCGAAGACACCCTCGATCATCGCAGTAACTGCCGCACCATCCGCATGAATCCTGTGCTGCGCTTCTTGTACCTGAACATGAACTACCACCTGGAACACCACATGTTCCCGATGGTGCCTTACCACGCCCTGCCGCAGTTGCACGAAGAAATGAAACACGACTGCCCGCCGCCTTACGCCAGCCTTTTCCAGGCCTACCGGGAAATCATTGCGACCCTGTGTAGACAGCGCAAGGATCCGGCGTACTTCGTGCGGCGTCCGGCACCGGTCGGTGCCTGTGCGCCTGACAACGCCGGCCAGCCTGTGGCCCAGGCCTGACGTCCGTTCACTCACGTCCAATAACAAGAGCCTTTGCCATGACCGAGCTGATGAATGCCCGTTTGATCGACACGTGCCCTACACACGCCTGGGTAGACGTGTGCGCCGTGGACGACATTGATGAAGAAGACGTACTGCGCTTCGACCACGCCCAGCGCACCTACGCCATCTACCGTTCGGCCGACAGTGCGTTCTTTGCCACCGACGGCCTGTGCAGCCATGAGGCGATCCATCTGGCTGACGGCCTGGTGATGGACCACGTCATCGAATGCCCCAAGCACAACGGGCGTTTCGACTACCGCACCGGCAAGGCCCTGGGCGCGCCGGTGTGCGTCAACCTCAAGACCTACCCGGTGCGCATTGAGGCAGGTCGCGTACAACTGGCGACAGAAGCGTAAAGGTATCCGTCGCTGCACGACCTTCCATTCGAGAACACTGCCATGACTTCTGATACTGCACCCATGATCATCATCGGCGCCGGGCATGCCGGTGGCCGGGCGGCGCTGACCCTGCGCGCCGAAGGCTATACCGGCCCGCTGATACTGATTGGCGACGAACCTCACCTGCCCTATGAACGCCCGCCACTGTCCAAAGGCCTGCTGCAAGGCCAGGTGACGCTCGGGGACTTCAGCCTGTGCCAGGCGGCGCACTTGACCGAACTGGGTATCCAGCACCTCAGCGGCCAGCGTGTGGTGCGCCTGGCGCCGGCGCAGCATCGCCTGCACCTGGCCGATGGCCGGGTACTCGACTACCAGCGCTTGCTGCTGGCCACCGGCGGCCAGGTGCGACGCCTGGCGCAAGTGCCGACACATTTTGCCAACGTGCTGTACCTGCGCACCCATGAGGATGCCGAGCGCCTGCGCGAGCAATTGCTCCCGGGCGCCCGCGTGGTAATCGTCGGCGGCGGTTTTATCGGTCTGGAGGTGGCCGCCAGCGCCCGTCAGGCCGGGTGCACGGTGACCCTGCTCGAAGCCGGGCCACGGCTGGCCGGGCGCGTGGTGTCACCCAGGCTGTCCGCAGCGTTGCTGTATCTGCACCGTGAGCATGGCGTCGAGGTGCATCTTGATACCGGTTTGCAGGACGTTTCGGGCCAACAGCAGGTCGAATGGGTGCAACTGGCCGACGGCACATGGCTGCCCTGCGATGTGCTGGTGGTGGGCATCGGCATCCAGCCGGCGGTGGAACTGGCACGCGAGGCCGGCCTGGACGTGGGCCAGGGCATCCGTGTCGATGAGTGCCTGCGCGCCAGTGCCCCGGACATGTTCGTGGCCGGGGATGCCTGCGAGTTTCGCCTGCACCCGGCGGGCGACTTCCAGCGCCAGGAAACCTGGCGCAACGCCGAGGACCAGGGCCGTCATGCGGCGTTGAACATGCTGGGGGCCAACCAGCCGTTCCGGGGCGTGCCGTACTTCTGGTCCGATCAGTATGACTGGAGCCTGCAAAGCGTCGGCAGCCCGCACGCCGGCACACCGTCGGCCCAGCGCGATTTGCCGGATGGCGGTTTTCTGCAGTTCTACCTGGATGCCGAACAATGCCTGCAAGGCGCCAGCGGCTGGGCCTCCGGCAACGCCATTGCCAGGGACATCAAGCTCTGCGAACGGCTGATCGACGCTCGCGTGCCATTGGACCGCAAGGCACTGGCCGACTCTGGCGCCTCCCTCAAACACCTGCTCAGGACAGCCCATGCGTGACTTTCTGGTGTTCCAATCCTTGTGGGCCATGCAGGATCACCACGGCCACAACCGGTTACCGGTCGAGGCCCAGCTGGAATGCATTGCCGCTGCCGGCTTCGATGGTTTTACCGATCATTTCTGGGTACCTGCCCACGTCCAGCGCTTGTCGGCGGCGGCCAAAGGGCTGGGCCTGCAGATCGAAGGCCAACTGTTCCCACGCACCCGTGACGACCTCGCCCGGGCGCTGGACGCCATTGCTCCGCAGGGTTGCCATCACCTGACCCTGCAGGCCGATGTGCGCCCGCACACCCTGGCCGAAGCGGTGAGCCTGATTGAAAGCTGGTTGCGCCTGGCCGAGCAGGTGGACTTTCCGGTGCTGCTGGAAACCCACCGCTACCGAATCACCAACGACCTGCCCTTCACCCTCGACCTGCTGCGCGAACTGCCCGACCTCAAGCTGCTGGCCGACCTGTCGCACTATGTGGCCGGGCGCGAGATTCCGGTGCCACTGGCGGCCGACGACCAGCAGCAACTGCACGCGATCCTGGCCCGCAGCTGGGGCTTTCATGGTCGGGTGGCCAGCTGCGAACAGGTGCAGGTCGGTCTACAGTTTGCGCAGCACCGACCCTACGTCGAGATGTTTCTCGACTTGTGGCGGCACGGCATCCAGGACTGGCTGGCCAGGCCGGCCAGCGCCGGCACCAGCCTGTCATTCACCTGCGAACTCGGCCCGCCACCCTATGCCATCACCGATGCCGACGGCCTGGAACTGACCGACCGCTGGGCCGAATCCTTGCAACTCAAGGACTGGATCCGCCAGGTGTGGGCGCAGTGCACAACTGACACGAATTGACCCCCGCCAGCGAAACCTGCGCAGGCCATTGTTTGTCATGAGTTTAATCGTCGATAAAATCAGTCAGTCAATTTGTGCTTGAGAGGCTGCTTACCGACTACGCCGCCTCATCCCCCGGCATCGGATCAAAGCTGTCGGCGCGGGCGGCCCGCCACATGCGCTCGTAGAATTCACCGCGAACCTGGTCGGCCAGCAATTCACCGGGCTTGAGAAACACATGCATCTGCGAAAACAGCTTGACCTCGGTGGCCGACATACGCCGCACCAGGTGGCGCGCCGTCAGTTGCGAGGGGTGGGTCAGGCCGGCGGCGGCAAGCATCTCGGCCAGGGCCTTCAAGGTGCTGCGGTGGAAGTTATAGACCCGCGTGGCCTTGTCCTCGACCACCAGGGCGCGCTGGCGCAGCGGGTCTTGCGTGGCCACGCCCGTGGGGCATTTGTTGGTGTGGCACGATTGCGACTGAATGCAGCCAATCGCAAACATGAAGCCGCGCGCGGCGTTGGCCCAGTCGGCGCCGATGGCCATCAGGCTGGCGATGTCGAAGGCGCTGATCACCTTGCCGCTGGCGCCCAGCTTGATCTTGTCGCGCAGGTTGATACCCACCAGCGTGTTGTGCACGAACAGCAAGCCTTCGCGCATCGGCACGCCGAGGTGGTCAGTGAACTCAACCGGTGCGGCCCCCGTACCGCCTTCGGCACCGTCGATGACGATGAAGTCCGGCAGGATGCCGCTTTCCAGCATCGCCTTGGCAATGCCCATGAACTCCCACGGGTGACCCAGGCACAGCTTGAAGCCCACCGGCTTGCCACCGGACAGCTCACGCAGGCGGGCCACGAACTGCATCAGTTGCAGCGGGGTATTGAAAGCGCTGTGGCACGACGGCGAGATACAGTCTTCACCCATCGGGACGCCACGGGTACTGGCGATTTCCTGGGTGACCTTGTGCTTGGGCAGGATGCCGCCGTGGCCAGGCTTGGCGCCCTGGCTCAGCTTGATCTCGATCATTTTCACCTGCGGGTCACTGGCCTGCAGGGCGAACTTTTCAGGGTCGAAGCGCCCGTCGGCAGTGCGGCAGCCGAAATAGCCGCTGCCCAACTCCCAGGTCAGGTCACCGCCATGTTCGCGGTGATAAGGGCTGATGCTGCCCTCCCCGGTGTCATGGGCAAAATGACCCATTTTTGCGCCCTTGTTCAAGGCCCGGATGGCATTGGCGCTGAGCGAGCCAAAGCTCATCGCCGAGATATTGAACACCGACGCCGAGTACGGCTGGGTGCACTGCGGGCCGCCGATCTCGACCCTGAAATGCTCAGGGTCGTTCAAGGGCGCCGGGCGCATGGAATGGCTGATGAATTCGTAGCCGGTCTCGTAGACGTTCATCAGGGTGCCGAACGGCTTGTCCGAGGCTTCGCTCTTGGCCCGCGAGTACACCAGCGCGCGCTGGGCGCGGGAAAACGGCGTCGCTTCCGAGTCGGCTTCCAGCAGGTACTGGCGAATCTCCGGACGAATGCCTTCGATCAGGTAGCGGATGTTGCCCAGGATCGGGTAATTGCGGCGCACCGCATGACGCGACTGCAACAGGTCGAACACACCCAGCAGGCTCAGGGCGCCAAAGACCAGGGTGAAGGGCCAGAGCCACTCGTGTTGCAGCACGAACGGCAGCGTGGCCAGCGTGAACAGCACACAACCGACGAAAAAGGCGTAGCGGCTCAGCAAAGACAGACTCATGGGATTTCCTTATGGCATGGCACGGTCATGGCCACATTACCTTCAAATGGAGGGTGTCTGCATGTACATGAAGCTCATTCCCACAGGTTTTATGGCAGCCTGCATTCGCGACCCTTGGTCGCTCCTACGATAATTGCGTGCCGCCCCCTATCTCAGGCACTTTCCGGCACGTCGATCTGGATCGGCAACAGGCAGATGTCCGATTCATCGGGTGCCTTGATCGCGGCCTGCACCAAGCGGCTGATGGTCGCCTGCGCAAGGGCTTCGACCGGGTGTGACAGCACGGCGTCGAGCACACCTTCACGCAGGGCAGCCCGGGTAAGCGGGGTCAGGTCGTGGCAGACCACCACCGGCCGGACGGCCTGCCGGGCCTTGTATTCACGCAACGCCTTGATCACCCCCTCGATACCGCCGCCGCCCACGTACAGCCCGGCCAGTCCAGGCTCACTGGTCAGTAAATCCAGTGTACCGGCATAGGCGAAGGCCGCGTCTTCCAGGGTCAGGCGCGTGGCCAGCAGCTCCCAGTCGGCGCCCTGCTCGGCGAGGGCCGAGCGAAAACTCAGTTCGCACAGTTCCTGGCATTGAAAACGCTGGGTGCCAACCATCACCGCCACGGCGCCGGGTTGCCGGGCCAGGCGGGTGATGAACCAGGCCGCCGTACGGCCCATGCGCCGGTTATCGACCCCCACATACCCGGCGCCCGCCGCCGCGCTCAATTGCGAAACCATGGCAATCACCGGCAGGCCGGCGGCGCGCAGGTGTGCCACTGCTGCCGCCACAGCCGGGTGGTCGGCAGCGACCACGCCCAAGGCATCGATTTCATGTTGCAGGGCCAGAATGCGCTCGGCCGTGGCGGCCGGGTCCAGATCGTCAATGTAGCCGACCATCACGCGCACCTGGGCGCGCACGCTGGCGGCGGCGGCATCGGTCAGCGCCTTGGCCAGCCCCTGATAGAACGCCACGCCGCGCTTTTGCAGCAACAGGCCGATGCGCACCACCGGCCGGTGCTGCAACAGGCGCTGCTCGATCACATTGCGCCCGTAAAAGCCCAGTTGCGCGGCCGCCTCGGCAATGCGCTGGGCGGTGTCGGCGCGCACGTTGGCGCGCAGGCTCATGACCCGGTCCACGGTTGACACACTGACGCCGGCGGCCTTGGCCACATCTTCGAGCGTGGCACGACGGGCAGGTACGCGCGGTTCTGACATGAAATGGTATCTCTTGGCAGCGGGTTGACAGGTTATGACAGGTAATGCCCAACGACTATAGCAACCCCGTTACCCGTGTCGCAGGATTGTTGCGGGCCACCCACATCGGCTGACAACAACAATCAAGGAGCCTTTCATGACCCTGCACATCTGCACCGCACCCTGCTGCTGGGGCGTCGACGACCCCAAGAATCCGCACTTGCCGCCGTGGCGCCAGGTCCTGGCTGAAGCGGCCCAGGCAGGCTATCGCGGCATTGAGCTGGGCCCCTACGGCTACCTGCCACTGGACGCCGGACAGGTCAGTGCGACCCTTCAGGCTAACGGTCTGCATATGGTGGCCGGGACTGTTTTCGATAACCTGGTGGCGCCGGCCAATCTGCCCAGCCTGTTGCAGCAGACCCATGACATCTGCGCCCTGCTCAAGCAGTTGCCACAGGTCGATCCCGAACCCGGCCAGCACTACGCCGCGCCTTACCTGGTGGTCATCGACTGGGGCCATGAAGCCCGCGATTACGCCGCTGGCCATTCGGCCCAGGCCCAGCGCCTGGCCCCCGAAGACTGGCGAGCGATGATCAGCCACATCCGCGCCATCGCCGAACTGTCCTGGCGCGAATACGGCGTGCGCACCGTGGTGCACCCCCACGCTGGCGGGCATATCGAATTTGCCGATGAACTGGCGCAACTGGTGCAAGACATTCCCGCCGACGTCGCCGGCCTGTGCCTGGACACCGGGCATCTGTACTACGCCGGCATGGACCCGGTGGCGACCCTGCGCCAGTACGCTGATCGCCTGGACTACATCCACTTCAAGGACATCGACCCGACCGTGTTCGAACAAGTGCTGGGCGAGCGCATTCGCTTTTTCGACGCCTGTGCCAGGGGCGTGATGTGCCCGATCGGCCAGGGCTGTATCGACTATCCCGCACTACGCGCACTGCTTGACGAGTCGGGCTACGCCGGCTGCATCACCGTCGAGCAGGAGCGCGACCCGCGCAATGCCGCCGGCGTCCTGCATGACGTTTCGGCCAGCCGCCAGTGGCTGGCCGCAGCCGGCTTCTGACCCTCTCGCACAAGGAAAGCTTTGATGATCAATGGCAGCAAACGTATTGCCCGGCCGCTGCGCTGGGCCATGGTCGGCGGCGGGCAGAACAGCCAGATCGGCTACATTCATCGCTCGGCCGCCCTGCGCGACCGGTCTTTTGCGCTGGTGGCCGGTGCTTTCGACATCGACCCGCAACGCGGCCGCGATTTCGGTGTGCAACTGGGTGTCGACCCCGAGCGCTGCTACCCGGACTACCGCCGCCTGTTCGAGGCCGAAGCACAAAGGCCCGACGGCATCGAGGCGGTGTCGGTGGCCACTCCCAACGGTACGCATTTCGAGATCACCCGTGCCGCCTTGCTGGCCGGGCTGCATGTGGTCTGCGAAAAACCCCTGTGCTTTACCGTCGCCGAGGCTGAAGCGCTGCGCGAGCTGGCCACCCGGCATCAGCGGGTCGTGGGCGTGACCTACGGCTATGCCGGGCACCAGTTGATCGAGCAGGCACGGGAAATGATCGCGCAAGGCGATCTGGGCGAGATCCGCATGGTGCACATGCAGTTCGCCCACGGCTTTCATAGCCAGGCAGCGGATAGCCAGAGTGCGTCGGCGCAATGGCGGGTCGACCCCAAGGTGGCGGGACCCAGCTATGTGCTGGGCGATGTCGGCACGCACCCTTTGTACCTGTCCCACGTCATGCTGCCGGACCTGAAGATCGAGCGGCTGCTGTGTACCCGTCAGAGCTTCGTCAAGAGCCGTGCGCCGCTGGAGGACAACGCTTACACGCTGATGCAGTACGCCGGCGGCGCGATGGGCACGGTCTGGTCCAGCGCGGTGAATGCCGGCTCCATGCATGGCCAGTTGATCCGTGTCATCGGTTCACGGGCCAGCCTGCAATGGTGGGACGAGCGCCCCAACCAGCTGTCGTTCGAAATCCAGGGACAGCCGGCGCAGGTGCTGGAGCGTGGCATGGGCTACCTGCACGCCAATGCCGTGCTCGATGATCGCATCGGCGCCGGCCATCCCGAAGGGCTCTTCGAAGCCTGGTCCAATCTTTATTATCGTTTCGCCCTGGCCATGGACGCCGCCGACCGGGGCGAACCGGCGCCGCTGCGCTACCCGGATATCGATGCCGGAGTCGAGGGCGTGCGTTGGGTCGAACGGTGCGTGCAGTCGGCCGATGCCGGCGGGGTGTGGGTCGATTATTGAGCCGGCCTGTCGCTGAGCAGGCACACCAGCGTGCGGGCGCAGGCCTGGATGCCTTCGTCCAGCACGATTTCGAAACCATGGGTGTTTTCGGTCGGGATGGCAATGCAGCCGGCCCGGCCGAGGGCGCCGCTGCCGAGGATGGCGCTGGCATCGGAGGCAAACTCCACCAGCAAGGCAACCTGGGCGGTGTAGCCTGCCTGGCGGGTCGCCTCGATCAGCCGGTCGGTGACGGCGCGGCTGTAGTGGCCCTTCTGATCGCCGGCCACCACAATCGGGTCGGCCTTCAGGAATGTGCCGTATTCGGCCACCACCGGGCCGACCTCCACCGCAATGGCCGTTCGGCACGGCAGGTGATGCGCCGCAAACAACGCGCCGGCGTTGGTCTCCTCTTCCTGGCTGGTAAAGGCAACGTACAGGTCGCCTGAAAGGTGCTCGCGGCACTGCGCCAGTTGTTCGGCGGCCTGGAGCACTGCCACCACCGGCGCACGGTCATCGAGAAAGTGTGCTGCCGTGCAGTCGACCAGCCTGAACGGCCGCCGCCAGTGCTGGCTCAGCACCACCCGCGTGCCGGGCCGTACGCCCGCCTCGGCCAGTTGCGACGCCGAGCGCCGGGTGACCACGTGCACGTCGTCCCAGTGCACATTGCCCTGGTTCACATCCGCCCCCTGGGACGACTGGGCGCTCTGGTGCATGCTGCCAAACGACAGCACCCCGGGCAGCACCTGGTGGTCGCCCATGATGTCCACCGGGCACATACCAAAGTTGACCGGATTGGCGCCGCCAAGGGCGACGACCTGCAAGGTGCCGTCGTCTTCGATGCGCTTGACCGCCATGGCGATCTCGTCGAGGTGGGCCATCAGCAGCGTGGCCTCGCCCGGCTCGCCCTGACGGGTGCTGCGCAACAGGCCGATGAGGTTGCCGGCATCGTCGACCCAGGTCTGGTCACAATACGTGCGCAACGCTGACTCACACAGGTCACGCACCTCGGTCTCTTCACCGCCCGGCCCTCGGGCGTACAACAGTTTTTCCAGCCATTGGCTTGAGTTCATGCCAGTCACTCCTGGTCAGTGGGCTCTCCTGTTCCCAGCAAGCGCTGCAACGCCAGGGCATTGCCCAGCGCCGCACCGGCTGCCGTGTTATCGAAGATGCACCAGGTTTCGACGCCCTCGGCCGCCGAACGCTGCAAGGCCGCGGCAAGGGCTTGCAGACACTCGGGACCGTAGGCGCTGTAGTAAATCTCAGGGCTGCCGTGCAGGCGCCAGTACTGCAGGCCCGGCCAGCCTGAAGGCCTGGCGTCGGTGCCCAGCCGGGCAGGATCAGCCGCGACCTGGGCCACGCGGTAGTGCTCCAGCTGGCCCTGCGCGGCAACCCACGACGGGTGGCGAGGCTCAATGGCCACCGGGCCGTCGTAGCGCTGGCGCAGCGCTTCGAAAAAGACGGCGGCCTGCACCGGCTGATAGGCCAGCGACGGCGGCAACTGGATCAACAGACAACCGAGCCGCTCACCCAATGCCGTGCATTCACTCAGAAACGTATCGAGCAAGGCCTCGCAGTCGCGCAGGCGCTGCACATGGGTGATGGTCTGGGGCACCTTGACGGCAAAGCGAAAATCACCGGCCACCGCCTCGCCCCAGCGAGCCCAGGTCTTGACCTGATGAGCCCGGTAGAACGAGCTGTTGACCTCGACCGCGTTCAGCACCCGCGCGTAACGCTGCAAATGGGTGCCCTGGCCGGCAAAGTCACCCTGGTGCTCACGGTTCAGCGCCCACCCGGCGCACCCCAGCCGCAGACCTGGAACCTGGCTCAATACAGCACCCCCGCCGCCTCGCGCATGAAGATTTCCACGGTCTTGGGACCGATACCCTTGAACGCCAGCAAGCGTTTTTCAACGTCGTGGCGGTCGGCGCTGGCCCGGTAAATGCCGCTGACCTGGCCGTGGTAATCGCGCTTGAGGGTGTCGACCAGCGCCAGCAGGCGCTCGGCGGTGGACTCGTCATAGCGGGTGTAATGGCCTTCGCCCAGCATCGCGACAAGTTCACGGTGAGTGCACTGGCCAAGCTTGAGGGGGGTGTCACGACCGTGGCGTTCGACAATGACGCGCCAGGTGTCCACGGCAATGTCGGCCTGGATGCGCTTGCCGATCAGAAAACTGGCCAGCAGCCACAGGAACAGCCCTTTCTCGGGGTCGGGGGTGAATTCGATGCCCAGCGTCCGGGCGGTGATACGCGCGCTCATCGTCATCCTCTGTAGCGCCTGGCGGCAATGATGTAATCAGTCACCGACTTATAGAGGACAGAGGCGCGGCAAAATTCCAGCCAATGTGATGCAGGGTGGCGTGGCAACGCCACCCGACACAGGCTTGTCTCAAATCCCTTCTACAATCACGATCTCGGCCTTTGCCACGCCCTGGCGATGACCCATGGCTTCCTGATACTGCGGTGAGTGGTAGCACGCCAGGGCCTGCTCATAGGAGTCGAATTCAATGATCACAGTGCGTTGTGGCGTCTCGCGGCCCTCGATGGCTTCGCAGCGGCCGCCACGTGCCATGAATCTGCCACCAAATAAGTTGAACGCTTGCGGCGCACGCTGGGTATATTCGCTGTACTGCTGGGGGTCGGTCACATCGACGTGGGCAATCCAGTAGGCTTTCATCGCGATCTCACTGTTTCATTGATAGGGAATTCATGAAATATTCTGTCTTATGGTATACCACGTTTATTTATCCCATAACACTGAGATCCTGAGCCATGCCGTTTGACCGTATCGAAGACATCATTGACGACTATCGCCAAGGCAAGATGGTCTTGCTGGTCGATGACGAGGACCGGGAAAACGAAGGCGACCTGTTGCTGGCCGCTGATCGTTGCACCCCGCAGGCCATCAGCTTCATGGCCTGTGAGGCCCGCGGGCTGATCTGCCTGACGCTGACCGATGAGCATTGCCAACGCCTGGGCCTGGAGCAGATGGTGCCCAGCAACGGCAGCGTGTTCGCCACCGCCTTTACCATTTCCATCGAGGCCGCCACCGGCGTGACCACCGGTATCAGCGCCGCCGACCGCGCGCGCACCGTGCAGGCCGCCGTGGCGCCAGGTGCCTGCGCCGAGGACCTGGTGCAGCCAGGTCATATCTTTCCGCTGCGCGCCCGTGAAGGCGGCGTACTGACCCGCGCCGGGCACACCGAAGCCGGTTGCGACCTGGCGCGCCTGGCCGGTTTCAGCCCTGCCTCGGTGATCGTCGAGGTGATGAACGACGACGGCACCATGGCCCGCCGGCCGGACCTTGAAGCCTTTGCCGCCCGGCATGGCATCCGCATCGGCACTATCGCCGACCTGATTCATTACCGCCTGAGCACCGAGCACACGGTCGGGCGCATCGGCGAACGCGAGCTGCCCACGGTGCATGGCACCTTCCGCCTGTTTACCTACGAAGACCGCATCGAAGGCGGCGTGCACATGGCCATGGTCATGGGCGACATCAAGCGCGACGAGCCCACCCTGGTGCGCGTGCATGTGGTCGACCCGCTGCGCGACCTGGTCGGTGCCGAGTACACCGGCCCCGCCAACTGGACGCTGTGGGCGGCCCTGCAGAAAGTGGCTGAAGAAGGCCGTGGCGTGGTCGTGGTGCTGGCCAACCATGAGTCGTCCCAGGCCCTGCTTGAGCGGGTACCGCAACTCACCAAGCCACCGCGCCAGTACACCCGCTCGCAATCGCGCATCTATTCCGAAGTCGGCACCGGGGCACAGATCCTGCAGGACCTGGGCGTCGGCAAGCTGCGCCACCTGGGGCCACCACTGAAATACGCGGGCTTGACCGGTTACGACCTGGAAGTGGTCGAGAGCATTCCTTTTACCGGTTAAGCGCCGTATCCACGCGTGAAGACCCTGCAGAAAAAAACGTCAGATGAAGGAGGTCCAGTGCAGGCAAAACGCTTGCAGAAAGTTTGGAATACCATAATATGATATCCCGTAGACCGAATTTTTCTGTCAGGGGCACGCGCCAACCGTAGCCCAATAACAACAGCACCTGACCCGGTCGCCCAGTTTCAAAAGGTCCTGCTGGACCTACTGCTCCGAATACGCGGGCAAAAACCCAAGCCCGCTCAAAACACAACAAATGAGGGCGTGAAAATGGTGTTGAACAAACGTGCAACTGCAGTGCTGGTCGCTGGCGTGTTGGCTTTCTCGAGTGTTGCCGCCCTGGCTGCCGAGAGCGTCAACTTCGTCAGTTGGGGCGGCTCGACCCAGGACGCCCAGAAACAGGCGTGGGCCACCCCCTTCCAGAAATCCAGCGGGATCACCGTCGTGCAGGACGGTCCCACCGACTACGGCAAACTCAAGGCCATGGTCGAAAGCGGCAACGTCCAGTGGGACGTGGTCGACGTAGAGGCCGACTTTGCCCTGCGCGCCGCCGCCGAAGGCTTGCTGGAGCCACTGGACTTCAACACCATCAAGCGCGACAAGATCGACCCGCGCTTCGTCTCCGACCATGGCGCCGGCTCGTTCTTCTTCTCCTTCGTGCTGGGCTACAACGAAAGCAAGGTCGGCACCAAGACCCCGGAAAACTGGGCGGCCATGTTCGACACCAAGACCTACCCCGGCAAACGCGCCCTGTACAAATGGCCGAGCCCTGGCGTTTTGGAACTGGCGCTGCTGGCCGACGGCGTAGAGAAAGACAAGCTCTACCCGCTGGACCTGGACCGCGCCTTCAAGAAACTCGACACCATCAAGAAAGACATCGTCTGGTGGGGCGGCGGCGCGCAGTCGCAGCAACTGCTGGCTTCCGGTGAAGCCTCGATGGGCCAGATGTGGAACGGTCGCGTCTACGCCTTGCAACAGGACGGCGCGCCAGTGGGCGTGACCTGGAAGCAGAACCTGGTCATGGCCGATTTCCTGGTCGTGCCCAAGGGCGCGAAAAACAAGGACGCAGCCATGAAGTTCATTGCCGAGGCCACCAGCGCCAGGGGCCAGGCCGACTTCTCCAACCTCAGCGCCTACGCCCCGGTCAACACCGACAGCGTGGCACGCCTGGACTCGACCCTGGCGAAAAACCTGCCCACCAACTACGCCTCCGAGCAGATCACACTGGACTTCGCCTACTGGGCCAAAAACGGTCCTGATATCGCTACACGGTGGAACGAATGGCTGGTCAAGTAAAAATGACGGCCCCTGCATCCGGCCAATCCTCTGTGTCCGGTGGTGCCTCGCGCACCACCGGCGCGGTTCACGCCCCGGCAGCGAACAGGCGAGCGCACATGACTATCAAGCCTTCTTTGGCGCAACGCTGGCGCGGCAGCCGCAATCTGCTGCCGGCCCTGCTGTTTCTCGGACTGTTTTTCTTCGCCCCGCTGATCGGCCTGCTGCTGCGCGGCTTTCTGGAGCCGGTGCCGGGCCTGGGCAACTACGAACAATTGTTTGCCAACTCGGCCTATTCCCGGGTGCTGTTCAACACCTTTTCGGTCGCCGGACTGGTGACGCTGTTCAGCGTGCTGCTGGGCTTCCCGCTGGCCTGGGCCATTACCCTGGTGCCGCGCGGCTGGGGCCGCTGGCTGCTCAACATCGTGCTGCTGTCGATGTGGACCAGCCTGCTGGCACGTACCTATTCCTGGCTGGTGCTGCTGCAGGCCTCGGGGGTCGTCAACAAGACCCTGATGGCGATGGGCATCATCGACCAACCGCTGGAGATGGTGCATAACCTCACCGGCGTGGTGATCGGCATGAGCTACATCATGATCCCGTTTATCGTCCTGCCGTTGCAGGCCACCATGCAGGCCATCGACCCGATGGTGCTGCAGGCCGGCTCCATCTGTGGTGCCAGCCCCTGGACCAACTTCTTTCGGGTGTTCCTGCCGCTGTGCCGGCCGGGGCTGTTTTCCGGCGCGCTGATGGTGTTCGTGATGTCGCTCGGTTACTACGTCACTCCGGCCCTGCTGGGCGGTGCGCAGAACATGATGCTGCCCGAGTTCATCGTCCAGCAGGTGCAGTCGTTCCTCAACTGGGGCCTGGCCAGCGCCGCCGCGGCACTGTTGGTCGCCATCACCCTGGTGATGTTCTATTTCTACCTGAAGCTGCAGCCGGAATCCCCGGTAGGCGCCAGTAACGCGAGGTAAGCGACCATGCTCCTGACTCCCAATGCGATGGGCTCGCGGCTACGGATTGGCCTGTACAGCATCACCGGATTGATCGCCCTGTTTCTCCTGCTGCCCATTGTCTTCATCGTGCTGCTGTCGTTCGGCTCCTCGCAGTGGCTGGTGTTTCCACCACCGGGCTGGACGCTCAAATGGTACGGGCAGTTCTTCTCCAATCCCGACTGGATGGCGGCAGCGATATCGAGCTTCAAGGTCGCCATCCTGACCACGATCTTTGCCGTGGCGCTGGGCCTGCCCACCGCCTTTGCCCTGGTGCGCGGGCGCTTTCCGGGCCGGGACATGCTCTACGGGCTGTTCACCCTGCCGATGATCGTGCCGCTGGTGATCATCGCCGTGGCGGTCTATGCGCTGTTTCTGAAACTGGGCTACACCGGCACGCTGTTTTCCTTCGTGGTCAGCCACGTGATCGTCGCCTTGCCGTTCACCATCATCTCGATCATCAACTCGCTGAAGCTGTTCGACCAGTCGATCGAGGATGCGGCGGTGATCTGCGGCGCCTCGCGGCTGCAGGCGATCTACAAGGTGACCTTCCCGGGCATTCGGCCGGGCATGATCGCCGGTGCCCTGTTCGCCTTCCTGGTCTCGTGGGACGAGGTGGTCCTGAGCGTGATGATGGCCAGCCCGACCCTGCAGACCTTGCCCGTGAAGATGTGGACCACCTTGCGCCAGGACCTGACACCGGTCATCGCTGTCGCCTCGACCCTGTTGATCGGCCTGTCGGTGCTGGTCATGTTCATCGCCGCGACCCTGCGTCGCCGTAACGAAGCCCGGAGTACCTCATGAGTGCCGTGATCAAAGATTCTGCCACCGCCGGCCAGCCTCTGGTGCGCCTGCGCAACCTGAACAAGCACTATGGCGACTTTGCCGCGGTGGACAACATCGACCTGGACATCAAGGACGGCGAGTTCCTGACCTTCCTGGGCTCCAGCGGCTCGGGCAAGAGCACCACCCTGTCGATGCTGGCCGGCTTCGAAACGCCCAGCAGCGGCGAGATCCTGGTCAACGGTGCATCGCTGGTCAACGTGCCGCCGCACAAGCGCGGCATCGGCATGGTGTTCCAGCGCTACTCGCTGTTTCCGCACATGAACGTGCGCGACAACATTGCCTTCCCGCTCAACATTCGCAAGCTGTCGGCGGCCGAGCGCGACAAGAAGGTCGACGCCATGCTCAAGCTGGTGCAGCTCGACGCCTTCGCCCATCGGCGCCCGGCGCAGCTGTCTGGCGGCCAGCAACAGCGGGTGGCGATTGCCCGTGCCCTGGTCTACGAACCGCGCATCCTGCTGATGGACGAACCGCTCGGCGCGCTGGACAAGAAACTGCGTGAAGACCTGCAGGACGAACTGCGCCAGCTGCATCGCCGGCTGGGCATCACCATCGTCTACGTGACCCACGACCAGGAAGAAGCCATGCGCCTGAGCCAGCGCATCGCGATTTTCAGCCACGGCAAGATCGTCGGCCTGGGCAGCGGTTACGACCTGTACCAGAACCCGCCGAATGCGTTCGTTGCCTCGTTCCTGGGCAACTCCAACTTCCTGCGCCTCAAGGCCCAGGGCAATGCGGTGGCAACGTTCGAGGGCCAGCCCTTGTCGATCCGCCTTACCCCGGGCCTGACCACCGACCAGGACGTGCTGCTGATGGTGCGCCCGGAAAAGGCCCAGGCCCTGAGCGTCGCCCAGGCCGCCAGCACACCCCTGGCCGAAGGCTGGAACGAAGTCACCGCCAAGGTCACCGAAGTGCTGTTTCTCGGCGAGAGCCAGACCTGCGCGGTGGTCACCGGCAGCGGCACGGCCATGACCGTCAAGGCCCTGTCGGCCACCGGCATGCCGATGGCCGCCGGCGACACGGTCAAAGTGCGCTGGGCCACGGCCGACGCCTGCATCTACACCGAATGGGCCGACGGCGACCTGAACAAGGCTGCCGGCGCACATTGATCAGCCCAGCTTGCAAACCCCTTGTGAGAGAGGCCTGTTCGCGACCGTTGGTCGCGAACGCCACGACACGTCACCTTGTGGGAGGCGGCTTGCCGGCGATTGCAGCCGCACAGACGCCGCAGCCGGTCGTGCAGGGCCGCGCTTCAGGAAGGCGTGGCCACCGCTGCCGTGCGGCTTGCCATGCTCGGTAGCATCACGCTGAGCAATCCCACCAAGGCCATGCCCGCGCCCACCCACAAGGGTGCGCGCAGGCCATAGCCGGCCTCGATGACACTGCCACCGGCCCAACTGCCCAGCGCCAGCCCCGCGGTAATCACCGAGGTGTGCAAGGTGTTCACCAGGGCGCTGGGCTCGGCGGCTTTCATCACCCGCGCCACCATCGCCGGATTCAGCGCCACGCCGGTCAGCCCCAAGGCAATGAAGCAACCCAGGCTCAGCCAGTGATGCGCGCCGGACAAGGCAAACCCGGCCAGCGCCAGCACCATCACGGCCAGCCCCACGCGCAGGGCCATGAAGGTGTGGCTGTCGGCAATCCGCCCGATCAGCATGTTGCCCACCAGGTTGGCCACGCCATACAACGCCAGCAATGGCGCCACACTCCCAGGGGCGATGCCGACTTCCTGGATCAGGATCGGCGTGCAATAGCTGAAGGCGGCAAAGGTTGCGCCAATGATCAAGCCACTGGTGACATAGGCCGCCCACAGGCTGCGGCTCTTCAAGGCCGCCCATTGGCGGGCCAGGGCCGGCTCGCTGCCGGCCTTGCCAGCCGGCAGGCGAGTGGCTGCCAGCACAGTGCACACCAGCGCCAGCCCTACCACCAGCCAGGCACTGGCGCGCCAGCCGTAATGATGCTCGACCCAGGCGGTCATCGGCACACCGGCCACCGGCGACAGCATCAACCCGGCCAGCACCACCGAGATCGCCCGGCCACGGTCCTGCGCCGCCACAAGCCCTGCACACAGGGTCATGCACAAGCCGATACAGGCCGCACTCGACACGCCCATGATGATGCGCGCCAGTGCCAGCACCGTGTACGTCGGCGCGACGGCCGCCAGCACACTGGCGACGACATACACCGCCAACAGCCCGACCAGCGCGCGCTGGTTGCTGATGCCACGCGACAACAGCAGCACCGTCACCGGCGGACCACCCAAGGCCATGCCCAGGGCATAGAACGCAATCAGGTTGCCCA
The DNA here is from genome assembly GCF_900589395.1 of Pseudomonas viridiflava. GTDB lineage: Bacteria > Pseudomonadota > Gammaproteobacteria > Pseudomonadales > Pseudomonadaceae > Aquipseudomonas. The sequence continues at coordinate 115,279 of NZ_UUIS01000008.1, forward strand.
CCTGCGCCAGGCTCACCGAAAAGGCCTGGGCCAGGGCCGGCATCATGCCAGCGACCATGAACTCGGCGGTGACCAGAGAAAAGATCGTCAGGCCCAGCAAGTAGACGGTCGGCGGCAGTTTGGAGCGGTCAGTCATGAGGATCTCAGGCAGAAAAACGGTCGGACACCCTAAGGATTGTTGAGCACTCGGTCAAATATTCATTGCAGATTGTTACCGAACGGCAGGCACTGCGCCACCTGTGGGAGGCGGCTTGCCGGCGATGGCTGTGGCACAGACAGTGGCCGGCATCTGGCCACCCGCCCAGGCACACGGCACAATAAACCCCGGCCTGGCCAATCCTGGCGGCCCGCCTCGCAAGGTCCACTCGTGTCACTCAAAGCCCTCCGCTCTCTGGTTGCCATCGCCCGGCACGGCAACTTCGTCAAGGCCGCCGACAGCCTGAGCCTGACCCCCTCGGCCATCAGCCTGCAGATCAAGGCGCTGGAAGACGAACTGCGTGTCAGCCTGTTCGACCGTACTCGCCGGCAGGTCACGCTGACCGAGGCCGGCCGGTTGGCACTGGCGCAGGCTGAAATTATCCTGGCGCAATACGATGACCTCGCCCACCAACTGTACTCGGGCCCCGGCCTCAGCGGCCGAATCCGCATCGGCGCGATCCAGACCGCCCTGGCCGGCCGCCTGCCCGAGGCCCTGGTGTGGATCAAGAACCACCACCCCAGGCTGCACATCAGCGTGGTGTCGGGCATGTCATCGGAACTGGCCAGGCGCGTGCAGGACGGCGAGCTGGACGCGGCCATCACCACCGAGCCGGTCAGGCCGTTTCCACCAAGCCTGAGTGTGACGCCGCTTTACCATGATCGTTTCTGGGCCGTGGCCGCTCCTCATTTGCAGGGCCAGAGCCTGGTCAGGCTGCTGAGCACCCAGCCTTTTCTACGCTTCGACAAGCGCGCCTGGGCCGGCCGGGTCATCGAGCAAGAACTCAACCGGATGGGCATCCGCGTCACCGAGGCCATGGAACTGGACAGCCAGGAAGCCCTGTCACGCATGGCCTCGCGCGGGCTGGGGGTGGCGGTGGTGCCGCTGTCGGACGACGATCTTGCAACCCTCGAATGCGTGACCCTGCTGCCTTTTGGCGAGCCGCAACTGATTCGTCGCGTGGTGCTGCTGGAACATGACAAAAGCAGCCGGCAGCACCTGACCGGCGTACTGGCCAAGGCCTTGAGCAACCCTTGAGTTTTTCTCAACCCTCACGTTAAAACATTCCGTTTTTATTCAATCAAGGCGTTGGTTACTGTGTCGGTACTTCCAGACAAGGTCCTTGTGATGAGCCTCACCCTTCCCGCTCCGTCCCCCATCCTGGCCATGGCCAGACGCGCCGCCGAACTTAAGGCGGCCGGCCACGCCATCATTGACCTGACTCTGGGCGAGCCCGATTTCACTCCACCGGCCCATGTGCTCGCTGCGGCCCATGCCGCACTGGACAACCGCAAACTCGGCTATTCGCCGGCCAACGGCCTCCCGGAACTGCGCCAGGCCATTGTGCAGGCTTTCGAGCGCAACTCTGGCGTGCATTACGATATCAACCAGATCGCGGTCGGCTGCGGCGCCAAGCAGATCATCTTCAACGCCTTCCTGGCCTCGATTCAGGCCGGCGACGAGGTCATCATTCCAGCGCCTTATTGGGCCTCCTACCCCGACATGGTCCGCGCCTGTGGCGGGGTGCCGGTCATCGTGCCTTGTAGCCTCGAACAAGGCTTTCGCCTGCAGCCCGCACACCTGCAAGCCGCCATCAGCGAGCGCACGCGCTGGCTGATCATCAATGCCCCCGGCAACCCGAGCGGCGTGACCTACAGCACTCAGGACCTTGAAGCACTGGGCCAGGTGCTGCTCCGGCATCCGCAGGTGATGATCCTGTCGGATGACATCTATGCTCACATCCACTTCGCTGCTGATGGCCAGCCGGTGCGTACGTTGCTGACGGCCATGCCAGCACTCAAGTCGCGCATCCTGACCGTGGACGGCGTGTCCAAGGCCTATGCCATGACCGGCTGGCGTGTGGGCTGGGGCGCCGGTCCCCAATCCTTGATTGACCGTATCAACGCGGTGCAGTCGCAGAACTGCACCCAGACCTCGAGCCTGAGCCAAATGGCCGCCGCCGCTGCGCTGAATGGACCGCAACAGTGCCTGCAGGAACGCAATGCGGTGTACCGCGACCGCCGTGATGCGGCGCTGGCGATTCTGCAGACAGCGCCGGGCCTGGTAGTCAACAAGCCCGACGGTGCCTTTTATCTGCTGCCCACACTGACCGGCACAGTGCGCGATGGCGATGCCGCAGCCGATGCGCTGTTGCACGAGCACGGCGTGGCGGTGGTGCCGGGCTCGGCCTTTGGCGTCACCGAGGCCCTGCGTTTGTCATTTGCCACCGACAAGGCGCAACTGGTCGAAGGCTGCCGGCGCATCGTCGACTACCTCGGGAAGGCCCGTCCATGATTGCGCTGGTATTGACCACGCTGTGCCCGATCATCCTGTTGATCGCTCTGGGGGTCGTGATCAAGGCCCGAGCCTTCGTGGCTGACAGCTTCTGGCCCGGCGCCGAGCGCATCGGCTATTACATCCTGCTGCCATCTTTGTTCTTCTACAGCCTGTCTACGGCCAACCTCTCGCAGGTGCCAATCAACGACATGGCCTGGGTGCTGCTGGCCTCGACGCTGGGCAGCGCCGCGCTGCTGTATGCCTTTCGGGGGCGCATGGCCGAGCAAGGGGCGGCATTCACCTCGGTGTTCCAGGGCGGCATCCGCTTCAACAATTTTATCGGGGTCACCGTCGCCGCCGGGTTGTTCGGCAGCTCGGGCGTGGCCATGGCGGCGGTGGCCAACGCGATCATCGTGCCCACCGTCAACATTCTGTGCGTGCTGGTATTTGCCCGCTGCACCCCGACCCACCAGGCGCTGGGCTCGGTGCTGCGCTCGCTCTTCACCAACCCGTTGCTGGTGTCGTGCCTGCTGGGCGTGCTGGCCAGGATCAGCGGCCTGACCCTGCCGGCCTGGCTGTCGCCGATGCTCGCGTCACTGGGCAGCGCCGCCCTGCCCATGGGTCTGTTGTGCGTGGGCGCGGCCCTGAGCCTGGGCTCGCTGCGCCTGCACCTGCGCCCTATTGCCTGTGCGTCGGTGATCAAGTTTTTGGTCATGCCGACGGCGGCCTACCTGCTGTGCCGCAGCGCCGGGTTTGGCGGTCAGGCGGCTGCGGTGGCGGTGATCTTCCAGGCCTTGCCGACCGCCTCATCGTCCTATGTCATGGCTCGGCAAATGGGCGGCGACGCCTTGCTGATGGCCAATATCATTGCCGCCCAGACCGTGGCGGCAGCCGTGATCCTGCCGGTGGCGATGGGGCTGGCGCTGACGCTCTAGACCCGGCTTGCCCAAGCCTCAGGCCGGCTGCGCACCCGACGTGGCCACCGCTGCCACCTTGGCCGGCTGGATCGACAGCACCAGCAAGGCCGCAATCAGGCACAGCAGTCCGGCCACGAAAAACGCCGGCAGGTAGGTGGCGAATGTCGTGCGTGTCCAGCCGGCGCCATAGGCCGCAAAGGCTGCGCCCAACTGGTGCCCGGCAAAGATCCAGCCGAACACCACGTTGGCCTGCTGCGGCCCGAAGCGCTGGGCGGTGAGCTTGACCGTCGGCGGCACAGTGGCGATCCAGTCCAGGCCGTACAGCAAGGCAAAAATCGACAGGCCGAACAAGGTGAAGTCCGAGAACGGCAACAGCATCAGCGCGATGCCGCGCAGGCCGTAGTACCAGAACAGCAGCCAGCGATTGTCGAAGCGGTCCGACAGCCAGCCGGAGCCCACCGTGCCGATGAAATCGAAGATCCCCATCATCGCCAGCACGCCGGCGGCGGTGGTCAGGGCAATGCCGTAGTCGCCGCACAGGCTGACGAAGTGGGTCTGGATCAGGCCGTTGGTGCTGGCCCCGCAAATGAAGAAGGTCAGGAACAGCACCCAGAACGTCCAGCTCGAACTGACCTGAACCAACACCTTGAGCGGTGTCACCAGGAGTTGCGCCATGCCTTGGGTGCGCGGCACAGGCGGTTCGACCTGGTCACCACCGTAGGCCGCCAGATCAAGGTCGGCGGGGTGATTACGCATCAGCAGCCCGACCAGCAGCGCCACCAGGGCAATGGCCGCGCACACGTAGCCCAGCGCCATGCGCCAGCCGTAGGCTTCGGTCAGCGCCGCCATTACCGGCATGAATACCAATTGGCCGGTGGCCGAGCTGGCCGCCAGCAGCCCAAGCGCCAACCCGCGACGCTGGCTAAACCACCGCGTGGCCACCGTGGCGCCCAGTACCATGGCGGTCAGCCCGGTGCCAAAGCCGACCAGCAGCCCCCAGCACAGCACCAGTTGCCAGAACCGGGTCATGAACAGTGACAGGCCCAGCCCGGTAGCGACGATGGCCAGCGCCACCAGCATCACCCGGCGTACGCCGTAGTAGTTCATGAACACCGCCGCAAACGGCCCGATCAGCCCGAACAACGCAAAGCGCAGCGCCAGGGCGGCGGAAATGTCGGCGGTGTCCCAGCCGAACTCGGTGCGCAGCGGTGTGATCAGCACGCCGGGCGCGCCAATGGCCCCGGCCATGACCAGCATGGTCAGGAAGGTCACCGCCAGGGCGACCCAACTGTAGTGCACCTGGCGACGTGCCAGCGAACGGGCCACAACTGTGGAGATCATCGGGCACCTGCCTGTCTGACGAGGGTTAGGTTCATGGCACATTCCTGTTTATGCAGCGGTTACTCATGTGCAATTGCACATGTAAGCGCAAAAAAATCAGCCCACCACCGTGGCCTGCAACGACTCGCGCAAGGCGGCGGCCTGCTCGGCGCCCACCAGCGCTTCGTATTCCTGCTGCGCCGCCAGCCAGAAAGGCCTGGCCTCGGTCACGCTGGCCAGGCCCTGGTCAGACAGCGACAGCCTGAGCGCCGAACGCGCCCCTTCGGCGCGGCTATGGATCAAGCCCTCGACCTGCAAGGGTTTGAGCGCCCTGACCAGCGTGGTGCGCTCCATGACCATCGCCTCGGCCAGCTCGGCAATGGCGATGCCGGGGTGCTTCTTGACCAGCACCAGAATCGAGAACTGCGAGATCGACAGGTTCGCCGCGGCCAGGTGCCGGTCGTACAACCGGGTCAGGAAACGGGCGTTACGCCTGACGGCATGGCAATGACAGAGGCTGGGGCCGAGAGCAGTATTCATGTGGGCCATCATATGTGCAATTACACACAAGTCAACACAATCCTCTGCGAACGCCGGACGTGCAATTGTGCATATCTGTCGTGCTAGTGTGGCCAGCGATCGTCTGTCACAAAATCAAAGGAGTCCACCGCATGGAAGTGCAATGCCGATCCATTGAAGAAGTTCGCCAACACATCGACCGCCTGGACCGTGAGATCGTCACGCTGCTGGCCCGGCGCGGACGATTCGTCAGCCAGGCCGCCGCCTTCAAGAGCACCGCGCAAGATGTCCGGGCGCCGGCGCGGGTCGAGCAGGTCATTGCCAGGGTCAACGCCCTGGCAGACGAGGTCGGTGGTAATCGGCAGGTGGTGGAACAGGTCTACCGCGCCATGATCAGCGCCTTTATCGAGGCCGAGCTGGCCGAGCACCAGGCAATGACAGCCAACCGCGCCTGACAAGGCTCTGCCCGCAGGCAAGACAAGACCCCCATACAGAGGCCGACAATGACTGACAAACACCATCACTATCAGGTCCAGGTGGTCTGGACCGGCAACCAGGGCACCGGCACCGCGTCCTATCGTGGCTACAGCCGGGCGCACGCCATCAAGGCTACCGGCAAGCCTGAAATCGAGGGTTCCTCCGACCCGGCCTTTCGCGGCGACCCGGCGCGCTGGAACCCTGAAGAACTGTTGGTAGCGTCGTTGTCGGCCTGCCACAAGCTCTGGTACCTGGGCCTGTGCGCCGAGGCCGGAGTCAATGTCCTGGCTTATGAGGACAACGCCCAGGGAAGCATGATCGAGCAGGCTGACGGCGCCGGGCAGTTCACCTCGGTGGTGCTCAGGCCCAGGGTGACACTGGCGGCAGGGTCCGATCTGGACAAGGCCCGCATGCTACAGGCCACGGCGCATGAGAAATGCTTCATTGCCCGCTCGATGAATTTTCCGGTCAGCCATGAGCCTGAGCTGTTGCTTGAGGCGCACCTGTGATCGGCGGCATTCGCGACCGTCGCTCCTACATGCTCAAGCGCAAGGCCAGCGCGCTCAGGGTGGCCAGCAGGATCGGCAGGGTCAGTACGCTGCCGACCTTGAGGTAATAGCCCCAGGTGATGCGCACGTTTTTCTGCGCCAGTACATGCAGCCACAGCAACGTGGCCAGGCTGCCGATGGGAGTGATTTTCGGGCCCAGGTCGCAACCGATGACATTGGCGTAGATCATTGCCTCGCGAATCACGCCGCTGGCCTCGCTGCCCTGGATCGACAGCGCACCGATCAGCACGCTGGGCATGTTGTTCATCACCGAGGACAACAAGGCGGCCAGCAGCCCGGTGCCTAGCGTCGCGGCCCACAGCCCCTGCCCGGCCAGGGTATCGAGCACGGCCGTCAGGGTGTCGGTCAGCCCGGCATTGCGCAGGCCGTAGACCACCAGGTACATCCCCAGCGAGAACACCACCACCTGCCAGGGCGCGTGGCGCATCACTTTGCCGATGGAAATGGTGCGGCCCTTGCCTGCTATCACCAGCAGGATCAAGGCGCACAAGGCCGCCACCGCGCTGACCGGAACACCCAGCGGCTCCAGCACGAACAGTCCCACCAACAGCAGCACCAGCACCACCACGCCGGCGCGAAAGGTCGCCGGGTCGCGGATCGCCAGCTGCGGGGCACGCAATTGGGCCGGGTCATAGCTGGCCGGCACATCCTGGCGGTAGAACAGCCACAGCATCAGCAGGGTCACCGCCACGCTGACCAGGTTGACCGGCCACATGACGGCGGCGTACTCGACAAAACCGACCTTGAAGAAATCGGCCGAGACAATATTCACCAGGTTGGACACCACCAGCGGCAGGCTGGCGGTGTCGGCGATGAAACCGGCGGCCATGACAAAGGCCAGCGTCGCCGCCGGGCTGAAGCGCAGGGCCGCCAGCATGGCGATGACGATCGGGGTCAGGATCAGCGCCGCGCCATCGTTGGCGAACAGCGCCGACACCGCCGCCCCCAGCAACACCATCAGGGTGAACAGGCGCCCGCCCCGACCCTGCCCCCAGCGCGCTACATGCAAGGCCGCCCATTCAAAGAAGCCGGCTTCATCGAGCAGCAGGCTGATGATGATGATCGCAATGAAGGTGGCCGTGGCATTCCACACGATGTGCCACACCACCGGGATATCCCCCAGCCCCACCACACCGGTGAGCAAGGCCAGCACCGCGCCGCCGGCCGCGCTCCAGCCCACGCCCAGCCCCTTGGGTTGCCAGATCACCAGCACCAGCGTTAGCGCAAATAGTGCGACTGCAATCCACATCTGATGACCTCGGCTCCGGATAGATCGGCGAGGCATTGGAATACACCAACAGACGAAGATTCACTACTGGCCTTGGGCTATTTTCGCAATCAGGGCTTGGGCAGATAACCCGGCAAGGCCTCGATGCGTGCCAGCCAGCGTTGCACCTGCGGGTAAGGCTGCAAATCGACGCCGCCGTCGGGCGCCAGCGCCACATAGGGGTACACCGCGCAGTCGGCAATGGTGGGCCTGCCGATGGCCAGCCAGTCATGCTGCTGCAGGTGGGCGTCGAGCAGCGTCAGGACGCGGACGGATTTCTCCAGGGCGGCGGGCTTGTCCAGTTCATAGCCAAACAGCTCGACCAGCCTGGCCGCACACACGCTGTGCTGCACTTCGTTGGCGGCAAACGACAGCCACTGCACGATCTGCGCCTGGGCAGCGGCTTCGCCCGGCCACCAGGCCAGGCCGCCATAGGTGCCGGCCAGGTGCACCAGAATCGCCTGGGCATCGCGCACTACGTGCTTGCCGTCTTCCAGCACCGGCACCTGGGCCAGTGGGTTGAGCGCCATGAACGGCGCCTGGCGGTGTTCGCCGCCGGCCAGGTCCACTGGCACCAGGTCCAGGTCGATACGGGCCAGAGCGGCAAACAGGCGAACCTTGTAGCAGTTGCCGGACAGGGTCAGGTCATGCAGTTTCATGCGGCGCTTCCTTCAGGGATCAATTGGTTGAATTCCAGCACGTTGCCGTCCGGATCGCGGATAAACAGCGCGATGCGGCGCGGACCGATGCGATGCGGGCCTTGGGTGATAGCAATGCCCTGCTCGCCCAGCCAGCGCTGCAACGTCTCAAGGTCATCGACGATAAAGGCCGGGTGGGTGATGCCCGGCAGTTTGATCGGCGCGTCGAGCAGGACGTTATGCGCCTCGGGCATCCGGGCACCGTTGAAAATCAGGTTGATGCGCACGCCATCGGCGCTGAGCATTTCGTTGGCTTCATGTTCGGCGAAGCGGGCGCTTTCGACAAAGCCCAGCGCCTGGTAGAAACCCAGGGCGCGCGGCCGGTCGCTGACGCGGATGCCGATGTGATCGTAAGCCTGGATACGCGCCGGGTTGGCGCCTGGGGCAATCAGTGTCATGGGCTTGGCTCCGTGGCGTTCAAGTCCCGTACAGTGTCGCCCCAGGCAGGCTGCGCACCTAGGGGGCGCGGCTGACAACACTTGTGCATTAACCGCACAGATCAGACAGAGAGAATCGATGGACAGGCTCAAGGCCATGGCCAATTTCGTGCGCATCAACGACAGTGGCAGCCTGAGCGCGGCGGCCGACAGCAGCGGGCAGTCGGTGGCCTCATTGGTGCGTTCGTTGGCGGCACTGGAGCAGCACCTGGGCGTGCGCCTGCTCAACCGCAGCACCCGGCGCATGGCGTTGACCGAAGAAGGCGCGCAGTACCTGGCCTGGAGCCGACGCATGCTGGCCGAGGTGGAGACCATGGAACAACGCTTTGACGACGCCCGCCATGATCGACCCGCCGGCCTGTTGCGCCTGACCGCACCGGTGGAGTTCGGCCAGCGCTACATCGCCCCGCTGGTCAATGACTTTCTCAAGGCCCATCGCGAGATGCGTGTCGAACTGATGCTGGACGACCGCATCAATGACCTGCTCGACGAAGGCCTGGACCTGGCGGTGCGCATCGGCCGCCTGCCCGACTCCTCGATGGTCGCCCGTACGGTGGGACATACCCGGCTGGTGACCTGCGCCAGCTCCGATTACCTGCGCGGCGCCCCCGCGCCAGACAGCCCGCACTGCCTGCACGAGCACGCCTGTATCAACCAGAAGGACCGGGGTCGGCACTGGTACTTTCGCAGTGGCAAGACCGAACTGGTCGAGGAGGTACAGGCACGCCTGGTCACCAACCAAACCCACGCCGTGCGCCTGGCCTGCGTGCAGGGCCTGGGCATTGCCCGGCTGCTGCATTACCAAGTATGGGAAGAACTGCAGGACGGACGCCTGCAGCGAATCCTGCAAGCCTTCGAGCCCGAGGCGCTGCCGGTGCAACTGGTCTTTCCCCACGCGCAGATGTTGGCGCCACGCGTGCGCGCCTTCATCGACTGGGCCTGCCCGCGCCTGGAAGCGCAGTTGCCGGACCCCGGTTGATCGATCGCGCCCACAGATCGCTGGCCCGCACGGCACGAAACCGCGGGTGGTGGTAGGAGCGCGCTCTGCCCGCGACCGAGTGCGCAGCGCTCGCAAAATTGATGCAACGCCACAGATTTACAGTTGTGAACACACTCAAAATCTGCGAAACGCCACAGATTTACAGCGGTGAACACACTCAAAATCTGCGAAACGCTGCAATTTTACGACTGCTAACGCAGCCGGTCGCGGGCAGAGCGCGCTCCTACAGCGCTCTGTGCCTGTGATCAGCTAAATACATGCGAGGGCCGGTGCAGCACCGGGTCGAACGGGTTGACTTGCAGGCCGATGGCCCGGGCTTCGCGCTTGAGCAGTTCGACCACCGTGGGCATGCGCGTCGGGCCCAGGCGGTCACTGATGGTTGCCACGCTCAGGGCCGCGACGGCATGGCCGTTGCGGTCCAGGATCGGCACCGCCAGCCCGGCCATGCCGTCGAGTACGCCGGTGTTGCGTCCGGCGTAGCCCAGGCTGCGCACGTTGTCGATTTCGGCACGCAGCAGCACTTCGTCGTAATGATGAACGTCCTTGAGCCGCGGCAGGTTGTAGCGGATCACCTCGTCGCGCTCCAGTTCCGGCAGGAACGCCAGGATCGCCAGGCTGCCCTGGCCCACGCCCAGGGCCACGCGCCCGCCAATGTCGCCAGTGAAGGTACGGATCGGGTACGGCCCCTCACTGCGGTCCAGGCACACCGCATCGAACCCCGAACGCGCCAGCAGAAACAGCGAATCGCCCAGCGAGGCCGACAGCCGCAGCAGGCTGGGACGCACCACATCGCGCAAGTTGCCGGCCTGGCCAGCCTTGGCCGCCAGGGCAAAGAAATCCAGGCTCAGGCGGTAACGCTTGCTGGTTGCACACTGATCGACCATGCCCTCCTCGACCAGGCTGCGCAGCAGACGGTGAGTGGTCGGTTGTGCCAGGCCTACTCGCAGCGCCAATTGGCTGACCCGCTCCCCCTCGCCACTGCAATCGCCCAGGGCGCGCAGCACGGCAAACAGCCGCGACACTGCACTGACACCGGTTTCTCTGGGCTCACTATTTCGATCAATGGAATCCATTTCGCTTTAAACCTCCGAAAATTTCATTCAGTGGAATAATTTCAAAATAGCTACCGCTCAGTGAAATTACTGCCTTGTCGCCATCCTAAGCTTTGCCCTACTCTCGGGTCCATAGGGCGATACCACAACATCGGCCGCCGCCATCGAAGCGAGCGCCAACGTCCGTCTAGCATTGCTTTTCGCCGTTGGCGCCTGCCCCCCTGAAAACTGCCGGTCTTGCCGGTCGCGTTGACGTTGGAGCACAGCCATGACTTTTTTGTTGATCGACAGACTCTGCAAGCGCTACGGCGCCATGGAGGCGGTGGCCAGCTCCAGCCTGGCAATCGAAAAAGGCGAATTCGTCTCCCTGCTCGGGCCTTCAGGCTGCGGCAAGACCACCACCTTGCAGATGATTGCCGGCTTCATTGAAGTCACCAGCGGCACCATCGTGCTCGACGGCCGCGACATCACCCATGCCAAGCCGGCCAGCCGCGGCCTGGGGGTGGTGTTTCAGAGCTACGCGCTGTTTCCTCATATGAGTGTGCGTGACAACGTCGCCTTCGGCCTGCAGATGCGCAAGGTGCCGCGTGCCGAGATCGGCCAGCGCGTCGACCGCGCCCTGGCCCTGGTGCGCCTGACCCCGCACGCCGAACGCTACCCGCGCGAATTGTCCGGTGGCCAGCGCCAGCGTGTGGCCCTGGCCCGGGCGCTGGTGATCGAACCGCCGGTGCTGCTGCTCGATGAGCCGCTGTCGAACCTGGACGCGCACCTGCGTGAAGAAATGCAGTTCGAGATCCGCCGCATCCAGCATGAAGTGGGCATCACCACCCTGATGGTCACCCATGACCAGGCCGAGGCGCTGTCGATCAGCGACCGGGTGGTGGTCATGGAAGCCGGGCGCATCACCCAGGTCGACGACCCCTACCGTCTTTACGAACATCCGCGCACGCCGTTCATCTCCGACTTTGTCGGCAAGGCCAACCGGCTGCACGGCATTCGCACCGCCGACGGCAACGTGCAGGTCGCCGCCGAAGGTCCGTTGACCCTGAGCCTGCGCCCGGAAAAGATCACCCTGGTGGCGGCCGGCAGCGGCAAGCTGCAAGGCACGGTCAGTTGCCGCTATTTCCTGGGCAGCCAGTGGCTGTATCGCATCGACACTGCCTTGGGCGAAGTGGCCGTGGTGCGCGCCAATGACGGCAGCGCACCGCTGCCCGAGGGCCACGCGGTGAGCCTGGACTGGGACGACGCGTTGCTGCGCGTACTTGACGCCAGCGAGGTGGCGGCATGAGCGACACAAGACCGCGCAACAGCGCCTGGGGCTACGGCCTGAGCAGCCCGGCCATGCTGCTGTTTCTGATCCTGCTGGTGCTGCCGCTGGGCCTGACCGTGGTGCTGTCGTTCAACGCCTTCGACTACGCCACCGGCATCAAGACCGGCGAATACACCTTCGGCCATTACCTGAACCTGCTGACCGACAGCTACTACTACGAAATCTTCTTTCGCACCTTCTGGATCAGCGCGCTGGTGACCGTGCTGTGCGTGCTGATCGGCATCCCCGAGGCCATGATCCTCAGCCGCATGGCCGCGCCGTGGCGTTCGATCTTCCTGATCCTGATCCTCACCCCGCTGCTGATCTCGGTGGTGGTGCGCGCCTTCGGCTGGAGCCTGCTGCTGGGCGCCGACGGCCTGATCAACCAGGGCATCACCGCCCTGGGCGGGCAACCGGTGAAACTGCTCTATACCCCGTTCGCGGTGATCATCGGCCTGGTCCACGTGATGCTGCCGTTCATGATCATTCCGGTGTGGACCTCGCTGCAGAAACTCGACCCGGCCGGCGAACAGGCAGCCCTGTCGCTGGGCGCCAGCCAGTGGACGGTGTTTCGCCGAATCGTGCTGCCGCAGATCATGCCCGGCGTCCTGTCCGGCACGCTGATCGTCTTCGGCCTGGCAGCCAGCTCCTTTGCCATTCCCGGCCTGTTGGGCGGACGGCGCCTGAAGATGGTCGCCACCATGATCTACGACCAGTACCTGGCCGAGCTGAACTGGCCCATGGGCGCCACCATTGCCGTGGCCCTGCTGCTGATCAACCTGCTGGTGATGCTCAGCTGGAACCGGCTGGTCGAACGCCGCTACAAACGCACCCTTGGAGTCTGAGCCATGACCCGTAACGGCCCGCTGGCCCTGTCCTTTCATGCCCTGGTGATGCTGTTCATGCTCGCGCCCCTGGTGGTGGTGTGCCTGGTGGCCTTCACCCCGGAAAACACCCTGAGCCTGCCGACCTCCGGCTTGTCGCTGCGCTGGTTCGCGGCGGTGTTCGAGCGCGCCGACTTTCTCGATGCGTTCTATAACAGCCTGCAACTGGCTGCGCTGTCGGCGACCCTGGCCACCCTGATTGCGGTGCCGGCGGGGCTCGCCCTGACCCGCTACAGCTTCCCCGGCCAGGGCTTTCTCAACGGCCTGCTGCTGTCACCGATCATCATTCCGCACTTGGTGCTGGGGGTGGCGATGCTGCGCCTGTTCGCGCTGCTGGGTGTCAACGGCAGCTTCACCTGGCTGGTGCTGGCCCACGTGGTGGTCATCACCCCTTATGTGCTGCGCCTGGTGCTGGCCGCCGCCATCGGCATCGACCGCAGCGCCGAACAGGCCGCGCAAAGCCTGGGTGCGGGCCGCGTGACGATGTTCTGCCGGATCACCCTGCCGATGATCCTGCCCGGGGTCGCCGGTGGCTGGCTGCTGGCGTTCATCAACAGCTTCGACGAGGTCACGCTGTCGATCTTCATCACCTCGCCAGCCACCCAGACCCTGCCGGTGCGCATGTACGTGTACGCCACCGAATCCATAGACCCGATGATGGCGGCGGTGTCGGCGCTGGTGATCGGGGTCACGGCGCTGACCATGATTGCCCTGGACCGTGTCTACGGCCTGGACCGGGTTCTGGTGGGTAAACAATGAACCGTGCGCCCCTGTTCAAACGCCTGGCCGAACACGACCGGCAACCGGTGGCCTTTGTGCTCGACGGCCAGCCCGCGCAGGCCCTGGCCGGCGACACCTTGCTGACTGCCATCCTGACGTGCGACCAGCACCTGCGCGGCAGCGATTTCAATGCCGAACCCCGCGCCGGCTTCTGCCTGATGGGCGCCTGCCAGGACTGCTGGGTGCGCCTGGCCGACGGTCGCCGCGTACGCGCCTGCTCGACCTTTGTCGAACCGGACCTGTGCGTGACCCGTGATCCGGGGCGGTGCCTATGAGCCAGATCGTCATCATCGGCGCCGGCCCCGCCGGGATCCGCGCCGCACAGACCCTGGTGGCCCACGGCATGCGCCCGGTGCTGCTGGATGAAGCCAGCCGTGGCGGTGGCCAGATCTACCGCCAGCAACCGCTCAATTTTCGCCGTAGCGCCAAGGTGTTGTATGGCCTGGAAGCCGGCAAGGCCCAGGCACTGCATGGCACGCTGGAGCAGTTGCGCTCTCATATCGACTACCGCCCCGACACGCTGGTGTGGAACGCCGAGCACCAGACTCTGGACACCCTGCACCAGGGCTTCCAGGCCGGCCAGCTTGACTACCAGCATCTCATCGTCGCCACCGGCGCCACTGACCGCGTGTTGCCGATTCCGGGCTGGACCCTGCCCGGCGTCTATACCCTGGGTGCGGCGCAGATTGCGCTGAAATTCCAGGGCTGTGCCATTGGCGAGCGCGTGGTGCTGGCTGGCAGCGGGCCATTGCTGTACCTGGTGGCGTATCAATACGCCAAGGCCGGTGCCATCGTGTGTGCCGTGCTCGACACCTCGCCATTCAGCGCCCAGGTGCGTGCCCTGCCCGGCTTGCTCTGGCAGCCGGGCACCTTCGCCAAGGGCCTGTATTACCGCGCCTGGCTCAGCGCCCACGGCATCGCAGTGCATCAAGGCGTGACCCTGCTGGGCGTCGAGGGCCAGCAGCGGGTCAGCGCGGTGCGCTGGAGCAAAGCCGGCCGGGAGCAGACACTGGCCTGCGACGCGCTGGCCTTCGCCCATGCCTTGCGCTGCGAAACGCAACTGGCCGACCTGCTCGGCTGCACCTTCGCCTGGAGCCCGCTCAATCGCGCCTGGCTGCCCGAACGTGACGCGCTGGGTCGCGCCAGCCGCGAAGGCGTGTACCTGGCCGGCGACGGGGCTGGCATCCTGGGGGCTGATGGTGCGGAAATGACCGGCGAGCTGGCGGCGCTGACGCTGCTGGCCGATCAGGGCCTGCCCATCGACACACTGCGCAGCGCGCAGCTGCAAAAGCGCCTGGCCCGCTTGCAGCGCTTTCGCCACGGGCTGGAGCAAGCCTTTCCTTTCCCCCAAGACTGGGCCCGGCAGGCACCGGATGACCTGACCGTGTGCCGCTGCGAGCAGGTGACGGCCGGGGAGATCCGCGACACCGTGCGCGCCGGGCACTGGGAGATCAACCGGGTCAAGGCCATCTGCCGGGTCGGCATGGGCCGCTGCCAGGGCCGGGTCTGCGGCGCCGCCGCCATGGAGCTGATTGCCTGTGAAAGCGGCCGGCCGGTCGATCAGGTCGGGCGCCTGCGTGGCCAGTCGCCGGTCAAGCCGTTGCCCTTTGGCCTGGAGATCACCCCATGAGCCTTATCGAAGTCGACGTCGTGGTGGTCGGCGGCGGCATCGTCGGCAGCAGCGCGGCACTGACCCTGGCGCGCGGCGGCCAGCGTGTAGCGCTGGTCGAGCGCGACTTTTGCGGCTCGCACTCCAGCGGCGTGAACTATGGCGGTGTTCGCCGCCAGGGTCGTACCCTGCTGCAACTGCCGTTGTCGACCCGTGCGCATGCCCTCTGGGGTCAGTTGCATGACTGGATCGGCGTCGACGGCGAGTACACCCGCTCCGGGCACTTGAAGCTGGCCCGCAGCGACGCCGACTTTGCCGCCTTGCAGGCCTATGAGCGCCAGACCCGGGATTTCGACCTGAACCTGCAACTGCTGGACCGGCGCGCCCTGCGCGAGCGCTTTGCCTGGGTCGGCGACATCGCCGTCGGCGCCTCGTACTGCCCCGAGGACGGCCATGCCAACCCGCGCCTGGTGTCGCCGGCCGTTGCCCAGGCGGCGCAGCGCGCCGGTGCCCGGGTTTTTGAACAATGCCAGGTGCTGGAGGTGACGCACGATGGCCGGCACTTCACGGTGCAGTGCATCAACGGCCTGACGTTGCGCGCCCCCTGGCTGCTGAACTGCGCCGGCGCCTGGTCGGCGCAGCTGGCCGAGCGTTTCGGCGAACCGGTGCCGTTGACCGCTGCGCATCCGGCCATGCTGGTGACCGAACCCCTGCCCTTGTTCATGACCGCCAGCACCGGGGTCGAAGGCGGTGGTATCTACGCCCGCCAGGTCAGCCGTGGCAACTGTGTGCTGGGCGGCGGACGCGGCTTTGCCGTGGGTCCCACCACCGCCCGTGCCGGTCAAGCCGCCGTGCTGGACATCCTGCGCAACGCCACCGAACTGTATCCGGCACTGACCGGCGCCCAGGCCATCCGGACTTGGAGCGGCACCGAGGGCTACCTGCCCGATGATGAACCGGTGATCGGCCCCAGCCTGACCCAACCCGGCCTGCTGCACGGCTTCGGCTTTGCCGGTGCCGGGTTCCAGATCGGCCCGGCGGCCGGCGAAGCCCTGGCGCAGTGCATTCTGCTCGGCGCGCCACGGCTCAGCCTGGCCGCCTTTTCCATCGGTCGTTTCCACGCCTTTCCCACTCAGAAGGAAAACCTGTCATGACGCACAAGCATCGTCTGCTCGCTCTGTTCTGCTGCCTGCCCGCCGTGGCCATGGCCGAACCCACCCTGTACCTGGGCATGAACGGCGGCACCATGGAGCGGTTGTTCACCGACAACATCCTGCCCGTCTTCGAGAAGGCCAATGGCGTCAAGGTGGTGATTGTGCCGGGCACCTCGGCCGATATCCTGGCCAAGGTGCAGGCCACGCCGAACAAGCCGGCCATCCATGTGATGGTGCTCGACGACGGCATCATGTACCGCGCCATCGGCATGAACCTGTGCAGCACCCTGACACCCAATCCGACCCTGGCGCAGTTACCGGAAAAGGCACTGATCAAGGACAAGGCCGCCGCCGTCAGCCTGGGGGTCACGGGGCTGGCCTACAACAGCCGTATGTTCAAGGAAAAAGGCTGGGCGGCGCCGACCTCCTGGAGCGATCTGGGCGATGCGCGCTTCAAGAACAAGGTGGTGTTCCAGTCGCTGGCGTCCTCGACCTTCGGCCTGCACGGTTTTCTGATGTACAACCGCCTGCAGGGTGGCGACGAGACCAACGTCGACCCAGGCTTTACCGCCTGGCCCAAGCAGGTCGGCCCGAACGTGCTGGAGTACATTCCCAATTCGGCCAAGCTGTCGGAAATGGTCCAGACCGACGAAGCCGCCCTGTTCCCGCTGACCCCGACGCAGGTGACCGCGCTCAAGCTCAAGGGCATCCCGGTGGAATACGCCGCGCCCAGGGAAGGCGCCGTGGTGCTCAACCAGGCCGAATGCGTGGTGGCCAACAATGACCAGCCGGAACTGGCGCAGAAACTGGCGCAGTTCCTGCTGAGCCCCGAAGCGCAGTCGCCGGCGCTGGAGCTGGGCGACCAGATCCCGTCCAACCCCACCACCCCGACCACCGACAAGACCCGTGGCCAGGTCGAGGCCATGCAGACTTACCTCAAGACCGCGGTGACCATCAACTGGGATGAAGTCAACAAACTGCGCCCGGAATGGAACGCACGCTGGAATCGGCAGATCGAACGGTAGGGCCTGACGTACAGGCAGATAACGTGTGGGAGCGACCATCCGGTCGCGAAAGGGCCTCCATGATCCGGATCTATGGGATCGGGTTTGCCGCATTCGCGACCGTTGGTCGCTCCTTGGCATTCGTTTTGAATCTCAGGAGGTGTTTCCATGCCCGTCACCGACAGCCTGCAACGCTTCGTCGACGCTCAGGATCCGGTCTTCGATCAGGTCATGAGCGAGCTGCACGCCGGACGCAAGACAAGCCACTGGATCTGGTTCGTGTTCCCGCAACTCAAGGGCCTGGGCCGCAGCTCGACAGCCGAGCACTACGGCCTGGCCGACGCCGCAGAAGCCCGGGCTTACCTGGCCCATGAACGGCTCGGCCCCAGGCTTGTGCAGGCGGTCGAGGCCATGCTGCAGCACACCGATAAAAGCGCCCTGCACATCCTGGGCTCGCCCGACGACCTGAAGTTTCGCTCATGCCTGACCCTGTTCGCCCACGTCGCGCCGGCGCCGGCGCTGTTCGAACGTGCCTTGCGCCAGTTCTACCAGGGCGAACCCGACCCCAGGACATTGGCCCTGCTCAGTCAGGCCTCGATCAGCTGACACTCGAACGGTCATGGCCAGTGGCGGCGCCCCCACAATCACCAGACCCCAACGCGGGGCCGCCAGGTGGCGTGACCCGTGCGCCGGTGGCTGGCACACTGCGCTTTTGCCTGCGAGACCTTCAGTATGGATCTGCTTTTCCTGGGTACCAGCGCCGGGGCACCGACCAAGACCCGCAATGTCAGCGCCACCGCCATTATCGAGGCGTCCGGCAAAGCCTGGCACTTGGTCGACTGCGGCGAAGGCACCCAGCACCAACTGTTGCACAGCCCCTTGTCCGTGCGTGACCTGCGCGGCATCTTCATCACCCATGTGCACGGCGATCACTGCTTCGGCCTGCCCGGCCTGCTGGCCAGCGCCGGGATGTCCGGACGCAACGAGCCGCTGGACCTGATTCTGCCGGCCGCCCTGCACGGCTGGGTGCGCCAGAGCCTGGCGGTCAGCGACAGCCACCTGCCGTTCGAGCTGCGCCTGCACGCTGTCGAAACCCTCGGCCCCTGGCGCAGCGGCACCCTTGAGGTGGGCACTGTCGAACTGTCGCACCGCGTGCCCTGCCACGGCTATGTGTTCACCGAAGCCGACACCGAGCCGCGGCTGGACACCGAACGTCTGCTGGCGGCCGGCATTCCCCGTGGCCCGCTGTGGGGCCGGCTTGCGCGCCGCCTCAGCGTCGAGCATGACGGGCGCCTGATTGACCCGGACGTCTACCTGCTGGCCGGTTCGCCCGGACGGCGCGTCATTGTCTGTGGTGACAACGACCAACCCGCGTTGCTGGCTGGCGTGGCCCGGGACGCCGATGTGCTGGTGCACGAAGCCACCTTCACCCAGCCGGTGATCGCCCGCGCCCAGAGCACCTACGGTCACAGCACCGCCGCGGCCGTGGCGCAGTTTGCCGAGGCTGTCGGCCTGCCCAACCTGGTGCTGACGCATTTCAGTGCGCGCTTCCAGGACAATCCGCAACGCCGTCCGAGCATCGACGATGTCCGCCTGGAAGCGGCGGCGCACTACAGCGGCCGGCTGACCATGGCCGCCGACCTGCAGCGCTACCACCTGGCCCGGGACGGCGCGCTGGTGCAGGTTGAGAACCTGGCGCAGGCGCCCGCACAGCAGGCCGATCGGCCGTGACCGGATGGCCGAACGCAGACCGTTGTCGCGCAGCAAACATGAGGCTGGTGTAGGAGCGCGCTTGCCCGCGACCGAGTGCGTAGCGCTCGCAAAAATCTCGGAAACGCTGAAAATTTACGACTGCGAACCCTTCAGAAATCTATGAAACGCTGCAAATTTACGACTGCTAACGCAGCCGGTCGCGGGCAAGCGCGCTCCTACAGGGTTTAATCTAATAGCCAATAAAATCAACGAGTTATTTTTTAGGAGAAGCGCACACCCTGCACAATGGCCTTGCGCAGCACGCGCGACAGCTGGTCGATGGAGTACGGCTTGTGCAGCAGTTCGAAGCCGTGGGTGCCGTGCCGGGCAATGACGTGGCTGTAGCCGCTGGTGAGCACAATCGCAAGGCCGGCGTGGCGGCGACGAATCTCCTTGGCCAGCTCGACCCCATCCATGCCCGGCATCATCACGTCCGAGAACACCACGTCGAAGCCGCCGTGCGCCGCGTGCAAGGTCTGCAGCGCCTCCTCGGCGTCGAGGGCCCAGCAGGTGTGATAGCCCAGTTCAGTCAGGGTCTGCACGGTAAATGCGCCCACATCAGCATTGTCTTCGACCACCAGCACGCGTGTGCCGTGGCCTTCGGGCAATGGGGCCGGCTCGGCCTCACGCACCAGGGACCCACCTGCAACGCGCGTCAGGTACAAGGTCAGGGTCGAGCCCCGGCCCAACTCGGTGACTACGCGCACTTCGCCCCCGGATTGCTTGGCAAAGCCAAACACCTGGCTCAGGCCCAGGCCGGTACCCATGCCGACGCCCTTGGTGGTGAAAAAAGGCTCGAAGATGCGCTCCAGGTGCTCAGGCGCAATGCCGGCCCCGGTATCGGCCACGGCAATGGCGATGAACTCGCCGGGCACCGCCGGGTGCGCGCGCACCGCTGGAATTTCATCGACCGGGTATACGCTCAGGCTCAGGCGCCCTTCTCCGCGCATGGCATCGCGGGCGTTCATGGCCATGTTGACCATGGCCGTATCGAACTGGCCGGGGTCGGCATTCACATAACAGGGTTGGCTGTGCAGCACCGTGGTGATCTGGATGCGTGAATCGGTCAGGGTGTCGAGCATCGCGACCAGCGCGGTGATGGCCTGGCCGACATTGAACGGCTCCGGCTTGAGTGATTGGCGCCGGGCGAATGCCAGCAATTGGGCCGTCAGTCGCGCCGCCCGGTTAACGGTTTCGGAAATGGCTGTCACATAGCGCACGCGTCGCTCATCGGACAGGTTCGGCCGTGCCAGCAGGTCGACCGAGGAACGGATCACGGTCAGCAGGTTATTGAAGTCATGGGCGACCCCGCCGGTCAGTTGTCCGAGCGCTTCGAGCTTTTGTGCCTGGCGCAGGTGCTCCTCAGCCTTGCTGCGCTCTTCAATCGCCTCGGCAATACGTCGCTCCAGGGTGTCATTGAGTTCCTGCAGACCTATTTCCAGCTGTTTCTGCTCGGTGATGTCCTGCAACAGACCGAAGATCCTGACGGCCTGGCCCTGCTTGTTGGTCAACGGCGTGCTGCGGATCAGGACCCAGCGAATGGCCTGGTCATTGGCCCGCCGGATCCGGCACTGGATATTCCATCCTATGCCCTGGGCATTGGCCTGCCGGTAGGACGCCTCTACCGCGGCCCGGTCTTCGGGCAGCACATGCTCGAGAAACGTCTGGAAGCCCCACTGCGCCACCGGTTTTTCGTAGCCCAATATCTGGTCATGGCGCAAGGCACGCACAGAGGTGTCGGTTTCGACCTCCAGCTCCCACTCGCCGATCTGCCCGGCCTCGACCGCCAGGCGTAATCGGGCCTCGCTGTCGCGCAGCGTGGCAATGCGCCTGTCGCGGGCACGTTCCAGGTGCGAGGTGACCCGCGACAGCAGTTCGCGGGCCGAAAACGGTTTGATCAGGTAGTCATCGGCACCGGCCGACAGGCCTTCGACACGGGCTTCTTCACCGGCACGCGCCGACAGCAGCACGACCGGAACAGTCTGCAGCGCCGGGTCTTCGCGCACGGCACGCAGAAGGCCGAAACCGTCCAGCGCCGGCATCATCACATCCGTCAGAATCAGGTCGGGTTTACGCCGCCGGGCAGCGGCCAACGCCATTTCACCGTCCATCGCGGTTTCAACCGTCAATCCTTGAGCACGCAGCAGGCGGGTGATGTAGGCGCGCATGTCGGCGTTGTCATCGGCGAGCAAGACCCGTCCTCGAGCAACGCCCGGCAATGCTTCACTGTCAGCCTCGCTTGTCACCGTCTCGGGCAGCCAACTGAGCGCCTCCTCCACAAACGCCTCGGCCACCGCAGCGGTCGAGGCCGGAAAGACCTCGGCGCCCTGGACGCTGACCGGCGCCAGGGCCCGGCCCAACGGCAGGCTGACGACAAAGGTACTGCCATGCCCGACCTCACTGCTGACCTCAAGGGTGCCCTGATGCAGGCGGACCAGCTCCTGCACCATGGCCAGGCCGATGCCCGAGCCTTCGAACGAGCGGCCCTTGACGCCCTCGACCCGATGAAAACGCTCGAACAGCCGGGGCAGTTCGCGGGCGGCGATGCCGACCCCGGTGTCCTCGACGGCCACCCGTGCCTGCCGGCCATCCTCGCTCGCGCTCACCGTAATGCGGATATGCCCGGCCATCGTGAACTTGAAGGCATTGGAGACCAGGTTGAGGATTATCTTTTCCCACATGTCCCTATCCACCCAGGCGGTGTCGGGCAAGGGCGTGGTTTCGATGATCAGCTCAAGGCCGGCACGCTCGCAGGCCGAGCGAAAACTGGAGGCCAGGTCGGTGGTCAGGGTCACCAGGTCCACCGGTACGTAACGCGCCTGCGCCCGACCCGCCTCGATGCGCGAGAACTCCAGCAGCGAATTGACCAGCTTCAGCAACCGCTGGCCATTGCGATAAGCCAGCCGCACCCGCTCGACTTCGTCTGTCGGCAATTGCTCGGCCAGCGCCAGCGATTGCTCCAGAGGGCCGAGCATCAGGGTCAAAGGTGTACGAAATTCGTGGCTGATATTGGTAAAAAAGAGCGTCTTGGCCTGGTCGATCGCCGCCAGTGCTTCGGCGCGCTCACGCTCCTGCGTCCGGACCAGAACCGTGGCCATGGCCGCCGACACCGCCGCCCCCAGCAATTCGTAAAAGCCGCGGTAGACATCGTTCAGTGGCAATCGCGGCGAAGCACCCGCCACGATCATCAACGAGGCGCCTGCGTCGCCGCTCGGGATCACCGCAAGCACGAACGCGGCAGCGGGCGGCTCCGGATATGGACCACAATTCGTCTCGGCGAACAGCGTGGCAATGTCATCGACCTGCAATGAGCCCTTGTGCGCCAACGCGGCACTTAACGGCCAGGGATGCTGGCTGTGCGCGTCGACCCGACGGGCGATGGCCGGGCAATCGGCGGCCACGCCGCTGTGGCGCACCAGTCGAAACCCCTGCGTCTGTGGCTCATGTTCGTAGAACAGCAGAAAAGGAATATCGAACGCAAAGTCCGCCAGCGTCTCGACGGTCAACTCGATCAGCGCCGGGATGTCGGCAGCGCCGCCCAGCCGGGCGGTCAAATCGCGCAAGGCGCGCGTGCGCCGCTCGGCCAGGATCGTGGTGGTGGTTTCGGTCACCGGGTGAAACAGCCCGCCGATCCCGCCGCTTTCATCGCGGATGGGTGAGGTCGAGAAAGTAAAGAAGGTTTCTTCCAGGTAGCCGTTGCGGGCCAGGAACATGCGCTGGTTTTCAAGAAAACTGGTGTGCCCGGCCAGAGCCCGCTCGAAAGGTTCGCCAATCGCCGGCCAGGCGCTCGCCCAAGTGATGTGGTAGCCCTCGCCCAGTGCACGCGGATGCGCCTCACCACACACGACTTTGTAACCGTCGTTGTAGATCTGGGTGTTTTCCGGGCCCCAGATGATATTGATCGGAAAGTTCGACGCCAGGCACAGGCTGACCGTGGTGCGCAGGCTCTGGGGCCATTGATCGATAGGCCCCAATGGCGTTGCCGCCCAATCCTTGTGCTGGATAAGGGCCGCCATCTCGCCGCCGCCTGACAAAAAGGAATGAGCCTTCAAAGATATGCACCGCCGAAAGGGTTGTTCTGTACCGGTGGCTGCGCGACCGGAAAAGCGTGAGGCAGACGTGGGTTGTTGCAACCAGGACGCTATGGCGTGTCGGCGTGCAAGCGATTGCTCTTCGCCGGCAACTACCAGGGTAGTCGCCTGTCTCAGTGGCGAGAAGCGCCAAGTGTAAACCAAGCGCGACACAAATCACCCGGCAAACGTTCCGGCCCGACAAGGTGCAATGGCTGTATGAACCGACCTGTAAAACCGCACATCGAGCGCGAGGCCGTCGACGTGTTCATAGCGCACTGGGAGGCCGGTGCTTTCAAGGCGCAGCGGATGGGGCAGGCGTTCTATAACCACTTCAATCTGCACCGCCTCAGCGATCAACCTGCGCTGCCGGACCTGTATGCTGCCGACGGCAAGAAAGCCCTGAAATGCATTGACGGGCTGTTCGAGATCAGTTGACCTCGCTGCGCATACTGCAACAGGTTGAACTTTGCCAAAGCCGCTGCCGTCTAGCCCATAAGCTCGTGCCAGAGCCACTGGCGCGGTCTTGAGGCAAGGTTGTTTACGGTCAGCAGCAGGTTATCCATGAGTCAGGATTTATCCACCATCCGCTGGATGCAGGGCGGTTTTCTCGGCGTGTTCATACTCTGCGCGTGGGCGCCGTTCGACCGCCAGACCTGGCTGATGGAAAATGGCCTGATCCTGATCGGCGCCGTGGCGGTATGGCGGGCTCGCCAGCGGTTCTACTGGTCGCCGCGTTCCTGGGCTCAGGTGTTGCTGTTTTGTTGCCTGCACGAAGTGGGCACCCATTTCACCTACCCACGGGTGCCCTATGACGCCGGGCTGGCCCAGCTCACAGGTATACGGCTCAATGACCTGTTGCAATGGGAGCGCAATCAATACGACCGTTTCGTGCACCTGGCCTTTGGCGTGCTGATGGCCTTGCCTTTGCGTGAAATCCTTGTTCGCCAATGCGCCCTGCAAGGCGCCTGCGCCTCGCTGCTGGCCTGGTCGCTGGTGCTGGCCACCTCCCTGTTGTATGAGCTGATGGAATGGGTCGGCGGCGACCTGTTCGGCGCCGGGACCTCGTTTATCGGCGCGCAAGGTGACGCCTGGGATGCCCAGAAAGACATGGCGCTGGCCACGGTCGGCGCCCTGGTGGTGTTGATGTTGCGCGGGCATCGGGTTCGTGATGCCCTCACGGCGCCGGTCAAGCCTTCCAATACATGACTTGTGGAAGGGGCCGGTCGGCGCCCCGCTCTGCGCGCGACATGGCTGGGACAAGCGCTAGAAATGTGCCCGATTGACTGCCGCTTTCGCCAGCAAAGCCTGCCACCGTCTGATGCCAGGCACGAGACCTTGGGCGACATCAGTCCTGTGGCAGGCGGCTTGCTGCGGGCGGCGATCCGGCGATGACGTCAGCAAGGCCCACACACCTGCTGCGCCTGTCCCATAGCCATCGCCAGCAGAGCTGCCTCCCACAGTCCGGTGCCAGGCCCGAGACCTTGGGCGACATCAATCCTGTGGGAGGCGGCTCTGCCGGCGATGAGGCCAGCAAGGCTCATAAACCTGCTGCGTCGGTCACACAGCCATCGCCAGCAAAGCTGCCTCCCACCGTCTGGTGCCAGGCCCGAGATCCTGAGCGACATCAACCTGTGGGAGGGAGCTTGCTCGCGATAGGGCCAGCAATACCAGCATATCTGCTGCGTCGGTCACCCAGTCATCACTAGTTGCGGCCTTCCACAAAGAGGCACTGTCTTGCCCAGCGTCTCTATTTGCGCCGTTATCTGGCGGCCATCACCCCTTCTCGATACCCGATGCCGATGCCGATGCCGGTGCCTGAGCCGACGCCGGCGCAGGCACAACCGGCGGGTGATCCAGCGCCGCGATTTCACGCTGGGCCTGCTCGAGGTCGAAGGCGTTGTCCCACTTGGCAATCGCGATGGTGCCGATGCCGTTGCCGATCAGGTTGGTCACGGCGCGCGCCTCGTTGAGAAAGCGGTCGATGCCCAACAGCAGCACCAGGCCCACCAACGGGATGGTGTGGATGGTGGTCAGGGTGGCGGCCAGCGTGACAAAGCCGGCACCGGCCACCCCGGCCGAGCCCTTGGAGGTCAGCAGCAACACGCCCAGCAGCACGCACTGGTCCATGAAGCTCAGCGGCGTGTTGGTGGCCTGGGCCACGAAGATCGCGGCCATGGTCAGGTAGATGCAGGTGCCGTCGGCATTGAAGGTAAAACCGGTGGGCAGCACCATGCCGACCACGGATTTCTCGCAGCCGAGCTTTTCCAGCTTGGCCATCATGCGCGGCAGCACCGATTCGGTGGAACAGGTGCCCAGCACGATCAGGATTTCATCCTTGAAATAACGCAGGAACTGCATCAACGGCAGGCCGGACCAGCGCGCCACTGTGCCCAGGATCACCACGATGAACACCAGGGTGGTGAGGTACAGCGCGATCAGCAACTGTCCCAGCGACAGCAAGGTGCCAATGCCGTACTTGCCGATGGTAAAGGCCATGCCTGCGCCGGCACCGATGGGCGCCAGGCGCATGACCATCGCGACGATCTTGAACAGCCCCTGCAGCAGCAGGTCGATGATGTTGATCAGCGGCTTGCTGACCGGCCCCATCTGCACCAGCGCCACGCCCATCAGCACCGACAGCAGAATGACCTGCAGCATCGAGCCCTTGGCAAATGCGTCGATGAAGGTGCTGGGGATGATGTTGAGAAAGAAATCGACGGTGCCGCCCTGGTCATGCGCCACCTGGGTGTACTTGCTGATGGCACTGCCGTCGAGTTTGGCCGAGTCGATGTTCATGCCCACGCCGGGCTTGATGACATTGACCACCACCAGGCCGATGACCAGCGCGAGGGTCGAGAGCACTTCAAAGTAGATCAGCGCCTTGACGCCGATGCGCCCGACCTCCTTGATGCTGCCCATCTTGGCCATGCCGACCACCACGGTGCCGAAGATGATCGGCGCCAGCAGCATCTTGATCAACTTGATGAAGCCATCGGCCAGCGGTTGCAGTTTGGCGGCAAAGCCGGGTTCGAAGTAACCCAGGATGCCGCCGATCACGATGCCGATCAGCACCTGTACATACAGCTGGCTGTACCAGCGCGTTGCAGACTTTTCCATGGTGTCGCACCTCGTGTTGTTTTTGTGTAGAGGGCAAAAAGCGGCCGCCTCGATCGAGACGGCCGCCACACAACGGCTTAACGCTCACCCAGCTCGCGCATTACCTCATACAGCGCGGCCTTGGCTTCAAAACCGACGCCCGGGATGTCCGGCAGGCCGACGTAGCCGTTCTCGACACGAATGCCGTCGGCAAAGCCGCCGAACGGCTGGAATACATCCGGGTAGGACTCGTTGCCGCCCAGGTGCAGGCCGGCGGCGATGTTCAGCGACATCTGGTGACCGCCGTGCGGCACCACCCGGCGCGATGACCAGCCCAGCTCTTTCATCACCTCCAGGGTGCGCAGGTACTCGACCAGGCCGTAGGACAGCGCGCAGTCGAACTGCACGAAATCGCGGTCCGGGCGCATGCCGCCGTGGCGCAGCAGGTTGCGGGCATCCTGGTGGGAGAACAGGTTTTCGCCGGTGGCCATCGGCAGGTCATAGTGGTTGGCCAGCTCCGCTTGCAGGGCGTAGTCCAGCGGGTCACCCGCCTCTTCGTACCAGAACAGGTCGTACGGCTTGAGGGCTTCGGCGTAGGCGATGGCGGTCTTGAGGTCGAAACGGCCATTGGCATCGACCGCCAGGCGCCGGCCGCTGCCGACCACCTCCAGCACCGCCTCGATGCGCGACAGGTCTTCGGCCAGCGGCACCGCGCCGATCTTCATCTTCACCACGTCATAGCCGCGGTCCAGGTAGCTCTGCATCTCGGCCTTGAGCTGGCTGTGGTCCTTGCCGGGGTAGTAATAGCCACCGGCGGCGTAGACCCAGACCTTGTCGTCGGCCACGCCGTCGCGGTAACGGTCGGCCAGCAGCCGGTACAGCGGCTTGCCCTCGATCTTGGCCACCGCATCCCATACCGCCATGTCGATGGTGCCCACCGCCACCGAACGCTCACCGTGACCACCGGGCTTTTCGTTGGTCATCAGGGTTTTCCAGATGGCGAACGGGTCAAGGTTGTCGTTGGCCTCATCGATCAGCGATTCAGGCTTCGCTTCGCTGATACGGGCCAGGAACCGGTCGCGCATCAAGGCGCCCTGGCCATAGCGGCCGTTGGAGTTGAAGCCGTAACCGATGACCGGCTTGCCGTCACGAATCACATCGGTGACCACCGCCACGACCGAGCAGGTCATCTTGGAAAAGTCGATGTAGGCATTGGCAATAGGCGAGGCAATGGAAACGGTCTTTTCGCGGATATCAACGATGCGCATGGCGCTGTCCTCTTGTTGTGATGCAGGCCACGTTAGGCGCATCCAGGACGATCCGATAATGCTGTTATCGATGCAGGCAATGCCATTTCGGCATAGCCTTTTGGCCTATTGATAGCGTGTTATTTCAGGCCGCCATGCTATAAAACGCCAAACCCATGCAGGCTCAGCATTACTTATGGAACTCGTCTGGCTTGAAGACTTCATTGCCCTGGCCGAGCACGGCAGCTTCATTCGTGCCGCCCAGACCCGGCACGTGACCCAGCCGGCGTTCAGCCGGCGCATCCGGGCGCTGGAGCAATGGATGGGTGTGCAATTGTTCCAGCGTACCTTCCAGGGCGCGACCCTGACCCTGGCCGGCGAGCATGTGCTGGCCAGCATGCAGGACGCCACTGCCCGCCTGTACCGGATACGTGAAGAAGCGCGTGAAGTGGCCGGCACCGCAGCCAAGAGCCTGAAATTCTCGGCCACCCATTCGCTGTCGTTCACCTTCTTTCCCAAGTGGATTCGCCAGCTCGGGCGGGGCGCGCCGATCGAGGCGGTCAGGCTGCAATCGGACAGCATGGCCGAGTGCGAGCGCCTCTTGATGCACGGGCAAGTGCAGTTTCTGCTCAGCCACCGCCACCCGCAGGTGCCGCCGAAACTGCCGTTCGGCCAGTACCTGAGCAAGGCCGTGGGGGTCGACACGCTGATTCCGCTGATGGGCCGCGATGCCGACTTTGGCATTGACCTGCACACCCTGCCGTACCTGGCCTATACCCGCGAATCAGGCCTGGGACGCATCCTGGAGCAGCAACTGCAGGACAAGGCCGGCTACCTGCACCTGCAACCCTCGTTCAGCAGCCACCTGGCAGCGGTACTGACCTCCATGGCCCTGGAAAACAAGGGCGTGGCCTGGTTGCCGAAAAGCCTGACCGAGCAAGAGCGCACCGATGGCAAGCTGGTGCGCGCCCTGGATGAGAGCTGGGACATTGCGCTGGAGATTCACCTGGCCCGCCCGGTGGCACAGCTGCCACCGTTTGCCGAAGCGTTCTGGGAACAGCTGGAAAGCTACAGCGCGCCGTCTGGTTGATCACGAAGGGCTGTCGAAATCCGGGAACGGATGACGCAGCGGGCGCGGTGTGTCTGGCGGTGTACTGACGGCAGGAACGTCGACCAGAGGCCATCGCCCCAGCGCCTCATAACGGCCCTTGTAGGACTCGTAGAGCATAAACTCGCGGGCCTGCCAGCGAAAATCGGGCTCGGCCATCGCTTCGGGCACCGGATCCCGGTAATCGCGCATCAGGGTCACATGCGGGATGAATTCGCGGGCATCGGGTGTCAGCCCCAGTGGCAGCATGGCCTGTTGCAGGTCATAGACCCAGCGCAGGAAGGTCGGCGGTGTCTGGCTCGACGTCAGCGTCAGGGTCTGGCTGCGGCGCCAGGCGTCCAGTTGATCCAGCACCAGGGTCAGCGGTGCGGTCAATGGACGCAGCCGTGCGGCGGTTTCAAGGATGGCGGGCAGTTGCTTGATACCAACGTTGCCGAGAAACACCAGGGTCAGGTGGAAGTTTTCCGTGGGCACCGGCCGACCGCTGCGCAAACGCAGGTCGGTCCGCCAGCGAGCAATGGCCTTGCGCTGCACCGCGTCGCACGGCAAGGCAAAGAACAGCCGCTTGAACGGCTCGGTTGAAACAACCTCGTTGATCATCAAACAACACTCCTGATTCAGCTCAGTCGCTTTCGACCTCAGCGTCTGACGTCGCGTTCAAAGTCCGGCCTCGCGGATCAAGGTCGCCAACAGGGCTGGCGCCGGCATCTCGCGGGCCAGCGGCGCGCCTTGCCCGGCCCAGTGTGCGGCACATTCGTGGCTGCCTGTCAGGGCCGCGGCGGCATTAAGCTGCTTGGCCGCGTCATAGGCCAGCGGATACGCCGCCGGCAGGACCCCGCCGCGCTCGGCATGCTCGATAAAGCCATTGACCAGCCCGCGCGCCGGACGGCCGGACAGGGTCGAGGTGAGGCGCGTCGTGGCGGCGCGTGGGCTTTTCAGATGAGCCCGATAACCCTGGCTGGCCGCCGATTCGGGGCACAGGATGAACGCGGTGCCCAATTGCGCGGCGGCGGCGCCCAGGTCCAGCACGGCGCGAATGCCCTGCCCGTCCATGATGCCGCCGGCGGCGATAACCGGCAGGTCGATGTGCTTGACCAGCAGGCGCACCAGCACCGAGGTGCTCAGTTGCTCATCGCAGGCTTGCGGGTCGAACATACCGCGATGCCCGCCGGCCTCGATGCCCTGCGCCACGATGGCATCGAAGCCCAGTTGTTGGATCTGCACGGCTTCAGCCAGGCAGGTGGCCGTCGCCACCGTGCAGATGCCCGCCTGCTTGAGGGCCTGCAATTGCGCGGCCGACGGCAACCCAAAATGAAAGCTGACCACCGCAGGTCGGGTGTCCAGCAGCAGGTCGAAAACCGCATTGTCCTGGGCAAAGCTGGTGTAGATCTCACCAAGCGTGGCGGGCACCGGCGCCTGGAACTGCTCGAACAGCGGCCGCAAATGCGCCAGCCAGGCGCCTTCGCGCGCCGGGTCACGCACGGCGGGCACATGGCAGAAGACATTGACGTTGAACGGCCGGTCGGTCAGCGCCTGGGTCTGCTCGATCATGGCCCGGGCCTGGGCCACGCTGCTGGCACCGATGCCAAGAGACCCCAGGCCGCCGGCATTGCTCACGGCCGCCGCCAACTGTGGCGTGGCCACGCCGGCCATGGGTGCCTGAATGATGGGCTCAATGCCAAGCCTGTCTGTAAAAACGCGGGGATCGGTCATGGTGCAGCTCCGTGGCGTCAGGAAATCGAGCGTTGATAATTATCAATATGAGAATAATATAACCACATAATTTCCATTATGAGAACACCAGTATGGATCTCGACACCCTGAAAATCTTCGACACGGTGGCGGTCGAGCTGAGCATGACGCGCGCCGCCGCGCGCCTGGGCCGCGCGCCGTCCAACGTGACCACGCGCATCCAGCAACTGGAAGCAGACCTGGGCGTCGAGCTGTTCGTGCGCACCGGCAAGCGCATCGGCTTGTCGAGCGCCGGGCAGCAATTTCGAGTGTACGCCCAGCGCATGCTGGCCCTGGAAGATGAAGCGCGCCAGGTGATCGGCGGTGGCGCCAGCGGCGGCACCCTGCGCATCGGCAGCATGGAAAGCACCGCCGCCAGCCGCCTACCCCTGCGCCTGGCGGCCTTCAACAAGGCGTGGCCGGCGACCCGGCTGGAGGTCAGCACCGGGCCATCGGGCATCCTGCTCAGGCAACTGCGTGACGGGCAACTGGACTGCGCCTTCGTGGCGCTGCCGCCGGGTGCCAATGTCGAGCCGGAACTGGCTGGCTATAACTTGCAGGCGATGGCCCTCTGGCAGGAGGCGCTGGTGCTGTTGCTGCCGGCCAGCGAAGCCGGGGTCAGTGCGCCTGGGCAAGTGCGCACCCGAACGCTGGCCGCGTTCAGGCCGGGCTGCGTGTATCGGGCGATAGCCCAGACACAGTTGGGGATTTCGGCGGGCTCGTCGTGGCAGGTCCAGGAACTGGGGTCCTACCACGCCATGGTGGCCTGCGTGGCGGCCGGTTCCTGCGTGACCCTGCTACCGCGCAGCGTGCTTGAGCTGTGCCAGGTGCCGGCTGACCTGCCGGTGCTGGACATCGGCCTGGTCGACACCTGGCTGGTCTGGCGCCAGGGCTACAGCGCCCCGGCGTTTCAGCACTTTTGCGCGGCGCTGGAGCAGTACCTGTAGAGCGTCAGCGTTCGCCGAAGCGCAGCCGGTTGCCGAAGGGGTCATGCACCTGCAACGCCTTGCCGCCCTGTGTTTTGGTGCTCGCAGGGTAGGAGCGCGCTTGCCCGCGACCGGCTGCGTTAGCAGTCGTAAATTTGTGGCGTTTCATAGATTCTGAATACGTTCACAATCGTAAATTTGTGGCGTTGCGCAGATTTTGCGAGCGCTACGCACTCGGTCGCGGGCAAGCGCGCTCCTACAGAGCCTGCGCCCGGTCCTTGCGCAGTTCGCGGGCGGCGGCAACCATATTGACCAGCGCCGCTTCGGTCTCCGGCCAGCCGCGGGTTTTCAGGCCGCAATCGGGGTTGACCCACAAGCGCTCGGCCGGGATGCGCAGGGCGGCCTTGCGCAGCCGCTTGACCATGTCGGCGGTGTCCGGCACATGCGGGGAATGGATGTCGTAGACACCAGGGCCGATCTCGTTCGGGTAGGCAAATTGCTCAAAGGCGGCAAGCAGCGCCATGTCCGAGCGCGAGGTTTCGATCGTAATCACATCGGCGTCCATGGCGGCAATCGACTCGATCACATCGTTGAATTCGCTGTAGCACATGTGCGTATGAATCTGGGTGTCGTCGCGCACGCCCGAAGCGCACAGGCGAAAGGCCTCGGTGGCCCAGTGCAGGTACGCCGCCCAGCCACTGTTGCGCAGCGGCAGGCCTTCACGAAACGCCGCCTCATCGATCTGCACGATGCGAATGCCGGCGGCCTCCAGGTCGAGCACTTCATCACGGATCGCCAGTGCCAGTTGTCGGGCCTGGGTTTCGCGGCTGACATCCTCACGCGCAAACGACCACATCAGCATCGTGACCGGCCCGGTCAGCATGCCTTTGATTACCTTGGAGGTCAGACCCTGGGCATAGGTGATCCAGTCCACGGTCATGGCCTTGGGACGGCTCAGGTCGCCGTAGATAATGGCCGGCTTCACGCAGCGCGAGCCGTAGCTCTGCACCCAGCCAAAACGTGTAAAGGCATAGCCGTCGAGCTGTTCGGCAAAGTATTCGACCATGTCGTTGCGCTCGGCCTCGCCGTGCACCAGCACATCCAGGCCGAGTTTTTCCTGCACGTACACCGCATGGCGTATTTCGCTGTGCATGGCCTCGGTGTAATCGGCCGGGCTCAGCTTGCCTTGCTTGAATGACTGACGTGCCAGGCGGATGGCCGGGGTCTGCGCAAACGAGCCGATGGTGGTGGTCGGGAACACGGGCAAGTCCAGACCCGCGCGCTGTTTGACGATGCGCTCGGCAAACGCCGAATGTCGCTGGCTGTCGGCCGGTGTGATGGCTTGCACACGCGCCTGCACCAACGGCTTGTGAATGCGCGTCGAGGCAGCACGAGCCGTCTGCACAGCGCGGCTTTGCGCCAGCGCCTGGGCCACTTCGGGGGCTTGCGGCCGGTTGATGGCCTGGGTCAGCACGGCCACTTCGGCGCATTTCTGCATGGCAAAGGCCAGCCAGCTCTTGAGTTCACTGTCGAGCCGGTCTTCGCGGGCCAGGTCCACCGGGCTGTGCAGCAGCGAGCAGGACGGCGCCAGCCACTAACGCTCACCCAGGCGTTCATGGGCGTGGCGCACCACCGCCAGCGCCTGGTCGAGGTCGCACCGCCAGACATTGCGGCCGTTGACCAGGCCCAGCGACAGGATCTTGTAGGCCGGCAAGCGGTCGAGAATAACCGGGTACTGCTCCGGGGCACGCACCAGATCAATGTGCAGGCCATCGACCGGCAGGCCGGCCGCCAGGCCCAGGTTGTCTTCCAGGCCACCAAAATAGGTGGCCACCAATTTTTTCAGCGGCTCGCGTTGCAGGATGTTGTAGACGCGTTCGTAGGCGTTTTTCCAGTCTTGCGGCAAGTCCAGCACCAGGATCGGTTCGTCGATCTGCACCCACTCCACGCCCTGCCCGGCCAGGCGCTGGAAAATCTGCCCGTACAGCGGCAACAGGCGATCGACCAGTTCCAGCCTGTCGAAGTCGGCGCCCTTGGTCTTGCCCAGCCACAGGTAAGTCAGCGGGCCGATCACCACCGGTTTGACGACGTGCCCCAGGTCATGGGCCTCTTGTACTTCTTCGAACAACTGCTCCCAGCTCAGGCTGAACGCCTGGTCAGCGGTGAATTCCGGGACCAGGTAGTGGTAGTTGGTGTCGAACCATTTCGTCATTTCCTGGGCATGGGCGCCGCCGCAGCAGGCGTCACCGCTTTGCGCGACGCCACGGGCCATGGCGAACAGTGTCTGCAAGGTCGGCTTTTCAGCCTCGCCGCGAAAGCGCTCGGGAATCACGCCGAAGGTCAGCGAGTGGGTCAGCACCTGGTCATACCAGGCAAAATCGCCCACCGGCAGCAGCTCGATACCGGCGTCCTTTTGCACCTGCCAGTGCGTCGCACGCAACTGACGGCCAGTGGCACGCAAGCCGGCTTCGTCGAGTTCACCTTTCCAATAGGCCTCCTGGGCTTTTTTCAATTCACGGTCACCGCCGATACGCGGAAACCCCAGGTTATGTGCCAAGGCCATGTGCCCGTCCTCCAATGGAATAATCAATGGGCGAAGTGTGGACATCGGCGCAGAGTGAGACAAACTCATAATATTTGAGATCAACTCAAGATTTTCTCATGTTCGAATGCGGGGACCGTTGTTCACTGGACGCGGGTAGGAGCGCGCTTGCCCGCGACCGAGTGCGCAGCGCTCGCAAAAATCTGTGAAACGCTGCAAGTTTATGGCTACTGACGAAAAATCTCGGAAACGCCACAAATTTACGACTGCTAACGCAGCCGGTCGCGGCCAAGCGCGCTCCTACTGGGCGTTGTATTGCAGATTGGGTGCATGTCTTGTTCAGAGCAGTGCGCTGCGCTCTGGGGCATGGACACCGCGGGCAAACCCTTCACAATGCCGGCGACCTTATTCCGATACCCGCCCCTATGAACCTGTTGAAACAGGCGCTGCATGAGCAACGCTTCATCTGCCTGGTGGAATTCGTGCCCAAGCCCACGGCCAAGAGCTTCGCGGCGTTTGAGGCGTTGATGCAGCGCCGCACACTGTGCGGCTGGCCACTGGTAGCGACCATTGCCGACCGGGTCGCCAGTCGCTTCGACCTGTCGCCGCTGGACGCCTTTGACCGGCTGGCTGATCCTGCGCCTGCACTGCTGCACTTTTCCGGCAAGGACCGTGAGCGCCATGACCTGCTGCAACAGCTGGAACACATGGACCGCCTGGGCCTGGAACAGCTTTTCATCATCAGTGGCGACCGCCTGCCCGGTCACGAGCCCGGGCAACAACCAGTGCGCTACCTGAAGTCGATGCCGGCTTTGCAACAGGTGCGCCAGGCACGCCCCGACTGGCTGCTGGGCGCGGCGCTCAACCCGTTCAAATACCGTGAAGAAGAAGGCGGCGCGCAGTATTTCAAGGCCCGGAAAAAACTCGCGGCCGGCGCGGATTTCCTGACCCTGCAACTGGGCTTCGATGCGCATAAGCACCTTGAGGCCCTGGCCTGGATGCGCCAGCAACCTTCGCCCAGGCCGCTATTGGCCTGCCTCATGGCCTTGACCCATGGGCGTGCGACCATGCTGGAGCATGTGGCCGGCACGGTGGTCAGCCCGTCCATGCGTGCGGCGGTCGCCGCCGAAGCCGAGGTGTCCAAGGCGCATGCCCAGCAGCGCAGTATCAGTCGCCTGGGATTACAGGTGATCGGTCTGAAATTGATGGGCTACGCCGGTGTCGAGCTGTCGGGCATCCATGACCTGACGCAATTGCAGGCGCTGGAACAGGCCATCGAGCACTGGCAGGCGCAGATCACCACGCCAGCGCAATGGTCCGAAGCCTGGCAAGCCAGCTGGCAGACGGCCGGCCAGCCGCCGGTGACCTTTCACCCGCCGGGCGCTACCTGGCAATGGGGCCAGTCGACGGTCAGCGCCTCGCTTCAGGAAAAAACCCGTTATCACCTGCTTGCCGGTCTGCATCACCAGGCGTTCAGCCGCACCACCTGGCTAAGCCGTGCCTTGGGTTGGGGCGTGCGCCGCTCGTTATGGTCAACGCCCGGTGGTGCCAGCGCGCTGCACCGAATCGAGCGCAGCCTCAAGCGGCCCATGGTCGGCTGCGACACCTGTGGCCAGTGTCGCCTGGAGGACACTTTATACATCTGCCCGGAAACCTGCCCCAAGGGCCTGGCCAACGGACCGTGCGGCGGCACCACGCTCAACCGCTGCGAATTCGGTGATCGCGAATGCATCCACAGCATCAAGTACCGCACGGCCAAGGCCGTCGGGCAGACCGCTGTGCTGACCGAACGCCTGATTCCTTGCATAGAGGCCGACCACCGGCACCGCAGTTCATGGCCCGGCTGGTTCGATGCCGCCGAAGATCTTCCATCCAACCCTAGGAGCCGCTTCGGCGGCGAATGCTCAGCGCCAACCGATCCCGATCAGTAACCGGTATGATCTCCAGTCTTACGACTGCGGACTCACCTGACATGCTGATCGTCTTCAGTGGCCTGCCCGGCACCGGCAAGACCACCCTCGCCCGTCGGCTGGCCATGGCCACCGAGGCCGTCTACCTGCGCATTGATACCATCGAGCAAGCCATCCGCACCGCCGCCGTGTTGGCCCATGACGTCGGCACCAGCGGCTATGACGTCGCCAATGCGCTGGCCTTGAGCAATCTGCAGCTGGGCCGGCAGGTGATTGTCGATGGCGTGAACCCGGTGCGCGAAAGCCGCCAGGCCTGGCACACCACGGCGCAGGCGGCCGGTGTGGCGCTGGTGAATATTCAGGTCGTGTGCTCGGATGCGGCCGAACATCGGCGCCGGGTAGAGACGCGAAAAGCCGATATTGCGGGACTCACGCCACCCGACTGGGCCTCGGTGCTGCGTCATGAGTATGAGCCGTGGGAAGAAATGCCGTTTACGCTGGACACGGCGCAGGTCTCGGTCGAGCACGCCGTGGCGCTGCTGGCCGAGCGTTTTTTCAGGCGTCAGTTGCCTGGGTTCTTGAACGCGCCACCCGGATACTGATAGGTCACGGCGCCCCAATACTGGCTGCCGGTGTTTACCTGGCGCCTCCATCCGGCGGCTTCAAGTTGCCTTGCGATCATTCGATTCATGAACCCATGGCCGAGCAGCAGCACCGGCCCTTGGCTGTCGAGTGACTGCAGTCGTTGTGCCGCTTCAAGGGCGCGGGCCTTTGCCTGGCGGGCCGACTCGACCGTGCCGCAGAAGCCGCATAACCACAAGATGCGCAGGATAAAGGCCCATGTGAAAGGCGATAGCCGCAGCAGCGTCCCTCGACCATGGGGCAACTGCGCCTCGCAGAACACCTTGTCCACCAGGGTGGGATAAAGGCCCAAGGCGCTGGCCGATGCAAGCGCCCGAGGCGCGCTGCTGGACACCACCACGGTGGCGGTGACGGCCAGCGCCAGACTCGTCGCAGGCACCGGTTGGCGGGTGATTTCGGACAACTCGTATTGCTCGATCCAGTGCTTCATGCCTTGCGCCGAAACCTTGCTCAGCGGCGCCAGATCCGGCTGGCCATGACGCATCAGGATAATTTTTCTGGTCACTGAAATCGCATCCCTGGTTTGATAGCCGAGCCAATGGCTGCAGTGAAATGACCGTGACGATCCTGCCCGGCCGGGCGCGATCATAACTGATGCAGGCCATGGGAGCCCTTCAGGTTTGCGCACGTTCGGCCGATACCGCAGCCTTGGGCCTGAAAAGCGACTGCGAGGCAGGCCTCTCGCCCTGGCTCTCTTACCCTCAAGGATGACTCACACCATGGCCCTGACCAGCCGAATTTCCCCATACGACAACCAGTGGCCTGTACGTTTCCTGGCGACCCGGCTGCAGATGACTCAAGTATTCGGCAACGGGCTGGTGGCCATCCATCATGTCGGCAGTACAGCCGTCGCAGGGCTGGCGGCCAAGCCGGAAATCGATGTCCTGGTGGTGGTCGAGCAGCATGATGATCAGGCACGACGCACCCACGGCATGCAGGCGCTGGGCTATGTGCGCGGCAGCGACCTGTCGGTCGGGCATCACTTCTATCGTCGCGACGTCAACGGCGTGCGCACGCACAAGGTCCATGTGTGCCTGACAGGCCATGCCCAGATCGAGTGGATGCTGCGCTTTCGCGACCTGTTGCGCAGCAATCAGCAGGTTCGCCAGCAGTACCAGGCACTGAAGCTGGCGCTTGAAGCCGGCAATACCGGTGGCATCGGTGAATACCTGGCGCAGAAGGCGCCGTTTATCGACGCTGCCATGCAGGCCACCCCGGCAACCACTACCCCACCACCGGCACCTGCAGCCCGGCCAATACCGCACGCAGCCGCTCCTGCGTCTGCGCCGAGCAGCGCTGCATCGGCTCGCGCAGTTCATCCCGGCCAAAGCCCTGCAAGGCCAGCGCAGCCTTGATCACCGCCGGGTTAGGCTCGGCAAAGGCCACACGCATCCACGGCAGCAGCCGGTAGAACGTCTGGCGCGCCGCCGTCAGCTGGCCGCTGTCGATTTGGCGTTGCATCTGCACATAGAGGTCGGCGCGGACATGCGCCGAGGCCGATATCGCGCCGGCGCCGCCCAGGCACAGGTTATTGAAGATCTGCAGGTCTTCGCCGGTGAGAATCTCGGCATGGCCATCGGCGATCAGGGCGGTGGTGGTGTCGAGGTCGCCGCCGCAATCCTTGACCGCGGCAATGCGCGCATGGTGCAGGATACGGCGTAAGGTCTCGCGCTCGATGCGCACCCCGGTGCGGTACGGAATGTCATAGAGCACCACGGGCACGGTGGCGGCATCGGCCACGGTCTGGAAGAACGCTTCGATTCCTTGTTGCGAGGGACGAATGTAATAAGGCGCCGGCACCAGCAGGCCGGCCAGCGGGCGTTGTTGAATCTGTTGCTGGAAGGCCAGCAGCTCACGCAGGTTATTGCCCGCCAGGCCCATGATTACTTGCCGGGACGGCACCCGTGCGAGCACCGCATCCAGCACCGCCAGTTGCTCGGCATGGCTGAGCGCGGCGGCTTCGCCCGTGGTGCCGCAGACCACCAGGCCGCGGACGCCCTCTTCCAGCAGTTTGCCCACCAGCGCATCCAAGGCGTTGAAATCGACTTCACCTGCACAAAACGGCGTGGCCAGGGCCACCCAGATACCTCGAAAAGCGGACATACACATCTCCTGTGGTTAACCGTCGGGTCACCATCAGAAGGGATGCGGGAGGGGTGCGAGGGAGAGTTTTGCCTGGCGCCTGGTTGTCCTGTCAGCCCATCTGACGGGACAGCGCGCCCCGGTCAAATGAGCGACTGTTTCTTCGATTTATTCGCCACCGCGACGCGCACGCCGGCCTGGGCTGGAAAGCCTGGCTGCAACGGCGAGAGGTCGAGGCTGGAACGCATGGATTGATCCGGTACATAGCAAAGTGCCGGCTGATCATGCGCAATCGACAATGGGCTTGTCAACGGGGCCTGTGCGCCGGCTGCCACTCGCCCGCCACTTCGACCACCCACTCGATGAACACCCGCAACTTGGCGCTGACATGCCGGTTCGGTGGCCAGGCGATGTACATCGGCATGCTTTCAAGCTGCCAATCGGTGAACAGCGGCACCAGCGCGCCCTCGCGCACTGGCCCGCACGCCATGTAGTCCGGCAACCACAGCACCCCCAGGCCAGCCAGCCCGGCAGCGAGGTAGGCGTTGCCGTCATCGACCACCAGTGCGTGATGACCACTGACCCTCAGCGTTTCACCCTGGCGTTGCAGCACATAGGGAAACACCTTGCCGGTACGCGCCCAGCGATAGCCAATCACGCGGTGGCCCGGGTCTTCCAGTTCACGCGGGTGGACCGGCACCCCGGCCCGCTGCAGGTAAGCGGGCGCGGCATACACGCCCAGGTGCAGGTCGCCAAGGCGGCGGGCCATGAGCGAGAGGTCGGTGAGTTCGCCGCCGCGCACCACGCAGTCGACGTTTTCGTCGATCAGGTCGACCTTGCGGTCGCTGACGCCCATGTCCAACTGGATGTCCGGGTAGCGGGCATAGAAATCCGGCAAGGCCGGGATCAGCACGCTGCGCGCCAGCGGGCTGGGCACATCGACCCGCAACCGGCCACGGGGAGCGGCCGAGGCACTGGACAGGCTGGTTTCGGCATCGTCGATGTCGGCCAGCAGGCGCACCACCCGCTCGTAGTAGGCAGCACCGTCGGCGGTGACGTTGACCTTGCGCGTGGTGCGATTGAACAACCGCACCCGCAAGCGCGCTTCCAGTTGCTGCACCAGTTGCGTGACGCTGGTCCTGCTCAAGTGCAAGGTGTCGGCGGCCTTGGTGAAACTGCCGGTCTCTACAACCCGTGCGAAAGCCTGCATTGCATCAAAACGGTCCACGGCAGCTCCTGATTGTTTGCATTTGGCAAACAGTGTTGGGTGGGGTGACGAGTTTATCCGCCTCTCGTCGCGCCCTACAGTCTCTTCATTCCTGAACGATGGAGAGTCCCCTCATGAACACCCGCGACGTTGTTTTCCCGGCCGGCCGCCAGGCCCTGTACGACATTAACCGCTATTCACCGGCGATCCGCTCCAACGGTTTCATCTTTGTGTCCGGTCAGGTCGGCAGCCGCGAGGACGGCTCGAAAGAGCCACAGTTGCACGCTCAGGTCAGCCGCGCCTTTGAGAACCTCAATGCCATTCTGGCCGCTGCCGGCGGCAGCTTCGCCGATGTGGTGGATGTCACGGTGTTCATGGTCGACCCGCAATCGACCTTCGAAGCCATCTGGCAGGTGGTGGCCCGGTACTGGGGCGAGGCGCCCTACCCGACCGTGACGGCGGTCGGGGTGACGTGGCTGTACGGGTTCGATTTCGAGATCAAGGTGATCGCCAGGGACCCGGCTACACCTGAGCAGCCGGATCAAGCGGCTCGCTGATTTCGATCAGGTTCAGGTCCGGGTCGCGCACGTACACCGAGCGAATCGGCCCGGTGGCGCCGGTGCGCTGCACCGGGCCGTCGACGATGGGCCAGTCCTGGGCATGCAACCGGGCGATGGCCTCGTCGAGGCTGCCGCTGACGATGAAACACAGGTCCAGCGCGCCGGGCACCGGCAGGTGCGCCTTGGGCTCGAATTCATGCCCGCGCACATGCACGTTGATTTTCTGCCGACCGAAGCAAAAGGCCAGGCGCCCGTTGCCAAAGGTTTCCAGACGCATGCCCAGCACACGTACATAAAAGTCCTTGCAGGCTTCGAGCTGTGTAGTGGTCAGCACCAGATGGTCAAGGTGATCGATCATGACAGGCACTCCTGTTTTCAGATAAGGCCGCGACGCCGCCACGCCTCGCGGGTGGGTGCGTCGATACCGAGTCCGTCCAGCACCGTGTCGGTGTGCTGGCCCAGGGTCGGTGCGCGCGACTGGACCTGTCCCGGCGTCAGGGTCAGCTTGGGGATGATGCCCGGCAAGGTCACCGGCGTGCCGTCGTCCAGGGTACTGACCAGCAGCATGTCGCGGGCCTGGTAATGCGCATCGCCGGCGATGTCGGCAGCGTCGTAGATTCTGCCCACTGGAATGTCGGCGGCTTGCAGGGCCGTGAGCACTTCATCCAGCGGCCATTCGGCGGTCCAGGTGGAAATGGCCGCGTCGATGCGCGCCACATGGCGCACGCGGCCGTCGTTATGCGCCAGTTCCGGGTCGTCGGCCAGGTCTGGCCGCCCGATGCGCTCCATCAGGCGCCGATAGATGCTGTCGCCATTGCCGGCCACCAGCGCGTACTTGCCGTCCTTGCAGCGGTAGGCGTTGCTCGGCGCGATGCCGGGCAGGCTGC
The DNA here is from genome assembly GCF_900589395.1 of Pseudomonas viridiflava. Classification (GTDB taxonomy): domain Bacteria; phylum Pseudomonadota; class Gammaproteobacteria; order Pseudomonadales; family Pseudomonadaceae; genus Aquipseudomonas. The sequence goes on from NZ_UUIS01000008.1 coordinate 156,511, forward strand.
TGCCGGCCGGGGCACGCACGGTGCCGAACACCGAATGCTCGGGGATCAGGCTTTCCATCATGTTGAACACCGACTCGTACAAGGCCACATCGACCTGCTGCCCGGCGCCACCGTTCTGTTCGCGATGCCGCAGCGCCAGCAACACACCGATCACCCCGTGCAAGGCCGACAATGAATCGCCGATCGACACCCCGACCCGCACCGGGGTGCGGTCCGGCTCGCCGGACAGGTGACGCAACCCGCCCATGGCCTCGCCGACCACGCCAAAACCCGGCAGGTCGCGGTAGGGACCGGTCTGGCCGTAGCCGGACACGCGCAGCATGATCAGGCGCGGATTGATGGCCGACAACACGTCCCAGCCCAGCCCCCACTTTTCCAGGGTGCCGGGGCGAAAGTTCTCGACCAGGATGTCGGCGTCCTTGATCAGTTGCCGGACCACCTCGTGCGCCTCGGCCTGGCGCAGGTCGAGGGTCACCGATTGCTTGTTGCGCGACTGCGCCGCCCACCACACCGAGGTGCCGTTGTGCAGCAATCGCCACTTGCGCAGCGGGTCGCCGCTGCCGGGCGGCTCGATCTTGATCACGTGGGCGCCGAAGTCGGCGAGGATCCGGGCGGCGAAGGGGCCGGCAATCAGCTGGCCCATTTCGATCACCTTGATACCTTCCAGAGGCAGGCTCATGAGGGTGTCCGTTGTTATTGGAGGTGTGGCTGAATCATTACTCCAAAACCGGTGGCAGGTGAAGGGGCATCGCTGGTAAACCCTGCAGACAACAGAACAACCCGCTTCCAGCCTATTCAGATGGCCATTGCCGTGCAGCGTGCAATATCCGCAACACACGAACCTGCTCACCTGTAACGTCATAAATCAGAATGCAATTTTGCTGGGCTACCCACTCGCGTATCCCCATGACTCGACCCGCCCCTTGTTCAGCTTTAAGCGCCTCATCGACTCGAAAGGTAAAAGTAGCTTCGCTCATGATGTTCACACCTATGTGTTACAGGTGAGGTGCAAAATAATACTCATCGACAGTAAGAAATAATGTCTTGAAAACCAACTGCCCCACTCTGAACGCAAAACGCCCCGCCATCACTGGCAGGGCGTTTTGCGTTCAACCTTCACTCAATCGCCATACCGCAACCGCGCCGCACGGCGGGCTTCGCTCTGGCCGCGGGTGGCCAGGCAGTAGTACAGCGGCACCGTCACCACCAGGCCGACCAGCCAGGACAGGTCGGCGCCTTCTATATAGTGGGCATAGGGCCCGACATACAGCGAGGTGTTGGCGAACGGCAGTTGCACCAGGATGCCGATGCCGTAGGCAACGATGGCGTGCGGATTGAAGCGCCCGTAGATGCCGCCGTCGTTGCAAAAGATCGACTCGATGTCGTACACGCCGCGCTTGATCACATAGAAGTCGATGATGTTGATCGCCGCCCACGGCACCAGCACGATCAGCAGCGCCAGGATCAAACCGATGAACTTGCCGATGAAGTCGCCCGAGGCGCTGACCGCCACCAGGCAGCAGGCGGTGAGGACAATGGCCGAGAGGATCACCCGCAGTTTGATGGTCGGCGTCCACTGGCCGGCGAAGGTCTGGATCGAGGTGACGATGGACAGGACCGCGCCATACAGGTTCAGGGCGTTGTGGCTGATGATATTGAGCAGAAACAGCACCATCAGGATCGGCCCCAGCCAGCCGGTGGCCTGCTTGACCGCGACCATGGCCTCGGTGCCTTCAGGGGTCGCCAGGGCCGCAACCATGCCGAAGCTGAACGAGGCGATGGTGCCCAGGCTGGCGCCGAAGTACGTGGCCCAGAACGGTTTGCCGATGCCGATTGCCTTGGGCAGGTAGCGCGAGTAGTCCGAGGTGTAGGGCGAAAAGCTGATCTGCCAGATGATCCCCAGCGACAAGGTGGCAATCCAGCCGGCGGCATTGAAGCCGCCACGAATGAAGAAGTCGTCCGGCAAGTCCTGCATGAAGATCATGGTAAAGCCGGCCAGCAAGGCGGCGCCCATCACCCAGGTGCCGATGCGGTTCAGGGTGTGGATGAAGCGGTAGCCGATCACGCCGATGGCGGTGGCACTGAGCGCGCCGATGATGATGCCGGTGGGCAGCGGCACCGAAGGCGCCAGGCCCTGGATGGATTTACCCGAGAGCACGATATTGGAAATGAAGAACCCGACGTAGATCAAGGCAGTGATGAATACGATCAGCAAGGCGCCGTAGCGACCGAACTGGCCACGGCTCTGGACCATCTGCGGGATGCCCAGTTGCGGGCCCTGGGCCGAGGCCAGGCCGATCACCACGCCGCCGATCAGGTTGCCCAGCACGATGGCAATCAGGCCCCAGAGGAAATCGAGTTGAAACACCTGCACGGCCATCGCCCCGGTGACGATGGGCAACGGCGCGATATTGGTGCTGAACCACAGGGTAAACAGGTCACGGGCCTTGCCGTGGCGTTCAGCCGGCGGCACGTAGTCGACAGTATGGTTTTCAATGAGCGGAGCTGCTGCGCTGTTCTGGGACATAGGACGATCTCGAAACCGATGGTCGGGCGCCTTTGAAAAGGTACCGGATGACGAATCCACCGGACGCTGCGGCTTCCTGAAGATGAACGAACCTGCGCTCTGCACAGGCAGACCGGGATCAGATTCATCAAGGATCACAAAAGCGGCAGGCCCGATGCCTTACGCACGAACGCGACTGAGGCGCCGAGCGGTAGATAAGCCAAATCGAGTGACACTGGGCAGCGGGGTGCCGGACACCCCTTGTTTGATATGAAAAAACATCGTCTCGCCTGAATTTGTTGTTGTGCAGAGCCAAACCATGCAGCGCCCCATTCAGGGGCCCGGAATGAGTATGTCGCGGTGGGCCATGTCGAACGTGCCATGCACCGCGCTGATAACACCATATTATGGTATGCCAAAATTTTGCAACCCCCGCTCATCATGTCTTGGGCCTGCTGTCAGACTGACATAAACGTTTCAGCGTCTGACCTGATCGGGCTGAAAGGCCTACGCTGCAAGGCCTGAAGCACAGCGCGCGCTGGAATGACGGGGGCGTCTGGCTAGAAAAAATCCTTGCCAAGAAAGTATTACGGTATACCATCAGACAGACAAGAAATCGTTTCGGCACTGCCCAGAGGTCCTCAATGATCGACCCGAATGTCTACAAGAACGTCATGGGTTCCTTCCCTTCCGGCGTTACCGTCATCACCACGCTGGACGACGACGGCGAGGTGGTCGGCCTGACTGCCAGCGCCTTCAGCGCCCTGTCGCTGGAACCGGCCCTGGTGCTGTTCTGCCCCAACTACAGCTCCGACTCCTACCCGGTCCTGCTCAAGAACAAACGCTTTGCCATTCACCTGCTTTCGGCCGACCAGCAAGCATGCGCCTACGCCTTTGCACGCAAGGGCAAGGACAAGGCCAATGGGCTTGACTGGACCCTGAGCGAGCTGGGCAATCCGTTGCTGGCCGGGGCCACGGCCATCATCGAATGCGAGTTGTGGCGCGAGTATGAAGGGGGCGACCACGCCATCATGGTCGGCGCCATCAAGAACCTGATCCTGCCCGACCAGCCTGCCGAGCCGATGGTGTATTGCCGCGGCAAGATGGGCGGCCTGACGATCGCCGCCTGAGCGGCCTCGCCCACGCAAAAACGGTACATCAAATACAGGCCCCGCCCCATTCACTGCCGGGCGCCACGACAGACCGAGGTAACGTCATGAAATTTTCGTTGTTCGTGCACATGGAACGCTGGGATGAGCAAGTCAGCCACCGTCAACTCTTCGACGACCTGACCGAGCTGACCCTGCTGGCCGAAAAAGGCGGCTTCAGCACGGTCTGGGTCGGCGAACACCACGCCATGGAATACACCATTTCCCCAAGCCCCATGCCGATCCTGGCCTACCTGGCGGCACGCACCACGACCATCCACCTGGGCGCCGGCACCATCATCGCGCCGTTCTGGCACCCGCTGCGTGTGGCCGGTGAATGCGCCCTGCTCGATGTGATCAGCAATGGCCGCATGGAAGTGGGCCTGGCCCGTGGCGCCTATCAGGTCGAGTTCGACCGCATGGCCGGCGGCATGCCCGCCTCCGAAGGCGGCAAGGCCCTGCGCGAGATGGTCCCGGTGGTCAAGGCCCTGTGGGCCGGCGACTACGCCCACGATGGCGAGATCTGGAAATTCCCCACTTCCACCAGCGTACCGAAGCCGGTCAGCACCCCGCCGATGTGGATCGCCGCCCGTGACCCGGACTCGCACAACTTTGCCGTGGCCAATGGCTGCAACGTGATGGTCACGCCGCTGATGAAGGGCGACGAGGAAGTGCTGGACCTGAAGAACAAGTTCCAGGCCGCGCTGGACAACAACCCTGACGTGCCACGCCCGCAACTGATGGTGCTGCGCCACACCCACGTGCACGCTGTGGACGATCCGGACGGCTGGAAAGTCGGTGCGGCGGCCATCAATCGCTTCTACCGCACCTTCGACGCCTGGTTCGGCAACAAGACCGTACCGGCCAATGGCTTCCTGGAACCCAGCCCGGAATCGAAATTCGCCGAGCGTCCTGAGTTCGAGCTGGAGAACATCCGCAAGAACACCATGATCGGCACCCCCGAAGAGATCATTGCGCGCATTCGCTATTACCAGGAACTGGGCGTCGACGAATTCAGCTTCTGGTGCGACAACAGCCTGCCGCATGCCGAGAAAAAGAAATCGTTGGAGTTGTTCATCCAGCATGTGGTGCCGGCGTTTCGTTAATCGGCTTTAGATCGCTTCGCGACCGTTGGTCGCTCCTACGGTGTATACCCTATGCGCGGTGCATTCTCGTAGGAGCGACCAATGGTCGCGAACGCCTGTTCAGGCAACACAATTTTTGATAATTGACTGGCCCATCGCGACCGTTACAACCACACCGTATCCCACAAGGGATAATCACCTACCCGCTGCACCAGCCTGGCACGCAATGGATTGGCAATGATGTAACGCGCCGAAACCATTATCTGCTGCTCATCACGCATCGCCCGATCGTGGTAACCCGCCTGCCACAATGTTCGCTTGGTCGGCTGATCCTGAAAGACTGCCTTGGCACTGCGCGACTTCATCGGCTGCATCAATAACGGCAACGAATGCTGCCGCAACTCCACCAGCCAGTGAAGATGATCGGGCATGACCACCCAGGCCAGTGAAGTGGTCCAACCCTGCTCGTCGTAATACCGCAAGGCGTTGACGACCCGACGCCCCAACTGAAAATCCTGGAACACCGGTTGACGGTCCTTGACCACTGAAGTCAACAGCTACACCTGACCAACCTGCGAATGGCGCCCGAGCCTCAGGCGCCTTGTCATTGCATGCTTCGACATTCCCTTGTCCTCGCCATGAAAGCGCTCATCCTGCCGCTTCATCGCAAGGCTTATCCCGGTCAGTCGTTTCTATTTATGAACATCAGGTCCTGTGGGAGCGACCATCGGTCGCGAATGCGGAAAACCGGGCACTGTGAATGCCCGGCTCATGCCCGCCCCGTCACAGACGCTGCTCGCGTCTGTGAGTGCTGCGATCACCTCAATACTGCGAACCCGGAATCCAGCTTGTCCCCGCCAGCGGTACACGGGCCATGGCCGCCGATTCCACGGTCAGCGCCACCAGGTCCTCGGGGTCGAGGTTGTGCAGGTGCGACTTGCCGCAGGCGCGGGCCATGGTCTGGGCTTCCAGCACCAGTACGCGCAGGTAGTTGGCCAGGCGGCGGCCGCCTTCGACCGGGTCCAGGCGCTTGGACAGCTCCGGGTCCTGGGTGGTGATGCCGGCAGGATCCCGGCCGTTCTGCCAGTCGTCATAGAAACCGGCCGCCGAGCCGATCTTTTTCAGTTCCTCGTCCAGACGCGGGTGGTTGTCGCCCAGGGCGATCAGGGCGGCAGTGCCGATGGCCACCGCGTCGGCCCCCAGGGCCATGGCCTTGGCCACGTCGGCGCCGTTGCGGATGCCGCCGGAGACGATCAACTGCACCTTGCGATGCATGCCCATCTCTTGCAGTGCCTGCACCGCTTGCGGAATGGCCGGCAGGATCGGGATGCCCACGTGTTCGATGAACACTTCCTGGGTGGCCGCGGTACCGCCTTGCATGCCGTCGAGCACGATCACGTCGGCGCCAGCCTTCACGGCCAGTTTCACGTCATAGTAAGGACGGCTGGCGCCGATCTTGACGTAGATGGGTTTCTCCCAGTCGGTGATCTCGCGGATCTCGGCGATTTTGATCGCCAGGTCGTCGGGGCCGGTCCAGTCCGGGTGGCGACAGGCCGAACGCTGGTCGACGCCGATCGGCAAGGTGCGCATGCCCGCCACGCGCTCAGTGACCTTCATGCCCAGCAGCATGCCACCACCGCCCGGCTTGGCGCCCTGCCCCAGCACGATCTCGATGGCGTCGGCCTTGCGCAGGTCATCGGGGTTCATGCCGTAGCGTGACGGCAGGTATTGATACACCAGGTGCTGCGACTGGCCGCGCTCTTCCGGCGTCATGCCGCCGTCGCCGGTGGTGGTGCTGGTGCCGGCAATACTGGCGCCACGGCCCAGGGCTTCCTTGGCGTTGGCCGACAGCGCACCGAAGCTCATGCCGGCGATGGTCACCGGAATCTTCAGGTGCAAGGGCTTCTTGGCGAAGCGGTTGCCGAGGATCACGTCGGTGCCGCATTTTTCGCGGTAGCCTTCCAGCGGGTAGCGCGACACGCTGGCGCCGAGCAGCAGCAGGTCGTCGAAGTGCGGCAGCTTGCGCTTGGTGCCGCCGCCACGGATGTCATAGATGCCGGTTTCGGCGGCCCGCTGGATTTCCTGGATGGTCAGGCGATCGAAGGTCGCCGACTCGCGCAGGACCGGGGCTTTGGGAGTGGTGGAATCGCTCATGGTCTTGCTCCTGGATCAGTACGCGCTGGCGTTATCGACTTTGAAGTTGTACAGCTGGCGAGCCGAGCCGTAGCGTTTGAAATCGGCAGCGTTCTCTTTGAAGCCGGCGCGATTGAGCAGCATTTGCAATTCTTCGATGTGTTCGGGCCGCATCTCTTTTTCGATGCAGTCCGAGCCCAGCGACTCGACGCTGCCCTTGACGAAGATTTTGGTTTCATACAGCGAATCGCCCAGCGCATCGCCAGCATCGCCGCAGACCACCAGGCGCCCGGCCTGGCCCATGAAGCAGCTCATGTGGCCGATGCTGCCGCCGACGACGATGTCGATGCCTTTCATGGAGATGCCGCAACGGGCGCCGGCATCGCCTTCGATGACCAGCAGCCCGCCATGGGCGGTGGCGCCGGCGGCCTGGGAGGCGCTGCCCTTGACCCGCACATAGCCGCTCATCATGTTCTCGGCGCAGCCCACACCGACGTTGCCGTGCACGGTGATCGAGGCTTTCTGGTTCATGCCGGCGCAGTAGTAGCCGGCATGCCCCTGAATGTCGATGGACACCGCTTCATTGACACCCACGGCCAGGTTATGGGCGCCGTTGGCGTGGGTGACCACCCACTCGCGGTCTTGCACGTTGTTGACCTGGTCGTGCAGCGCCTGGTTGAGGTCACGCACGGTGGCTACGGATAGATCGATGGTTTTCATGCTGCGTGCTCCTTAGGCCGACTCGCGTTCCCAGATGTACATAGTGGCGGGAACGGGTTCCCAGACTTTGGCCTTCTCGATGCCCGGCAGGCTGGACAGCGCCTGGTATTCGGAGGCCATGGCGACGTAGTCGTCGGTTTCGGCAAGGATCGCCGGCTTGCAGGCAATCGGGTCGCGGATCACCGCAAAGCCGTTGCGCGTGCCGATGGCGAAGGTAAAGAAGCCATCCAGCGCTTCGAGCGAGTTGTCCAGGGCCTGCTTGAGCGAATCACCCTGCTGCAGGCGCCAGGCCAGGTAACCGGCGGCCACTTCAGTGTCGTTCTCGGTCTCGAAGTTGATGCCTTCGCGGCGCAGTTCCTGACGCAGGCGAAAGTGATTGGACAGCGAGCCGTTGTGCACCAGGCACAGGTCGGCGCCGGTCGAGAACGGGTGACTGCCTTCCATCGTCACGGCGCTTTCGGTGGCCATGCGGGTGTGGCCGATGATGTGGCTGCCTTTCATCGAGGCCAGGCCGAAACGTTCTGAGATTTCTTTGGGCAAGCCCATGCCCTTGAGGATTTCGATGCTCTGGCCGGCGCTCATGATGCGCACGGTCGGTGCCAGTTCGGTGAGGGCTGCACGCACCAGGGCTTCCTGGGCCTTGATTTTCAGGACGATGGCGCTGGCGTTCTGGAACCAGTCGAGCTCGGCCTCGATGTGCTCCTGCAGGGCGCTGATCAGGGCCTTGAAGTCATAGCCTTCGGTGGTGGCCTGCAGGGTCAGCTTGACCCAGCCATCGGCCACTTCATCGCCATAGATGGCAAAACCTGCACTGTCCGGACCGCGGTCGGTCATGGCTTCGAGCATCGGCTCGAACAGTTTGCCGAGCTGGGACTCCAGCGCCGGGTTCTTCAGGTACAAACCAACAATCCCACACATACGGGCCTCACTTTGTTCGGCAGAGGTCAGTTGCACGCTTCACGCTGCAAGCTGATCGGGTTGATACGAAAACAGGTGCAACGCCACGAACCGCCGTCACTGGCCGCTTGTGGCTTGAAGCCTGGGGCCTAGAAGAATTCGGTGTAGCGCTTCACTTCCCAGTCACTGACGTGGCGGCTATATTCCACCCACTCCATGCGCTTGAGCTTGATGAACTCGCCGACGATTTCCGGGCCTAGCACTTCGCTGAACAGCGGGTCGGCTTCCAGGGCATCGCAGGCTTCCTTGAGCGACTGCGGCAGGGTCTTGATGCCGCGGGCGGCGATCTCTTCCAGGCTCAGCTTGTAGAGGTTCTCGTTGCACACCTGGTCGACCTGCAACTGGCGGTCGATGCCGTCAAGGCCGGCGGCGATGATCGCGGCGCTGACCAGGTACGGGTTGCAACCGGCGTCGGGCAGGCGGAACTCCAGGCGGCCGTAGGGCACACGCACCATGGCCGAGCGGTTGTTGGAACCGAAGGCAATAAAGGCTGGCGCCCAGGTGGCACCGGACAGCGAGTTGCCCACCACCAGGCGCTTGTAGGAGTTGACGGTGGGCGCGGCAAAGGCGCACAGCGCCGGACCATGGGCCAGCAGACCGGCGGCAAAGTGATAGGCCATTTTCGACAGGCCCATGCCACTCGGGTCGCTGGCGTCGTGGAACAGGTTTTTGTTGGTCGCGCTGCTGATCGACAAGTGGAAGTGCATGCCGTTGCCGGCGCGCTTGGGGTCCGGCTTGGGCATGAACGAGCAGATCATGCCCATGTCGTTGGCGATCTCGCCGGCGGCCATGCGGAAGAAGGTAAAGCGGTCCGCCGATTCCATGGCGTCGCTGTAGGTGTAGTTGATCTCGAACTGGCCGTTGGCGTCTTCGTGATCGATCTGGTAGATGTCAAAACCCACCGGTTGCAGCGCTTCGGTCAGGCGCTCCAGAAACTCGCGGGACCGCGAAAGGCCCTTGTAGTCGTAGCAGGGCTTGTCCAGGTCATCGCTGGCGTCGACCAGTTGCAGCTTGCCGGTGCCGTCACGCTTGAACAGGCTGAATTCCGGCTCCAGGCCGGTATTGAGGGTCCAGCCCCGGTCGCTGAGGCGCTCGACCTGCTTTTGCAGCACATAACGGCTGTCATAAGGCCAGGGCTTGCCATCGACGTGGCCGATGCAGACCACCCGGCCGTAACCTGGCTGCCACGGCACAGGCGTCAGGGACGCCAGATCACCCTTGGCCATGAAGTCCGGGCCATGGGGCTCCATGCCCATGCCGCAGATGGCGAACCCGGCAAAGCCGGCACCCGCCTCGGCCACCATCTCCAGGCCGTTGATCGGCACCGATTTGGTCTTGGACGAACCGTGGATGTCCACGAACTGAGCCAGCACATACTTGATGCCGTGCTCCTGGATCAGACGCTGTGTTTCGGGTGGCAACATGAGGCTTGACTCCTGGGTCGTAAGCGAAGGCTTGAAGGTAGGAACCCGGTTTCCCTGCCTGGAGACTGTCTTATTCCATTCAGGAAACTTACTTTCCCTGCAGGAATGCAAGGCGCTTGCCACTTTGCCCACCTGCCTTGGAAACGGGTTTGAAAGGGGTTTTTCTTCTGTATATATGGGAAACTCTTTTTCCCACTGCGAATAATCCAGCGGCCAAGATCACGGCGCAGGGATCAATGCACTTTCACAGTGCGAAATAAAAATTATTGAACGGAAACCGTGCACACTTTATGACCGACCAAGACCCACCCAAGCTCAAGCTTGAGCAATACCTGGGCATCCAGATCAAGCGCCAGCGCCAGGCGCAGGAACTCAAGCTCGCCGACGTGGCGCGCATTGCCGGCATTAGCCAGGGCATGTTGAGCAAGATCGAGAACGCCCAAGTGTCGACCAGCCTGGATAACCTCAGCCGTCTGTGCGACGTGCTGGGCATGCCCATGTCCAAGCTGTTCAGCCAGTACGACCAGCAAGGCAGCAGCGCGCTGCTGGTCAAGGCCGATGAAGGGCTGGAGGTGGTGCGTCGCGGCACCGAGAAGGGCCATACCTATCATCTGCTCAACCACACCCGCGGGCCGAAGAAGAGTTTCGAGGCCTACATGGTGACCATGGACGACGCCAGCGAGGAGTTCCCGACCTTCTCCCACCCCGGCACCGAATTCCTGCACTTGCTCGAAGGCGAGCTGATCTACCGCCACGGCAACCAGCTGTATCGCATGCAGGCCGGCGACAGCCTGACCTTCGACGGCGACATCCCGCACGGTCCGGAGCAATTGGTGCAAGTGCCGATCCGCTTGTTGTCGATCATGAATTACGGCGAGTCCTGAAGGCGGCACGCTGTCGCACGCAAACATGGGGCCCGGTAGGAGCGCGCTTGCCCGCGACCGAGTGCGCAGCGCTCGCAAGATCTCGGAAACGCTGAAAATTTACGACTGCTGACGCAGCCGGTCGCGGGCAGAGCGCGCTCCTACAAGCAGTCACCTCACGCCTGACTCAGAAAATTCCCTTCAAGAAAAAAACTTTCCAGATTTATCTGGACGGGCTGGCTGCTTTCACCTATAAAACCGATCTCAAGAATATTTAATTCTTATAAGGAATTTTTATTCGCCCCTGAAAACCGTTTTTACCCTTGAAATCTTTCGCCTTGCACCCAGCTGCCGCCACTTTCCGAGGACGTGCCATGCCACACCAAAAGAACCCCTTCATCCTGAAGATCAGTTGCCCGGCGACCTCCGGCATCGTCGCGGCGGTGACGTCGTACCTGGCCGGCAATGGTTGCTATATCGGTGAAATGGCCCAGTTCGATGACGAGTTCAGTGGCCGGTTCTTCATGCGCGCGGTGTTTCGTTTCAACGACGGCCATCAGGGCGATATCCAGCAGCTCAAGGCCGGCTTCAGCGACGTTGCCGGTGCCTTTGCCATGGACTGGGAGCTGCATGACAGCCGTGAGCCTATGCGCGTGCTGCTGATGGTCAGCAAGTTCGACCATTGCCTGACCGACCTCTTGTACCGCTACCACAAGGGCGAGATGGACATGACCATCACCGCCATTGTTTCCAACCACCTCGACCTGCGGCCCATGGCCGAGCGTGAAGGCATCCGCTTCATCTACCTGCCGGTGACCAGGGACAACAAGGCCGCCCAGGAAGCCGCGCTGATGCAGGTGGTCGACGACACCGGCACCGAACTGGTGGTGCTGGCGCGCTACATGCAGATTCTTTCCGATGACCTGTGCAAGCAACTTTCAGGCCGCGCCATCAACATCCACCACTCGTTCCTGCCCGGCTTCAAGGGCGCCAAGCCCTATCACCAGGCCTACGAGCGCGGCGTCAAGCTGATTGGCGCTACCGCGCACTACGTCACCAGCGACCTGGACGAAGGCCCGATCATCGAGCAGGAAGTGCAGCGGGTCGACCATGTCTACCTGCCCGATGACCTGGTGGTGGCCGGGCGCAATACCGAAACCGTGGCCCTGTCCAAGGCGGTCCAGTACCACCTTGAACACCGCGTCTTCCTCAATACCGACAGAACGGTGATCTTCCGGTGAATACTTCCAAGCTGATTGATGGCAAGGCCGCCGCCGCCCGCGTGTTGCAGCAGGTCAAACACGACGTACGGGCCCTGCAAGCGCAAGGCATCACCCCGGCGCTGGCGGTGATCCTGGTCGGTGAAGACCCGGCCAGCCAGGTGTACGTGCGCAACAAGATCCTGCGCGCCGAGGAATGCGGCATTCGTTCGATCGAACATCGCCTGGGCGCCGATTGTCCGCAAGACCGGCTGCTGGCGCTGATCGCCACGCTCAATGCGGATCCGGCGGTCAGCGGCATTCTCTTGCAGTTGCCACTGCCGGCACACATCGAAGAAACCCGCACCCTGCAAGCCATCGACCCGCGCAAGGACGTCGACGGCTTTCACAGCGAGAACGTCGGTGGCCTGAGCCAGGGCCGCGAGGTGCTGGCGCCCTGTACGCCCACCGGCTGCATGTACCTGCTGGAGCAGACCCTGGGCGACCTGACCGGCAAGCATGCCGTGGTGATCGGCCGCTCGAACATTGTCGGCAAGCCCATGGCCGCGCTGCTGCTCAAGGCACATTGTTCAGTGACCGTGGTGCACTCGCGCAGCACCGATGCCCGGGCCCTGTGCCAACTGGCCGACATCGTCGTGGCCGCCGTGGGCCGCCCGCGCATGATCGACGCCAGCTGGCTCAAGCCGGGCGCGGTGGTCATCGATGTCGGCATCAACCGCATCCAGGACGGTGAGCGCAGCCGGTTGGTGGGCGATGTCGATTTCGACAGTGCCCTGCCCCGGGTCTCGGCCATCACCCCGGTGCCCGGTGGCGTAGGCCCCATGACCATCGCCTTTCTGATGCACAACACCGTGACCGCCGCCCGCCAGCAGGCGCAGGCCCAGGTTCAGCCGCATAACAGCCCGTCGGAGGCCGCATGCCTTTCTGCCTATTGAAATACGGGCTCAGCTCGGAATATCCGGTCGACGTCGACCTGCCGGCACCCAAGGACCTCAAGCCGTCCTATGACGTGGTGATCATTGGCGGCGGCGGCCACGGCCTGGCCACCGCCTATTACCTGTCCAAGTACCACGGCATCAACAACATTGCGGTGCTGGAAAAAGGCTACCTGGGCGGCGGCAACACCGCGCGCAACACGGCGGTGATCCGTTCGAACTACTTGACCAGCGAAGGCGTGCGTTTTTATGCCGAGTCGGTGCGCATGTTCGAGGGCCTGTCGAACGAGTTCGACTTCAACATCATGTACTCGCATCGCGGCCAGCTGACCCTGGCGCACACCGATGCCACCGTGCGGTCATTCCGCCAGCGCGCCGAGGTCAACAAGCACTTCGGCGGGCGTACCGAGATGCTCGACCGCCAGCAGATCCGCGAGCTGGTGCCAAGCCTGAACCTGGACCCCGGCCACCTGCCGGTGATCGCCGGTCTCTGGCACATCGACGGCGCCACCGCCCGGCATGACGCCGTGGCCTGGGGCTACGCCAAACAGGCGGCCAAGCGCGGCGTGGAGATCCACCAGCTCACTGAAGTGCAGGAGTTGGTCATCGACAACGGCACCATCACCGCGGTCAAGACCAATCGCGGCACGATCAAGTGCGGCTGCGCGGTGCAGGCCGTGGCGGGCATGAGCTCGCAAATGATGAAAAAGGCCGGCATCCGCTCGCCGATCCAGACCTTCCCGTTGCAGGCGATGGTCACCCAGCCGTTCAAGCCGTTTCTCGACCCGCTGGTGAGTTCCTCGGCGCTGCACTGCTACGTGCAGCAGACCAGCCGTGGCGAGGTGGTGTTCGGTGGCGGCTCCGATCCGTACCCGCTGTTCAACACCCGCTCCACCCTGGACCTGAAGGAAAGCCTGCTGGCCCACGCCATCGAGATGTTCCCGTTCCTGGCCAACGCCAAGCTGATGCGCCAGTGGGCCGGGATCACCGACATGACACCGGATTACAGCCCGATCATGGGCCTGTCGCCGGTCAAGAACTATTACCTGGACGCCGGCTGGGGCACCTGGGGCTTCAAGGCCACGCCGATCTGCGGCAAGACCATGGCTGAACTGGTAGCCAGCGGCGGCCAGGTGCCGGCGCTGATCAAGCCGTTCGGCCTGGAGCGGTTCTCGACCTTCCAGCAGGTCAACGAAATGGGCGCCACGGCGGCCAGCCACTGACCGCCCTTGAGCAGGAGCAACCGATGAAAGTCATGACATGCCCCCTCAACGGGCCACGCAATATCAGCGAGTTCACCTACGGTGGCGAGTTCAAGGTCATGCCCGACCCGCAGACCTGCAGCGATGCCGAGTGGGCCGACTACGTGTTCAACAGCGAAGACACCTTGGGGGTGGTTCGCGAATGGTGGATGCACACCCCGTCCAGCTACTGGTTCCTGGCCGAGCGCCACACCGGCAGCGATGACATCCTGCGCACCTTCGACCCCCGCGAACTGTTCGACCGCCGGGTCGAGTTCACCACTGCTGCCAAGGAGATCGCAGGATGAGTACTGCCAACCGCCTGCCTGCGCCCATGGGCCTGTTGATCGACCGTGATCAGCCATTGGCCTTCAGTTTCGACGGCAAGGCCTATCAAGGTCTGCAAGGCGACAGCATCGCCAGCGCCCTGCTCGCCAACGGCCGCTACCTGCTGTCGCGCTCGTTCAAGTACCACCGCCCGCGCGGTCCGCTGAGCATGGCCGGGCAAGACGCCAATACCCTGGTGCAACTGCCCCGCGAACCCAACGTGCTGGCTGACACTTTCGCCTTGCAGACAGGCTTGCAAGTGACCGGGCAGAACTTCAACGGTTCGCTGGATAACGACAAGGACGCCTTGCTCGGCAAGTTCTCCAGATTCATGCCGGTGGGCTTCTATTACCGCTCCTTTTACAAGCCCAAGGGCATGTGGAAGGTCTGGGAACCGGTGATCCGCAAGAAAGCCGGCCTTGGCGTGCTGGACCTGACCTTTCAGCCAGAGTATTACGACAAAGCCTACCTGTTCACTGACCTGGCCGTGATCGGCGCCGGCCCTGCGGGTTTGCAGGCCGCATTGACCGCCGCCAATGCCGGCGCCAAGGTGCTGTTGATCGAGCAGCAGCCGATCCTCGGCGGCTCGCTGACCTACGCCCGCTTCGACCTGCACGGCCAGCGCGCCGAACAACTGCGCCGCGAACTGGTCGCGGCCGTGGAAAGCCACGCCAATATCCAGGTGCTCAAGACGGCCACCTGCAATGCCTGGTTCACCGACAACTACCTGCCGGTGATTCAGGGCAAGCGCATGTACAAGGTGCGCGCCACCCAGTGCCTGGTGTGCAGCGGCGCGTTCGACCAGCCGGTGATCTTTCGCAACAACGATTTGCCCGGCGTCATGCTGACCAGCGCCGCCCAGCGCCTGATGAAGCTGTACGCGGTCAAGCCCGGCCAGCGCGCCGTGGTGCTGACCGGCAACGATGACGGCTACCTGGCGGCGCTGGACCTGCACGACCAGGGCGTTCAGGTGGCAGCGCTGGCCGACATGCGCAACCAGCCTTCGGACCGCGCCCTGCTGGTCGAGCTGGAAAAGCGCGGCATCACCTGCCACACCAGCACCACCGTTTATGAAGCCCTGCACGAAAAAGGCATGCGCCACGTCAGCGGCGTCGAGTTGCGCCAGATTACCGGCCAGGGCCAGGTGGCCAGCGCCGGCTCGGTGGTCGACTGCGACCTGCTGTGCATGTCCGGCGGCTACATGCCGGCCTATCAGTTGCTGTGCCAGGCCGGTGGCAAGCTGGCCTACAACGACCAGAACGCCGGGTTCACCCTCAGCGGTCTGCCGGCCAATCTGCGCATCGCCGGTTCCGTGCATGGTTACTTCGCGCTGGACAACGTGCTGGCCGATGCCATTCATGCCAGCGCTGAAATCGTCGCCAGCCTGGGCCTGGACAACGTCACCCGGCCGCTGCCGCTGGCCGGCGAGGCGCCGGTCAACTTTCCCTGGCCGATCTTCCCGCACCCCAAGGGCAAGGATTTCGTCGACTTCGACGAAGACCTGCAAGTGCAGGACATCATCAACGCCACGCGCATTGGCTACCGTGACGTGCAACTGGTCAAGCGCTATTCCACCGTCGGCATGGGCCCCTCACAGGGGCGTCACTCGGCGCTGCCGACCGCCCGCCTGGTGGCCGCCGCGACCCAGCGCAGCGTCAGCGAAACCGGCGTGACCACAGCGCGCCCGCCCTTCGAGGCCGAGAAACTGGCGCATGTGGCCGGTCGCGCGTTCGACCCGTATCGGCAAACGCCGATGCACAGCCGCCATGTGCAGGCCGGGGCGAAAATGATGCCCGCCGGCATCTGGCAACGCCCGGCCTACTACGGCAAGGCCACCGAACGCGACGCCTGCATGCAGGCCGAAGCCCACCATGTGCGCACCCGGGTCGGCCTGATCGACGTCTCGACCCTCGGTGGCCTGGACGTGCGCGGCCCGGACGCGGCCGAGCTGCTCAATCGTATGTACACCTTCGCCTTTCTCAAGCAGCCGGTGGGTCGCTCGCGCTATGCGCTGATGACCAACGAGCACGGCGTGGTAATCGACGACGGCGTGTGTGCACGCTTTGCCGACAACCACTTCTACGTGACCGCCACCACCAGCGGCGTCGACCGCATCTACCAGCAGATGCTCAAGTGGAACGCCCAGTGGCGCCTGAACGTCGACATCGCCAACGTCACCGCCGCCATCTCGGCGGTCAACCTGGCCGGGCCCGATTCGCGCAAGGTGCTGGAACAGCTCTGCACCGACCTGGACCTGTCCGCTGCAGGCTTCCCGTACCTGGGCGTGCGCCAGGGCACGGTAGCCGGCATCAAGGCGCGCCTGCTGCGGGTCGGCTTCGTCGGTGAGCTGGGCTACGAGATCCACGTGCCGGCCCGCCATGCCGTGCAGCTGTGGGATGCGCTGATCGAGGCCGGCAAGGCCTTTGACATCAAGCCCTTCGGCGTCGAGACCCAGCGCTTGCTGCGCCTGGAAAAAGGCCATGTGATCATCAGCCAGGACACCGACGGCATGACCCACCCGGCCGAGATCGACATGGGCTGGGCGGTCAGCCGCAACAAGCCGTTCTTTGTCGGCCGCCGCTCGGTGGACATCCTCGAAGCCCAGCCGCAAAAGCGCAAGCTGGTGGGCTTCACCCTGCCCCGCAACAGTCCGCAACCGCTGGAAGGCCATCTGGTGCTGCAAGGCCCGGACATCAGCGGCAACGTCACCTCGTGCGAGTACTCGCAGACCCTGGGCAAGATCATCGGCCTGGCTTATGCAGCCTTCGACCAGAGCCAGCCGGGCCAGCAGATTCCGATCCGCGTCGAAGACGGCGTGGTGGTCCAGGCCACCGTGGTGCCCTTGCCTTTCTTCGACCCTGAAAACCTGCGTCAGGAGCTTTGACCATGTCCAGCCTTGTCACTGAAACACCGGCGCCACAGCGCCTTGTCGAGACCGGCGCACAGCCCTTGTGCACCCTGCTGGACTTGACCGATCTGGCCCGGGTCGGCTTTCGCGGCGCACAAAGCGCCGAGTACCTGCTCGGGCGCGGCTTCCAGTTGCCCGAGGCGCCCAACCGCGCCGTGACCCAGGCCGACGGCAGCCATGTCGCCCGGTTATCGCAGACCGAGTACTTCATTCTGGGCAGCGCGGCCGACCAGGGCATGCGCATTGCCGACGAAGAAGCGCGCTGGGAGCTGGACCACCTGGCCAACTACCTGCTGCCGCGCCAGGACAGCCATGCCTGGCTGCAACTGTCGGGCGTGGCCATCAGCGAGGTCATGGCCAAGCTGTGCGGTGTCGACCTGCGGCCCCATGCCTTCGGACCGGGCGCGGTGGCGCAGACCTCGGCGGCGCGGATCAACGTGATTGTGATCAATGCCAGCGCTGAACGAACGCCGTGCTTCCAGATCCTGTTCGACCGCTGTTCGCGCGCGTATTTCAAGGCCGCGCTGAGCGATGCGATGGCTGAGTTCAGCTGACCGTCAATACAGCTTCACACATTTGCCTCGAGTACCCAATGCGTGGGAGGGAGCTCTGCTCGCGACAGGGCCAGTGTAAGCGGTGAATGTGTGGCGACTGTAGCCAGGTCATCGCGGGCAGAGCCCCCTCCCACACGATCACCTGAACTCTGGAGACTTATACATGATGGAAACCGCGGACAAAGACACCGACTACAGCGTCCCGGCCCTGGCACGGGGCCTGAGCGTGCTGGGGCTGTTCAATGCGCAGGTGCGCTCGCTGGGCATTCAGGACATCGCCGAACAACTGGGGGTCAGCACCTCGGCGATCTACCGCATCCTGTTTACCCTGACGCACATGGGTTACCTGAACAAACGCAACACCCAGTACGAACTGGGGGCGCGGGTGATCAGCGATGGTTTCAGTTACCTGGCCAGCCGCGACATCGTCGAGGTCGCCATGCCCTACCTCAACGAACTGCGCGACAAGACCTCGCTGTCGTGCCACCTGAGCATTCGCGAGCACACTGACAGCCTGTACCTGTACCGGGCCTTTGCGGCCCAACGGCTGTCGGTCAATATTCCGGTCGGCACGCGCATCGCCTGCCACTGCACCGCGATGGGGCGCATGCTGCTCACCGCGCTGGACGACACAGGCCTGGCCACGCTGTACCAGCACGTTCGCCTGGACGGCTACCCGGCCCCGGCGCCACGCACCCTGCCTGAGTTGCAGGCCACGATCAATGAAGACCGTGAGCGTGGCTGGGTGCTGCACCGCTCCGATTATTCGACGGCGATTGCCACCTCGATCAAGGACCACACCGGCAGCGTCACGGCAGCGATCAACCTGTCCGGGCCCGATGCGGTCATGGATTCGCAAGGGGCCAGGGAGCGCTTTCAAGCGCTGTTGCTGGCGTGCTGCGAACGCATCAGCCAGTCGCTGGGTTACCGGCCCTGATGGTCAGGATTAATATTTAATAAGTTCCCTTCGCCGATTAAAGAATCGTCTGGTCAGGCCGAAATTCTTGGTTGTACGCCTTTACCTTCAAGGCCTTGCCGAGACCGGCACGCGGTGTGCAACAGCGGTGGTGACTTGCGATGTATAAAAAGAATTCCGGAGCCTAAATGAATATCAAGCAAAAGCTGACAGGCGCGTTCGCGATCATCGCGTGCCTGCCCATCGTTGTCGTTGCCAGCATTGTGATCGTCAACCTGCGTAACGAGGCTACGGAAGATTTCGTCGACAGCAGCGGGCGTGAGATCCGCCAGGTCGAGAACGCCATGCAGTTGTTCTTCGATGGCATCAGCCAGAACATCGAATACCTGGCGGCCAACCCCCTGCTGACCAACGCCGGCAACGGCCTGAAAAGCTATATGACGCCTGAGCAACAAGGCCTGCCGGACTCCGAGTCCGACAAAAACATCCTTGCGCTCTTTGACGGCCTGGGCAAGAGCCATCCTTCCTATTCATATATTTCCTACGGCCTGTCCAACGGTACTTACGTGCCGTGGCCGGTCGACCAGAAATTCAGTAACTACGACCCGCGCGTACGGCCCTGGTACAAGACCGCACTGGCCAACCAGGGCAAGACCCTGCGCACCGACGCTTATTACTGGGCACCGGACGATGCAGTGATGGTGGCTACCGTGCGCGCCATTCCCAATGCCCTGGGCAACCCGGGCGGCGTGGTGAGCATCGATGTGACGCTCAAGCAACTGACCAACATCGTCAAGCAGATCAAGCTGGGCGAAAGCGGCTACCTGATGCTGATGGAAAACACCGGCAACGTGCTGGTCGACCCCAAGAACCCTGAGCACAACTTCAAGAAGCTTGGTGAGCTGGGCGACGGCTTCAACGCGTTGGCCAAGACGCAAAAGGGCTTGATGGAAGTCGAGCTCAACGGCGAGCGCTACATGGCCAATGTCTACCCGGCCGACAAACTGGGCTGGAGCTTCATCGGTCTGATCAGGCAGGACGAGGTCATGGCTTCGGCCAACAAGCTGACCTGGCTGATCGGTATCATCGCTGCCGTGCTGGCCGTGGTGTTTGCCCTGATCGGTGCCAGCTTCGCCAGCCTGATCGTGCGCCCGATCAACAGCGTGTCCACGGGCCTGGAAGGTATTGCCCAGGGTGAAGGCGACCTGACCGTGACCCTGGCGGTGCGCGGCAATGACGAAACCGCGCAACTGGCCGGCTGGTTCAACCAGTTCCTGAGCGCCATCCGCAGCCTGATCCAGCACATCGGCCAGGCCGCTACACGCATCCTTGATTCTTCGCAAAGCGCAACCCGCGTCTCCGGGGACATGGCCGAAGCGGCCAACCGCCAGCGTGAGGCGGTGGACATGGTGTCTACTGCGTTCCATGAAATGGTCGCCACCGCCAACGAAGTGGCCCGTTCCTGCAGCCAGGCCGCCGACTCGGCCGACACCAGCCAGCAACAGGCCCGCGCCGGCCAGCGGCAGATCGACGATGCGGTGGAAAGTGTCGACCGCCTCAGCGAGGAGATCTCCCGCTCGGCCCAGGACATGACGCAGCTGGAAAAGGACAGCAACGACATCCAGTCGATTCTCAACACCATTCGCTCGATTGCCGAGCAGACCAACCTGCTGGCGCTCAACGCGGCCATCGAGGCGGCACGGGCCGGCGAACAGGGCCGGGGCTTTGCCGTGGTGGCCGATGAGGTGCGGGCCCTGGCCAAGCGCACCGCCGATTCCACCGCCGAAATCGACGGCCTGCTGGGCAACCTGGCACGTCGCACCGCCTCGGTGGCGCAGCAGATGCATTCGAGCCTGGAAGTGTCGCAGCAGTCGGTGAGCAAGATCGGCCAGGCGCGTACCAGCTTCGGCCAGATCCGCGAGTCGGTGGACATCATCCGCGACATGAACACCCAGATCGCCACCGCCGCCGAAGAACAGCATCAGGTCGCCGAGGACATCAACCGCCACATCAGCCAGATC
>NZ_UUIS01000009.1 GCF_900589395.1 Pseudomonas viridiflava
CCTCCCACAGTCCGGTGCCAGGCCCGAAATTCAGGGTCACATCAATCCTGTGGGAGGCGGCTTGCCGACGATGAGGCCAGCAAGACCCATACACCTGCTGCGCCAGTCCCATAGCCATCGCCAGCAAGCCGCCTCCCGCAGTCCGGTGCCAGGCCCGAAATTCAGGGTCACATCAATCCTGTGGGAGGCCCGAAATTCAGGGTCACATCAATCCTGTGGGAGGCGGCTTGCCGGCGATGAGGCCAGCAAGACCCATACACCTGCTGCGCCAGTCCCATAGCCATCGCCGGCAGCGCTTGTGTCCCGCTGTTGAGTGTCAGGCGCAAAAACGGGTGAAAACCGGCTTGGCTGGTCGGCATCAGCCCTGCGCGGCAGGCGTGAGTTTTGTGTCGCGAGCGGCGCACGCGGCTCGTATAATGCGCCGCTTTGCCCAGCCGTCCTCGTGAGCCTATGTACCCGATCCCTGAAATCGAAGCCTTCCTGCTGTGCCGCACCCCCGATGCCTGGGTGCAGGCGGCGCTGCGCAACCTGGATATTTTGCTGATCGACCACGCCAACAACGAGAAAAAAGCGGCCGGCGCGGCGTTCCAGTTCATGTTCCAGTACAACGACAAGTTCGACCTGCAGGCCAAGATGTCGCGCCTGGCCCGTGAAGAGTTGCGCCACTTCGAGCAGGTCATCAGCCTGATCCGCAAGCGCCAGATCCCCATGGCCAATATCAGCTCGGCGCGCTACGCCGGGGCCTTGCGCAAACATGTGCGTAACCACAACCCGTACCGGCTGACCGATGCGCTGATCGTCGGTGCCATCGTCGAGGCGCGTTCGTGCGAGCGTTTCGCCGCCCTGGTGCCGCACCTGGATGAAGAGTTGTCGAAGTTCTACGCCAGCCTGCTCAAGTCCGAGTCCCGGCATTTCCAGGACTACCTCAAGCTGGCCTATGCCTATGGCGAAAAGGCTGACGTCGACGCCAAGATCGAAGAGATCCGCCTGGCCGAGCGCGAACTGATCGAAAGCCCCGATGAAGATTTTCGCTTCCACAGCGGCGTGCCGATCGCGGCGTAATCGACATGGGCTGCACCCTCGAAAACGACCGGCTCGCCACCGGTCGTTTTTTTATGGGTAATTAATAAGCAAGCTAACGAAGGCTTTGACATTGGCTGCCCAGGCAGTAATATTTTGCAACAACTGCCTAAGCAGCTTTTCTGGTGAATCCTTGAAACATTTTTCGGCGGACAACTTCGACTCCAGCCTGATCGGCCTGCTGGTGGGGCGCACCAATGCCCTCAAGGACCGCATGCTGGACAAATACCTGGAGCCACACGACCTGACCTTCGCCCAGTTCAAGGTGCTGATCGTCATTGCCCAGTTCTCGTCTGACACCCCGGTCGAGCTGTGCCGGCACCTGTCGCTGGACAGCGGTTCGATGACGCGCATGCTCGATCGCCTGGAACACAAGGGGCTGGTGGGGCGCAGCCGTTCGGCCGCCGATCGGCGCCAGGTCAAGGTGGTGCTGACCGCAAAGGGCCAGGCCATCGCCGACCTGCTGCCCAGCATCGGCGCCGATGCCATGAACGACACCTTTGCGGCGCTGGACGAGGAAGAGGTCGCCACCCTGCGGCGCATCCTGACCAAGGTGCTGGTGGCCGCCGATGATCACCTCACCCTGACGCGCCTGAGTTTCACGTCCGCCGGTGCCCATGAAAAGCCGTGAGGCGAATCGCCACGTCACAGGCCTGGCAGCGGCTTTGCCGGTGATGCCCGGCTCCCAGGTTTCAATCGTTTTGCAGACTACAAGGTAATCGCCATGGCCACTGATGCTCCTGATTCTTCATCCGCCGCCCCCGCCAGGGAACAGGGCTCCGGCAAACGCAAGGTGCTGCTGCTCGGCCTGTTGCTGCTGGTGATTGCCGGCGGCCTGGGCTTCTGGGCCTGGCATGAACTGTATGGCCGCTGGGGCGAAAGCACCGACGATGCCTACGTCAGCGGCAACGTGGTGGAAATCACCCCGCTGACCACCGGCACGGTGATCAGCATTGGCGCCGATGATGGCGACCTGGTGCGTGAAGGCCAAGTGCTGCTCAGGTTCGACCCCAGCGATGCCGCTGTCGGCCTGCAAAGTGCCGAGGCCAACCTGGGCAAGGTGGTGCGCCAGGTGCGCGGCCTGTACAGCAATGTCGACGGCATGAAAGCGCAACTGGCAGCCCAGCGCGCAGCAGTGCAAAAAGCCCAGGACAATTACACCCGGCGGCGCAACCTGGCCGCCAGCGGGGCAATCTCGCAGGAAGAACTGTCGCATGCCAAGGACGACCTGGTCAGCGCGCAAAGCGCCCTGAGCAATGTCCAGCAGCAACTGGCCAGCAGCGTGGCGCTGGTGGACGACACACAGGTTTCCTCGCACCCCGACGTCAAGGCTGCCGCCGCGCAACTGCGCCAGGCCTGGCTGGCCAATGCCCGCACCACACTGGTGGCGCCGGTGACCGGCTACGTGGCCAAGCGCAATGTGCAACTGGGCCAGCGTGTGCAGCCGGGCGTTGCGACCATGGCCGTGATTCCGCTGGACCAGCTGTGGATCGATGCCAATTTCAAGGAAACCCAACTGGGCAAGATGCGCATCGGCCAGCCGGTCGAAGTGCACGCCGACCTGTACGGCAGCGACGTGACCTACCACGGCACCATCGACAGCTTGGGCGCCGGCACCGGCAGTGCCTTCGCTCTGCTGCCGGCGCAGAACGCCACCGGCAACTGGATCAAGATCGTCCAGCGCGTGCCGGTGCGTATTCACATCAACCGCGACGAACTGACCGATCACCCGTTGCGCATTGGCCTGTCGACCACCGTGGAGGTCGACCTGCATGACCAGAGCGGCCCGGTACTGGCCCAGCAGCCCCCCAGGCAGGCGAGCTTCAGCACCTCGGTGTACGACGAGCAATTGCTCGAGGCTGATGCACGGATCGCACGCCTGATCCATGAAAACAGCGCCGCCGGCAGCAAGGCCACTGTGCAGCGCTGACCGGCCTGCTGTTCTGCCCGGGCGTCGACACGGTTCGTGTGCCCGGGCGTCTTTTCTTGTTTCCAGGGATTTGCGATGAGTCAGAACGCGCCCGCTTCATTCACGCCGCCCAGCCTGCTGATGTGCACCATCGGCCTGTCACTGGCGACCTTCATGCAGGTGCTCGACACCACCATCGCCAACGTGGCGCTGCCGACCATTTCCGGCAACCTGGGGGTCAGTTCCGAGCAGGGCACTTGGGTGATCACCTCGTTCGCCGTCAGCAACGCCATCGCCTTGCCCCTGACCGGCTGGCTGAGCCGGCGTTTCGGTGAGGTCAAGCTGTTCCTGTGGGCCACGCTGCTGTTCGTACTGGCCTCGTTCCTGTGCGGCATTTCCCAGTCGATGCCCGAACTGGTGGGTTTTCGGGTGCTGCAAGGCGTGGTCGCCGGCCCCCTGTACCCGATGAGCCAGACCCTGCTGATCGCCATCTATCCACCGGCCAAACGGGGGATGGCGCTGGCGTTGCTGGCCATGGTCACGGTGGTGGCGCCGATTGCCG
The DNA here is from genome assembly GCF_900589395.1 of Pseudomonas viridiflava. Lineage (GTDB taxonomy): Bacteria > Pseudomonadota > Gammaproteobacteria > Pseudomonadales > Pseudomonadaceae > Aquipseudomonas. The sequence goes on from NZ_UUIS01000009.1 coordinate 3,552, forward strand.
GTCCCATCCTGGGCGGCTGGATCACCGACAGCTACAGCTGGCCGTGGATCTTCTTCATCAATATCCCCATCGGCCTGTTCGCCGCTTTCGTGGTCAAGACCCAGATGGCCAAGCGGCCGGTCAACACCAGCCGCCAGCCGATGGACTACATCGGCCTGGTGACCCTGATCATCGGCGTGGGCGCCTTGCAAGTGGTGCTCGACAAGGGCAATGACATGGACTGGTTCGAGTCGGGCTTCATTGTCACGGGCACGTTGATCTCGGTGGTGGCGCTGGCGGTGTTCGTGATCTGGGAGATGACCGATCGCCACCCCATCGTCAACCTGCGCCTGTTCGCCTATCGCAACTTTCGCGTGGGCACGCTTGTGCTGGTATGCGGCTATTCGGGGTTCTTCGGCATCAACCTGATCCTGCCGCAATGGTTGCAGACGCAGATGGGCTACACCGCAACCTGGGCGGGGCTGGCGGTGGCGCCGATCGGGATCCTGCCGGTATTGATGTCGCCGTTCGTGGGCAAGTACGCGCACCGCTTCGACCTGCGCCTGCTGGCGGGCCTGGCGTTTCTGGCCATGGGCTTGTCGTGCTTCATGCGCGCCGGGTTCACCAATGAAGTGGACTTTACCCACATCGCGCTGGTGCAGATGTTCATGGGCATTGGTGTGGCGCTGTTCTTCATGCCGACCCTGACCATTCTGTTGTCAGACCTGCCGCCGCACCAGATCGCCGATGGCTCGGGCCTGGCAACCTTCCTGCGTACCCTGGGCGGCAGTTTTGCCGCGTCGCTGACCACCTGGATCTGGATCCGCCGTGCCGACCAGCACCATGCTTACCTGAGCGAACACATCAGCACGTATGACCCGGTGACCCGCCAGACCCTCGACACCCTGGGTGGCGCGGGCCCGCAGGCGTATGCGCGGCTTGAGCAGATCCTCAACAGCCAGGCCTACATGATGTCGACGGTGGATTATTTCTACATGCTGGCCTGGTGTTTCATGGGGTTGATCCTGCTGGTGTGGCTGGCCAGGCCCCCGTTCGCGGCCAAGGCCGGACCGGCGGCGGGGGGAGGGCATTGAGGGGGCATGGGTGTTTAAAGATTTTGTGGTGATCTGTGAGATAGATTCCGACCCTCTCCGGGTCGGGTCACTTTGGTTACGCCCAAAGTAACCAAAGCCATTGCGCCTGGTTCCGGCCCCTTCGGGGTCCCCTCCTTCCGGCGTCGCTCCGGGGGGCGCCACTTATGGGCCGTCCCTGGCCTTTTCCCCCTGCGCAACGCCTCCATTCGGCTTGCACAAGTCGCGATTTGTGTCGCCTGTACTATCGCGCATGAAAAGCAAAGCAAGCGCTTTTGCTTCTGCCTGCTCTTGCTCTTCTACGCAAATATCACAGACAACACCGTTCGCGACCTAGGCGCGGCCCGATGGAGTGGCGCCGAAAGGAACCCGGCCCGGAAAGGGGCGTAATCTTTCTAAAAGACCACCGCAGAAAGCCCGAGCAACCCAGACCTCAAAAAAACCATCAACCCCGTCTTAATAAACCCCGCCACCACTGGTCGGTGCCGGCGCGTCCTTGAAGGCGCCGGCCAGGGTCTGCAGGCCGCGCATCAGCACCGTGGTATCAACGCCAACCGCCACGAACCGGGCCCCCAGTTCGATGTAGCGCCGCGCCAGGTTCTGGTCGGCGCTGAGAATGCCCGCCGCTTTGCCGGCCTTGCCGATCCGCACGATGGCGTCCTCGATGGCCGCCTGCACATCAGGGTGGCCAGGGTTGCCACGGTGCCCCATGGCTGCGCTCAGGTCGGCAGGTCCGATGAACACACCGTCCACGCCGTCTACCGCCAGAATCGCATCCAGATTGGCCAGCCCCTGCAGGTTCTCGATCTGCACCAACAGGCACATCTGCTCGTCGGCCTTGTCGAGATAACCCGGGATAGTGTTCCAGCGCGACGCTCGCGCCAGCGCGCTGCCCACGCCGCGGATGCCGCTGGGCGGGTAGTGGATGGCGCGCACCAGCTCACGGGCCTGGTCTGCGCTTTCGACCATCGGTACCAGCAGCGTCTGCGCGCCGATGTCCAGAATCTGCTTGATCAAGGCGGTGTCGCCGATCACCGGGCGGATGACGGCCTGGCTCGGGTAGGGCGCCACGCTCTGCAACTGGCCCAGCAGGCCGCGCAGGTCGTTGGGGGCGTGCTCGCCGTCGATCAGCAGCCAGTCGAAACCGGCATTGGCCGCCAGCTCCGCACAATACGGATCGGCCAGGCCCAGCCACAGACCAATCTGCGCCGGGCCGGTTTGCAGGCGTTGCTTGAAGGTGTTGATAGGCATATCCATGTTCAGCTCCTTGGGTGCGCACCCCGGTAGGAGCGCGCTCTGCCCGCGACCGAGTGCGCAGCGCTCGCAAAAATCTGCGAAACGCTGAAAGTTTACGACTGCTACGCAGCCGGTCGCGGGCAAGCGCGCTCCTACCGATCGAGGGGGGTCAGACAAACCGGCAGGCGATGCTGCCGAGCTGGTCGTAGTCGACGTGGAAGGTGTCGCCGGGGTTGGCCGCCACCGGACGGGTAAACGAACCGCCCAGGATGATCTGGCCCGCCTCCAGGGTCACGTCATACGGCGCCAGCTTGTTGGCCAGCCACGCCACGCCCTTGGCCGGGTGGTTGAGCACCGCCGCCGAGACGCCCGATTCTTCGATCACACCATTGCGGTACAGCACCGCCGGCACCCGGCGCAGGTCGATGTCGTTGGGCCGCACCGGCCGGCCACCCATGACCACGCCGGCATTGGCGGCGTTGTCCGAGATGGTGTCGAACACCTTGCGCGTCACTTTGCTCTGCGGGTCGACCTGCTGGATGCGCGCATCAATGATTTCCAGCGCCGGGATGACCCATTCGGTGGCATCGAGCACGTCGAACACAGTCACGTTCGGGCCCTTGAGCGGCTTGCCGAGGATGAACGCCAGCTCCACTTCCACGCGCGGCACGATAAAGCGGTTGAAGGGAATGTCGGTGCCTTCGTCGAAGAACATGTCGTCGAGCAGCGCGCCGTAGTCAGGCTCGGTGATGTTGGAAGACACCTGCATGGCCCGCGAGGTCAGGCCGATCTTGTGGCCGACCAGCTTGCGTCCGTCCTGGATCTTGCGCTGCACCCAGGCGCGCTGGATGGCGTAGGCGTCTTCGATGGTGATGTCCGGGTATTGCAGCGAGAACTGGCTGACCTGTTCGCGGGAGCGTTCAGCCTGGTCGAGCCGCTCGGCGGCTTGCTGGATGAGGTGTTTATCGAGCATCGGAAACGGTCCTTATTGTGGGTTGACGATGGCGGCAGGGGTGCGCAGCACCAGCAGGCCGCCCAGGGCGATCAGCAGGGCCAGCACATAAAGGGCCAGGCTGGCGCTGTGGGTGGTATCGCGCATCCAGCCGATCAGGTAGGGCGCGAGAAACGAAGCGATGCTGCCGAACGAACTGATCAGGCCGATACCGGCCGCTTGCGTGCGGCTCGACAGGAACGCCGGCGGCAATTGCCAGAACATCGGCAAGGCCGCGCTGGCGCCCATGCCGGCCACGATCAGCCCCGCCAGCACCGGCAGCGTGCTGCCGGGGGCGATGCCGGCGCTGGCAATGCCGACGGCGCACATCAACAGTGGTACGCACAGGTGCCAGCGGCGTTCGCGATGCCGGTCCGAAGAGCGCCCGCACGCCAGCATGAAGAACACGCCGGCCAGGTACGGCACGGCACTGAGCCAGCCGACCAGGCTGTCGCGGGCGATACCAGCGCCGTGAATCAGGGTCGGCATCCAGAACGCCAGGGTGTTGACCGCCAGCATCACCGCAAAGTAGATCGCCACCAGCAGCCAGACATGCCCGTCACGCACAATGCCGGCGAACGAGGTGATGGTCTTGCGGTGTTCTTCGGCGTTCAACTCGTCGCCCAGGCGCTGCTTCTGCTCGCTGTTCAGCCAGTTCACCTGGTCGAAGCGCTCGGGCAAGACGCGCCAGACCAGCAGGCCGAGCAGCACCACCGGTGAGCCTTCGAGCAGGAACATCCATTGCCAGCCGCGCAGGCCGCCGGCGTTGTTGAGGGTTTCCAGGATCATCCCGGACAACGGCCCGCCGATCACCCCGGCCATGGGCACGGCAATGGCGAACAGCGCGGTGATCTGTGCCCGGCGCCGTGCCGGGTACCAGCGGTTGAGGTACACCAGGATGCCGGGGAAGAACCCCGCTTCGGCCACCCCGAGCAGAAAGCGCAGGGTGTAGAAGCCGCTGGCGGTCTCGACCAGTAACATGCCGGTGGACATCACGCCCCAGACCACCATCAGCGTGGCGATCCAGCGCCGTGGGCCGACGCGGTCCAGGGCCAGGTTGCTGGGCACGCCGAACAGCGCATAGGCAACGAAGAACAAACCGGCGCCCAGGCCGTACACGGTGTCGCTGAACTGCAGGTCGGCGCTCATCTGCATCTTGGCAAAGCCGATGTTGATGCGGTCCAGGTGCGCGAACAGGTAACACACCAGCAACAGCGGCATCAGCCGCCAGGTCACGGTGCGGTGGGTCGAATCGCTGACGGCGTGAGACACGCCGGGGGTCGAGGCGGAGTGAACAGTGCTCATGGTCTTGTACTTTTTATGGGTGAAACAGCACAGGGAAAAACGCAGGTTCAGAGCGGCTTGTTGAACAGCGGATGCAGGCTGCTGTGCTTGCCGTCATAGACCTGGCCGACGCTTTCGTCGATCTGCAAGGTGATGCCCACCGGACGTTGCTGCACGACCGGGTCCAGGTGCTGGTGCAACACGGCCAGCAGGTTGTCGCCGACGGTCTTGTGCACCGCCGCGCTGCGGCCTGCGGCCATGCGCAGGTTGGCGTAGATGAACCCGTAGTCGCCCTTGCCGTCGGCCACCGCACTGTGGGCGGCAGGGTAGGCCAGCACCCGGGTGCCGCCGGTGGGGAACACCGCCTTGCCGCTTTCATCGCGCTGTTCGAGCATGGTGTCGGCCAGGGCGCGGCACAGGCCGCTAATATCAGCGTCGCGTTCCAGGTCCTGGGTGTAGAGCAATACCAGATGCGGCATGGGGTGTTCTCCGTGATGGGGGGCTTGGGACGCGCATCATGCGCGAGACCTTGCGTATTACAACCGGCTGGTGGACACCACCGCAGCCGGGTTGGCGGCCTGTGCCGTCGGAATGGCCGAACCGTCCTGCGGCGTGACCGGGAACAGGGCGTTGATCTGCCCGGTGCCCGAGGAGCCGAAGTAAGGCGTCAGCACCTCGACGTTGCCGTCGTAGTTCGACCAGCCCAGCGCGCCCAGCAGCATGGCGGTGTCGTGCATGAAGCCTTCGCCATGCCCCTTGGACGCGTACTCGGGCAGCATGCCGCAGAACTCCGGCCACTCGGCGTTCTCCCACATCTTCACCACGCGGTGGTCGAGGGTTTCCAGGAACGGGCTCCAGACCCTGGTCGAGAAATCCGGTGCCTGGCCGTTCTGGGCAAAGCGGTGGGTCAGCGAGCCGCTGGCCAGGAACGCCACCGTGCCGTCGTAATGATCTTCAACAGCCTTGCGCATCGCCCAGCCCAGGCGGGCGCTGTCGTTGAGGTAATGCGAAGTGCACAGCGCCGAGACCGAGATCACCTTGAAGTGCTGGTCCTGGTTCATGTAGCGCATCGGCACCAGGGTGCCGTATTCAGGCCCCAGCGTTGTGGCGTGGTGGGCCATGGTCTCGACATTGAAGCGGTTGCATTCTTCGGCCAGCAGCAGGCCCAGTTCCTTGTTGCCAGGGAACTCGTATTCCATGTTGCTGATGAAATGCGGCAGTTCGTTGCTGGTGTACACGCCTTTGTAGTGCGGGCCGCACAGCACGTGGTAGTTGGCATTGACCAGCCAGTGGGTGTCGAACACCACGATGGTGTCCACGCCCAGTTCGCGGCAGCGCCGGCTGATCTCGTAATGACCGTCGATGGCCGCCTGGCGAAAGCCCTGGCGAGGGCCGGGCAGTTCGGACAGGTACATCGACGGCACGTGGGTGATCTTGGCAGCGAGAGCAAGTTTGCCCATGATGATCTCCAGATTGTTCTTATTGACGCCGCCCCCTGTGTAGGAGCGCGCTTGCCCGCGACCGAGTGCGCTAGCGCTCGCAAAATTTCGGAAACGCTGAGAATTTACGGCTGTAAATCTACGAAACGCTGAAAATTTACGACTGCTGACGCAGCCGGTCGCGGGCAAGCGCGCTCCTACAGGATCGGCAGGGCAGGCGGCCGTTCAGACCCCCCAGCGCGGGATGTGGTGGCTGCCCATGGATATACACACGTTCTTGATCTCGGCAAACACCTCGAAGCTGTACTGACCGCCTTCGCGGCCGGTGCCCGAGCCTTTCACGCCGCCGAACGGCTGGCGCAGGTCACGTACGTTCTGGCTGTTGATGAACACCATGCCCGCTTCGATGCCGTAGGCCAGGCGATGCGCCTTGCCGATGTCCTGGGTCCAGATGTAGGAGGCCAGGCCGTACTCGGTGTCGTTGGCCAGTTGCAGGGCTTCGGCTTCGTCCTTGAACGGAATCAGGCAGACCACCGGGCCAAAGATTTCTTCCTGGGCGATGCGCATCTTGTTGTTCACGTCGGCGAACACGGTGGGCTGGATGAACTGCCCGCGTGCCAGGTGCGCCGGCAGGTTCGCCGGACGCTCCAGGCCGCCAGCCAGCAAGGTGGCGCCTTCTTCCAGGCCGATTTTGATGTAGCCGGTGACCTTGTCGTAGTGGGTCTGGGTGATCATCGAGCCGACCTGGGTCTTCGGGTCGCTTGGATCGCCGACGATCAGGCGCTTGGCGCGGGCGGCGAATTCGGCGACGAATTGCGGGTACACGCTTTCCTGGATGAAGATCCGGCTGCCGGCGGTGCAGCGTTCACCGTTGAGCGAGAAGATGGTGAACAGGGCCGCGTCCAGCGCACGCTCCAGATCGGCATCTTCGAAAATCAGCACCGGCGATTTGCCGCCCAGTTCCATCGAGTACTTCTTGAGGCCCGCGGTCTGCATGATTTTCTTGCCGGTCGCAGTGCCGCCGGTGAACGAAATCGCCCGCACGTCCGGGTGGCGAACCAGCGCGTCGCCGGCGGTGGCGCCGTAGCCCTGGATCACGTTGAGCACGCCGTTGGGAATGCCGGCTTCGACGGCCAGGCGACCCAGTTCGTTGGCGGTCAGCGGCGACAGCTCGGACATTTTCAGCACCGCCGTGTTACCCAGCGCCAGGCACGGCGCGGTCTTCCAGGTGGCGGTCATGAACGGCACGTTCCACGGCGACACCAGGCCACACACCCCCACTGGCTGGTACAGGGTGTAGTTGAGCATCTGGTCATCGACCGGGTAGCTGTGGCCGTCCATGCGCGTGCAGACTTCGGCGAAGAAATCAAAGTTGTGCGAGGCGCGCGGAATCAGCACGTTTTTGGTCTGGTGGATCGGCAGGCCGGTGTCCATCGTCTCCAGCTCGGCCAGCTTCGGCACGTTCTGGTCGATCAGTTCGCCGAGCTTGCGCATCAGGCGGGCGCGTTCCTTGGCCGGGGTGTTGGCCCATTTCGGGAACGCTTCCTTGGCCGCGGCCACGGCCTGGGCAACTTCTTCGGCACCGCCGCTGGCGACCTCGCCGATGGCCTCGCCGGTGGCCGGGTTGTAGTTGACGAACACGTCTTTGCTTTCGACCTCACGGCCGTTGATCCAGTGCTTGATCATGGGTTCACGCCTCTTGTTGTTGGGTTGGCAAGGCGAAGAACTCGGCTTCGCTGACAATACGGTTGACCAGGCGACCCACGCCTTCGACTTCCACGATCACTTCATCGCCCGGCACCACATCGGCCAGGCCTTCAGGCGTGCCGGTGGCGATCATGTCGCCTGGTTGCAGGGTCATGAAACCGGACAGGTATTCGATCAGGTAAGGGATGTCGAAAATCATGTCCTTGGTGCTGCCTTCCTGTTTCAACTCACCGTTGATCCAGGTGCGCAACTTGAGGTCGGATACATCCGGCACATCGGCGACATCGACGATGAACGGGCCGACCGGGGTCGTGGCGTCGCGGTTTTTCACTCGCAGGTTGGGGCGGTAGTAGTTTTCCAGGTAGTCACGGATCGCGTAGTCGTTGCACACCGTGTAGCCGGCCAGGTACTCCAGCGCGTCTTCGCGCTTGACGTTGCGCGCCGGCTTGCCGATCACGGCCACCAGTTCGCACTCGTAGTGCATGTACTTGACGTTGTCCGGGCGCCAGGTGACCTGGTTGTGGCCGGTGTAGGTGCCCGGCGACTTGACGAAGGCCAAGGGCTCGGTGGGCGGGGCGAAGGCCAGCTCGGCGGCATGGTCGGCGTAGTTGAGCCCCAGGGCGAACATGCTGCCGGTGGCCGGGGGCAGCCACTGCACCTGGTCTTCGGCGATCAGACGACCGTCGGCCAGGCGCACGCTGTTGCCGGCTTCGACCGTAACGGCCTGCACCTGACCCTCGAAACGGATACGGGCGTGTTTCATGGGCGCAGCTCCTCGGCAATGATGGTGTTGCTCAGGCGGCCGCAACCGGTGATCTCGACGCTGACACGGTCGCCGGGCTGCACATCCACGCGGCCCTCAGGGGTGCCGGTGATCAGCACGTCGCCTTCGTGCAGGGTCATGAATTCGCTGATCTCGGCGATCAATTGCGCCACGTTGCGCACCCAGTTGGCCGTGGTGTTTTCCTGGCGCAGTTCATCGTTGACGAACAGCTTGAGGGTCAACTGGCCGGCGTCGGCGATCTGGCCGACCGGCACCAGTTCCGGACCCAGGGCACAGAAGCCGTCGCGGCACTTGGCCTTGACCGCCGGGCGGTAGTAGCTGTCTTCGGGCAGGCTGAATTCGTTGACGATCACGTAGCCGGCTACATGCGCCAGGGCATCGGCCTCGCTGACCCGGCTGGCGCGCTTGCCGATCACCACGCCCAGAGCAGGGCCCGGTTGCAAGCGCTCGACACCCGCCGGGTAGACCACTGCACCCTCATGGCTGTTGCGGGTGTTGGGGGTCTTGATGAACAGCACCGGCTTGACCGGCGGCTTCTGGTAGGGCGCTTGCTCGAATTCGGCGAGGCGTTGGCCCAGCAACCCCTGGTAGTTCAGCGCTACGCCGAACAGGGTGCCGTTGGCAACGTCGTGCAGGGCACGGCTCATGCTTTTCTCCTGGCGGTGACCAGGCAGCGGCTGCCGGGTCAGTGATTTTGTTAATGTGTTAACTTTATAAGTTAAGATGTTAACGATCGTCAAGTGCGAACCATCGCTCCACTGTTCGGCGCCGCAAAAAAGGCGGAGCATGGACGCCGGCTCGCCAGAACGCCGACAACAAAAAGAGAACGCTCTGATGAATGATCGACAGCCGATCCCTAACATCAACATTGGCCAGGTTTATGACCAGCGCTACAGCGATGCCGAGGTGCACTACGACAAGCTCGGCAACCTGGCCGGGTTTTTCGGGCGCAATATGCCAGTGCACCGCCACGACCGTTTTTTCCAGGTGCATTACGTCAACAGCGGCACCGTGCGGGTGTACCTGGACGACCAGCAGTACGTCGAGTCCGGGCCGATGTTCTTTCTCACGCCGCCGACCATTCCCCACTCGTTCGTCACCGAGCCGGACAGCGATGGCCACGTGCTGACCGTGCGCCAGCAACTGGTCTGGGCACTGATCGAGGCCGACCCGACGCTGGCGCCCGGCCCGCAGTTGCCGGCGGCTTGTGTCGCGCTGTCGCGCCTGGGGCCGGAATTTGCCGGCGAGATCCGCCGCCTGGCCTTTCTGTTCGAAGAGCTGCGCGAGGAAATCAACGGTCAGCGCGCCGGGCGCGGTACAGCGCTGGACAGCCTGACGCAGTTGATCATGACCAGCCTGCTCAGGCTCTGCGCGCGCTCGTTGCAGGCGCGCCCGGCGCGGCACGAGGACCTGCAGATATTTCACCGTTTCAATGAGCTGATCGAGGCCCATTACCTGCAGCACTGGGCGCTGTCGCGCTATGCCAGCGGCATTGGCGTGACCGAGGCGCGGCTCAACGATGTCTGCCGGCGCATCGCCGACCTGCCGTCCAAGCGCCTGATCCTGGAGCGCCTGATGCAGGAGGCCCGACGCCTGTTGTTGTTCACCGGGCTGTCGGCCAACGAGATCTGCTACCGCCTGGGCTTCAAGGACCCGGCGTATTTCAGTCGCTTCTTTCATCGTTATGCGGGCGTGACGCCGGGGGAGTATCGCCAGCGGCAACCCGGTTTGCGGTAAAGCGGGCATGATGAATGGCCGGATAAAAAAAGCCGCGCAAGCGCGGCCGAAGTAATGAGAATGTTGCCGTTGCCCGAGGCTTGGCCGTCTGTTCCAGGCATCAGGTTTGCTCCCGACCATGATGGGCATCGGCAGCGATGCCGGAAATGGCTTTTCGGCAGAACCGATTGCACTTTTCGCGGGGTGTGCAAAGACCGAACTGTTCGTTTACTTGTTAATTACGTGTCGGCTATAGTCTCAGCCCATTGTTTGACTATCCGAACCGCGAACGCTCATGCCGACCCCCAGACCTTCCCTGACCCTGACCCTGCTGCAGGCCCGTGAGGCCGCGATGGCCTTTTTTCGTCCATCGCTCAACGAGCACGGCCTGACCGAACAACAATGGCGGGTCATTCGTATCCTGCGCCAGCAGGGCGAGATGGAAAGCCATCAACTGGCCGACCAGGCCTGCATCCTCAAGCCAAGCATGACCGGCGTGCTGGCACGCCTGGAGCGTGATGGCATCGTGCGGCGCTGGAAACCGGCCCATGACCAGCGGCGCATGCTGGTCGGCCTGACCGAACAGGGCCAGCAGTGCTTCGTGTCGATGAGCGAGGACATGGAGCGTAACTACCAGCGCATCCAGGCGCAGTTCGGCGAAGAAAAGATGCAGCAACTGCTCGCGCTGCTGCGTGACCTCAAGCGCATCGAGCCCTGATCCGACAGCCGCCCGGCCAGGACTGACAGGCGGGGGCGGCTTGTCATTGTGCAAACACACAGCAAAACCCCGCCGCTGTGGTGCAAACCTCCAAAGCGTTTTGACGGATGCCCTTTTATGATCGGCTGGCTGCCCCCGCAAGCGTCATAAAAACAACAAGCTTTGAGGAATCCTCATGTCCGACTCGCCCACTCGCGAGGCTCAAGACGTGCAAGGCAACCAGGTCTATCGCCTGATCACCCTGCGTCTGATCCCCTTTATCTTCATTTGCTACCTGTTCAACTACCTGGACCGGGTCAACGTCGGCTTTGCCAAGTTGCAGATGCTCGATGCCCTGAACTTCAGCGAAACCGTGTACGGCCTGGGTGCCGGGATCTTTTTCATCGGCTATGTCTTGTGCGGCCTGCCCAGCAACCTGGCGCTCAACCGCTTCGGGCCGCGGCGCTGGATCGGCCTGATGATGATCACCTGGGGCACTTTTTCCACCTGCCTGCTGTTCGTCACGACGCCTGTGGAGTTCTATGTCCTGCGCTTTCTGACCGGCATGGCCGAAGCCGGCTTCTTCCCCGGCATCGTGCTGTACCTCTCGCGCTGGTACCCCAACCAGCGCCGTGGCCGGATCATGGCCTTGTTCATGTGCGCCATTCCGGTCTCCGGGCTGCTGGGCGGACCGTTCTCCGGCTGGATTCTCAACCACTTTGCCTTGGGGCAGGGCGGCCTGCAGGGCTGGCAGTGGATGTTCCTGATCCAGGGTCTGCCGACCGTGGCGCTGGGCGTGCTGGCCTTCAAGCTGCTGTGCGACAAGATTGAAGACGCTGCCTGGCTGACGCCCGAGCAACGCCAGCGGGTCAGGCTTGAGGTGGCCAACGATGAACTCAATCGCCCCGTACAGGCCGCTTCATCGGTCGCCAGCGTACTGACCATGCCGGTCATCTGGGTCTTGGGTTTCATTTATTTCTGTATTCAGAGTGGCGTGTACGCGATCAACTTCTGGCTGCCCTCGATCATCAAGAACCTGGGCTTCAACGATGCGCTGGTGATTGGCTGGATCAGTGCCATTCCGTACCTGCTGGCCGGGGTGTTCATGCTGTGGGTGGGGCGTTCGGCCGACTTGCGCAACGAGCGCCGCTGGCACTTGGTGATACCGATGCTGATGGGCGCTGCCGGGCTGATCATCGCGGCCAACTTCGCGGCTGTGCCGGTCATTGCCATCGCCGGACTGTGCATCGCCACCATGGGCGCACTGACCAGCCTGCCGATGTTCTGGCCACTGCCGACCGCGCTGTTGAGTGCCAGCGTCGCCGCCGGCGGCCTGGCCCTGATCAACTCCATCGGCCAGATGGCCGGCTTTCTCAGCCCGTACCTGGTGGGCTGGATCAAGGACCAGACCGGCTCGACCACCGTGGCGCTGTATTCGCTGGCGGCGCTGACCATCGTCGGCAGCCTGATCGCCCTGCGCCTGAGCCGTCAGTCGACTGCGTAACGCGCCGCCGCCGAAGCAGCGCTTATCGACCCCAACGTATGATCAGGAGCGACCAACGGTCGCGAAGGCCTATTCGCGACCGTTGGTCGCTCCTACGGACGGGTGTTTGCGGCACGCCAAGGCGGCGAGTGATCTCCTGCGATGCGGCGCCATTATTCAACCGCCTCGTACGGCAGTCCCACATAGTTTTCGGCAATGGTCTGGCGCCCGGCCGGCGAGCCGATGTAGTAGTCCAGTTCGGTCTGCTGGATGCGCTGGCTGAAGGCGTCGGTGTCGGGAAACTTGTGCAGCAGCGAGGTCATCCACCACGAAAAGCGTTCGGCCTTCCAGACCCGGCGCAGGCAGATGGCCGAGTAGCGCTGCAGCAGGTCGGTACGGCCCTCGCGGTAGACCTTGAGCAGGATGTGGTACAGGGTGCTGACGTCGCTGGCGGCCAGGTTCAAGCCCTTGGCACCGGTGGGCGGCACGATGTGCGCGGCGTCGCCGAGCAGGAACAGGTGGCCGTACTGCATCGGCTCGACCACGAAGCTGCGCAGCGGGGCGATGCTCTTTTCGATCGAGGGGCCGGTGACCAGGCGTTCGGCCAGGTGTGCAGGCAGGCGGGTCTTGAGTTCGGTCCAGAAGCGCTCGTCCGACCAGTCCTCGACCTGCTCCTGGGCGCCGACCTGCACGTAATAACGGGTGCGGGTGGCCGAGCGCATGCTGCACAGGGCAAATCCGCGCGGGTGGTTGGCGTAGACCAGTTCTTCGTTGACCGGCGGGGTGTCGGCCAGCACGCCCAGCCAGCCAAACGGGTAGACACGCTCGAAAACCTTGAGGCTGTCGCTGGGGATCGACTGGCGCGACACGCCATGAAAACCGTCACAGCCGGCAATGTGGTCGCAATCGATGCGCACGGTTTCGTTGCCTTGCCGGAAGGTCACGTACGGGCGCTCGCCCTTGAGTTCGTGCAGTTGCACGTCTTCGGCGTTGTACAGGGTCAGCGCGCCTGACGCCTGGCGCGCCTCCATCAGGTCGCGGGTGACTTCAGTCTGGCCATAGACCATCACGGTCTTGCCGTCGGTCAGGCCCTTGAGGTCGATGCGCTCGCAGCGCCCGTCGAAGGCCAGCTCGAAGCCATCGTGCACCAGGCCCTGTTCGTCCATGCGTGCACCGACGCCCGCCTCGCGCAGCAGGTCGACCATGCCTTGTTCCAGCACGCCGGCGCGGATGCGCGACAGAATGTAATCGGGGTCTTTGCGTTCGATGATGATGGTGTCGATGCCGGCACGCTGCAGCAACTGACCCAACAGCAGCCCGGAGGGGCCTGAACCGATGATTGCGACTTGGGTTTTCATTGTTGTTGTCCTGTCTGTGATCCCGGCAACCTGGGGTTTGCGGGCTGTCGTTGTTTTTGTCTCCTGCATTTTTAATGGATGCCGGGCGCATAAGAAGGCACTATCGAGGCCATTATCTGGACTTTTCAAGGATTGCCTTGCCCTTGAGCAAGGTAAGGGGAGTGGCCATGTCCAAGCGTGTCGTCAACCCGGTGCCGGTGTTCAAGCTGTACGGCGAAACGGTCGCCTGGCCGACGCCGGACCTGATCCATTGCGAGACGATTCCCGAGCGCAGCAGCCTGCATGACTGGGAAATCAAGCCGCACCGGCACGGCGACCTGGTGCAGTTGTTGTATGTGCAATCGGGGCAGGCGCTGCTCAAGGTCGAGGATACGGTGCGCGAAGTACAGGGTCCGGTGCTGCAGGTAGTGCCGGCCTTGAGCGTGCATACGTTCCGTTTTGCCGAGAACATCCAGGGCCACATTCTCAGCCTGGCCAGCCCGCTGGTGGAGCCGCTTGAAGCGGTGCTCGACGGCTTGAACCTGGGCGTGGCGCAGTGTCATGTGCCCGAGGACGACGCTGCGCAACTGGATCAGTTGTTCAATGCCATTGCCGACGAGTACCGCCAGCCGCGTAGCGGCCGTGACCTGATGCTGCAGGCGTTGATCAACATGCTTATGGTGTGGCTGAGCCGGCGAACGCACACGCAGGCTGCAGGGCACGAGGCGGGCGCACCGGATCGCGGCCGCGAGCATCTGCAGGCGTTCATGCATCAACTGGAATCGAGCTTTCGCCTGCACTGGCCCATCGACGAACACGCCCGCCGCCTGGGCCTGAGCGCTGCCCACCTGAATGCGCTGTGCCGCCGATTGTGTGATCAGTCGGCGTTGCAGGTGATCAACCAGCGCCTGTTGCTGGAGGCCAAGCGCAACCTGGTGTACACCGCCATGACCATCAATCAGGTCTCCGACAGCCTGGGCTTTTCGGAGCCGGCGTATTTCACGCGCTTTTTCAAGCGCGCCACCGGCCTGTCACCCCGGCAGTTCCGCCACCCGCGTTGACACGGTGCTGAAGTGCCTTTCCCTCAAAAACTAAATTACTGATTTTATTGGATATTAAATTCACATCTGTAGTAGATGATCCTGTGTCACTGGCACAGCGCCAAGGCGGCACGCTTTCGCGCAGCAAACACTGGACCCGGTAGGAGCCCGCTTGCCGGCGACCGAGTGCGTAGCGCTCGCAGAAATCTGTGAAACGCTGCAATTTTACGACTGCTACGCAGCCGGTCGCGGGCAGAGCGCGCTCCTACCGGGGGCCATGTTTGCTGTGCGACAGCGCTTCGCCTTGGGCCTGTGTCAGCTTACGACCTGATAGCAGGGCACGTACTCGGCACCGCCGGGGAGTTTCATGCGGTGTTGCTCGACGAAGGCCTGCAGCAGTTTGTCCAGCGGCTGCATGATCGCCGGGTCGCCGTGAATCTGGTACGGGCCGTGTTCTTCGATCAGGCGGATGCCCTTGTCCTTGACGTTGCCGGCCACGATGCCGGAGAACGCACGGCGCAGGTTGGCGGCCAGTTCGTGGGGCGGCAGTGCATGGCTGAGCTTGAGCCGGGCCATGTTCTCGTGGGTTGGATCGAACGGGTGCTGGAAGCTTTCGTCGATCTTGAGCAGCCAGTTGAAGTGGAAGGCGTCGTTGCGCTCGCGGCGGAACTGCTTGACCGCCTTGAGGCCCTGGGCCATCTGCCGCGCCACCTCCGACGGGTTGTCGATGATGATCTGGTAGTGACGGCGGGCATCCTCGCCCAGGGTCGCCTGCACGAAGGCATCCAGCTGGCGCAGGTAGGGCTCGGTGCTTTTCGGGCCGGTGAGGATGACCGGGAAGGGCAGGTCCTGGTTGGCCGGGTGCATGAGGATGCCCAGCAGGTACAGGAACTCTTCGGCCGTGCCGGCGCCGCCGGGGAAGATGATGATGCCGTGGCCAACGCGCACGAAGGCCTCGAGGCGCTTTTCGATGTCCGGC
The DNA here is from genome assembly GCF_900589395.1 of Pseudomonas viridiflava. Lineage (GTDB taxonomy): Bacteria > Pseudomonadota > Gammaproteobacteria > Pseudomonadales > Pseudomonadaceae > Aquipseudomonas. Next base: position 19,315 of record NZ_UUIS01000009.1, read on the forward strand.
AGGATCACCAGTTCGTTGACAATCGGGTTCGGTGCCTCGGCGGCGATGATGCCTGGCTCGGTCAGGCCCAGGTAGCGGCCGCCGTGGATGCGCTGCTTGGCATGGGCAATGGTGGCGCCCTTCATCGGGCCCTTCATTACGCCAGGACCGCAACCGGTGCAGATGTCCAGGCTGCGCAGGCCCAGTTCGTGGCCGACCTTCTTGGTGTACTTGTACTCTTCGGTATTGATCGAATGGCCGCCCCAGCACACCACCAGCCTGGGCTCCACGCCCGGGCGCAAGGTGCGCGCGTTGCGCAGCAGGTGGAACACGTAGTCGGTGATGCCCTGGGAAGTACTCAGGTCGATGCGCTGGCTGTCCAGTTCGCTTTCGGTGTAGACGATGTCGCGCAGGGCGCTGAACAGCATTTCGCGGGTGCTGGCGATCATTTCGCCATCGACGAAGGCGTCAGCCGGAGCATTGAGCAGCTCCAGGCGCACGCCACGGTCCTGCTGGTGGATACGCACTTCGAAGCTCTCGTAGGCTTCCAGGATGGTCTTGGCGTTGTCGACATGGGCGCCGGTATTGAGAATGGCCAGGGCGCACTGGCGAAACAGGGTATAGACACTGCCGGAACCGGCGGCGCTCAGTTGCTGCACTTCACGCTGGGACAGTGTTTCAAGGCTGCCCTTGGGGCTGACCGAGGCATTAATCACGTTTCTTGGGATCATTCTATTTTCCATTAGATCGATGCCGTGCAGAGGGCTCGGGGGCCTGGCATCAGGATGGTGAACATCGATGATGCTCACGCCTGGCCGGTATTCTTGCTGGCAGCCGGACAGGAAAGCAAACCAAACCATGCGCGAGGACCGATGGCGGGCCGTTACCCTGTCCGATACAGCCAATAATGAACCTGAGCCGTTTTGCAGGGTCTGTAGGCTGATGGATTCGCGCCTGCTCTGCAGACCCCGCTTCTAGTGGCACTTGCAGGTCACGGCCCGCCACCTGATGCCCATCGTGCGCCGGCCCGTTCATCGCGGCCTTTGTTTTATCCAGCCAAGACAGTTATTGCCATGCCTCGTCATTTTTCCGCACTGCGGGCTCCAGCTTCCGGCCTGTTCTCTCTCGCGACCACGCGCCGCACCCTCAAGCGCGGGCTGTTGATCGGCCTGCTTGGCCTGTTGGCGCCCCAGGCGCTGCAAGCGGCCGGCAACGACCGCTGGATCAGCGACAGCCTCAATACCTACGTGCGCAGCGGCCCGACCGACGGGCACCGGATCGTCGGCACGCTCAAGTCCGGCCAGAAAGTCGAACTGCTCGAAAGCCAGGGTGAATACAGCCGGATCCGCGGCGAGGGCGGCAGCACTGTCTGGATTCTCAGCAGTGACTTGCAGGCCGAGCCTGGCCAGTCCGAGCGCTTGCCGCAACTGACCGGGCAGGTCGCCCAACTGACCGATCAGTTGGCCAAGATCGACGACACCTGGAAGGTTCGTGTACAGGGCATGCAGGAAACCCTGGATACGCGCAAGGCGCTGGTCGACGAACTGGAGACGCGCAACAAGGACCTCAATGAGCAATTGAGCCAGGCGCAGTCACAACTGCGTGATGCCCAGGCGCGCCTGGGCAATGAAAACCAGCAGGCCCTGATGGGCTACATGGTCTACGGCGCCAGTATTGCCGGCGCCGGCTTGCTGGTCGGCCTGATCCTGCCTTCGTTGACCCGACGCCGCAAACGCAACGATGGCTGGTCATAACGCCGTCCCTTTCGCCCTTTGACAGGGTGACCCGGGTCTCTTTTTCAACCGCTGCGCAGACGCAATGTCTCGCGCAGCGAGATCTGGTTCTATAGTTTCCCCACCTTTGGTCGAAAACCTTCAGGAACATGCAAGCCTGCAGGTTCGACAGGGTGTGTGGAAAACTGTTTGATGGCACGTTGCCGTTAGCTATCATCTGCGCCCTTGCAACCGACCGAACGTCTGAGCCCAGGCAGTCGAGCACGGCTCTGCACTCTTGAATAACAGGATTCTGGATGCTGGCGTACAACCAAAAAAGCTTTCTGATCGTTGACGACTTTTCCGACTTCCGCAGTTCGGTCAGGTCCATGCTGCGTGAACTGGGCGTCAAGGAAGTGGATACCGCCGACACCGGCGAGCAGGCCCTGCGCCAGTGCTCGCAAAAACGCTACGACTTCGTCTTGCATGACTTCAACCTGGGCGACGGCCGCAAGAATGGCCAGCAGGTGCTTGAAGACCTGATGACCGAGCGCCTGCTCAGCCACGAAAGCGTGTTCATCATGGTGACCGCTGAAAACAGCCAGGCCATGGTCATGAGCGCGCTGGAGTGGGAGCCCGACGGCTACCTGACCAAGCCGTTCAACCGCGCCGGCCTGTCGCAGCGCCTGGAAAAACTGGTGCAGCGCAAGACCCTGCTCAAGCCCATCTTCCAGGCCCTGGACCGTCAGAAGCCGATCGAGGTGCTGACTGCCTGCACCCAACTGATCCAGAAGGACCCACGCCTGGCGCCTTTATGCCTGCGCTACAAGGCCACGGCCTTGCGTGACCTGAACCAGTTCGAGCCTTTGCACAAGCTGCTGACCTCGATCATCGAGGACCGGCCGACGCCCTGGGCGTTCGGCATGCTTGGCAGCCTGCTGCTCAAGCGGGGCAAGACCAGCGAGGCGCTGGCGGTCTATGAACAGGCCACCAAAGCCTTCCCGATGTTTCCGGCGCTGTTCGATGGCCTGGCCGACGTGCTGATCGCACGTGGCGATGCCAAGCGCGCACAGAGCGTGCTTGAAACCGCGGTGCGTCTGTCGCCTCTGGCCGTACGCCGCCAGACACTGCTGGGCAAGCTGGCGCTGGACAACAACGACTTCGACAGCGCCTCCAAGGCCTATCGCCAGGCCGTCAGCCAGGGCCGTCATTCGCGCTTCAAGGACCCGGAAACCAATCTGGGCCTGGCCCAGGCCTTGATCAGCCGCAGCGGCGACATGGGCCTGGATGCCCGTACCCGCGTGGAAATCAACCAGGCCCTGGGCGAGGTCGCCAAGGAAAACGCCAGCGACGAGGGCCTGCAAGTGCGTGCCCGACTGATGAAGGCCACCAGCCTGCAACAGTCAGACCCCGAGACGGCCGGCAAACTGACCGAGCAGGCAGTGGGGCGGCTGGACAAGATGAGCCAGTTTCTCAGCGCCCCGGCGGCCCTGACCGTGGCCACCCAACTGGGGCAACTGGGCCAGGCCGCCGCCAGTGCCGGCGTGCTCAAGAGCACGGCAGAAATCTACGGTGACGACCCGCAAGTCATGAAAAACCTGGCGCGCCTGACCGATGACCCCGAGATCCTGGGCGCCAACAAGGCGGCTGTCGACCTCAATATCCAGGGTGTGCGCTGCTACAAGGCAGGCCAGCTGGGTGAAGCCCAGGCCTTGTTCCGCCAGGCCCTGGCGTTGCAGCCCAAGAACATCAGCATTGCCTTGAACCTGGCGCAGTCGTTGCTGCACCCCGGACAGAACCTTGGACCGCAAGCGAACCAGGAATGCCGGGCCTGCCTGACCATGGTCGGCAAGATGCCCGACACTGATCCGCGTTTCGATCGTTATCAGAAACTCAAAGGAAGGGCATTCGGCGATGAGTGATAAAGAGCAGGGCCTGGATTTTTCCATGGTGATCGCCTCCACCGTGCACGACATGAAGAACTCGCTGGCGACCCTGACCCGGGCGCACAGCGAGTGGCAGGCGCAGTTGCCGGCCCAGCAGCGCCACACCCCCGAGCATGGCGTGATCGAATACGAATTCGCCAACCTCAATGGCATGCTGGTGCAACTGCTGGGGCTGTACAAACTGGGCGTCAACCAGTTACCCCTGCGTCCCGACTACCACGAACTCGATGATTTCATCGAGGCGCAACTGGCCCACCATCAGGAAGTGTTCGAAAGCCGCGGCATCCGTGCCAGTACCGAGATCGACGACCTGATCCCGCTGGGCTTCTTCGACCGCGAACTGATCGGCTCGGTGGTCAGCAATATCCTGGTCAATGCCATCCGCTTCGCCCGCCAGGCGATTGCCGTCGAGATTGGCGAGCAGGATGGCCAGCTGTGCATCACCATCAACGACGACGGCCCGGGTTATCCCGCGCACATGATCGAAAACCAGACCGACTACGTGCAGGGCATCAATGCCTTGAGCGGCAGCACCGGCCTGGGCCTGTACTTTGCCTCCCACATTGCCCGGCTGCACCAGCGCAATGGCGTAGAAGGGCGCATCGAAATCGCCAATGGCGGTGGGTTGGGCGGCGGGCGGTTCAGTATTTTCCTGCCTTGATTGCGACACTGTCCTGTACCGCTGCCTGACGGACTCTACAGTTTTAGCGAAGTCGGCCGATCACCAGAGGTGAGCGACCAACAGGAGGAACGGCATGAATCTACTCATCAATCAGGTCCGGAAAAAACCTGACTTTCGTCACGCGATCTACGCAGGCGATATTTTTCTTGATACGGACCTGAAGATGGCCGAAGCCTTGTGCGCCTTTGCCAGGGACAGCATCACCCTTGCCTTCGATGGTGAAACCGATCACCAGGCGTTGCACACCAAGATGTCGGTCGAGACATTCGTCACTCATGTACAGCGCTTGAAAGCACAGTTCACCAATTGCCAGCCGGTCAAGGACATGATTCGCCAGTTCATACTGGAGATCGGCCTGGATCCGGCCGACTACCTGTTCGATGTACCCAGAATCCGGGTTGTGCCCAACTACGATTACTTGCATGCCGGGGTCAGTTACGCCTACAAGCCGCATCGCGACACCTGGTACGGCAGCCCGGAATGCCAGATCAACACCTGGATGCCGGTCTACAGCATCGAGCCTGAGCAGACCATGATGATCAACCCGGCCTATTTTGCCGTGCCGGTAAAGAATTCGTCGGCCGACTGGAGCCTGGCCCATTGGATCAATGTCCAGCGTCCTCTGGCCACTGCCAATGTCACTGAAGAAGTCCGTGTGCACCCGGTGCCGCTTGAAGCGTTGTCCACTGCCTCGCAATTGCGCGTGGCAGGCAACTCTGGCGATATGTTGCTGTTCTCCTCCGCGCACCTGCACGGCACGGTGGCCAACCACACCGACAAGACACGCTTCAGTGTGGATTTCAGATTGATCCATATCGCTGACCTGTCGGCCGGGCGTGGCGCTGCCAATGTGGACAATCGTGTGCAGGAAGCCGAAGCCGGTCTTTCCCAATTCTTTTATGCCAGCGATTTTTCGCAATTCAAAGGAATCAACTCATGACCAAACGTCGCCTGACCGAAGCTGAAGTCCAATACAACGAAAAGCGCGCCAGTGTTCTCAAGCGCGTTGACTCGCAGTATGTAGCCGATGCGCCGTTTGTGTTTGCCAACCGTATTACCGTGAGCGCTGCTCTGTCACGCATGGAACTGTTCAAGATGATCCACGACGTGCCCGGCGCGATCATCGAATGCGGGGTCTACAAGGGCAACTCGTTGATGCTTTACATGCATTTGTCGATGATCCTTGAGCCGTACGCCATCAACCGCTCGATCATCGGGTTCGATACGTTTTCCGGATTCGCCAGCATCGATGCACAGGAAGACCCCAAAGACATTAACGAGAGCATGTTTTCCGACACCGACGAGTCGCTGATCCAGGACATGATTGACGCCAACGATCTGGTGCGTCCAGTCAATCGGATCCCGCGTTGCGAAATCATCAAGGGCGACATCATGGAGACGGTGCCTGCATTTCCGAAGACTCGCCCTGACCTGGTGGTGGCGATGCTGATTCTCGATACCGACCTGTACTCGTCTACCAAAGTGGCACTGGAAACCTTCCTGCCTTACATGCCCAAGGGCGCCATCGTTGTGCTTGATGAAGTCGCCTACCGCAACTTCCCGGGTGAAACCACTGCGCTGCGTGAAGTGCTTGATCTGAACAAGGTCGAGCTCAAGCGTTTACCGTTCGACTCCAGTGTCGGTTATTTCCGCGTCTGACCCGCTGCTGGACACGTCCTGCTGTTGACCGTGCCCGATTTCATTGCAGTGCTTGAAATCCTCGATGCCCGCCGCCTATGGTGTAGGCCTTGCCGCCAGGCGGTTTGAGTGAACGAAGGATCGAAGATGGCCTGCAATGAGCGCCCTGCCATGACCGAGTGGCTGGACGGGGTGAATGAAGTGGAGTGCGTGACGCCAGACCTCAATGGCGTGCCACGAGGCAAGGTGATGACCGCCGAGGGATTTCTGGCCGGGCGGCGTCTGCAGATGGCGCGCGGTGTGCTGTTGCAGTGCGTGATGGGTGGGTATCCGGCGGCACGCTTCTATGGGAGCGACGACGGTGACCTGGCGCTGGTGGCCGATCCGCAGCAAGTGCATCGCCTGCCCTGGAGCGACACGCCGCGGGCACTGGCCATCTGCGCGGCCGACGAGATCGATGGCCAGCCGTGCAGCCTGTCGACCCGCGCGCAGCTCAAAGCCGTAGTGGCGCGCTATGCCGAACGTGGCCTGGCGCCGGTCGTGGCGACCGAGCTGGAATTCTATGTCTTTGCCCATAACCCCGACCCTGGGCAGCCGTTTGTGCCGCCCACCGGCCTGGATGGGCGTCGCGAGCAGGGCTTTTCCGCCTTCAGTGTCAGTTCCAATAACGGCTTGCGGCCCTTCTTTGCCGAGGTGCGCGCCTGCATGAGCGCGCTGGGCCTGCCCGTCGACACGGTAATGCACGAGATGGGCGTCAGCCAGTTCGAGATCAACCTGCTGCATGGCGACCCCTTGTTGCTGGCCGACCAGACGTTCCTGTTCAAGCACCTGCTCAAGGAAGTGGGGCTCAAGCACGGGCTGACCGTGGTGTGCATGGCCAAGCCGCTGGCGCACGCGGCCGGCAGTTCGATGCACATTCACCAGAGCGTGGTCGACCGCAGCTCAGGGCGCAACGTGTTCAACGATACCAACGACCAGCCGACCGCTGCGTTCCGGCACTTCATTGGCGGCCAGCAGGCTTGCCTGGCGGATTTCACCGCCTTGTTCGCGCCGAATGTGAACGCCTACCAGCGGCTGTTCCACCCCTATGCCTCGCCCAACAATGCCTGCTGGTCGCATGACAACCGCGCCGCCGGCCTGCGCATACCGGCCAGTGCGCCCGAGGCGCGGCGGGTCGAGAATCGCTTGCCGGGCGCGGATGCCAATCCCTACCTGGCCATTGCCGCCAGCCTGGCCGCGGGCCTCTATGGGATTGAGCATGCATTGGAGCCGACACCGGCCATGCAGGGCGAAATAGAGGTGCCTGAAAGCCTGGCCTTGCCCGACACCCTGCAATCGGCCCTGCGGCGCTTGGGGCGCAGTGCGCGGGCACGGGAACTGTTCGGCCCGTCGTTCATCGAAGGCTTCATCGCCAGCAAGACCCTGGAGCTGACCAGCTTTCTGGACGAGATCACGCCTTGGGAGCGACGGGTGCTGGGCAGCCAGATCTGATTGTGAATCCTGCCGGTTGGCAGGACCCCGGATGTTCGAACACGCCCTGAGGGCGACTCTTTATTGTCGGGAATACCATGCGCCAAATCTGGAAGTCTTTTCGAGCGCTTTACTTCGCCTCACTCATGATGCTGATCGGTTCAGGTCTGCTGAGCACCTACCTGGCCTTGCGCCTGGCGGCCGATCAGGTCGACAGCCTGTGGGTGGGTGCGCTGATGGCGGCCAACTATTTCGGCCTGGTGCTGGGTGGCAAGATCGGTCACCGCCTGATCGGACGGGTAGGGCATATCCGCGCCTACGCCACCTGCGCAGGCATTGTGGGGGCGGCGGTGCTCGGACACGGCATGACCGACTGGCTGCCGGCCTGGCTGGGGCTGCGGATGATTGTAGGCCTGGGCATGATGTGCCAGTACATGGTCATCGAAAGCTGGCTCAACGAGCAGGCCAACGTCAGCCAGCGCGGCATGGTCTTCAGTGGCTACATGATCGCCTCCTACCTGGGGCTGGTGCTCGGCCAGCTGATTCTGGTCGTGCACCCGCAATTGGGGCCTGAACTGCTGATGCTGGTCGCGATGTGCTTTGCGCTGTGCCTGGTGCCGGTGGCCATGACCCGCAGCATCCACCCCGCACCCATGCACCCGGCGCCACTGGCGCCGCTGTTCTTCATCAAGCGTGTCCCGCAGTCGCTGACCACGGTGCTGGGCGCGGGCCTGGGGCTGGGCGCGTTCTACGGCCTGGCGCCGGTGTATGCGGCCAGCCATGGCTTGTCTACCGAGCAGGTAGGTTTGTTCATGGGCTGCTGCATCATGGCCGGTTTTGTCGTGCAATGGCCGCTGGGGTTGTTGTCGGACCGTTATGACCGTTCCCAACTGATGCGCGTCTTTGCCGGCCTGTTATGCCTGGCCAGCCTGCCGCTGATCGTGCTCAACGGGGTGCCGGCAGAGGTGTTGTTCATCATTGGTTTTATCGCTTCCTTGATGCAGTTCAGTCTTTATCCGCTGGCGGTGGCCTTTGCCAACGACCATGTCGAGGCCGAAAACCGCGTGTCGCTGACCGCGATGCTGCTGATGACCTATGGCATCGGGGCCAGCATCGGGCCGCTCCTGGCTGGCGTGCTGATGCAGGCGTTCGGCGGCAATATGCTGTACGCATTTATCTGCATCACCGCCGGTATTCTGGTGGTACTGATCCGGCCCAAGGCAGTCACGCGTCTGCACGAGGTCGAGAACGCTCCGCTGCAACACGTGGCCATGCCTGACAGCATGGCCAGCTCACCGTTGGTGGTCGCGCTTGACCCGCGGGTTGACGAGCAGGTGGTGCATGACCAGATGCAGGCCACGGCCGAGCCCGTGCCTGAGCCCGTGCCTGAGCCGCAGCCAGAATGGGCACCGGAGCCGGTGTCGCAGGCAGAGGCGGCTGTCGGCCCTGGCCACAGGCAGGACGCGGAAAAAGAGAGGCGAGAGGAAGAAGAACTGGACAAGCCCTACGGCGGATGCCCGTAGGACGCAACCCAGGCCGCTCCGTGTCATGCACGGTGCGGCCTTGCCGGTCAGAAATCGTCGTCCTTGTCGAAGCGACGTGCTTCGCGCTGCAGCTGGTAGACAAAGCGTTCGACCTGGCGCTGGACCAGGCCACTGACGTTGTGGAAGCGCACGCCGGCAAAGGTGGTGTTGAAGCGCTCTTCGAAATGCAGGTAGCGCAGTTCGACAGCCGAGGTCAGGGCGCCGAACGGCAGCTTGGCGACGAAGCGGTCATACACCTGGCCCAATTGCACGCGTTCGGAGATGTCACCGTCGAAGCGCAACTTGCAGCCAGTGGCGGAGATGTCCAGCAGTTTGCCCTTGATCGGGAACTTGAGCTTCTCACCGTCCAGATCAATGTCCACCAGCTGTGACAGCTTGAGGGCCGCGCGGAATGCATTGCGCCGCTGGTGGTAAACGACCTCGGGTGGCATGGGACTGCTGTAGAGGCGCTGGCCCCCGGACTCGATGATGTTCACAGGGGCGTTACATTCCCAGGCAATGCGTACGCCATCGTGAAAGCCTTCGACACGGAAGGGTTCGCCATTGCTCAGGAAGCGCTCGCCGTCACGCGGGATCATCTCGTCCAGCTCGATGAGATTGCTGTCGCGGTCGACCTTGACCAGATAGCTCTGGAAGCGCTGGGAGCGTTCATGGAAGGTGAGGATCAAAGGATCGTGGTTTTCCATGAGCAACCGCAGGTTGGCGGCAATTTCCAAAGGCGTATTGAGCACCTTAGGGGGTTGCGGAGCATCATCCGCGGCTAAGCCATTCACTTTTTGATATCTCCAGGCAAAATACTACGCCAACGCATTGATGGGCATTCTGCCATCATGTGGGGCGGCTTGAAACAGCAAGTTAGGCCTGGCTGAGAGGGCGTGGCTTGGCTCTACCGGCTGTCGAGCCCCGGCTGTCGTACAGCGAGGGTGTCTCGCCGCCGTTCAGAATGCGCAATTGATGAGCCGTTGTCATCTGCTGGAGCTGAATCAACTTGCCGTTCTGTTCGTTGAGTGCCTGGCATTCGGCTATGAGGGTCGCCAGTTCGTCACCGGCCTCGAGCAATTGCTCGCCTACCGAAGACTGGCCTGCAAGTGTCTCAAGGCCCTGGCGATTGGTCGGCAGGCCCAGGCTGGCCAGCACCTGGCTGCGCCGGCGGCCATGCTGTTCAAGCTGGATGACCAGCGCCTGCTTCTGCGCCAGGATCCGCTCCATCTCGCCCATGTCCCGACCGTGCAGCACCAGCGACTCGCTCTGCAACAGCTCGAGCAGTTGGCGGGTCGGGACCATGTCATCAGTAATCATCTGCAGCAAAGTAGTGTCTTGCATCGCATGCTCTGGTTTTCAAGCGTCCAGAAAGTCCCGCGCGAGACTTACCGCGCGGCTTCGAAGCCGAGCAGCTTGCTGGCTACACGGTTGCTGTCCACCACATAACTGCCGTCTGCGATCGCCTGCTTGAGCTCGGCCACGCGGGCGCTGTTGACGGTCGGCAGATCAGCCAGTTTGTCGGTGATCTTCTGCAACTGTTGAGCCTCACTGCTCAGGTGTACGGATTCGCCGGCATTCTTCACGTTGGCCGCCGTTGGCAGACTCTCGGTCTTGCCGGTTTCCTTGGCGCCGCTGGTGCGTGAAGTGCTGCCTACGGACTGTGAGTTACTAAGTCGACTGAAATCGATGGGCATGATTGAAAACCTCTGGGTGTTTTGGACGCTTGCCTTGTTTTCGGCCACCCACTGAAAAACTTTAGGCGCAATGCAATAAAGCCTGGGCAACAGGCATTGCACGCCCGGACATGCGGTGCAGTCTAGGAAAAACCGGCGTCGCACACCAGCCTCAATCGATATCAATCGCGTTCACATCGCCACTTCCACCTGCCCGGGCCCTGTGATGTTTGCCTTTATCACCCGCTTGGAGTTGAGGTTGCGCACCCGTATCTGTTCATTCAAGCCACCATCGGACAGTGCTTCACCCGGCATGCGCACGGCCAGGCTGGCGCTGCGCGCGATGATCACCACCTGATCGCCCTTGCGGATCATGGCGGGCTGTTCGAGAAAGGTGGGCGACAGCACCTGATCGACGACCGCTGGTCGGATAAGCTTCTGGCCGACAGCCAGGTCCAGTGATGGCAAAAAGCCAAGCCCCAGCGTGCCCACATCCCGCTCGCGCAGGGCGATGTCCTGCTCGCTCAGCACGGTGTCGCGTTTGAGCGGTCGGGTTGCAATAACCACGGTGCGATACAACTGTACCTGCGCTGGCACATAGACCGTCCAGGGTGATGAGCCTTCACAGCGCACCCGCACCGTGACCCGGCCTACCGGGCGCTGGCTTTCCAGCGTCGCTGTCAAATCCTTGTCGCAGTGCGCCAGGCGCATCCGCGGGTCCAGTTGCCGCACCTGAATCTCGTGACGGCCCTCGATCTGGCTGCTCGCCAAATACTCTTGCACGGTGTACTCAAGAAACCCCTCGGTGACGCCGATAAGCTGTTCGGGCCGGGTGAAATTCTCGGCCCGGCCTGGATTTGCAATGCACATCAGGCAGAGCACGGCGATTGCGCCCAGCCAATGGCGGGTTTCTAATGCGGCGTGTCGAAAAATTGTCGTCTTGTCATTCATGACGTATAAAAAGCAAAGCTCGTGCCGCTTGCCAGTCTTGGCAGGTGGTGAACGATGGTTGAGGTAAGGGGGGCAGGGCATGGCAGGTGTAATGGATTCGGTAAACCAGCGCACGCAGCTGGTTGGTCAGAATCGCCTTGAGCTGTTGCTGTTTCGTCTGCAAGGCAAACAGCTCTATGGGATCAACGTTTTCAAGGTCAAAGAAGTACTGCAATGCCCCAAACTCACCATCATGCCCAAGTCGAGCAAGATCGTGCGTGGCGTTGCCAGTATCCGTGGCGGCACGATCCCGATCCTGGACCTGGCCATGGCCACCGGTTCCGCCGGGATGATCTCGCTGGAAAACACCTTCGTGATCATCACCGAGTACAACACCAAGGTGCAGGGTTTCCTGGTGCATTCGGTCGAACGCATCGTGAACATGAACTGGGAAGAGATCCATCCGCCACCCAAGGGCACCGGTCGCGATCACTACCTGACCGCCGTGACCCGTGTTGACAATCAATTGGTCGAGATCATCGACGTCGAGAAAATCCTGGCCGAGGTGGCGCCGATCGCCGAGGCGGTCTCGGCCGGCGTGATCGACGAAGAAACCCATCACAAGGCCGTCTCGCTGCGGGTATTGACGGTCGATGATTCGTCGGTGGCGCGCAAGCAGGTCAGCCGTTGCCTGGAAACGGTCGGCGTCGAAGTGGTCGCGCTCAACGATGGTCGCCAGGCCCTGGATTACCTGCTGGCCTTGATCGCCGAGGGCAAAAAACCCGAAGAAGAATTCCTGATGATGATCTCCGACATTGAAATGCCGGAGATGGATGGCTATACCTTGACAGCAGCCATACGCAACGACCCACGCATGAACAAGCTGCACATCACCTTGCACACCTCCCTATCGGGGGTGTTCAACCAGGCGATGGTCAAGAAAGTAGGCGCCGATGATTTCCTGGCGAAATTCCGTCCCGATGATCTGGCAGCTCGCGTCGTGTCACGCATCAAGGCGGCAGACCACACGTGAGTGTGGTGAGTCACAGTCGGTTGCGAATCTCCACACCAGGGGTCTTGCACCCTGGTCGTTCACCTGATTTAAGAGGCGGTACCTTTGTCTACGGGTAATTTGGATTTTGAACAGTTCCGGGTCTTTCTGGAAAAAGCCTGTGGCATCCTGCTAGGTGAAAACAAGCAGTATCTGGTGTCCAGCCGCCTCAACAAGTTGATGGAGCAGCAGGGCATCAAGAGCTTGGGCGAGCTGGTGCAGCGGATGCAGTCCCAACCCCGCAGCGGCTTGCGTGAGCAGGTGGTCGATGCGATGACCACCAACGAGACTCTGTGGTTTCGCGATACCTATCCTTTCGAGGTGCTCAAGAACAAGGTGCTTCCAGAGCAGATCAAGGCCAGTCCCGGCCAGCGCCTGCGTATCTGGTCGGCCGCCTGTTCGTCCGGCCAGGAGCCGTATTCGTTGTCGATGTCGATCGACGAGTTCGAGCGCAGCAACCCCGGCCAGCTCAAGAGCGGTGTGCAGATCGTGGCCACCGACCTTTCGAGCCTGATGCTCAATAACTGCAAGAGCGGCGAATACGACAGCCTGGCCATTGGTCGCGGCCTGTCGCCGGAGCGCCTGCAGCGGTACTTCGACACCAAGGCGCCAGGTCGCTGGGCCGTCAAGGCGCCGATCAAGAGCCGCGTCGAATTCCGTTCGTTCAACCTGCTCGACAGCTATGCCAGCCTGGGCAAGTTCGACATCGTGTTTTGCCGCAACGTGCTGATCTACTTTTCCGCCGAGGTCAAGAAAGACATCCTGTTGCGCATTCACAGCGTGCTCAAGCCCGGTGGCTACCTGTTCCTCGGAGCGTCCGAGGCCCTCAACGGATTGCCCGACCACTACCAGATGGTCCAATGCAGCCCGGGCATCATCTACAAGGCCAAGTAACCAGGCTTTCGCCGCTGCGGGCTGTGCCACGCAGCGGCAACTTCTCTGCCAGTCCCTGGCAAAAAAACGACACTCTCCTTGCCGTCACCGCTCCCCCTGCGGTAATCCCTTGCCGCTTTTCTGGCAGGCCTGCCGCCTGCAGGTGGCAAAACCCTTGCAAACATTGCGTTCGGCAACATGGCATGACGATTGCTTTGTCTGTGATACGTACATCAGGTCAACCGGTAAAGGTTTCCCGACATGAGCATCAACTTCGATAAAGCGCTGGGTATCCACGAAAAAGCCCTTAACTTTCGCGCCCAGCGGGCCGAGGTGTTGGCCAACAACATTTCCAACGCCGACACGCCAGGCTACAAGGCGCGTGACCTGGACTTCTCTGCGGTCCTGGCTGCCGAGACCGAGAAGGCCGGCAAGGGCCAGTTCGCGATGAACACCACCAACGGTCGTCATATCGAGGCTCAGGGCAGTGGCGGCGCCACCGAGGGCGTGTTGCTGTATCGCACCCCGTCGGCTCCATCGCTGGACCAGAACACCGTCGACTCGCAAGTGGAGCAGGCCAGCTACACCCAGAATTCCATGTCGTTCCAGGCCAGCTTCACGCTGCTCAACAGTAAGTTCAAAGGGCTGGTATCGGCCCTGCGCGGAGAGTGATTCATGTCGCTATCGAATGTCTTCAACATTGCCGGCAGCGCCATGAGTGCCCAGACCACGCGTCTGAACACCACTGCCAGTAACATCGCCAACGCTGAAACCGTGTCGTCGAGCATGGACCAGACCTACCGCGCCCGTCACCCGGTGTTCGCCACCGTGCTTGAAGGCCAGCAATCGATCGGTGGCGGTTCGCTGTTCCAGGACCAGGGCCAGGCCGGGCAGGGCGTTCAGGTCTCGGGCATCATCGAGGACGCTTCCAACCTCGAGGCCCGCTACGAGCCCAATCATCCTTCCGCCGACGGCAACGGGTATGTGTATTACCCCAACGTCAATGTCGTGGAAGAAATGGCCGACATGATCTCCGCCAGTCGTTCGTTCCAGACCAACGTCGAGATCATGAACACCGCCAAAACCATGATGCAGAAGGTACTGACCCTGGGTCAGTAATGAGGGATTGAGCCATGGCTGTTGAAAACGATGTATCGGCGAAATTCATCAACTCGCTGCAGAACCCGACCAAGACCAAGACCAACGACGGCACCAGTGCCCTGGGCAAGGATGCGTTCCTGCAACTGCTGGTGACCCAGATGAAGAACCAGAACCCTCTGGATCCTCAGGACAACACCCAGTTCGTGGCCCAGCTGGCGCAATTCAGCAGCCTGGAAAGCATGCAGAACCTGACCGGCACGGTTGACTCCATCGCCACGATCTACAAGTCGTCGCAAGCCTTGCAGGCCTCTTCGCTGGTCGGGCGCTCCGTGATCGTCGAGGCTAGCAGCGTGCACGTCGACGCCGGCAAGGGCCTGACAGGTTCAGTCGTCGTCCCGGCCACCACCACCAGCACCACCCTCAGCGTCTACGATGCCAACGGCACCCTGGCCGACACGGTGGACCTGGGCGCCTTGCCGGTTGGCAACCAGAGCTTCACCTGGGACGGCATCAAGGATGACGGCAGCGCAGCACCGGCTGGCAACTACACCTTCAAGGTCAACGGCTCGATCAATGGCGAGGGCACCGCGCTCAGCACCTACCTGCCGGCGACGGTCAACAGCGTGACAACAGCCACCACTGGCGGCGACATGACCCTTAACCTGGCCGGCGGCAGCAGCATCGCCCTGTCCAAAGTTCAGACCATCGGATTGTAAGAGCCGGACAGACGGCGAGGAGTTGTAAATGTCTTTCAATATCGGCCTGAGTGGTCTCTTTGCGGCCAACAAGCATCTTGACGTCACCGGCAACAACATTGCCAACGTCGCCACCACCGGCTTCAAGTCGTCGCGCGTCGAGTTCCGCGACCAGTATGCCCAGTCGATCGGTGCCACCACCGGCGGTGCGGACGTTGGCAGCGGCGTCGCCCTGGGTGATATCTCGCAACGGTTTACCCAAGGCAACCTGACCACCGGCACCGGCAACAGCCTGGACATGGCCATCAATGGCAGCGGTTTCTTCATGCTGGGCAACAACGGCGAGCGGATGTACACCCGCGCCGGGGCGTTCCATACCGACCGTGACGGTTTCATCGTCAACAGCGAAGGCATGAACCTCAAGGGCTACAACGTGAACGCCAGCGGCGCTGTCAATGTCGGCACCCTGAGCGACCTGCGCATCGACACATCCAATATCGCACCGGCGACCACCTCGCAGATCACCAATGCCGCGAACCTTAACTCCACGTCCACCACGCCGACGTTGACGACGTTCGATGCGGCCGACACCAAGTCGTACAACTACAAGTACGACACCCCGATCTATGACACCCAGGGCAATGAGCACAAGCTCGAGAACTACTTCGTCAAGACCGGCGTCAATACCTGGTCGATGCACAGCCTGATCGATGGCCGCAGCATTGCCGACCCGACGACCACGACGTCCACTGAAACCCAGCTGACCTTCGACTCCGGCGGCAACCTGATCCTCTCGGGCACCGGCGCGCCGGTCTCCTCGGGCGCCGTGACGGTCAATGCCGACGGCACCCTGCAGGTCAATGGCTGGGTGCCTGGCGCGCAGACCGGCAGTGGCGCCACCGCCGCCTGGGCCGCCAATGGCGCGGCGAGCTCCACCACCGGCATCAAGCTGGACATGACTGGCGTCAAGCAGACCGCCGCCGCCTCCGGCCCGATCAGCCAGAGCCAGAATGGCTATGCCACCGGCCAGGTCAGTTCCTTGAGCGTCGATGACAACGGCAGCATGTTCGCCACCTACACCAACGGCCAGTCGAAAGTCATCGGCCAGGTGTCGCTGACCACCTTCGCCAACGTGCAGGGCCTGGCATCGGCCGGTGGCACCAACTGGCGCGAGACCTACGCATCGGGCGTACCGGTCAGTGGCGCACCACAGACCGGTACCCTGGGCACTGTCACCGGCCAGGCACTGGAAGAATCCAACGTCGACCTGACCGCGGAACTGGTTGAGCTGATCAAGGCGCAAAGCAACTACCAGGCGAACGCCAAGACCATCTCCACCCAGAGCACCATCCTGCAGACCACCATCCAGATGTAATGTCTGCGGTGTGAGTCTGGAAAAGCCCCTGCTTGCAGGGGCTTTTTTTATGCCTGGCAATTGAATCTGTGACGCTGTCGTCAGCCTGAAAGCCTTGGGAAAGTTCCTGCTTTCAACTGTGGAAATTCCCACTTTCATCGGTGCGAGACTGAAATTCGCCTGTGTTCAGGCCGGTGCATGCGCAATGGATGCCGGTGCCTGGATGGCGAACCTTTTAGCCTCTCAGTGAAAGGCCGCGCCAGGCGGCTCAGGAGTTTCCATGACATTCAATGTTGCCATGAGCGGGCTGCGCGCGGCCCACAAGCGCCTTGAAGTGGCGGGTAACAACATCGCCAACGTCGGCACCGTCGGCTTCAAGTCTTCCCGGGCCGAGTTCGCGGCCTTGTATTCGGCGGCGCAATCGGGTGGCGGCCACAACACGGTGGGTGATGGTGTCCGCTTGGCCAATATCGCGCAAAACTTCAGCTCTGGCGTGGCCATGAGCAGCCAGGGCGCGCCACTGGACATGCGTATCCAGGGCAATGGTTTTTTCGTGGTCAGCGAACACGGCTCGCTGGCCTATACCCGTGCTGGTGCCTTCCACAAGGATGCCGAGGATTTCATCGTCGACAGTGATGGCAACCGCTTGCAGGGCTATGGCGTCGACACTCGGGGCGCCCTGGTCAATGGCGTGCGCAGCGACCTGAAGATCGACACTTCGATCATGCAGCCCACGGCCAGCCGGGCGGTCAGCCAGGTGGTAAACCTGGGGGCCGGCATGCCTTCGCTGGCCGCGCTGCGCCCATTCGATGCCAATGACCCCGCCACCTATACCCGAGTGGTGACGCGTACGATCCAGGACCAGGGCGTGCCGGCAGTGCCCGAGCGGGTCGATGCCGGTGGCGTGGTCATTCGGCCGGGCCGCCCGGCGGTGCCACCGGCCGATCATGAATTCAAGCAGTACCTGGTCAAGACCGATGCCGATCGCTGGGATGTGTACGTCACGATCGACGGCCGCAGCCCGCTGGACCCGGCAGCCAGCACGCCGCTGCAATGGGCGGTGCGCCGGCACAGCGATGGCAGCACGGTGCTGGCCGGCGGTAACCGGCAGGTCAGCAAAACCTCGGACACCGAGTTTGCACTCAGCGGCTGGAAGCCGGCCGTTCAGGTCAATGGACAATGGGCGGCGAGCCCGGCCGGTAATGGCGGTACAGTGGCCTTGCCACTGCTCGATGGGGCGTCGAGCCTGATCGATGAGGCCGATCCGCTCATGGCGCGCCCGTTGCCGCCCTTTCGTCCAGGCGATGTCGGGGTCTACAGCAAGATGTTCTCCAGTGCCATCCATGATTCGCTGGGCAATGTCCACGACCTGCGGCAGTACTTCGTCAAGGACGGCACCAACAGCTGGAAAATGCACGTGCTGGTCAACGACCGCAACCCGGTCGACCCGCAGAGTACCGAGCCCATGACCGCCAGCCTGCTGTTCGACAGCGCCGGCCAGTTGAGCAGTGTGTCCGGCAGCCCGGGGCTGGAGCTTGATGGTGATGCGCTGGTGATGCAGGGCTGGCTGCCGGCCTGGCAGCCGCGTCGCGGCGAGGCGCTGTGGGCCCCCAATGGGGCTGTCGCGCACCCGGACGGCCTGCGGATCCAGATTGATCGCCTGACTCAGCACAATGCCGACACCGCGCGCAGTTCGGTGCACGTCGATGGTCATGCGCCCGGTACCTTGTCCGGCATCAGTGTAGGGCGTGATGGGGTGTTGCAGGCTTCGTTCAGCAATGGCCTGTACCGGCCCATCGGCCAGGTCATGCTGGCACGGTTCAGCAATGAGCAAGGATTGCTGCCGCAGAGCGAAACCCGCTGGCGCCAGACCCATGCGTCGGGCATTGCCGATTATCAGGTGCCGGGGCAGGGCGGGGTGGGCAGCCTTGTGTCCAGTTCGCTGGAGGCCTCGAACGTCGACCTGACGGCCGAGCTGGTCGAACTGGTGCAGGCGCAGACGGCCTTTCAAGGCAACTCCAAGGTGATTTCGACTGAAACCAATCTGCTGCAGACCTTGATCCAGTCCACGTAGAAGCGAGCGGTGGGCGATCCGCTTTGGTCGTAATACCGTTGACCTGGGGCTCGACAAAGCCTGTGGGAGGCGGCTTGCCGGCGATGGCTACGGAGCAGGCGCAGCAGATAGATCGGCCTTGCTGGCCTCATCGTCGGATCGCCGCCCGCAGCAAGCCGCCTTCCACAGGATTGATATTGTCCTGGAATTCGGGCCTGGCACCGGGCTGTGGGAGGCAGCTTGCTGGCGATTGCTGACTGGCAGGCGCCGGATGTGCACTGCTCATACTGGCCGTGTCGCGGGCAGAGCGTCCTCCCACAAGGTGCCGAGCCCCGGAGGCGCTTGGGTCAGATCGAGCAGTCGGACTTCACGTAAAAGCCGTTCAGGCGCGTCCAGCCGTGCCCCGGGCTGGTCTGGGCGCAGATCACCCGGTCGACGCCTTGCCATTTGTAATAGCGGGCAGGGGCTGCGTGGGCGAGGGCGGCGCAGCTGAGCAGGCTGGCGGCCAGCAGGCCGGTGATGCCGTGGCGCCAGCCACAAAGGCGTTGCATGCGATTCTCCAGGAGGCAAACCTCAGAATGCTGAAGCATTGGCCACTACGATAAGCGCACCCTGGCCATTCGCCAAGCGCCGGCCATGAAGTTTTTTTGGCGCCCGGCGGCAGTTCGTCGCCGCCTTGCCGCCTCCCCTGTGGCGGGCTGTCTCGGCAGGGGGCCTGTCATTGCTGGCCATTGGCAACTTTGTAGGGGTTTTGGAAAACTGGTCCGAAAATTGCTCAGGCATTGCCAGAACAGCTACAGGCGGCAAACGTCTGTCAGAGGAGGAAGACTGTGGACAAGTTGCTTTACGTGGCCATGACCGGTGCTTCGGAAAACGCCGTTGCGCAAAAGGCGCGTGCCAACAACCTGGCAAACGTATCGACCAATGGCTTTCTGCGCGATTTCGAGCAGGCCCGGTCGATGCCGGTGTTTGGCGAGGCGCTGCCGTCGCGGGCGTACGCCTTGACCGAACGTCCCGGCACTGACTTTTCCAGCGGCACTTTGATCGAGACCGGGCGCGACCTGGACATCTCGGTCAATGGCGACGGCTGGATTGCCGTGCAGACCGCTGACGGCGGCGAAGCCTACACCCGCACCTCGGGCATGAACATCGACGCCCTGGGCATCCTGCGCGACGGCAGCGGTTTGCCGGTCATGGGCAACGGCGGTCCGATTGCCGTGCCGCCCCAGCAGCAGATCGAGATCGGCTCCGACGGCACCATCAGTGTCCGCGCCCTGGGTGAAAGCCCGCAGGTGATGGCGCAGATCGACCGCATCAAGCTGGTCAATCCGGACCTGTCGACCATGGAAAAAGGCCCTGATGGCCTGATCCATACCAAAAGCGGCCAGGCCGCGCCTGTGGATGCCAACGTACGGGTCGAGTCCGGTTTCCTGCAGGCGAGCAACGTCAATGCGGTCGAGGAAATGACCTCGATCCTGGCCTTGTCCCGGCAGTTCGAATTGCACGTAAAAATGATGAAGACAGCAGAAGAAGACGATGCGGCAATGGCTCGCGTCTTGCAGATCTGATACCCATTGACAGCCTGCGCCGACAAACCGGCGCTTGAGGAGAAACCCCATGCTTCCTGCTCTCTACGTCGCCAAGACCGGTCTGGCCGCCCAGGACACCAACCTGACGACCATCTCCAACAACCTGGCCAACGTTTCGACCACCGGTTTCAAACGCGACCGTGCCGAGTTCCAGGACTTGCTGTACCAGATCAAGCGTCAGCCAGGTGCCCAGTCGACCCAGGACAGCGAGCTGCCCTCGGGCCTGCAACTGGGTACCGGTGTGCGCATCGTCGGCACCCAGAAAAGCTTCGTGGCCGGCAGCTTGCAGACCACCGAGAACCCACTGGACCTGGCCGTCAACGGTCGCGGCTTCTTTCAGGTCATGCAGCCTGACGGCACCATCGCCTACACCCGCGACGGCACCTTTCACCTGGACAGCACCGGCCAGATCGTGACCTCCAACGGTTTTGCCCTGGAGCCTGCGGTGGTCGTGCCACAGAACGCCCAGACCTTCACCGTGGGCCAGGACGGCACGGTCACCGTGACCCTGGCCGGCGCCACCGCCACCCCACAGGTGATCGGCAACATCCAGACCACCGATTTCATCAACCCGGCCGGCCTGCAGGCCATGGGCGGCAACCTGTTCCTGGAAACCGCTTCCAGCGGCGCACCGCAAGTCGGCCAGCCAGGCCTGAACGGTCTGGGTCCGGTACTGCAGAACACCCTGGAGAACTCCAACGTCAGCACGGTCGAGGAACTGGTCAACATGATCACCACCCAGCGTGCCTACGAGATGAACTCCAAGGTGATTTCCAGCGCCGACCAGATGATGCAGAACCTGGTGCAAACCCTTTAAGCCCTGATGGATCAGCTCAATCCGACACGGCGTCTGTCCGGCGCCTGCTACACCGCGAGGTTTCAAGAGTCATGAAACGCTTCTCTGTTTCGCGTTTTCCAGTGCTGATCGCTCCGCTGTGCGCCGCTGCCTTGTTGACCGGCTGCGTGGCCCCGGCGGCCAAGCCCGATGACCCTTATTACGCTCCGGTGTTGCCGCGCACGCCGATGTCGGCGGCGGCCAACAATGGCGCCATCTACCAGGCTGGTTTCGAGCAGAACCTGTACGGTGACCGCAAGGCTTTCCGCGTAGGCGACATCATCACCATCACCCTGTCCGAGCGCATGGCTGCCAGCAAGGCCGCCAGCTCCGACATGAACAAGAAAAGCAACACCAGCATCGGCCTGACCTCACTGTTCGGTTCCGGCCTGACCACCAATAACCCGATCGGCAGCAACGACCTGAGCCTCAATGCCGGCTACAGCGGCACCCGTGCCAACGAAGGGGACAGCCAGGCGGCGCAGAGCAACAGCCTGACAGGTTCGGTTACGGTCACCGTGGCGGATGTGTTGCCCAATGGCATCCTGTCGGTGCGTGGGGAAAAATGGATGACGCTCAACACCGGCAATGAGCTGGTGCGCATTGCCGGGCTGATTCGTGCCGATGACATTGCCACCGACAACACCGTGTCCTCGACCCGGGTGGCGGACGCGCGCATCACCTATTCAGGTACTGGGGCCTTTGCCGATACCAGCCAGCCAGGCTGGTTCGACCGGTTCTTCCTCAGCCCGTTGTTCCCTTTCTGATCGCGGGATAGCCATGCGCACGCTCAATAAACTGATTACTGCCGTTCTCCTGGTTTGCGCGCCTCTGGCCGCCCAGGCCGAGCGCCTCAAAGACATCGCCAGCATCTCCGGCGTGCGGACCAACCAGTTGATCGGCTACGGCCTGGTGGTGGGCCTCAACGGCACCGGTGACCAGACCACGCAGACGCCGTTCACCCTGCAGACGTTCAACAACATGCTGGCGCAGTTCGGCATCAAGGTGCCGGCCGGTTCCGGCACCGTGCAGCTCAAGAACGTCGCCGCCGTGGCCATTTATGCCGACCTGCCGCCGTTCGCCAAGCCCGGCCAGCAAGTGGACATTACCGTGTCGTCGATTGGTAACTCCAAGAGCCTGCGCGGCGGCAGCCTGCTGATGACCCCGCTCAAGGGGATCGACGGCAACGTCTATGCCGTGGCCCAAGGCAACCTGGTGGTCGGCGGCTTCGATGCTGAAGGCCGTGACGGTTCGAAGATCACTGTCAACGTTCCGTCGTCCGGCCGGATTCCCGGTGGCGCGACCGTCGAGCGTTCGGTGCCGAGTGGTTTCAACCAGGGCAACTCGCTGACCCTGAATCTCAATCGCTCCGACTTCACCACCGCCAAGCGGGTGGTCGACAAGATCAACGACCTGCTCGGCCCGGGTGTCGCCCAGGCACTGGACGGTGGCTCGGTACGGGTCACTGCGCCGCTGGACCCGGGTCAGCGCGTCGATTACCTGTCGATCCTGGAAAACCTGGAAATCGATCCGGGCCAGACCGCCGCCAAGGTGATCATCAACTCGCGTACCGGCACCATCGTGATCGGTCAGAACGTCAAGGTTTCGCCGGCCGCCGTCACCCATGGCAGCCTGACCGTGACCATTACCGAAGACCCGATTGTCAGCCAGCCCGGCCCCTTGTCCGGCGGCCAGACGGCAGTGGTGCCACGCTCGCGTGTGAATGCGCAGCAGGAAATGAAACCGATGTTCAAGTTCGGCCCCGGCACCACGCTTGACGAAATCGTGCGTGCGGTGAACCAGGTGGGCGCCGCTCCCGGCGACCTGATGGCCATTCTTGAAGCCCTGAAACAGGCCGGCGCCTTGCAGGCCGACCTGATCGTGATCTGAGGAGGCGTCCATGGATATGCCCAAGAGCGCAGGGTCTGGTGTGGTTGATTCGGGTGCCTATACCGACGTCACCCGCCTGGCTTCGCTGAAGAACGGTGACAAGGACAGCCCGGAAAACCTCAGGAAGGTCGCCCGCGAGTTCGAGTCGTTGTTTGTCAGCCAGATGCTCAAGGCCATGCGCTCGGCCAACGAAGTGCTGGCCAAGGACAATCCGATGAACACCGCGGCCACCCGCCAGTACCAGGACATGTATGACCAGCAACTGGCCGTGACCCTGTCGACCCGCGGCAACGGCATCGGCCTGCAAGACGTGCTGATGCGCCAATTGTCCAAGGACAAGGGCGTCAACCACACGCCGGCCGCCCAGCTCGACCCGGCCGCCAGCACCAAGGCCACCGACGCTGCCGACGACAAGGCTGCCCGTCCAGGGCTGGCCTCGGGTATCTACCAGCAGCCGCTGTGGGCCAGTCGTTCGACGTCGGCCCAGGCCGTGGCTGCCACCCAGGCGTCCGGCCAGGCGCGCAACGACATGGCCCTGCTCAATGCCCGGCGCCTGTCGCTGCCCGGCAAGCTCACTGATCGCCTGCTGGCCGGCATCGTGCCGTCGGCGACCACCGCCCAGGACCAGGCCAACCACCGTATCAACATGCCCGGCGCCACCGGCGCGGGTAATCACAAGGAGCTGGTGGCTCGCGGTAACGGCGACTGGACCCTGGACCCTAGCCTGGCAACGCCGGCCGTCGAGTCCACCCGCACCGTGGCCCAGCCGCCGCTGGCCCCGGCCAAGCGGGCCTTCAGCAACAACGACCAGTTCATCGAAACCATGCTGCCGCTGGCCAAGGAAGCCGCTGCGCGCATCGGCGTCGACCCGGTGATGCTGGTGGCCCAGGCCGCCCTGGAAACCGGCTGGGGCAAGTCGATCATGCGCCAGGGCGATGGCAGCAGCAGCCACAACCTGTTCGGCATCAAGGCCATGGGTAAATGGAAAGGGGCCGAGGCGCGCGCGATCACCAGCGAGTTCCGCGAGGGCAAGATGGTCAAGGAAACGGCAAACTTCCGTGCCTATGGCTCCTTTGCCGACAGCTTCCACGACCTGGTCAGCCTGTTGCAGAACAACAGTCGCTATAAAGAAGTCATCAACTCGGCCGATAAACCGGAACAGTTTGTAAAAGAGCTGCAAAAGGCCGGGTATGCCACGGACCCGGACTACGCCAGCAAGATTACCCAGATTGCTAAGCAGATGAAGAGTTACCAGACCTACGCCGCCGTGACGGGCTCTTCCACGACTTTATAAAGGCTTGAATCATGTCGCTGATTTCTATTGGACTCTCAGGGCTGAATGCCAGTACTGCCGCGATCAACACCATCGGCAATAACACGGCCAACATCGACACTGACGGTTACTCGCGCCAGCAAGTGCGCACGACCGCGTCGGTGCAGATCAGTGCTGGCAATGGCGTCGGCTACATTGGTACCGGCACGACATTGCTGGATGTACGCCGCATCTACAACAGCTACCTTGAAACCCAATTGCATACCAGCACGGCGCTGACGGCCGATGCCGCTGCCTATTCCAGCCAGGCCAGCCGCACCGACACCTTGCTGTCCGACAGCACCACCGGTGTGACGGCGCAGCTGTCGTCGTTTTTCACCAAGCTGCAGACCCTGTCGGGCAACGCCACCCAGTCGGCCGAGCGCACTGCGTTCCTGACCCAGGCGTCTTCGCTGGCGGCGCGCATGAACTCCATTGCCGGCCAGTTGGGCACCCAGAACGAAAACCTCAACATCCAGCTCAGCAGCTACACCGACGGCGTCAACGAGTTGACGACCACCATTTCCAGCCTCAACAAGCAGATCGCCCAGGCCTCTGGCGGCAATATGTCGCCCAACAGCCTGCTCGACTCGCGCAACGAAGCGGTGCGCAAGCTCAATGAGCTGGTGGGCGTCAAGGTCATCGAGAATGAAGGCGGCTATGACGTGTACACCGGCAGCGGCCAGTCACTGGTGGTGGGCGGCTCTTCGTTCAAGATGAGCGCGGTGCCCGGCGCCAACGATCCCTCCCAGTACACCGTGCAGGTGAGCTACGGCAACAGTGCCACTGACGTGTCCAATGTGGTGACCGGTGGCGCCATCGGTGGCCTGCTGCGCTATCGCGCCGACGTGCTGCAACCGGCAGGCAACGAACTGGGCCGCATCGGCCTGGTGCTGGCCGACCAGGTCAATACCCAACTGGCCCAGGGCATCGACCTCAAGGGCAATTTCGGCAGCGCGCTGTTCAGCAACATCAACTCGACCGCTGCGATTGGCCAGCGCAGCCTGGGCATGAACGGCAACAGCCCCGGCTCGGGCAACCTGAACGTCACCATCACCGACACTAAGGTGCTGGCGACCAGCAACTACGAAGTCAAATTCACCAGCGACAACGCCTACACCGTGCGTCGCCTGCCCAACGGCGAGAGCGTGGGCACCGGCAACCTCACCGACAACCCGGCTCCCAGCTTCGAAGGGTTCTCCCTGTCGTTGCAGGGTGGCGGCATGGCCGCCGGCGACACCTTCAAGGTGACACCGACCCGTAACGGTGCCTCGGGCATCTCGGTGATCATGACCGACCCGCAGGACATTGCCGCCGCCGCGCCCCTGACGGCCGCAGCCGGCGTCGGTAACAGCGGCACCGGCGGCTTTACCCAGCCGGTGCTGACCACGACCCCGAACATCTACAACGCCACCGAACTGAATAACCTGCAAACCGGCATCAAGGATGCCACGCCGATGCGCCTGGTCATGGGCGACGTCAACGGCGGCGTGCAGGGCTACAGCCTGGTCAACGCCCAGGGCGTGGCCGTCAGGGATCCCAGTGGCAACGCCATCACCGGCACGGTGATCCAGGGCCAGACCAATACACTGAAATTCAACGTGGCGGCGGGTTCGAGCTCGTTCGGGTTCGAAATGAGCCTGTCGGGCACCTCCAACCCCAAGGATACCTTCAGCATCAGCCTGACCGGCGCCGGCTCTTCGGACAACCGCAACGCGGCCGCGGTGATGGGCCTGCAGACCGAACGCACCGTGGGCGTGAGCAATGGCAGCGTCGGCGTGAGCATGACCCAGTCGTATGCCAGCATCGTCTCCAGCGTCGGCACTTATGCCAGCCAGGGCAAAAGCGATGTGACCGCCACTGAAGCTGTCCTGGCCCAGGCCAAGTCGGCACGTGACTCGGTGTCCGGCGTCTCGCTGGACGAAGAGGCCGCCAGCCTGATCAAGTACCAGCAGTACTACACGGCTTCGTCGCAAATCATCAAGGCGGCGCAGACCATGTTCAGCACGCTGATCAACAGTCTTTAAGGAGTCGTAGACCATGCGCATTTCCACCGGCCAGATTTACGAGACCTCGGCAGCCAACTACCAGCGTAACTACGCCAAGTACGTCAAGACCGGCGAAGAAGTCAGCAGCGAGACCAAGCTCAACACCGCCAGCGACAACCCGGTGGGTGCCGCCCGTGTGCTGCAACTGGCCCAGCAGAACGCAATGCTTGAGCAGTACGCCAATAACATCACCACGATCAACAACAACACCGCCAACACCGAAACGGCGATGGAAAGCATCACCGCGGCACTGCAGCGTGCCAGCGAACTGGTGATCAGCTCCGGTAACGGTGGCCAGACCGATTCCGACCGCCTGGCCAACTCGCAGGAACTGGTGCAGTTGCAAAGCCAGATCATGGGCCTGATGAACAGCCAGGACGCCAATGGCCGCTACCTGTTCTCGGGCTCTGATTCGGCGCAGCCGCCGTACATCCGTAACTCCGACGGCACCTACAGCTATCAGGGCGACCAGAATGGCGTCTCGCTGGAAGTGGGTGACGGCCTGGTGCTCAACAGCATCACCACCGGGTGGGAAGCGTTCGAGCAAGCGGTCAACACCACGCGCACTTCGGCAACCCTGACCAATCCGGCTGTGGACGACGGCAAGGTCAACTTGTCCAGTGGCAGTGTCACCTCGACCAGCGCCTACAACGCCAGCTATGTCGCAGGGCAGCCCTACACGTTGTCGTTCGTGGACGGTCCGCAGATCCTGATCACTGACAATGCCGGCAAAGATGTGACGGCTGATGCCTCCACGGCCGGCAAGTTCGACTACACCAGCTCGGGGAGCCAGGTGTTCAACTTTCGTGGGGTCGACCTGACGCTGAACGTCAACCTGTCAGCGGCTGAAAAGGCCAGTGCAGGGGCAGCTGAAACGGCTTTGCAGGACCGCACCTACCAGCTGGCGTCGACGCCCAGCAGCATCAGCCCGACCCGTAGCCCCGGTAATACGTCGGCAGCGACCATTACCCAGGCAGCCGTGGGCACCACAGCCGCCGAACAGGCGCTGTACAACAATGCGTTTCCCAGCGGCGGTGCCATTCTCAAATTCACCGACACCGGCTATGAGCTGTACGCCTCGCCGGTCAGCAACGGCAATCCACCGGTTGCCAAGGGTGATGGTTTTGGTCCGGTAATCAACGCTGCCGGTGCCCGCTTCACCGTCAGCGGCACGCCGCAGGAAGGTGACCAGTTCATCATCGAATCCAATACGCATCAGACCAAGAACATTCTCAATACCCTGTCGGACATCATCACGGCATTGGATACCAAGGTGGATGGCAATGCAGTCGGTCTGCAAAAGCTCCAGGCTTCTCTCAACTCCGCGCTGGGTAACCTGGCCAGCGGCAGGGAGCAGTTGTCCACTGCCATTTCGGCCGGCGGTGCGCGGCAGAAGGCGGCCCTCGACCAGGGCGTGACCAACGACATGATCAAGGGCAACAACGTCACCGAGTCGGAGACCTTTACAAAGTCTGATGGCGTAGAGGCGGCGACCCGCCTGACCCTGCAACAGAACATGCTGCAGGCCTCCCAGCAGGTGTTTCTCCAGGCTTCCAAGCTGAACCTGTTCAGCCAGATTTAAATTATTCAGGCAAGGCATCCGCCGAGCATCCGCCGTTTTCAGCGGCCATGGGGAGTCATTCGCATGAATGACTCCCGTGCCGCGCGCGAGTCCGCACTGTGAATAAAACGCCCCTCGTCAGCATTGTCATTCCTGCCTTCAACCCCCGGTTTTTCCAGGCTGCGCTGCAGAGCGCGCTGGACCAGACATGGCAGCACCTGGAAATCATCATTACTGACGATTGCCCGAGCGATGAGATCCGGCAGATCGTCAATGGCATGACTGTTCCAGACAGACTATCGCTACGTTACCAGCGCAACCCGGCAAGGTTGGGGTTCGTGGCGAACCTGTCAGTTGCCGTGGCACAGGCACGGGGCGTGTTCATTAAAGTGCTGTGTGACGATGACAGATTGTTTGCGTCGTGCATCCATCAGCAAGTTCAAGCACTGATGGAGCATGACGATGTCAACCTGGTGTTGTGCCAGCGTTTTCTCGTCGATGCCAACAGTTTCCTGCTGCCGGATCGCATGACCAATAGTTTGCTCAACACCATCGACACCCTGTTCAAGGGGGGTGACATGCTGGAGCTGCTTCATGCCTCGCCGCTCAATATCCTGGGTAACTTTTCGTCCGCGATGATGCGCACGGCAGATTTACACGCTTTCCTGCCGCTGCTTACGCAGGAGGGAGGAGGGTTCGTCGCACTGCTCGATTTCGCCTTGTTCATTTGCCTGTTGCGTCGCGGCAACATGGTGATGCTGCGTCAGACATTGAGCGTCGAGCGCTTGCATCCCGAGCGTCTGAGCAAACAGACAGGGATCCAGAAGGCGGCCGATACTGAACGGCAGTGGTTGATTGAAATGCTTGGGGCCCGTACCGGGGAGGGCGCTCCGGCGATGGGCTGGGTTCGCGGCATTGACCTGTCGAGCATCGTTGCCAATCAACCCCATCAATGGCAAGAGATTCCATTGCTGCGCGCATTCAGCAACATGCAAACCTTTTTGGAAGCCCGTGTAGGCAGCACCAGCGAAAGTTATGAAGAGTTCTATGCCGACTGGCTGAAATCGAAGCGCTTTTCGGCCACCCAGATACAGCTCATGCCCCAGACCATCGCAGCCTGGCAACGTCGACCACGGATGGTCGTAATCGTGACAGACCCCCACGATGATGCGACTGGATTGAGTATTACCCTAGAGGCCCTTGACCAGCAGCTTTATCCGGCTCACCAGATTCTGGTATTAACAGCGCGTAAACCGGTAGCCCATGCCCACGCACAGTTCGTGCCGTTAGAGGCTGATGGAGTCGATCAACTTAATGAGGTGCTCAAGAGACTGACCGACAGTGAGTGGGTTTACCTCTTGCAGGCGGGTGACCACTTGTTTGAGTCGGCGTTGCTGGTGCTGGCCGAGCGCGTCGCCCATCTACCCGGTATCCAGTGTGTCTACAGCGACGAAAGTGCATTAGTTGATCGGGTGTCGCAAGAGCCGGTTTTCAAGCCCGACTTCAATCTGGACCTGATGCGCAGCTACCCCTATGTCGGGCGTACCCTGGCGTTCTCTGTGCAAGCGGTATTGGCTTGCGGCGGTTTCGATGCGGCTCATGGCGAGCTGGCCCCTCAGGATGTGTTATGGAAACTGGTCGAAACCCAGGGTCCGCAAGTCATCGAGCACATTGCCGAAATGCAGGTCGCCTCGACGCTCAGTTTCGGGCAATGGTTGTCGCTGCCCCATAGGGTTGAAGGCAACCGACGCTTGCTCAGTGCGCATCTGGACAGGATTGGTGTCAGCCATCGCCTACAGGCCGGTGACCTGCCGTTGATCAACCGCGTGGAGTATCTGGCCGATTCACAGCCATTGGTCAGCATCATCGTCGAGGCAAGTGGTCAATTGGTAGCCTTGCAGCGGTGTGTTGAAACTCTGCTCGAGAAGACGACCTACACACGCTATGAAATCCTGATGGTCAGTCATTCGACCCCCGAGCCGTCCATGGCGCAATGGCTTGAGGCTATGGGGCAGTTGGACACCAACCTGATCCGGGTCTTGAGTGTCCAGGCCGGTGCGCTGGACCATGCGCAGCTGAAAAACCAAGCGGCGAGTCAGGCGCGCGGGGAGTACCTGCTGTTTCTCAGTTCTGATGCCCTGGTCATTACCGGTTCGTGGTTGGCTGAATTGCTCAATCATGCGCGCCGACCTGAGGTTGGCGTGGTCGGTGGCCGGATTCTGAACATGCAAGGCGCCATCGTGCATGTCGGCCTGGTGCTGGGGCTGGGTGGGATAGCCGGCTCACCTTTCGCTGGCGATCAAGCCAGTGCACGGGGGTATATGCAGCGCCTGCAGGTCAATCAGAACTGGAGTGCGATCAGCGGCGACTGCATGATGGTCAGCAAGGACGTCTTTGACAGTGTGGGGCAATTCAATACCGATGATTTTCCCTGCCACCTTCACGATGTCGATTTGTGCCTGCTTATTGCCCGGCAAGGCTATCTTCTGGTCGGGACGCCCTACTCAAGCATTGCCTTGGGCAAGCCTGGCGTGGCGGAGCCGGACCCACGCGCCCTCGCTCGGCAACACGCTGAAGAAAACCTGTTTCAACACCGTTGGGTCAAGGCCATGGCCAAAGACCCCGCTTATAATCCAAACCTCAGTCTGTCCAGTAGTTTCGGACTGCTCCCTGGTCTGAAAACGGGTTGGAGTCCTTTCTGCTCGCGCACGTTGCCTTCGATCCTGGCCCTGCCGATCAACAGTACGGCCGTGGGGCATTACCGCGTCTTGCAACCGCTGGCCGCACTTCAGGCTGCCGGACGGGTCATCGGCCAGAGCGTGTTCGATTCGCCCTCAATGATCAACATCGAACGGATCGCGCCCGATGTGATCGTTTTGCAGTGTCGTTATGCAAGCAATGCCCCTGATTACATTGCGTCGCTGAAAAAATACTCCAGTGCCCTGCGAATATTTGAGCTGGATGATTATGTGGTCAAGGCACCTAAAAAGAACGTGCATACGCGCAACAAGGCTGCCGATATCGAAGAGGTGTTGCGCAAGAGCATCGGCTTGTGTGACCGGGTCGTTGTGTCGACCCCCGCACTGAAGCGTGCGCTTTCAGACATGCACCACGATATTCGCGTGGTACCCAACATGTTGGCGCCTCATCTATGGGGGCACCTTTCCAGCCGTCGGCGCAGTTCCAGTCGACCGCGTGTAGGGTGGGGCGGCGGGACCAGTCATACCGGCGATCTGGAGATTATTGCCGAGGTGGTCCGTGCATTGGCGCATGAGGTCGAGTGGGTATTTTTTGGCATGTGCCCGGAAGAGCTGCAACCGTATGTTCATGAGTTTCACAAGGTTGTGGACTTGCGCAGCTACCCGGCCAAACTGGCCAGCCTGAATCTTGACCTGGCCTTGGCACCGCTGGAATTTCATATTTTCAACGACTGCAAGAGCAACCTGCGCTTGCTGGAGTACGGTGCTTGTGGATACCCGGTCATTTGCACCGACACTGAGGCCTATCAGGGGTTCTTGCCGTGTACGCGTATCAAGACCAACAGCACCGAGGAGTGGATCGAGGCAATCAGGTCTCATTTGGCCGATCCTGAAGCCAGTTACCGCATGGGCGATGAACTGCGTGAAGCCGTGCGGCAGAACTTCATGTTAACCGGCGACAACCTTAAACATTGGGAGTGGGGATGGTTGCCGGATTGATGGCGTATGAAAAAGCTGGGTCCTAATTGACCCGGCCTTTTGCCTGCCGACCTGTGATGATGTTGTCACTGTCCGCATCAAGACCTGCCAGGGTGCCTGCACCAGCTGTTCCATTGATAACTGCCTTTTTTCTTCCTTGAATTGCCATTAAACGTAAAAACATCAGGGCGATGATCAGTTTCATGTCTTGACTCACCCTCGCTTCCACACTGTTCGGCGGTCGTTGCATAAACGTAAACAGCACCTTGAATGATAGGCCGCCCTGTGACGTCGATCTGTATGGCACAGGCGACAGGCGTGCCTGAACGAACCCATCACGCCGATCCTGGGAACTGGTCAAGCAATGCCATGCCCGGCAACGTCTTGGCGCACTTCCTGCAAGCCCGTCCGGTATCGCCATGATTCCTTCATCGCCGCGGCATGAAGGACCTTGATGGCCGTCAATACACAGGCAGGCGGCATTAGACCGCCACGGTGGGGCAAGGGGAGCGCATGAAGGCAGTCATTCTGGCCGGTGGGCTGGGCACACGTATCAGTGAAGAGTCGCACCTCAAGCCCAAGCCGATGATCGAGATCGGCGGCAAGCCAATTCTTTGGCACATCATGAAGCAGTACTCGGCCCACGGTATCCACGATTTCGTGATCTGCCTGGGGTACAAGGGCTACGCGATCAAGGATTTCTTCGCCAACTATTTCCTGCACACGTCCGATGTGACGTTCGACATGCGTAAAAACCGCATGGACGTGCACCAGAACTACAGCGAACCCTGGAGCGTCACCCTGATCGACACCGGTGAAGAGACCATGACCGGTGGCCGCTTGAAGCGCGCCAGTGAATACCTCAAGCACGAGCAGGCGTTCTGCTTCACGTACGGCGATGGTGTGTCGGACCTGAACATTCGTGCGCTGATCGATTTCCATCACGCTCATGGCCACATGGCAACCGTCACGGCCGTGCAGCCGCCAGGACGCTATGGCGCACTCAATTGCGATGGCGACAAGGTACTGGGCTTTACCGAGAAACCACCGGGTGATGGCGCCTGGATCAATGGCGGCTTCTTTGTGCTGTCGCCCAAGGTGTTGCCTTACATCGAGGGTGACGACATGCCCTGGGAGGCCGAGCCCTTGAACCGGCTGGCCAGTGAAGGCCAGTTACATGCCTTTCAGCACACCGGGTTCTGGCACCCGATGGACACCCTGCGTGACAAGAATTATCTGGAACAACTGTGGCTGAGCGGGGAGGCGCCGTGGAAGCAATGGGATTGAGTCCGGCTTTCTGGCAGGGCAAGCGTGTACTGATCACCGGCCATACTGGCTTCAAGGGCAGTTGGCTGAGCCTGTGGCTGCAAGGGCTGGGCGCCAGCGTGACCGGCTTTGCCCTGGACCCTGGCACCCGGCCTAGCCTGTTCGAACTGGCGCAAGCGGGCCAGGGCATCGATGATCGGCGTGGCGACTTGCGTGACCTGGGCGCATTGCTTGAGGTGATGGCCCAGGCCCGGCCCGAGATTGTCCTGCACCTGGCCGCGCAACCGCTGGTGCGTGAAGCCTACCGCGATCCGTTGGGCACTTACTCCAGCAATGTCATGGGCACCTTGCATCTGCTTGAAGCCATCCGGCAGGTCGGCGGGGTCAAGGCATGCGTGCTGGTCACCACCGACAAGGTCTATGCCAATCAGGAATGGGCCTGGCCTTATCGCGAAAACGAAGCGCTGGGCGGGCACGACCCTTATAGCAGCAGCAAAGCATGCTGTGAGTTGCTGGCCCAGTCCTATGCGGCTTCTTTCTTTACCGCCGACCGCTATCAGGAACACGGCCTGGCCCTGGCCACGGCGCGGGCCGGCAACGTGCTGGGCGGTGGTGACTTTGCTCCTGAACGGCTGATTCCTGATGTGCTGCGGGCCTGGTCGGCCAGCGAACCGGTCACCTTGCGCTACCCGCAAGCGGTCAGGCCCTGGCAGCATGCGCTGGAGCCACTGGCCGGCTACCTGTTGCTGGCGCACCGTTTGTATGAACACGGTCCGGCGTTTGCCGGTGCCTGGAACTTCGGCCCGGGCGAAGCTGACATGTGCAGCGTCGGTGAGGTGGTACGTCTGCTGGCCGAGCGCTGGCCGCAAGCCCCCGGCGTGCAGGTTGAGCCGGCCCAGTTGCATGAGGCCGGGCTGTTGCGCCTGGACAGCAGCCGCGCACGGCAATTGCTGGGCTGGCACCCGCGCTGGTCGCTGGTGCAATGCCTGGAGCACACATTGAATTGGCACCTGGCCTGGAAGGCCGGCGGCGATATGCGCCAGGTCACACTGGCCCAATTGAATCTGTTCAGGGGGCACCTGTGAGTGAGTTTGCGTTGCAGCCACTGTCGCTGGAGGGATTGTTCCTGGTTCAGCACAAACGCCACAGCGATGCGCGGGGGCACTTTTCCAGGCTG
Organism: Pseudomonas viridiflava; assembly: GCF_900589395.1. Taxonomy (GTDB): domain Bacteria; phylum Pseudomonadota; class Gammaproteobacteria; order Pseudomonadales; family Pseudomonadaceae; genus Aquipseudomonas. The sequence continues at coordinate 53,353 of NZ_UUIS01000009.1, forward strand.
TTTTGCGAAGGCAGCCTGAGTGCCTTCGGCCAGGCGTTTCATATTCGCCAGATCAATCATTCCTGCACGTATGAGAGGGGCAGTGTTCGCGGCCTGCATTATCAGACCGCTGTGCAACCGGAAGCCAAGCTGATCAGTTGCCTGCGCGGGGAGGTGTTGGACGTCGCGGTTGACCTGCGCCCGGACTCACCGACCTTTCTGCGCTGGCATGCCCAGCCCCTCAAGGCAGGCGACGGCCAGGGTCTGTTGATTCCGGCCGGCTTTGCCCATGGATTCCAGGCCATGAGCGACGAGGCTGAACTGCTGTACCTGCACAGCGCCGATTACACGCCGGAACACGAAGGTGGTTTGTCGGTGCTGGACCCGAAGCTGGCTATCACCTGGCCGCTGGCTGTCAAGAATCTGTCGCCGCGTGACAGTGCGCACCCGCCGCTGGACGATGCTTTTGCTGGAGTTCGTGTATGAACTGCCGAGGTTGCGGCACCCCTTTGAACCTGCCACTGATCGATCTGGGCACTTCGCCGCCTTCCAATGCGTATGTGCTGGCCGGGCAGCTGGAGCATGCCGAGCAATGGATACCGCTGAAAGTGCAGGTGTGTGAGCACTGTTGGCTGGTGCAGACGGATGACTACACCCGGGCTGACAGCCTGTTCGATGCCGACTATGCCTATTTCAGTTCGTTTTCCAGCACCTGGCTCGACCATGCACGGCGCTATGTCAGCAATATGGTCGAGCGTTTCGGCCTGACGGCGGACAGCCGGGTGGTGGAGATTGCGGCCAATGACGGTTACCTGTTGCAGTATGTGGCCGAACGCGGCATTGCCTGTCTGGGGGTCGAGCCGACCCGCAGCACGGCCCAGGCTGCACGTGGCAAGGGGCTGGAGATCCGCGAGCTGTTTTTTGGGCGCCAGACCGCACAGATGCTGTGTGACGAGGGCTGGGCCGCCGACCTGATGGCGGCCAACAATGTGTTGGCTCACGTGCCGGACATCAACGACTTCCTTAGCGGCTTTGCAACACTGCTCAAGCCGGAGGGTGTGGTGACCTTCGAGTTTCCGCACCTGCAGGCGCTGATGGCCGGTGCCCAGTTCGATACCCTGTACCACGAGCATTATTCCTATCTGTCACTGACGGCGGTCGATACGCTGTGCCAGCGTAACGGCCTGGCCATTTTCGATGTACAGCACCTGTCGACCCATGGCGGTTCTCTGCGTGTATTTGCCCGACGCAGCGATGGACTGCATCGCGCACCGCAACCTGCGGTGGAGCAACAGCTGAATGCCGAATTGCACGCAGGCATCAAGACCGCGGCGTTCTATGCGACGCTGGCGCCAGCCGCTGAGCGTATCAAGCACCAGTTGCTGCGCTTCTTGTTGCAGGCCAAGGCCGATGGCAAGCGCGTAGCAGGGTATGGCGCTGCGGCCAAAGGCAATACCTTGCTCAACTACGCCGGCATCAGGCCTGACTTGCTGGCGTGGGTGGCCGATGCCAGCCCGCACAAGCAGGGCAAGTTTTTACCGGGCAGTCGCATTCCGGTGGTGGCGCCTGAGCGCCTGCTGCAAGAGCAGCCCGATTACGTTCTGGTGCTGCCCTGGAACCTGCTCGATGAAGTGCGTCAGCAGTACCCGCAGGTACAGCAGTGGGGCGGGCGCTTTGTCATCGCCGTGCCTGAGTTGAGGCTGCTGTGAGCGTTGGGCATGTGCTGGTCACCGGCGCCAGCGGGTTTGTCGGGCGCCACCTGGTCCGGGCCTTGCTCGACAGCGGCCTCCGTGTACGCGCGGTGGCACGCCATCTTGAACACGCCCGTGCAATGCCCTGGTTCAGCGAGGTGGAATTTATCGCCGCCGATGTGCATGCCGCTGACTTGGACGTGGCCGGCTTGACCGAAGGTATCGATGTCCTGGCGCACCTGGCCTGGCCAGGGCTTCCGGCGTATCAGGGACTGTTTCATTTCGAGCACAACCTGTTTGCCGATTACGCCTTTATCAAGGCTGTCGTGCAGGCGGGTGTCGATCAGGTGCTGATCACCGGCACGTGTTTTGAGTACGGCCTGCAAGAGGGTGAGTTGAGCGAAGCCACCGAGCCGAAACCTGCCAACCCCTATGGGCTGGCCAAACATTCGTTGCGTCTGTTTCTTGAGGCCCTGTGTCGCGAGCAGCCGTTTTCCTTGCAGTGGGCGCGCCTGTTTTACCTGCATGGCGAGGGACAAAACCCCAACAGCCTGATGGCCAGCCTGGAGCGGGCAATCGACAGCGGTGCTGCGCAGTTCGACATGTCGGCCGGCGAGCAACTGCGTGACTACCTGCCTGTAGAGCAGGCCGCGGCCTGTCTGGCGAGCATCATCCAGCGTCCCGCTTTCAGTGGGGTAATCAATTGCTGCAGTGGCCGGCCGGTGTCGGTGCGGGCATTGGTCGAGCGGCGGGTGCTCGAGCGCGGCTCGAACATTCGTCTCAACCTGGGCCACTACCCTTATTCAGTGCACGAGCCCCTGGCGTTCTGGGGCAGTGCACGACGTCTTGAACAGTTACTGGAGGCTGGGCATGAGCAATGAGCTGTATCGGGCCGATGGCATGCCCGTTTTGCAGAATCGCACGTTTGCGGATGCCGCTTCGGCACGGGCATCGGTCAGTGCCGACGTGGTGCTGGTGCAGGATCCGCACAGTGGCTTGGTGTTCAATGCGGCATTCGACCCGCAAAAGCTCAGCTACGACAGTGACTATCAGAACGAACAGGCGCATTCAGGGCACTTCAAGGCCCACCTGGACGCGGTCGAGCAGATCATCGCGCGGCACTTTGGCGGTAAAACCCTGATCGAGGTAGGCTGCGGCAAGGGCTATTTTCTCGAACAGCTACGCAGCAAGGGCTTTGACATCGTCGGCATTGATCCGGCCTATGAGGGGGACAGTCCCCATGTGACCAAGGCGCCATTCACCCCTGAAAGCGGCTTGTCTGCACAGGCAGTGGTGCTGCGGCACGTGTTGGAGCATATCCCGGACCCAGTGGCGTTCTTGCACACGATTTCCCACGCCAATGGCGGCGGCCTGATCTACATCGAAGTGCCTTGCCTGGACTGGATTCTGGCGCATCGAGCCTGGTTCGACGTGTTCTATGAGCATGTCAATTATTTCCGTCTTGAAGATTTCCAGCGCCTGTTCGGCACTGTGCAGGAGGCCGGGCATCTGTTTGGTGGACAGTACCTGTATGTGGTGGCGGACCTGGCCAGCTTGCGCACTCACTTGCCGGCACCCAAGACGCAGGTGCAAGTGCCTGCCGGTTTCCGGCACAGCATCGAGCAGGCCCTGAGCATTGCCAGAAACTCTCCTGGGCAGGCGCTGGCTATCTGGGGTGCGGCCTCCAAGGGCGTTATCTATTCATTGTTCCTGCAGCGCGCCGGGGTCACGGTCGACCAGATTGTTGACATCAATCCGGCCAAGCAAGGTCGTTATCTGCCCTTGAGCGGCCTGAAGGTGTCTTCGCCACAAGAGGCTATGCAGGCCTTGCCTGAGGGGGCGCATCTGTTTGTGATGAATTCCAACTACCTGGATGAAATCAGGCGCATGACCGATGACCGCTATGTCTACCACGCGGTCGACGCTGCGACATTCCAATAATTGCAATCGAGGTTGAACATGACCGGTACCCAGGCTCAAGAATTCGCAGCGCAAAATGAAGCCGACGTCCAGGCGCAAGGCGAGAACCCAAGACTGCGCGCCCTGGCAACTGATTTTTTCAATGAGTCGGCCAGGCACAAATACAGCTACCACTTCTCGTGGATGGGTCGCCCCATCATCCAGCTGCCACAAGACATGGTGGCCATGCAGGAGATCATCTGGCAGTTCAAGCCCGACCTGATCATTGAATGCGGCATTGCCCATGGCGGCTCGATCATTTACTACGCCTCGATCCTGGAGTTGCTGGGGCATGGCGAGGTCCTGGGCATCGATGTCGATATTCGTCCCCATAACCGTGAGGCCATCGAAAGCCACCCGATGTTCAAGCGCATCTCGATGATCGAGGGTTCCAGCATCGATCCGGCCATTGCGGCTCGGGTCGCGGCGCTGGCGGCTGGCAAGAAAGTCATTGTGGTGCTTGATTCCAACCACACCCACGACCACGTGCTTGAAGAGCTGCGTCTGTATGCGCCGCTTGTCACGGTGGGCAGCTATTGCGTGGTGATGGACACGGTGGTCGAAGACATGCCGGCCGATGCCTTTCCTGATCGCCCGTGGGGGCCAGGTGACAACCCGAAAACAGCGGTGTGGCAATACCTCAAGGAAAGCAGCGACTTCGAGATCGACCGGCGCGTGGACAACAAGCTGCTGCTTTCGGTAGCGCCGGACGGCTATCTGTTGCGAGTCAAGTAAACACCACCAATTCGATGGCCAGGCCGCAGGGATGACCTGCTGGGTATGGGGAAGACAAGATGCCGCTGCAAACCGTGGACACTGCCGTAACGCCCTTGAGTGAGCGCTTCACTCTGGTTGTGATCAGCCATAACCGTAATGCTTTCCTGCGCCGCACGATGGAGTACTACCGTCATTTTGCGGGCAAGCTGGTGGTGCTGGACTCCTCGAACGAAGCCGACACGGCGTTGGTCGAGGATTATCCGGGCATCGACTATCACCACTTGGGGCACTTGTCGTATTTCGGTTTGCAGGAAAAGCTGGCGTACGGTTCATCGATCGTCACCACGCCTTATATGGCGTTTGCGGCTGATGATGATTTCATCGTGCACGGCGCGCTGAGCCAAAGTGTCGACTTTCTGGATGCCAATCCCGATTACGGCATGTGCCATGGGTATGGTTTCATGTACCTGTGCCGCGCGACCGAGGTGCTGTATTACCGCCGTGATCTCAAGGTGCAGGAGGACTATGGCTCGGACAGTGCCGAGCAACGCGTAATGGCGTTCATGGGGCAGTACTTGCCACCCTTTTATGCGGTAACGCGCACTGCACTGCTGCAGGACTGGCACCAGTCGATGCCGGCGGATACAAGCTTCGAATGGCAGGAAATTGGCCACTCGTTCTATTTGTTGGCCCGTGCCAAGGCGCGAATCCTCGATGTTCCCTATATCGTCCGAGAGATCAATTATGGGGGGTCTGATCACAATACCAATGTACTGACGGTGTTGACTTTCCAGGATCCGAAATCTGTCGCTGAGCGCGATGCGTTTGCAGCGTTTCTGGCAGGTCTGCCGACCGGGCTTGCCGTTCTTGAAAAAGATCAGGCCAAACAGGTCGCACTGGACAGTTTTGCAGCCATGGCCGACTGCCTTCTGAATAGTCGGTCGCTCAAGGCCACGAGAATGTTTCGCTCCGAATGGTCGGCTGTCTCGTTTGAGCCCGTGCGTGCATTCGATCCGCAGCAGTTTGTTGAAATGCCGTTCTACAACAAACCGCTGTTCGACCAGTTGACCTCGATCGAGTTTCTCCTGCATACACAGCCGGCTGGACGCCAGCAACTGATCGAACTCGAAGGCGTTCTGGTCAGGCAACAAGCGCTTCTGCGTCAATACGCAGATGACACCTTTGAAACTGTCAGGGGCAGGTTGTGGCAGGCGATGTGCGTTTACCTGTTTAATCCCGCTGTTGCTCAAGCCTTGGTGCGCAAGCTGCAGACTTCTACAAGTGATGATTTTGTGCTGGAGAGGGAGCAGGCCCAGGCATGGCAGCAGCGTCTGTCCACCGTAGACATGGCAGACCGTAAGGTGCTTCTGGATAGCACGCAATCAGGGCGTCTGATTGCATGGCTGGATGCCCGTGTGCCGGATGCTGCCCAAGTGGTTGCGGCCAACAAGTCGATCAAGCAGGGCGGTCAGCAATTCGAGATCCTGCTTCTGGATCTGGACAACGATGCAGCGGCGCTGCAAGCCACTTTCGACAGTCTGCTGGCCAGTAACTTCAAAGCTTTTAAGGTGGTGGTGCTGACCGTAGGGGCGTTGCCAGCCGCTACGACGCGCAAGGATGTTGTGCATTTCGTCAAGGTTAATCCGGAGCGTTATGTAGAGCGCCTCAATGAGCTTGCCGGCGACTCGAAAGCGGACTGGCTGATGGTGGCGCGCGTCGGCGATGAATTTACCGCCAGTGGCTTGCTGCGCGCCGCCTTGGAGCTGCAGGGGGCTGAAGGCTGTCGGGCGGTGGCGATGGATGAGGTTCATCGCCAGGAAGATGGTGCCCTGCGTGACGTCTTTCGCCCAGGCTTCAATCTGGACCTGTTGCTGGGGGCCCCTTTACTGATGTCACGGCACTGGCTGATCCATAAGAGCACGCTGCTGGAGGTCGGCGGGTTTGACCCCGAGTTTGATCAGGCGCTTGAGTTTGACCTGCTGCTACGCATCATTGAGCACGGAGGCATGGCAGGACTGGCGCACTTGGCCGAGCCTCTGCTTATCTGCACCGCACCGGTACCTGAAAAAAACGACCAGCACGCCCGTACCCTGGCTCGCCATCTTGATATACGAGGCTATTCGGCGCAGGTGACTGCCTGCGATTCGGGGATCTTGCAGGTCGACTATCGGCATGCACAACGCCCGCTGGTCACCGTCCTGCTGCAAGGGCAGGACAACTTCGAGGCCTTGCAAGGGTGTCTGATCAGCGTCTTGCAACGCACCCGTTATCACCATCACGAGATCCTGATTGCTGACAATCACAGCCAGGATGCCAGGCTGCACGAATGGTTCGAGCAATTGGAAGCGAAAGGCGATCGCATCAGGGTGTTGCGCCTTGAGCGGCGAGTAAGCCAGGCGGCGTTGCTTAACCAGGCCAGCCAGCAAGCAAATGGCGAGTACCTGTTATTCCTGGCGCCTGACGCCCAAGTGGTCACCGCCAACTGGATCGAGACCTTGTTGAACCAGGCGCAGCGTCCGGAAGTGGGTGTGGTAGGCGCCAGGCTGGTCGACGAAAAAGGCACCTGTACCCAGGGTGGCCTGATTCTGGGGTTCGACCAGGGTATAGGCGCGGCCATGATCGGTGAGGGCAAGAATGCCAAGGGTTATATGCAGCGCCTGCAGTCTGAGCAAAACTGCACGGCGGTGTCCGGGACGTGCATGATGGTGCGCAAGGAGCTGTTCGAGGCAGTGGGCGGATTTGATGACGCCGTGTTTGGTGAGCACCTGGCGGCGGTGGACGTGTGCCTGAAACTGGATGCTGCCGGCTATCTTACCGTCTGGACACCCCATGCCCAGATACTGCATGACGGCGTGCTGCCAGCCGCCGAGCGTGAAATCGAAGCGTTGCGTGATCGCTGGCCTGTACCTATGCAGCATGATCGCGCCTATAATCCCAACCATCTTCACGCTGGCAAGGCATTTGCGCTGGGCGCACCGCAGCCTGTTGAATGGGATGAATTGTTGGCCTGACGCAGCACGGTTGCACCAAGGCCACGAGCAACCAGGTTGTTCGTGGCTTTTTAGTTTGTGCATCGAGTGAAAAGTGTCTGTCGGGTACCGCAAGCGGAGATCAGGCGTGACCTTCAGCTTGCGGCAAGCATCTTCACTGTATTGTGTAAGGCAGGCCGGCCCCTGAAGTGAGAGTCGGCTCTGGCAAGCGCGCTCCTGAACGGAGCATGTGTACGTGCGCGCCGGGTTGTCGCAAGCCACCTTTTGAGTCACGCCTTTCGCGCATTGAAGGGCGTTGTTAACCGTTTACTACTGGGAAGCCACGATGATTGGCATAAAAAGCATAGCGAGTTACGTGCCCACCGAAGGCGTGGATAACTACGCGCAAGGTGCCAGGTTCGACAAGGATGAGGAATTCATCCTGGGCAAGATCGGCTCGACCTTTCTGCCGCGCAAGGATGCCGCACAGGAAACCTCCGACCTGTGTGTTGAAGCCGTGAATAAGCTACTGGCCAATAACCCTCAGTTATCGCGTGACAGCATCGATGTGTTGATCGTCGTCACCCAGAATGGTGATGAAGAAGGCCTGCCGCACACGGCGGCCATCGTTCAGGACAAGCTGGGGCTGACCACCGCCGTGGCGGCCTTTGATATCTCGCTGGGTTGCTCGGGCTATGTATACGGCCTGTATGCGATCAAGGGCTTCATGGAGGCCACTGGCCTGAAGAACGGCATCCTGGTCACGGCGGATCCGTATTCCAAGATTGTCGACCCCGACGACCGCAACACCACCATGCTGTTTGGCGATGCCGCTACAGCAACCTGGATGGGTCAAGACGCCGCCTGGTTACTGGGCAAAGCCAAATTCGGCACTGACGGCTCGGGTGCGCCGCACCTTAAAGTCAGTAATGGCGTGTTCTATATGAACGGCCGCCAGGTGTTTAACTTTGCCCTGCTCAAGGTGCCGGCGCACTTGCATGAGCTGTTGGCCGAGTCGGACCTGACACCGGATGACATCGATGCCTTCTGTATTCACCAGGGCAGTGCGGCCATCGTCGATGCCGTGGCTCGGCGCTTCGAGGACAAACCTGAAAAGTTCGTCAAGGACATGGTCGAGACCGGCAACACCGTGTCATCGAGCATTGCACTGCTGGTCGAGAAGCATGTACTCGGATCTTCATGGCAGCGCGTGGCGCTCAGTGGTTTTGGCGTAGGTTTGTCGTGGGGTTCTGCAATCATTTACCGCGCCTGATCCCTGTCGATGCCCAAGACGCCCGGACCTGATCCGGGCGTTTTCAATCAGGCCGACCATTCGTCGCTGTGCAGTCATCATAATGTCGAGCGGTTCACGTTCAGCCATCCCGTACAGTCACCCTGACAGCCTTGGGTTCCTCGCTGAAGCTACGCTAACCTCTTGTTTTATCGGGGTTGGCACCGGGCCACTAAAAAAATTGAAAAAAAACCTCAAGCAACGTGCCATGCCGACGATAACTATTACGAAGGTTCTCTAGGCACACCCGGCGCTTGCAGGGGCCGGAAGCCACAGCAAACAAACCACGAGGAATTCATCATGGCTTTAACAGTAAACACCAACGTTGCCTCCCTGAACGTGCAAAAGAACCTGGGCCGTGCCTCTGACGCGCTGTCGACTTCCATGACCCGCCTGTCTTCCGGCCTGAAAATCAACAGCGCCAAAGACGACGCTGCCGGCCTGCAGATCGCAACCCGCATGACTTCGCAGATCCGTGGCCAGACCATGGCAATTAAGAACGCGAACGACGGTATCTCCATCGCCCAGACCGCTGAAGGCGCGATGCAGGAACAAACCAACATTCTGCAGCGTATGCGTGAACTGGCTGTTCAGTCCCGCAACGACAACAACAGTGAAGCTGACCGTGACGCCCTGAACAAAGAGTTCGCGGCCATGTCCGACGAGCTGACCCGTATCGCCGAAAGTACCAACCTGAACGGCAAGAACCTGCTGGACGGCTCGGCTGGCACCATGACCTTCCAGGTCGGTTCCAACTCCGGCACCAGCAACCAGATCACTCTGTCGCTGAGCGCTTCCTTTGTTGCTTCGTCGCTGGGTGTCAACTCCGACGCCATCGCGATCACAGGTGCGGCCAGTTCGGACGCCCAGGCCAGCTTTGAAGCTGCCATCGGTGCAATCGACTCGGCTCTGGATACCATCAACGCCGCGCGTGCTGACCTCGGTGCTGCCCAAAACCGCCTGACCAGCACCATTTCCAACTTGCAGAACATCAACGAAAACGCCACCGCTGCACTGGGTCGCGTACAAGACACCGACTTCGCTGCTGAAACCGCGCAGTTGACCAAGCAGCAGACTCTGCAGCAGGCGTCGACTTCGGTTCTGGCCCAGGCCAACCAGCTGCCGTCCTCGGTTCTGAAACTGCTCCAGTAATTCTGGCATGAGCTTTGGCGAGGGGGTGCGGGTGCGTACTCTCTCGCTTTTTTACTTTCAGAGGTGACAACACATGGATATGGGCATCAGGTTGAACGTGTCTTATCCGGTCGCCAAACCGGTAAGCGAAACTGGCGTAGTCGACAAGACCAAGTCGGCCGACCCGGTCGCACCTGTGCGTGTCGTCGATGCCGCGCCGGAGGCCAAAGGCTCCGAGCAGCAAAGTGACAGCCAAGTGAAAGCGGCGGCCGCTGAAATCCAGGATTTCTTCCAGTCGGTCAAGCGAAATCTTGAGTTCTCGGTTGATGAGAGTTCTGGCAAAGTTGTGGTCAAAGTCATTGCGAGTGACTCAGGCGAGGTGGTTCGACAAATCCCTAACGAGGAAGTGTTGAAGTTGGCCGAAAGCTTGAGCGACGCAAGCAGTCTGTTGTTCAGTGCGAAAGCCTGATCACAGACACCCCCCATGTTGCTGGTTTTAATGCGCTCCATAAAAGCCTTGGAACCGGCAGCATTCAAGCAAGGAGATACCGATGGCAAGTCCAATCTCAACGTCGACCGGGATCGGCTCGGGTCTTAAAATCACCGAGATCGTGACAGCGCTGGTGGATGCCGACAAGGCGGCCAAGCAGAAGCAGATCACGACCAGCTCGTCTAAAAATACTGCCTCCCTGTCGGGTATCAGCCAGCTTAAATCGGCCCTCGCTGCGTTTGAGGCCACGCTGACCAACCTGGGCAGCACCACCAGCCCGGCCTTTCAAGGCTATATGGCTAGCTCATCCAATGAATCACTGGTCAAGGCAACCGCCGACAATACGGCTGTGGGTGGTATCTATTCCATTGAAGTAAATAAATTGGCGACTGCCTCCAAGGTGGCCACTGTCGCACTGGATGCCAGCCAGGCGAGTGCTATTCCGAGTGGGGAGCTGACCATCACTCAAAATGGCATTGATACGGTTGTAAAAATCGACGCCACGTCGACGTTGCAGCAAGTACGCGACAAGATCAATGCTGACATGCAGTTCAAGGGCGTCAGTGCCAACATCATCAATGATGCCAATGGGTCGCGTTTGGTATTCAGTTCATCGAATACCGGCAAGGGGATGGATATCAGTGTCAAGGGCAACAGCAGCTTGGGTACATTGCTGGATATCGACGGTACCAAATTGATGAGTGCCAGCGGTACGCCAGCCAATCCAGGCGCTGGTGCTATCGTTGGGTTTGCCCAGGATGCCGAGTTCACGGTCGACGGCTTGTCCCTGACCAGCCCTAAGAACACCGTCGATAAAGCTATCACGGGTTTGACGTTGAACCTGGTTGCGGCTGAGCCGGGTAAAAAAACCACCATTACTCTCGCGGCCAATAGCGACGGAATCAAAGCATCACTGCAGAGCTTTGTAGATTCCTACAACACGTTGGTCAAGCTGGTTGGAACGCTGACCAAAGGTTCGACGGCTGCCAATGGTGCGTACACGGCGGCGCCCCTGACGGGGGATTCAACGCCACGTAATATCCTTGCCACGATCCGTTCGCAGATTGCCACTTCTACCAGCACTTCCGGGCTCGGATCGCTGGCGCAGTTGGGCATCATGACGCAGCGCACTGATGGCACACTGGCGCTCGACAGCACGGTATTTGGTCAGGCCATGAGCGACAAGCAGTTGGGTGGCCAGATCCAGAGTCTGTTCACTGGCGATACCGGCTTGGTCACGCGTCTCAAGAAGTCGATTGAGCCGTTCACTGCGACGGACGGCATTCTGTCGCAAAAAGACACCAGCCTGAACAAGGTCAAGACCCGTCTTGCAAACGACCAGGAGGCGCTGGATCGTCGTGTTGAAACCCTGACCTTGACCCTGACCAAGAAATACAACGCCATGGACCTGGTCGTAGCCCAGCTCAAGGCCACCGCCAGCAGCATCACCTCGATCTTCGATGCCATCAACGCACAGAAAAACGCGTCCTGATCCAGACGCATGACCGTGTGACCAGAACCCGACCCCGTGTCGGGTTCTTGCATTAAGCCTAAAGTTTTTCCATGGCACGTCGATAGCCTGAGTATCCAGCGTACAGACTTGCCAAGAGGTCCCCCTATGAATCCGATGTTAGCGTTGCGCCAATACCAGAAAGTCGGCTCCCAGGCTCAGACGTCCGAAGCCAGCCCGCACCGTCTGGTGCAGATGTTGCTGGAAGGCGGCCTGGCCCGTATTGCCCAGGCCAAAGGTGCCATGGAGCGCCGCGATATCGCCGCCAAGGGTGTGCTGATCGGCAAGGCCATCGACATCATCGGCGGTCTGCGTGAAGGCCTGGATCTTGAAAACTACGGCAGCAATGCCCTGCGTAACCAGGACAACCTCTACGACTACATGCAAAAACGCCTGGCCCAAGCCAATGCCAGGAATGATGCCGTGATCCTCGATGAGGTTGCTGATCTGCTGATCACTGTCAAAGAAGGTTGGGACGCCATCGCGGCGGCCTGATCACTCACCGTTGCACGGAGAGCCTGCCCATGAGCGCCACACAACGTATTGCACAAACCCGCCAGGCCTTGGTCGAGGCCTTGGCTGAGCGCGACTGGGAGGCCGTCGGCAGGCTGGACCTGGCGTGCCGGGAATGCATCGCGATGGTGACGTCCGAAGCGCCGGCCAATGAGCCTGACCTGCGTGACAACCTGGAAGAATTGCTCAACGTCTATCGGCAATTGATCGACGTGGCGACGGGCGAGCGGCAGGCCGTTGTCGAAGAAATGTCGCAACTGCAGAAAGCCAAACAGGCTTCAAAAGTGTACGATCTGTTTGGCTGAATATTTCTTGTCCGACAAGAATCACGCCATAAATTTGACTGTGTCCATTTTTTTGACTTAACTAGTGATGTTTTCTGTTGTCTGGCGTCTGATCAGATGTAACGGCTTAGATGCCAAGCTGCCCACGACCGATGGGCGTACACGTTGACTAGGGAAGTTGCGATTGCATGTGGCGTGAAATCAAAATCCTGCTGATCGATGACGATAGCCAGCGCCGCCGCGATCTGGGCGTCATCATGAACTTCCTGGGCGAAGAAAACCTTTCATGCTCCAGTCAGGACTGGCAGCAAGTGGTCGGTTCTCTGGCGTCTACGCGCGAGGTCTTGTGTGTCCTGATCGGCAATGTCAGTGCTCCGGGCACCCTCCAAGGGCTTCTTAAGACCATCGGAGCATGGGATGAGTTCCTTCCTGTGTTGCTGATGGGTGAAAGTTCTTCTGTCGAGCTGCCCGAAGACCTGCGCCGTCGCGTGCTGTCCTGCATCGACATGCCGCCCAGCTACAGCAAACTGCTCGATTCGCTGCACCGTGCCCAGGTCTATCGTGAAATGTACGATCAGGCCCGCGAGCGCGGTCGCCATCGCGAGCCCAACCTGTTTCGCAGCCTGGTCGGTACCAGCCGTGCCATCCAGCACGTTCGGCAGATGATGCAACAGGTGGCCGACACCGATGCCAGCGTGCTCATCCTTGGCGAATCGGGCACTGGCAAGGAAGTGGTGGCGCGCAACCTGCACTACCATTCCAAGCGTCGCGATGCGCCGTTCGTGCCGGTCAACTGTGGCGCCATCCCCGCCGAGTTGCTTGAAAGCGAACTGTTCGGCCATGAGAAGGGCGCCTTCACCGGTGCCATTACCAGCCGCGCCGGGCGCTTCGAACTGGCCAACGGCGGCACCCTGTTTCTCGACGAAATCGGCGACATGCCGCTGCCGATGCAGGTCAAGCTGCTGCGCGTCCTGCAAGAACGCACCTTCGAGCGCGTGGGTAGCAACAAGACCCAGAGCATCGATGTGCGCATCATTGCCGCCACGCACAAGAACCTTGAGCACATGATCGAGGTCGGCAGTTTCCGCGAAGACCTTTATTACCGCCTCAACGTGTTCCCCATCGAGATGGCGCCCTTGCGTGAGCGGGTCGAAGACATCCCGCTGCTGATGAACGAGCTGATCTCGCGCATGGAACATGAAAAGCGTGGTTCGATCCGTTTCAACTCCGCAGCCATCATGTCGCTGTGCCGGCATGCCTGGCCGGGTAACGTTCGTGAACTGGCCAACCTGGTCGAGCGCATGGCAATCATGCATCCCTACGGCGTGATCGGCGTGGTCGAGCTGCCGAAGAAATTCCGCTACGTCGAAGATGAAGACGAGCAGATGGTCGACAGCTTGCGCAGCGACCTGGAAGAGCGTGTGGCGATCAACTCCACGACGCCCAATTTCTCTTCCGGTGCGATGCTGCCGCCTGAGGGCCTGGACCTCAAGGACTACCTGGGTGGCCTGGAGCAGGGCCTCATCCAGCAGGCGCTGGACGACGCCAATGGCATCGTGGCCCGGGCTGCCGAGCGTCTGCGCATTCGTCGCACGACCCTGGTCGAGAAAATGCGCAAGTACGGCATGAGCCGTCGTGAGGGTGAAGAACAGGCAGATGATTGACGCCTGTTGAGCCGCCAGCCTGCAAAAGCCTCCGCACTCGCGGAGGTTTTTTTTGCGGCGCATGTTGAACCGCAAGGTCGGCTACGGGCAGTGGATGCCTTGCTTGGGCTGCATGCATGTCTTGCCGCAGGCGGCTTGCCGGCGGCTGCGGTCGCGAGGACCGACGCGGCAGCCGGTCCCTTGCGCTGTTCTTTATCGTTCCTGGACAAGCCGTGATGACTTTGGCCCGGCCTGGCATCACGACGCATTTTTTCGGCACGAGGATTGCTACCGCTCCTTTCCACACGCCGTTTAATGACGGTTCGCCCCGTGAGAGAGAATCCAATGTCCCAGGCCGCGCAGATGTGCAACGAACTCCCGAGCCCCTCGGCGCCTTTGCTGCCGCCTTTGGAGCTGGAGAGTCGTCAAGCGCTTGAGCAGGCGTTCGCATTGTTTAATCAGATGTCGGCGCAACTGACCGATTCCTACAGTGTGCTTGAAGCGCGGGTCAATGAACTCAAGGGCGAACTGGCCGAAGCGGGGGTGCAGCGTATGCAGGAACTGGCGGAAAACGAACGCCTGGCGTATCGCTTGCAAAACCTTTTGGACCTGTTGCCAGGCGGTGTGATCGTGATCGACGGCACAGGCGTGGTGCGTGAAGCCAATCCGGCGGCGCTCGAGTTGCTTGGCCGGCCCCTGGTGGGCGAGCTGTGGCGCCAGATCATCGGTCGCAGCTTTGCGCCGCGTGAGGATGACGGCCATGAAGTCTCGCTCAAGGATGGCCGGCGCGTGTCCATCGCCACCCGTTCGCTGGATGCCGAGCCTGGCCAGTTGGTGCTACTGACCGACCTGACGGAAACCCGTCGCTTGCAAGACCAGCTTTCGCGTCATGAACGGCTCTCTTCACTGGGGCGTATGGTGGCCTCGCTGGCGCACCAGATCCGCACGCCGCTGTCGGCGGCCATGATCTATGCCAGTCATCTGGCCGAGCAGGCGTTGCCGGTGAACACCCAGCAACGTTTTGCCTCGCGCCTGAAAGAACGCCTGCATGAACTGGAGCACCAGGTGCGTGACATGCTGGTGTTCGCCCGCGGCGAGTTGCCCTTGACTGACCGGCTGAGTCCCGAGGCGCTGTTCCAGGCGCTGCAATCGGCGGCCCAGACGCATGTGCGTGAGGCGCAGGTGCGCTGGCAGTGCGACCGCGTCCTCGGTGAGCTGCTGTGCAATCGCGACACGCTGGTCGGTGCGCTGCTCAATCTGATTGAAAATGCCATGCAGGCCAGCAACGGCACGGCACGGCTGAAAATTCATGCTTACCGGTACGGCGCGATGCTGCGCCTGTGCATCAGCGACAGTGGCAGCGGCATCGAACCTGCCGCCCTGGCACGCATCGGCGAGCCGTTCTTTACCACCAAGACCACCGGCACCGGCCTGGGGGCGGCAGTCGTGATGGCTGTGGCACGTGCCCACCAGGGCAGCGTGCAGTACCGCTCTCGTGTAGGGCGGGGGACTTGCGCGATCGTCAGCCTGCCGTTGATCCCTTCCTGAATGCCTGGAGTACGCCGATGACAAATCGAATCCTGTTGGTCGAGGACGATCGTTCACTGCGTGAAGCGCTAGGCGACACGCTGGAGCTGGCCGGACATGCCTACCGGGCGGTGGGCTCGGCCGAAGAAGCGCTGGCCGCCACTGCCCAGGAAGCGTTCAGCCTGGTGATCAGTGACGTCAACATGCCAGGCATGGATGGGCACCAGTTGCTTGCGCTGTTGCGTGCCCGACAGCCGCAGCTGCCGGTGCTGCTGATGACTGCCTATGGCGCTGTGGAGCGTGCGGTCGAGGCGATGCGTCAGGGCGCGGTGGACTATCTGGTCAAGCCATTTGAGCCGGCGGCCTTGCTGGCGCTGGTGTCGCGCCACGCCCTGGGGCGCCTGGAGCCTGCCGGGCATGACGGCACGGTGGCGGTCGAGCCGGCCAGCATGCAGTTGCTGGAGCTGGCCAAGCGCGTGGCCAAAAGCGATTCCACCGTATTGATTTCTGGCGAGTCGGGCACCGGCAAGGAAGTGCTGGCGCGCTTTATCCACCAGCATTCGCCACGCGCCGCCAAGCCGTTCATCGCCATCAACTGCGCCGCAATACCGGACAACATGCTCGAAGCCACGTTGTTCGGCCATGAAAAGGGCTCTTTCACCGGGGCCATTGCAGCGCAGGCGGGCAAGTTCGAGCTGGCCGAGGGCGGTACCATCCTGCTCGATGAAATCTCCGAAATGCCCATGGGCCTGCAGGCCAAGCTGCTGCGTGTTTTGCAAGAGCGCGAGGTCGAGCGGGTGGGCGCGCGCCGGCCGATCACCCTGGATATCCGGGTGCTGGCGACCACCAACCGCGACCTGATGGGCGAGGTGGTGGCGGGGCGCTTTCGTGAAGACCTGTACTACCGCCTGTCTGTGTTCCCGTTGGCCTGGCAGCCCTTGCGTCAGCGGACCGCCGATATTCTGCCGCTGGCCGAGCAGTTGCTGGCCAAGCACGTCAATAAAATGAAACATGCGCCGGTGCAGTTGTCGGCCGAGGCGCGGGCCTGCCTGGTGGGCTATGCCTGGCCCGGCAACGTGCGTGAGCTCGACAACGCCGTGCAGCGGGCCTTGATCCTGCAGCAGGGCGGGGTGATCCAGGCGCAGGATTTCTGTCTGGCAGGCCCGGTGCAGTTCAGCGCGCCGCCGACAGCGGCGGGCCCGGTGGCCGCCGTGCCTGAACCGGTCGAGTCCGGTGGCGCGCTGGGTGAAGATCTGCGCCGCCGTGAATTCCAGTTGATCATCGATACCTTGCGCAGCGAACGCGGGCGACGCAAGGAGGCCGCCGAGCGGCTGGGCATCAGCCCGCGTACGCTGCGCTACAAGCTGGCACAGATGCGCGATGCCGGTATGGACGTCGAGGCGTATCTGTTTGCGACCTAGCTTGCAGCCTTCTGTCCCCATTTTTGTGATCTGTGTCAAATTGTCGATACAACGAAACATCACATCGTTATCATGATGGCCTGTCGATACATCGGACACGGGTGAGGCCGCGCAGCAATCGGATTCGCATGAAAATGCCCGCTTTGTGGTGCGCTTGTACGTCACTGGCACTCTTGTTGCTATGACATTGTTATCCGTAGAAACCAGTGTCAAAAAATTGCGGGCCTTACGAGAGATAAAGTCCATGAGCCAAGGTGTTGAATTTAATCGCTTGATGTTGGATATGCGGGCCATGCAGATGGACGCCATGTCCGCCTCCAAGCCCGTCGCGGGCGTCCAGGAAGTGGCCGGCAGCAATTTTGCCGACCTGCTGGGTCAGGCGATCAACAAGGTGGCCGACACCCAGGCCGCCTCCAGCCAGATGGCCAACGCCTTCGAGATGGGCAAGAGCGGCGTGGACCTTACCGACGTCATGATCTCGTCGCAGAAAGCCAGCGTGTCGTTCCAGGCATTGACCCAGGTGCGTAACAAGCTGGTACAGGCGTATCAAGACATCATGCAGATGCCGGTTTAAGGGACGTACTGATCAATGGCAGACGCAGCAGCCGATCCCGTTCCGGCCAGGCCGGGCGCTCCGGATAGAAAGCCGTTGTTCGGCTTTGCCTTCCTGGAAAACCTTTCCGAGATGACCATGCTTCGTCAGGTCGGCCTCATGGTCGGTCTGGCGGCGAGCGTGGCAATCGGCTTTGCCGTGGTCCTGTGGTCACAGCAACCCGATTACCGGCCGCTTTACGGCAGCCTGGCGGGCCTGGACAGCAAGCAGATCATGGACACCCTGGCCACCGCCAACATTCCCTACACCCTGGAGCCCAATTCCGGGGCGTTGCTGGTCAAGGCCGATGACGTGCAGCGCGCACGCATCCAGCTGGCCCAGGCCGGCGTGTCGCAGAACAACACCGGCATCGGTTTCGAAATCCTCGACAAGGACCAGGGCCTGGGCACCAGCCAGTTCATGGAAGCCACCCGCTACCGCCGTGGCCTTGAAGGCGAGCTGGCGCGCACCATCGCGTCGCTCAATAACGTCAAGGCGGCGCGCGTGCACCTGGCCATTCCGAAAAGCTCGGTGTTCGTGCGCGATGACCGCAAGCCCACCGCCTCGGTACTGGTCGAGCTGTACCCGGGCCGTACGCTCGAACCTGGCCAGGTCGCGGCAATCACCAACCTGGTGGCCACCAGTGTCCCGGAGCTGACCAAGTCGCAGGTGACCGTGGTCGACCAGAAGGGCACGTTGCTGTCCGATCAGGGCGAAAACTCCGAGCTGACCGTGGCCGGCAAACAGTTCGAATACACCCGGCGCATGGAAACCATGCTTTCGCAGCGTGTGCAGAACATCCTGCAGCCGGTGCTGGGCAACGATCGCTACAAGGCTGAAGTCTCGGCCATGGTCGACTTCAGTGCCGTGGAATCGACAGCCGAAAGCTTCAACCCCGACCAGCCTGCACTGCGCAGCGAGCAGTCGGTGAACGAACAGCGCTCCACCAGTTCAGGCACCGGTGGCGTGCCGGGTGCCTTGAGCAATCAGCCGCCCGGTCCTGCGACCGCGCCGCAAGTGGCCGGCGGTGCGGCCGGTGCCGCGCCCGCCATCGCCCCCGGCCAGCCGCTGCTCGATGCCAACGGCCAGCAAATCATGGACCCGGCGACCGGCCAGCCGGCCCTGGCGCCATACCCGACTGACAAACGTGTCCAGTCGACCAAGAACTTCGAGCTTGACCGCTCCATCAGCCACACCAAGCAGCAGCAGGGGCGCCTGAGCCGCCTGTCGGTGGCCGTGGTGGTGGACGACATGGTCAAGACCAACCCGGCCAACGGTGAAGTGACCCGCGCGCCCTGGAGCACCACCGACCTGGCGCGCTTTACCCGCCTGGTGCAGGACGCGGTGGGCTTCGATGCCAGCCGTGGCGACAGCGTCAGTGTGATCAACGTGCCGTTCTCGACCGAGCGCGGCGAAGTCATCGCTGACATTCCGTTCTACTCGCAGCCCTGGTTCTGGGACATTCTCAAGCAGGCCGTGGGGGTCATCTTCATCCTGATCCTGGTGTTCGGTGTGTTGCGCCCGGTGCTCAACAACATCACCAACCCCAAGAGCAAAGAGTTGGGCAGCTTCGGTGGTGACGCCGAGCTGGGCGGCATGGGCGGTCTGGATGGTGAACTGGGCAGCGACCGGGTGAGCCTGGGCGGCCCGCAAAGCATTCTGTTGCCGAGCCCGACCGAGGGCTATGACGCACAACTCAACGCTATCAAGAGCCTGGTGGCCGAAGACCCGGGTCGTGTGGCCCAGGTCGTGAAAGAGTGGATTAACACCGATGAATGATCGAGCCGCCGCAGTCAAGTTGAGCAAGGTCGAGAAAGCTGCCGTGTTGCTGCTTTCGCTGGGCGAAACCGATGCGGCCCAGGTGCTGCGGCACATGGGGCCCAAGGAGGTCCAGCGCGTCGGCGTGGCCATGGCGCAGATGCGCAATGTGCACCGCGAGCAGGTCGAGCAGGTGATGAACGAGTTCGTCAACACGGTCGGCGACCAGACCAGCCTGGGCGTCGGTTCCGACGGCTATATCCGCAAGATGCTGACCCAGGCCCTGGGCGAAGACAAAGCCAACGGCCTGATCGACCGCATCCTGCTGGGCGGCAATACCAGCGGCCTGGACAGCCTGAAATGGATGGAGCCGCGTGCGGTGGCCGACGTCATCCGCTACGAGCACCCGCAGATCCAGGCCATCGTGGTGGCGTATCTGGACGCCGACCAGGCCGGTGAAGTGCTGGGGCATTTCGACCACAAGGTGCGGCTGGACATCATCCTGCGCGTATCGTCGCTCAACACGGTCCAGCCGGCGGCGCTCAAGGAACTCAACCAGATCCTGGAGAAACAGTTCTCCGGCAACGCCAACACCTCGCGAACCACGCTGGGCGGTATCAAGCGCGCGGCCGACATCATGAACTTCCTCGACAGCTCCATCGAAGGCACGCTCATGGACTCGATCCGGGAGGTCGACGAAGACCTGTCGGTGCAGATCGAAGACCTCATGTTCGTCTTCAACAACCTGGCCGATGTCGACGACCGCGGTATCCAGGCGCTGCTGCGCGAAGTGTCTTCGGACGTGCTGGTGCTGGCCCTCAAGGGTTCGGACGAGGCGGTCAAGGAAAAGATCTTCAAGAACATGTCCAAGCGGGCCGCCGAACTGCTGCGCGACGACCTGGAAGCCAAGGGGCCGGTACGGGTCAGCGATGTCGAAACGGCACAGAAAGAAATTCTCACCATCGCCCGTCGCATGGCCGAGGCTGGCGAGATTGTTCTCGGTGGCAAGGGCGGCGAGGAAATGATCTAAGGATCCAGTCCACACATGTCCAGCTCCAGTAAAGAAGCGCAAAGCGACCTGATCCGCGCCAAGGATGTACGGGGTCTCGACCTGTGGACCTTGCCCAGCTTCGATCCGTACGTGGCCCCGCCGGAACCTGAGCCCCAGGCGCCGCCCGAGCCCGACCCGGATGCAATGGAAGAAGTGCCGCTGGACGAAGTCCAGCCGCTGACCCTCGAAGAACTTGAAAGCATTCGCCAGGAAGCCTGGAACGAAGGCTTTGCCACCGGCGAACGCGAAGGCTTTCACAGCACCCGGATCAAGGTGCGCCAGGAAGCGGAAGTGGCCCTGACTGCCCGGCTCGAGAGCCTGGAGCAGGTCATGCGCCAGTTGCTTGACCCGTTGGCCGGCCAGGATGCACAAATCGAAAAGGCGATGGTTCACCTGGTCGAGCACATTGCCCGCCAGGTGATCCAACGTGAGCTGCAGACCGACTCGCAGCAGATTACCCACGTCCTGCGCGACTGCCTCAAGCTGCTGCCAATGGGGGCCAACAACCTGCGCATCTTCGTCAATCCCCAGGATTTCGACCTCATCAAGGTCCTGCGCGAGCGTCATGAAGAAGACTGGAAAATCTTCGAGGACGACGCGCTGCTGCCCGGTGGTTGCCGCATAGAAACCGAACACAGCCGTATCGATGCCAGCATCGAGACGCGCATCAAGCAAGCGATTGCGCGGATGTACGACCAGATGCACGAACAGGTCGCCCATCCCGCCGCGCCCGACCTCAGTCTTGAGCTGCCCGACGTCACCCCCGCGCGCGCCAGCGCCGCTGTCGAAGAGCCCGACAATGCGTCTTGATCGCCTGAGTTTCGGCAAGCGCCTCGGGGGCTACAGCGAGGCCATCGACCTGCCGACCCAGCCGGTGGTCGAAGGGCGCCTGCTGCGTATGGTCGGCCTGACCCTGGAAGCCGAAGGCTTGCGCGCGGCGATGGGCAGCCGCTGCGTGGTCATCAACGACGACAGCCATCACCCGATGCAGGTCGAAGCCGAGGTCATGGGATTTTCCGGCGGCAAGGTGTTTCTGATGCCGGTGGGCAGCGTGGCCGGGATTGCCCCCGGGGCCCGTGTGGTGCCGTTGGCCGACACCGGCCGGCTGCCAATGGGCATGAGCATGCTCGGACGGGTACTCGACGGCGCCGGCCGGCCGCTGGACGGTCGCCCGCCGATAAAGGCCGAAGACTGGGTGCCGATGGACGGACCGGCCATCAACCCCCTCAAGCGCGACCCGATCAGCCAGCCGCTGGACGTGGGCATTCGTTGCATCAACGGATTATTGACGGTTGGCCGCGGCCAGCGCCTGGGCCTGTTTGCCGGTACCGGCGTGGGCAAGAGTGTGCTGCTGGGCATGATGACGCGCTTTACCGAGGCCGACATCATCGTGGTTGGCCTGATCGGCGAGCGGGGCCGGGAGGTGAAGGAATTCATCGAGCACATCCTGGGTGAAGAGGGCCTCAAGCGCTCGGTGGTCGTGGCATCGCCTGCGGACGATGCGCCATTGATGCGCCTGCGGGCGGCCATGTACTGCACGCGCATTGCCGAGTACTTCCGTGACCGTGGCAAGAACGTCTTGCTGCTGATGGACTCGCTGACCCGCTTTGCCCAGGCCCAGCGTGAAATCGCCCTGGCCATCGGCGAGCCGCCGGCCACCAAGGGCTATCCGCCTTCCGTGTTCGCGCGCCTGCCCAAGCTGGTCGAGCGCGCCGGTAACGCCGAGGCCGGTGGCGGCTCGATCACGGCGTTCTACACCGTATTGTCCGAAGGCGACGACCAGCAGGACCCGATTGCCGACTCGGCCCGGGGCGTACTGGACGGGCACATCGTGCTGTCGCGGCGCCTGGCCGAGGAGGGGCATTACCCGGCCATCGATATCGAAGCCTCGATCAGCCGGGTCATGCCGGCGGTGGTCAGCCCCGAACACATGGCCCGTGCCCAGCATTTCAAGCAATTGTGGTCGCGCTACCAGCAAAGCCGCGACCTGATCAGCGTCGGCGCCTACGTGGCCGGCGGCGATCGCGAGACAGACCTGGCGATCTCGCTGCAACCGACACTGGTGCGTTACCAGCGCCAGGGGTTGCGCGAAAACGTCAGCCTGCAAGGCAGTGGCGATGCGCTGGCCGCCGTGTTCGGGCCCGCACCGGGCGGGTGATGACGCATGGCTAACAGTCGAGCGGCGCGCCTGGCGCCAGTGGTCGAGATGGCCGAAGCGGCCGAGCGTACCGCTGCACAGCGCCTGGGCTACCTGCAAGGCCAGGTCAACCTGGCGCACAGCAAACTCCAGGAACTGGACCAGTTTCGCCTCAGTTACCAGGAGCAATGGATCAACCGGGGCAGCCACGGCGTGTCTGGCCAGTGGCTGATGAACTACCAGCGCTTCCTGAACCAGCTTGAAACGGCCATCGGCCAACAGCGCAAGAGTCTGGCCTGGCACCAGGTCAACCTCGACAAGGCCCGCGGCGCCTGGCAACAGGCCTACGCCCGGGTCGAAGGCCTGCGCAAGCTGGTCCAGCGCTACCTCGACGAAGCCCGGCAGCTTGAAGACAAACGCGAGCAGAAGCTGCTCGATGAGCTGTCGCAACGCCTGCCACGTCAGGACGGGTATTAAGGCAAAATCCCGCTGGGCTGCGCCATCATGGTCTAGCCTGTGTCATATCGGTAACACAGCACAGGAGGCTGCCCATGACCGTCACGTCCGAGCTCTCTGCAGATGGCCGCCAGGTGACCCTGCTCATCGAAGGGCGTTTTGACTTCGCGTCCCACCAGGCCTTTCGTGCGGCGTATCAGGATCACAGCGCCGAGCTGGACTATGTCGTCGACCTGCGCGGCACCCATTACCTCGACAGCTCGGCGCTGGGCATGCTTTTACTGCTGCGCGACCACGCCGGCGGCGACAAGGCGGTGGTCCAGTTGGTGAACTGCACGCCCGATGTCATCAAGATCCTGACCATTTCCAACTTCTCCCGACTGTTCCAGGTCAGCTAGGCCTTGCACGTCGACCCTTCGTGCCTGCGTATCCTGATCGCCGACGACAGTCCCAGCGATCGCCTGCTGCTGGCCGCTCTGATTGCACGCCAGGGCCACCAGGCGCTAGTGGCTGCCAATGGCGTCGAGGCGCTGGAACTGTATCGCCTGCAACAGCCACACCTGGTGTTAATGGACGCCATGATGCCGGTGATGGACGGCTTTGAAGCGGCCCGACAGATCAGGCTGCTGGCTGGCGAGTCACTGGTGCCGATCATTTTCCTGACCTCGCTGACCGAGGGCGAGGCGCTGGCGCGCTGCCTGGAAGCCGGCGGCGACGACTTCATCGCCAAGCCGTACAACCCCCTGGTGCTGGCCGCCAAGATCAATGCCATGAATCGCCTGCGCCAATTGCAGGAAACCGTGCTGCGCCAGCGCGACTTGCTGGCCAGCCACCGTGAACATTTGCTTAACGAGCAGCGGGTGGCCAAGGCGGTGTTCGATCAGGTTGCCCATTCCGGCTGCCTGGACTCGCCCAATATCCGCTACCTGCAATCGCCGTATGCGCTGTTCAATGGCGACCTGATGCTGGCGGCCTGGTCGCCTGCCGGGCAGATGTACGTGTTGCTCGGTGACTTTACCGGCCATGGCCTGCCGGCAGCAGTCGGTGCCATGCCACTGGCCGAGGTGTTCTATGGCATGACGGCCAAGGGCTACGGCTTGCCGGAAATGCTGCGCAAGATGAACACCAAGCTCAAGCGCATCCTGCCGGTGGGCATGTTCTGCTGCGCGACCGTGCTGTGCATCGATTTCAAGCAGCAACAGGTCGAGCTGTGGAACGGCGGCCTGCCCGACGGTTACCTGTTGCACGCAGGCGTTGGCAGCTTCCAGCCCTTGCCGTCGCGCCACCTGCCGCTGGGCATCCTGCCGAGCAGCGCCTTTGACGAGCGCACTGAAGTGCTGCCACTGGCGCCGGGCGACCGGATCTTCTTGCTCTCCGATGGTGTCATGGACACTCGCGACGCCCAGGACCGCCTGTTCGGCACCCAGCGGTTGTGCGAAGTGCTGGCCGCCAACCGCGAGCCTGCACAACTGATCGAGGAAATCCTCCAGGCGCTGAATGATTTTGGTGGCCAGGCACGCGATGACGTCAGCATGCTGGACATCAGCACCTCGGTCCCGCTGGGCGAGAACATGCCGGTGGCGAGCCGGATTGATGACGGTCCGGCCAATCCGCTGGACTGGTCGGCCAGTTTCGAGTTTCGCGCCGCGACCCTGAAAACGTTCAATCCCCTGCCTTACATTCTTCAACTGCTGCTGGAGGTGCATGGTTTGCGCGACCAGAGCGGGGCGCTATACAGCGTACTGGCCGAGTTGTACAGCAATGCGCTGGAGCATGGCGTACTGGGTCTCGATTCGCGCCTGAAACACAATGCCGCCGGATTTGCCCGCTATTATCAAGAGCGTACCCGACGCCTGGAGCAGTTGCAGGATGGTTTCATCCGCTTGCAGCTGGACGTCCAGGCCGGCACCCGGGGCGGTACATTGAGCATCAGCCTGCAGGACAGCGGCCAGGGGTTTGATGTGCAGAGCGTGCTCAACCGCGCGCCTGCAGATGAGCATTTGTGTGGACGTGGCCTGCGGCTGGTCCGCTCGTTGTGCCGAGAGGCTCGCTGGTCCGAGGGTGGACGGGCGGTATGCGTGGAGTTTGTGTGGGGGTGAGTGGCATACTGCCCCCGGTTTCTTGATCAAGGAGTGAGCAAGTGTCAGCCGTTCATATGGATTACAGTGTGTTGACGACCTTGCGGGACGTCATGGAAGACGAATACCTGACGTTGCTCGATGTCTTCGTGAAAGACTCGGACCTGCGCATGACCTTGTTGCGCCAGGCGCTGTTGGCGGCACGCATCGGCAGTGCCCCGCTGGATTTTGTCGAGTTGGGCCTGGCAGCCCACAGCTTCAAGGGCAGCAGCAGCAACATGGGGGCGGTGCATCTGTCAGAGCTGTGCCGGCAGCTTGAACAGCAGGCGCGTGATCAGGTTGCCGACGGGTTGCAGTCACTGGTCGAGTCGATCGGCGACGAATACCAGGTCATCCGCCGGTTATTCGACGCCGAGCGTCAGGCCTGCATCGCCCAGGTCGTACCCTTGGTGACCTGAAACCGCCCGATCTGTGACATGGCCCGCATCTTGCTGGTGCAATGACATTGTGCTGCCCGATGCGGAGATTCAAATGTCACTTGCCCCTAATGTATTACTCCAGACCCATGCGGCGACCACGGCCAAGTCCAGTGCCGCCAGCCAATTGTCCAGGTCTGCTGAGATCGGCAAGGACCCGGCGTCCGGCTTCGCCAAGGTGTTCAACCGTGAGTCTCGCGAAGCGCCGAAGGCCGAGCGCGACGTCCAGCCCAATGCGGCCCGCGAAAAAGGCGCCTCTGACAAGCCTCGGGCCACGGCCGGCAAGGACAAGCCGAGCGAAGCACCTGAGGTTGCCGATAACTCCCCTGCGGTTGCCGAAAGCGGCAATGACTTGCCTGCCGACGCAGTCGCCCAGGCCGCTGAGCAGCCTCAATCGGGCGAGCCAGGCGCCGACGGCGACACGCAGAACGGCACCGCCAGTACACCCGAGCAGGCCGACCAGGCGCTGGCTGGCGCACAGGCCGGGCAGGGGGCCTTGCCCTTGATCGTGCAGACGGCGCCGACGCCGGTCGCGGCGGTGACAGAAGAAGCCTTCAATCCTGACGTCGATCCACTCGATGGCTTGCACGCCTTGCAGTTTGCCCTGGAAAGCGCCAATGGCCGGCGTGCCGGGACAGCGGCGTCGCCCACCCAGACCCCGACTGCGCAGAATGGCGCGCTGGTCGACGGTGAGGTGGCGGACGCGCAGAACATCGTCAATAACCTGGCGAGCCTGCAAGGGGATCAGGACCTTGACGGCGCAGATGAGGGCAGCGAAAAATCCCTGGCCGGCCTGCTCGATGACGGGCTCAAGGACGTCAAGGCCGCAGCGGGCGATACCCGCGTCGACAACTTCGCCGAGCGCCTGGCGGCCTTGAGCCAGGCGGCCCAGCCCGCCCGCGTCGGCAGTGCCACGCCGGTAAGTACCCCCGTCATCAACCAGCCATTGGCCATGCATCAGAGCGGCTGGAGCGAAGGCATCGTCGAGCGGGTGATGTACCTCTCCAGTCAGAACCTCAAGTCGGCAGAGATCAAGCTTGAACCGGCCGAACTCGGGCGCCTGGATATCCGCGTCAATATGGCGCCGGACCAGCAGACCCAGGTCACCTTCGTCAGTGCTCATCTGGGGGTGCGCGACGCACTGGAGAGCCAGATGATCCGCCTGCGTGAATCCTTCCAGCAGCAGGGCCTTGGCCAGGTCGACGTCAATGTTTCCGACCAGTCGCAGCAACAGGCCCAGCAGCAAGCCCAGGAACAGGCCAGCCGTGCCCAGCGCGGTGGTTCGCGTATCGATTCAGGCAATGGCGATGCACTTGAAGGGCACGCCGCAGAACCCACCGTCGCCGCCAGCCAGCCTGTGGAGCGCGTGATCGGCAGCAGCGAGATCGATTACTACGCTTGATGAAGTCGATCTGGTAGGAGCCCGCTTGCGGCGCCCGAGTGCGCAGCGCTCGCAAAAATCTCGAAAGCGCTGCAAATTTACGACTGCTGCGCACTCGCTCGCGGTGGTCCGGCATTCCGGCAAGCGCGCTCCTGCCTGGCCATCCCTCTGCTACGCGACAGCGTGCTGCGGGGAGGCAGGATAGTTGCCCGTGTCGCGGGCATGTATCGCACTCTGGCATAACCTTTGCTCTGGCTCTGTCACGTAACAGTGAACCCCTTGAATAGTGACGGATTATTGGCATGGCGCAGAGCGAAGCAGTCAAAGAGCCCGGCTCGAAGAAAAAACTCAAGCTCATCATCATCGGGGCCGTGGCCTTGGTCTTGGCCATCGGCCTTTCGGTCGGTGCCACCTGGTTTCTGATGCACAAGTCCGAGCCCAAGCCGGACCCGGCGGCCGCCGCCGCGCAGGCCAACGCCAAACAGGCGGCGGTGTTCGAAGCCATGACGCCGGCCTTCGTCGTCAACTTCAATGTCAACGGTCGCCAGCGCTACATGCAGGTCAGCATCACCATGCTGGCGCGTAACGCTGCGGACATGGAAGCGTTGAAGGCGCACATGCCGACCATCCGCAACAACCTGGTGCTGCTGTTCGCCGGTATCCCGTTCGATTCGCTGACTGCGCCGGTGGGCATGGAAATGCTGCGCCAGAAGGCGACCGCCAGCATCCAGGAAGTGGCCCAGAAAGAACTGGGCAAGACCGTTGTCGAGCAGTTGCTCTTCACTAACTTCGTATTGCAGTAGGATCCACGACATGGCCGTGCAAGACCTGCTGTCCCAGGATGAAATCGATGCGCTGCTGCATGGCGTTGACGATGGCATGGTGGATACCGACAACGTTGCCGAGCCCGGCACCGTCAAGACCTACGACCTGACAAGCCAGGACCGCATCGTTCGGGGGCGCATGCCGACCCTGGAAATGATCAACGAGCGCTTTGCCCGTTACACCCGCATCAGCATGTTCAACCTGCTGCGCCGCTCGGCGGACGTGGCGGTGGGCGGCGTGCAGGTCATGAAGTTCGGCGAGTACGTGCATTCGCTGTACGTGCCCACCAGCCTCAACCTGGCCAAGATCAAACCGCTGCGCGGGACCGCGTTGTTCATTCTCGACGCCAAGCTGGTGTTCAAGCTGGTGGACAACTTCTTTGGCGGCGACGGACGTCACGCCAAGATCGAGGGGCGTGAATTCACCCCGACCGAATTGCGCGTGGTGCGCATGGTGCTGGACCAGGCCTTCGTCGACCTCAAGGAAGCCTGGCAGGCCATCATGGAAGTCAACTTCGAGTACATCAACTCGGAAGTGAACCCGGCCATGGCCAACATCGTCGGTCCCAGCGAGGCGGTGGTGATTTCGACGTTCCACATCGAACTCGATGGCGGTGGCGGCGACCTGCACGTGACCATGCCGTACTCGATGATCGAGCCGATCCGCGAGATGCTCGATGCCGGTTTCCAGTCCGATCTCGACGATCAGGACGAGCGCTGGGTCAAGGCGCTCAAGGAAGACGTGCTCGATGTGTCGGTGCCGGTGACCACCACCGTGGCCAACCGTCAATTGCTGTTGCGCGACATCCTGCACATGCAGCCCGGTGATGTGATCCCTGTAGAACTGACCGACACACTGGTGATGCGCGCCAATGGCGTGCCCTCGTTCAAGGTCAAGCTGGGCTCGCACAAGGGCAACCTGGCCCTGCAGATCATCGAACCCATTGAGCGGCGCTGATCGGCACGGTCGCGCTGCACCCTAACGTGTAATTGAAAGAATGCTTGCGAGGACAACCGATGGCTGATGATAACGAAATGACGTCTGCTGAAGATCAGGCGTTGGCCGATGAATGGGCCGCAGCGCTGGGTGAGGCTGGCGACGGCCAGGCGGACATCGATGCCTTGCTGGCCGCCGATGCCGCGCGCAAACCCGCCGCTAATCGCATGGCGATGGAAGAATTCGGTGGCACGCCGAAAAGCTCGGCGCAGGTCACCCTCGACGGCCCTAACCTGGACGTGATCCTGGACATCCCGGTATCGATTTCCATGGAAGTGGGCAGCACCGACATCAGCATTCGCAACCTGCTGCAGCTCAACCAGGGGTCGGTGATCGAGCTTGACCGCCTGGCTGGCGAGCCGTTGGACGTGCTGGTCAACGGCACCCTGATTGCGCATGGCGAAGTGGTGGTGGTCAACGAAAAGTTCGGCATTCGTCTGACGGACGTAATCAGCCCGAGCGAACGTATCAAGAAGCTGCGCTAAGTGAGGCGCCTGCTCTGTGCGCTGCTGCTCATGCCGCTGATGGCGTGGGCCACCGAGCCGGTTGCGCCGGCTGCTGCGGTCGTGGACCCGGCGCCGGTCACCCAGGCGTCAACGCATGCGGTGGCGGCGGCGCCTCAGGTTGGCAGTGCGCTGTCGGGTGGCATGGGCGGGCAACTGCTGCAATTGATGCTCGGCCTGCTGCTGGTGATCGGCCTGATCTTCCTGTTGGCCTGGGTCATGCGCAAGGTGCAGGCCGGGGCGCTGGGCAACCAGCAGGTCATCGAGCTGGTCGGTTCGCGCGCCCTCGGGCCGCGCGATCGGCTGGTGCTGGTGCAGGTTGGCAAGGAACAGATTCTGCTGGGCGTCACGCCGGGGCGCATCACGCCGCTGCATGTGCTCAAGGAGGCGGTGGACGTTCCGGTCCGCCAGCCGGCCACTCCCGAATTCGCCCAGCGCCTGCTGGAGCTCATGGGCAAGGACAAGGACAAGACGTGATGGGCATGCTGCGTTTGCTGATAGTGCTGCTGTTGGGGATGGCGGCGCCGCTGGCGCTGGCAGCCGACCCGTTGTCGATTCCGGCGATCACCCTGTCCAATGGCGCCAACGGCCAGCAGGAGTACTCGGTCAGCCTGCAGATCCTGATGATCATGACGGCGCTGAGCTTCATCCCGGCGTTCGTCATCCTGATGACCAGCTTCACCCGCATCATCGTGGTCTTTTCGATCCTGCGCCAGGCGCTGGGCCTGCAGCAGACACCGTCCAACCAGGTGCTGATCGGCATGACCCTGTTCCTGACCATGTTTATCATGACCCCGGTGTACGAGCGGATGAACCGCGACGCGCTACAGCCTTACCTGGCCGAGACGATGTCGGCGCAGGACGCCCTGGCCAAGGCGCAGGTGCCGGTCAAGGACTTCATGCTGGCGCAGACTCGCACCAGCGACCTGGAGCTGTTCATGCGCCTGTCCAAGCGCACCGACATCCAGACCCCGGAAGCCGCGCCGCTGACCATCATCGTGCCGGCGTTCGTGATTTCCGAGCTCAAGACCGCCTTCCAGATCGGCTTCATGATCTTCATCCCGTTTCTGATCATCGACATGGTGGTCGCCAGCGTGCTGATGGCCATGGGTATGATGATGCTATCGCCGCTGATCATTTCATTGCCGTTCAAGATCATGCTGTTCGTGCTGGTCGATGGCTGGGCGTTGATCGTAGGCACGCTGGCCGGCAGTTTCGGTGGCGTATGAAGGCGCTTTTTGAACGCTGCCGTTGTAACGAGGAGCCTGTGCGATGACCCCTGAAGTTGCGGTCGACCTGTTCCGTGAGGCTTTATGGCTGACCACTGTGCTGGTCGCGATCCTGGTGGTGCCCAGCCTGATCTGCGGCCTGATCGTGGCCATGTTCCAGGCCGCCACGCAGATCAACGAACAGACCTTGAGCTTTCTGCCGCGCCTGCTGGTCATGCTGCTGACCCTGATCGTCACCGGGCCCTGGCTGCTGGGTGTGTTCATGGACTACGTGCTGAATCTGTACAACAGCATCCCGACCCTGATCGGCTAGCGCATGGAGCCGATGCTCGCCCTGACCGACACCCAGATCAGCACCTGGGTGGCCAGCTTCATGCTGCCGATGTTCCGTATCGTGGCGGTCTTGATGACCATGCCCATCATCGGCACGACCCTGGTTCCGCGCCGGGTGCGGTTGTATTTCGCCTTTGCCATCACCATCGTGGTCGCGCCGGTGCTGCCGCCGATGCCGCCCGTCCAGGCGCTGGACCTCAGTGCGCTGCTGCTGATCGGCGAGCAGATCATCATTGGCGTCGGCATGGGCCTGTCGCTGCAGCTGTTCTTTCATATTTTCGTGGTGGCCGGGCAAATCATTGCCACGCAGATGGGCATGGGCTTTGCGTCGATGGTCGACCCCACCAACGGTGTGTCTTCGGCGGTGGTCGGGCAATTCTTCACCATGCTGGTGACCCTGATGTTCCTGGGCATGAACGGCCACCTGATCGTGCTCGAAGTGCTGGTCGAAAGCTTTACCACGCTGCCGGTGGGCGGCGGGGTGCCGGTGGGCAACTTCTGGACCCTGGCCAACGGCCTGGGCTGGGTCATGGCCTCGGGCCTGCGCCTGGTATTGCCGGCCGTGACGGCGTTGCTGATCATCAACATCGCGTTCGGCATCATGACCCGCGCCGCGCCGCAACTGAACATCTTCTCGATTGGTTTTCCGCTGACCCTGGTGCTGGGGATGGTGATCCTGTGGATGAGCATGGCTGACATCCTCAGCCAGTATCAGCCCATGGCGGTCGAGGCCTTGCAGCAAATACGTGATCTGGTGAGGGCCCGCTGAGATGGCAGAAAGCGAGAGCGGTCAGGACAAGACAGAGGAACCCACGGAGAAAAAGGTCCGCGACAGTCGGGCCGAAGGCCAGGTGGCGCGCTCCAAGGAACTCACCACGCTGGTGGTGATGATGATGGGGGCGGTGGGCCTGTTGATGTTTGGCGGCGGCGTGGCGCAGATGCTGGCCGAAGCGATGCGCGAGAATTTCTCGATCAGCCGCGAGATGCTGATGGACCCGATGTGGATGGGGCGCATGCTGCTCAAGACCGGACAGACCGCCATGCTGGTGGTGTTGCCGTTCATGATCGCCATGCTGGTGGCCGCCTTCGTCGGGCCGATCATGCTGGGCGGCTGGTTGTTCGCCACCAAGTCGCTGGCGCCCAAGTTCAGCCGCATGAACCCCTTGTCCGGGGTCAAGCGTATGTTTTCGATCAATTCGCTGGTCGAGCTGCTCAAGGCGTTTGCCAAGTTCCTGGTGATCCTCGCCGTGGCCCTGGTGGTCATCAAAAAGGACCGCAACGACCTGATTGCCATTTCCCATGAGCCGCTGGAAATGGCAATTATCCACAGTCTGCAGCTGGTGGGCTGGAGCACCTTGTGGATCGTGTGCGGGCTGATTCTGATCGCGGCCGTCGATGTGCCGGTGCAGTTGTTCCAGGCGCACAAGAAATTGCTGATGACCAAGCAGGAAGTGCGCGACGAGCACAAGAACAGTGAGGGCAACCCCCAGGTCAAGCAGCGCATTCGCCAGTTGCAGCACGACATGGCCAACCGGCGCATGATGGCCGCGATCCCGGACGCCGATGTCATCATCACCAACCCGACCCACTTTGCCGTGGCGCTCAAGTACGACCCCGAAAACGGCGGCGCTCCGCAATTGCTGGCCAAGGGCGTCGACCTGATTGCCCTGAAGATCCGCGAGATCGGGGCCCACAACCAGATCATGATCCTGGAGTCCCCGGCGCTGGCGCGCTCGATTTACTACAGCACCGAGCTTGAAGAAGAAATCCCCGCCGGCCTGTACATGGCCGTCGCCCAGGTGCTGGCGTACGTCTATCAGATCCGCCAGTTCCACGCCGGCCGCGGCAAGCGCCCAACACCGCTGGGCGATATCTCCATTCCCCCCGACCTGCAGCGCGACGAATAAATGCGGGATCGCCGCCCAGCCGGTCCTACAGGTCAATGCCGATCAGCCAAGCCTTGACGCGGGCCTGTGGGAGGCCGCTCTGCTGGCGCTGGCGGTATGGCCGGCGCAGCAGGTGTATGAGCCTTGCCGGCCTCATCGCCGGATCGCCGCCCGGAGCAGAGCCCCTCCCACCGGTTGGATGCCGCCTTGGATTTCGGGCCTGGCACAAGACCTGTGGAAGGTAGCTTTGCTGGCGATGGCTGTGTGACAGGCGCAGCAGGTGTTTTGGCCTTGCTGGCCTCATCGCCGGCAAGCCGCCTCCCACAGGATTGATGTCGTCCAAGGTCTCGGGCCTGGCATCAGGCTGTGGGAG
>NZ_UUIS01000085.1 GCF_900589395.1 Pseudomonas viridiflava
ATATTACGGGGGTACGGAGCGTGTAGTGTCCTACCTCAGTGAGGCACTTGTTGCATCAGGTCATGAGGTGACGCTGTTTGCCAGCGGTGACTCGATAACATCTGCCGAGCTGGACGCGGTCTGGCCCTCCGCGCTACGGCTCGACTATGGAAACCATGACGCTCTCGGCCCGCATCTGGTCATGCTGGAGCGGGTAAGACGGCGCGCGCAGGAGTTCGATATTCTGCACTTCCATCTGGATTTTCATCCTTTCTCCCTGTTCAGCCGCCAACCCACGCCTTATGTGACCACC
>NZ_UUIS01000030.1 GCF_900589395.1 Pseudomonas viridiflava
GTACTCGGCCTTGCCGCACACGCCCGCCAGCGGGAAGCCGCCTGCGATGGACTTGGCGAAAGTGGTCAGGTCAGCAGCAACGCCCATCTGTTCCATGGCGAAGAAGGTGCCGGTACGGCCAGCACCCGTCTGCACTTCGTCAGCGATCAGCAGAATGCCGTGCTTGTCGCACAGCTCGCGCAGACGCAGCATGAAAGCTTTCGGCGCCACGTAAAAACCACCTTCGCCCTGCACATGCTCGATGATGATGGCGGCGATGTCTTTCGGCTCGGCGTCGTTCTTGAAGATGCGCTCGATGCTGGCGATGGAATCGTCAACGCTCACGCCATGCAGCTCGCACGGGTAC
>NZ_UUIS01000003.1 GCF_900589395.1 Pseudomonas viridiflava
GTTGCAAGCGCTTGAGTCATGACAGGGTTGCGCCAATACGGCCATAGCAGAGTTCTATTGGACACACGCCCTACCCTGTCCGATCATTCCCGGCACATTGCAACACCCTTCCCGAGGAGCACCCTGCCATGAGCAAGCCAAAGCGGCCGAACAAGGCCAAATCCATCATCGCCCAACCGTTGTTCCGCAGCCGACAGGAACAACCCGCCAAGGGCAAAGGCAGCTACCGCCGCGAAGCCTTCCAGTCTAAAAGCTGGGAGGCTTCTTCCGTTATAGCGGCCTGATATCAAGCAACATCTCCGGGGCGCTTTTGGATGCTTGGCCGTGTTATGGT
>NZ_UUIS01000062.1 GCF_900589395.1 Pseudomonas viridiflava
CTGATCAACAAGCTGTATGGGATCGAACGCGACTTGAAGGCCAGTAGCGACGCTGATCGTAAAATCGGCCGTCACGAACATAGCCTGCCGATACTGGCTCAGTTGAAAAGCTGGATCGAAAAGACGCAGCCCCAGGTCACCGCTCAGAATGCCTTGGGCAAAGCCATCAGTTACCTCGCAAGTAACTGGAGCAAGCTGGAGCGATACGTTGAGGAAGGCTACCTGCCGCTCGATAACAACACAGCTGAACGCGCTATCCGCCCCTTCGTGATCGGAAGAAAGAACTGGCTGTTTAGCGACACGCCCAAGGGCGCGACGGCCAGTGCTCAACTGTACAGCCTGGTCGAGACTGCCAAAGCCAACGGCCAGGAGCCCTATGCGTGGCTGCGCCACGCACTTGAACGTTTGCCAACGGCGACATCGGTAGAGGATTACGAAGCCTTGCT
>NZ_UUIS01000020.1 GCF_900589395.1 Pseudomonas viridiflava
AGAACGGCAAGCCGCTGGCACGCTCGAACCTGCAAACGCCATCCGGGGGAAGAATCATCTGGCTGCCCAAGCGGTTCGGGCATTTCTCGATGGAGATTCTGGAGGAGAAGACGCTGGAGGCTTTTATCGAAGCGGCGTTTGCCTGAAGGTAATGTCGATACTCAGGCGATATCCGAATTTTTTCTTCACTGAACCAGGAAAATCTTCACTTTTGCCCGTTATCAGGATTTTTTCTTAACTCGCCGGCGATGAACGATGAGTCGATTTTCCTGACACACCGCGTTGACTTGATCACGGGCAAGCGCGCTCCTACGGCCTTTTGTCTGCTGCAAGAG
>NZ_UUIS01000028.1 GCF_900589395.1 Pseudomonas viridiflava
GGGAGAGGAGACTTTGAGCAAGATTCAACGTGCGCGTGAGGCGATTGAGGCCGCGCAGGAAAGTTAAGTTATTTTAAAAACAGCACACTAGCCAAAGGCCACCACTTAATAAGCCTCACTCATACCGCCCATCAGAACTGAGAATTGGTCAGTGCGCGCCCGGCTGGGTAACACTGAAAAAAAGAGGAACCTGTCTGATGAATATAGTGACTGCTTTTGCTCTAAGTCTGGCAACCGGTTTTGCAGTTCCGTTACAGGCGGGGACCAATGCAAGATTGGGCGGCGCCCTGGGACATCCTTATTGGCGACT
>NZ_UUIS01000014.1 GCF_900589395.1 Pseudomonas viridiflava
CCAGTGCTCAACTGTACAGCCTGGTCGAGACTGCCAAAGCCAACGGCCAGGAGCCCTATGCGTGGCTGCGCCACGCACTTGAACGTTTGCCAACGGCGACATCGGTAGAGGATTACGAAGCCTTGCTACCGTGGAACTGCGAACCTCGACTTCACAGCTAAGCGCTTTACCTATCTTTAGCCAAGTGAGGTTTATGGAGCGCTTACCATACAGAGGCGCGAATATCTCCTTTATCTCGGAAAAATCCCTGACCCAACCCGACGTTCTATCAACAGGGCCATCAATATAAATTGCAATACGAAAGGAATGACCATGCAGACGCCCACATTTGTGCCCTTCTGGAACATTGGGCAGCCGATGAGCGGCCTCAAAAACGAACTCTTTAAAAATCTCCACAGATTCCTCCCGTATCTCACGCGACAAAAAACCAAACAGCTAGACTAAACTTTCCAAGACTCAAGATCGACGCATAACGTTTCAAACAAAAACTCTACAACTTTGGCTCGCCCCTCACCCAGCGCTGATGCAAGGGTGATCACGGAAACCAAAATGGAGTTAACAGTGTGCAAGTCGGTTACATCACTCAAACAATTCAATATTTCTTCGAATTTCCCCAACATAGCAGTTTGGGAAAAATTTAATGCCTGCACCACATGGGTAGATGGCGTCAGGTAGAGAATATTCGCACGCGTCCGCAAACCGTAGGCTTCAGTCAGCATGCCATACCCTTCCGAAGGGAAAGCTTCGTCCTGCCCTGCGAGCCTCCTCAATGCCTCCTGAAAAGCCATGGATAGATGAAGAATGACTTCAGAGAACTCTTTTACACTGGCGTCACTGGCCAGGGCTGGAGCCAGATCCGAGGAAACCAAAGTAGTCATAATGCCTCCTAGATATTAGTAATGAGCACCAGTTAGCTAGGTACGAGTTCCGAACTCCGAACCACCCTGGTCAAATGATCAGTCAAAAGATGAATATCACCATGTAAATTCTGAACGCCATTCCATGGCCGGTTGCCTGTTTTAAAGGACCACTCTCCCGAACCGAGCGTCCAAGCTGTATATCCTTGTAGCTTTCTAAGGCCTAACTTGAATACTGGGGCCAGTGGCGCTCCTGTAGCACACAACTGCTCCATGACGAACCCCATGGAGATAATCCCCGCGCTATGGACGAGACGAGAGCTTTTAGGTGTGTGACCATGCCAAGCATTTCCGAACACCTCCTGCACCGCCTGGAAAAACTCACTGATGGCCAAGAAACACCGATCCTCACCTCCCGACAACTCAATCACCTCCCGACAGTAACCGTCAGATAGGGAATTCATTACCAGTTTCTGAAGCGACGTATCACCGATGACCCCTGAGGGGTTGGTATGCTGCTTAATCTGTCCTTGCAAAGAAGATCGATCGTCATAATTCAGCATTTCCACGATGCGGGCTGCGCGGGCGCGGGAAGTCATTCTGAATGGAAGGCCGCTGACAGACGGGAGCAGTTCATATACCAGCGACTTCGGTAATGGGCTGGTGTTGTTGACGAGAATAAATTGCCGGCGAAGTTCTTCCTGATTTTCACACACGAGTGCTGATACCAGTAGCTGGAACGAACTCCCCTCGAGCCCAGCTAACGCAGATAGGCGCTGCTGGCCATCCACAACAAACCCAGGAGGGCCGGATGAAATATCCACCTCAATTTCTGCATAGGCTCCATTTCCTTCCACCACCCGGACTCCACTGGTAAACGCTAACACCACAGCATTGGGCATTACCGCATCGGGACGGGAGAGGTAGTCGCGGATCTCTCGTATGTGCTTGGACACCTGTGGCCGCTGAAAGCCATGAAGGGCGCCACGATCATCACGCTTGACTCGGTCGATGCTAGCGATCGCCAAAATCTGCTCAACGGTAGCCGCAAACGATACCACTTGGTGGGTTGGGCTCTGTAACGCCTTGATTGCGCTGAACTTAAGCAATGAGTCACTTCCTTCATCGAACGGCCCCCAGGAAGAGGGATAGCAGCAGTATTGAGGCCCTTATACCAACCCTTCCGCATAAAAACCAGCCTAAGCGCATTGGCCCATACAGTTATTAAATGGTAAATTGTCGGCTTCAAATAAATGTAACACCCGTCAAAACAGGCCTACAGTTTTCCCATGAAAACCGTCATCATCACCAACTGCACCAATCGAAAACGTCTCGACGGCCTGCCGCCGGTGGTGCTGAACGACGAGTGTTATTCATCGATTGCCGCCATGGCAAAGGCGTGGAAGGGGCAAATAGACGAACGCCCCGCCACTCTGATGGCATCTTCACTTTACGTGGGCAGAAGCGTTTCTGATGCGAGGCGCGTAGCAACGAAGTTGGACGCGAAGCTAATGTTTGCGTCGACCGGCTTAGGGTTGATTGAAGGCGATCAGAGATGTCCACCGTACAACCTGACGGTGGCTCAGGATCCGAATTCTATCATCCCACGTCTCGAAAAATTGGGTGTGCGCGCATCAGATTGGTGGGAGGCCGTGAATGTCACCCAATCAAAGGGAAGCGCCCTAGCGGACCTCGTCAGCCAACCCGACATCGACTTGGTGCTCATTGCCCTCTCTTCAAACTATGTCCAGTTGATAGGCGAAGACCTTGGAAAAATCAGGGACACGCAGATCGACAAGCTCAGAATATTCACTTCGCGCCCAGGCATCGAGATGCTTCCCAGCCATTTACGACGCATCGCGATGCCCTACGACGAACGCCTTGAAACCTCAACATTACCCGGCACTCGCAACGATTTCCCTCAGAGAGCCCTGCGTCATTTCATTGAGATTCTTGAACTGTCGAGTGCTCCTGCTGAGATCGCTCGAAAGAGCGTCAGCGCGGCGATGGATCTTTTATCCCTAGCAAAAACGACCATCCGGCGGCGCGCATCGGACAGTGAAATTGCCTACATGCTTGAGTGTGTGTGGGCTGACTACCAAGGCAGTTCCACCCGATTGTTACGCTACTTAAGGGACGACGCCCTGGTGTCGTGCGAGCAATCGCGCTTTCGGAGGATCTGGCAGGACATCAAAGGTCAAGACAGCATAGAGAGCAAAGCATGACGAGCGAAGATGCGATTGTGGTGCGCGCACTACGCACCACGCAAGGCGACAACCTTGATGTGTATGCATTATTCATCAGGGGATCTGACCTGGTCCGAATTGCCGACATCAGCCGCCTGTCGCGAGAAGATAGCAGTCCCCTCAAGGGTTTTCAGCGTCCCGAGATTAAGAGTCATGTCAAAGGGATCACTGAGTACCTCAATCAGGGAAATGTACTTTTTCCCAACGCAATTATCCTAGCGCTGTCTCCTGACCTACGTTTTGTGGCAGCACGCGGAAGCAAGCCGACAGGCGACGCGGGGCTTTCGCAAGCGGGCACCCTGACGATCCCTATCAGGGAGGAAGGAATGAGGTCTGCCTGGATCGTGGACGGGCAACAGCGCTCATTGGCGTTGGCGAAAGCAGCCAATTCGGATCTTCCTGTGCCAGTGATCGGTTTTGTATCCGACAGCCTGACCACTCAGCGCGAGCAATTTATTCTGGTCAACAAGGCCAAACCCTTGCCCACTCGACTGATCAACGAACTACTGCCGGAGACAGGCAGCATCCTTTTACCCCGTGAACTGAGTGCTCGCAAGGCACCAGCTGAGTTGTGCGGGCTTCTTAGCCGCGATCCCAACTCCCCTTTCCACAAACTCATAAAGCGGTCGTCCGAGCAAAATAGCAAAGCAGTGATCACTGACACCGCTGTAATAACGATGATCCGCAATAGCATCAGTAATCCGTTGGGGGCGTTGGCCCCCTACACCTCCAGCACCGACGGTGCGGCGAACGTTGAGTCCATGTACAACCTACTGACGACCTTCTGGCGGGCAGTGCGTGATACTTTTCCAGAGGCGTGGGCACTTGAATCCAAGAGCAGTCGACTCATGCACTCGGCGGGGATCATCGCCATGGGAGTGCTTATGGATCGGATCTACGCCAAAATCGGTGGTCAGCGCGAAACCTACGAAGCCGTGCTACAAGAACTGGCCAGAGTAGCCCCTTACTGCGCATGGACAATAGGTCAGTGGCCGATGATTAATGTCCAGTGGAATGAAATCCAAAGCACCCCTCAAGATATCAAGGCGCTGCAAGAAACCTTGATCCGCCTCTATATGACCAGCGCTCACCAATGAAATTTTTATACGCCGACAC
Organism: Pseudomonas viridiflava; assembly: GCF_900589395.1. Lineage (GTDB taxonomy): Bacteria > Pseudomonadota > Gammaproteobacteria > Pseudomonadales > Pseudomonadaceae > Aquipseudomonas. The sequence goes on from NZ_UUIS01000014.1 coordinate 4,220, forward strand.
CCAAGACTACGTAGACCCGGACTACGATTTCATCAACGATCGAAATGCGCCGGGCCGGAAGAGATACTGGGATGACCAGTATGCGCACGAAATGATGACCCCCGTCCCTTATGATGGGCTCTTGGTCTCCATGAGCGCAGTGCGACCTGCAAATGGCGTCGCTACTTCAAAGGTTCGGTACTCGACTTCCGAGCAGCAGCGTTTCCTCAGAGAAGGTGCGCGCAAATTTCTACGACTCGATGGCATTCAGTTCAAAGATACGATGGTCCTAGGTGACTGCGGGGCTTTTGCCTATGTAGAGCACCCTACTCCTGCGTATAGCCCAAGCGAAGTAGTAGAGTTCTACTCAGATGCGGGATTCACCCACGGTTGCTCGCCGGACCACATCATATTCAACTGCGACTCCAGCAATCCTCCTGCGCTGAGCCAGTCAGAAGATGTGCTGTTTCGGTACGAAATTACGCTCAAAAATGCGCAAGAGTTTCTGCGTTTAGTGAAGGAGGCGGAATGGCCTTTCGAACCTCTTGGAGCGGTACAGGGTTGGTCTCCTCAAAGCATGGCAAACGCTGCAAAACAACTCGAAGACATGGGTTATCGCTACTTGGCGATTGGAGGTCTAGTACCTTTGAAAGTCGATCAAATCCATGAGGTTCTGAAAGAGCTTCGAGCGGTCCTTAAGCCCGAGACAAATATTCATCTGCTGGGTTTTGCTAAAGCTGAAAACATCCATGAATTCACCGGATATGGCATTACCAGTTTTGACTCAACCTCCCCCCTTATACGCGCATTTAAAGATGCGAAGTGTAATTACTACATGGGCAACAATACAAGCAAACTGGATTACTACACAGCTATCCGCATTCCTCAGGCGATTGAAAATCCACGCCTGATGCAAGGAATAAAAAAAGGAACTCTGAGCGCAGAAGAGTTACAAATCAAAGAAAAAGCGGCGTTGCTAGCGATTCGCGACTACGATAAAAACCTGCTCGACTTTGATTCAACTTTAGCCGTGCTAGTAGACTATCTCCGACTGACACTTTCCGGATCCATATCATCATCAATAGAAATGGAAAAAGAAATCGCCAAGCATGTCCGACTAATCTCACCCACGCTGAGAGATAAACCATGGCAAAAATGCCAATGTTCGATTTGTCAGTCAGCGGGTATCGAAACTATTATCTTTCGAGCCAGCAATCGAAACAAAAGACGCGGATTTCATAACTTAGGCGTGTACCACCGCCACCTTCAGAAAACTCTGGAACTTTCGAAACAATGATCTATCGATTTAAGGGTGTGCGCGCCCAACAGGCCTCTGGGCATGATGTATTTTCGTTTGCGGCCACTCCAAATGAAATTTTAGATTTTTCTGAAATTGAGAGAGTCGGCCGCGATGAAGAAGGCCACCTCAAAGGCTTTCAGCGCCATCAAGTCGCGTCGCACATCAGAGATATTCGTGACTATCTTCAGCGCGACGATGCATTGCTTCCTAACGCAATTATCTTGGCCTTTCTGGATGGGGTAACGATTAAAGACCTCGGTGAGGGTATTGTAGAAATCATTATTGATGCTACCGAATCAAAACCAGGCTTTGTGGTCGATGGACAACAACGACTCAGCGCCCTTGCGACGATGGAAAAACCTGGATTCCAGGTATTTGTATCTGCATTAATTTGTAAAGACTACAACGAACTGCGGCAGCAGTTTGTGCTCGTCAACAATACGAGGCCGCTGCCAAAATCGCTGATCTATGAACTTTTACCGACTGTTGACGGCCTGCCAGAACGGTTCACGAGTCGTAAATTTGCTGCTCGGATTATTGATTTGTTGAATTTTCTGCCTAACTCCTCTCTATTTGGCGAGATCAAACAACATACGAATCCTAGAGGAGTACTAAGCGACATGGCGATGCAGAAGTTCGTGATGAACTCTGCGAATGATGGCGCGATTCGTAGCTTCATGAAGTTTGATGACTTTGAGGGGCGCAGCATCGAACTTATCAATAACTTCTTCCATGCAGTGCGTGTAGTTTTCAAATCGGAATGGGAAGGACTAGCGCCCAGGAATTCACGTTTGAAACACGGGGCGGGCCTGGTGTCTTTGAGCTTTGTTATGGAGTTGCTCTACTCCGATCAAGGCACAACCAGCAAGGAAGGCTTTATCAAAGGTCTAAAACTTTTGAAACCTCATACAGCATGGACAAGTGGTGATTGGCACATTTCTGAAACTGACCGCCGCCCCTGGAATGGTATCCAGAACACGCCCACTGATATCGGATTACTCACTAAGTATCTGACCGACAAACTCAAGCAAGAACTGAAACGGCGCTGAATCAGGCCCACTTCCGAGGAGAGCAGTATGCACACCAAAGCCTTAGTTCTTTTTTCAGGCGGACAAGATTCAACCACCTGCCTTGCCTGGGCGCTGGAACGTTACGAGCACGTCGAGACTATTGGCTTTGATTATGGCCAGAGGCATCGAATCGAACTCGAATGTCGGTTGAATATCTTGCAGGAGGTACGTAACAGATTTCCGCACTGGGCCAAGCGACTCGGTGAGGATCACGTGCTTGACCTCAAATTACTCGGCCAGATCAGCGATACGGCGATGACCGCTGAGAAAACTATAGAGTTTGAAAAGAATGGACTTCCCAATACGTTCGTACCCGGGAGGAATCTGCTGTTTTTGACGTTCGCAGCCACGATCGCCTACCGACGGGGCCTCACAGTGCTAGTCGGGGGGATGTGCGAAACCGACTACTCAGGCTACCCAGACTGCAGGGACAACACACTTAAAGCCACCCAGGTGGCCTTGAGCCTCGGGATGGACGCTCCGGTGATCATTGAGACGCCCTTGATGTGGCTCAACAAAGCTCAGACCTGGCGTCTGGCCGAAGACCTAGGTAATCGAGATTTTGTCAGCTTGATTCAAGAAGAGTCCCATACCTGCTACCTTGGGACTCGACAGCATAAACATGAATGGGGCTACGGATGTGGAACGTGTCCGGCTTGCGAACTGCGCAAAACTGGATATGAGCAGTACATTCAAGAACGAGATTGACGATGGTTCAGCGGTGGCGGATCAGTGCACTCGCCACCTATTTGAATCAGATGAGTAAACCAAATGACTTACAGCATCAAAGAAATGTTTTACACCCTTCAGGGGGAAGGCAACCAAGCAGGTCGACCCGCGGTATTCTGCCGATTTGCTGGATGCAACCTGTGGTCCGGACGGGAACAGGACAGAGCAAACGCGGTCTGCACATTCTGCGACACCGACTTCATCGGAACAGATGGGGATGGCGGGGATAAATTCAGAAATGCTGAAGCTCTTGCTTATGCTATTGATTCGTTTTGGCCAATATCTCATCAGAATCAAAAATATGTGGTATTGACCGGAGGAGAACCTTTACTTCAGGTCGATGACGCATTGGTACTCGCTCTACATAACCTGAACTTCATCATTGCTGTAGAGACCAATGGAACTATCGCCCCCCCCAAAGACATTGACTGGATCTGTGTAAGCCCAAAATCCAATGCACATCTAAAGATAACTAAAGGTGATGAATTAAAACTCGTATTTCCACAGCCTGATTCGATGCCCCACCAATATGAACATTTAGATTTCAAAACCTTTTACCTCCAACCGATGGATAACCAAAACGTCAAAAACAACATTGAGGAAGCTATTATATACTGCAAGAGCAATCCGAAATGGCGACTAGGTTTACAGCAACACAAAATATTACAGATACCTTGACAACCTGCTTCACTACCATAAAACAAGCTTCAAGTAGACAAATCAATTATTGAAATACAACTTACACGTCCACACATCAACCACATCTCACTCCTAACTTCTTCTTTTATAACTCGCAACACTTTACGAAGGTAAACGTTACTTAATCACGCATCACATAGAAAACGCACACGGCACTCCATCTAACCCGCAGGGGGAACAATGGAGCGCCGACCTCGACAACTAGTCCTCGACATTTAAATAAAGAGGATTACCCTTACGCCAATCGAAATCCACACCACGATTGCTTAGAACTTGCCTTTTGAGTTCCCGTATACCACGACTAATTATATCCCTCCCGGCAGAAGTGTCCAAGCTTTTCAACGTCCACTCTTCCTGCCAAAACTCTGCAGGTATAGAATCAATTAACTTCCTCGCTGCAATTCCTGCTTGCTGTGCATCTTGAGACATGATATTCCCATCAGAAAATACCGGATCAAACTCCCTCACCAAGAATTCTACAACCATCTCCGTGATCCGCTGCATCACTGGTTTTTTTGTTAAGTTCTTAAAACTGTCAATATTTGAGTAATCGACACCGTAGTATAAAAAAATCTCCCGCCAAATAGCAGCCATAACCGTTATAGCATTCGCGTCATCGGACTTTGCCTCTGCGAACCCACTCTTAATAGCCTTCAAACCATTTTCAATTGCGGACGGAGAAATAATAGTTTTTTTATCATCATGACGATTGTTCACCCAATCGACCACTTTGTAAAAAGGGCTTTCAGGGTCTTCATTCATAACATCAACAAGTGTTGCAAATTTTGGTGCAGTTATTGACGCTTGGGTAAGTCTAATACGCAGCCCTTCCTCAACATCAGCAAAATTTGTAATTAATGCCTTTAGGTTGTCCGTCGGGACTTTATGTGACTTATTATTAATCGTTATAAATTGAAACGCTCTTTCAAATTGAGACAGCGACGGAAACAAGCAAACCGGAACCCAAATATCGTGATTAACTTCAGCCATACCTTTCAAACGATGCTGCCCATCGATAATAAAAGAGAAAGGCTGAACGGCGTTAGAAAACACTATATTAACGACACCATCAACGGCATCACCCACGTAATAAGATGGTTCAACTTCGGACACATCCCCTTCCGAGGCAGAGCACTGCAAGCTTTCGTCGAAAGCAATAGTTACACTTGTAGGAATAACATTCCGAGGGGATGCTCGAAAAAATTTACCAACCTGCTTCCACCTAGACTCGATCAAAGCTCGCTGAACATTGCCTCGATCAAGTCGAATATCGTCTGCTTGTGCCCACTGAACCACATCTTTGGCTCTCGCAACAAATACGACAAAATCTATTTCCGCGGCATCATGTTGGTGAACCCAAAATCCTTTGTAATTATGCACTAAGGAAACTCTGAAAAAGACTTCCTGATTTGGCAAAATCACCGAACACCAGTCGCCGAGCTTTTCGATGATGAAACAAATGACCTTCGCCGACGCCGAGTACGCCGGCAAGCGCAAACAGACCCGCAAGGAATTGTTCCTGATCGAGATGGATCAGGTGGTGCCCTGGAAGGGCTTGATTGCCTTGATCGAGCCGCACTATCCGAAGGGCGAAGGTGGTCGTCCGGCCTATCCGCTGATGGCGATGCTGCGTGTGCACCTGATGCAAAACTGGTTCGGCTACAGTGATCCTGCGATGGAAGAAGCACTGTATGAAACGACCATCCTGCGTCAGTTTTCCGGTCTGAGCCTGGAGCGAATCCCGGACGAAACCACCATTCTCAATTTCCGTCGGCTGCTGGAAAAATACGAGCTGGCGAACGGAATTCTCAGTGTGATCAATGGTTATCTGAGTGACCGTGGTTTGTCGTTGCGTCAAGGCACCATCGTCGATGCCACATTGATTCATGCGCCCAGTTCGACCAAGAACAAGGATGGGAAACGCGATCCTGAGATGCATCAGACCAAAAAAGGCAACCAATACTACTTCGGTGCCAAAGCCCACATCGGCGTTGACGATGAGTCGGGCCTGGTGCACAGCGTGGTGGTCACGGCAGCCAATGTTGCGGACGTCACGCAGGTCGACAAACTGCTGCATGGCGAGGAAAACGTGGTCTGCGCCGATGCGGGTTATACCGGGGTCGAGAAGCGCGAAGAGCACGCGGGGCGCGAGGTTATTTGGCAGGTTGCAGCCCGGCGCAGCACTTACAAAAAGCACAGAAAACACAGCGCCTTGTACAAAGCGATGCGCAAGATCGAGAAGGCCAAGGCTCAGGTTCGCGCCAAGGTCGAGCACCCGTTTCGGGTAATCAAGCGCCAGTTTGGCTATGAAAAAGTGCGTTTTCGGGGGCTGGCCAAGAACACCACGCAAATGGTGACGTTGTTCGCCTTGTCAAACCTGTGGATGGCACGTCGACATTTACTGGCGAGCACAGGAGAGGTGCGCGTGTAATACAGGAAATGGCGGCTGCCAAGCGCCTTGCAGCGGCCGGAAGGGCTGAAAAATGAAGAGAATGGGTCAAATTTCGACGGGGGTCGTTTTTTGAAAAGCACTGACGACTCAATAGCCGGAAAATATCCGGCTATTTCAGACCATCCCTAGCTTTAACGACCCGAGGACAGAAAACTTTTCCTGATGAGGATGTAGGATAATTCCGAAGGTAAGCGTGTTGTGAGCGGTGTCTCAAACTTTATACACATGGTTAATAAAGCAGTGTTCACTTATATTCATAAACGGTTGATCTTCGCCATGGCTATAAAGCGGCGTGCCTTTGTAAAAGCAATCGCCGTTCCGCAAACGGTCAATCAGCGATTGACCGCTCTTGAAAGGCATAGGCCGTACAACCGGATACCATCCTTGCCAGACGAGACAGCCTTCGCGATCGTTGGGCGCGCCTACGCAGTGGTTTTCATGCACGGCAGGTGGGTGGCCTGTTATTGATTCATTTTCATGTCCAGCGCCAGGTCGCGGGCGGCCTTGGTGGCCAGGATGCCCATGAACTGGCTGAGTTCATCCTGACGTCCTACGGTGGCGGATGAACCGGCGCCGCCCATCATTACACCGGGCACCGGGGCCTGGGCGGCAGCCTGGGCCCAGGCCTTGTTGATCGCGATCAGCGCATCGAGCTTCGATTGCAGCGCGCCGTCGGCCTTGATCGACGCTTCGCGGGCGTGGGCTTCGGCGTCGGCGGTGATGCGGGTGGCCTGCGCGGTGGTGGTGGCCTTGTCGCGCAGCAGCTCGGCGGTCTGCTTCTCGATTTCGGCACGGCTGCGCTCGCGCTCGGCGTTGATCACCGCCAGTTGTTTCTCGGTCTCGGCCTGGGTAGTGCGTTCGATCTGGTCGCGCAGGGTTTCCTGGCGCTTGGCCTCGACTTCCTTCTCGCCACGCGCCGTCACCAGGCGCTTTTCTTCCTCTTCCTTCAAGCGGTTCTGTCGCGCCACCGCCAGCTCGGCCAGGGCCTGCTGGACCTTGACCATGCGCTCGCGGTATTGCGGGTTGGGGTCGATATGGGTGATGCGCGCCTCGACCACTTCCACCCCGAAGCGGCGGAACTGTTGCTGCTTGCGGATGGGGACGTTCTTGTCGTCGGTGACCTTCTCGGTCACGTACTGGCTGCCGGTGTTATGAGCGAAGCTGCCCTGTTCGGTGCCGGCCTGGAGAATGGCGGTCTGGCGCGGCACCGTGCCCTGGGTGGTGCGGATTTCCCGACGCTTGATCAGGTACAGGCCGTCGTTGAGCTGGTTCTCGAACTCGGCGGCAAACTCGCTGCGCGCCCCGGCGTAGTAATCATCGGCGGTCATCAGCGAAGCGGTGGCCTGCAGGGTTTCCTTGATGGCCGGCAGCAGGGCGCTGCGGATGAAGTTGTCGGGGTTGCGGTATTCCTGCGCGATGGTCAGGAAGGCCTCGCCGGCGGGCAGGCGAAACCGTGCGGACGACTCAACCTTGGCGTCGACATTGCCCAGAAAGACAATGGGAAAGGTCTCGATGGTCGCCCCCAGCGCGTCGTTCTCGGGGTTGTCGTCCTTTTTGTCGAGCACCAGCACGGACTGCACGCTGATGGCTTTTTTCCACGCCGTGGCCCGGCCGAACCACTTGGTGGCGTAGCCGACGTCATCGACAACCTTCTCGTCGCCGAAGATCGTGCGCACATGGGTCATGTAACCGGCTTCGTTGTAGAAAAACATGTTGTTGAACAGCAGGGGCGAGGCGGCCAGAAAGGCCACGGGCAACGCCAGGGTGGCCAGTCGTTTCTTGCTCGGGGCCCAGGCGGGTGTCTTTGGTATCAGCATGGCGATGTCCTTATGCGAGAAGGACGCAGTTTCACCTCAATGCTGAAACGCTTCTGTCAGGACGGGCTGAATAGCCTGTAGGAAAGGCAATCAAGGCTGCCTGAACACCTCAAGATTCAATGGCCGTACCGCACCCATCCAGATCGCGTGGGCGGTATGGTCGACTAGGTCGTCGCCGGTCAGTGGGTGCAGGAACACCACCAACTCCTTGCGATTGAACGCCAGCCACAGCACCACGTCGGCCAGCAGCTCGTGCCCGAACGACAGTTGGCAGCTCCAGTCCGGGTGCGGACCGACCAGGCCCTCATGCACGCGACCCATGGTGATACCGAACTCGGCCGTGGCCGCCTCGCACAAGGCACGGCCCTGCTCAAGGGTGTGCTCATCGAAATAAACGTGGGCGTGGTAGCCCTGGATGGTCAGCATTGCGGTACTCCCTACCTGAACAGGCGCCTGTTATGCCATGCCAGTGCTTTACACCGCAATCGACGGCAAGGTCGCACACGACGACGTTTGATTGCTTTGTGCCTGCTCACTGGTCAGCCAGTCGACAAACTGCTCGATCAGCGGCAAGCGGCGCTTGCGCTGCGGCAGCACCACGTAATACCCCGAAGCCGACATTGCGCAGGCTTCGATGGGCCGGCAGAGCAAGCCTTGCGCCAGCAGATCGTCGACCAGGTGCCGCCAGCCGATGGCCACGCCCTGCCCACCGATGGCGGCCTGGATCAGCAAGGTGTAGTTGTCGAAGCGCAATTGCCCCGGCACCGGCGCCTGCTGGATGCCCAGTGCGCGGAACACCCCGGCCCAGTCGAACCACTGGTGGCTGCCTTCGCCACGCAGGTGCAGCAACGGCAGCTCGTTCAGCGCCTCCAGCGGCAAGGGCCGCTCGCGACCCGCCAGCAGTTGCGGGCTGCACACCGGGAATACTTCTTCGCTGAACAGCCAGCGGCTTTCACCCTGGCGAAAACGTCCGTCACCGAACAGGACCGCCACGTCGACATCGCTGCGCAGCATGCTGTGGCTGCGCTCGCTGGTCACCAGGCTGACATCGATGTGCGGATGGCTGGCATGGAAGCGATGCAAGCGCGGCATCAGCCAGTAGGCGGCAAAGGCAAAATCAGTGGCGACCTGCAAGACCTCATGCTGGTGCTGGCCGGTGATGGTTTCCAGGCCCAGGTCAATCGACTGCAGACCCGTCTGCACATATTCAAGCAGCACCTCGCCGGCCTCGGTCAGGGCAATGCCACGGTAGATGCGGTCGAACAGGCGCGTGGCCAATTGCTCTTCCAGGCGCTTGATCTGCTGGCTGACGGCAGGCTGGGTGGTGCCCAACTCGATGGCCGCCGCCGTAAAGCTGCGCGTGCGGGCGGCAGCCTCGAAGGCACGCAGCAAATCCAGCGACAGGGTGCCAAGGCATTCAAACATAAGCTGTGCTTATCCTAGTCATTGCAGTGCATGGGCTTTACCAGAAAAAGCGTGGGCTTCATCCTCGAATGCAGCACTTTCGCATAAACCCTGGCAATGGGATGCAGGATCAATGAAGCGTAAAAACATTTTGTTCATCATGGCCGACCAGATGGCCGCGCCGATCCTGCCGATCTATGCCGAGTCGCCGATCAAGCTGCCCAATCTCAGTCGCCTGGCCGCAAGCGGGGTGGTGTTCGACGCCGCCTACTGCAACAGCCCGCTGTGTGCACCGTCGCGCTTTACCCTGGTCAGCGGCCAGTTGCCCAGCCGGATCGGTGCCTACGACAACGCGGCGGACTTTCCTGCCGACATCCCCACCTACGCCCACTACCTGCGCAGCCTGGGCTACCATACCGCCCTGGCCGGCAAGATGCACTTTTGCGGCCCGGACCAGTTGCACGGCTATGAAGAGCGCCTGACCAGCGACATTTATCCGGCCGACTACGGCTGGGCAGTGAACTGGGACGCGCCGGACGTGCGCCCCACTTGGTACCACAACATGTCGTCGGTGCTGCAGGCCGGCCCCTGCGTGCGCACCAACCAGCTCGATTTCGATGAAGAGGTGGTGTTCAAGGCCCAGCAGTACCTGTACGACCATGTCCGCCAGGACGGCGATGCGCCGTTCTGCCTGACCGTGTCGATGACCCATCCGCACGACCCGTACACCATTCCCAAGCCGTTCTGGGACCTGTACCGCGACGACGAGATTCCGATGCCGGTGGCCCACGCCGACCAGGACGCGCTCGACCCGCATTCGCAGCGCCTGCTCAAGGTCTACGACCTGTGGGACAAGCCATTGCCCGTCGACAAGATTCGCGATGCGCGGCGCGCGTACTTCGGCGCCTGCAGCTACATTGATCACAACATCGGCAGGCTGCTGCAGACCCTGGAAGAAACCGGCCTGGCCGACGACACGATCATTGTCTTCTCCGGCGACCACGGTGACATGCTCGGCGAGCGCGGCCTCTGGTACAAAATGCACTGGTTCGAAATGGCTGCACGGGTGCCACTGGTGATTCATGCGCCGGGGCAGTTCGCAGCCGGGCGGGTCAGCGCGGCGGTGTCCACCGCCGACCTGTTGCCGACCCTGGTCGAACTGGCCGGCGGCCAGACTGACAGTGGCCTGGCGCTGGACGGCCGCTCGCTGCTACCGCACCTGCGCGGCGAGGGCGGGCATGACGAAGTGTTCGGCGAATACATGGCCGAAGGTACCACCAGCCCGCTAATGATGATTCGTCGCGGGGCTTATAAATTCATCTATTCCGAGTCGGACCCATGCCTGTTGTTCGATGTACACAACGACCCGCAGGAACGCGAAGAGCTGAGCCAGTCGCCGGCGCATCAGGCGCTGTTCGAACAGATGCTGGGCGAGGCGCGCGCCAAGTGGGACATCCCGGCCATTCATCAGCACGTGCTCGCCAGCCAGCGCCGTCGCCGGCTGGTGGCGCAGGCGCTGGCCACCGGAAAACTCAAGAGCTGGGATCACCAGCCGCTGGTCGACGCCAGCCAGCAGTACATGCGCAACCACATTGACCTGGACGACCTGGAGCGCCGCGCACGCTTTCCACAGCCTTGAACCCTGCCAACCCAGAAAACCAACAAAGGGCATCTCGATGAAGACGTTATCCGCAGTGCTGGTGGCCAGTGTCATGACCCTCACAGGCCTGACCGTGCAGGCCGCCGAGCAGAGTTGCAAGACCGTGAAGATGGCCGATCCCGGCTGGAGCGACATCGGCGCCACCAACGCCATCGCCGGATTGCTGCTGGAAGGGCTGGGCTACACCGCCAAGGTCGATACCCTGGCGGTGCCGATCACCTACGGCGGCCTCAAGGACGGGCAGCTCGACGTGTTCCTGGGCAACTGGATGCCGGCCCAGCAGGGCTTTCATGACAAGTTCATCGCCACCGGCGACGTCACGCAACTGAGCAAGAACCTGCAAGGCACCGAGTTCACCCTGGCCGTGCCCGACTACGTCTGGGAGGCCGGCGTGCATGATTTTGCCGACCTGCAGAAATTTGCCGACAAGTTCAATAACAAGATCTACGGCATCGGTGCCGGCGCGCCGGCCAACCTGTCGTTGCAGGAGATCATCAAGGCCAACGAATTCAACCTCGGAAAATGGAAGCTGGTCGAGTCCAGCGAACAGGCGATGCTGGCCGAGGTCAACCGCAACGTGAAGCGCAAGGCCTTCGTGGTCTTCCTGGGCTGGACACCGCACCCGATGAACGTGCAGGTCAAAGGCATGCGCTACCTCAAGGGCGGCGAGAAGTATTTTGGCGACACCGGCGCGGTGTACACCGTGACCCGCAAGGGCTACGCCGACGCCTGCCCGAACGCGGCCAGGTTGCTGACCAACCTGACATTCACCCTGGACATGGAAAACAGCATCATGGCCGAGGTGGCCAATAACAAGACCAGCAACCCGCAGGCGGCCAAGGCCTGGATCAAGGCCAACCCGGCGGTGCTGGAGCAATGGCTGGATGGCGTGAAGACCATTGACGACAAGGACGGGTTGGCGGCGGTGAAGGCCAGTCTGTAACGGCTGATGCGGGCCCTGCCAAACGTGGGTCCGATTGTTGTGGCAGGGCGCTGTGCTCGCGAACGGGCCAGTGATACCGGCGCATTTGCCCGGCATCCTGAATCGCAATCGCCAGCAGAGCTTGTCTCCCACATGGACCGTGTTGTTCCTGATCGATCGGTAGGGGTAGCGGGCCGGGTGTTGTACGCTGACTTTGCTCATTCATTGACAACGAGAGGCTCATGGCCCGGCTCAAGCGCCATAAATTTTTTCCTTTCCTGGCCTGGTTGCCCCAACAGACCCGCCACAGCGTCGGCCGCGATGCACTGGTGGGGCTGAGCGGGGCGATCCTGGCACTGCCGCAATCGATCGCCTACGCCCTGATCGCCGGCCTGCCGCCGGAGTACGGCTTGTACGCCGCCATCGTGCCGGTGCTGATCGCCTGCCTGTGGGGTTCGTCCTGGCACCTGATTTGCGGGCCGACGGCGGCGATTTCCGTGGTGCTGTACGCCAGCGTCAGCCCCCTGGCGGTGCCGGCCAGTCAGGACTACATCACCCTGATCCTGCTGCTGACCTTCATTGCCGGTGCCTTCCAGTTATTGCTCGGCCTGATGCGCTTCGGCGCGCTGGTCAACTTCGTTTCGCATTCGGTGGTGATCGGTTTCACCCTGGGCGCGGCCGTGGTCATTGCCCTGGGACAATTGCCCAACCTCATGGGCCTGGAGCTGCCCAGCCAGAGCACCGCGCTGGGCAGCCTGGCCGCACTCATCGAACACCGCCACCAGGTCGACACCACATCCCTGACCCTGGGCCTGCTGACCCTGGGGCTGGGCATCGTGCTCAAGGCGCTGGCGCCCAAGTGGCCGACCCTGATGATCACTCTGCTGACCAGTAGCCTGCTGGTCTGGCTGTGGCCTGCGATGTTCGGCCATGTGCAACAGGTCAAGGCTTTTGCCGGTCACCTGCCGCCGTTCAGCCCGGTGCCGCTGGACGGCGAACTGATCATTCGCCTGCTGCCCACCGCCGTGGCCGTGGGCATGCTCGGGCTGGTCAACAGCCTCTCGATTGCCCGCTCGCTGGCGACCCGCTCGCAGCAGATGCTCAACGCCAATCAGGAAGTGCGCGCCCAGGGCCTGTCGAACATGGCCGGCGCCTTGTTTTCCGGCTACCTGTCGGCCGGCTCCTTCACCCGTGCGGCCCTGAGCTTCGAGGCCGGCGCCCGCTCGCCGCTGGCCGGGGTGTTTTCGGCATTGTGGGTGGCGCTGTTTGCCGTGGCCGGGGCGTCGCTGATCGCGCACATTCCGATCCCGGCCATGGCCGCTTCGATTTTGCTGATCTGCTGGGGGCTCATCGACCGCCGAGGCATTGCGGCGCTGTTCCGGGTCAGCCGGGCGGAATTTTTCGTCATGTTGCTGACCTGCGCCGCCACTCTGGTGCTGGAGCTTCAGGCGGCGATCTACGCCGGCGTGCTGGCGTCGCTGTTCTTTTATCTCAAGCGCACCTCGCAGCCGCGCGTGCAACAGTGGCGCGAGGGCGACGAGGAAATCCTGCGTGTGGGCGGCTCGATCTTCTTTGGCGCCAGCCATTACCTGCAGACCCGGCTGCAACGCAGCGAAGGCCGGCACGTGGTGATCGAGGCGCAGCACATCAATTTCATCGACTATTCAGGCGTCGAGATGCTGCATCAGGAAGCCCGCCGGCTGGGCCAGCAAGGCCGCAGCCTGACCCTGCGCCATGCCAGGGCGCATGTGATCGAAGAACTGCACAAGCTCGAAGGACCCGAGCGCTGCCCGATCCGGTTCGAAAGCCCGGCAGGCGCCGGCTTGTAGGAGCGCGCTCTGCCCGCGACCGAGTGCGTAGCGCTCGCAAAAATTGTGTAGACGCTGAAAATTTACGACTGAAATATCTGCGAAACGCCACAAATTTACGACTGCTAACGCAGCCGGTCGCGGGCAGAGCGCGCTCCTACAGGCGGTGAATTTAATATCCAGTAAAATCAGTAAGTTATTTTGTGTATGCCCCCACAGATGAGGCGCCTAGGACATCGCCAGCTGCCGGCGCATTTCGGCCAGTACCGGGGCGGAGTCGGGGCGCACGCCGCGCCACAGCAGGAAGGCTTCGGCGGCCTGCTCGACCAGCATGCCCAGGCCGTCCACCGCGCGCGCGGCGCCGTGCTCGCCGGCCCAGTGGCAGAACGCAGTGGGCGCCTTGGCGTACATCATGTCGTAGCAGAAGGTGTGGTCCCTGGCGATCAGGCTCGGCGCAATCGGTGGCAGCTCGCCGGACAGGCTGGCCGAGGTGGCGTTGATGATCACGTCCACCGCCTCTTCGAGCCAGCCGAAGCCACTGGCCGACACCGGGCCCAGGTCGGCGAATTCATGCACCAGTTGTTCGGCCTTTGCCACCGTGCGGTTGGCGATCACCACCACCTCGGGCTGCTCGGCCAGCAAGGGTTCGAGCACCCCGCGCACCGCGCCGCCGGCGCCCAGCAGCAGGATGCGCTTGCCGCGCAGTTCAAGGCCGCAATTGACCGTCAGGTCGCGTACCAGGCCGGCACCGTCGGTGTTGTCGCCCAGCAGGCTGCCGTCATCGCGCCGGGCCAGGGTGTTGACCGCACCGGCACGGCGGGCGCGCTCGGTCAGGCTGTCGGCCAGGGCGAAGGCCTGCTCCTTGAACGGCACGGTGACATTGGCGCCGCGTCCTGCCTGGAAAAAGGCCCGGGCAAAGGCCGGGAAGTCGTCCAGCGGTGCCAGTGCGGTGCGGTAGTCCAGGTGCTGGCCGGTCTGCTCGGCGAACAGGCGATGAATCAACGGCGACTTGCTGTGGCCGATGGGGTTACCGAAGACAACGTAAGCGTCCATACAGGTTCCTGTTGATCACGGATGGACCGCGAGGCCCAGCCAGTCGCGGTCCTGCAAGAAGTATTCGGTCAGGCGCGCTTCTTCACTGCCCGGCACGGCTTTCCAGTCATAGCCCCAGCGCACTTGCGGCGGCAGCGACATGAGGATCGACTCGGTGCGCCCGCCCGATTGCAGGCCAAACAGCGTGCCACGGTCGTAGACCAGGTTGAACTCGACGTAGCGGCCCCGGCGGAACTCCTGGAATTCGCGCTGTTGCACGCTGTAGGCGGCCGCCTTGCGGCGCCGCACGATGGGCAGGTAGGCCTCCAGGAAGGCATCGCCGATGGCGCGCATGAAGGCAAAGCTGGTGTCGAAGTCCCACTGGTTCAGGTCATCGAAAAACAGGCCACCGATGCCACGCGGCTCGTTGCGGTGCTTGATGTGGAAATACGTGTCGCACCAGGCCTTGTAGCGCGGGTACACCTCGGCACCAAAGGGCGCACAGGCGCGTTCGGCCACCTGGTGCCAGTGAATGCAGTCTTCCTCGACGCCATAGAAGGGGGTCAGGTCGAAACCGCCACCGAACCACCACACCGGTTCTTCGCCTTCTTTTTCGGCGATGAAGAAGCGCACATTGGCGTGCGAGGTCGGCACGTACGGGTTGTGCGGGTGAATTACCAGCGACACGCCCAGCGCCTCGAAGCCGCGCCCGGCCAGCTCCGGCCGGTGCGCACTGGCCGACGGCGGCAGGCTGGTGCCGAAGACATGGGAAAAGTTGACCCCGCCCTTCTCGATCACCTTGCCGTTCTCGACCACCCGCGTACGGCCACCACCACCGGCAGGTCGGGTCCAGGCGTCTTCGATGAACTGGGCGGCGCCGTCTTCGTGTTCCAGCGCGGCACAGATACGGTCCTGCAGGTCGAGCAGGTAGGCTTTGACGGCTTCGGTATGGCTGTTCATGAAAATCCTCGAAACGGCCCTGAAGCCCGACAATACGGGGCCACAGGCAAAGTGCCGCGTAGCATACCATCGCCACAGGGGCCTTCGCAGTTGACGGGCCTCCTGTGAACAGGTCCGATAGGGCTATTGTGTGTCGCACTTATCATGGAGAGAGCAATGGCTAAGCGTATCCAGTTCAGCACCACGGGCGGCCCTGAGGTCCTTGAATACCTTGATTACCAACCCGCCGAACCCGGCCCGCAGGAAGTGCGCGTGCACAACCGGGCCATTGGCCTGAACTTCATCGACACCTATTACCGCAGCGGCCTGTACCCCTCGCCATTGCCCAGCGGCATGGGCAATGAAGGCGCCGGCGTGGTCGAAGCAGTTGGCAGTGAGGTGACGCGCTGGCAGGTCGGCGACCGCGTGGCCTATGGCACCGGCCCCCTGGGGGCCTATAGCAATTACCATGTGCTGCCCGAGGCGCATCTGGTCAGGCTGCCGGACGCCATCAGCTTCGAGCAGGCCGCCGCCGTGATGCTCAAGGGCCTGACCGTGCAGTACCTGCTGCGCCAGACCTACGCCATCAAGCCCAACGAAATCTTCCTGTTCCATGCCGCCGCCGGGGGCGTGGGTTCGATTGCCTGCCAGTGGGCCAAGGCCCTGGGTGCGCGCCTGATCGGCACAGTCAGTTCGCCGGAAAAAGCCGCGCACGCCAAGGCGCTCGGCGCCTGGGAAACCATCGACTACAGCCATGAAGACGTGGCCCGGCGGGTGCTGGAACTGACCGACGGCAAGAAGTGCGCGGTGGTCTATGACGGCGTGGGCAAGAACACCTGGCTGGCCTCGCTGGACTGCGTAGCCCCCCGCGGGCTTATGGTCAGCTTCGGCAATGCCTCCGGCGCGGTCACCGGCGTGCACCTGGGCCTGCTGGCGCAGAAGGGTTCGCTGTATGTGACGCGCCCGACCCTGGGCAGCTATGCCAATAATCCGCAAAACCTGCAGGCGATGGCCGACGAGTTGTTCGACATGCTCATCAGCGGCAAGATCAAGGTCAACGACATCCAGCAGTACCCCCTGCAGGACGCCGCCCAGGCCCAGATCGACCTGGCCGAGCGCAAGACCACAGGTTCGACGATCCTGATTCCTTAGTCTTTCGCTGTGGGAGCCCGTCCTGTGTCACTGACACAGGGCCAAGGCGGGGCGCCGCAAACACCGGCTCAGGTAGGAGCGCGCTTGCCCGCGACCGAGTGCGTAGCGCTCGCAGAATCTGCGAAACGCCACAAATTTACGCCTGCTAACCCATCAGGGATCTATGAAACGCTGAAAATTTACGACTGCTAACGCAGCCGGTCGCGGGCAAGCGCGCTCCTACAAGTGGTGTACCGAGCCCATATCCAGGGGATGACGTGCCTAGCCGGCGCGTACGACCTGGCCGGTGGCGATATCGCGGATCACGCTCGGGTTGCGACGCCCGCCCAGGCTACCGCCAAGCACCAGGTCGACCTGGCCACGGAAATACTGCTCGACGCGCAGTCGCGAGCGGGCAGCGGGGCGACCGGTCGGGTTGGCCGAGGTGGACACCAGCGGGCCGGTAAGGGCACATAGCTCGCGTACCACCGGGTGGTCGGTCACGCGCAGGGCGACCGTTTCGTGCTGGCCGGTGATCCACTCGGGCAGCAGGTTCTGGTGCGGCACCAGCCAGGTGTTGGGTCCAGGCCAGGTGCTGGCCATGCGGTCGATCCACAGCTCGGGAAAATCCTCGAACAGAAAATCGAACTGGCGAATGTTGTCGGCGATCAGGATCAGCCCCTTGTCCAGCGGCCGCGACTTGATCAATAACAACCGGTACACCGCCTCCTCATCCCAGGGATCGCATCCCAGCCCCCAGACCGCCTCGGTCGGGTAGGCAATCACCGCACCTGCCCGTATCTCCCGGGCGGCTTGTTGCACACGCCAACTGCTGACCATTGCCGTTTCTCCAGTGCCGATCGTGCCAGGTAAGTAATGAGCGGCAGTTTAACCTCAGCGCCCGCATGCGAACCATCGTCCGGCCTCACAGTTGATGCGTCCGTCCAGCTCCAGTTCGGTCAGTTCGCCCAGCACGCGGGGTAATGGCCAGCCGCTGCTGCAGGCCAATGCTTCGCTGGTCTGCGGGGCAGCGTGCAGCAGCGCCAGCAAGGGATGATCGACCGGCGCGGGCAGGGCGGCCTCGGGCGCAGGGTGTTCGGGGCCGGGCACTTGCCAGTGACGCAGGCCTTCGAGAATGTGCTGGACGCTTTCGACCAGAATGGCGCCATCGCGAATCAACTGATGACACCCGCGCGCGCCCGGATGGTGAATCGAGCCTGGAATCGCGTAGACCTCGCGGCCCTGTTCGGCCGCCAGCCGTGCGGTGATCAGCGAGCCGCTGCGCACGCTGGCCTCCACCACCAGCACGGCCAGCGACAGACCGCTGATGATCCGGTTGCGACGCGGGAAGTTGGCGGCCTGGGGCCCTGCATCCAGAGGAAACTCGGAAACCACCGCGCTGCCCTGTTCGCGCATGTGCGCAGCCAGCGTACCGTGCTTCTGTGGATAAATATTTTCCAGCCCCGTGCCGAGCACCCCGATCGTCCCCCCGCCGACGTCCAGCGCGGCCTGGTGCGCGGCGCCATCGATGCCCAGCGCCAGGCCGCTGGTGATCACCAGCCCGCTGGCCGCCAGGCTGCGCGAAAACGCGCGGGCGGTGTCCAGCGCCGGCCTGGACGCGCGTCGGCTGCCGACCATCGCCAGCTGCGGCCGGTCGAGCAATTGAGGGTTGCCGGCGATGAACAGCAAGGGTGGCGGATCGGCAATTTCCGCCAGCAATGCGGGGTAGGCCGGGTCGTCCCACATCAGCAAATGCTGGTCCGCACGCTCCAGCCAGGCCAATGCAGCGCTGGCGCCATCGCGCACTTCAAGGCTGCGCCGCGCCTCGCTGGCCGCTGCCGGAAGACGCAATGAACGCCAGGCACTGGCCGGCGCGCCGAGGGCCGCCGAGGCCGAACCAAAGGCCTGGATAAGGCGGGCAAACCGTGCAGGGCCGATCTCGGGCAGGCGGTGCAGGCGCAAGCGCGCTTCCAGTTCGGCAGGCGCAACGGGGTTATTTTCAAACAATGGCATACGATCGTCCCTGATCTGTGATGCAATCCTGACAGGCGGAAAACCTGTGGATAACTCTGTTGACAACAATTTGATAACTGAGGATTTTGTCGATGACACAGGTCAGCGGCAATGCCGCTTATGGATTGCGGACCTTGTCCATGATGGCCAAGGATCGGGTCGCGTGCAGGACCAAGGCGTAACTGAGCTTGTCATAGGTGCGAAACACCATCAGCAGCCCCGAACGCTCATCGGGGATCTTGACCTGCTCACCGGTGACACGGTCACGCACCTGTTCGCCGGTCTTGTAGATGGCCAGTACGTTGCCTTCTTGCAGGCCGTCGCGGCGGCCGCGATCCAGGGTCACCACATCGTACTCGCCCACCTGGGTCACACCGCGCGGCACGTCGATGATCAGTCCGTCGATGTTCGAGGCCGGTGGGGTCGGCATGAAGGTGGAGTTGACCGGTCGTTCTTCGCTGGCGAACAGGCGGTCGCCCAGGCGCACTTCCTGGGTCGTGCGTTGCAGCACCAGCGTGGAGACATCGCCCTCGGTGGCGACCACTTCGCCGCTGCCAATGTCGTCGGCGTTGATGCCCAGCACTTCTTTGGTGACCGGGTCGGTGTAAGTCTTGCCCTGACGGAAAATGCCATACGTGGCATTCGCCGGATCCAGGCCACCACGGGCGTACAGGCGGTCGCCCTGGCCGCTGAGCACACGCTCGGCATTGCCGGCCACGATGTACGGGGCCTGCTGGAACTGTTCGGCGCTGTCGACGATGCGGTTGCTGATCAGAAAGGCGTTGATCGCGCCCAGTGGAATGCTCGGGATGGCCTCCATCGTCGGGGTACTGCGAATGCGCGGCGACAGCTTGATGGTGCCGCGTGACGCACCACGGCTGAGCTGGACATGCGGCTGGCCGTCGATGTAGGTCAGCGTCAGAGTGTCGCCGGGGTAGATCAGGTCCGGGTCCTGGATCGACGGATTGGCGCGCCACAGCTCTTTCCAGCGCCAGGGCTCGCGCAGGAATTTGCCGGAAATATCCCACAGCGTGTCACCGGCAACCACCGTGTAACGCTGCGGATGACCTTCCCTGAGTTGCACTTGCGCCTGCGCAAGACCACTGGCGGTCAACAGCAGCAGGGCGAGTAGTGTTTTCCTCATGCGGTGAATCCCTTTATCATGTGGCATCGCGTCAACCATAGAAGACGGCTTGAAAATCGCAGCAGTGCGCCAGATCGCAATTGTTACGATTCGTCCGACAGCGTGGTATTCAAGGGGCTGCGTGCGTTGCCTTGTGCAAACCGGCAGCCGTTCCTGACTTTACCCTAACAGTGCAGCACTTACGTATATGGCTATTCTCAACATTCTCGAATTTCCCGATGCGCGCCTGCGCACCATCGCCAAGCCGGTGACGGTCGTGGACGATGCCATTCGCCAGCTGGTCGACGACATGTTTGAAACCATGTACGAGGCGCCGGGCATCGGCCTGGCCGCGACCCAGGTCAATGTGCACAAGCGCGTGGTGGTCATGGACCTCAGCGAAGACCGCAGCGAGCCGCTGGTGCTGATCAACCCCGAGCTTGAAACCCTGACCCAGGACATGGGCCAGTACCAGGAAGGTTGTCTGTCGGTACCCGGCTTCTACGAGAACGTCGACCGCCCGCTGCAGGTGCGCATCAAGGCACTGGACCGCGAAGGCCAGCCCTATGAAATGGTTGCCGAAGGCCTGCTGGCGGTGTGCATCCAGCATGAGTGCGATCACCTCAATGGCAAGCTGTTCGTCGATTACCTCTCTACCCTCAAGCGTGACCGGATCAAGAAAAAGCTGGAAAAACTGCACAGGCAGAACGCCTGATCCGCGATCACCCCCAAAAGGCCTGTCACGGGCCTTTTGCTTTTTTACTGAACGAGACATCCATGACTGAGCCACTGCGCATCGTTTTCGCCGGCACCCCGGAATTTGCCGCCGAACACCTGAAAGCCCTGCTCGACAGCCCGCACACCCTCGTGGCGGTCTATACCCAGCCCGACCGTCCGGCCGGTCGCGGGCAGAAGCTGATGCCCAGCCCGGTCAAGCAACTGGCGCTGCAACACGACATTGCGGTGCTGCAGCCACCGACCCTGCGTGATGCCGAGGCCCAGGCCGAACTGGCGGCGCTCAAGCCCGACCTGATGGTGGTGGTCGCCTACGGCCTGATCCTGCCACAGGTGGTGCTGGATATTCCGCGCCTGGGCTGCATCAACAGCCATGCCTCGCTGTTGCCACGCTGGCGCGGGGCGGCGCCGATCCAGCGCGCCGTGCAGGCCGGCGACGCCCAGAGCGGCGTGACCGTGATGCGCATGGAAGCCGGGCTCGACACCGGCCCCATGCTGCTCAAGGCCATCACCCCGATCAGCGCCCAGGACACCGGCGGCACGCTGCACGACCGGCTCGCCGAACTGGGCCCGCCCGCCGTGCTGCAAGCCATTGCCGGTCTGGCCGACGGCACGCTGGTCGGTGAAGTCCAGGACGACAGCCTGGCCACCTACGCCCACAAGCTCAACAAGGACGAGGCGCGCCTGGACTGGAGCCGCCCGGCCGACGAGCTCGAACGGCTGATTCGTGCGTTCAATCCGTGGCCGGTCTGCCACAGCACCCTCAATGGCGAAGCACTCAAGGTGCTGGCCGCCACGCTGGCCGACGGGCAGGGCGCACCCGGCACCATCCTGGACGCCAGCAAGGACGGCCTGCTGGTCGCCTGCGGCGAACAGGCCCTGCGCCTGACCCGCCTGCAACTGCCCGGTGGCAAGGCCCTGGGCTTTGCCGACCTGTTCAACAGCCGCCGCGAGAAATTCGCCAGCGGCACGGTACTGGGTCAATGAACCCGCGCCTGGCCGCAGCCCGCGCCCTGGCTGCCGTACTCAGTGGCAAGGCCTCGCTCAACAGTTCGCTGCCGGGGCAACTGGACAAGGTCGAGGCGCGTGATCGCGGCCTGACCCAGGACCTGGCCTTTGGCACCGCACGCTGGCAGCCACGCCTGTCGGCGCTGGCGGCCAGATTGCTGCAAAAGCCGTTCAAGGCCGCCGACGCCGATGTCGAAGCCCTGTTGCTGGTCGGCCTGTACCAGTTGCTCTACAGCCGCGTACCAGCGCATGCCGCCATCGGCGAAACTGTGGGCTGCGCCGACAAGCTTAAAAAGCCCTGGGCCAAGGCTTTGCTCAATGCCGTGCTGCGCCGTGCCCAGCGCGAGAGCGAAGGCCTGCTGGCCGAGCTGGAACATGATCCAGTGGTGCGCACCGCGCACCCGCGCTGGCTGCAGAAAGCCCTCAAGGCCGCCTGGCCCGAGCACTGGGAGGCCATTTGCGCGGCCAACAACGCCCACCCGCCGATGATCCTGCGCATCAACCGCCGCCATCAGACCCGCGACCAGTACCTTGAGCACCTCAAAGGCGCCGGCATCGAGGCCTCGGCCAGTCCGTTCAGCCAGGACGGCATCATGCTGGCCGAGGCACAGGACGTGCGCGAGCTGCCTGGTTTTGCCGAAGGCTGGGTCAGCGTGCAGGACGAGGCCGCGCAACTGGCCGCCGAGCTGCTGGACCTGGCGCCGGGCCAGCGGGTGCTGGACGCCTGCTGTGCACCGGGTGGCAAGACGTGCCATATCCTGGAAATCCAGCCGGCGCTGAGCGCCGTGGTGGCCGTCGACCTGGAGGCCAAGCGCCTGGTACGGGTGCGCGAGAACCTGGAGCGGCTGGGTCTGACGGCCGAGCTGATCGCCGCCGATGGTCGCGACACCGCGCAGTGGTGGGACGGCACGCCGTTCCAGCGCATCTTGCTCGACGCCCCGTGCTCGGCCACTGGCGTGATCCGCCGCCACCCCGACATCAAGCTGACGCGCCAGGCTGACGACATTCCCGCACTGGCCAGCCTGCAGGGCGAACTGCTCGATGCGCTGTGGCCGACCCTGGAAGTCGGCGGCATTGTGCTGTATGCCACCTGCTCGGTGCTGCCGACTGAAAACACCGAAGTGATCCAGGCCTTCCTGGCCCGCACTCCGGGCGCCCGCGAGCTGGACATCGCCGGCCAGCAAGGCCAGCCGGCGGCCGGCCTCAAGCAACCACACGGGCGCCAGCTATTGCCCCGGCAAGACGGGCACGACGGGTTCTACTACGCCAAACTGATCAAGATCGCCGCATCGCCACAATCGTCGCAATCGTCACAATCGTCGTAGGAGCGGCTTCAGCCGCGAAGGGCAGCTCTTCGTTAGCGTCTGCTTCGCGGCTAAAGCGGATCACCGCCCGACCGATCCTACGGCAAGGCGTTTTCTCTGGAGTGAAAGGTTGAAAATCATCATCCTCGGCGCAGGACAGGTCGGCGGCACGCTGGCCGAGCACCTGGCCAGCGAAGCCAACGACATTACCGTAGTGGATACCGACGGCGACCGCCTGCGGGACCTGGGCGACCGGCTGGACATCCGCACCGTGCAGGGTAAAGGCTCGTTCCCGGCCGTACTGCGCCAGGCCGGTGCCGACGATGCCGATATGCTGGTGGCGGTGACCAACAGCGACGAAGCCAACATGATCGCCTGTCAGGTCGCCTACACGTTGTTCCATACCCCGACCAAGATCGCCCGTGTGCGCGAAGCGGCCTACCTGACGCGTGACGAACTGTTCGCCAACGATGCCATTCCGGTCGACGTGCTGATCAGCCCCGAACAGGTGGTGACCAACTACATCAAGCGCCTGATCGAATACCCCGGCGCCTTGCAGGTCATCGACTTCGGCGAGGGCAAGGCGCAACTGGTGGCCATCAAGGCTTACTACGGCGGGCCGCTGGTGGGCCAGCAACTGCGCCAGCTCAAGGCACACATGCCCAATGTCGACACGCGAGTGGCGGCCATCTTCCGCCGCGACCGACCGATCCTGCCGCAGGGCGACACCGTGATCGAGGCTGACGATGAAGTGTTCTTCATCGCCGCCAAGGCGCACATCCGGGCAGTGATGGGCGAAATGCGCCGCCTGGACGAGAACTACAAGCGCATCGTCATCGCCGGGGGCGGCAATATCGGCGAGCGGCTGGCCGAAGCCATCGAAAGCCGCTACCAGGTCAAGATCATCGAAATGAACCCGGCGCGCTGTCGCTACCTGTCGGAGAACCTCAACAGCGCCGTGGTGCTGCAGGGCAGCTCTTCGGACCGTGACCTGCTGATGGAAGAGAACATCGGCGACACTGATCTGTTCCTGGCCCTGACCAACGACGACGAAGCCAACATCATGTCGTCCTTGCTGGCCAAGCGCATGGGCGCGCGCAAGGTCATCACCCTGATCAACAACCCGGCCTATGTCGACCTGGTGCAGGGCGGTGAAATCGACATCGCGGTCAGCCCGCAACTGGCAACCATCGGCACCTTGCTGGCCCACGTGCGCCGGGGCGATGTGGTCAGCGTGCACTCGCTGCGCCGGGGAGC
The DNA here is from genome assembly GCF_900589395.1 of Pseudomonas viridiflava. Classification (GTDB taxonomy): domain Bacteria; phylum Pseudomonadota; class Gammaproteobacteria; order Pseudomonadales; family Pseudomonadaceae; genus Aquipseudomonas. Next base: position 28,602 of record NZ_UUIS01000014.1, read on the forward strand.
GGCCGAGGCCATCGAGCTGGTGGCGCATGGCGATGCCAAATCAAGCAAGGTCATCGGCCGCCCGCTCAAGGACATCAACCTGCCCAGCGGCACCACCATCGGCGCGATCATCCGCGACCAGGAAGTGCTGATCGCCCATGACAGCACGATGATCGAATCGGGCGACCACGTGATCATGTTCCTGGTCGACAAGAAATACATCCGCGATGCCGAGCGGTTGTTCCAGGTGGGGTTGAGCTTCTTCTGAGCCTTGCACAGGCCCTGGTGTAGGAGCGCGCTTGCCCGCGACCGAGTGCGTAGCAGTCGTAAATTTGTGGCGTTTCATAGATCCCGGATGTGTTAGCAACCGTAAATTTGTGGCGTTGCGAAGATTCTGCGAGCGCTACGCACTCGGTCGCGGGCAAGCGCGCTCCTACCGGAGTTGTATGGACGTCAGTACCAGCGTGCTTCGCCTGCGGGGCGTTTCTTGAAGCGTTTCATGCTCCACATGTACTGGCTGGGGTAGGCGCGTACGTATTTTTCCACCACCTGGCTCATGGCCGCGGCCGAGGTCGCGGTGTCGGTGCTGTACATGGCCTCGGGAGCGGCTTCGAGCACCACCTTGTAGCCCGAGCCATCGGGCAGGCGCATGGCGTGCAGGAACACGCCCACTGCCTTGCCACCGGCGAGCATGTTGGGCACGAACTTGCTGGTCAGGGCCATGGTGGCGCAGAAGGGCACGAAGATGCCGGCCGATTCGGCCGGTTCCGGGTCGGCAGGAATGCCCACCTGGCCGCCGCGGCGTACTTCCTTGATGACACTGAGGATGCCTTCCTTGGTCGAGGCCGCCACTTTGTTGCCCAGTTGCACGCGCTGTTTGCGCAGCAGCTCATCGACCGCCTTGAGCTTGGGCGGACGATAGAAAATGATCGGTTTGCACTGGCTGCAATAGAAGTGGTTGAGCACTTCCCAGTTGCCCAGGTGGCTGGTGATGCCAACCACGCCCTTGCCTGAAGCCAGCGCGTCCTTGAGCACGTCCAGGCCTTCGACCTCGCGCACCAGGTCGATGGATTTCTGCGCCGGCCAGATCCAGGCGCAGGCGCTTTCGGTCAGGGTCTTGCCGATGTCCATCAGGCTGCGGCCCACCAGTTGCTCGTGCTCGGCGGGGCTCAGCTCCGGGAAACACTTGGCCAGGTTGATGCGCACCACCTCGCGCGAGCGATTGGGCAGCTTCCACATCAGCCAGCCGATGGCTGACCCCACCGCCTGCACGGCGCGCCAGGGCAACAGGGCAAACAGGCGCAACGCCCCGACCATCAAGGCGCCTTTGAATTTTTCCACGAATCAGTTCCTCATGTTCAGGGCGGGCATTGTACCCAATCAGCGGCTGAGCACCGGGTAGCGATCGCAATCGGTGGTGTGGTCCATGACCATGCCACTGGCCTGCATGAAGGCGTAGCAGATGGTCGGACCGACGAAGGTGAAGCCGGCTTTCTTCAAGGCTTTGCTCATGGCCTGCGCCTCGGGGGTGATGGCCGGCACTTCGCTGCGGTCCTTGAAGTGGTTGATCTTCGGTGTGCCATCGACGAACGACCAGAGCAGCCCGACCGGGTCCGGCAGCGCCAGCCAGGCACGGGCGTTGGTGCGCACGGCGTTGAGCTTGAGGCGGTTGCGGATGATCGTGGCGTCCTGCATCAAGGCCTCGATCTCGGCATCGGTCAGTTGCGCCAGCCGTGGCGCGTCGAAGCCGAACAGCACTTCGCGGTAACGGGCGCGGCGCTTGAGGATGGTGATCCAGGAAAGCCCGGCCTGGAACCCTTCGAGCAACAGCAGTTCGAACAGCCGGTGAGCATCGCGCAGCGGCACGCCCCACTCATGATCGTGGTAGGCGATGTACAGCGGATCTTCATTGCACCAAAAGCAGCGTGTCATAGCCCTCCCACGGGTCGATGCGCGGCCGAATCGGGTATACTCCCCGCCTTTCGAATCGCAGCCCAGCACAGGTGAATTTTGTGAGCCAGCCTACGCCAGCCGTGCGTACCTTCCAAGACTTGATCCTCGCCCTCCAGCAATACTGGGCCGAGCAGGGTTGTGTGGTCCTTCAGCCCTACGATATGGAAGTAGGCGCCGGCACGTTCCACACGGCCACGTTTCTGCGCGCCGTCGGCCCGGAAACCTGGAATGCCGCCTACGTCCAGCCCAGCCGCCGTCCTACCGACGGCCGCTACGGCGAGAACCCTAACCGCCTGCAGCACTACTACCAGTTCCAGGTGGTGCTCAAGCCCAACCCCGACAACTTCCAGGAACTGTACCTGGGCTCGCTCAAGCGCATCGGGCTCGACCCGCTGGTGCATGACGTGCGCTTTGTCGAAGACAACTGGGAATCGCCGACCCTGGGCGCCTGGGGCCTGGGCTGGGAAATCTGGCTCAACGGCATGGAAGTCTCGCAGTTCACCTACTTCCAGCAGGTCGGTGGCATCGAATGCTACCCGGTGACCGGCGAAATCACCTACGGCCTGGAACGCCTGGCCATGTACCAGCAGGGCGTGGACTCGGTCTACGACCTGGTCTGGGCCGACGGCCCGTTCGGCAAGGTCACCTATGGCGACGTGTTCCACCAGAACGAGGTGGAACAGTCGACCTACAACTTCGAACACGCCAACGTCGACAAGCTGTTCGAGCTGTTCGATTTCTACGAAAGCGAAGCAGCCCGCCTGATCGAGCTGAACCTGCCGTTGCCAAGCTATGAAATGGTGCTCAAGGCCTCGCACACCTTCAACCTGCTCGACGCCCGCCGCGCCATCTCCGTGACCGCCCGCCAACAGTACATCCTGCGCGTGCGCACGCTGGCCCGCTCGGTTGCCCAGAGCTACTTGCAATCGCGCGCCCGCCTGGGCTTCCCGATGGCGGCGCCTGATCTACGCGACGAAGTATTGGCCAAGCTGGAGGCTGCACAATGAGTGCTCAAGATTTTCTGGTCGAACTGGGCACCGAAGAGCTGCCGCCCAAGACCCTGGGCAGCCTGGCCGAAGCCTTTCGTGCCGGCATCGAGAAGGGCCTGCAAGGCGCCGGCCTGACCTACACCGCCAGCCAGGTGTATGCCGCACCGCGCCGCCTGGCCGTGCTGGTGACCGGTCTGGCCGACCAGCAGCCTGACCGCAGCGTGACCCTCGACGGTCCGCCACGCCAGGCCGCGTTCGATGCCGAGGGCAACCCGACCCAGGCCGCCCTGGGCTTTGCCAAGAAGTGTGGCGTCGACCTGGCCGAAATCGACCAGAGCGGCCCCAAGCTGCGTTTTGTGCAGAGCATTGCCGGCAAGCCGACCCCGTCGCTGCTGCCGACCATTGTCGAAGACTCGCTCAACGACCTGCCGATCGCCAAGCGCATGCGCTGGGCGGCGCGCAAGGAAGAGTTCGTGCGCCCGACCCAGTGGCTGGTCATGCTGTTCGGTGACCAGGTCATCGATTGCACGATCCTCGCACAGACCTCGGGCCGTCACTCGCGTGGCCACCGCTTCCATCACCCTGAAGACGTGCGCATCAGCTCGCCGGCCGGTTACCTGACCGACCTGCGCGCCGCGCATGTGCTGGCCGATGCCAACGAGCGCCGGCAGATCATCGCCAAGCGCGTCGACGAACTGGCCGCCCAGCACCAGGGCACCGCCATCGTGCCGCCCGAGTTGCTCGATGAGGTGACCGGCCTGGTCGAATGGCCGGTGCCGCTGGTGTGCTCTTTCGAGGAGCGCTTCCTGGAAGTGCCGCAGGAAGCCCTGATCACCACCATGCAGGACAACCAGAAGTACTTCTGCCTGCTGGACGCCGAGGGCAAGCTGCTGCCGCGCTTCATCACCGTGGCCAACATCGAGAGCAAGGACCCGGCGCAGATCGTCTCGGGTAACGAGAAAGTCGTGCGTCCGCGCCTGACTGACGCCGAGTTCTTCTTCAAGCAGGACAAGAAGCAGAAGCTCGAAAGCTTCAACGAGCGCCTCAAGAACGTCGTGTTCCAGGCCCAGTTGGGCAGCGTGTTCGACAAGGCCGAGCGCGTTTCGACCCTGGCGGCCTACATCGCGCCACGCATCGGCGGCGACGCCGGGCGCGCCGCACGGGCCGGCCTGCTGTCCAAGTGCGACCTGTCGACCGAGATGGTCGGCGAATTCCCTGAAATGCAGGGCATCGCCGGTTACTACTACGCCAAGGCCGACGGCGAACCTGAAGATGTCGCCCTGGCGCTGAACGAGCAGTACATGCCGCGCGGTGCCGGCGCCGAACTGCCGACCACCGTCACCGGTGCCGCCGTGGCCATCGCCGACAAGCTCGACACCCTGGTGGGCATCTTCGGCATCGGCATGCTGCCCACCGGCAGCAAGGACCCCTACGCGCTGCGTCGTGCAGCACTGGGCATCCTGCGCATCCTGATCGACAAGAAGTACGACCTCAACCTGGTCGAGACCGTGAAGTTCGCGGTCACGCTGTTCGGCGCCAAGGTCAAGGCTGCCGGCCTGGCCGAGCAGGTGCTGGAGTTCATCTTCGACCGCCTGCGTGCACGCTACGAAGACGAAGGCATCGATGTGGCCGTGTACCTCTCGGTACGTGCGCTGCAGCCAGCCTCGGCGCTGGACTTCGACCAGCGTGTGCAGGCTGTGCAAGCTTTCCGCGCCCTGCCACAGGCCGCGGCCCTGGCCGCCGTGAACAAGCGCGTCTCGAACCTGCTGGGCAAGGCCGAGGGCAAGGTTGCCCAGACCGTCGAGCCCAAGTACTTCGACAACGCCAGCGAGTTCTCGCTGTATTCGGCTGTGCAACAGGCCGACCACGCCGTGCAGCCACTGGCCGCGGAGCGCAAGTACACCGAGTCGCTGGCGCGCCTGGCCAGCCTGCGCGAGCCGGTCGATGCCTTCTTCGCTGCGGTGATGGTCAACGCCGAGGACGCCAACGTACGGGCCAACCGCTATGCGCTGCTGGCGCGTCTGCGCGGGCTGTTCCTGGGCGTGGCCGACATCTCGTTGCTGGGCTGAGGGGTAAAGCGTGAAGCTGCTGATTCTCGATCGGGACGGGGTGATCAACCAGGACTCCGACGCCTACATCAAGTCGCTGGAGGAATGGATTCCCATCCCGGGCTCCATCGAGGCCATCGCAGCATTGAGCAAGGCCGGCTGGACGGTGGCGGTGGCCACCAACCAGTCCGGCATTGCCCGAGGTTATTACGACCTGGCCACCCTGGACGCCATGCATGCGCAATTGCGCACGTTGGTGGCGGAGCAGGGTGGCGAGGTGGGTCTGATCGTTTATTGTCCACACGGCCCCGATGCCGGCTGCGACTGCCGCAAGCCGCTGCCGGGCATGCTGCAGACCATCGCCCGGCATTACCACACCGACCTTGCCGGTGTATGGTTTGTCGGTGACAGCCCCGGCGACTTGCAGGCGGCGCTGGCCGTCGAGGCGCAGCCGGTGCTGGTGCTGACCGGCAAGGGTCACCGGACAATGGAGCGCCAGGTACCGGCCGGGACGCTGATCTTCGAAGATCTGGCGGCCATTGCCGAAGAACTTATCCACAACCGTCACCGGTAACGCCCTGACCGGCGAAACCCGGCACGGGCCATCAACGGGCATACGCCCCTAGGTAAAAGCAGGCATGTCGATCATCCGGACGCTCAGAATCTCTATCTTCTACCTGTTGCTGGGCACCAGCGCCTTCGCCTGGTGCACCCTGAGCTTTTTCATCGCACCGTTTCTGTCGTTCAAGAGCCGCTACCGTTTCATCAACGTGAACTGGTGCCGGTTTGCCCTGCTGCTGTCGCGGGTGCTGCTGGGCATCAAGATCAAGGTCACCGGCGAGCACAACGTGCCCACCACCCCTTGCGTGATCGTGTCCAACCACCAGAGCACCTGGGAGACCTTCTTCCTGTCGGCGTATTTCGAGCCGCTCAGCCAGGTGCTCAAGCGCGAACTGCTGTATGTGCCGTTCTTTGGCTGGGCCATGGCGATGCTGCGGCCCATCGCCATCGACCGCTCCAACCCCAAGGCGGCACTCAGGGAAATCGCCCAGAAGGGCGACCAGTTGCTCAAGGACGGTGTCTGGGTACTGATTTTTCCGGAAGGCACGCGCGTGCCCTATGGCAAGGTTGGCAAATTCTCGCGCGGCGGTGCGGCCTTGGCCGTCAACGCCGACCTGCCGGTGCTGCCGATTGCACACAACGCCGGCAAGTACTGGCCCAAGGAAGGCTGGCACAAGACACCGGGCACCATCGAGGTGGTGATCGGCGAGCCGATGTTTGCCGAAGGCACCGGCCCACGCGCCATCGCCGCGCTCAACGACCGGGTCCAGGCCTGGAACGAAGCCACGCAACGGGCCATGGGATCGCCGGCCATCTTGATGACGAATGACGAAAAAGTCCCTGCGTGAAATTGTGGATAACCTGTGTGCGAAATTTCTGAAACACACAAATAATTGCTCTATCTGATTGATTTTGTTGCTTATTTCATAAGGCTTGAAACACACGAAAAACGTGCATAAGTTTTCATGAGCCTCTGGACCGGCCCTTTGCGGAGGCCGGTTTTTTTATGCCTGTTACCAGCGTATCGAGCGGGCTTACCTGGACAGCCTGGCCCGCTTGCCGGAGCCGCAAACGCCGTCACCGCAAACCCGCGCCATAGTCATTGAAACCGTGCTGCAGACCGACAGCATGCTCCGCCATGCCGGCGCGGGTACGCGAACCGTTTCTGCTGTCGCGCTTCAAAGGGCTGGGCACGCGCTCTTCGGTGTACGACGTCGACGGTGGCAGCCTGTGACGCTGTTCGAGGGCGAGCTGGAACTGCGCCCCTTGAAGGCACCGGCCATACGCCTGTTTGCCAGGCTGCCACTGACCTGGGTCTTTACCGACCGGGTGCTGCTGGCGTTGCAACAGTCGCTACCGGTCCAAGTACACCGGCTGACGCGGTATTGGATAACAGTGAGAACACCGCAATAAGCACCTTGTAGGACCGGCTTCAGCCGGGAACGACGAATCTGATCCTGTCGCTGGAATATTCGTTCTGAGGCTGGAGGCCATGCTGTTCATTGCATACATTTTTCATATGTTCCACGTGGAACACTCGGTCTAATTCTCTGTGCATACCGGCTGGCTTGGCCCCATATCAGCCAGCCGCGTTTCACCCACATCGCGTGATGAAAGACTCAAGACGCGCCGCCTCAGACCTCAATCAAGAGGTCCGAGATAAACCCCGTGCATTCACCGGGATAGCCTCGCGGATTTGAAACGAGCCGGCAGCCCGATACCACAGTGTCGACGGCATGATGGGTATGGCCGAAAATCCAGACATCTGCCCGGGCCACCAGGTCATGCCACTGATTGAAGTAGGCCGCGCCCAGGTGACCGTCATGATCATTACCTGCGACCTCCTGGATCGGGCAGTGATGCGTGATCACCACCGTCTTGCCCTCGAATGCCTTATCAAGTTCATCGGCCAGGAAACGGCGCGTAGCGATGTTGCGGGCGATGAGGTCGACAGGGCGCAGCTTGCTGTAGCGCTCTCCGATCCGAATACGCTTGAAGTCGTTCATCCGCTCGGCACATACACCCATTGCGACCTGATAGTTTCCGGTGGCGGTGAAGTCTGTCCAGGCCGTAGCCACCAGAAAGCGGGTACCACCGATGATCAGGGTCTGGTTGTCGAGGACATGCACATGCCCGGCGGCGGTCTCCCGCATCTTGATCAGTGTCTTGTCGATGTGCCCTTTGTAGAACTCATGATTGCCGCAGGCATAGATCACCGGAGCGTTGAAGGTTTCGTTCGCCCAGGTCACCCCACGGCTGCGCACCGAGATATCCCCGGCCAGCACCACCAGATCGGCCTGGACAGCAGGGGGCTGGAAGTCGACGAATTCCAGGTGCAGGTCGGAGTAAATCAGAAGCTTCATCGGCTGGCAGGCTCCGTGTTGTATCGCACTTGGCATCGGGTCAAACCGGCAAGAAGGTTCATCCCGGTGCAGGACGCGATTAAATCGGGTAGGGAAATCGATCGTCTGGCCCCATCCCACCACCGGTTGAAGAACGGGTATTGCTCCACAGTTTTAGTCGTTCGCAGGAACCATCACGGCAACAAGCCGTCTGAGCCGCTTGTGTAGCGGCGTCAGTCACTCTGTCCGGTGTTATCAATGAAAACGTATACGCATGACTATCTTCCTTCAACCTATGATCTGGCCACGCCCCTGAAGCGCTTTTACGCTGTCATGATTGATGTATCGATAGCGCATATTCTTTTCATTGTCACCGAGCGGGTAGTGGGATTATTGGCAGCCTGGTTCTTCGTCTCGATTTCACACTCACTCGAAGTGACCCTGTACACGATTAATGTTCTGGTGCCTTACCTGTATCTTTTGTTCGCTGACGCACTGCCGCGCGGACAAAGTCCGGGCAAACGCGTGATGCGTATTTCAGTCGTGGGGTTTCCATTCGAGACCTACTGCACGCCTTTCAGATCTTTGCTTCGCAATGTCCCGAAAATACTGTTCAGCGTGCTGGACGCGATCTTCGTGTTCTTTGGTCATCGTCGGCGCCTGGGTGACATGCTGGGCGGGACCATCGTGATCAACAGCAGGAGCCCTCAATGAACCCTCACACGGTATCAGCCGCTGAACTGGATGAGTCCTGTCTCACCGACCTGTTTATCCACGAAAAAAGCCTCTGCTTTTTCGTGCATCAAGGCAGGTGTTATTGGGTGCTGGACCATACCTACAATTTCGACCTTGATGCCGAAAAAGACTACAGCGCCTATCTGGAGAAGGGCGATATCACGCCTGAGCAATACACCCGGTCCTGCGAGGCATTCAGGAATGGCGTGCTACAGCTTACGGCCGATACCTTTATGCAGTACCTGAATGATCCGCAGGGGACTGCCATCGTCTGCGAGCGCCTTGAACATTTTTTCATGCTATCGACGACTTCTGACCCCAAGGCCCTGTTGGCGCGGGTCGAAGCCCATTATCTGTCCGGGGTGGCGCTGAGCCGTGAAGACTTCTGTCTTGCCAATGTTCTGGCCTCACGATTGCCGCTGTTCTACATCAACTTTGATCGTGAGATTTTCCTGCACATGAATCAGGACCGGTTTCACGAGTCGCTGGCCCACCCAGGCTGGTTGGCCAAGTGTGCGGATTTCAATTACCTCATACCGGATACGCATCGGTACTGGGCCAGGGGTGTGGACTACTGGAAGCTCAGGTTCGTCTGAGCCCAACCTTGAACACGCGTATCACGTCTACAAACTGTAGATCCCAACCCTCATATGTATTTCTTGAAGAAGGGCAAACCGCCATGAACGCTCCAGAAGAAACGCCAGAAGCATTGCTTGCACGGCGCATCGCCGGGTTCGATGCCTTCCGCTCTGAGCGCTTGCCGGTGCTGCATGAGTTCTGCACCAGCCTGGGCTTTGCCGAGCCACATGAGGTCTTGCTCCAGCCGGAGAGGTTCTTACCGCTGCTGGACAGTGGTTTTCGTCACGCGCACATCAGCGAACAGAACAGAGCCTGGTTCATCACACGCATCGGGTATTTCATCGGCGAGTACCTGGCCGGTCGCCATGATGGTTGTTGGCAGGTAGACACCGTGCCAGGGTCGCCGACCTTTGCCCGGTATGGGGTAGGGGACTTTTCGTTTGCCGAGCCGCAGGGTGTGATGATTGATCCTTTCGAGATTGCGCAGCGGTATGCCGATGCGCCGACGCCACGGGATCTGGCGGGATGGATCGAGCAGGGGATGGTGGAGGCGGGTGTTCGCGGCTGAAGCCGATCCTACGGTGCGCTGGCATGAAAAAGCCCCTGGCAGCGAGGCTGGCAGGGGCTTTTCATTGTTGCGCTTACATCAGAAGTCCAGGTTGGACACGGCCAGCGCGTTGCTTTCGATGAAGTCGCGGCGCGGTTCTACGGCGTCGCCCATCAAGGTGTTGAAGATCTGGTCGGCGCCAATGGCGTCTTCGATCGTCACCTTGAGCATGCGACGCACGCTCGGGTCCATAGTGGTTTCCCACAGCTGGTCCGGGTTCATTTCGCCCAGCCCTTTGTAGCGCTGGATGGTGTGGCGCTTGGTGCTTTCGGTCATCAGCCATTCAAGCGCCTGCTTGAACTCGGTGACCGGCTTCTTGCGCTCGCCACGCTGGACGTAGGCGCCTTCTTCAAGCAACGAGCTGATCTGGGCACCGAGCACGGTGACCGTCCGGTAGTCGTTGCTGCCGAAGAAGTCGCGGTTGAAGGTCACGTAGCTGGAGAGGCCATGGGAGATCAGTTCGACTTCCGGCAGCCAGACGTTACGCTCGCGGTCTTCGCGCAGGCTGGCCTTGTAGGTCAGGCCTGATTTCTCGACTGTGCGCAGGCGCACTTCGAACCGCGCCAGCCAGTCTTGCATGGCGGCGTGGTCTGACAATTGCTCCAGCGTCACCGCCGGCAGGTAGACGAAGTGCTCGGTCAGCTCCTGAGGGTACAGACGCGACAGGCGCTTGAGCGTCTTCATCACGGTGCGGAACTCGTTGACCAGGCGCTCCAGGGCTTCGCCGGAGATGCTCGGGGCCGACTCGCTCAGGTGCAGGCTGGCGTCTTCCAGGGCCGACTGGGTCATGTATTCTTCCATGGCCTCGTCGTCCTTGATGTACTGCTCCTGCTTGCCCTTCTTGACCTTGTACAACGGCGGCTGGGCGATGTAGATGTAGCCGCGTTCGATCAGCTCCGGCAACTGACGAAAGAAGAAGGTCAGCAGCAGGGTACGGATGTGCGAACCGTCGACGTCAGCATCGGTCATGATGATGATGTTGTGATAGCGCAGCTTGTCGATGTTGTACTCTTCGCGACCGATACCGCAGCCCAGGGCGGTGATCAGCGTGCCGACCTCTTGGGAAGAGATCATCTTGTCGAAGCGTGCCTTCTCGACGTTGAGGATCTTGCCCTTGAGCGGCAGGATGGCCTGGGTCCTGCGGTTGCGGCCTTGCTTGGCCGACCCACCCGCAGAGTCACCCTCGACCAGGTACAGTTCGGAAAGGGCAGGGTCCTTCTCCTGGCAGTCGGCCAGTTTGCCCGGCAGGCCAGCGATGTCCAGTGCGCCTTTGCGGCGGGTCATCTCACGGGCCTTACGCGCGGCTTCACGGGCACGCGCAGCGTCGAGCATCTTGCCGACCACGGCCTTGGCTTCGTTCGGGTTTTCCAGCAGGAAGTCGGAGAAGTACTTGCCCATCTCCTGTTCCACAGCGGTTTTGACCTCGGAGGAAACCAGCTTGTCCTTGGTCTGCGAGCTGAACTTGGGGTCCGGAACCTTGACCGAAATGATCGCGGTCAGGCCTTCACGAGCATCGTCACCGGTGGTGGCGACCTTGTGCTTCTTGGCCAGACCTTCCTGCTCGATGTAGTTGTTCAGGTTACGCGTCAGGGCCGAGCGGAAGCCCACCAAGTGCGTACCGCCATCGCGCTGTGGAATGTTGTTGGTGAAGCACAGCAGGTTCTCGTTGAAGCTGTCGTTCCACTGCAGGGCAATCTCGACACCCACGCCGTCATCACGCTGGACGTTGAAGTGGAAGATCTGGTTCACGGCCGTCTTGTTGGTGTTCAGGTATTCGACGAAGGCACGCAGGCCGCCCTCATACTTGAACATTTCCTCTTTGCCAGAGCGTTCGTCCTTGAGCAGGATGCCGACGCCGGAGTTGAGGAACGACAGCTCACGAATCCGCTTGGCCAGGATGTCCCAGCTGAAGTGGATGTTCTTGAAGGTTTCGGCCGAAGGCTTGAAGTGGATCTGGGTACCGGTGGTTTCGCTCTCGCCAACGATTTTCATCGGCTCTTGCGGTACGCCGTGCACATAGGTCTGTTCCCAGAGCTTGCCGCTGCGACGCACGGTCAGTTGCAGCTGTTCGGAGAGGGCGTTGACCACCGACACACCGACGCCGTGCAGGCCGCCAGAAACCTTGTAGGAGTTGTCGTCGAATTTACCGCCGGCGTGCAGCACGGTCATGATGACCTCGGCTGCCGAAACGCCTTCTTCTTTATGGACGTCTACCGGAATACCGCGGCCGTTGTCGCGCACGGTAATCGATTCGTCTGGGTGGATGATGATACTGATGTCGTCGCAATGGCCGGCCAGTGCTTCGTCGATCGAGTTATCAACCACCTCGAACACCATGTGGTGCAGACCGCTGCCATCGTCTGTATCGCCGATGTACATCCCGGGACGCTTGCGTACGGCATCCAGTCCTTTCAGCACCTTGATGCTGGAAGAGTCGTACGTTTGGTTTTCGCTCATGCAATCACTCCCGATGGTCGTGGGTCTGGGTGATACGGCCATGTTCCACGTGGAACACGGCGACTGGCGTTTCCGTCTGCCAGTCATCGATCAATAATTCGTGATCTACACAGGTGATGAACACCTGGCAGCGTAAGTCTTCGAGCAAGCGACAAAGCGCACGGCGGTGGTGGTCATCCAGCTCGGAGGGCAGGTCATCCACCAGGTAGATGCACTGTCCTCGACGCGCCTGGCTGACGAGGTGGCCTTGCGCAATGCGCAGGGCACAGACCACCAGCTTCTGCTGACCGCGGGACAAGATGTCGGCCGCGTTGTGGGCTCCGAGCCTCAGGCGCAAATCCGCGCGTTGGGGGCCGGCCTGGGTATGGCCTATCTGCCGATCGCGCTGCAAGGAGGAGGCGAGCACAGTGCCCAGCTCTTTGTCCTTGTCCCAGCCGCGGTAATAGCTCAGGGTCAGACCCTCGAGGTCGACCAGTTCGCTTAATGTCTTTTCAAAAACGGGTTTCAGGGCCTTGATGTAAGCGCGCCGGAATTCGTCGATTTCGTTGCTGGCCAGGCATAATTCCCGGTCCCATGCCACTTGCGAAGCGGTGTCAAGTGTACCATGCCGCAGCCATGAGTTTCGCTGCCGCAGGGCTTTCTGCAGGCGCTGCCAAGTGGCCATGAAGCGAGGTTCCACGTGGAACACACCCCAGTCGAGAAATTGCCGTCGTATCTTGGGCGCCCCTTCCAGCAGCCGGAAGCTGTCCGGATTGATCAACTGCAACGGCAGGGTTTCAGCCAGCTGGGCCGTGCTTCGTGCGTTCTGACCGTCGATACGGATCTGGAACTCGCCATGACGGTCACGGGAAATGCCCAGGCTGCTATGACCGCCTTCAATCAGTTCGACCTGACCGAATACCGTGCAACTGGGTTGTTCGTACTGGATCACCGGTAGCAACCGGTTGCTACGAAACGAACGCGCCAGGCCCAACAGGTGAACAGCTTCCAGCACGCTGGTTTTGCCACTGCCGTTGGCACCGTGGAGTATGTTGATACGCGGGGAGGGGGAGAAGGTCACCGGGTGCAGATTGCGCACCCCGGTGACCGAGACGCGACTGAGAGACATCAGGCTGCGCTATGCATCAGGGGATCACAGACGCATCGGCATGACGACATACGCCGAGTCGTCATTATCGGACTCTTGCACCAGCGCACTGCTGTTGGAGTCGGACAGGATCAGGCGCACCTGCTCGGTGGTCATCACGCCCAGCACGTCGAGCAGATAGCTGACGTTAAAGCCGATTTCCAGCGAGTCGCCGCTGTATTCGACGCCGATTTCTTCTTCAGCTTCTTCCTGCTCGGGGTTGTTGGCCTGGATCTTCAACTGGCCGCTGGCCAATTGCAGGCGAATGCCACGGTACTTCTCGTTGGACAGAATCGCGGTGCGGCTGAACGCTTCGCGCAGCGCCTGACGATCACCCAGTACCAGCTTGTCGCCGCCCTTGGGCAGGACGCGCTCGTAGTCCGGGAACTTGCCGTCGACCAGCTTGGAGGTGAAGGTGAACTCACCGGTGGTGGCGCGAATGTGATGCTGGCCGAGCACGATGCTGACAATGCCGTCCTGCTCGGTGAGCAGGCGGGCCATCTCCAGGATGCCCTTGCGCGGCACGATGACCTGGTGCCGATCGGCCTGGCCGATGTCGGCGGTCATCGAACACATGGCCAGGCGGTGGCCGTCGGTGGCAACGGCACGCAGGATGCCGCTGTTGACTTCCAGCAGCATGCCGTTGAGGTAGTAGCGCACGTCCTGTTGGGCCATGGCGAAACTGGTGCGCTCGATCAGGCGACGCAGCTTGCTTTGCACCAGGTCGAAGGTCAGCGAGCCCGGACCTTCTTCGACGGTCGGGAAGTCGTTGGCCGGCAAGGTAGACAGGGTGAAACGGCTGCGCCCGGCCTTGACCAGCAACTTGGACTCTTCGAGTTTGATGTCGATGAGTACGTCATTGGGCAGGCTTTTGCAGATGTCCATCAGCTTGCGCGCCGGCACGGTGATTTCACCGGGCTCGGCAGGTTCTTCCAGTTGGACGCGGCCAACCAGTTCCACTTCAAGATCAGTGCCGGTCAGTGACAGCTGCTGGCCCTGAACCACCAGCAGCACGTTGGAAAGCACCGGCAAGGTCTGGCGGCGTTCGACTACGCCGGCGACCAATTGCAGGGGTTTCAACAGGGCTTCGCGTTGAATGGTGAAATGCATGGTCTAGTCCCTTGCCTCGATAAACTGCACTGGCGTCATCATGTGGTCAATGTACGCAGCAGGTTCTTGTAGTCCTCACGGATATCCGCGTCGGATTCCTTGAGTTCGTTGATCTTGCGGCAGGCGTGCAGCACCGTGGTGTGATCACGACCGCCGAATACGTCGCCGATCTCCGGCAGACTGTGGTTGGTCAGCTCCTTGGACAGGGCCATGGCCACCTGGCGGGGCCGAGCGACCGAGCGGGAACGACGCTTGGACAACAGATCGGAGATCTTGATCTTGTAGTACTCGGCCACCGTGCGCTGAATGTTGTCCACGCTCACCAGCTTGTCCTGCAAGGCCAGCAGGTCCTTGAGCGATTCACGGATCAGCTCGATGGTGATGTCGCGGCCCATGAAGTGCGAATGGGCGATGACCCGCTTCAGGGCACCTTCCAGTTCACGGACGTTGGAGCGGATACGCTGGGCAATGAAGAACGCCGCATCGTGCGGGAGATCGACCTTGGCCTGATCAGCCTTTTTCATCAGGATCGCCACGCGCGTCTCAAGCTCGGGCGGCTCGACCGCGACGGTCAGGCCCCAGCCGAAACGCGACTTCAGACGCTCTTCCAGGCCTTCGATTTCCTTGGGGTAGCGGTCACTGGTGAGAATGACCTGCTGCCCGCCTTCAAGCAGGGCATTGAAGGTGTGGAAAAACTCTTCCTGGGAACGCTCTTTACGGGCAAAAAACTGGATGTCGTCGATCAGCAACGCATCGACCGATCGGTAGAAGCGCTTGAATTCGTTGATCGCATTGAGCTGCAGCGCCTTGACCATATCGGCCACGAAGCGCTCGGAGTGCAGGTACACGACCTTGGCATTCGGATTCTTCTTGAGCAGGTGGTTGCCCACCGCGTGCATCAAGTGCGTCTTGCCCAGGCCCACGCCGCCATAAAGGAACAGCGGGTTGTAGCCATGCTTGGGGTTGTCGGCCACCTGCCAGGCCGCAGCCCGGGCCAGTTGGTTCGACTTGCCCTCGACGAAGTTCTCGAAGGTAAAGGTACGGTTCAGGTAGCTGGTGTGCTTGAGCGCACCCTCGACCTGCACGGTTCGCCCTTCGGCGCGCACAGGCGCCTGCTGGCTGGCGGCGCCGGCCAATGGGTCGAAGCTGTCACGTGAAGGCTCGTCGCTCTCGGCCTGGCGCATCGGCGCCGGTGCCGGCGTGGTAATCACCGCCGGAGCACTGTTGACCGGTGCGGGGCTGGCAGACGAAGCGCTGGACGAGCCCTGAGAGGCGGCCGCTGCCGCCGCCAGAGGTGCATTGGGTGCGGCGCGAGGCGCCGAGCTGCGCTTGCTGCCTATTAATAAGGAAAGCGCAGGCGCCATGCCCTGACCATGCTCGCCCAGAAGCTCAAGCAAACGGCCCAGGTACTTTTCATTGACCCAGTCGAGAACGAAACGGTTGGGTGCATAGACGCGCAACTCGCTGCCTTCGGCTTCGACCTGTAGCGGGCGGATCCAGGTGTTGAATTGCTGGGCCGGCAGCTCATCGCGCAAAAGCTCCACGCACTGCTGCCAAAGTTCCACTGACACGGATATCCCCTGAGTTGAAAGCCGCTAAGGCAAAAACAGCGGCCATTGTAGCGATGACCGCCCGACTTATCCACATGTAGGTGGCTACGCCGCCTTTTATCCAGAAAATTTATCCCCGCCGATGAGCGGAAATGTCTGCACCTAAGCTCTGTGGATAACCCTGCTTCAGGTCTTTGCATAAGTAGGGGGTCTAGCCTGTGCATAACCTGCCTGTGGATAAAAAGCGTTTTAATACACAGCTTATCCGGAGGCGCAGCACAGCCAGAGCACGGCTTCTCGACAACCTTTTGAAACGCTGTACACCCCGTACCAAAAGGCTTACAGAGCGTTATCCACAGAAAGTGGGCTGCGTAAGAGTAACAGCTGTTTCAAAAAAGCTTTATAAAAAGACTTCTTGTTTCTATAACGACACAGGCTTTACAGCTCGCGAACGAAACGAGGTGGACAGGGCACCGCATATTTATAGAGAACTCATTGAAGTAAACGCTGGTTGGAAATTGACCTATCCGCTTGCTTTCTCTAGAATCGCCGGTCTCTTAAAACGGGGGCCATTCCGGCCCGTTGTCGACGAACCAGGTAACACGCCATGAAACGTACTTTCCAACCCAGCACTATCAAGCGCGCCCGCACTCACGGTTTCCGTGCCCGCATGGCCACCAAAAACGGCCGCGCCGTTCTGTCGCGTCGTCGTGCCAAAGGCCGTAAGCGTCTGGCCGTCTGATTCTCCGGTACAGGTGGTGAGTCAGGACTACGGTCGGGAAAAGCGTCTGCTTACCCCCCGGCATTTCAAGGCAGTCTTTGACTCCCCCACCGGCAAGGTTCCGGGGAAAAATCTCCTGATCCTTGCACGCGACAACGACCTTGATCATCCCCGTCTCGGGCTTGTGATCGGTAAGAAGAGCGTCAAGCTCTCGGTTGAGCGCAATCGCCTGAAACGCCTGATCCGCGAATCGTTTCGTCTGCACCAGGACAACCTGGTCGGCTGGGACATCGTGATCGTCGCGCGTAAAGGGCTGGGTGACCTGGGTAATCCAGAACTGACCCAGCATTTTGGCAAGCTCTGGAAGCGCCTGGCGCGCAGCCGGCCTGTGACTCCAGAGAAAACCGAACCTGCAGGGGTGGACAATCCTGATGCGTAAACTGGCACTCGTCCCGATCCAGTTCTATCGCTACGCCATCAGCCCATTGATGGCCAGTCATTGTCGTTTCTACCCCACTTGCTCCTGCTACGCCTTGGAAGCCATTGAACATCATGGCGTTCTGCGCGGCGGCTGGCTGACCCTCAGACGATTAGGTCGCTGTCATCCGTGGAATCCCGGTGGCTATGATCCGGTTCCACCCGTTCCCTCCCGATCTTCTTCGATGGCCGAGTAATCATGGATATTAAACGCACGATCCTGATCGGCGCCCTGGCAATCGTGACCTATGTCGGCGTTCTGAAATGGAACGAAGACTACGGCCAGGCTGCTTTGCCGACCCCGACTGTTGCTGCTACCACTACCAATGCCGATGTACCGGCCGCCGCCACCGATGGTGCCGCGAACGCTGATGTACCGCCTGCGCCCGGAGCCACTGCGGCGCCAGTCGAAACCCCCGTTGCAGTCAGCAAGGATCTGATCAGGATCAGCACTGATGTGCTTGATCTGGCCATCGATCCAGTCGGTGGTGACGTCGTCCAGCTGCGTCTGCCGCTGTACCCACGTCGTCAGGACCGTCCTGAAATCCCGTTTCAACTGTTCGATAACGGCGGCGAACGCCTTTTTCTGGCCCAGAGTGGCCTGACCGGCACCAACGGTCCGGATGCACGTGCTACCGGTCGTCCGGTTTATTCGTCGACCCAGAAGAGTTATCAACTGGCTGACGGCCAGAAACAATTGGTCGTCGACCTGAAGTTCTCGGAAAACGGCGTCAATTACACCAAGCGTTTCACCCTGGACCGCGGTCTTTACGATCTGCACGTGACTTACCTTGTGGATAACCAGAGCGCACAGCCCTGGTCGGGTAACCTGTTCGGCCAGCTCAAGCGTGATGCCAGTTCTGATCCATCGTCGACGACGGCCACCGGTACTGCCACTTATCTGGGCGCTGCCCTGTGGACACCTTCGGAGCCGTACAAGAAAGTGTCGATGAAAGACATCGACAAGGGTCAGGTCCGCGAAACCGTGCAAGGTGGCTGGGTCGCCTGGCTGCAGCACTACTTCGTGACCGCCTGGATTCCCGAGTCCAATGTCAGCAATGCCATGCAGACCCGCAAGGACAGCCAGGGCAACTACATCATCGGCTTTACCAGTCCGACCGTGACCGTAGCACCAGGCGCGCAGGGCCAGACCGGCGCCACGTTGTATGCCGGTCCGAAAAGCCAGGCGGTGCTCAAAGAGTTATCCCCAGGCCTGGAGCTGACTGTCGACTACGGCATCCTGTGGTTCATTGCCCAGCCGATCTTCTGGCTGCTGCAACACATCCACGCCGTACTCGGTAACTGGGGCTGGTCGATCATTGTCCTGACCATGCTCATCAAGGGCCTGTTCTTCCCGCTGTCGGCCGCCAGCTACAAATCCATGGCGCGCATGCGCACCGTGGCACCGAAGCTGACCGCGCTGAAAGAACAGTTCGGCGATGATCGCCAGAAGATGTCCCAGGCGATGATGGAGCTGTACAAGAAAGAGAAGATCAACCCGTTGGGTGGATGCTTGCCGATTCTCGTACAGATGCCGGTATTCCTGGCGCTCTACTGGGTGCTGCTGGAAAGCGTCGAAATGCGCCAGGCGCCTTGGATCCTGTGGATCACCGACCTGTCGATCAAGGACCCGTTCTTCATCCTGCCGATCATCATGGGCGCGACCATGTTCATCCAGCAGCGTCTGAACCCGACCCCGCCGGACCCGATGCAGGCCAAGGTAATGAAAATGATGCCTATCATCTTCACCTTCTTCTTCCTGTGGTTCCCGGCCGGTCTGGTGCTGTACTGGGTTGTGAACAACACCCTGTCGATCCTGCAACAGGCTTACATCACACGTAAGATCGAAGCGGCTTCCAAGAAAGCACTCGTCTGATCTAACCTTGTGAACATGTTGTACAAGACGCCCCCTCGTGGGGCGTTTTGCTATCTGTCAGTTTTCCAGGAGTCGCCATGAACGCCCCTCGTGAGACCATCGCCGCCATTGCCACCGCTCAAGGACGCGGAGGCGTCGGCATCGTGCGTGTGTCCGGTCCACTGGCCAACAAGGCCGCACGCGCCATCACCGGCCGTGAACTCAAGCCGCGCTATGCCCATTACGGCCCGTTCGAAGACGCGCACGGGCAGGTGCTGGATGAAGGCATCGCCCTGTATTTTCCAGGCCCCCACTCCTTTACCGGCGAAGACGTGCTGGAGCTGCAAGGCCATGGCGGTCCTGTGGTCCTGGACATGCTGCTGCAGCGTTGCGTGCAGTTGGGTTGCCGCCTGGCACGGCCCGGGGAATTCAGCGAACGGGCCTTCCTCAACGACAAGCTCGACCTGGCACAGGCTGAAGCCATCGCCGACCTGATCGAAGCCAGTTCAGCCCAGGCCGCGCGCAATGCACTGCGCTCGCTGCAAGGGGCGTTTTCCCAACGTGTGGATAAACTCACCGAGCTGTTGATCGGCCTGCGCATGTACGTCGAGGCGGCCATCGACTTTCCCGAAGAAGAAATCGACTTCCTCGCCGACGGCGTGGTGCTGGGCAAACTCGATGGCGTGCGCGAAATGTTATCCACAGTCGTGCGTGAAGCCGGGCAGGGTGCCTTGCTGCGCGACGGGATGAACGTAGTGATCGCCGGTCGCCCGAATGCCGGCAAGTCCAGCCTGCTCAATGCTCTGGCCGGGCGTGAAGCCGCGATCGTGACCGACATTGCCGGCACCACCCGCGACGTGCTGCGTGAACATATCCACATCGATGGCATGCCGCTGCACGTGGTCGACACCGCCGGTTTGCGTGACACCGAAGACCAAGTGGAGATGATCGGTGTGCAGCGGGCCCTCAAGGCCATCGGCGAAGCCGACCGGATCCTGTTGGTGGTCGATGCCACGGCACCTGAAGCCGCCGATCCGTTTGCCCTGTGGCCCGAATTTCTGGAACAGCGTCCGGATCCGGCCAAAGTCACGCTGATCCGTAACAAGGCTGATCTGAGCGGTGATGAGGTCAGACTTGAAACCAGCGACGACGGCCATGTGACCATCAGCCTCAGCGCCAAGGCTGCGGGGCCTGGGCTGGATCTGCTGCGTGAACACCTCAAAGCCTGCATGGGTTATCAACAGACCTCGGAAAGCAGCTTCAGCGCCCGCAGGCGCCACCTCGATGCCTTGCACCGCGCCAGCAGCTTCCTGGAGCATGGCCGCGCCCAGTTGACCCTGGCAGGCGCCGGCGAACTGCTGGCCGAAGACCTGCGCCATGCGCAGCAAGCCTTGGGCGAAATCACCGGGGCGTTCAGCTCTGATGATTTGCTGGGCAGAATCTTTTCCAGTTTCTGTATCGGCAAGTAAACCGCACGCGACGACACCCGCGCGTGCTGTGGATAAACAGCGGCTGCAACGGCCGCTGTTTGGCAACACAAACTGTCCACAGCCTTCTGATCATTCCCCATTGCACACCGGTGACAGGTTTTGCCGAGAAAGTGCTGTGGACAGAAATCCAGTAACCGCGTGGGGGCGGCCAGCATCTCTGCTCCTGACTGGGCGCGAAGCGGCCACAAGATTGATGAAACACTGAAATGTTACGACTGCCAGCGCAGCCGGTCGCGGTGGTCTGGCATTGCGGCAGAGACGGATGGTCACCCTCACGCTCCTGCAGGTTCAACCTGCCGTGAAGATTTGACCGAGCAGACATGAATTTTGTGGATAATCCTTTAAATTCAGATAGTTAAATTTCTTTGACACAATTTAATACCGTTAAAATCAAGTTACCCACAAGCTGTTAGCCCCCGTATAACGGGACTCTCAGGCATTTACCGGGCTGACATCTCCTTTTTCAGCTCTTCAAATACCCGTGGAAAGGTCTCGAACCCTTCGGCTGCAAGAAAATGCCCCCCCTGAGGCAGTGAAACAAACCGCGCCTCCAGTCTTTTGGCCAACGTTTCGCTGATTGCATGCGGCACGACCACGTCATTGCGTGCAGCAATTACCACCCGGTTGTGGGTAAGTTGAACCAGCTTGCGGTAATCCAGATCAGGGCGGATGAAACTGTCGAGCTGTGGAATATTCGAGAGGCGCTCATTGAAGCCGGACACCAGCACATAGCCGCCTATTGTGGATAAGTTTTTGCGCGTCGCCAGATACTCCAACAGCGCAATGCTGCCCAGGCTATGGGTCACGAACCACGAATGATCATCAGGGTGGGGAATCTGTTCAGCCAGGGCCTGTTGCCACTGTTGCGGTCGCGGGTTGATCGAAGGAGGCAGTGCGACGACTGAAACCGTCGCGCCGGTCTGTTCCAGGCGTTGCTTCAACCATGCAAACCAATGGTCGTCGGGCGTGGCACGATAGCCATGGACGATATAGACATGCGCTGCCTGTTCGGCAGCGAAGGCAAGGGGCGTCAGCGTCAGCAGAATCGCTGCGAGCAGGCGTTTGAATCGGGGTCTTTGGATAGGCACAACAACTCCTGGGCGGGTCGGGGTGTCGTTAACTTAGCACCCCGGCCTCTCAGGCACAGTCCTACCAGTTATAGGAAACCGTCCCCAGCAAGGTGCGGCTATCACCCCAGTAGCAGCGCCCGGCATCGTTACAGCCCGACACATACTCCTTGTCGAACAGGTTGCGGGCGTTCAGGTCCACCGACCAGTGACGGTCGACCTGATAACCGATGGCAGCATCCACCAGCGTCACGTCACCGGAATCGAGCCGGCCATACAGGCTTGGTTGTGTATAGGCGAAGGTGCTGTCGAAGTAGCGCACGCCGCCGGCTACAGACAAACCGTTCAAGGCGCCGTCCAGGAAGCGGTACTTGGTCCAGACAGAAGCCTGATTGCGCGGCACACCGGTTACCTGATGGTCTTCGATCAGCGAGCCGGGGGCGTCCTTGGTCACCCGTGCATCGGTGTAGGTGTAGGCGGCGGTGAGGTTGAGGTTGCGATTGATGTCGCTGTTGATTTCCAGCTCCACGCCCTTGGCGCGGCTTTCGCCGATTTGCCGGTAAGTGGAGGTGGTGGCGTCCAGATACGTGTCGTCTTCCTTGCGCAGGTCGAACACGGATGCGGTGATGGCCGTGTTCCAGCCGGCCGGCTCATATTTCACCCCGACTTCGATCTGCGAGCTGGTGATCGGGTCCAGGGGCGCCCCGCCATTGGAGATCTGCTGCACCGGCACGAAAGCGGTGGAATAGCTGGCGTAGGGCGTCAGGCCATTATCGAAGCGGTACATCAGGCCGGTCTGCCAGGTGAATTTCTGGTCATGGCTGTTGATGTCGCCAGCAGGCGCCAGCTTGTTGCGAAAATCGCTCTCGACCCAGTCCTGGCGCCCGCCCAGCAGGAAAATCCAGTTGTTCCAGCTGCTCTGCAACTGGGTGTACACGCCCTGCATCTGCTGGTTGAGCAAGGTGTTCTGCACCGCAATGGACGTCACCGGGTCGCGGGCATAGACCGGGTTGAAGATGTTGATCTGCCCGGCAAAGCCTGCATCCCAGTCCTGGCTGAACGAAGTGCGGTCATAGCTGGCGCCCAACAGCCAGGTGTTATCCACAGCACCCGTGCTGAATTTTCCTTCCAGTTGGTTATCCAGCGAATACACCATGGACTTGTTGCCGCGATCGTAAGCGGTGACATTGAGCTGGGTACCGAAGCCTGCATTATTCAGGTTACCCGGCCAGGTTTCGTGGCGATTGATGCGTGATTGTTGATAACGCGAGTTCTGGCGGAACTGCCAGTCATCATTGAAGCTGTGGATAAATTCATAACCCAGGCTCCAGGTTTCGCGCTCGAAGGTGTTCCAGCCGGGTACGCCGAGCATGGTGTCCTTGTCGAGCTTGCCATTAGGGTTGCTCAACAAGGTGCCGGCAGCGGGCAGGCCCAACTCCATGTTGGTGTGGTCTTTCTGGTAATGGCTGAGCAGGGTCAACTGGTTGGCGTCGTCGAAATTCAGGGTCAGGGACGGCGCGATGTACAGGCGATCGTCCGGTACATGGTCAGTCTGGGTGTCGGCCTTGCGTCCCAGCATCACCACCCGGCCCTGGACCGTGGCGCTGTCGTTCAGGGGACCGGAGATATCCACAGCCAGTTGCCGGCGGTTGTTGG
Source organism: Pseudomonas viridiflava (assembly GCF_900589395.1). Taxonomy (GTDB): domain Bacteria; phylum Pseudomonadota; class Gammaproteobacteria; order Pseudomonadales; family Pseudomonadaceae; genus Aquipseudomonas. The sequence continues at coordinate 51,904 of NZ_UUIS01000014.1, forward strand.
AGCCGTAGCTCAGTTGAACTTCACCTTTGGGTGTGGCGGTGGGGCGCTTGCTGACCAGATTCACCAGGCCGCCGGGCGCATTCTCGCCGTACAGGATCGAGGACGGTCCGCGAAAGATTTCCACCCGCTCCAGCCCGTAAGTATCGGTGGTGGTGTCATAGCGATTGCCTTGCACACGCAGCCCGTCGCGCAGCAAGCCATAGCCGTAGTCGGTGGCGTTGAAGCCGCGGATGAAGAACAGGTCGCCCGCCAGGCCATCGCCGGCTGCAAAAGGCGGGGCGAAAATGCCTGGTACATAGCCGAGCACTTCGGTGAGCGTCTGGGCTTTCTGGTCCTTGATGCGCTGTTCGGTCACCACCGATACCGAGCGCGGTGTCTCGCTCAACAATGTGCTGCTCTTGGTCCCGGCACGGCTGGCGCCGGCCTTGTACCCGGTGTCGCTGGCGCTGTCCCGGGCGAACGGGTCGACACCGCTGTTGATGCGGGTTTCATCCAGCACCATCGGACCACTGGCCGGCAGCGCTTGCAGGACGTAACTGCCAGGCGCCTGAGGCACCGCCTGCAGCCCCGACCCCTGAAGCAACCGGGCAAAGCCCTGGTCCACCGAGAACTCGCCTTGCAGGCCCGTTGTACGACGGCCTGCGGTCTGGGTCGGAGAGAACGACAGGATGACATTGGCCTGGGCGGCAAACTGGCTCAGGGCGTTATCCACAGGTCCTGCGGCCACGGCAAAGCGTTGCACGGTCATTGCAGGCTGAGCCTGGACCTGGCAGGCCAGCAGTGGATAAATCACGGCGCCGCCGATTAACAGGCTGTAAGCGATACAGTGCCTGGACAGCGGTTGGCGAACATAGGACGGAATCGGAGCGAAGCGCATGACGTGTGACCCTGAAGATGGCAAGGATTCGCGTTGATCGCGATTATCAGCAGGGCCGTGTCAGGTTCAAAAAAGATCACCAGCCTGCAAAAAATGTTCAGGGACGCTCAAGTGCTGTAACTGACCGATACCCAATAAGGTGTGAACCAGCGCACGGCGATGGGCTGGCTGGCCTGCAGGTTGGCCAGTACCGCCTCAAGCGCATCCAGGCGAAAGGTACCGGACACCCGCAGCCTGGCAGCGCGCTCGTCACAGCGCATGACGCCATGACGGTAACGGCCCAGTTCGGCCAGCACATCCCCCAGCCGGGCGTCGAGCACGATCAAGCGGCCTTCGACCCAGGCCACCTGCGCAGGCTGATACTTGTCCACAGCCCCGACGGTGCGATTATCGAACGCCGTGCATTCTCCGGCCTTGAGCACGGCGACTTTATCCATAGCCGCCTCGGGATGAATACGCACACTGTGCTCCAGCACGCCCACCTCGGTCCGCTCCGAACGCTGGCGCACACTGAAGAGCGTGCCCAGGGCCTGAATGGATCCGTGTTGCGTCACCACCCGCAAAGGCCGCTGATCACCGCGTTTGCCGGTGCGCACCAGGATCTCCCCGCTGCGCAGATGAATCAGCCGCTGCCTGGCATCGAAGCGTATATCGAGCGCCGTGTCGGTATTGAGGTCGACCCGGCTACCGTCGGTTAGCTCGATCCGGCGTTGCTGGCCTGTGCCGGTGCGGTAGTCGGCCCAGTTATCCACCGCGTCTTGTGCCTGCCAGCCAACAAGGCCTGCAGCGGGAAGCAGCAACAACAACTTGAGCACCTGACGGCGTTGGCCACTGGCGGACAAGGCCTGGCGGGTTGCCTGGCCGGGCAGGGTCCCCAGGCTGCGCTGCAAAAGCTCCATCTGCTGCCAGGCGACCTGATGCGCCGGATCACTGGCCAGCCAGCGAAGCCAGGCCTGGCGCTGCGCATTGTCAGGCGGCTCGGACTGAAACTGCACGTACCAGGTGGCCGCCGCCTCAAGCACTCGACGCTCGACCGGACTGGTCATTACAGCGTTGCCATCAGTACGGAGCATTCGGTCAAAGCACGGATCATGTGCTTCTTGATGCTGCTCAGGGACAGCCCTAACTGATCGGCCACCTGTTGATAAGTCAGGCCGTCGACCTGGGTCATCATGAAAATCCTGCGCGTGCGTGCGCCCAGGCCGGCCAGGGTTTTGTCCACAGCCATCAGGGTTTCAATGATCACCGCCTTGTCTTCTTCGCTGATCGCTACTGCTTCGGGTCGGGCCGCCATGCTTTGCAGCCATGCCTGCTCGATGGTGCGGCGTCGATAGCGATCAATGACCAGGCCACGGGCAATGGTCGTCAGGTAATCGCGGGGCTCACGAATATCGGCTGCATTGCGGGCAGCCAGGATGCGCACAAAGGTGTCATGGGCCAGATCAGCCGCATCGCAGGTGTTGGACAGCTTGCCCTTGAGCCAGCCATACAGCCACGAGTGGTGCTGTGCGTAGATCGACTGAACCGCTGCCGTATGGGAAGGAGAAGGCATGAGGGGGATTCTGAGCCAGTGAATGATAATCGCTATTATTCATTCAGGGCCGGGGCTACGACAAGGGTCCTTTTTCATGACGTGCTCACAGATTTTCGTGATTTTCTGCAAAAAAAGTTATCCACACGAAAAAAATCATCGAAAGCGCCTGTTTCCGGGCACTTGAGAAGCATGAACAGAGCATTTCAGCTGTCTGCGCATGCATAAATAAGCCCTGTGTATAACCCGCCTTCAGCCCGGTTGATAAGCAGGCTCGAAAACTGGGCACAACTGCCCCTGTGGACAAATAGCACTTTAATCCACAGGCCAAACAGAGTTATCCCAAACCCCCACAGGTACATGAACACAGCCTTTTGAATCTCTGTACACACTGTAAACCGTGGCTTACAGCAATCTATCCACAGAAAGGTGCCTCAGTAACATAAGCATTAAAAACAAGGTTTTAAAAGATTTCTTTCTTTCTAATTTTTTTACACATCCGACTTTCCTGCACAGCTGGTCATTTTTTGTTCAACGGGTTTCATTCAAGGGGGTGAAGTCCCTATACTTGTCAGCTATCCCGATTTTTCATCTACAACAGGCACGAGGTGCGTGGTGGATTTCCCTTCCCGTTTTGAAGTGATCGTCATCGGTGGCGGTCATGCCGGTACCGAGGCGGCACTGGCCTCGGCACGCATGGGCGTTAAAACGCTGCTGTTGACGCACAACGTGGAAACCCTTGGGCACATGAGCTGCAACCCTGCCATTGGTGGCATCGGTAAAAGCCATCTGGTCAAGGAAATCGATGCCCTCGGCGGCTCGATGGCGGTGGCTACGGACATGGCCGGTATTCAGTTCCGTGTGCTCAACAGCCGCAAGGGGCCGGCCGTACGTGCCACCCGCGCTCAGGCCGACCGTGCCATCTACAAGGCGGTCATCCGCGAAATCCTCGAAAACCAGCCCAACCTGTGGATCTTCCAGCAGTCCTGCGACGACCTGATCGTCGAACAGGACCAGGTACGCGGCGTTGTGACCCAGATGGGTCTGCGTTTTCTTGCCGATTCGGTGGTGCTGACCACCGGTACCTTCCTGGGCGGGCTGATTCATATCGGTTTGCAGAACCATTCCGGTGGCCGTGCCGGTGATCCACCGTCGATTGCCCTGGCTCACCGCATGCGTGAACTGCCGTTGCGCGTCGGTCGCCTGAAAACCGGTACGCCACCGCGCATTGATGGCCGCTCGGTCGACTTTTCGGTCATGAGCGAACAGCCGGGCGATACGCCGATTCCAGTGATGTCGTTCATCGGCAACAAGGAACAGCACCCGCGGCAGGTCAGTTGCTGGATCACGCACACCAATGCGCGGACCCACGAAATCATCGCGGCCAACCTGGATCGCTCGCCGATGTATTCCGGTGTGATCGAAGGTGTCGGCCCGCGCTATTGCCCGTCGATCGAAGACAAGATCCATCGCTTTGCCGACAAGCAGAGCCACCAGGTGTTCATCGAGCCCGAAGGCCTGAACACCCATGAGCTGTACCCCAACGGCATTTCGACGTCCTTGCCGTTCGACGTGCAATTGCAGGTGGTGCGTTCGATCCAGGGCATGGAAAACGCCCATATCGTGCGTCCCGGCTATGCGATCGAGTACGACTACTTCGATCCGCGCGACCTCAAGTACAGCCTGGAAACCAAAGTTATCGGCGGCCTGTTCTTCGCCGGGCAGATCAACGGCACCACCGGCTACGAAGAAGCCGGTGCCCAGGGCCTGCTGGCCGGAACCAACGCTGCGCTGCGTGCGCAGGGCAAGGAAAGCTGGTGCCCGCGCCGCGATGAAGCGTACCTCGGCGTGCTGGTCGACGATCTGATTACCCTCGGCACCCAGGAGCCGTACCGGATGTTCACCTCCCGGGCCGAGTACCGCCTGATCCTGCGCGAAGACAACGCCGACCTGCGCCTGACCGAAAAAGGCCGCGAGCTGGGGTTGATCGACGATGCACGCTGGGCGGCGTTCTGCACCAAGCGTGAAAGCATCGAGCGTGAAGAACAGCGTCTGAAAAGTACCTGGGTACGCCCTGGCACCGAGCACGGCGATGCGATTGCCGAACGCTTCGGCACCCCGCTGACCCACGAATACAACTTGCTCAACCTGCTGACCCGGCCGGAAATCGACTACGCCAGCCTGATGGCGCTGACAGGCTTTGGCAGCAGCGATCCACAGGTGGCCGAACAGGTCGAGATCAAGACCAAATACGCCGGTTACATCGAACGGCAACAGGACGAAATCGCCCGGCTGCGGGCCAGCGAGGACACCCGTCTGCCGGCCGATATCGACTACGTGTCGATTTCCGGCCTGTCCAAGGAAATTCAGTCCAAGCTGGGGATAACTCGCCCCGAGACATTGGGCCAGGCCTCGCGCATTCCCGGTGTTACACCGGCGGCGATTTCCCTGCTGCTGATCCACCTGAAAAAACGCGGCGCAGGCCGTGAGCTGGAGCAAAGCGCTTGAGTGCCATGGTGACACCGCAACACGCCGAAGAATTATCCACAGGGGCGCGCGAACTGGGTATCGAGCTCAGTGACAGCCAGCACAGTCAGTTGCTGGCATACCTGGCCCTGTTGATCAAATGGAACAAGGCCTACAACCTCACCGCTGTGCGCAACCCCGATGAAATGGTGTCCCGGCACCTGCTCGACAGCCTCAGCGTGGTGCCGTTCGTCATTGCTTCATCCGGCGACCGCGCCTGTATCGACGGCTCGCGCTGGATGGATGTCGGCAGCGGCGGCGGTATGCCGGGCATTCCGCTGGCGATCCTGTTTCCACAGGCGCACATTGCGCTGCTCGACAGCAATGGCAAGAAGAGCCGCTTCCAGACCCAGGTCAAACTGGAGCTGAAACTGGACAATCTCGAGGTTATCCACAGCCGTGCCGAGACTTGGCAGCCTGCGGCGCCGTACACCGGGATCATTTCCCGGGCGTTCAGCAGCCTGGAGGATTTTGCCGGCTGGACACGGCACATGGGTGACACCGAAACACGCTGGCTGGCAATGAAAGGGCTGCATCCAGATGAGGAGCTGTTAGCATTGCCGGCAGATTTTCGTCTCGATAGCGCTCAGGCCCTGGCCGTTCCAGGTTGCCAAGGCCAGCGCCATCTGCTGATACTGCGCCGCACGGCATGATTGGGAACACAAGCAAGAATGGCTAAGGTATTCGCGATAGCGAACCAGAAAGGTGGAGTGGGCAAGACCACCACCTGCATCAACCTCGCCGCGTCATTGGTCGCGACCAAGCGCCGCGTGCTGTTGATCGATCTCGATCCACAAGGCAATGCCACCATGGGCAGTGGTGTGGACAAACACACCCTGGAAAACTCGGTGTACGACCTGCTGATCGGCGAATGCGACCTGGCCCAGGCCATGAAGTTTTCCGAGCATGGGGGCTACCAGTTGCTGCCTGCCAACCGCGACCTGACGGCCGGTGAGGTGGTGCTGCTGGAAATGCAGATGAAGGAGAGCCGCCTGCGTAATGCGCTGGCGCCGATCCGCGAAAACTACGATTTCATTCTCATCGACTGCCCGCCGTCGCTGTCGATGCTGACGCTCAATGCCCTGGTGGCCGCCGATGGGGTGATCATTCCCATGCAGTGCGAGTACTTTGCCCTGGAAGGCCTGAGCGACCTTGTGGATAACATCAAGCGCATCGGTGAGCTGCTCAATCCGAACCTGAGGGTCGAAGGCTTGCTGCGTACCATGTACGATCCGCGCCTGAGCCTGAGCAACGATGTCTCGGCCCAGCTCAAGGAACATTTCGGTGACCTGTTGTATGACACGATGATTCCGCGCAACGTCCGTCTGGCCGAAGCGCCCAGTTTCGGCATGCCGGTGCTCAGTTACGACAAGTCTTCACGTGGCGCCCAGGCCTACCTGGCCTTTGCCAGTGAGCTGGTCCGTCGTCAACGTCGCAGTCCAAAAGCTGCCAAGCCCGCCTGAGGAAACCCATGGCCGTCAAGAAAAGAGGTCTAGGACGCGGGCTGGATGCACTGCTGAGCAGTCCGGGCAACATCCCGACCGTCACATTGCTGGAAGAACAGGCCAGCAAGATCGATCAGCGCGAGCTGCAACACGTGCCGCTGGACAAGATCCAGCGTGGCAAGTACCAGCCACGCCGGGACATGGATCCAACGGCGCTGGAAGAACTCGCCCAGTCGATCCGTAGCCAGGGCGTCATGCAGCCGATCGTGATCCGTCCGATCGGTGATGACCGCTTCGAGATCATCGCCGGTGAACGCCGCTGGCGCGCGAGCCAGCAGGCCGGGGTCGAGACGATTCCGGCCATGGTGCGCGATGTACCCGACGAAACGGCCATTGCCATGGCGCTGATCGAGAACATCCAGCGCGAGAACCTCAATTCGGTTGATGAGGCGATGGCGCTGCAGCGCCTGCAGCAGGAATTCCAGCTGACCCAGCAGCAGGTGGCCGACGCGGTCGGCAAATCGCGGGTCAGCGTGGCCAACCTGCTGCGCCTGACCACCTTGCCGGACGTCATCAAGACCATGCTGTCGCATGGCGACCTGGAGATGGGGCATGCCCGTGCATTGCTCGGGTTGCCGGAAGAACGGCAGGTCGAAGGGGCGCGACACGTTGTCGCACGGGGTCTGACGGTACGCCAGACCGAAGCACTGGTCAGGCAGTGGCTCAGCAGTGCACCGGAGCCGGTCGAAGCAACACGCCCCGATCCCGATATAAGTCGACTGGAACAGCGGCTGGCAGAGCGTCTGGGGTCCTCGGTGCAGATCCGCCACGGTCAGAAGGGCAAGGGTCAGTTGGTGATCCGGTATAACTCACTGGATGAGCTGCAGGGTGTCCTTGCCCACATCCGCTGAAACAATTGCGCTGTAACGTGTAGTCGGAAATCGGTGCCTTGGAGTTGAACGAGGGCTGAACCGCCCCTATACTCTGCGCGCATTTTGTCGGCACAAATTATGCCAAGTTAACGATGATGGCGACCGACAACCGAGGAGCTATAGCGATGGAATCACGCAAGCCAGACCGCCTGCCGTTCCACCGCCTTGCGGTCTTCCCGGTTTTGATGGCGCAGTTGATCGTCGTTCTGCTGGCTGCCTTGGCGCTGTGGCAGTGGAAGGGAGTCGTAGCCGGATATTCGGGGCTTTGTGGGGGCCTGATAGCGTGGCTGCCCAATGTGTATTTTGCTCACAAGGCCTTCCGGTTCACCGGGGCCCGAGCCGCCAGAGCCATCGTCCGGTCTTTTTATGCCGGCGAGGCGGGCAAACTGATTTTGACGGCGGTGCTTTTTGCACTGACGTTCGCCGGGGTGAAGCCGTTGGCGCCACTGGCTGTATTTGGCGTGTTCATGTTGATCCAGGCGGTCAACTGGTTCGCACCCCTGTTGATGAGAACAAGACTTTCCAGACCTAAGGGCGTTTGAGGCAACCATGGCAGCAGAAACCGCTTCGGGCTATATCCAGCACCACTTGCAGAACCTGACTTTCGGTCGGCTCGCTGATGGCAACTGGGGCTTTGCCCACACCGCAGCAGAAGCAAAGGAAATGGGCTTTTGGGCCTTCCACGTCGATACGCTCGGCTGGTCGGTCGCGTTGGGCGCCCTTTTCATTCTCATTTTCCGCATGGCAGCCAAGAAGGCCACTTCCGGCCAGCCGGGCGCCCTGCAGAACTTCGTCGAAGTGCTGGTCGAGTTCGTCGATGGCAGCGTGAGGGACAGCTTTCATGGCCGCAGCGCCGTGATTGCGCCCCTGGCCCTGACCATCTTCGCCTGGGTGTTCATGATGAACGCCATCGACCTGGTGCCGGTGGACTGGATTCCGGTCCTGGCCGCCAAGATCAGCGGCAATGAGCACATCTTCTTCCGTGCCGTACCGACAACCGACCCGAACGCGACCCTGGGCATGGCCCTGTCGGTCTTCGCACTGATCATTTTCTACAGCATCAAGATCAAAGGCATCGGCGGCTTCATCGGCGAACTGACCCTGCACCCGTTCGGCAGCAAGAACGTCTTCATTCAGGCGCTGCTGATCCCGGTGAACTTCCTGCTGGAGTTCGTGACCCTGATCGCCAAGCCAATCTCTCTGGCACTGCGTCTGTTCGGTAACATGTACGCCGGCGAACTGGTCTTCATCCTCATTGCCGTGATGTTCGGCGCCGGCCTGTTGTGGCTGAGCGGCCTGGGTATCGTGCTGCAATGGGCCTGGGCGGTGTTCCACATCCTGATCATCACCCTGCAAGCCTTTATCTTCATGATGCTGACCATCGTCTACCTGTCGATGGCTCACGAAGATAACCACTAAGATCGCCTCGCGGCGTTTCTGAACCCTCTCGCTGCGGTGAGAGGGTGCCCGCGAGGGCTGATGTACTGACGATTCTGTTTTATCGCTTCAAACTAAAAAACCTAACCAATACGACGTAAAAGTCGGGAGGAAAGATGGAAACTGTAGTTGGTCTTACCGCTATCGCTGTTGCACTGCTGATCGGCCTGGGCGCACTGGGTACTGCAATTGGCTTCGGTCTGTTGGGCGGTAAATTCCTGGAAGGCGCAGCTCGCCAGCCAGAAATGGTTCCAATGCTGCAAGTCAAGATGTTCATCGTCGCCGGCCTGCTCGACGCCGTGACCATGATCGGTGTTGGTATCGCTCTGTTCTTCACCTTCGCAAACCCCTTCGTTGGTCAACTCGCTGGCTAATCACTCGACTGTTCGAGTTGATGGGTGGGATGGACAACGTAAGAGCGAGGTGTTGGCGTGAACATTAATGCAACCTTGATTGGCCAGAGCATTGCGTTCGCGATCTTTGTACTGTTTTGCATGAAGTATGTGTGGCCTCCGGTCATCACGGCTTTGCGCGAACGTCAGAAGAAGATTGCGGATGGATTGGACGCTGCCTCTCGAGCTGCTCGCGACCTGGAGCTGGCCCAAGAAAAGGCCGGTAACCAGTTGCGCGAAGCCAAGGCTCAGGCAGCCGAGATCATTGAGCAAGCCAAGAAGCGCGGCAACCAGATCGTCGACGAGGCCCGTGAACAGGCTCGTGTCGAAGCTGACCGTGTGAAGGCTCAGGCTCAGGCCGAGATCGAGCAAGAACTTAACAGTGTCAAGGACGCGCTGCGTGCCCAACTGGGTACCCTGGCCGTCAGTGGCGCCGAGAAGATCCTGGGCTCCACAATCGATCAAAACGCGCACGCAGAGCTGGTCAATAAACTGGCTGCTGAAATTTAAGCGAGGGCGATCATGGCAGAACTGACCACGTTGGCCCGACCTTACGCGAAGGCGGCCTTCGAGCACGCTCAGGCTCACCAGCAACTGGCCAATTGGTCAGCCATGCTCGGCCTGGCTGGTGCGGTGTCACAAGATGACACCATGCAGCGCCTGCTCAAGGCCCCGCGACTGACGAGCGCACAAAAGGCCGCCACTTTTATCGAAGTGTGCGGCGACAAGGTTGATGAGAAGGCACAGAATTTCATCAATGTCGTAGCCGAAAACGACCGTCTCCTGCTGTTGCCGGAGATTGCCGCCCTGTTCGAGCTGTACAAGGCTGAACGGGAAAAATCGGTAGACGTTGATGTGACCAGTGCATTCGCATTGAACCAAGAACAGCAAGACAAACTCGCCAAGGTTCTCAGTGCACGGCTCGGCCGGGAAGTGCGCCTGCATGCTGCGGAGGATGCCAGCCTTATCGGTGGCGTCGTTATCCGCGCCGGCGACCTGGTTATCGATGGCTCAGTTCGCGGCAAACTCGCGAAGCTGGCCGAAGCATTGAAATCTTGAGTTTGAAGGGGCAGCAGAGCAATGCAGCAACTCAATCCTTCCGAAATAAGTGAAATCATCAAGGGCCGCATCGATAAACTCGATGTAGCCTCCCAAGCCCGTAACGAAGGCACTGTCGTCAGCGTGTCTGACGGTATCGTGCGGATTCACGGTCTGGCCGACGTTATGTACGGCGAAATGATCGAGTTCCCTGGCGGCGTCTACGGCATGGCCCTGAACCTGGAGCAAGACTCCGTGGGTGCAGTGGTCCTGGGTGCGTACACCACCCTGGCCGAAGGCATGAGCGCCAAGTGCACCGGCCGCATCCTGGAAGTTCCTGTAGGTAAGGAACTGCTGGGTCGCGTCGTCGACGCACTGGGCAACCCGATCGACGGCAAGGGTCCGCTGAACAACACCGAGACCGATGCAGTCGAGAAAGTTGCTCCGGGCGTGATCTGGCGCAAGTCGGTAGACCAGCCTGTACAGACTGGCTACAAGGCTGTCGATGCCATGATCCCTGTCGGCCGTGGCCAGCGCGAGCTGATCATCGGTGACCGTCAGATCGGCAAGACCGCTCTGGCGATCGACGCGATCATCAACCAGAAAGACAGCGGCATCTTCTGCGTCTACGTTGCCATTGGTCAGAAGCAATCGACCATCGCCAACGTGGTTCGCAAGCTGGAAGAAAACGGCGCACTGGCCAACACCATCATCGTCGCGGCCAGCGCATCGGAATCGGCTGCGCTGCAGTTCCTGGCTCCGTACGCCGGTTGCACCATGGGTGAATTCTTCCGCGACCGCGGCGAAGATGCCCTGATCGTGTACGACGACCTGTCCAAGCAGGCCGTGGCCTACCGTCAGATCTCCCTGCTGCTGCGCCGTCCACCGGGCCGTGAAGCCTACCCGGGTGACGTGTTCTATCTCCACTCCCGTCTGCTGGAGCGTGCATCGCGCGTTTCCGAAGAGTACGTAGAGAAGTTCACCAACGGTGCAGTGACCGGCAAAACCGGTTCCCTGACCGCTCTGCCGATCATCGAAACCCAGGCTGGCGACGTTTCCGCGTTCGTTCCGACCAACGTGATTTCCATCACCGACGGTCAGATCTTCCTGGAATCGGCCATGTTCAACTCGGGCATCCGCCCTGCAGTGAACGCCGGTGTTTCGGTATCGCGTGTTGGTGGCGCTGCCCAGACCAAGATCATCAAGAAGCTTTCCGGTGGTATCCGTACCGCTCTGGCTCAGTACCGTGAACTGGCGGCTTTCGCCCAGTTCGCTTCTGACCTGGACGAAGCCACCCGCAAGCAGCTCGAGCACGGTCAGCGCGTTACCGAACTGATGAAGCAGAAGCAATACGCACCAATGTCGATCGCTGACATGGCGCTGTCGCTGTATGCCGCCGAGCGTGGGTTCCTGACCGACGTCGAAATCACCAAGATCGGCAGCTTCGAACAAGCGCTGATTGCCTACTTCCACCGCGATCATGCCGACCTGTTGGCCAGGATCAACGTGAAGGGTGACTTCAACGACGAAATCGACGCTGGCATGAAAGCCGGTATCGAGAAGTTCAAGGCCACCCAAACCTGGTAAGCCGCAGCGGGGGCTCAACGCCCCCGCTTGCTAACCTGATAGGTGATACATGGCAGGCGCAAAAGAGATTCGCAGTAAGATTGCGAGCATCAAAAGCACGCAAAAAATTACCAGCGCCATGGAAAAAGTGGCGGTCAGCAAGATGCGCAAGGCTCAACTGCGCATGGCTGCTAGCCGTCCTTATGCGGAGCGTATCCGCCAGGTGATCGGTCATCTGGCCAACGCCAACCCGGAATACCGCCACCCCTTCATGATCGAACGCCCTGTGAAGCGCGCCGGTTATGTGGTCGTGAGCAGTGACCGTGGTCTGTGCGGTGGCTTGAACACCAACCTGTTCAAGGCGCTGGTCAAGGACATGAACGAGACTCGCGGACAGGGCGTCGATATCGACCTGTGCGTGATCGGCAGCAAGGGCGCGGCGTTCTTTCGCAGCTTCGGCGGCAACGTCGTGGCAGCCGTCAGCCACCTGGGCGAAGAGCCATCGATCAATGATCTGATCGGCAGCGTCAAGGTCATGCTCGATGCCTACCTGGACGGTCGTATCGATCGCCTGTCGGTTGTCTCGAACAAGTTCATCAACACCATGACGCAACAGCCGACGGTCGAGCAACTGGTACCGTTGGTGGCAACCCCGGATCAAGGCCTCAAGCATCACTGGGACTACCTCTACGAACCCGACGCCAAGGAGCTGCTCGACGGCTTGATGGTTCGCTACGTGGAATCGCAGGTCTACCAGGCGGTGGTCGAGAACAATGCGGCCGAACAGGCTGCCCGGATGATCGCCATGAAAAACGCCACAGACAACGCCGGTGACCTGATCAGCGACCTCCAGCTGATCTACAACAAGGCGCGTCAGGCTGCGATCACCCAGGAGATCTCGGAAATCGTCGGCGGCGCTGCCGCGGTTTAACGGTTCACATATTCAGAGGATCCAGCTATGAGTAGCGGACGTATCGTTCAAATCATCGGCGCCGTCATCGACGTGGAATTCCCACGTGACGCGGTACCGAGTGTCTACAACGCGCTGAAAGTACAAGGCGCGGAAACCACCCTGGAAGTTCAGCAGCAGCTGGGCGACGGCGTGGTGCGTACCATTGCGATGGGCTCCACCGAAGGTCTGAAGCGCGGTCTGGATGTGGTCGACAGTGGCGCTGCCATTGCCGTCCCCGTCGGTAAAGCGACTCTGGGCCGCATCATGGACGTTCTGGGCAACCCGATCGACGAAGCCGGTCCTATCGGCGAAGAAGAGCGTTGGGGCATTCACCGCGCCGCGCCTTCATTCGCAGAGCAGGCAGGCGGCAACGACCTGCTGGAAACCGGCATCAAGGTCATCGACCTGGTGTGCCCGTTTGCCAAGGGCGGTAAAGTCGGTCTGTTCGGTGGTGCCGGTGTCGGCAAGACCGTGAACATGATGGAACTGATCCGTAACATCGCCATCGAGCACAGCGGTTATTCCGTGTTCGCCGGTGTGGGCGAGCGTACCCGTGAGGGTAACGACTTCTACCACGAGATGAAGGACTCCAACGTTCTCGACAAGGTAGCCCTGGTCTACGGTCAGATGAACGAGCCACCGGGAAACCGTCTGCGCGTAGCGCTGACCGGCCTGACCATGGCCGAGAAGTTCCGTGACGAAGGTAACGACGTTCTGCTGTTCGTCGACAACATCTATCGTTACACCCTGGCCGGTACCGAAGTATCCGCACTGCTGGGCCGTATGCCTTCGGCAGTAGGTTACCAGCCGACCCTGGCCGAAGAGATGGGCGTGCTGCAGGAGCGTATTACTTCCACCAAGCACGGCTCGATCACTTCGATCCAGGCCGTCTACGTACCTGCGGACGACCTGACCGACCCGTCGCCGGCGACCACCTTCGCCCACTTGGACGCCACCGTCGTACTGTCGCGTGACATCGCCTCCCTGGGTATCTACCCGGCGGTCGATCCACTGGACTCGACTTCGCGCCAGCTGGACCCGAACGTGATCGGCAACGAGCACTACGAGACCGCTCGCGGTGTCCAGTACGTGCTGCAGCGTTACAAAGAGCTGAAGGACATCATTGCGATCCTGGGTATGGACGAACTGTCCGAAACCGACAAGCAACTGGTATCCCGCGCTCGCAAGATCCAGCGTTTCCTGTCCCAGCCGTTCTTCGTGGCTGAAGTCTTCACCGGTTCTCCAGGCAAATACGTTTCCCTGAAAGACACCATTGCTGGCTTCAAAGGCATCCTCAACGGTGACTACGACCACCTGCCAGAACAAGCGTTCTACATGGTCGGCGGCATCGAAGAAGCGATCGAGAAAGCCAAGAAACTGTAATCCCGGTGCCCCGCAAGGGGCGCCAATCAGGTTGAGGCAAGCACATGGCTATAACAGTCCATTGCGATATCGTCAGCGCGGAAGGAGAAATCTTTTCCGGTCTGGTCGAGATGGTAGTTGCGCACGGCAACCTGGGTGATCTTGGTATCGCCCCGGGCCACGCGCCACTGATCACCAATCTCAAGCCAGGTCCGATCACGCTGACCAAGCAGGGCGGTGACCGCGAGGTGTTCTACATCTCCGGTGGTTTCCTCGAAGTGCAGCCGAACATGGTCAAGGTGCTTGCCGATACCGTGCAACGTGCTGCCGACCTGGACGAGGCTTCCGCACAGGATTCCGTCAAGGCTGCCGAGAAGGCCCTGAACGAAAAAGGCGCGGATTTCGACTATAGCGCCGCGGCTGCACGCCTGGCCGAAGCGACAGCCCAGCTGCGCACCGTCCAGCAGATTCGCAAGAAATTCGGCGGTTGATCCCGCTGCGTTCCCTGCGCGATTGAGTAAAAGGGTAGCCTCGGCTACCCTTTTTCTTTTTCTGCGGTTCCTGTTTCTGCGGCTCCCGCACCGCCCAGTGGATAATCCGTCATGTCTCTCGATATCGTCATTCTTGCAGCAGGCCAGGGCACGCGGATGCGTTCGGCCCTGCCCAAGGTGCTGCACCCGGTGGCCGGCAACTCGATGCTCGGTCACGTTATCCACAGCGCCCGCCAGCTGTCGCCGCAAGGGATCCACGTGGTCATCGGCCACGGCGCCGATGCCGTTCGCGAGCAACTGGCCGCCGACGATCTCAATTTCGTCCTGCAGGACAAGCAGCTGGGCACCGGCCACGCCGTGGCCCAGGCCCTGCCGGTGCTGAGTGCCGACACCGTACTGATCCTGTACGGCGATGTGCCGCTGATCGAAGTCGACACCCTGCAGCGCCTGCTTGAGCGCGTAACCCCCGAGCAGTTGGGCCTGCTGACCGTCACCCTTGACGACCCTACCGGCTATGGCCGCATCGTGCGTGACGCCCAGGGCCAGGTCAGCGCCATCGTCGAGCACAAGGACGCCAGCGACGCGCAGAAAGCCATCAAGGAAGGCAACACCGGCATTCTCGCCGTGCCCGGCAAGCGCCTGGCCGACTGGCTGGGGCGACTGTCGAACAACAACGCCCAGGGTGAGTACTACCTGACCGATGTGATCGCCATGGCTGCCAACGACGGCCTGGTCATCGCCACTGAGCAGCCCCACGACCCCATGGAAGTGCAGGGTGCCAACGACCGGCGCCAGCTGTCCGAACTGGAGCGCCACTATCAGCTGCGCGAAGCACGCCGCCTGATGGCCGCCGGCGTGACCCTGCGCGACCCGGCACGCTTTGATGTACGCGGTCATGTCACCGTGGGTCGTGACGTGCTGATCGACATCAACGTGATTCTCGAAGGCCGCGTGGTAATTGAGGACAACGTGGTCATCGGCCCCAACTGCGTGATCAAGGACAGCACCTTGCGCCGGGGCGTGGTCATCAAGGCCAACAGCCACCTCGACGGCGCGGTATTGGGCGAGGGCAGCGATGCCGGTCCTTTTGCCCGTCTGCGTCCCGGCAGCGAACTGGGTGCCCGTGCCCATGTGGGTAACTTTGTCGAACTCAAGAACGCTCGACTGGGTGATGACGCCAAGGCCGGCCACCTGACCTACCTGGGTGATGCCGAGATCGGTGCGCGCACCAACATTGGTGCCGGCACCATTACCTGCAACTACGATGGCGCCAACAAATTCAGGACCACCTTGGGCGAGGATGTCTTCATTGGCTCCAACAACTCGTTGGTGGCGCCTGTGGATATCGCCTCCGGCGCCACCACGGCTGCGGGTTCGACCATCACCCAAAATGTGCCCGTCGAACAACTGGGCGTGGCCCGCGCACGGCAGCGCAATATCGAAGGCTGGAAGCGTCCGGTGAAGATCCGTAAGGACTGAAGTTATCCACAATGGCCGTCTGTATAACTCCACCACGCCTCTGGCTGTGGAGTTATACAGGGGTATCCAAGTTATCCCAAGCCTTCGCACCTGTCAGGTCATCTCTGCGCTTGACGCCTGCCTTCGAATAGGTTTTGATTGCGTCCTTATCTTTCGAACCGAAACTTAAAGACAAAATGTCAAAACGTAATACACCTCAGCGGCGTCACAATATCCTCGGTTTGCTCAATGAACTGGGCGAGATAACCGTGGATGACCTGGCCCGGCGCTTCGAAACGTCCGAGGTTACGATTCGAAAGGATCTGGCTGCCCTGGAAGGCAATGGTTTGCTGTTGCGTCGCTATGGCGGCGCCGTCCCAGTGCCCCAGGAGTTGCTCGTTGAGCACAACCAGCCCGCCTCGACTTATAAACAGGCCATTGCCCGCGCCGCCGCCCAGCGCATCCGTGAACATGCTCGCATCATCGTCGACAGCGGCAGCACCACCGCTGCCCTTATCCCCGAACTGGGTAATAAGCCGGGCCTGGTGGTCATGACCAATTCGCTGAACGTGGCCCGCGCCCTGAACGAGCTGGAGCCTGAGCCGGTGCTGCTGATGACCGGCGGCACCTGGGACCCGCATTCGGAATCCTTCCAGGGCCAAGTCGCCGAGTTGGTGCTGCGTTCCTACGACTTCGATCAGTTGTTCATCGGTGCCGACGGCATCGACCTGCAGCGCGGCACCACCACGTTCAATGAGCTGCTTGGCCTGAGCCGGGTCATGGCCGAGGTGGCCCGCGAAGTGGTGGTGATGGTCGAAGCCGACAAGCTCGGGCGCAGGATCCCTAACCTGGAACTGCCCTGGAGCAGTGTCCACACCCTCATTACCGATGAACGCTTGCCCACCGAGGCACGCGAACAGATCAAAGCCCGCGGCATCACATTGATTTGTGCCGCTGCCAGCCAGGAGTAGAACCATGTGTGGAATCGTTGGCGCCGTTGCTGAGCGCAGCATTACAGCCATCCTGATCGAAGGCCTCAAGCGTCTGGAGTACCGCGGCTACGACAGCGCCGGCGTGGCCATCTTCAACAACGAAGGCCGTCTTGAGCGTCGTCGTCGCCTGGGCAAGGTCAGCGAGCTGGAAAAGGCCCTGGCCGATGAGCCCCTGACCGGTCGCCTGGGCATTGCCCACACCCGCTGGGCCACCCACGGTGCCCCGAGCGAGCGCAATGCCCACCCGCATTTTTCCGGCACTGATCTGGCAGTCGTGCACAACGGCATCATCGAAAACCACGAAGCCTTGCGCGTGCAACTCAAGGCGCTGGGGTATGTGTTCGAGTCCGACACCGACACCGAGACCATCGTCCACCTGCTCGACCACAAGCTCAAGGATACCCCCGACCTGGCCGTGGCCCTGAAAGCGGCCGTCAAGGAGCTGCATGGCGCCTATGGCCTGGCCGTGATCAGCGCCAGCCAGCCTGATCGCCTGCTCGCCGCCCGCAGTGGCAGCCCGCTGGTGATCGGCCTGGGCCTGGGGGAAAACTTCCTGGCTTCCGACCAATTGGCGCTGCGCCAGGTCACCGACCGTTTCGTGTACCTCGAAGAAGGCGACATCGCTGAGATCCGCCGTGACAGCGTGCAGATCTGGACCGTCGACGGCCAGCCAGTGGTGCGCGAGGTCATGCAGGTGCGCGAAAGCGCCGAAGCGGCCGACAAGGGCACCTACCGGCACTTCATGCTCAAGGAAATCCACGAGCAGCCCAAGGTCGTGCAGCGCACCCTGGAAGGCCGCCTGGGCCAGCAACAGGTGCTGGTGCATGCCTTTGGTCCCGAGGCCGCCGAGTTGTTCGCCAAGGTGCGCAACGTGCAGATCGTCGCCTGTGGCACCAGCTACCACGCCGGCATGGTCGCGCGTTACTGGCTCGAAGGCCTGGCCGGCATTCCGTGCCAGGTCGAAGTCGCCAGCGAGTTCCGCTACCGCAAGGTGGTGGTGCAGCCCGACACCCTGTTCGTGTCCATTTCCCAGTCCGGCGAAACCGCCGACACCCTGGCCGCGCTGCGCAATGCCAAGCAACTGGGTTTCCTGGCCAGCCTTGCCATCTGCAACGTCGGCACCAGCTCGCTGGTGCGTGAGTCGGACCTGACCCTGCTGACCCAGGCCGGCCCGGAAATCGGCGTGGCCTCCACCAAGGCCTTCACCACCCAACTGGTGGCCCTGCTGCTGCTGACCCTGTCGCTGGGCCAGGTCAAGGGCACCCTGGAAGAGGGCGTGGAAGCCGGTCTGGTCGAAGAACTGCGCCGCCTGCCGGTGCGCCTGGGCGAAGCCCTGGCCATGGACACCGTGGTCGAGAAGGTCGCCGAACTGTTCGCCGAGAAGCACCACACCCTGTTCCTGGGCCGTGGCGCGCAATTCCCGGTGGCAATGGAAGGCGCCCTGAAGCTCAAGGAAATCTCCTACATCCACGCCGAAGCCTACCCGGCCGGCGAACTCAAGCACGGCCCGCTGGCGCTGGTCGATGCCGACATGCCGGTGGTCACCGTCGCGCCCAACAACGAACTGCTGGAAAAGCTCAAATCCAACCTGCAGGAAGTGCGCGCCCGTGGCGGCGAACTGATCGTCTTCGCTGACGAAAAGGCCGACCTGCACAACGGCGAAGGGACCCACGTCATCTCGATGCCGCACATCAGCGACACCCTGGCACCGATTCTTTACACCTTGCCACTGCAACTTTTGTCGTACTACGTGGCGGTGCTCAAGGGCACGGATGTGGACCAGCCACGGAATCTGGCGAAGTCGGTGACGGTGGAGTGAGGAGGGGATTTTCTAAATCCAGTTGATATTTGTGAATTAAAGCTGTCGCATGTGAATTAAACCTGTCGCTGGTCGACTGCGCCTCACCGGCGGTGGGCTTCCTGGGCTGCGATTAGCTCCATGCATCTGGAGCTGATGGAGAGCAAGGCTAGACCCATGCTTTGTTTCTCGAAGGTTTCAATGCCGATTACTGCTTGCTACAAAACGCAGGAATCGGGCCGAAGCTGCTTTTCACGATAGGTAGCTTTGGGTCGATTTCTGCCAGTCACGACCGGCTCAATCAAGGATGGGCAAGGGGGCGGAAGTTATCCTTGTTCTAGCATCGGATATTCTCAGTTAGACTGGACTGCATCGGAAATTGGCAATCGTGTCTGGTTGATTTGCCTTTGGACGATGTCACACGAGGAGGCTTAAATGACGATGCCATTCGAACGGACCAGGTCCGTTGCACAAGCTCACGCTTTCCTAACCGAGCTTGCTCGCGACTCGGAAGTGCCCGAACGCGTGAGACAAAACGCCCATTTCCTTTTGCGTCACTTCCCTGCTAAGCACGAGGTCCTGCAGGCAGGCCGTATTGAAGAGGAAGCGAAGAAACTGGGGATAGGGTAACCGTCCGGGCAACACACCTTCCTGACACCATCGCTTAAGGCGATGGTGTCCACCTAAATTTAAGTGGACACCATTTCTAGCCTTTTTAAGCGGACGCCTATGCCACAAGAACGCCGTTCCTATTCCAAGTCCTTCAAGGCCCAGGTCATCGCCGAATGCGCTCAGCCTGACACCTCAATCGCCAATGTCGCGTTGACCCACAACCTCAACGCCAACCTCGTCCATAAATGGATACGCGTGCATGCGCAGAAAAACCTGACACTTCAAACCGCCTTTATCCCGGTCAAGACATCGTCGCCGGTGCCGATACATCAGGCCCTTCCTGCCACGATCCGAATCGAAGTGCCGCATTCAAAAGGCGTAGTCGTGGTGAGTTGGCCGGCAGAAAATGCAGCGGCGTGTTCTGCTTTCCTGCGAGACCTGCTGCGATGATCCGCATCGACTCCATCTGGCTCGCCACCGAGCCCATGGACATGCGCGCCGGCACTGAAACTGCGCTGGCGCGAGTTGTTGCGGTGTTCGGTGCGGCGAAGCCGCACTGCGCTTATCTGTTCGCCAACCGCCGCGCCAATCGTATGAAAGTGTTGGTGCATGACGGCGTGGGGATTTGGCTTGCAGCCCGGCGCTTGAATCAAGGACGTTTCTTTTGGCCGGGCGTGCGGCACGGCTCTGAGGTTGAGTTGGATGCCGAGCAACTTCAAGCCTTGGTGCTCGGCTTACCTTGGCAACGCGTCGGTTCCGCAGGAGCCATCACAGTGCTCTAACTCGCCTGCCATGGCGCGCTTGCCAGCGCAATTGGCCCTTCCGTCTATCGCCGCCACTGGCCCTCTCTGGCAAAATCGGCGGCATGACTTCGCATCCGAATCTCGATCAATTAAACCCTGAAGAACTGCGTGCCCTGGCGGCGCAGTTGATCCAGCGCGTCGAGACGATGGACAAGCAAATCACTCATCACAAGTCGGTCAACGAGAAACTGGCCCACGAGATCGCGCTGCTCAAACGCTTCAAGTTTGCCAAGCGCAGCGAGCAGTTGAGCCCGGATCAAGCCAGCCTGCTCGACGACTTGATCGATACGGATATCGCCGCTATCGAAGCCGAACTTGAGGCGCTGCAACTGGCACCTGTCGAAGCCAAAGTGCGCCAGCAACCCAAGCGCGCACCGCTGCCACCGCAGTTTCCTCGCACACTGATCCATCACGAACCGGACAACAGCCACTGCCAGTGCGGCTGCGCCCTCAAGCGCATCGGCGAGGATGTCAGCGAGAAGCTTGACTACACGCCGGGCGTGTTCACCGTGGAGCGTCACATCCGTGGCAAGTGGGTCTGCGATCAGTGCGAAACCCTGATCCAGGCACCGGTTCCGGCGCAGATTATCGACAAGGGCATCCCGACCGCCGGCCTGCTGGCCCACATCATGGTGGCCAAGTTCGCCGACCATCTGCCGCTGTATCGCCAAGAGAAAATCTTCGGCCGCGCCGGGCTGCCCATCGCCCGTTCGACCTTGGCGCAGTGGGTGGGCAACTGCGGCGTGCAATTACAGCCGCTGGTTGATGCGCTGCGCGAAGCCGTGCTGACGCACGGCGTCGTTCACGCCGACGAGACGCCGGTACAAATGCTGACGCCTGGCGCGAAAAAAACTCATCGCGCTTACGTCTGGGCTTATGCCACCAGCCAGTTCTCCGATCTGGCGGCGGTCGTTTACGACTTCAGCCCGAGCCGCGCTGGCGAACATGCTCGAGTCTTCCTGGGCAGTTGGAACGGCAAGCTGGTCTGCGACGACTTCGCTGGCTACAAGGCAGGCTTTGAACTGGGCGTTACGGAGATCGGCTGCAGGGCCCATGCACGCCGCAAGTTCTTCGACTTGCACGCGACCAACAAGAGCCAGATCGCCGAAAAAGCGCTGCACTACATCGCGGCCTTGTATGACGTTGAACGAGAAGTCCGCGAGCTGGAACCGGGTGATCGACAGCGAATACGGCAGGAAAAAGCAGCGCCAATCGCCGACGCACTTCATACCTGGATGACCGCCCAAAGACAGCTTGTGCCTGAGGGTTCGGCCATCGCCAAGGCCGTGGATTACAGCCTTAAACGCTGGATAGCGCTGACGCGCTATCTCGATGACGGTGCTGTGCCCATCGATAACAACTGGTGCGAGAATCAAATCCGGCCGTGGGCTCTTGGGCGCTCGAACTGGCTATTCGCAGGCTCGTTACGCAGCGGTAAACGTGCGGCGGCGATTATGAGCTTGATCCAGTCGGCGCGGCTCAATGGGCATGATCCATATGCTTACTTGAAGGATGTTCTTACACGCCTGCCGACGCAGCGTGCGAGTGAGATTACCGAGCTGTTGCCGCACAGGTGGATGCCCGTTTAATCACGCAAGGTGTGTTGGGCAGACGCTTACAGATGATCGCCAACTGAGAGCTTGTGGTCAGATGCACGTTTGGCCAATGCCCTAAGAAGGTTAGTCGAATCAAAATTCGACAAAAGCGAAACGGTTTTAAGGATATGCGCTACAGTATTGCCGAATTCCGTAACAAACTACTCCTTGGGCGAATCAAAACCGTGGAATACCTCTCAGAAATCTTGAAGATCCTGGATGGAGCTCTCAAGGCAAATGCCAGTATGGCCTCCAACTATGCTGGTCTCTTGGCTGACAAGCTTGAGAACGATGGTGATAAGAAGCAGGCGCGAATGATCCGAGAGCGACTAGCGCGTGCTCCTGTCGCTCTAGCCAGCGCGCAAAATGCTGCCAACGGACTCAGCCTGTCGAATTTGCCTACAGACGGTGAAAGTCACCTGCATACGGTGGACGTAAGCTATCCGGTACTGGACCATGAGTTGCTGATTCTCTCAAGCGCCGTGGATTGCCGTATTCAGGAGTTCCTTGCGAACATCAATCGATATGATGATCTCGCCAGAGTCGGTGCCGCCATGCCAAGTCGACTGCTGACCTATGGTCCTCCCGGCACCGGCAAGACTCGGCTCGCCCGCTATGTCGCAGCCAACCTTGGGATGCCGCTTCTTACTGTTCGATGCGACACCCTGATCAGCAGTCTGCTGGGCCAGACCAGCCGAAATCTGCGTCGGGTGTTCGAGTTCTCACAACAGCGGCCCTGCGTCTTGTTTCTCGATGAGTTCGATGCGCTGGCAGGTGCCCGTGGCAATGAGCGCGATGTAGGTGAGCTGCAGCGGGTCGTCATCGCATTGCTTCAGAACATTGATGCAGTTCCGGAAAATACGATTGTCATTGCGGCGACCAACCACGATCAGCTTCTGGATCCTGCTGTATGGCGTCGCTTTAGCTTCCGGATCCCGTTGGGCGAACCCGATCTGGCGCTGCGTACCTTGCTGTGGAAGCAGTTCCTGGCACCGTTTAATTCCGAGGAGTTGGATCTCTCCAAGTTGGCTAAGGTTTCCGCAGGTATCACCGGCGCGAACATCGAACAGGTTTGCCTTGATACCAAGCGCGCGGCAGTGCTTTCCAACAAAAAAACCATTGATGAGGGCCAGCTATTCCGCAGATTGGGTTTAAATCTTGCGCTGACTGATGGCTGGGTGCTATCTACTGTAGAGTCTGAAATTCGGTGGCTTAATGGATGGGCACCTCGATACTTCTCCCTAAGAACGTTAGGGAGGCTGTACGACCTATCGACTAGGCAAATCACCAAGATCCTCAAGGAGGAGATCGTAAGTGGCCCGCAAGAACTTGCCCCCGGGGCATACGCTGAATGCTAGGGTTGAGAACCCCTTTATTCATATCCCGTTCCAAGCGCGGGATCTCAACGCTGTAGATGGCAACGCCAGAAGTCCTAAACCGCTGCTGGATGTTGATGATGCCTACCGCCACGCCCTCTCGAAGGGCTTGGCAAGCGCAATGGCAGCGCTTTCACGAGAAAAAGCACTCTATCCCCACGCATTGACGCATTTGGTTCTCAAGCTGCGGGAACAGGGAATCGCTAAAACCCACAGGCCTATCAAGTTAGCTGAAGAAGCCAACCTTCAGCCTGCAGGGCACGCTCGTATCAACGAAATGCTCGTCGGTGCGTCGTCACAAAGCCTGAACGACTTGAACCGGGTGATCCTCCAGCGCGGGACGCAGAAGATTCTTCATAACCTGAGCGTGATTGAAGAAATTCAGCCTTGGAGCCGTCAGCGGCGGAACCCAGAAGGCAGCGCGCGACTGTTGGAGCACGGCCGTGCGGTGTTGCGACTTTTCCAATACCAGCACGACGCCTTCAATGCATTCAACTACGAGACCGTGCAGCGCACGTTGAAGTCGTTAGCACTCCCCTTTATTGAGATTGCTCAAGGCCGAGGCTTGCCAGTATTCGCCATTCGGGATCTAGACAAAATCAAAGATAATCATCTGGAGTTGTTGCTCGATTTTCCCGGTATCCGAACAGTCTTCGCCGAGCCGATATTCCGGCCACGCCAGACAGTCGCTACACCTCAAAGCGCCGCAAGTGCCGCTCAGGCCTCGGCCAATCTGGACGGTCTACCCACAGTTGGGGTTTTCGATACCGGGGTAAGTCCCTCGGCCAAAGCGATCGCTCATTATGTGGCTTCGCGCGACCCTTATGTACTACCCCCGGATACCAACTACGAGCACGGCACGGCGGTTGGATCATTGGTCGCCGCCGGAGCTCATTTCAACAATAAGCACGCGTGGCTGCCTTCAACGCCCGCGATGATTCATGACGTTTGTGCTCTGGAAGTAGGTGGATCCAACATGTCGGATTTGGAGCTGCGGCTTAGCCAAGCAGTACGCCGGCGCCCAGACGTTAAGATATGGAACATTTCGATCGGTGGCGATCCATGTGACGAAAGTCTATTCAGTGACTTCGCCATGACAATGGATGAGCTAAGCGACAAGTACCAAGTGCTCTTCGTGGTTGCAGCCGGGAATTACAACGACGAGCCTCGGCGGCAGTGGTTAACGCCTACGACCTTGGCGGACAGGATTTCTTGTCCTGGTGAGTCCGTGCGGTCACTGACTGTCGGTTCAATCTCACATATTGATGCGGTTGGCGCACTGTCTGCCGTCGGCCATCCAGCCCCATACTCGCGCTCAGGTCCTGGACCGGTGTTCACACCAAAACCCGACATCACCCATGTAGGTGGAGGTGTGCATGCGCCGTGGAACGCCGGTCAGGCAAGCCTTTTAGTTCTTGGTCCTACTGATCAGCTGCATTATTCATTTGGAACGAGCTATGCGGCACCGTTGGCGTCGAGCATGGCTGCTCATGCCTGGCGGGCCATCGCCGGTCGGCCGGGGCTTGACCCGTCGCCGTCGCTGGTCAAAGCGCTGATGATCCATGCAGCTCAGCTCTCGTCGCCAGATTACGACGCTTATCATCGCCGCTACCTCGGCGCTGGGCGGCCGGATGATGTATTGAAAGCGCTCTACGATTCCGATGACAGCTTCACCTTGGTGTTTCTGGCCAATCTAGTTCCTGGAAACATGCGTTGGCGGAAGGCCAACTACCCTATGCCGGACGTGCTGATGGATGCGGACAAATTTCGCGGCGAAATTATCATAACGGCCGCTTACGCTCCACCGCTGGATCCAAACGCTGGAAGCGAATATGTACGGGCGAACATTGAGTTGAGCTTCGGACTCATCAATGGCGAGACGATCAAGGGAATGGTTCCTATGGACAGCGATGAAGGACGAAGTGGTTATGAGGCTGCCCAGATTACATGCGGTAGCAAATGGTCACCCGTAAAGGTGCATCGCAACAGCTTTCCGAGAGGCGTCACAGGCGAGCAGTGGGGGCTTCAGGCTACTGCTCTGCTGCGGGCATATGAGCCAGCTCTGACAGAGCCTTTGCCGGTTCATATCATTGTCACGGTTCGCTCCCTGGATGGAGATCCACAGGTTCGCGCAGCGGGCCTTCGAGCCCTTGCCCAGACCAACTGGGTGAACACTCCACTGCCTGTGCGAGTACCGCTTCGCGTGTGATTAAGATGATTGATGTCGCTTGATAGATTCGAGGCAGTCGACCCAGTGAATACCTTTGATGGGGACCATTGCCCTGTGGCCCTTTTTACCGATGTGTATGCCGATGCGGTTTCGCCGTGGACGGATGGGCAAGATTTGGAACAATTCTACGGGCAGTATTGCTCGGCACCAGACTTTGACAAGCATTACGTCCCGTCACTGGAAACTAAGCAAAAGCGGTGTATCGATCACGGGAAGGCCGTAAGAAACCTGCCTATCATGATACGGGCCTTGCCTGATCTTAAATTTGTTGAATGAAAACGGCGGTAAGCTGGAGGCAATAGTGAAGTTAAGGATGTACCCCGCCGGCAATGGAGATGCATTTCTGATAAGCGCTTCTGGATCGAACGTGCTTATCGACGCTGGCTACGCACAGACGTTTGATGATCACATCGCGCGCGATCTTCTCGACCTCGTTGGAAGGGGCGAGCAGTTGGATCTTGTCATCGCTAGTCATATCGATGTCGATCATATTTCTGGGCTTATTCGGTTGCTCTCGCTCAACGGCTCTTCCTCGACACCACGGATAGTCCCCATCCGCAACATTTGGCACAACAGCCTTCGGAGCCTGAGTGCCGAGAATCTTACGGATATCAGCACCACTGACCGCGATATCCTGAATGCGATTTGTCGACGTGGGCATCCAGCCTCGGTGAATTATTCTGGGGTGGGTTTTGGCGAAATTAGCGCACGACAAGGAAGCACGCTTGCCTCGTTGATCCACGAAGGCGGATACCAATGGAACCTTAACGATGGAACCGCAAGCATCGCGATAGATCGCACATCTTTGCACAGTCTTCCAGGAGGCAGTGTGCGCGTAGTCGGGCCCGCACAAGAGAGACTGGACGGATTTCTCAAGTGGTGGAAAAAGCGCCTGCGCCAGATGGGGTACGCTGGTCCTGTGGAGACTGGCGAAGTGATCGACGACGCATTCGAACTTTTCTGCGAACACGTACCAGAAACGGCATCGCCGTCTCCTGCTCCCCTCTCTGCTGGTGGTTACAGATTGCTCGCTGAAGCTCACAAAGCAGATTCTTCTACGACGAATGGAAGCTCAATCGCAGCTATCGTCGAGCTAGGTGGGGTTCGCGTGTTGATGTTGGCGGACGCATGGGCGGAAGACATAGTCAACGAGCTCCGTCGGCTTCAGTCACAAGGCTATTCGATGATGTTTGATGCTGTGAAAGTGTCGCACCACGGAAGCTTGCGCAATACCAGCCCAGCGCTTCTTGAGCTCATCGACGCGCCAATATATCTCGTGTCCACAAATGGAACCGGACATGGTCACCCGGACTTTGAGGTCCTTGCCGCAATCGTTGATCGGCCTGCAGATTTTTCGCGCACGATCTTATTGAACTATGCGACTCCAGCCTCGACCCTCCTTCGCAGGCATCGCTCTCGGAGTAGTACGCCATTCAGCGTGCACGAGAATGCGACAGAATGGATCACTATTGGGAAATCCTGAAGAAATGATAGATGCACAGATCGAGCGTGCTACGTGTCAAATAACGTGTGGTGACGAATCCGGCACAGGTTGGCTAATAACGGGTAGCCATGTGATCACGGCGTGTCACTGTGTCAATGATGCAATTGATGCGCAGATGAAAATCGAGGTTCGGTTCGAGGTTAATGGGACCGCGCAAGAAGTTATCGCCACAGTGGTCGATTATGATATAGCACTCGATATATGCCTGCTGCTGCTTGAGCGAGAGATGGATCTCGTGCCTATCGCTCTGGATGCGTCGCTACCTCCTGCAGGGACCCTCTTTAGTGCATTCGGATTTCCTATGGCGAAGTTCTCTATAGGGCATCGCCTTGAGGGACTGGTCTCGCGAGTCCTAGAAAGCCCGAAACTGGGGATAGATCTTGATCTCCAAGTAGAAGCCCCCGGAACGCTGAGCAACTACGAAGGAATATCCGGCGCTGCGCTTATTTGCGATGGCCGATGCCAGGGTATGTTGCGCCTAGGGATCGACAAATCACTAGGTGCTGTTTCCATAGCGAGGGTATCTGAGTTCCTGCGGAGGAATTCCATCCCGCTCGGCAATACGGCAGGCGACTCTGATCGCGACAGCGTGCTCGCCCCCCGAGAGGAGTTTACCAAGGACTTCGATGCGCTTGTCAGTACCGTTGTGGGCGGCTACGCCTTCATCGAAGGTGCTCACGGTATAGGTAAATCGACGTTCTGCGATTCCTATCAGCCCTCACTGTCGACGCTTGAATATTTCGGGACTTACAGCTTCACGCATCGGCCTGGTACTGCAAATCCAATGCACCTAGCCCAGCCTGACGTATTCTTTGATTGGCTGAATACGTTGGTGTCTTTCCACCTTACGGGAAGCGCTGGACGCGTTTCTGTAAAAAAATACTCAGAGTTGATCACCGGCACAAACGAACTGCTGAGTGCATTGGCGCAAGCATATTCGTCGCAAGGGAAGATCGGCATCATCTTCGTGGATGGCCTCGACGAAGCTGCGAAGCTGGGCCAGAGTATCCTCGAAGCGTTCATTGGTTTATTACCTCAACGAATGCCAGATGGCTTGAAGTTGGTCATCGCTGCTCCCAGCTACGTCCAACTTTCTGCGGCGCTAGGTGCAAGGATGACAACCGATTCCTGCATATTAATGCCGGGGCTGACTCGTGACGCAGCGAGGACGTTCTGTGGTGACGCGTTACTGGCTGAACGAGCCAGTGCCGCAACCGTCAGGATCATCTGCGACAGGGCCCAGGGACACGCGCTTTACCTTCGATATCTCATCGACTTGGCTAATGGTGGCGCGGACGACGAGCAGCTAGCGGCTCTGCCGCTGATCAACGGCATCATCCGCAATTATTACGAGAGCTTGTGGCCGCAGTTGTTGGCTGATCCGGATGCCATCAACTTGCTAGCCATTATCGCGCGCTTACGTTGGGGCATTCCTACCACACAGCTAGCGGAGATTCTGAATGACGCTGAACGGGTAGTCCTTGTCACCACTCTTGCGCGCATTCGACATCTTCTCCTGCGGCCTGCGGAGACAACTATTTATCACTTGTCCTTCGCCGATTTCCTAATTGAAAAGACGGCTTTGCGCGACATGGATGTTCAGCATCGTCTTGCGGAGTATTGTGAAACACATCTAGGAAATCGCTATGGCACGCTGAACGCTGTGTATCACGGCCTTAGATCCGAATCGGCTGATGAGGCTCGTGCAGTTGCTAGTTGTAGGCAAGAATGGGTCGACCGATGCGTAACGGTGGGCGCTGAGCCCGATATTTTACTCAGTGATGTGAGCGAAGCCTTGGCGGGCGCCGCCAAGCAAGGGAGCTTGCTCGAAGTTGTCCGACTTCTCTTGCTATCTCAACGGATTCAGTTTCGCTACGACACATTGTTCGCGCTCTCTGCTGACCTTGCTGCGGACGCTCTAGTCGCCTTAGGAAAGACGCAGGAGGCGTTGCAGCATGCTGTACGCCATGGTCGCTTGATCGTACCAGTGCATCTGGCTTTGCGCTTGGCACTCCGGCTTATGGACGTCGATGTCGAGGTTGCGCTGGATCTTCTCGACAAGGTCGACGCCGTGGTTGAGAAGCTTCACGCGAGTGAGGAACTGACCATTGGCGATTTTATAACGGTCCATGAAGTACGTACTCAGATATTGCTTTTACGGGAGCGTGCGGGAAACCACGCCGCCTCGCAAATGCTGTTGAATCTCATGCTGGCCTCGGGCCAAACGATCCGAGCGAGCGTTGAATCTGAACCTCATCGCAAACAGCTTTTGTCTGATGTGCTTAGCATTCATTTGGGCGGTTTGGCATGCTTAAAGGGGAGGTACCTGCGCCTATCCACCTTACGTAGTTACTATGAGGGTTCAACCGCTGGGTTTGATCAAGTACTTCTTCAGCTCCTAGGCAACTACCATGCCCTGTGCGATGGTTACGGAATAGCTCATGACCACCGTTTGCTCGGTGAAGTGTTCGCTGACATCCAAACACTGCTGGAAGAGCCGGACCAAGAGTGGACGCGTCCCAGCTTATCAATCACTGACGCAATGGTTTCGTTAGGGGCACCCGCCGCAATTCTCCTCAACATCGTAGGCCCGCTGGATGAGCTGATTCCGTTCAAATTTGTCGCAGCGGATAACGTCAGCGTGGATATGGCCAGCCTCAACTCAGGCATGGCTCGGTGGCGGATTGCTGGACTATTGGACCGTGAATTGTCCTGTCCAGTTACGACGGAAATCCAACACTCTGATTGGCAGAAAGGCGTTGAATCCATGTGCAGGGCCTTGGCATGGTGCGATGGAGCAGCAAGGTACTATCGGGAACTCGCCGATGATGTTGGTCTGCGTTCTGTCTGGGAAATGTTGGAGAAGCACGTCTTCAAACGGCTTCGTTTTACTCTGGCTCAACGCTCTGAGTGGAAGGACAGTTACGGGATTCCGGAGGTCGTCTTCCCCGAGATCTATGAGCGTCTAACAGACCTCATCGCGGATGTCTTTCCTGAGCATGTCGATCGTGTGCTATCAGTAGTCGATGAGCTATTTGCAGTGCAGTGCGGTCTGTACTCCGAGGGGTTCAGAAGCATTTTGGTAAAGGTCCTTAAGCGCCTTACCAAGTTGACGCTGGATGAGGAGGTCGAAGACCAAGCGTTCGCCTTACTGAGGCGGTGGCGGAATTTTATCCAGTCAAATGTGAAGAACCGTCACGAGCTGGTTCCGGAACTTCTGAGCACCATTCCTCTCTTCGTTCGACTGGGCGCCACAGAGGAAGCTCATCAGACGTATCAAGCTGTTCTGTCGTTTTCCATGGGGCCGAGTTGGTATAAAGAGGATCAACTGAGCCTGATGACTACTGCTCTTCAAGGTGTCCGACAGGATGAGCCTCTGGAGGCGGGTGTTCTTTCGCGAGTTGCCGGTTGCCTAGAAATAGCCAGTGGAGAGATGACTTTTCAGCGCTTTGTCCGGTATGACAAAGCCGAGCTGCTCGGCATCTTGTGCGGGCGTGGGGATGTTCTGAAGGCTGTGCGCTACTTCCGTCGTCAGTCATGCGGGACCGCCGAGCAATTGCTGACCGAGGCTACCACAGGCGAGATCGACCGTATCGCTCCCCTTAAAGGAATGCGGTTTCCTGGCGGTGCCTTGGATGAACAAGATGCTTTGTACCGAATGCTGGAATCGGTAGGGTCTGCAGCTGATTGGCCTATCTGTTGGGCGCTCTTGGAGATCTATCAATTCGGTGACAGCCGCCACCTCGAGCGTTCTGCTCAAGCCTATGCGCGATTGGCTGCACAGGTCGGGAGAGAACGGAGTGCACTTGTTCTGATGGTCGATCGGTTGATGATCATCTGCGAGGATGAATTCGATGATGAGCAGCGTGCGAGCTTCATATCGACGCTGCGCGACAGCTTGCCTTCAGCCCTGCTGGGATCATTCGAGGAGGTATTGGGCGAGGCGTATGAGCCCACCGACGCAGGCTTGCCTGCCGCAGCGGGTAGCGTCGCTTTTCCCCCATACTCGTGGGATAGCAACTCTTTAGAGGGGGAGGAGCAAGACGAGTCGATCAGGAACGCGTTTGTTATGCCTGGAATGTTTGGCACGTCGGATTCGAGCCGCGAATCTGAAGCAGCAGTTGCACGTGCTGAACGACACCTTGCCAGGGGTAACGCCTCTGCGGCTCGGGACGAAGCTTTAGCAGCGCTTGAACTTCTTCAGCATGGCGGATGGTCAATTTGGGGAAATTTGTCAGACAGCGCAGATAGAGCGGAAGCGATACTGCGTGATGAGGCGAACTCAACCGACAGCGTGGTGAAGATCTACGCTCCCCTCATTCTCGCCGAGCGCCACGCGGACGCTTGGCGTCGCGCGGCTCACGTTATTAGAAAAATCTCGAGTATAGCCACGTGCGATGAGCGTGCAGGGCTAGTTCAACAGGTGGTTGAACACATAGAGATCCTCGTTGGCAAATCTCTCGAAAGCATCAGCGAATATGAGTTTCTGGAGGCTGCCGGAACACAGGATGTGACTTCGAGCCTTTTAGAGCTGCTCTTAACGACAATTGACCACCCGAAGTGGTTGCGGCGGGATAAGGCCTCCGAACTGATCCTTTGGCTGCTAAATGCTCATCCTAGGTATATCCCGATGGTCGGCCCTCGGGCCTTCAGCATGGAAAGCACCAATCTGCCGGATGTTCTATGTGGGGTACTAGATCATTTATCGATGACAGCTCCATCCGAGCTCTGGGACCAACTGGCTCCTGCTCTAGATAGGGAGAGCATCCAAAGCAATTGTAAACATGTAGGCCGTCTTGGCGTGTTGCTGCGCATCTCCGAGCGAGCGGCGCTGAGAGGCTCCGAAAGTGCAGAGGTGATGTTGGAGGCTGTACGCTCGGCATTTCCTGAGTCTGCAGAATGCGTCGATGATGAGACCTCAGTGCAAGTACCGTGTCCAGACTGGGCTACACCTTGTGAGTCCGAGTGGCAGGAACTTACCGCGCTGGGGCTTGTGACCCCGGGATTCGCCGAACAAGCGCAACAGATCCTACATGACGCATGCGAACCCCTTTCCATCGAGACAACCGTTGAGCTTGAGAAGCTGGTAGACAGAGGGGTTGGTGGCAGTTCAAACCAGGTGTTAAGCAGGTGGAGGGCGAAAGTTCGCTATGCACTTCAGGTAGCACTATTGCCTCAGGCGTTTGCCCCGCTTTTCCCTAAAATTGTTCAGATCTTTGGAGTGTATAACCCTTCACGACTCAGTCATCTACGGATTCTGGGTTTCACATCACCTTCGCGAACCTGGCTGGATTCGTTAAGTAACACGGAGAGCGCTGAATTCAAGCCCGTTAGGGGGAATGACATATATCTAGACTTTTTTGAGCGAGTCTGGGACGGTAATCGCTATCGACGTGTCCGGATGACTGCTTTCTTTTATCATGCGGATGAGCAGCCGGATCCACCAAGTCAACTCGCGGAGTTCTATTCCACCGAGTTGCCGGAATCGAGAGCGACCTCCGTACAAGACGTATGTGCGAGAGTGGAATGGCGGCCGGTGTTCTTTGGCGGTTTTACGCCTGCGGTACCTTCGGCCAGACTGAGGCAGATGACCAATGCCACAGGTCCCGACATGACTCGTGCCAATTGGCGAATGGGCCGGACGAGGGATGCGGGCCCCCTGAACGAAGGTTGCTTCCTCGCAATTAAACGTTCTGCACTACGGTTGCATCCAGGCATTAAGATGGCCTGGTTATGCGAGATAGACGATAAACGCGTAATTATCAGTCGCCCAGCTTGAGACCCAGATATGATTCCGAGAATTCAAACTATGGAAACGCCGGTAACTCGTGCAGAGTTTGAGCTTAGATTTCATTACCTGCTAGAAAATCTGAAGAACGGCAGAGTGCAATACCCATCAAGTGTAGTCGAGAGCTTGCTCAGGCTGAAGCTGCTCCCGAATGGCCGGCTGGACTTCCTTAGTGTCGACGAATCAGCCCGGTTACAGGTGAACACGATGCATACTTTCATGGCGATGCGGGAAGCCCTTCAAGATCAGAAGGAACAAAGCTGGCCCTCTGGAGATTGACAGCAGAGGTGCTGGTGTTGGCTAGACAGCTTGGTTGGACAGCTCATGAGCGTCGAATGTCCAACCACCGAATCGGTACGTCTGAGCGGGAAGGTAGTGGCCGATTTGATCGAGCGTGCCACCCAAAGGGCCCGCGTATTAAAACCGCTGGCAGAATACGGCTGATTCGTAAGCAGTTGTGCAAAAAAACCGGGAAATGAAGGAGCAACATGACGGCATTCAAATGGTTGGTGAAGGACTCTCCAATCGAATCGCCCTGGCTACGCGGTACTAAGGCCTTTGGGATCAATAAGCCCTTCATGCTGATTGATCAATTTGGTGGCAAACAGCCGTATTTGATCAATCAGCAGTACTGGGAATATTGGCACTGACACCTAATTGATCCATTGGCCAATGCCAGGCTGACCCAGCACCAATCGGTAAATATCTAGCGCTGATAATGGTTTACCCGGGAGGAGTGCCTGGGGCAGTGAGATTTCGGTAACTGGGTCAATCCTATGCTGGCGGCTACAGGTGATCAAGCAACTGACTAAACGCTACGTCTGGTTGCCCGGCGTGAACGTGTTGTCACCTGCTTTTTTAGGAAAACTGTTATCAGGAAATTCGATCGCTTCCGAAATTGTCATCTACTTATTTTCACCAGACCAACGAAGGTCAGAGGATCTGGGTCAATAAACACGGCACCATTTGTCACCGACTTATTTAGAAAAGAACAGTGATGAAAATTAATAGAGTCCGTCCACTAGGAATATAGTCTGTCCGCCCTCTCCAAGAGGGCGGACCTTAGTGACTGTTAAAATTGAAGTTTCTCGAAGAAATAGATCCGCAAAAGTTCGCACCTTTATAGATTTTCTTTCTTCGCAACCCGGCCTTTGCCCGGCGATTGAAAACGAACAGTAACGGGATGAACTTCCTTGTGGCCAACACCCGGCCTTTCAGCTCATATACCTATCGAAAAGAAGCTTAACCAACTGGCGCAGCCATATATTCCCAGGGTCGTGGTGATAGCGCGGGTGCCAATACTGCCGCAGGTGCAAGCTGGGAGACGGGATCGGGGTTTTTATCACCTTGACCGCATGGTAGCGTAGAAAAGTTTTCCCCAGTTCACTGGGGACGGTAGCAATTAAAGTCGGGTTTTTCTCTAGTATCATCGGCACCGTGATGAAGTGTGGGGTTGTAAGGTAAATCTCTCGGCGATGTCCCAACTCATCGATGAACTGGTCGTAGCGTGTACTACGGTCTGACAGGACGACGGAAACATGCTTCATGCCCAGGAACTGTTCAAGGTTTACTTCGTCGCCAGGGTAGGTGCAACTGACAATGGTGCAAAAAGAGTGCATGAACAGCTCTTGTTGAAAAAGGTTAGGGTCCTGAATGTAATGGGACCCAATAGCCAGATCTGTATCACCCCTCTCCAGTGAATTCGCAATATGCTCG
The DNA here is from genome assembly GCF_900589395.1 of Pseudomonas viridiflava. GTDB lineage: Bacteria > Pseudomonadota > Gammaproteobacteria > Pseudomonadales > Pseudomonadaceae > Aquipseudomonas. Next base: position 86,325 of record NZ_UUIS01000014.1, read on the forward strand.
GTGGGTAACTGCGACGTCCGTATCCGGCAATGGGGGGCCACTTCCCGCGTTTGTACCGCTGCAACCGATGCCTAAACAGTTGGCCGAACAAGCGCTGCACTCAATCGGCGGGCTGTACGAAGTCGAACGGCAGGCCAAAGACATGAGCGATGAAGAACGATGGCGATTACGCCAAGAAATAGCGGCGCCCCTTGCACAGAAGTTACATGAGTGGATGCTGGCTCAGCGCGACCTCGTGCCCGAGGGGTCGGCCACGGCCAAGGCTCTGGATTACAGCTTGAAACGCTGGGTAGCGCTGACGCGCTGCCTGGATGATGGTGCCGTACCCATCGACAACAACCCGGTGGAGAACACGATCAGGCCATGGGCGCTTGGGCGCTCCAATTGGTTGTTCGCCGGGTCTCTGCGCAGTGGCAAACGAGCGGCAGCGATCATGAGTTTGATCCAGTCGGCACGCATGAACGGGCATGATCCGTACGCGTATCTCAAGGAGGTACTGACGCGATTGCCGACGCAGAAAGCGAGTGAGATCGAGCCTCTACTGCCGCATCAGTGGATGCCTGGCTGATCTACGCAAGGCGTATTCCCCGTACGCTTACTGACAGCCTTCGGCAGGAAGCTACTCATTAGCCTGCATCAGTTCCAGAGTGATGTGATCTGGCCCGGTCACATATACAACTAGAGTTCCCTTGCGTGGGCCTGCGGGAATCGCTTGAGGCTTGCCTCTTGCTTTCCAGCCTGCTTGCTCAATGCGTTCGAGTACGGCGTATATGTCTTGCACTCTCAATGCCAAATGCGCTGAACCAATCGCTGATGCCGTAGGTGGCGTGATACCGTGGCGGTCACCCTGCGAATATTCCAGCAACTCTACTCGGCTGCCATCCGGGCCTTTGACTATCGCCGTTCGCACGCTCGGATCGGCGGTGCCGGTTACTTGCAAAATGAATGATCCGCCCATTTCCGACTGACGCTCAAGGGTGAACCCAAGTCCAATTGTCCAGAAGCGAATGGCTTCTTCCAATGAACGGACTGCGAAGCCAATATGATCGACGGCATGCACCATGTGGTTAGAATTCATCAAATGATCCTTTAAAAGTTCACGGGCCAACTAGGAAGGTGAGCTTGCGCATCCAGCTGTTACGGTCAAAATACAGAAAATAAATGGGTAGAGATACGCATAATCAGGCCAATCCAAGAGAAGCAACATTTGCAATTTTTAAACATTGAGTATTCCTCTGACCGGTCTTATTCTGCATTAGGCATTCAGGATACGGCTACCTCGGATATGACATTGGATAACGTAAACCAGCCATGAACCGCGCGCTTATGCCACTGGTGGCGATAGAGCAACGCGACCGGGCGATCCGCGAAACGGCGCCCCACACTCATACGACAGGCCAACTAATCGCAAGCCTTGCCGGCCTGCTTTCCGTCAGCACTGACGGCGGCTCATGGGTAGTGCCGGCTACCCATGCCATTTGGATACCTCCCCGTGTCGCACACGCGATGATGTCACATGGCGCTTTTGCAGGAGCGATGGTCTATATCGCGGAGCAAGAGTGCGGGATCCTGCATCAAATGCCATGCACATTTAGGGTCAGCAGTTTGCTGCGCGAAGCGGTAAGCCGCGCTGCGTCGTGGGGACAACCACCCCGCAACGAAATGGAGTCGCGGGTTGCAGCAGTCATCTTGGATGAAATTGCTACCTCACCCGCTGAACCCATCGGTCTGACGCACCCCAATGACCCGCGCTTGAGGCGTATCACCGATGCGATACTTGCTCAGCTTGATGACAATAGATCACTTGAAGATTGGGCTGTTTGGTCAGGTATGGCACCTCGAACACTTGCCCGGCGTCTGGTCGCTGAAACAGGTTTTGGTTTTTCTGAATGGCGACAACGTGCACGCACGTTGCGTGCTATTCAACTATTGGTCGAGGGGATGTCAGTGACGACAACGGCGATTGAGCTTGGCTACGAAAATATTAGTGCTTTCATTGCCATGTTCCGTCGGATAATGGGTGTTACGCCAGGACAATATGTGCGAGCGCAGACACTGATTAGCAAAGAGGCAATTTCTAGATCAAGTTGATGGGTGTAAGAACCGCTGTACCCTCCAACCCGATCCTGGTAAGCGTCCGCCGACGTCACCTTGCACGACTTAGGCAGATACCCACTGATACGGCAGCAGTTGCTCAATCTCACTCGCTCGCTGCGTCGGCAACCGCGCCAGCACATCTTTAAGATAGGCATATGGATCGTGCCCATTCATGCGCGCCGATTGGATCAAGCTCATGATCGCCGCCGCCCGCTTGCCACTGCGAAGCGACCCGGCAAACAACCAGTTGGAACGTCCAAGTGCCCACGGACGAATCTGGTTTTCGACTGCGTTGTTGTCTATGCCTGCCTGACTCAATAGCAACTGTGTTTTTTCTATGCGCCCACACTCTGAATGTCACCGCATACTACGGTTACTTTTCTGATACTCAAATGACGCAGGGGCAAGGCATAAATAGGTCACTTACTCAGAAGTTACACTGAAAAATACTCAGAACAGTCTTAAACTGGGACAGTTTTGTGTGTGTTTCCTTGAGCGCTCTGAAAGCCTTGAAACCTTAGCCCTGCGTGCGACAGCGTTAATTACGTGTTCACGAGCACCGATCGATGACACCGGCACCCTCTGGTCTCGATCTGCGATAAACCCCCCTTCCACCTGTGCAATAAACCCTGGCCGGTCATCCTCGGCGATCGGCTCACCGGGTTTGTAAAAGAGGAACCACCCGATGAGCCACATCCCGGACCCGCAAGAACATGTGCCCAAGCCTGAGCCGGTCACGCTGCGTGCAGCGTTCTGGTTCTGGCTGAAGCTGGGTTTTATCAGTTTTGGCGGGCCGGCAGGGCAGATCTCGATCATGCACCAGGAGCTGGTCGAGCGCCGGCGCTGGCTCTCCGAGCGGCGCTTCCTGCATGCCCTCAACTACTGCATGTTGTTGCCGGGCCCCGAGGCTCAGCAATTGGCGACCTACATCGGCTGGCTGATGCATCGCACTTGGGGCGGTGTCATTGCCGGTGCGCTGTTTGTGTTGCCCTCGCTGTTTATCCTGATTGCGTTGTCGTGGATGTACATTGCCTTTGGCGAAGTGCCGGTTGTGGCCGGGCTGTTCTATGGCATCAAGCCTGCGGTCACGGCCATCGTCGTGCAGGCGGCTAATCGGATTGGCTCAAGGGCCTTGAAGAACAATGTGCTATGGGCAATCGCGGCGGCTTCATTCACGGCGATTTTTGCCTTCAATGTCCCATTCCCGCTGATCGTGCTGGGTGCCGCCCTGATGGGCTACCTGGGTGGTCGCCTGGTTCCTGAGAAGTTCAGGGCGGGCGGTCATGGTGGTGAGAGAAAGTCCTATGGGCCTGCCCTGATCGATGACGATACGCCATCCCCCGAGCACGCTCGTTTCAACGGGGTGAGGCTGGCCCTGCTGGCTATTGTCGGTGCCGTGCTGTGGGCGCTGCCCATGGGAATCCTGACAGCGCTTTTTGGTTGGGAGGGCACGCTGACACAGATGGGCTGGTTCTTCACCAAGGCCGCCTTGCTGACCTTTGGCGGCGCCTATGCCGTGCTTCCCTATGTGTATCAGGGCGCTGTGGGTCACTACGGCTGGTTGACGCCGACCCAGATGATCGATGGCCTGGCCCTTGGGGAAACCACACCCGGTCCTTTGATCATGGTCGTGGCCTTTGTCGGTTTTGTCGGGGCCTATGTGTTGCAGGTCTTCGGTGCCGACCAGGCTTTTCTGGCAGGTGCCGTGGCCGCATCACTGGTGACCTGGTTTACCTTCCTGCCGTCGTTCCTGTTCATTCTGGCGGGTGGTCCCTTGGTGGAATCAACCCATAACGAACTCAGGTTCACCGCACCTCTGACCGCCATTACCGCAGCGGTGGTGGGCGTGATCCTCAACCTGGCGTGTTTTTTCGGTTATCACGTGTTGTGGCCCCAAGGCTTCAGTGGACACCTGGACTGGCCGTCGGCGTTGATCGCGATTGCGGCGGCGATTGCCTTGTTCCGCTTCAAGCGCGGCGTCATTCAGGTGTTGGCAGGCTGTGCGCTTGTCGGGCTGGCAGTACATCTGCTGCGATGAACTGGCCTTCACGCTATTGGGAAAGCCCGCCTTTAGGTCCAGCCGGGGCGGGACTTACAGATCAGTGGCAGTGGTAGTCAAACGAGGTAGCGAACATTCGCGACAGTAAGAGCATGGCGAGCCACTTGATCAGATCAAGGCTGCTGTTTCGGCCAGACGATAAGCGCTCGAACGAGGCAACACCGAATGCCTCTCTAGGCATTCAGGCCAACCCAGCCATGGAAACTTACATACAGACCCACGCCGATGATCAAGACACTGGAAAGGTAAGGCACACGTCGAGCCACAGTGCCCAGCCACGGCCAGCGGTTGGAGGCCTGTCTGGCACCAATGGCGGCCGCAGCCCCCACAATGACCAGGGTGATCGCCAAACCGATGCTGAAACAAAGGACGAGCATGCCGCCAAGGGCAACGTCCTTGACCTGAAGGCACAGCAACAGCACGGTGATGGCCGCAGGGCACGGAATCAAGCACATTGATAGCTCCACAACACGGATGTCGAGCTATCAATCTGTAAGGCGATCTACGCTGTTTTGCAGAGAGGGCAACGCACCCTCAACAACCGGGCGATGCCAGCCCGGTCCCGATAGTGACGGCCGTCACAGGCACATGTGCAAAGGCTTTCTTCGCACCTTCTGCAAATTGTGGGTCGCAATTGAAGTTTGTGGCGTTGACGAAGTCTTCGCCCTTGGCTTTTACAATCTGTTCCGTCCAGGCGTCAGCGGCTGCAATGGCTTCGTCAGACGTGAGTCTGACTTCCAGCAATACCTGCATAAAGTTGACTGCATGCGGGCCTTCCCAGAGCGCATACACAGAAGGGTCGAAGGCATTGCCACACATACTGAGGCAGTCGGCCGAATACACCATGCCCCCGCCCGCTGACGCGTCGAATGCTCCGAGGGTCAAGGGTTTGCCCGGAGCAGGTGCGTAGCTGCCCACGAAACGGGTGAGGTCCGCCTGGCATTCAGGTGCTGTTTCCAGCCTGAGCCTGGTGACTTTGCCACCCTCGATCGTCGCGGTGACATCGCAACCCTGGACCTTGAATGTGTGTTCGTCCCCGTTCGATTCTTGTGCAATGCCTGCAATCGATTCGAAGTACCGTTGATTCTTGCCCAGCATGTCGCCTGTGAACACCTCTGCGACGGTCGCCGCTTGTGCAGTGCCGAGCGACAACAGGACTGTTGCAAGACCAAGACTGCTGGCCACTTTCATCATGAGATGACTCCATTGTTACTGCGTTTATGGGCTCACTTTCATCTGGACGTGGTGAGCGAGCCCGCGTAATGGACTGAGCGCTCAGTCCGGTTTGCTTGGCCTTTATCAAGCCTTGAAACAAGTCATCGACACACGCTGTGTCACCGGCTCATCTACACCGGCTCACGTGCCTGAGCTGCGGCCAGAAACCCTGCAAACGTAACCACCGCAACCAGCGGCCAGCCAAAGACCACCAGGCGCGATATCAACGAGGTGTCGAACCAGCCGACCAGGCTGATGCAGGCCGCAACCCCGCACAGCAATCCCTGCCAGGCGCGGCGATGCCAGGCGGGCAGCGCGTGCGATCGTAAAAAATGATTATGCAGTAGCGCCACGGTGACCAGGCCCACCCACCCCAGCAGCGTCATGGCCAACAGCTTTACATACAGCAATATCCCGTATTCAGGGGTAAGGCCGCGGATGAAAAAAAGCTCATAGACCATGGCGCCTGCCACCACGGTCCCAAAGCAGGCGGCCAGTAGCGTCGGCAAGACGACGAATACGCCGACGGCCAGGATCAGGATTTTTCTGGAGACTGAAACGTTGCTCATGGTGGTGGACCGTTGCTGATAGTGGTTCTGCGCCTGTACCAAAGCCGTCGTGAGTCGATCGGGGCGCCTATCGGCCCCTCCCACCATTGACCGCGTCGCCCTGGGCTGTTCGTCTGTCTCTGCGTGCGTACCCGCTTTCTAGGCTACGGTTAGCCTGCACGACTTCAGCAGTCCCTGGTTAACTTACCCTATCCACAGGTAATGAACATGGACATGGATGCCTCTACGCAGTACCCGATCGTATTGATCCACGGCCTTTTCGGTTTCGACAAGATTGCCGGCTACCCTTACTTTTTCGATATCGAAAACGCGCTGGAGCGGGCCGGTGCCACGGTCTTTGCGGTCAATATTCCAGCCGTCAACAGCAATGAGGCGCGGGGCGAAAGCCTGCTCGGCCACATCGACCGCATTCTGCTGCAAACAGGTGCCGCCAAGGTCAACCTGATCGGTCATAGCCAAGGGCGTTGGCCGCACGCTATGCCGCCGCCCTGTACCCCGAGAAAGTCGCATCGGTCACCTCGGTCGCCTGCCCTAACCACGGCTCGGAGATTGCCGACCTGCTGCACCGGGCGCTGATCCCCGGCCAGTTACCCGAAGCCTTGGTGCTGGCGCTGCTGGGCGCGGTCGGCACCTTGATTGCGCTGATCAGCGGCAGCCCGCAACCGGTGGACCCGCAAGCGGCATTCGGGTCGCTGACCACCGCCGGCATGGCCGACTTCAATCGTAAGTACCCGCAGGGGATGCCGGCAGAGTGGGGCGGGGAAGGCCGTGAAATTGAAGACAACGGCGTGCATTACTATTCCTGGAGCGGCATCGTGCAGAACTTCCAGAGCCTGCAGCCGTTGGACCCCAGTCATTTGAACAGCCTGGTGCTGTCGCAATTCTTTGTCAGGGAAAGACACGCCAACGATGGGCTGGTGGGCCGCTACAGCTCGCACCTGGGCAAGGTGATCCGCTCGGATTACCCGATGGATCACTTCGACGCCGTCAACCAGATGGCCGGGATCACCAGTTGGAACGTGAACCCGGTCGGGCTCTATCTGGAACATGCCGCACGGCTCAGGCAGAAGGGATTGTAGGGCTAGGTGGTCGGTTGCGTTTTGTCGCGCGGGCCTTGTGTGACGACCTCATCTTCAACCAGCGTTTCCTGCTCTAGAATCTCGATCTCCTCGCCGTTGGCCAGCTTGCGGTACTGGCGGCGCAGTTGCTTGAGCTGCTTGGAGTCCTTGCTGTCCAGGTCAAGCACCGCACGGTGCGCCTGGTTGGTGGCCCTGAGCAGTTCATCGATCTTGATGTGCAGGATGTCGTTATCGCGGTTCTGGGTGTTCTGGATGATGAACACCATCAGGAACGTGATGATGGTGGTCGAGGTGTTGATGATCAGTTGCCAGGTGTCGTTGTAATGAAACCAGGGGCCGGTGGCGGCCCACACCATGATCAGCAGCAGGGCGACCAGGAAAGCGGTGGGGCTGCCGGTCTTCTTCGAAATGGCTTGGGCAATCTGGGCAAACTTCATGGCAGGCGTTCCGGTCAATCCATGTTCCTGGCGTCTTCGGGCACATCACCTTCAAGTGAGTGCCCGAAGAGGCGATGACACTGTGGGGTGAAGCTTATTGCTTGGTGGTGTCGCCGGTGGTCTTGACAGCATCACCGCTATGTTTGGCTTCGTCGCCGCCGTATTTGAGCGACAGGGCCTTGGCTTCTTTCAGGTGCGCTTCAAGCTTGGGCAGAGTGGCTTCGGCGAACGCCTTGATTTCAGCGTCCTTGCCATCCTTGATTTGCTCGTTGAACAGTTCGATGGTCTGCTCGTGCGCCTTGACCTGATTGTTGGCGTACGACTTGTCGAAGGATTCATCGCGAATATCAAGAATGAGCGCCTTGGCCTTGTCCATCAGTTCGGCGTCCGAGCTCACCTCAAGTTTCTTGGTGGTAGCAATGCCCTTGAGTTTTTCATTCGCCGCGGTGTGATCGGTGATCATCATTTGCGCGAATGTCTTGATGTCGGCCGACTGGCTTTTCTGCTGCGCCAGCTTGCCGGCTTCGATTTCCGCAATGCCCTTGGCCGATGCTTCATCGACGAACGCTTTGGGAGAATCCGCTGCAAACGCCATGCTGCTAGCCATTGCAACAAACAGGCTCAGGGTGCCAGCGCGAAATACATTCTTCATGAGTGAACTCCTTTCAGGTTTTATTGGCCATGCCACAAAAGGGACAAAAGCACTGAAAACGAAGTTCAACGTTTTTGACGATCACCTGACCCGACGGCCTGCCATGCGCTTTTCCTGACAGCAGCAAGCGTTCAGGTATGATGCCGCGCCCACTACCCTTCATGCCTGTCCGGCCGGTGTTCCATGACTTCCAATGCGCTCTACACCGATCTGTCCGGCTATTACGACCTGATGTGTGCCGACATCGACTACCCGGCGCAAAGCCGCAGCATTCGCAGGCTGGATCAGTTGTTCGGCAATGGAGGGCGCAATCATCTCGACCTGGCCTGTGGCACAGGTCCGCATATCCGCCACTTTCTCGACTTCGGCTACCGCAGCGCCGGCCTGGACATCAACCAGCCGATGCTTGATATCGCCGCTCAGCGCTGCCCCGAGGCGCGTTTCGCGTGTCAGGACATGGGCGACTTCAGCGTGGCTGAACCGCTGGACCTGGTGACCTGCTTTCTGTACTCCATCCACTACAACGCCGGTGTCGAGCGCCTCAAGGCCTGCATTGCCAGGGTGCACGATGCGCTGGGTGAAAAGGGCGTGTTCTGCTTCAACGCGGTGGACAAGCACCGCATTGATAATCGCTCGGCCGTGAGTCACAGGGTCACCCAGGGCGACAGCGATTTCGCCTTTGGTTCGGCCTGGCATTACCCCGGCGAAGGCGAGCGACAGTCGCTGCGTCTGCGCATCGACAAGGCCTGCGCCGGGGTCACCCAGACCTGGCAGGATGAACACCCGATGGTGGCTGTCAGCTTTGCCGAGATGCAGGCGCTGTTGCAGCCGCAGTTCGAGGTCACGCTGTTCGAGCATGACTATGAAAAAATCACGCCCTGGGACGGTGAGTCCGGGAATGCGATTTTTGTCTGTGTAAAAGCCTGAGGGCGGGGCTGCCCACGACTCTGCTGCGTCCCTGCCACCGTTATCGCCGGCAAGCCGCCTCCCACACGTTGATCGCGTTTCTGGTGGGAGGGGGCTCTGCCCGCGATGGCGGTGGCCCAGGCACACTGACCGTGTCGTCGCCCGTACCAAAACAGCGTTGTTATCCGCACCGAAACAACAGGGCAATTGAAGTTGTAATGAATGAACGCACTTATAGAACAGCGCGGTCATGGCACTTGATAAAACAGGACGTCGTAAACACAAGGTTGATACTGTACAGGTTACGTTAACAAGTGCCGTGAACTCGGCGTGGTCAGACGTCGTATTTTTATAACAACACGTCCACTGCCAGAGGTGTTCATGCCCGCCGCTGAAATCATTAACCGGGTCAAAGGCTACCGGCGGTTGATTCCGTCGATGACCGCGCTGCTGGAATTCGAGGCCGTGGCCCGGCTGAGCAGCTTTACCCTGGCCGCCCGGGAACTGGGCGTGACCCAGGCGGCGGTCAGCAAGCAGATCAAGCTGCTGGAGGAGGTGCTGGGGGTCAAGCTGTTCCACCGCCTGCACCGCTCGATCCGGCTGACCAGCGAAGGCTACGTGCTGTTTACCGTCACGGCCGAGTCGATGCAGAAGATTGCCGGGGCCTTCGACAAGATCGCGGCCGGCACCGCCGAACAGGAGCTGGTGCTGACCACTACGGCGGCGTTCTCACATTTTCGCATCCTGCCCAGGCTCGGCCGCCTGCGGGTGTTGCAGCCCAACCTGCAGTTGCGCCTGACCACGCAGATGTTCACCTCTGAACTGCGTCATCACGACATCGACCTGTCGGTGCGCTACGGCAGCGGCAAATGGGATGACGGTGCAGCGATCCACCTGTTCGCCGAGGAGGTGTTTCCGGTGTGCTCGCCGGCCTGGCTGGCGATCCATCAGGCGCCTACGTCGCTGGAAGAACTGTTCCAGGCCGAACTGATCGACTCGGACCCCACCTCCGAAGGCTGGATGACCTGGCAGTCCTGGTTCAAGGCGCTGGACGGCCCGACAGCGCGGCGCAAGTACAACCTGCGGTTCAGCCTGTACACCGACACGATTCAGGCGGCCCTGTTCGGCCAGGGCATCGCCCTGGGCTGGAGCGGGATGCTTGATCATCTGCTGGCCTGCGGCGACCTGGTGCGCCTGACACCTTATGCGGTCAAGACCGAAGAATCGCATTACCTGGTGGTGCCTAACGGGCATCCGGTCACGCCCACGGTGCAGGTGCTGGTTGAATGGTTGAAAGCAATGGCACAGAGCGGCGAATGACAACACAACCCGTCACAGGCGGCACGCATAACCAGAAGTGATGCGAGCCCGATAATAAAGCGCGTTGACCCGTTTTATACCACTCCAGATACTCGGCTTATTGTCATCCGTTACAGCCTGAGTGTGCCTGAGGGATAAAATAAAAATGATTAACGCCGAACTTCAACACCACCGAAAGTTATTGCAAACCCGCCAGCCGGGCCATGGTTTCAATGGCGAGTTATTTGGCAGCCAGACCGTCTTCGACACCGACATGGAGGTGTTTTTCAACAAGCACTGGATCCTGGTCGGTGTTACCGCCGATGTGCCGGAGCCGGGCGATATTTCGACCGTCGACATCGGCAAATCCTCGGTCATTCTGGTGCGCGACGATGATGAACAGATCAGTGCCTTTCGCAACGTGTGCCGCCACCGGGGCGCGCGGCTGAAGCCGGCCGGCAAGTCGACCATCGGCATGCTGGTATGCCCCTATCATCAATGGACCTACGACCTGGACGGCAGCCTCAAGCACGCCGCGCACATGGGCAAGGACTTCGACGCCACCTGCAAGAGCCTGAACCGGGTGCACGTCAAGGTGGTCGGTACGCACATTTTCGTGTGCCTGGGGGCAGAAGCACCGCAGGACATCGCGCGGCTGGCGCAGACCATGCAGCCGCGTTTCGATCAGTACGACATGCAGCGCACCAAGATCGCCTTCGAAAGCGAGATCATCGAGAACGGCAACTGGAAGCTGGTGATGGAAAACAACCGCGAGTGCTACCACTGCGCGGCCACTCACCCGGAACTGACCGCCTCGTTCCTGCCGGAGGATTTCGGCTTCTGCACCGATGGCCTGAGCGAGGAGTCGCTGCAGGCGCTGGACGAGTACTACAAGCTCAATGCCGCCACCAAGGCCGACTGGGAACGCCAGGGGTTTATCTGCGACGCCGTCGAGCACCTGGGCGTAGACGCCGTGACCCAGTTTCGCAGCCAGCGCCTGGCTATCGCCGGGCATGGCGAATCGCAGACCCTCACCACCCAGGTGGCCAGCAAGAAACTGCTCGGCGAACTGATCCGCCGTGACTTGGGCGACATGCACCTGTGGACCCACAATTCGTGGACCCACATCATGAGCGACCATGCGGTGATCTCGTACATCATCCCGCTGGCGCCGGACAAGACCCTGGTGCGCAGCAAGTGGCTGGTGCATGCCGAGGCCATCGAAGGTGTCGACTACGACCTCAAGACGCTGACCGAGGTCTGGGCCGCCACCAACCAGCAGGACGCCGATCTGGTCGGTATCACCCACCGCGGCACCCAGGACCCGGCCTATGTTCCGGGACCGTATTCGGCCTTTACCGAGTCCTACGTCGACCAGTTCCTGAGCTGGTACGACGCCCGTCTGCAAGCCCACGGCGTGTGAGGTGCAGTGATGAATGCCTTTGAAAAGACCTTGCCGGCGACCAGCGCGGCGCGCTTCACCGATGCCGATCACTGGCTGGCCTTCGGGGCCCAATGGCCCAGTGGTGAGCAAAAATCGCTGTACTGCTGTGCGGTGGATAACGAAACCCACGACGTGAAGACCTTCACCTTCCGTTGCCCGGACCTGAACGCGGTGAGCTTCGAGCCGGGGCAGTTTCTCACCGTGACAGCGCTGATCGCCGGCCAGCCGGTGTCGCGCTGCTACACCCTTTCTTCGGCGCCGACCCGGCCGTTCACCGTGGCCATTACCGTCAAGCGCGTGCCGGGCGGCACGGTGTCCAACTGGCTGCATGACCACCTGCGTGCCGGCGACCGGCTGCTGGCCTCGGGCCCGGCGGGCAATTTCACCCCGGTCGCCAAGCCGGCCGCCAAGGTGCTGTACCTGTCGGCCGGCTCCGGCGTCACACCACTGGCCTCGATGACCCGCGCCAGCACCGACCTGTGCGCCGAGATGGACATCGTGTTCGTGCACAGCGCCCGTACGCCCAAAGACATTGTGTTTCGCGACGAGCTGGCGCGATTGGCTGCATCACGCGCCAATGTGCGGGTGATCAATATCTGTGAAGGGCTGGGCGACGAGCCCGACTGGCAAGGCAACATTGGTCGGCTGGACCTGGAACTGCTGCAGACCCAGGTGCCGGATTTTCTTGAGCGCGAAGTGTTCACCTGCGGCCCTCAGGGCTACATGAACGCGGTGCAGAACCTGCTGAAAAGCGGCGGCTTCGACATGACGCACTTTCATAACGAAAGCTTCGACATCAGCGTGGCCGACACCGACACCCTGATCGAGCTGCCGGCCACTGCCGCCGCCGAACAGGACACCTTTACCGTGAAGCTGGCGCGCAGCGGCAAGACCTTCAGCATGAGCCGCACCCAGACGGTGCTGTCGGCGGCCAGAAAGGCGGGCGCCGTGGTGCCGTCATCGTGCAGCCAGGGCGTGTGCGGCACCTGCAAGACCGCCGTGCTGGAGGGCTCGGTGGAGATGAACCACAACGGCGGCATCCGCCAGCGCGAGATCGACCGCGGCCTGCGCCTGCTGTGCTGCAGCCGCCCGACCTCGGACCTGGTGATCGACCTGTGACCACCCTAAGTAGGAGCGCGCTTGCCCGCGACCGAGTGCGTCAGCAGTCGTAAATTTTCAGCGTTTCACAAATTTTTGCGAGCGCTGCGCACTCGGTCGCGGCATTCCGGCAAGCGCGCTGGATGGCGGGTTATTCCACGTCGTAGATGAACTCGTAGTTGTGGTCGATCAAGTCGCGCAGGTAGTCGTCGAAGCTGTCAGCGATCACCTTGTAGCTGTCCGGGTCGTGCAGGTAGCGCACGACCTGGCCGACGGTGCCGCCCGGGGCCGGATCGAAGTCCAGGTACAGGCGCGAGGTGCCGCCGTTGTTCATGCACTGCGAGAAGCACAGACGCCGGTCCATGGTCAGGGTGCTATCGATACCGACGCCCAACAGGTCGGCGTCCTCCTGCAGGTAATCGCCGTATATCCCTTCGATGCTGTCCTTGCCTTCGCGGGCTTCCTGGATGATCTGCTCCACCGAGCTCAGGTAGTAGGGGTACTCGAACACGTCCGAGCCCAGCACCAGCACACAGACCTCGCCCTCGGGGTATTCGCGAAAATGCGTGCCGTCGATACGCCCCAGCAGTTCCAGCAGGCTGGCGGGAGTCTGTGGATAACGTTCCACCAGCGCTTGCAGATCGGCCTTGGACGCGCCGTGTGCCCGCTGCAACTGTTCGCGGTCTTCGGCGGCCAGCAGGGGCATCAGGCCAGCAAGGTATTCATCGACTATGGACATGGTGCGACCTTTTCAGAGTGTAGGAACAGAAGGGCACAAGGCCCGTACAAGGGGTGCCACAATCACGCTCATGAACCCGCGCTGCCTTCGCGCCGCAACACCGCCAGACGCTGGAGCAGGCCCAGGACGTAACCTTGCTCGATGACCCGGCCATGATGGCCGTCACTGAAACGCTCGCCGCGCACGCACCAGGTCAACAGGCTCTTGAGCTCGTCAAGGGACGCGGCGGCCACATAGTCCGGGTCGACAATACGCTCGCCCGAGCGCTGGATGTCGTAGGTCAAGTCGGTCCAGCAGGTCTGGCCGGCCGCCTTGTAGAACGCCTCGACGACCTCCACGTAACGGGGCCATTGAGTGTTATCAGTAAAAAAAGACGTCTTGATGGCAACGCCTTGCGGGTACAGGCATGGCAGGTAGTACAACAGTTCATCGATGTCCTCGGGCCGAGGCTGGGCGTAGTCGAACTCGATGTTCTCATGGGCGGCAATCCGGGCCTGATAGTCATCGAACACTTGCACCTGCCCGGCCGTCAGCGGGGCACGGCGATAAGCATTCACATCCATGTAATAGCCCTGGAACGCGATCGAACGCGCGCCGCTGCTCAGCATCGAGACGGTCGCCGCCGCCTGCATCAGCCAATAGATGTCCGGGGAGTTTTCATAGGCTTTTGAATGGCCGAGGTGGGTCGCATGACGGCTCAGATCGCGGGCCAGTTGCTTGCTCTCGATCATGAAGCGGGCGCGGTCCGCAGGCGGCACGTGCTGTCCGGACGAGGCGATGAAGGCGTCGTAGCGGGCGATCAGGGGAGGGTCTGTGTCGTGCAGCGGTGGCAAGGCCGGGGGCATGAGATGCCAGGGCTCGGACAGCACCGGGTGCTCGTCATGGCGAGCAGGGCGGGGCTGTTTGAAGGCCCGCCCGAGCCAGGCTTTCAACTGCGCGACAAGGCTGGGCATCGAGGCTTTCCATCCAGGGATTGGCGTGCAGCTTGGAGTGCCTGGACTGGATCCGGTTCCGTAGGCCCCCCGCTGATCAGGGGGCCATCATCGGGCCGGGTTAGAGGCTCGGGAACGCGAACTGCGAGGCCTCGTGGCTGGTACGGGTCGGCCAGCGCTGGGTGATGGCTTTCTTGCGGGTGTAGAAGCGCACGCCGTCCGGGCCGTAGGCATGCAGGTCGCCGAACAGCGAGCGCTTCCAGCCGCCGAAGCTGTGGTAGCTGACCGGTACTGGCAGCGGCACGTTGACGCCGACCATGCCCACTTCGATCTCGTCGCAGAACAGCCGCGCCGATTCACCGTCACGGGTGAAGATGCAGGTGCCGTTGCCGTACTCGTGGGCGTTGATCAGGGCGATGGCGTCTTCCAGGCTGTTGACCCGCACGATGCACAGCACCGGGCCGAAGATTTCTTCCTTGTAGATGCGCATCTCGGGGCTGACGCGGTCGAACAGCGTGCCGCCGACAAAGAAGCCATTCTCGTTGCCGGCCACGCTCAGGCCGCGACCGTCGACCACCAGTTCGGCACCCGCAGCCAGGCCATCGTCGATGTAGCCGACCACCTTGTCCTTGGCCGCCGCCGTGACCAACGGGCCCATGTCCAGGCCGGCGCAGGTGCCGGCACCGATTTTCAGCGCCTTGATCTGCGGAACCAGCTTCTGTACCAGTGCATCGGCCACCTGGTCACCCACGCATACGGCCACGGAAATGGCCATGCAGCGCTCGCCGCACGAACCGTAGGCGGCGCCCATCAGCGCGCTGACGGCATTGTCCAGTTCGGCATCGGGCATCAGCACGGCATGGTTCTTCGCCCCGCCCAGGGCCTGGACGCGCTTGCCGCGTTTGGTGCCTTCGGCGTAGATGTATTCGGCGATCGGCGTGGAGCCGACAAAGCTCAGGGCCTTGACCTCTGGCGCCTCGATCAGCGCATCCACCGCTTCCTTGTCACCGTGCACCACGTTGAGCACGCCCTTGGGCAGGCCGGCTTCGTGCAGCAGTTCGGCGATCAGCAGGGTAGAGCTGGGGTCGCGCTCGGACGGCTTGAGGATGAAGCAGTTGCCGCAGACGATGGCCAGCGGGTACATCCACAAAGGCACCATGGCCGGGAAGTTGAACGGGGTGATGCCGGCGACCACGCCGATCGGTTGCAGGTCGCTCCAGGCGTCGATGTTCGGGCCGACGTTGCGGCTGTATTCGCCCTTGAGAATTTCCGGGGCCGAACAGGCGAACTCGACGTTCTCGATGCCGCGCTTGAGCTCACCGGCGGCGTCTTCCAGGGTCTTGCCGTGTTCTTCGCTGATCAGTTGCGCAATGCGTGCCTCGTTGGCCTCCAGCAATTGCTTGAAGCGGAACATGACCTGGGCGCGCTTGGCCGGCGGGGTGTTGCGCCACACCGGAAAAGCAGCCTTGGCCGCGTCGATGGCCTGTTGCACGGTGGCGCGGCTGGCCAGGCTCAGCGTGCGGATGACCTGGCCGGTCGAGGGGTTGAAGACGTCGATGGTGCGGCCGGTATCAGCGACGTGCTCGCCGTTGATCAGGTGCGAAATAGTGCTCATCAGTAGGGCTCTCGTCTTGCAGTATCGGATGAAGCGCCGCAGGGGCGTGCGGCGCTATTTGAGTTCGGTTTCGACAAAGACCACTTCGTGATCGCTGGCATTGATCACGTTGTGCTCCACGCCGGACTTGCGAAAGTAGCTCTGGCCGGCCACCAGCGGGGCGTGCTTGTCGCCCTCCGGGGTTTCCAGCAGCAAGGTGCCGTCAGTCATGGGCACCACCACGTAATCACGGCCATGACGGTGCCGGCCGGTCTCGGCACCGGGCGCAAAGCGCCATTCGGTGACGATCACCTCGGCGGTGTCCACCTGCACGGTGGCGATGGCCTGTGGGCGTGGGTTCATCAGTCGATCCCTTGCAAAGCCTGGCCGACGGCATCGAACACCCGGTCCAGGTCTTGTGGCTTGGCATTGAAGGTCGGCCCGAACTGCAGAGTGTCGCCGCCAAAGCGCACATAAAAGCCAGCTTTCCACAGGGCCATGCCGGCCTCGAACGGACGGATGATCGGGTCACCGTCACGCGGGGTCAGTTGCAAGGCGCCGGCCAGGCCGCAGTTGCGGATGTCGACCACATGCCTGGCGCCCTTGAGGCCATGAATGGCGTTTTCGAAATACGGCGCCAGCTCGGCCGATTGCTGGATCAGGTTGTCCTTTTCCAGCAGCGCCAGCGAGGCCAGGCCCGCTGCGCAGGCTACCGGGTGCGCCGAGTAGGTGTAGCCGTGGGTGAATTCGACGGCGTGTTCCGGGATCGACTGGCTCATGAAGGTTTCGTAGATCTCGCGGCTGGCAACCACCGCGCCCATCGGAATGGCGCCGTTGGTGATCTGCTTGGCGATGTTCATGATGTCGGGCTTGACGCCGAAGTACTCGGCACCGGTCCAGGTGCCCAGGCGGCCGAAGGCGGTGATGACTTCATCGAAGATCAGCAGGATATTGTGCTGGTCGCAGATTTCGCGCAGGCGCTTGAGGTAGCCGGCCGGCGGCACGATCACACCTGCCGAGCCCGACATCGGCTCGACGATCACCGCCGCGATGTTCGAGGCGTCGTGCAGTTCGATCAGCTTGAGCATCTCGTTGGCCAGCGCCACGCCACCGGTCTCGGCCGCGCCACGGGTAAAGGCCAGGTCCGGTTGCAGGGTGTGCGGCAGGTGGTCGACGTCCATCAACTGGCCATACATCTTGCGGTTGCCGCCAATGCCGCCCAGCGCGGTACCGGCAATGTTCACGCCGTGGTAGCCACGGGCGCGGCCGATCAGCTTGGTCTTCTGCGCCTGGCCTTTCAGGCGCCAGTAGGCACGGGCCAGCTTGACCGAGGTGTCGGCGCTTTCGGAACCGGAGCCGGTGAAGAACACATGATCCAGGCCGTCGGGGGTCAGGCTGGTGATTTTCTCGGCCAGCTGGAACGACAGCGGGTGCGCGTACTGGAAAGCCGGCGAGTAATCCAGGGTGCCGAGCTGTTTGGCCACCGCCTCCTGGATTTCCTTGCGCGAGTGCCCGGCCCCGCAGGTCCACAGGCCCGACAGGCTGTCATAGATGCGCCGGCCCTGGTCGTCGGTCAGCCAGCTGCCTTCGGCGGCCACGATGAAACGCGGGTCACGCTTGAAGTTGCGGTTGGCGGAGAAGGGCATCCAGTGGGCGTCCAGCTTGAGCTGGCTGGCCAGTGGCGGGGTCTGCTGCAGGGCCTGGTTCATCTCGCAAATCCTGTGGGGGTGAATGACCACAGCTTGTGCCTGCTCGATGGGTGAGTTAAATCTATATCTTCTTACGTTCAGGTATGGAATCGCTTACCTATGTCATCCCGGCCACTGTCGTCCAAGAAGCCCGTCCTGAGCCAGGTCAGCGATTTCGATCTGCGCTTGCTGCGCCTGTTCAAGACCGTGGTGCAATGCGGCAGTTTTTCGGCGGCCGAGAGCACGCTGGGCATCAGCCGCTCGGCCATCAGCCTGCACATGAGCGACCTGGAAAAACGCCTGGGCATGCGCCTGTGCCAGCGCGGCCGGGCCGGCTTTGCCCTGACCGACCAGGGCCGCGAGGTGCTGCGTTCGGGTGAGGCGGTGCTGGCGGCCATCGAGGGGTTTCGCAGCGAGGTCAACCAGTTGCACAGCCAGTTGCGCGGCGACCTGAACATCGGGTTGATGAGCAACCTGGTGACCCAGCCGAAAATGCGCATCACCCGTGCCCTGGCCTCGTTGCGCCGGCAGGGTGACGGGGTGACGGTGAACCTGAGCATGAGCACTCCCGGCGAGATCGAGCGCGGCTTGCTGGACGGGCGCCTGCACGTCGGTGCCATCCCGCTGATCACGCCGCTGTCCGGCCTGGAGTACAGCCTGCTTTACGAAGAGCGCAGCTACCTGTACTGCTGCGCCGATCATCCGCTGTTCGCCCATGCCGAAACCCTGAGCAACGACGACTTGCGCGACGTCGACGCCGTCGTGCCCAGCTACCGCATGACCGCCGAAGCCATCGGCCTGCACCAGTTGCTCGAATGCGCCGCCACCGCCACCGACCGCGAGGGCATTGCGTTTCTGATCCTGACCGGTTGTTACATTGGCTTTCTGCCCGACCACTACGCCGCCGGCTGGGTCGAGAAAGGCCTGCTCAAGGCCATCGCCCCGCACCGGCTGTTCTTCGATGCGCCGCTGGCGGTGGTCACGGTCAGGGGGCGGCGCTCGAACCTGATCATCGATCATTTTCTCGACGTGTTGCAGCGCAACGACTGCTGATCGACGCAGTCCTGCGACCGGTGAGCGATACGCCGGCGCGGCTCGCCCACCGCAAGGCTTCTAACGCTTGGCTCAGCCGCCAACAAACGCCAGCAAATCTTCGTTCAGTTGCTCGCCATGGGTCGCGGCAAAGCCGTGCGGCGCACCCTGGTAAATCTTCAGCTCGGCGCCGGCAACCAGCTTGGCGGCCAGGCGGCCGGTGGCTTCCAGTGGCACCACCTTGTCGGCGTCGCCGTGGATCACCAGGGTCGGTACATCGACCTTGGCCAGGTCTGCACGGAAGTCGGTTTCCGAAAACGCCGTCACGCAATCGACCGTGCCCTTGAGCGAGGCCAGCAGGGCGATGTTCAGGGTCTGGGTCTGTACGCCTTCGGAGACTTGGTTGCCATCGTCCAGGCCGAAGAAGGTCCTGGAAAAATCGGCGATGAACTGGGCGCGGTCCTTGAGCAGGCCGGCCTTGATGCCGTCGAACACCGACTTGTCCACACCCTCGGGATGGTCGTCGGTCTTGATGAAGATCGGCGTCACCGCGCCCAGCAGGGCCAGGCGTGCGACTCGCGAGGTGCCATGCCGGCCGATGTAGCGGGCCACATCGCCACCGCCCATCGAGAAGCCCACCAGGGTCACGTCCTGCAGGTCCAGGTGGTTGATCAGGTCGTTGATATCGTCGGCAAAGGTGTCGTAGTCATAGCCGGTCCACGGCTGGTCCGAACGCCCGAAGCCGCGCCGGTCAAAGGCGATGGTGCGGTAGCCGCGGCTGCTCAGGTAGTTCATCTGGTATTCCCACATGTCGGCGTCCAGCGGCCAGCCGTGGCTGAACAGCACCGGCTTGCCGGTGCCCCAGTCCTTGAAGTAGATCTCGGTTCCATCGCGGGTGACGAACGTACTCATGACAAGCTCCTGGGTGTGCAAGGAATGAACAAGTGTGACCGCACGCGCACGGCGGCGATTCACTATTGTTCAACGCCGGCCCGATGGATTGCATGGGTGTGCTTTTGTCATGGCCATAACGCCGTCGTATGGCAAACATCGGCCTGGGGGGGTAGGAGCGCGCTTGCCCGCGACCGGCTGCGTCAGCAGTCGTAAATTTTCAGCGTTTCGCAGATTTCCAGTCGTAAATTTTCAGTGTTTCCGAGATTTTGCGAGCGCTGCGCACTCGGTCGCGGGCAAGCGCGCTCCTACGGGCGAGCTTTTCAGCCGTAGGCCGCCATCGCCGTCCGGATGCCGTCGATCAGCATCAGGCATGCCGGGTTGTCGTTGTCGCTGCGCCACACCAGGTGCAGTTCGCTCTGGATGCCTTCGCCCAGGTCGATGTCGCGAAAGGTCACCTCGCGAAACACCACGTTGGTGGCGCAGCGCGGCACCAGGGCCAGGCCCATGCCTGCATTCACCAGCGCCAGGATGGTCAGCGACGAACCCAGCCATTGCACGTACTCGGGCGCCACGCCGGCCGAGCGGAACAGGCCGGTGAGCAGCTCGTTGAACGGCGGGTAGGCCGAGTGCGAGTACATCAGGAACGGCACCCCGGCCAGGTCCTGTACCTCGACCTGCGCGGCCGTCGCCAGCGGATGGCCGCTCGGCACCGCCAGTACAAAAGGCTCGCGCACCAGGCATTCGCTCTGGTAACCCGGTTGCAGCAGCGGGGCGCGGACGATGCCCAGGTCGATGCGCCGGGCACGCAGGGCTTCGTGCTGCTGGGCGGTGTTCATCTCGCTCAGCGCGATCTTGACCTGCGGCTGGTTGAGCCGGGCTTCAGCCAGCACCTTGGGCAGAAATTCATACACCGCGCTGCCGACAAAGCTGATGCTCACTGAACCAATGTCGCCCTGGGCAAAGCGCTTGGCGGCGACCGCGGCCTGTTCGGCACGCTCCAGCAAATGCTGGGCCTCGATGAAAAACGCACGGCCTGCGGCGGTCAGCACCACGCTGCGGGTGCTGCGGGTAAACAGCGCCACGCCCAGGGCGTGCTCCAGCAACTGGATCTGCCGCGAGAGCGGCGGCTGGGTCATGTTCAGCCGTTCGGCCGCACGGCGAAAATTCAGTTCGGTGGCCACTGTGGCAAAGCAGCGTAATTGGGCAAGTTCGAACATTGATAGTTTCCGGGTATCAATCGACAGTCAATCTGGATTAGACGGACACAATACCTCGGTCCATGATCGACCCACGTCATAAAAACAACGCACCGGAACCCTCGGCATGAAAATCAGACAGGTCCGCGTCACCCCCATCGCCTTTCGCGACGCCCCGTTGCTCAACGCCAGCGGCATTCATGAACCCTACGCGTTGCGCTCGATCATCGAGGTCGAAAGCGACAACGGCCATATCGGCCTGGGTGAAAGCTATGGCGATGCGCCGGTGCTCAAGGTGTTGCAGGCCATGCAGGACAGCCTGGTGGGGCTGGATCCGTTCGACCTCAATGGCCTGCGGGCCCGGGTGATCAAGACCGTCGCCGCCATGCAGCCGGTCAGCGCCGGGGCCGAGCTGGCGCCGGGCTCGCACCCGAGCAAGCAGGTGGCCAACGCCTATTCGGCTTTCGAGGTGGCGTTTCTCGACCTGCAGGCCCGCTCGCTGGGCATGCCGCTGGTCAACCTGCTCGGTGGCGCGGTGCGTCGCGAGGTGCCGTTCAGCGCCTACCTGTTCTTCAAGTACGCCGAGCACATCGGCTCGCCGTACAAGCCCGACCGCTGGGGCGAAAGCATCAGCCCCGAGCAGATCGTGGCCCAGGCGCGGACCATGATCGAAGAGAACGGCTTCAAGAGCATCAAGCTCAAGGCCGGCACGCTGCTGGGCCCGGAGCATGAAGTGGCATGCATCAAGGCGCTGCGCCAGGCCTTCCCTGAGGCGCCGCTGCGCATCGACCCGAATGGCAACTGGTCGGTCGACACCTCGTTGCGCATGGCTGAACAACTGGCCGGGGATCTTGAATATTTCGAAGATCCCTGCCCGGGCCTGGAAGGCATGGCCGAGGTGCACAAACGCACCGGCATCCCGCTGGCGACCAACATGGTGGTCACCGACTTCGACGAGTTCCGCCGCAGTGTGGCCCTCAACAGCGTGCAGATCGTGCTCGCCGACCACCACTATTGGGGTGGCCTGCGCGACACCCAGATCCTGGCGCGCATGTGCGACACCTTCGGCCTGGGCGTGTCGATGCACTCCAACTCGCACCTGGGCATCAGCCTGATGGCCATGACCCATGTGGCAGCGGCCGTGCCGAACCTGGCCTACGCCTGTGACACCCACTACCCGTGGCAGGAGCCGGACGAAGAAGTGATCAAGGGCGGCAAGCTGCCGATCGTCAACGGCTGCGTGGCCCTGACCGACGCGCCGGGGCTGGGCGTGGAGCTGGACTATGACCAGTTGGGCAAGCTCAACGAGCTGTACCACCGCTGCGGCATTCGCCAGCGCAACGACGTGACCCAGATGCAGAAGTATCGGTCGGACTGGACGGCGGTGAAGCCACGGTTCTGATTGACCCTGGCTAGCAGGCCTGGCTGGGTGAGTGGCAGGCCAGGCTCGCCGCCGGCCTGTAGCCCTGGCGAATACGCTCGATCTCGCCACTGCGCTGCAACGTCGTGATCGCGGCGTTGATCTGCGGCAGCAGGGCGGCATGGCGGGCCTGGAGCATGATGGTCAGCGGCGCTTCGCTCAACTGGGCGCCCTGGCGAAAGCGGCTGGCATCGATCTGGCCGCTGGCCACCAGCGACTGGTAGAGGTCGTCGACCATCGCCACTGCATCAACCCGGCCGATCTTCAGCAATTCCAGCAGCGCCTGGTCCTGGGAGGTTTCCAGTTTCTGCAGGCGCTTGAACTCGAACGCCGCGTCCAGTCGTGGGTAGGTGTAGCCGCGCACCATGCCGATGGTGAGGTTGCTCAACTGCTCGGCCGGCAATTGGGCGGCCGGATTGCCAGCGGCGAAATACAGATGTTCGCGCACGTTCAGGTACGGCACGGAAAACACGAAGCGCGCCGCTTGTGCCGGGGCTTTCCAGTTGGGCGACTCGGCGTAGTTGAAGTCGAGCTGGTCCTTGTCGAGCATCGCTTGCAGGCGGTTGACCGGGTAGGACACGAACTGCGCATCAAGGTTTGCCTGCTTGAGCACGCGCTGCGCGATCTCCACCGCGACCCCGCGCAAGCGCGCCTGGTCGTCGGTATAGCTGAACGGCCGCCACTGCGAGCCGCCGGCCAGATAAACCGGGCTCTGGGGCTGGGGCTGGGCCTGGGCGAGCGGTAGCCCGGCCAGCAGGCCGGCGGCGATCAGTAAGCGAAATGTCATGCCTGGCATCCTGTTGCGGCTCAATCCGTCGAGTCTGAGGGTTCAGCATGGCAGGCTTATGTTCGTTGCACAGGCATCTGCCCTCTACGCTTGAAACGAAGATGGACGTGCGAGGTTTATGGACGCCACCGCGTTTGTAATCACCGACGGGTCAGGGCGAGCCTTGGTCATGGGGTCAGGCGAATGATTTTCGGAAAGCGCGTCAGCGCAATCGTGGCCTTGCAGCGGCCCTGATCACACTGCCAGGCCTGCTCGCTGGCAATGTGGCCCCGTTCGGCGTGCACGGTGTCGAGCCAGCGCACCGGGCCGCTGATCGGCGCATGGCTTTCAACCTGCAGCTCACGTGGCTTGCCAATGGCCCAGGCCACC
Source organism: Pseudomonas viridiflava (assembly GCF_900589395.1). Lineage (GTDB taxonomy): Bacteria > Pseudomonadota > Gammaproteobacteria > Pseudomonadales > Pseudomonadaceae > Aquipseudomonas. The sequence continues at coordinate 109,831 of NZ_UUIS01000014.1, forward strand.
AGTACGCGCTCTTGCCCCTTGCTGAAGTGCAACTGGTAGACCGTGTCGGACAGGGCGCTGGCCTGGGCCTCATAGGTGTACTGACTGACCAGCGGGGCGATGGCTTTCATCAGGGTGTACGCGGGCTTGGGCGACAGGTCTTGATTGACCACCCCGAAATTGTGCTCCTGGTCGAAGCGGTCAGGCCCGTCGTTGTACAGGTCGTACCACCACAGGCCCTTGACGTTGGGGATCGTGCGCGCCAGAAACCAGACCCGCGCCATGTACAGCGCCTGGGTCACCTCACTTTTGCCGCAGGCGCCCTGATGGCTCGGCCAGCCCATTTCGGTGAGGTAGAGCGGCACATCGCGCCCGGCGCGGGTGCGTACATGCCGTTCATAATCGACCATCCAGCGCCACCAGGCTTCCGGCGTGTTCTGGTCGTTGGCCTCGCAATGCACATAGGGGTGCAAGGACAGGCCATCGACCAGGTCCAGCGCGCCACTGTCGATCAGCGGGTCGACAAAGCCGCTCTTCATGCCGGCGGTGGTCACCGCGCCCACCAGAATCTTTGCCGGTGTGCCGGGCGCGGCACGGGTGTTGCGGCGCAGCACCGGCGCGGTCTGCTTGATCAGCTCGGCATAATCGCGGGCGAGCTGGCGGTCGCGGGGTGCTTCCATGTCCCACTCGTTCCAGATTTCATAGAAGTTGATCCGGTTGCCCAGTTGCTGGCTGGTGTAGTCGACGTACTTGAGAAACGCCCCCGTCACCTGCGGCGTGCGCGGCTTGGCGTTCTGGTGGAACCAGGTGCTGTAGCCGAGGATGCCCATGCGGCTCAGTTTCAGCGTCTCGGCCTGGCTGAGGTAGCGCCGCCATTGTGGCGGCACGTGCAACTGGTGCGGGCCGGGCGCGGCGGCCGACCACAGAATGTCGTCCCTGAGTGAGGTAAAGCCGGCCTCGGCCGCGCGCTTCAAGGGGGCCTGCAAAGGCTGCTCGACATTCATCAGGTGCGTGGTCACGCCCAGGATAAAGGCAGGTTCAGCGGCCTGCGCCGACGGCAACCAGGCCGCTGTAGCCGCCAGCCAGGGCAGGGCGGCGCGTAAAAACGTACGTGTCATCGTCGGTCCCTCAGGGCTGTGGCGTGAAAGGCAACAGCTTGAATGGCTGCGTGCGCTCCTTCGCTTCGTGTGCCGACCGGTTGCCCAGCACATGGCCGATCACCAGCCCCAGGAACAGGTCGACCACGGCAATTTCGAACAGGTCCGAGGTCCAGCTGACCAGGCAGCAGAAGAAGGCAATCGACAGCAGCATGCGCGCCGGGCGGCTGTTGTCGCCGATCAGGGCGAACAACAGCGGCACCTGCATGACGTACAGCCACAGCCCGGCGACACCGAGCATGGCCCACAGGTAGACCGGGGTGCTGTCGACGATGGCCAGCAGGCCGGCGCCCATGACCGGGTACAGCGCCTGGGTGCTGCCGACCATGCCAAAGCCCGCGCCGGTCAGGCCCCAGCCCTCCAGCATCATGTACTCGACCAGGTTGGGCCAGGTGTTGTTGAGCCGGTCATACAGTGAGGCCAGCGAGCGGCTGCTACTGCTGACGATGTGGGCGTCGAAGTCATGCATCAGCCCCAGCAGCGGCAGCAGCAGGCCCACCGCCACCACCAGTACACACAAGGCCCGGCAGATCCACGGCAGGCGCAGCACCAGCAGCATGCCCAGGGTCAGCACCAGGGCCGCCGCCGGCGCCTTGCTGGTGGTCATGACCACGGCAACCACGGTCGCGGCACACAGCAGCGCCCTGAGCGGCAGCGCCCGCACAAACAACAGCAGGTACAGGCTGTACAGGGCAATCAGGTTGGCCAGGACGCTCGACACCCGGGCAAAGCCGGCCACCCGGTCCTGGTCGGCATCGCTCCAGGCGGTATTACCGCTCAGTTGGGTGTCGCCCATGCTGTAGCTGTAGCCTTTCCAGGGCACCTGGGCGTACTTGTCGAGCAGCAGTCCCAGCAGCGAGGCCAGCAGGCACAGGGCCACAGCCTTGCCAAGCAGCGTCTGGCGCTGCAGCAGATACCGGCTGCACACCAGGGCGAACAACAACGGGCTGATGGCAAACAGGCTGAACGCCAGGTTCTGCACGCTGGCGCCATGCAGCATGCCCAGCAACCCGGAAATCAACAGGGCCAGCAAGCATAGCCAGAAGCCCCGCCCGCCCTTGAAAGTGAACAATTCGATCACGAACAGTGCCGTGCAGGCCATTTTCGGCAGGTACAGCACCGGCCCCAGGCCGGCCAGGTCAAAGTAGTAGCGCAAGGCGCCGGAAAAGGTCTCGACCAACAGCAGGCTGATGGCGGTCCAGACGACCACAGTGGATTTATCGAATGCCAGCAGCGACGCGCGCGCGTCGTGGGCGTGGAGGGCAGGGTTCAACGCCATGGGGATATGCCTTCGAGCAGGCGCAGGCATCGATACGGACGGCCGTGGCACACAGGCACGCTACCGCCCATCGACCGCGCGGGAGGGGTCAATGCAGCCAGGGAGGTTTTCAAGCACAACAAGAGAGTCTGGAGCGAACGCTCCAACGGCGTGACAGGCGTCTATAACAGACGCAGATGCGCGGGCTGTCAATGTTTTCCATCCAGGCACGCAGTCGCGCACCCAACATGGAACCGGTAGTAGGAGCGCGCTTGCCCGCGACCGAGTGCGCAGCGCTCGCAAAATTTGCGAAACGCCGCAAATTTACGACTGCTACCCCATCCGGGATCTATGAAACGCCGCAAATTTACGACTGCTACCCCGTCCGGGATCTATGAAACGCTACAAATTTACGACTGCTACCCCGTCCGGGATCTATGAAACGCCGCAAATTTACGACTGCTGCGCAGCCGGTCGCGGGCAAGCGCGCTCCTACACAGGGGCTATTGCGTTATGGGTACTTGCGCTGGTCCGGCGCCGGCGGGAAGTACTGGTACAGCCAGGTTTCGCTCAAGGTGCGGTCGCGCGAGCGGATGAACATGCGCATTTCCACCGGCTCCACCGAGTCACTGTCGGGCAGCCAGTCGAACATCACCCGGTAGCCCTGGATGTCAGGCAGGTACTGGATGTTGAAGTCCTGGGTCTTGCCATGGGACACCTTGAGAATCGGCTCGATGCCGACGCCTTCGGGCAGGCGGTCCAGGCCGCCACCGTGGAAGTCCACGGCAAAGCGTCGCGCCCAGTATTTGGGGTAGTGCTCGCCGGGGGTCCAGCCTTCCAGGAAGCCGCCCATGCCCGAACGGGTGGCATGGATCTGCGCCAGCGGCGTGCTGACCGGGGGCAGGGCGCTCCAGAACAGTTTGTAGCTGTAGTTGAGCGAGTCGCCGGCCTTGACCTTGTTCTTGGGGGTCCAGAACACCACGATGTTGTCCATGGTCTCGCCGGTGGTCGGGATCTCCAGCAGGCTGATCTCGCCTTCACCCCAGGCGTTGGTCGGCTCGACCCACAGGCTCGGTCGACGGCTGTACCACACCACGGTGTCCTGGTAGCTCTTGAAGTCGTGGTCGTACTGCACCAGGCCGAAGCCCTTGGGGTCCTTGTCGGCGAAAGCGTTGAATTGCAGCTTGGCCGGGTTGTTCAGCGGCCGGCAGATCCACTCGCCGTTACCACGCCACATCGACAGGCGATCGGAGTCGTGCAGTTGCGGGTGGATGCTGTCGCACATGCGGCGCTCATGGGTGCCGCAGCTGAACATGCTGGTCATCGGCGTGATACCCAATTGTTCGATGTCGGCGCGGGCGTTGATGTGCGCGTCGATCTCCATCACCACCTGGTTGGCCTGGCAATCGATGTCGAACTTGTAGGCGCCGGTGGCGCTTGGCGAGTCGAGCAGGGCATAGACGGTGAAGCGGGTGGCGTTCTTGGCCGGGGTCTCGAACCAGAACTTGGTGAAGTCGGGGAATTCTTCCTGGCGCTTGGCAAAGGTGTCGATGGCCAGGCCGCGGGCCGACAGGCCGTATTGCTTGGTATTGTCCACGGCACGGAAGTAGCTGGCGCCCAGGAATGACAGGATGTCGTGGATCGCGATCTCGGGGGCCTTGAACACCTTGAAGCCGGCAAAGCCCAGGTCGCCCTTGACCAGGTTCTTGTCGATGCCGCTGTTCTCGTAGTTGAACAGTTCGTGACGGAAATGCACTTCGCGGGCGGTCTTGCTCTTGGGATCGACGCTGTACATGCGCACCGGCGTCTTGAAACCCATGCCGACGTGGAAGAACTGCACGTCGAGCTGGCCTTTGACTTCTTTCCACAGCGAGTGGTTGGGGTCGTAGCGGATGGCATTGAACTGCTGCGGGGTCATGTCGGCCAGCACAGGAGGCAGGACCTGCTTGGTACTGACGTAAGGATTGCCGGCCAATTGCTTGGCCTGGGCCTGCAACGTGGCGAAATCGAACGGTTCCTTTTCGCCATCGGCTGCCGCGGCGAGGGCGCGCGCAGCAAAAAGCCCCGAGGCAGGCAGGGCGCTATAAGCGGCCACCGCCATGGATGCTTTCAAGAGATTCCTGCGGTTCATAAATGTGAAGCCTCTAAGTAATTCCGTGCGTCCTGCACAAAAAAGCGCGCCAACGACTCCCTGCCGCACGCAAACTACCCACAACAGATAACAAAGACGAGATGCGGTTCGAAAAAAACTTGAGAAAGACGTGGTGCCCGTTACTTGGCGCGGCGTTGATTCAGGTGCCTGCCGCTTATGACAAAGGCTCTGGAACGCGGCCCGGCACCGGTTGCAAGGCGGTACAGGGCCTGGCAACAGGGCAGCGGGCCGCTGAATGAAGGCAAAATGCTGCAATATTCCGCAACCATTTTGCCGGGGCGGCCGATGCCGCTCAATCAGCCTGCACACAAACCTCTGGCAGGCAGCTCTGCTGGCGATGGCTGCGTGACAGACGCAGCAGGTGTATGGGCCTTGATGGCCTCATCGCGGGCAGAGCCCCCTCCCACCAGATTGATGTCGCCCAAGGTCTGGTGCCTGGCACCGGACTGTGGGAGGCGGCTTGCCGGCGATGGCTATGGGACAGGCGCAGCAGGTGTAGGGGCCTTGCCGGCCTCATCGTCGGATCGCCGCCCGGAGCAGAGCCCCCCTCCCACGGGTTTCAGGTCCACCAGTAGCGCACCAGGTGGAAGAAGATCGGCGCGGCGAAGCAGACCGAGTCGAGGCGGTCGAGCATGCCGCCGTGGCCTTCGATCATGTGGCCCCAGTCCTTCACACCACGGTCGCGCTTGATGGCCGACATCACGATGCCGCCGGCAAACCCCAGCAGGTTGATGAGCACGGCAATGGCCAGCGCCTGCAAGGCGTTGAACGGGGTGATCCACCACAAGGCGGCACCGATCATCGAGGCCAGGGCGATGCCGCCGACAAAACCTTCGACGGTCTTGGACGGCGACAGGTTGGGCGCGATCTTGCGCTTGCCGAACAGCTTGCCGCACACGTACTGCAAGACGTCCGACAGCTGCACGACGATCACCAGCCAGGCGATCAGCAGCAGGTGGCGTCCTTCATAGCCCGGAATGTCCAGGGTCAGCAGGGCCGGCACATAGGACACGCAGAACACTGCAATCATCAGGCCCCACTGGACCTTGGAGGCGCGCTCCAGGAAGTTCTTGGTGTCGCCGCCCAACGACGCCAGGATCGGCAGCAGCAGGAACACGTACACCGGAATGAAGATCGAAAACAGGCCGTACCACTTCATCGAGATCAGCACGTACTGCAGCGGCAGGGCCACATAGAACGCCGCCACCAGGGCCGGGTAGTCGCTGCGCCGGGTCGGGGTGAGGGTCAGGAACTCACGCAGGGCATAGAACGACACCGCGTAGAACAGCAGGATCACTGCTGTGTGCCCCAGCCAGAAGGCGGCACCGATGACCAGCACCATCACCCACCAGGCGTTGATCCGGGCGTTGAGGTTGTCGATTACCGCGTGCGGGCCACGGGCCTTGAGCTTGAGCACATAGCCGACCACCGAGGCCAGCAACAGGATCACGCCAATGCCCATGAACAACAGTTGAGTCTGGTTCTCCATCATTACTGCTCCGCCCCCATGGCCAGCAGCGCTTCACGGCTGCGGGCGAGAAAATGCTCTTTGGTTTCGTCTTCTTCCAGGCGCAGCGGTGCACCGAAACTGGTGGTGCACAACAGCGGTAACGGCAGGAAGCGTCCCTTGGGCATGACCCGGTTGAGGTTGGAAATCCACACCGGCACCAGTTCAGCCTGCGGATAACTCTTGGCCAGGTGGTACAAGCCGCTCTTGAACGGCAGCAGGCCTTCATCCGGGTTGCGTGTGCCCTCGGGAAAGATGATCAGCGAATGACCCAGCTGCAGGGCGTCGATCATCGGTTGCAGCGGGTTGCTCTGTTCATCGGTGCGCTGTCGGTCGACCAGCACACCGTCGAACACGTTGTTGATGATGTAGCGGCGCAAGGCCCCGGACTGCCAATAGTCGGCGCCGGCAACCGGGCGGGTGGAACTGCGTAGCTGGCGCGGCAACGAGGCCCAGAGCAGCACAAAGTCGCCGTGGCTGCTGTGGTTGGCGTAATAGATCCGCTGCACCGGTTCCGGCGTGCAGCCCAGCCACAGGCTGCGGGCGCCGGTGACGCTGCGCGCCCCGGCGGTGATGAGTGTGGCGACCACTGATTCGAACATGACGATTCCTTCAATGAAGCAAGGGGAAGACCAGCAAGGGGCCGAGCAGCACCAGCAATTGCACGGCCACCAGGACCAGCTGTCGACGCAACAGCCTGAGCGCGCCCTGGCTGCGCACCGCCCAGGGGCGACCGGCCTTGTCGGCCGGCTGCAACCCCAGGGCGATCAAGGCCTGGTCCAGGGCCTGGGTGGTATCAGGCAACAGCCGGGCTTCGCTGCCCAGGGTCTGGAACAGGTCGGCGTCGAACGCAACGCGCATGGCGTAGTACTTTTCAATCAGGCCCAGCAGCACCAGCGTGCCCAGCCACACCGTGAGCAGGGGCATGGCGGTGATCCATAGCTGCAACATGCCCACAGCCAGGCTCAGCAGCGTAAACCCGGTGGACAGATTATCCAGCGTCCGGCCACGGCGCAGCAGGCTGGCTACGACGTGCAACTGCATGTCTGCGCTCATACGTGGCACTCGTGCTGTTGCGGTGCCGGTTGCAGCTCGCCCAGGGCCTGCCGGTGTTCGGCGTGCAGGACAATGCCCGGGCGCGCCTGGCGCAGCCGGTCGATGGCCTGGTCCACCGAGCCGGCCCGCCCGGTATACAGCAGCCAGGCGGCCACGGCCGTGGCACTGCGCGAATACCCCAGCGCACAGCACACCAGCAAGGGGCCGGCCGGGCGCAGGGCCTCGATGGCCTGGGCGGCGGCCAGGCAATGCGCCGCGCTCGGAGCAATCAGGTCGAGCTGCGGCAGGCTGCGGTAGGCCCGCTCGCCGACCGTTGCCGGCAACTCGGCGCACAGGTCGACGATGGCGTCGAAGGCTTGCGTGGGGTGACGGCCAGGCACGCGGCCCAGCCAGACGTTGTCCAGCACAAGGTCAGCCTGCGGGTGTTTGCGTGTCCACCAACGAGAATTGCACCAGGCCCCGAGCAGGTAAGGCGCCAGCAGCCAGCGGGCCGCCGGGGTGAGGCTGCCGTCGCTACGCTTCTGAAAGCCCTGGGCATCGAACAACAGGTAATTGAGTGCCACCAGCGCCAATGACAACGCCGGCCACAGCAGCCACAACCAGCCGCCACCCAGGGTGAACGCCGGCAAGGCCAGCAGCACTGCGCCCAGGGCGTAATACACCGTCAGCCTCAGTCGCGCCGGGGTGCGCGTCAGTCGGGCACTGAGCAGCGGACTGCGGCCTTCGTCGGGCCATAGCCAGACGCACAGCCAGCCGGCCAGCGCGCCGGTGGGCAGGTCGACGAAGTGGTGCTGCCAGGTGGTCAGCACCGACACGCCGATCAGCGCGAACCAGCCATGCAGCAGCCAGCGCCAGGCGCTGTGGAACAGCCGTGCATAACGCTCCAGGCACACCCACAGGATCACCAGCAAGGCGATGTGCAGTGACGGCGCCTGGTTGAAGGGCTTGTCGAACCCGGCCAGCACCGCAAACAGCCAGCCGAACACACCGTCCATTTCCGGGCGCTCGAAGGTAAAGCGCAGCGGCCATAGTAGAAAGCAACTGACCGCCAGCAACTGCGCGCTGAGCAGGCGCAGCGCATGGGTGTCCAGGTGCCGGCGTGTCAGGCACGCCAGCAGCGAAAGCCCATACAGCAGGTCGATGGACCAGTAGGGCACGATGGTCCAGGCCCAGAATGGCATGTGGCTTTCCCAGGCAAATACCAGCGTACCGACGTCATCGCGCTGTGAGGTGTACCAGGTGGCAAACCCGTAGGTGCCGAAAAATAACGGCGCCAGGCACAGCAACCAGACCACGGCGCGCTTCCACAGGCCCGGCTCGCGCAGGCCGCTCACGGCAGGCGTTGCGCGATGGACACACTGAAAATGCCCCATTCGTCGATGCGCTGGGTGATCTTGCGGAAACCGGCCGCTTCCACCAACTGGTCCATTTCCGCCTGGGTGCGCCGACGCATGACCCAGGCCTGGCCGGCACGATGGCTGGTCAGGGCGCGGGCGATCAGTTCCAGTTGCGGGTGCCACGGTTGCCCGGTGTAGACCAGGTAACCGCCGGGTTCGACGGCCTCGGCCAGCCCGGCCAGCGAATCACCGACCATCTGGTTGCTGGCGAACAGCTCATACAGGCCCGAGACCACGGCCAGGGTCGGCTTGGGTTCGATGGCCGCCAGGTCTGCCTTGTCAAAGGCATCGGCCTTGATGAAGCGAGCGATGTCGTCCAGGTCCAGTTGCTGGATCAGCGCGCTGCCCTGGCTGACGTTGAGGTCGCTGTAGTCGCGCAGCAGGATCGATTCGGGACGCGGTTCGACGCCCTTGAGCGCATCGAGAATGTAGCGCCCGTGGCCGGCGGCAATGTCGACGATGCGCACTGGTCGCTGTTGTTCATGCAGGCGCTGCATGGCCAGGCGCAGCAGTTCTTCAATGTTCACCTTGCGCTGGCGAATGCCTTTCCAGCCGATCGACTGCAGGTAGTTCTGGTCGATCGTGCGGCCCAGCCCACCTTGCCCGGTCGGTTGGTTGCGGTAGACGTAGTCCAGCGTGCTGCCGGAGTCGAAGCCTGTGTCGAAGCCCAGCTTCACGCCTGCCGAGAAGCGGCTGCCCAACTTCAGCCCGGCGCGGGTCAGGCGCCAGTACAGGCCGCGCAGCGAGCGCGGCGGCAGGGGCGCGGCCAGCACTTCGGCCTCGGCACAGGTGGCACCGACGCGGTCGGCGTCGAGCAGGGACGGCCGTTGCAAGGGCCGCTCGAACGCCTGGGTGACAAAGCGGCGGATACGCACCAGCGCCTGTTCGCGGTCACGCTCGCCCAAGGTGTCGTGGAAGAAACCGGGCAGTACGTGTTTCTCTTTGTGCACGCAGCCCAGACGCTCGAAGAAGCGCTCTTGCGGTGCGCGGTGCACGACGAAGTCAGAGCCGGAAATCAAGACCTGGGTCGGCACCTGGATCGCCTGGGCATCGGCCACGACACGCTCGGCGGCGTCGTAAAGGCCCAGCAGCACGTCGACCGAAATGGCCCGGGCTATCAACGGGTCGCTGTCGTAGGTCACCTGGCGAAGCCGGTCATGGGTGAGAAAGCGCGACTTGACGTAGCTGTTGACGAAGAAGTTGCCCTTGATACGGCGCATCAGAGCCAGACCCTGACGGGCAAAGGGCACGTACAGCTTGATGTCGAAGGCCGGGGAAGCCAGCACCATGGCACGGATTTTCGGGGCGTAGTCATGGGCCCAGGTGGCGGCGATCACGGCACCGACACTCTGCGCGACCACGGCAATGTTGTCGGGGTCGATCAAGTGGCTGGCGCCGATGTGGTCGACGAAGGTCTGCAGGTCGCGCACGTTGGTGGCAAAGCTCGGACTATGGCCGCGCTCGCCCGGCGACTGGCCGTGGCCACGCGCGTCCCAGGCAAAGAAGTCAAAGCCCGGCAAGTCGAGTTCCTCGACCAGGTGCGCAATACGTCCGGAATGCTCATGGCCGCGGTGCAACAGCACGATAGCCTGGCGTGTGCTGCCAGGCATCGCATTCCTGGCGGGCCAGTGTCGATAGAACAACTCGACGTTATCGTGGGTACTGAAGTGCAGGGCGATCACATCGCGCATGGCGGGTTCCTTTGCCAAAACTACTGGAGGGGGGAGGGCGGCCGGGTGAGGCGTTTCGACAGCGTGTCGAAACCGCCGTTGTCAGGCGGCCGCCGGGCAGGTTCAGTGCTTCGGTTCGCTGATTGACGCGAGTCCCTGGCGCACACGGTTGACCACGGTGTAGATGAGCAAGGCTGAGACCACGATCAGCACCAGATTTATCCATGCCGGGGCAAGTAAACCTGCGGCCACGCCGGCGCCCAGCACGCCGAACACAAAGGCCCGGTCACTCTTGCCCATCGGCCCGTCATAGCGGCGTGTGGCGCCCACCATCGTGCCCAGCACGCCGGCATATTCGGTGATGATCGCCAGCAGCGTGACCAGCACCACCAGCGCAGGGCTGACGCCCGTGATCAGGGCGAAGGGCAGGAACAGCGCGCTGTCGGCGATGACGTCGGTCAACTCGTTGAGGTAGGCCCCCAGCCGCGATTGCTGGCCGAACTCACGGGCCAGCATGCCGTCAATGGCATTGAGTGCCATGCGCACGATCATCCACAGCGGGATCAGGGCGAACACCGCGTAATGCGGCAGGCCAGCGACCACGATGGCGGCTACCAGCAGCGAGGCCAGGCAGGCGGCAACTGTCACCTGGTTGGCAGTGATGCCCTTGTCATAAAGCCGCTGTACCAGAGGACGAAGCAGATTCTGGAAACGGGGTTTGAGCTGGTAGATCGAAATCAAGAGGATGCGTCCTTGTCGGCGGGTCTGGCGCATCATCGGCGTATGAGGCGTTTTCGTACAGCGTTGGGTAAGGAAAAACGTGATGCACGTCTTGTTCTGGTGGTGTGTTACTGCCCGATTGGTAGTGGCCTAGAGCCTGTGACCGCTGGCCTGCCCGCGCTCGTCGCGGCGTGTTTATGCACTAGCCTGTTGGCAATAAACCCTGGCAGATGAGGAGGATTACAGTGATGAACGTGCAACTGGCGTCGGCCCTGCAAAACCTGCGATTGCCCCTGCGCATCAAACTCTGGGACGGCCACGAACTGGCACTCGACGAGTCGCCGCGGGTGACCATCGTGGTCAAGGACCCGCAACTGGTCAACGATTTCACCCACCCCAGCCTGGACCTGCTGGGCAGTGCCTTTGTCGAAGGCCGCCTGGAGCTGGAAGGTCCGATCACCGAGGTGGTGCGCCTGTGCGATGAACTCACCACTGCGCTCGGCGCCGCGGATGAGGGCGAGCAGCCCCTGCCACGTACGGCCCACGACCCTTCCATGGATGCGGCAGCCATCTCCTATCACTACGACCTTTCCAATGCGTTCTACCAACTGTGGCTTGATCAGGACATGGTCTACTCCTGCGCTTACTTCAAGACCGGTCGGGAAAGCCTCGATCAGGCGCAACAGGACAAGTTTGATCATCTGTGCCGCAAGTTGCGCCTGCAGCCCGGCGAGTACCTGCTCGATGTCGGGTGTGGCTGGGGTGGCCTGGCGCGCTTTGCTGCCCGTGAATATGGTGCCCGGGTGCTGGGCATTACCTTGAGCCATGAACAGCTGGTCCTGGCTCGCCAGCGCGTGGTCGACGAAGGTTTGCAGGCGCAGGTCGAGCTGCAATTGCTCGATTACCGCGACCTGCCGCAGGACGGTCGCTTCGACAAGGTGGTCAGTGTCGGCATGTTCGAACACGTCGGGCACGCCAACCTGCCGTTGTACAGCCAGCGTCTGTTCGCTGCCGTGCGGCCTGGCGGGCTGGTGATGAATCACGGCATTACGGCCCGGCATACGGATGGCCGCCCGGTCGGACGCGGGGCGGGCGAGTTCATTGGCCGCTATGTGTTCCCCAATGGCGAGTTGCCGCACCTTTCGATGATCAGTGGCCACCTGAGCGAGGCCGGGCTGGAAGTGGTCGATGTCGAGAGCCTGCGCCTGCATTACGCCATGACTCTGGAGCAGTGGAGTGCCCGTCTCGAAGCGCGCCTGGACCAGGCCCGCGTCCTGGTTCCCGAACACAGCTTGCGCATCTGGCGTCTGTACCTGGCCGGTTGTGCCTATGCCTTTGCCAGGGGCTGGATCAACCTGCACCAGATCCTGACGGTCAAGCCGCTGCCCGATGGCGGGCACCGGTTGCCGCTGACTCGGGCGGACCTGTACCGGTAGCGGTCGTACCGGCTACAGGATGGGCGAGATAAGCCGGGCCACGCGCATGCCCAGTCGGTGCAGACCACGTGTGTCGCGGCTGTCTTGCGAAGTGATCTCGCGGGCCAGTTCGAAATCGGCCGTCAGCATGGCCTCGACTTCGCTGGCGAAGCTGCGGTCGACGGTCAGCAGCATCAGTTCGAAGTTGAGCCGGAACGAACGGTTGTCCAGGTTGGCGCTGCCGATGGCAGTGACTTCGTCGTCGACCAGTACCACCTTCTGGTGCAGAAAGCCCGGTTGGTAGCGGAACACCCGCACACCGCTGCGTACGGCATCGAAGGCATACAGGCTGGAGGCGGCATACACCACGTAGTGATCGGGCCGCGAGGGCAGCAGCAGGCGCACATCCACGCCGCGCAACACGGCCAGGTGCAGGGCCGCCGAGACCGCTTCGTCCGGAATGAAATACGGGCTGGTGATCCAGATACGCTTTTGCGCCGAGTGGATGGCCTCGACGAAAAACAGCGAGCAGGTTTCCTGTGCATCGGCCGGTCCCGTGGCCAGCAACTGACAGAGCACGCCGTCTTCCGGGTAACGGTCGGGCAGGCTCAGCGGTGGCAGTTGCCGGGTGGCCCAGAACCAGTCCTCGGCGAATGACTCCTGCAGGCAGGCCACCACCGGGCCGATCACCTGCACATGAGTGTCGCGCCAGGGTGACAGCGGCGGCTTGAGGCCCAGGTATTCGTCGCCCACGTTATGCCCGCCCAGATAGCCCTTCACGCCATCGACCACGACAATCTTGCGGTGGTTGCGAAAGTTGATCTGGAAGCGGTTCATCCACCCGCCATGGGTGGCAAACGCCTTGGCCCGCACGCCGCCTGCGCGGAGTTTTTCCACGTAGCTGGCCGGCAGTGCGTGACTGCCGATGCCGTCGTAGAGCACATACACCGCCACGCCTTCGCCGGCCTTTTCCAGCAGCAGGTCTTGCAGGCGCCGGCCCAGGTCATCGTCGTGAATGATGAAGAACTGCACCAGCACGGTCTGCCGTGCCTGGCGAATCGCCTCGAACATGGCCGCAAAGCTGGCCTGGCCATTGATCAGCAGCTTCACCTGATTATTGGCCAGCGCCGGCATGGTGCCCAGGCGTGGCAGGGCGCGCAGGGCGGCATAGGCATCCAGGCGCCGCGCTGCCACGGCTTCGTCGATCCAGGGGCGCCAGTTGAGGCTGCCGATGGCGTGCTTCATTTCCTTGTTGGCCTGGCGTCGCGCCTTGATGTAGGCGTCGAACGAACTGCGGCCGAACACCATGTATGGGATCAGGGTGAAGTAGGGAATGAACAGCAAGGACATGGCCCAGGCAATCGCGCCTTGGGCGGTGCGCACGGTCAGCAACGCATGAATGGCGGCCACTGTGCCCAGCAGGTGAATGAACCCCAGTACGTAACCGAAGAAATACGGGCTGTGATAATCCATGCGCAGCGCTTCTCTGTAGTCCGGACCTTGGGCCTTAACAGACCACAGCCGCCCACGATTGTCGCTATTTAATTCCGGGTGCAACGCGGCGTGCCGATGCCGGTCCAAGGTTCATCGTTCCCCGACCTGACAAGGATCCTTGAAATGAACAAACGCATGTTGGCCCTGCTGGCTTGCCTGGCTGCGCCTGTCGCCGCCCAGGCGCAGATGCTGCAACCGGGCCTGTGGGAAATGACCTCAAGCAACATGCAGGTCGACGGCCAGGCGTTGCCGGACCTGCAAGTCATGCTTGGGCAATTGAAGAACCTTCCGCCTGAACAGCGCGCCATGCTGGAACAGGGCATGAAGAACCAGGGCATTACCCTGGGCGGTCAGGGTGTGCGGTTCTGCCTGACCGAGGCGCAGGTCAAGTCAGACGATATTCCACTCACCGATCCCAAGTCAGGGTGCAAGCAGAGCATCACCGAGCGTAACGGCCCGAACTGGAAATTCCAGTTCAGTTGCCCTAAAGCGCAAGGCACAGGGCAGGCTCAGTTCCTGAGTGATCGCGAATTCACCACTAAGGTAGCCGGTACCTTCAATGCTTCCGGCCAGCAGCAGAAGGGCAGCATGGACACCCGTGCTGTTTGGCAGGGCGCGCAATGCGGGGCTGTCGCGCCACGCACCTGAGTGTGAAACACGAGTGTTCCACGTGGAACACTCTGGTTTTCAGTCAGCGCTTGAGTTGTTGACATCCTGTCAGGCGTCCGCAGTTGATGCGGCTTCCGGTGCCGTCCGAACTCGAGACACGCGTGATGGTGGTCCAGCCCACGCGCTGGATGGTGCCAATCCAGGCTTCGCCCTCCCACGACAACCCGCTGAAAAACGTCAATTGCCCGAAGCGGCTGTTGGTTTGTGCCCAGCGTCTGTGCCCTGCGACTTCGTAGCCGCGTAGGTAAGTCGTATTCCCCTGAGTCGCCACGCTGTAGCTATTACCCAGCGAATCGCTGCATGCCAGCAAGGTCAGGCTGCGTGTGCACACGGCTTGTTCAAAGGTGGGCCGGGCACCTATTGCCCAGGCATGGAGGTCTATCGTCATCAGGAAAATCCCTGCCAGCACCTTTGCCAGAACGTTCATACCTGCGCCTTCATCGGATTAATTCACTGTTTTGCATTGTTATACTATAACATCAGGCGGCCTTGCATGAACCCTTGCAACCGTAGGTGACCCCTGATGCCGAACCGCCTTCCCGTAACAGTCTTGTCCGGCTTTCTTGGCGCGGGCAAGAGCACCTTGCTCAATCACGTGCTGCGCAACCGCGAAAACCTGCGGGTGGCGGTAATCGTCAATGACATGAGCGAAATCAATATCGACGCCAGCGAAGTGCAGCGCGATGTCAGCCTCAACCGTGCCGATGAAAAACTGGTCGAGATGAGTAATGGCTGCATCTGCTGCACCTTGCGTGAAGACCTGCTCGAAGAGGTCAGCCGCCTGGCGCGGGACGGGCGTTTCGATTACCTGCTGATCGAGTCCACCGGTATTTCCGAACCGTTGCCGGTGGCCGAGACTTTCACTTTTCGTGACGAGGCCGGCACCAGCCTGGCGGACATTGCACGGCTGGACACCATGGTCACGGTGGTGGATGGCGTGAATTTCCTGCTCGACTATCAGGCCGCCGAAAGCCTGGCCAGCCGCGGTGAGAGCCTGGGCGAAGACGATGATCGTTCGATCACTGACCTGTTGATCGAGCAGATCGAGTTTGCCGATGTGATTCTGCTCAGCAAGATCGACCTGATCAGCTCCCGCGAACGTGAAGAACTGCTGGCCATCCTGGCGCGCCTCAACGCCCAGGCGCAGATCGTGCCGATGGTCATGGGCCAGGTGCCGTTGGCGACCATCCTCGACACCGGCCGCTTCGATTTCGAGCGCGCCGCACAAGCGCCTGGCTGGCTCAAGGCGTTGCGCGGCGAGCATGTGCCTGAAACCGAGGAATACGGCATTGCTTCGACGGCTTACCGTGCGCGACGGCCGTTTCACCCGCAGCGGTTCTTCGGTTTTCTGAATCGCGAGTGGACCAACGGCAAACTGCTGCGCTCCAAGGGCTTTTTCTGGCTGGCCAGCAAGCACCAGGAGGCGGGTAGCTGGTCGCAGGCAGGCGGGCTGATGCGTCATGGCCCGGCCGGGCGCTGGTGGCGTTTCGTGCCGCGCGCGCAATGGCCGCAGGATCAGGAGAGCGTGACGGCAATCATGGAGCACTGGACATCGACCACCGGCGATTGCCGCCAGGAACTGGTGTTCATCGGCCAGAACATTGACTTTGCCCGCCTGGCGGCCGAACTGGACGCCTGCCTGTTGAGCGATACCGAAATGGGCCTGGGCAGCGAAGCCTGGAGCCTGTTGCCCGACCCGTTCGGGGACTGGCATGAGGAGGCCGCCTGATGCTGGCGCAGGTCTTGCCGTTTCGCCCAAAGGCTCGCCAGGTGCAAGGCGAGACACCGGAAATCCTTGCTGAAGCGCTGCAGGACGGTGTCAATCTTGCGGTGTGGCAGCGTCGCCTGCCGCTGCATATCCAGGATTTCGCCACTGCTTTGCTGTCGCTGAACGAACCCCTGTCCGAGTCGCTGGTCCTGGAGGTCGAGGGTGGCGACGCCGAGCCCGATTTGCGCGGGCTGGTTTCGGGCTACACCGATGTGCAGGGCCATGCCGGGTTCATCGCCGATGTGTCATGGCTGGTCAGCGCCTACGCCTGCCTGCTGGGCGCCGAACGGGTTGGCGTACGCTTGCGGGCAATGGACAAGGCCATGTGCCCGCGCTTTCATGTCGACCACGTGCCCATGCGCCTGATCACCACCTATGCCGGCAGCGGCAGCCAGTGGCTGGCCGAGCGTGCCATGGACCGTGCGCACCTGGGGCCGCGGGACATCGAGCTACCAGAGCCTGCACAGATCCGGCAACTGCACTGCGGTGACGTGGCGCTGCTCAAGGGCGAGCGCTGGAGCGGCAACGAAGGCTGCGGCCTGATCCACCGCTCGCCACCCTTGGCCCGCGACGAGCGCCGTCTGATTCTGACACTGGACTGGTTGGCCCAAGACTGACTGAACCTCTGTAGGAGCGCACTTGCCCGCGACCGGCTGCGTTAGCAGTCGTAAATTCGTGGCGTTTCATAGAGCCCTGGTGGGTTCGCAGTCGTAAATTTTCAGCGTCTACACAATTTCTGCGAGCGCTTCGCACTCGGTCGCGGGCAAGCGCGCTCCTACACCGGTCCCATGTTTGCTCCGCACCAAGGTGGCGGGTAATTTCCTACCGGTCCAGTGGTGGCTGTTGCCACTGGCCCTGGCTCTGGCCTTCGCAAAACGGCTTGAGGTAGGCGGCATCGCTGGCCACGCCGTAATAGTGGATGTGCTCGCGATAAGGCATATTGGCCACCTGTGCGTTACGGCAGATGCCAAAGGCACCGGCGGGGCACTGTTCGGCATAGGTCACCTCGACCTTTTGGCCAGGCAGCTGTGGCTGGCAGAAACCATCGTGGAACAGCTTGGACGGTATAGAAATGTTCTCCTGGCAGACCTTCACCTCGAGCCGTTCGCCCTGGCTGTGCACCACGCAAGCCTGGGCCTGCACCTGGCTGGGGGCCAGTAACAGCCCAGTGGCCAATACGGCGTACCTGAATCGCGATTGCAAACCCTGACCTCCAGAAGCGAATCGATGCTGCAGAACATTCCAACCCATGTGATCGGCGGCCCATTGGGCGCCGGCAAGACCAGCCTGATCCAGCATCTGTTGGCCAGCAAGCCGGCCCATGAACGCTGGGCGGTGTTGATCAACGAGTTCGGCCAGCTGGGGCTGGATGCCGCGCTGCTGACCACCGCTGCCGATGGTATCGCACTTGGCGAAGTGGCTGGCGGCTGCCTGTGTTGCGTCAATGGCGTGCCATTCCAGATCGGTCTGGGGCGCCTGTTGCGCAAGGCCCGGCCCGATCGCGTGCTGATCGAGCCTTCGGGGCTGGGGCATCCTTTGCAATTGCTTGAGCAATTGCGCCAGCCGCCGTGGCAAGGCGTGCTGCAGGTGATGCCGATGCTGATGGTGCTCGATGCCGCCGCCCTGGCCGCCGGCCAGCCATTGCCCGAGACCCAGCAGCAGGCGTTGGGTGAAGCGGGGCTGCTGGTGCTGAACAAGGCCGAGGACCTGGACGCGACCACCCGCCAGCGGCTGACCGCAGCCTTGCCATCGCAAGCCCTGGCCTGGTGCACTCAAGGGCGCCTGCCACTGGCGCAATTGCCCGGTATCGAGGCGATTGCAGGTGCGTCTCCATCGCCGGCCACGGTGCTGAAGGTACCGCCCAGCGTCGCGCCGCGCCAGGCGCAATGGTCGTCGGTCGATGAGCCCCAGGTGTTCAGCCAGGCCAGCGCCGAAGGCTGGAGCATCGGCTGGCGCTGGCACCCGGCGCAGCGTTTCGATTGTGAGCGTCTTGAGCAGTGGCTGGGCGCGCTGGACTGGCGCCGGGCCAAGCTGGTGGTGCACGGCGGGCAGGGCTGGTATTCGGCCAATGCGCTGGATAATGCGCCGATCATCTGGAAAACCAGTGAGTGGCGACAGGATTCACGCCTGGAGCTGATCGTTGCCCAGGCACCGGATACCGAAGCGTTGCAGGCCGGACTGGCGACCTGCCGTGCGCGCTGAAGCGGTTACTGCTTCCACTTCTGGTGCGACTGACGCCACTCGTCGAGTCGGATGACTTCGGCGGTCGGTTGCGGTGTCTTGATTTCGAACGGGTAGGGCGCCAGCTCGATCTGGGCACTGTGCGCGCCGAACTGGGTGATGGTGCCCGGATGGCGCTGCTCGCCGGTGACGGTGAATTCGAAGCCATAGAGGCGTGCCAGGCGCTTGCGGCCCTGTGCATCGGGCACCCAGGCCAGACGCTTGAAGGCGACGTTCTCGTCGAGCAGTTCCAGCTCAAGGCGCGCACAATGCTGCTTGACCCGCTCCAGTGCCTTTTCGCGCAGCCCGTGGGCATGCCACAACCAGGCCGCTACAGTGGCAAGCAGCATCAGCACAAAGATATTACCCAGGGTCAGCATGACGGAATGCTCCAGCGGTGAGCCTCAAGCTTAACTGTGTCGAGTCATTTGCAGCCATACTGCGCGGCTTATATTTCTCACTACTGCACTTGTATCGTGTTCAGGATTGTCAATGAAACGCACCCCTCATTTGCTCGCTATCCAGTCCCATGTGGTGTTCGGCCATGCCGGCAATAGCGCAGCGGTGTTCCCGATGCAGCGTATCGGGGTCAATGTCTGGCCGCTCAATACGGTCCAGTTCTCCAACCACACCCAATACCAGCAGTGGACCGGCGAAGTGCTGGCACCCCAGCAGATCCCGGCGCTGATCGAAGGCATCGCAGGCATCGGCGAGCTGGGCCAGTGTGATGCGGTGCTGTCGGGCTACCTGGGCAGCGCTGCACAGGGGCGGGCGATCCTTACCGGCGTGGCGCGCATCAAGGCCGCCAACCCTCGGGCACTGTACCTGTGCGACCCGGTGATGGGCCATCCGGAAAAAGGCTGCGTGGTCTCGCCTGAAGTCAGTGCCTTTCTGCTGGAAGAAGCAGTGGCGGTGGCCGATTACCTGTGCCCCAACCAGCTGGAGCTGGACAGCTTTTCCGGACGTACCCCCGAGTCGTTGACCGATTGCCTGTACATGGCCAGGGCGCTGCTGGCCCGTGGCCCGAAGGCAGTGCTGGTCAAGCACCTCAATTACCCGGGCAAGCCGGCCGACAGCTTTGAAATGCTGCTGGTCAGCACCGAAGGCAACTGGCACCTGAGCCGTCCGCTGCTGGCTTTCCCGCGTCAGCCGGTGGGCGTCGGCGACCTGACCTCGGGTTTGTTCCTGGCACGCATCCTGCTGGGCGACACGTCGGTGGCCGCGTTCGAATTTGCCGCCGCCGCCGTCCATGAAGTGCTGCTGGAAACCCAGGCCTGTGGCAGCTACGAGCTGGAACTGGTGCGCGCCCAGGACCGCATCGCCCACCCACGGGTGCGCTTCGAAGCCCGTCCGCTGACCTGACGTATTGCACTGATTGCAGCAGCCACGCAGGTCGCCGTTGTGGAAGGCGGCTTGCCGGCGATGACGGCTCGGCACCTTCCACAAATCCTGTAGGAGCGACCAACGGTCGCGAATGCAGTAGTGCTGGCCCTGGATGCTGGATAAACCGGTCCTACAGGGTTTCTTCCTTGATTTCCTGATAGCGTTTTTCCAGTTCCTGGCGCAGCTGGCGGCGTTGCTGGGCCTGGATGAAGCGGCGCCTGGCATCCGGGGTCTGCGGTTCCAGCGCCGGTACGCTGACCGGCTTGCGGTTGTCGTCCACCGCAACCATGGTGAAGAAGCAGCTGTTGCTGTGGCGCACCGAGCGCTCGCGGATGTTCTCGGTCACCACCTTGATGCCGACTTCCATCGAAGTGTTGCCGGTGTAGTTCACCGAGGCCAGGAAGGTGACCAGTTCGCCGACATGCACCGGCTCGCGGAAGATCACCTGGTCCACCGACAGGGTCACTACGTAGCGGCCGGCATAGCGCGCCGCACAGGCGTAGGCGACTTCATCGAGGTACTTGAGCAAGGTGCCGCCATGCACATTGCCGGAAAAGTTGGCCATGTCCGGGGTCATCAATACAGTCATCGACAGCTGGGCGTTTCCGGGTTCCATCACTGATTCTCACGGTCGGTGTGTCAAGAGTAGGGCGCCTATGCTGGCGCTCGATAAAACAAGAAACGCATTGCCTGCAACAGATACCGGGACGCCGCACGAGCGCTTGCCGTCACGCCTTGCCTCTATCTGTTTCCATATATTGCATCGGCTTGATGGCGAAGAGGCCGGTGTTAACCTCTGCAAGCCCTTGTAACGCTTTTTTCCTGTGCTTTATACCTGAATTCATGACGCTGCCACGGATCACATGACCTTGTCTTGCGCAGGGCATGCCGGGATGGATGGGGCAGCGGTCACTACCAAAAGGAGCCTTGCCTGCCATGCATGCCGTTGACTTCATTCAAGACCTGGCAGTGATCATGCTGGTGGCCGGCGTGGTGACCATTGTCTTTCATCGCCTCAAGCAGCCGGTGGTGCTGGGCTACATCGTGGCTGGCTTCCTGATCGGCCCGCACACCCCGCCGGTCAGCCTGATTCACGACGAACACACCATCCGGATCCTGGCCGAACTGGGGGTGATCTTCCTGATGTTCTGCCTGGGGCTGGAATTCAGCCTGCGCAAGCTGTTCAAGGTCGGGGCGACGGCGTTCATCGCCGCCTTCCTGGAAATCACCCTGATGATCTGGCTCGGCTACGAGATCGGACAGTACTTCGGCTGGACCACCATGGACTCGCTGTTCCTGGGCGCGATCCTGGCGATTTCCTCGACGACCATCATCGTCAAGGCGCTCAATGACCTGAAGATGAAGAACCAGCACTTTGCCCAGCTGATTTTCGGTGTGCTGATCGTTGAAGACATCCTGGGCATCGGCATCATTGCCTTGCTGTCAGGCATCGCGGTCAGTGGCGCGGTCAGCTCCGGCGAAGTGTTCTCCACAGTCGGCAAGCTGTCGCTGTTCATGATCGTGGCGCTGGTGATCGGCATTCTGCTGGTGCCACGCCTGCTGGCTTACGTGGCGCGCTTCGAAAGCAACGAGATGCTGCTGATCACCGTGCTGGGCCTGTGCTTCGGCTTCTGCCTGCTGGTGGTCAAGCTTGAGTACAGCATGGTCCTGGGCGCCTTCCTGATCGGCGCGATCATGGCCGAGTCCCGGCAACTGGTGAAGATCGAGGGTCTGATCGAGCCGATTCGCGACCTGTTCAGCGCCATCTTCTTCGTGGCCATCGGCCTGATGATCGACCCGAAGATCCTGCTCGAATACGCCTGGCCCATCGCGGTGATCACCGTGGCGGTGGTGCTGGGCAAGATGGTTTCCTGCGGGCTGGGCGCGTTCATCGCCGGCAACGACGGCCGTACCTCGTTGCGTGTCGGCATGGGGCTGTCCCAGATTGGCGAGTTCTCGTTCATCATTGCCGCGTTGGGCATGACCTTGCAGGTCACCAGTGATTTCCTCTACCCAGTGGCGGTGGCAGTCTCGGCCATTACCACTTTGCTGACGCCGTACCTGATCCGCGCCGCCGACCCGCTGTCGATCAGGCTGGCCGCGGTGATGCCGCAGCGTATCGGCCGGGTGTTCTCGATGTACGGTGAGTGGTTGCGCAGCATTCAGCCGCAGGGGCAGGGTGCGATCCTGGCGTCGATGATCCGCAGGATCCTGTTGCAAGTGGGGGTCAACCTGGCGCTGGTCATCGCGATCTTTTTCTGTGGCGGCTATTTTGCCGAACGCATCGGTGGCTACATGACCGAATGGGTGGGCGATGTCAGCCAGCAGAAAGCCTGGATCTGTGGTGCGGCGCTGCTGCTGTCGCTGCCGTTCCTGATCGCGGCCTACCGCAAGCTCAAGGCACTGTCGATGCTGCTGGCCGAAATGGGCGTCAAGCCGGAAATGGCCGGACGCCATACCGAACGGGTGCGCAAGGTGGTGGCCGAGGTGATTCCGCTGCTGTC
This sequence comes from Pseudomonas viridiflava, assembly GCF_900589395.1. Lineage (GTDB taxonomy): Bacteria > Pseudomonadota > Gammaproteobacteria > Pseudomonadales > Pseudomonadaceae > Aquipseudomonas. The sequence goes on from NZ_UUIS01000014.1 coordinate 132,180, forward strand.
ACTGGCGGTGATCTTCGTGCTGCTGGCCGCGCTGTCGGCCAGCATTCTGCCCACCTTCGAGCTGCTGATGGTGATCCTGCTGGTCGCCGCTGCGGTCGCCGCACTGCTGTGGCGCTGGTTCATCCGCGTGCATTCGCGCATGCAGATTGCCTTGCTGGAGACCCTGGGCAACAACCAGGATCACTCAGGGCACTGAACCGAAGGGGCTGGCTGGAAACTCAGCTTTCCAGCCAGACATCCCGGGCCCAGTGCCAGACCGATTCCCAGCTTTCTTCGACCACCAGCTCTTCTTCGCCAGACCACAGCACCACGGTGCCGTCTTCTTCGACGCAGTAATAGTCATCGCCATCCTGGCACAGCGGAATCAGCTCGCGCGGTACGCCGACATCCCACGCATTGGCCGCCACGTCCGGCAGGTAGGTGTGCGACTGTGGGTCTGTGACCGTCACCGGCTCCAGGCTGCCGTAGACCACGTCGCTGACGGTCAGGAGAAACTCCTTGAACACGAACGGGATGTTGATGAACAGTTGTTCTTCGATTTCGACCAACAATTCTTCGTCCGGCAATTCAAGCGGCACCGGGACCGGCTCGTTACTTTCACGCAGTTGTTCGATGATTTCTTCCACGACGGGGAATCCTCTGGGCTGGGGGTGCGCGGGTTATACAGCAGCCGAAAGCCGCTTTCAAAACAACGATCAGATCGGGTAAACGAAAACCCCGGAACAAGTCCGGGGTTCGATCACACAAAAGGCGCGGTAGTTCAGCGGTTCTGGCGAATACCCGCCACCAGCCATGGCTGGTTTTCCCCCGGTTGACGCTCCATGTTCCAGCTTTCGCTGAAGTCCTCGCCCTTGTCGAAGCGCGAGGTCTTGGCAATGCCGGAGAAGGTCAGGGTGGCGATGGTGCGATCGGCACGGTCGTCGACGCCGTCGAGCTGCACGCTCAGGTTATCGATGTAGGTGGACTGGAAGCTGTCGCCCAGCTCGGCACGCTCCTTTTTCAGGAACTGCAGCATGGTGGGGGTGACGAACTCGGCGATCTTGTCGATCTCGTTGGCGTCCCAGTGCTGTTGCAGGGCCTGGAAGTGGCCACGTGCAGCCTCCAGGAAGCGCGCTTCGTTGAACCAGGCCGGGGCGTTGATCGCAGGGGCTGCGGCAGCGGCCGTCGACGAACCGAAGATCGGGTTGTGGCCGGCAGGCGTGGCTTCACGCTGGTAAGGGGCACCGGCACCGACCATTTGCGACGCCTGCCGGGCGCGGCGACGGGCGATGAAACGGAAGATCAGGAAGGCAATCAGGCCCAGGATCAGAACGTCGAACAGCTGCAAGCCGTCGAAACCATCCCCCATGAACATGGCGGCCAGCATGCCGCCGGCAGCGATACCGGCCAGCGGGCCGAGCCAGCGCGAGGCACCACTGGCCGCCGGTGGACGGGCAGCGGCATTCGGCGCAGCGGCCGGTGTGGCAGGGGTGGCCTGTCGCGACTGGTGAACCGGCGCCGAGCCACTGCTTTTGCCGCCGCCGAAGCGGGCGGCACTGGCGTCCAGGCTCAGCGTCAGGCTGAGGCACAGGGCCATGGCGATGCTGAGAAAACGTTGCATGAGGGGTTCCTGTTCTTATGGATACATGCGCGTCATGGTGCACAGCAGGCAGGCCAATGGCTAGCGCGCGTATGTTTCGGGTTTTTACATAACTGCGTAGGAAATGTCGGCAGGCCCGGCCGTATTGGTGCAGGTCTACAGGGCTACCAGCTTGGCATACCCCATCATCAGCCACTTGCTACCTTCTTCGAAGTTGACCTGCACCCGGGCCTGGGCGCCGGCGCCTTCGAAGTTGAGGATGGTGCCTTCGCCAAACACCGCATGCTGCACGCGCTGGCCGAGGGTGAAGGGGGTTTCCGGGATATGGGTGCCGGTGAACAGGCGGCTGTCGTTGGCCTTGGGCGTGCCGCCGAACGGGCGGGTGACGCTGTTGGACAGGCGCACTTCCTGGATCAGCGCCGAGGGAATCTCACGCACGAAGCGCGACACCTTGTTATAGGTTTCGCTGCCATACAGGCGCCGGGTCTCGGCGTAGGTCATCACCAGGTTCTGCATGGCACGGGTGATGCCGACATAGGCCAGGCGGCGTTCTTCTTCAAGGCGGCCGGGCTCTTCCAGGCTCATCTTGTGCGGGAACAGGCCTTCTTCCATGCCCACCAGGAACACATGGGGAAATTCCAGGCCCTTGGCGCTGTGCAGGGTCATCAACTGCACGCTGTCTTCATGCTCGTCGGCCTGGGTGTCGCCGGCCTCCAGGGAGGCGTGGCCGAGAAACGCGGCCAGCGGCGTGAGGTCTTCTTCGCTTTCGGTGTTCTCGAAGTTGCGCGCGGCGCTGACCAGCTCTTCAAGGTTTTCTACCCGGGCCTGGCCTTTCTCGCCTTTTTCCTGCTCGTGATAACCGATCAGCCCGGACTGCTCGATGACGATCTGGGTCATCAGGTGCAGCGGCATGTCGCTGACCTTGACGGCCAGGTTCTCGATCAGCTCGATAAAGCCGTTCAGGGCACTGGCCGCACGGCCGGTCACGCCCTTGTTGGCCACCAGCAGGCGCATGGCTTCCCACATCGAGATCTGCGCGTGGCGGGCATGCTCGCGAATCGCCTCGACGGTCTTTTCGCCGATGCCGCGGGTCGGGACGTTGATCACCCGCTCCAGCGCTGCATCGTTGCCGCGGCCTTCGAGCAGGCGCAGGTAGGCCATGGCGTTCTTGATCTCGGCACGCTCGAAAAAGCGCTGGCCGCCGTAGATGCGATATGGAATGCGCTCGCGCAGCAGGGCCTCTTCCAGCACCCGCGACTGGGCATTGGAGCGATACAGGATGGCGATGTCGCTGCGCGCCAGGCCGGTCTTGAGCGCGCGCTCGATGGTCTCGACCACATAGCGCGCTTCGTCGTGTTCGTTGAAGGCGGCGTACAGGCTGATCAGTTCGCCTTCGCCGACCTCGGTCCACAGCTCCTTGCCCAGGCGCCCGCTGTTATTGACGATCAGGCCGTTGGCCGCCTTGAGAATGCTCGCGGTGGAGCGGTAGTTCTGCTCCAGGCGGATGACTTCAGCGTCGGGGAAGTCCGACGAATACTGCTGGATGTTCTCGATGCGCGCGCCGCGCCAGCCGTAGATCGACTGGTCGTCGTCGCCGACCACCATCAGGCTCTCGCCACCCTGGGCCAACAGGCGCAACCAGGCGTACTGCACGGCGTTAGTGTCCTGGAACTCGTCGACCAGCACATGGCGGAAACGCCGCTGGTAGTGCTGCAACAGGCCCGGATGGTCGCGCCACAAATCCAGGGCACGCAGCAGCAGTTCGGAAAAGTCGATGACACCGGCGCGCTGGCAGGCGGCCTCATAGGCCTCATAGATGCCGCGCATGGTCGCCAGGAACAGATCGCCACTGGGCTGGATGTGCTGCGGGCGCAGGCCTTCGTCTTTCTGGCCGTTGATGAACCACTGGGCCTGGCGCGCCGGCCAGCGTTGCTCATCGAGCCCCAGCTCGCGGATCACCCGCTTGACCAGGCGTTGCTGGTCATCGCTGTCGAGGATCTGGAAGGTCTGCATCAACCCGGCTTCCTGCCAGTGCGCGCGCAACAGGCGGTGCGCCAGGCCGTGGAAGGTGCCGACCCACATGCCGGCCGGGCTGGCGCCGATCAGCTGTTCGATGCGGTGGCGCATCTCGGCGGCGGCCTTGTTGGTGAAGGTCACCGACAAGATCGAATGCGGCGAGGCGCGCTCGACCTGCATCAGCCAGGCGATGCGATGCACCAGCACACGGGTTTTGCCGGAGCCTGCGCCAGCCAGGACCAACTGACGACCCACGGAGGCGGCTACGGCCTGGCGCTGGGCATCGTTGAGGGAGTTGAGCAAAAAAGAGAGGTCGTCATGCATGCGGCCATTCTAGGGTGCGCATTGACGCCGGGCAAACCATGCGTGCATGCAACGGGATAAAAAGGGCGAACGGGCAAACGATTGCGTTGCCCCCCAAGCCTGAAAAAAAGCGCGCAAGCCGTCTGGAACAGGGGTGCCAGAGTGATGGCCGGGTGCTATTTTTCTGCGCCTCGACTGTTTGGTCTGACCCTTGTGCCTGTGTATGCTTGCGCACGCTGCGGGCCTGCCGAACAAGAACCGACAAGAATGACGCCATGACCCATTTTTCCAACCGGCGCGATGCCCTGCGTACTCGCCGCCGGGACATTCGCCAGCAGTTTGCCGGGCCACTGGAGGTCGAGCGCACACGCTTGCTCTATCAAGGCTCGCTGTTGCCGACCTTGTGCATGTTCATCACTGGCCTGATCTGCGCCTGGCTGCTCTGGAGCCCTGCGCAGGACTGGCGCGTGGGGGTATGGCTGGTGTGGCTGACCGCGCTGGTCGGCCTGCGCCTGGTGCAGGTCAAGGCCTTTGCCGCCGCCACAGCCGAACGCCAGGCGCTGCCGGTATGGCGCCGGCGCTTTCTGCTGGGCGCCTGTGTCAGCGGCCTGACCCTGGCCTGCGCGGCCCTGCTGCTGGTGCCGGTGGCCAATTTCGAGCAGCAGGCCTGGGTGTTCGGCATGATCGGCGTGGCCACCCTGTCGGCCAGTGTGGCCTACGCGGTGAGCCTGCCGGCATTTCTGACCTTCAGCCTGTCGTGCCTGGTGCCGCCGATTGTTTATCTGTTCTTCGGGCCAGACGTGCCGCTGCGTGGCTGGGGCTGGCTGGGCCTGCTGGCCTGGCTGGCGCTGTTGATCGTTGCCTTGCAGATCAATCGCCTGCTGCGCCGCAACCTGATCCAGCGCTTCCAGAACCAGGCACTGATCGAGCACCTGCAACAAGTTCAGGCGCGCAGCGAACAGCTCAACGAGACCCTGGGCAAGGAGGTCGAGCAGCGCCGCCGCGCCGAGCGCTACCTGCGCAAGGCCCAGGCCGGCCTGCAGAATCGTGTCGATGAGCGTACCCGCGAGCTGGAGCAGGCGCGCCAGGCGTTGAGCAAAAGCCCGGCGCCGCTGGCAGCCACGGTGTTGGCCTCGGCCAGCGAGGGCATTGTCATCTTCGATCCCGACTACCGGATCCTGACCATCAACCAGGCGTTCAGCCGCGTCTCGGGCTACAGCCAGGAAGAACTGGTCGGTCGTCAGGTCATGGAGATCGCCAGCAGCCGCGATGCCCAACGGCATTTCCAGGCCATTCACCAGGCGCTGGAGCAGACCGGCCAGTGGCAGGGCGAACTGGTGGAAACGCGCAAGAACGGCGAGTTGTACCCGCAGTGGTTGCAACTGAGCCTGGTGCGCGATGCCGCGGGCAAAGCCAGTCATATTGTCGGCTTCTTCACCGACCTGTCGGCGCGGCGCGAGTCTGAAGAGCGCTTGCGCTACCTGGCGCATTTCGACGAACTGACCGGCCTGGCCAACCGGTCACTGTTCAAGGAGCGCCTGAGCCAGGCCCAGCAGCGTGTACGCCAGGGTGCGCGCAGCCTGGCCCTGCTGCACATCGATGTCGACCGCTTCAAGCTGCTCAATGAAAGCCTGGGCCATGAAGTGGCTGACCAGTTGCTGCAACACATTGCCCGGCGCCTTTCCAGCACCTTGCCTGAAGCCGACACCATCGCCCGCTTGTCGGCCGACGAATTCGCCGTCCTGTTCGACAACTACGCCAGCTTGTCGAGCCTGGCGCGGGTGGCCAGCCGCATGCTGACCAAACTGCGCACGCCGGTGATGGTGGCCGGGCACGAACTGGTGGTCAGCGCCTCGGTGGGCATCAGCCTGTTGCCGGACTCGGCGCGTGACATTCCCACGCTGATCAACCAGGCCAATATGGCCATGAAGCACGCCAAGCACCTGGGCGGGAACAATTTCCAGTTCTTCACCGACAGCCTGCAGGCCAGCACCCTGGAGCGCCTGCAACTGGAGATCCAGCTGCGCAAGGCCATCGATGACAACCAGTTGCAGGTCTATTACCAGCCACGCCTGTGCCTGGCCAGCGGCCGGCTGGACGCCGCCGAGGCGCTGGTGCGCTGGCTGCACCCGGAGCGTGGCCTGGTGCCGCCTGGCGAATTTATCGGTCTGGCCGAAGAAACCGGGCTGATCGGTGCGATTGGCGAGTTCGTGCTGCGCCAGGCCTGCTGGCAAGCCTGCCAGTGGCAGCGCCAGGGGCTGGAGCCGATCCGGGTGTCGGTCAATCTGTCGGTGTACCAGTTGCGCCAGGGCAAGCTGGTCAGCCTGGTGCGCCAGGTGCTCGAAGAAACCGGCCTGGACCCGCATCGCCTGGAACTGGAGCTGACCGAAAGCCAGTTGCTCGACAGTGTCGAATACATCATCGCGACCTTTCAGCAGTTGCGTGGGCTGGGCGTGAAACTGGCCATCGATGATTTCGGCACCGGCTATTCGTCGTTGAGCTACCTCAAGCGCTTCCCGGTCGACTACGTGAAGATAGACCAGACGTTCATTCGCGGCCTGGATGAAGGGTCCGGGGATGCGGCGATCATCCAGGCGATCATCGCCATGGCCCACAGCCTGGGCTTGAAGGTGGTGGCCGAAGGCGTCGAGCAGCAGACCCAGTTGGAGTTTCTCAAGCTACAAGGGTGTGACGAGATCCAGGGGTACCTGATCAGCCGGCCGGTCGAGGCGCACGTGATGGACGGGTTGTTGACCGCTGCTGCCCTGGCGTGACACTCAGGCAGCCGGCAGGATTCTTCCTACGGGCCCTTATGAAATGTCTGAGTGTGCAGGCGTGAGCTTTTCCGGTGCGTTGAACTGGGCGACCGGCGGGTCATGTAGTATAACTACAAGCCAGCTACATACCCGCCCACGCTTCCTTGATCGAGTCCAGCCCGTGAATCTGCTGCAACACATCACCCAGTCCCGTAATCTGCTGCGCAAGTCGGAGCTGAAGGTCGCCGACCATGTGCTGCTCGATCCGGCGGCTGTGATGCACAGTTCCATGGCCGACCTGGCGCACAGCGTCGGGATCAGCGAGCCGACCATCGTGCGCTTCTGTCGCGCCATCGGCTGCACCGGCTTTCAGGACCTCAAGCTCAAGCTGGCGCAAAGCCTGGCGGCGGGGGCCAGTTTCGGCCAGTTCGCCATCCACGAAGACGACTCGGTCGCCGACTACAGCCTGAAGATCTTCGACACCACGCTGCACACCCTGATGGAGGTGCGCGAAAACCTCGACCCGCACGCCTTGCAACTGGCTGTCACCGCCATGGCTGGCGCCAGCCGCGTGGAGTTCTATGGGTTCGGTGCCTCGGGGGCGGTGGCCGCCGATGCCCAGCACAAGTTCTTTCGCCTGTTGCTGACGGCGGCGGCTTATTCGGACCCGCACATGCAGGCCATGTCGGCGGTGACCCTCAAGCCTGCGGATGTCGCGGTGTGCATTTCCCAGTCGGGGCGCTCCAAGGACTTGCTGATCACCGCCAACATGGTGCGCGAAAGCGGCGCCACGCTGATCACCCTGTGCCCGAGCCAGACGCCACTGGCAGAGTTGTCGACCATAAACCTGGCCATCGACGTGCACGAAGACACCGAGATCTACACCCCGCTGACGTCGCGCATCGCCCACCTGGTGGTCATCGACGTGCTGGCCATGGGTGTGGCGATGGCGCGCGGACCCAGCCTGGTCAACCACCTCAAGAGCGTCAAGCGCAGCCTGCGCAGCCTTCGCCTGTCGCCCAAATCGATCAAGAACCACGACGACTGAAACGCGCCCGGCGGCGACCGGTCGCGAAATTTCATCGTTCTGTCACCTGCCTGCCGCCTTGTCGTCACCTGCGCTGCACATTCTGGACTCCCGCAACGTACTGGGAGACAGGCTATGGCTCGGCATTACGATGATTTGCAGCACAGTTCAGTCAAGACGCGCCGCCAACAGGAAGATCAGCGGCGCATGGCGTTTCGCCGCGCCATCGAGAGTTATTCCGAAGAGCGGCGCCTGAACCAGAAGCTTTCTGACTATCTGGATGTCGACAACCTGTCCGACCAGCACTGGCAGGTCAGCCCCTCTGCCGGCGACCGTCGAAGCGCTCGACCAGCCGGCTGATCTGCGCCCGCTCGGTGCGAATGAAGTTCAGGAAGGCGTGCGCCACCGGCGACAATCGCTTGTCGCGGGCCTGAACCACGCACCAGCTGCGGTACAGCGGCAATTCGGCCACCGGCAGCTCTGTCAGCGTGCCGGCGGCCAGCTCGGCGCTGACTGCATGCCGGGTCAGCATGGCCAGCCCCAGGCCGGCGACCACGCACTCGCGCTGGGCTTCGCTGGATGACACTTCCAGGGTCTGGTTGAAGTGCACGCGCTTTTCCTTGAAGTACTCCTCGCACGCCTTGCGCGTACCCGAACCGTTCTCGCGCACCAGCAGCGGCCAGGGCTCCAGGTCCTTGAGCGTCAGTTGCGGCTGCGCACATAACGCATGATCGCTGGGCGCCACGGCCACGATCGGGTTATTGAGAAAGGGCAGGAATTCCAGGTCCATGTCCTGCGGCACCATCGACATCACCACCAGATCGTCGCGGTTGTCGGCCAGGCGCCGAATAATCTGCGCACGATTGACCACCGCCAGTGCCAGGCTGACTTCCGGGTATTGCCGTTTGAAAGCGGCAAACAGGTGCGGGATGAAATACTTGCAGCTCGACTCGATGGCCAGCTTCAACTGGCCCTGCAGCGAGCCCTGCATGTCCGACAGCTGCATGTCGAAGTTCTCCAGGCGGCCAAAGATGTCGCGGCTGGCGTGGCGCAAGGCTTCGGCGGCTTCGGTCAGGTACAGCTTCTTGCCCACGTACTCGAACAGGGGCTGGCCGATCAGCTCTTCCAGCTGGCGCATCTGCAGGCTGACGGCCGGCTGCGTCAGGGCCATTTCCTCGGCCGCACGGCTGTAGGAGCGCAGGTCACAGACCTCATTGAAGGTTCGCAATTGTTTTAACGTCATACGCATCAATGACTTACGCATACCTGGGCCTTATGTACCGAATACTCGGACGGCAACTATAAGTCTTTACTTATGCTTCACCCAATTTTTACTGATTTTTGTTTATCGCGGATCCCGCATAGGGTGGCGGTGCGTCGACGCGTCACATGAGCTGTTACAAAAACAAAGCGACGACTGCCCCGTGCCCCGGGCAGTCCAGTGCCGACCGGTCCGTCCGGCAGGCCTGTACCAATGGTCGAGGAAAAGCCAGTGATCAAAAAAATCCTGATCGCCAACCGTGGAGAGATTGCCGTCCGGATCGTGCGCGCCTGCGCCGAGATGGGCATTCGCTCGGTGGCGATCTATTCAGACGCCGATCGCCATGCCCTGCATGTCAAGCGCGCCGACGAAGCCTATAGCATTGGCGCCGAACCCCTGGCCGGTTACCTGAACCCGCGCAAGCTGGTCAACCTGGCGGTGGAAACCGGCTGCGACGCCCTGCACCCCGGCTACGGTTTCTTGTCGGAAAACGCCGAGCTGGCCGAGATCTGCGCCGAGCGCGGAATCAAGTTCATCGGCCCGTCGGCGCAAGTCATCCGCCGCATGGGCGACAAGACCGAAGCGCGGCGCAGCATGATCAAGGCCGGCGTACCGGTGACGCCGGGCACCGAAGGCAACGTCGCCGACATCGCCGAGGCGCTGGTCGAAGGTGATCGCATCGGTTATCCGGTGATGCTCAAGGCCACCTCCGGCGGCGGCGGGCGCGGTATCCGGCGCTGCAACAGCCGTGAAGAACTCGAACAGGCCTTCCCGCGGGTGATTTCCGAGGCGACCAAGGCGTTCGGCTCGGCGGAAGTGTTCCTGGAAAAGTGCATCGTCAATCCCAAGCACATCGAGGCGCAGATCCTCGGTGACAGCTTTGGCAACGTCGTGCACCTGTTCGAGCGCGACTGCTCGATCCAGCGCCGCAACCAGAAGCTGATCGAAATCGCCCCCAGCCCGCAACTGACCCCCGAGCAGCGCGCCTACATCGGCGACCTGGCAGTGCGTGCAGCGAAGGCGGTGGGCTATGAGAACGCCGGCACCGTGGAGTTCCTGCTCGCCGAGGGCGAGGTGTACTTCATGGAGATGAATACCCGGGTGCAGGTGGAGCACACCATCACCGAGGAAATCACCGGCATCGATATCGTCCGCGAGCAGATCCGCATCGCCTCGGGCCTGGCGCTGTCGATCAAGCAGGAAGACATTATTCACCGCGGCTTTGCGTTGCAGTTCCGGATCAACGCCGAAGACCCGAAAAACGGCTTTCTGCCCAGCTTCGGCAAGATCACCCGCTACTACGCGCCCGGCGGGCCGGGCGTGCGCACCGACACGGCGATCTACACCGGCTACACCATTCCGCCGTATTACGACTCGATGTGCCTGAAGCTGATCGTCTGGGCGCTGACCTGGGAAGAGGCCATGGACCGCGGCCTGCGCGCGCTGGACGACATGCGCCTGCAGGGCGTGAAGACCACCGCCGCCTACTACCAGGAAATCCTGCGCAACCCCGAGTTCCGCACTGGCCAGTTCAACACCAGCTTCGTCGAAGCGCACCCGGAACTGACCAACTACTCGATCAAGCGCAAACCCGAAGAGCTGGCCCTGGCCATCGCCGCCGCCATCGCCGCCCACGCAGGCCTGTGAGGAACCCGATAATGTCCAAGAAGATCTTTGTAACCGACACCATCCTGCGTGACGCCCACCAGTCGCTGCTGGCCACCCGCATGCGCACCGAAGACATGCTGCCGATCTGCGACAAGCTCGACAAGGTCGGCTATTGGTCGCTGGAAGTCTGGGGCGGCGCCACCTTCGACGCCTGCGTGCGCTTTCTCAAGGAAGACCCATGGGAGCGCCTGCGCCAGCTGCGTGCCGCATTGCCCAACACCCGCCTGCAAATGCTGCTGCGTGGCCAGAACCTGCTGGGCTACCGCCATTACAGCGATGACGTGGTCCGGGCATTCGTTGCCAAGGCGGCAGTCAACGGTATCGACGTGTTCCGCATCTTCGATGCCATGAACGACGTGCGTAACCTGCGCGTGGCCATCGAAGCGGTCAAGGCGTCGGGCAAGCATGCCCAGGGCACCATCGCCTACACCACCAGCCCCGTGCACACCATCGAGGCCTTCGTGGCCCAGGCCAGACAGATGGAGGCGATGGGCTGCGATTCGGTGGCGATCAAGGACATGGCCGGCCTGCTGACGCCGTACGCCACCGGTGAGCTGGTCAAGGCGTTGAAGGCCGAGCAGTCGCTGCCGATCTTCATCCACTCCCATGACACCGCCGGCCTGGCTGCCATGTGCCAGCTCAAGGCGGTCGAGAACGGCGCCGAACACATCGATACGGCGATTTCCAGCTTCGCCTGGGGCACCAGCCACCCGGGCACCGAGTCGATGGTTGCCGCGCTCAAGGGCAGCGAATTCGACACCGGCCTGGACCTTGAGCTGCTGCAGGAAATCGGCCTGTACTTCTATGCGGTGCGCAAGAAGTACCACCAGTTCGAAAGCGAATTCACCGCCGTCGACACCCGTGTGCAGGTCAACCAGGTGCCGGGCGGGATGATTTCCAACCTGGCCAACCAGCTCAAGGAGCAGGGCGCCCTGAGCCGCATGAGCGAAGTGCTGGCCGAGATTCCGCGGGTGCGCAAGGACCTGGGCTACCCGCCGCTGGTGACCCCGACCTCGCAGATCGTCGGCACCCAGGCGTTCTTCAACGTGCTGGCCGGCGAGCGCTACAAGACCATCACCAACGAGGTCAAGCTGTACCTGCAAGGCGGCTACGGCAAGGCGCCGGGCGCGGTGGACGAAAAACTGCGCCGTCAGGCAATCGGCAACGAAGAGCTGATCGACGTGCGTCCCGCCGACCTGCTCAAGCCGGAAATGACCAAGCTGCGCGCCGACATCGACGGGCTGGCCAAGTCCGAAGAGGACGTGCTGACGTACGCCATGTTCCCGGACATCGGGCGCAAATTCCTCGAAGAACGTGCTGCCGGCACTCTGGTGCCCGAAGCGCTGCTGCCCATCCCTGAAGCCGGCAGCGTGGCCCGTGCCGGTGGTGAAGGCGTACCGACCGAGTTCGTCATCGACGTGCACGGCGAGACCTACCGCGTCGACATCACCGGTGTCGGCGTCAAGGCCGAAGGCAAGCGGCACTTCTACCTGTCGATCGACGGCATGCCTGAAGAGGTGGTGTTCGAGCCGCTCAACGAATTTGTCAGTGGCGGTGGCAGCAAGCGCGGCCAGGCCAGCGCGCCGGGTCATGTCAGTACCACCATGCCGGGCAATATCGTCGATGTGCTGGTCAAGGAAGGCGACACGGTCAAGGTCGGCCAGGCGGTGCTGATCACCGAAGCGATGAAGATGGAAACCGAAGTCCAGGCCTCGATTGCCGGCAAGATCGTCGCCATTCACGTGGCCAAGGGCGACCGGGTCAACCCGGGCGAGATCCTGATCGAGATCGAAGGCTGACAGCGCCTTACAGATTCAACGGTTAACCTCATTGGGGAGCGTAATAGCTCCCCTTTTTTATGGGCGTGAAAAAACCAGCCTGCATTAAAATGCACTTTCTGGGCAGTCTAAACCCTAAAAAATGCACTATAGTGCAGAAAGTCTCGGCTCAATCGGCGGTGGGGTGCATTAAAGTGCAGATCAGGCATGTATAACCTTACGCTTCAGCTATTTACCGACGGTGCCTGGCAGGACGCCATGAGCCTGTCCTTCAGCGATCCTGCCAAGGGCTTTGGCAGCCCGTGCCGTATCGCCTATAAGTCCGCCTACGTGCATGCCCATCCGCAGGCATTCGAGAGTCCCTTTGCCAAGGCAGTCAGCGCCTGTCTGCCGGTGGATTTCGAGCCATTGTTGTTCAGTCACGCGCCGGCATTCCTGCATGACATCGCGCCGGCCGGTGCGGCAAAACGCTTCTTGTTGAAGTTCTTCGGTCTGCAAAAACCTGAAGGCATGAGCGACGACCTGTACTTGCTGGGTCGCAGCACGCCAGCGCCTGTCGGCCATCTGCGTATCAAGGAATCGGCCGAGGCGTTGCAAGAGGATGACCCCTTGGGGTTTACCCGCCAGGATGTGATCAGCCGCGACCAGCGTTTTCTTGAATATGCCTATGAGCAGGGTGCCGCGATTGGCGGGGCGACCGGGGCCGGGGGTGAGGCGCCAAAATTGCTGATGACCCAAGGCCTGGACGGGTTGTTGTATCCCGATGCCGTGCTGGCCGATGAGCAGGCACAAGCGCACTGGTTCATCAAGTTCGCGCGCAATCAGGCCCTGAACAATGACCAGATGATCTTGCACGCTGAGTGCCTGTACTACCGCGCGTTACAGACTCTGGGCATCGAGACCGTGGCCACGGCCGACATGGCGCTGGAGCAGGCCGACAAGCCGAGCCTGTGGATGAGGCGTTTCGACCGGCGTGTCACGGCGCAAGGTGTCGAGCGCCTGGCAGTCGAGTCGATGTATTCGCTGGCCGGGGTGACCGTGCCGGGCAGCCCGATGGACCATGTGCAGGTCATCGAGCGTCTGGTCGCCCTGTGGGCGCAGGCCGGGCAACAGGTCGAGGTGCCGGAACTGGTGGCCGATTACCTGCGCCGTGACCTGATCAACAAGATTCTGGGCAATTCGGACAATCATGGCCGCAACACCGCGATCATCCGGCAGGACAATGCCTGGCGGCTGGCGCCGATCTATGACCTGGCGCCCATGGTAATGGACGCCGAAGGTGTGACCCGCACGACCAAGTGGCCCAGGCCCATCGAACGTGCCGGTGATGTTGACTGGCGTGCGGCCTGCCAGGCGCTCAGTGGCCTTCTCGATCCGGAGCAGGCCTTCGAGCGTCTGCGTCAGGACGCACAGGTCCTGCGGGCGTTGCCGGATATTCTGCGTGACGAGGGCTTGCCGCCGTCCGTCTTCAACCATCCGGCCATTGCCTTGGGCAGCCTGGACCAACGCCTGCGCCACTGGAACCTGTCATGACCCTGTCCATCGATGCGCGCATATTGCTGATCGAAAGCGTCCAGCAAGGCATTGCCGACGGCAGCCTGCAATTGGGCCAGGCGGTGAAGCGCCTGCGCGTGGAAGGCGCGGGCATGCTCCAGAGTGACTATGCGCAGTTGTGCAGGATTTCGGTGCGCACCCTGATCCAGATCGAGCAGGGCGAGGGCAACCCGACACTCAAATCCCTGAATGCCGTGTTCCGGCCCTTTGGCTTGCAGATGGGGGTGGTCAGGCGTCAGCGGCACATCAGCTGACGCTTGAGCCGACGGTCAGGCGTCAGCGCGCAGGGCTTCCAGCGTTTTCAGCTGGCGGCCGTCGGCAAAGTTGTCCAGCGACAGCCAGTGCTCGAAGGCCTGTTGCACCGCCTGCCATTCGCTGTCGAGGATCGAGAACCAGGCCGTGTCACGGTTAATGCCCTTGACCACCATGTGCTGGCGGAAAGTCCCTTCGAAGCTGAACCCCAGGCGCTCGGCGGCCCTCAGGGAGCGGGCGTTGTTGGCGTTGCATTTCCATTCCAGGCGCCGGTTGCCCAGCGCGAAGGCTTCGCGCGCCAGCAGGTAAATGGCCTCGGTGCTCTTGGGCGTGCGCTGCATGGCCGCGCCAAAGGTGACATGGCCGATCTCGATGCGGCCGTGAGCGGCCACGATCGACATCAGGCTGATGACACCCTCGACCTTGCCGCTGGTCTGGTCGACCACACTGTAGAACCACGGGTCGCTGTCCTGGGCATGGCGTTGCAGCCAGGCGTCGAAGTCGCTGCGGGCCTGGAACGGGCCGTAAGGCAGGTAGTCCCAGAGCGCACGGTCCGAGCCCGGACCTTCGAGCGTGTTCCACAGGTCATCGCCGTGGCGTGCCGGGTCGAGCTTTTCCAGGCGGATGAAGCGGCCTTGCAAAGGTCGGGCGGTGGGCAGGGCGGCGGGTTGCCAGTTCAGTGGAGCATCGGACATGACGGCATTCCTGAAGTCAGAGCGTTTTGCGAAATTGAATGAAACCGCCGCGTTCCGCAATCCGTTCGTACAACTGGATGGCCGTGGCGTTGGTTTCGTGGGTGAGCCAGTGCACCTTGCGGCTACCTTGTTCGTGGGCACGGGCATAGACGTATTCGATCAACTGCCGGCCGACGCCGGTGCCGCGCTGCTGCGGGTCGACGAACAGGTCCTGCAAATAGCAGGAATCCTCGATGCTCCAGTTAGAGCGATGGAAGATGAAATTGACCAGGCCCACGGCCTGATCGCCTTGCCAGGCGAGGGCGGCGTAGGTCGGCTCCTGCTCATCGAGCAGGCGCTGCCAGGTCGAGGCGCTGACCTCCTCGCGCAGTTCGGCCTGATAGAAGTGCAGGTAGGCCTGCCACAGCGCCAGCCAGGCGGCATGGTCGTCAGTGCTCACGGGGCGGATATGGATGTCGGTCATGGTCGGTCCTCAGCTCATCAAGCGGGCAATGTGTTGGTCGTGCGGGTCCTGACTGGCCGCCAGGCCGTCGCGCACGCCCTGGATGTCGGTGGCGCTGCGGTTCTGGCTGAGCTTGCGCTTGCCCAGCAGGCGCTCGATGGGCAGGGCGAAACCGGTGATGGCGCCCAGCATCTTGTCAATGTAGTCGGCCGGCGCGTCGTCAATGGACCACGGCGCTGTGCGACCCGCCTCGTGGCGTTCGCTCAGTGCGCCTACCAGTTGGCGCAGGGCCGCCGCCTCGGTGATCAGCTGTGGCCGGCCCCAGGCGTGCACGGCCAGGTAATTCCAGGTCGGCACCGCTTTGCCGTGCTCGGCCTTGCTGGGGTAGAGCGATGGGCTGACATAGGCGTCATGGCCTGCAAATACCAGCATCACCTCGTGTGCGCCGGTCAGCTCGCGCCCTTGCGGGTTGGCCTTGGCCAGGTGGCCATAGAGCGTGCCATGCGAGCCCTGGTCGCGGCGCAGCAACAAGGGCAGGTGAGTGGCTTGCAGGCCGGATTCGCCGTGGGTCACCAGCAGAGCCAGACGGCACTGCTCGATCTGCTGCCACTGGCTGAGCAGGTCGTCGTCTTTGAAAGCGGCGGGGATGTACATGTGGATTCTCCTTGGCGGACAGACGAATCCTAGGCAGGCTATTGGTTCTTGGTAAGAGCCATTAATGCGTCATTTGACAGGGCCAATTGCAGTGACCAATCCGCCTTCGGTATTTCCCTTCGACCCGACCGGTCTGCAACTGGACCGCCGCCAGGGCTTGAGTCGCCAACTCTATCAACTGTTGCGCCAGCGCATTCTCGACGGGCGCCTGGTCAGTGGTACGCGTCTGCCGGCCAGCCGCGACCTGGCGAGCGCGCTGGGCATTTCCCGCAACAGCGTGATGCGTGCCTATGACCAGCTATATGCCGAAGGCTTCACTGAAGGCCGCGTCGGTGATGGCACCTATGTCGCTCGCCTGCCTGACCCCTCTGCCTTGGGCAAGCGCGGCGAAAAACAGTTATCCACTCAGTTGTCCACAGGGTTACGCACAGGGTTATCGACAGGTTTATCCACAAATCCATCAGAAATTGCGCCACTTCCAGTCGAAAAAGTTATCCACAGTGCAGCGCTGACGCTGTTGCAGACCCACAGTCTGCCCGCGCCGAAAAGTGGCGAACCACGTGCGTTTCGCGTGGGTGTACCGGCATTCGACCTGTTTCCCTTTGCCATCTGGGGCAAGTTGTACGGGGCCTTCTGGCGCAAACCGGACCTGCAACTGCTCGGGTATGGCGAACCGGCCGGTGATCGCCACCTGCGCGAGCTGATTGCGCTGTACCTGCGCTCTTCGCGCGGGGTGCCGTGTACCGCTGAGCAAATTGTGATCACCAGTGGCGCACAGCAAGCCATCAGCCTTTGTGCACAATTGCTGCTGGACCCCGGCATGGGCGTGGCGGTGGAAAACCCGGGCTATCGCGCTGCGGCCAATGCCTTTGCGATTGCCGGGGCGCGATTGCATGGCATGCCGGTCGACAGTGAAGGCATGTGTTGCGCGAACCTAGAGGCCAGTGGCTGCTCGCTGGCGTATGTCACGCCCTCGCACCAGTACCCGACCGGGGTGGTGATGAGCCTGGCACGGCGTCTGCAATTGCTGGCCTGGGCGCACCGCACCGGTGGCTGGATCGTCGAGGACGACTACGACGGCGAGTACCGCTACAGCGGCGCGCCCCTGACCCCGCTGGCGGCCCTCGATGGCCGGGGTCGGGTGTTGTACGTGGGCACCTTTGGCAAAATTGCTTTTCCGGCGCTGCGTCTGGGGTACCTGGTATTGCCGCAGGCGCTGGTCGAGGCGTTCGGCCAGCGCCGGGCGCTGGACATGCGCCATTCCGAGGCGGTAACCCAGACCGTCATGGCGCAGTTCATTGCCCAAGGGCATTTCCAGCGGCATATCCGGCGCATGCGCCGGGCCGCGTTGAGCCGGCGCAATGCCCTGCTGGCCGGCTGGCCACAAGACTTATCCGGCTGCGAACCCATGCCGCAGGGGGTGGCGGGCCTGCACGTGGCGGTCAAGGTCGACAGCCTGGCCCGTGAGCAGCAACTGGTCGCCCAAGCGGCGGCGGTGGGGGTGGAGGTCAACCCCTTGAGCGATTACTGGTTGCCGGAATCGACCACGCCGGCCGATCAGCGCGCCGGCCTGGTGCTGGGCTTTGCCGCCGTGCCGGAGCCGGCGATAGCCGATGCCCTGGCGCGGCTGCGCAAAGCGTGGCAAACGCCAGCTACACAACACACCGGAGCCCAGTAGGAGCGCGCTTGCCCGCGACCGGCTGCGTTAGCAGTCGTAAATTTGTGGCGTTTCATAGATCCCGGACGGGGTAGCAGTCGTAAATTTGTGGCGTTGCGCAAATTTTGCGAGCGCTTCGCACTCGGTCGTCCGAGTGCGGCCCAGGCCAAGCGCGCTCCTACGCCGGCCTGTGTGGCCAATGCGTTAATTGTGGGCCGAATGCCGGCGGGCTATTTATACTCGGCGCTCTTTTTTGGCAGGCTTGGAAAAATCCATGAATCATTCGCTTTCGGCCACGCCCGGGCGCCGGCTTGGCGCGCCGTTGGCCGCGTTGTTTCTGTTGTTGCTGGGCACGCAGTTCCTGTTGCTCAGTGTGGGCATGCGCCAGGTCATGTTGCTGCTGGTCGGCGCGGCGCTGGGCGTCACGCTTTACCATGCCGCGTTCGGTTTCACCTCGGCCTGGCGGGTGTTCATTCTGGAGCGGCGCGGCGCCGGGCTGCGGGCGCAGATGATCATGCTGGCGGTGGCGGTGGTGCTGTTCTTCCCGACCCTGGCCGCCGGCACCCTGTTTGGCCAGCCGGTCAACGGCCTGGTCGCCCCGGCGGGGGTGTCGGTGATCGTCGGCGCGTTCATCTTCGGTATCGGCATGCAGCTGGGCGGCGGTTGCGCATCCGGCACGTTGTTCACCGCCGGTGGCGGCAATGCCCGAATGCTGGTGACCCTGGTGTTCTTTATCCTGGGCTCGCTGATCGCCACTCACCATGTGCATTGGTGGTTCGCTTTGCCATCGTTGCCGGCCACCTCGATGGTCAAGAGCCTGGGCTGGTTGCCGGCGCTGCTGCTTAACCTGACCGTCTTTGCCTTGATTGCCTGGCTGTCAGTGCACCTGGAGAAGCGCCGTCATGGCCAGCTCGAAGGCCCGGTGCCAAGCCCGCTGCGCGGCTGGCAGCGCCTGGTGCGCGGTCCCTGGCTGCTGGTCTGGGGTGCGGTGGCCCTGGCGCTGCTGAACTACGCGACCCTGGCACTGGCCGGTCGTCCCTGGGGCATTACTTCGGCGTTTGCCTTGTGGGGCGCCAAGATTGCCACCGGGGCCGGGGTGGACGTGGCCAGCTGGCCGTTCTGGCAGAGCGCCGGCAATGCCAAGGCGCTGGCCGCGCCAGTGTGGCAGGACATCACCACCGTCATGGACATCGGCATCATGATCGGCGCACTGCTGGCGGCGGGGCTGGCGGGGCGCTTTGCACCGAACCTGGACATCCCGAGGCGTTCGCTGGTGGCGGCCGTCATCGGTGGCCTGCTGCTCGGTTATGGCTCGCGCCTGGCCTATGGCTGCAATATCGGCGCTTATTTCAGCGGCATTGCCTCGGGCAGCCTGCACGGCTGGCTGTGGGTGGTGGCGGCCTACATGGGCAACTGCATCGGCGTCGCCCTGCGGCCGGTGTTTTTCCCGGGTGAGCGCGTGAAACCGACACTTAACGGCTGCTGAAACGAACCATCTGTCCTTTTTGCATTCAAAGTCTCTTGCAATTGTGAGGGGCTTTGACTGATGCCCCGTTCACTTGGCGAATCAACGGGGTGGCTTTTGCAAAGTTTGATCATCAAGAAATTCAGGTTCATCGGCCAGACGTTTGGCTATGTCGGCTGGTCGCTGTTCTGGCTATTGATCTGGGACGTGATTGTCACGGTCGATTTCATGCTGTTCCTCGATTACAAATATTCCTTCCCGGCCATGCCGCTGACCCTGCTGGGTTCGGCGCTGGTGGTGCTGACCAGCTTTCGCAACTCCAGCGCCTATAACCGCTGGTGGGAAGCCCGGACCCTGTGGGGGGCGTTGGTCAACAGCTCGCGCAGCTTCGCCCGTCAGGTGCTGACCCTGATCGAGGACGAGGACCCCGAGCATCCCAACCCGGTCAAGGCGGTGCTGCTGCGCCGTCATGTGGCCTATGTGAAATGCCTGTCGGCGCACTTGAAGGGCGGTATCTGTGGCGAGGAGGTCGAGCGGCTGATCTCGCTTGAAGAGTTCGAGCGCCGTCATGAGACCAATAACTTCCCTAACGATTTGCTCAGTGTGTCGGCGATGCTGATTGCCCGCGAATACCAGGCCGGGCGCCTGGACAGCATCCGCCTGGCGCGCATCGAGTCGACCCTGGTCGACATCTCCAACTGCCAGGGTGGCATGGAGCGCATTGCCAATACGCCGCTGCCGTACCCCTATGTGACCTTTCCACGCTTGTTCATTACCTTGTTCTGCCTGATCGTCCCGATCGGCCTGGTCGAAACCCTGGAATGGTTCACACCGCTGGCCTCGACCGTCGTGGGCTTCATGCTGCTGGCCATCGAAAAGATCGGCACCGACCTGCAAAGCCCGTTCAAGGCCAGCGAACATGAAATCCAGATGAAAGCCCTGTGCGAGAACATCGAGCACAACCTGGGCACGATGCAGCGCGGTGTCGAGAGCCAAAGCCGGGTCAGCTGAGGCTGTCGGTGAGACACGGGTCACAAACCTTTGGCCCAGAGCCTTCAAGGCTGAACCAAGCGGCGATTGTGTGCTCAATAGGAACCCTGTCGTTGCGGGCCATGTATTGGCCATCAACGACGTCATGGGGCTCGCACCGCGCTGCGCCGGATGATGAACATTGCCAGGCAGGCGCACTTCACGTGTTTTTACAAGGAAGCAAAACCATCATGCAGTCGTCCTCGCAGCCTGCGGGCCAGTTGATCGCCACTTACAAGCACGGCAAAGCGTTTCTGATCTTCACCCTGGCCTTCAGCCTTTTCATGCTGGGCATGGCCGCCTTCGTGCTGTACCTGCAAACCATCCTGCCGGTGGCCGACACCGGCCCGGTCATCGTCGAATCCAGTGGCCGTCGCGGCATGACGATGCAGTTTTCCAGCCAGAGCATGATGATCTACTGCACCGCCGCCTTCCTGGCGTTCGTGGCGGTGTGCATGTTTGCCATCTATTTGTCGCAGAGCAAGCTGCGCCGCCCGATGTATGAGGTGTACGAGCACGGCATTGCGCAGGTGATCGGTACGCAAAAAGACTTCGTGCCGTTCATTGAGATCGAAGACCTCTACCTGTTCGGCTCGGGGCAGACCGCCGCCAGCGGCCTGGTGACCAACGTGGCCTGGCGCCGTAATGCCAGTGAACCGTTGCGCCGGGTAACAGCCTCGCTCAAGGGCTTCGAGGACTTTCAGCTGCAGGTGCGCGAACTGTATGTGCGCGAGCGCCTGCCAGTACTGCTCAATGCCCTGCAGGCAGGCTCTGCAGTGACCTTCAATTGCATCGGCACCGGCCAGTTGTGGTTCAAGCGTATCATCGGCAACTTCCTCAGCGTCACCACCCAGCCGCTGCGCCTGACCCGCGATCACCTGGCGTTCCAGGGCCGCCAGGTGCCGGTTGCGCAGTTGCGCAGCGTCGACCTCAATGCCTGGACCGAGAAGGTCGTGATCAAGGACGAGGCCGGCAAGCCGGTGCTGTCGGCGGTGGCCACGGCGATTATGAGCCACGACCTGTTTCTCAATACGCTGGATGCACTGCTGCAAGTCGAGCCCGCACCGTCGGCGCCGCTGCCGGCTTGAGCCGTTGACCGTCCATGAACACAGGGCAAGGAACCCCATCGCATGACTGAGCAGCTCATCTATACCCAAGAGAACAGCGACGACACGGCGGCTACGGTGGCCAGCGCCCAGGCGACGTTCAAGTTTCTCTGGCGAGAATTATCGTGGGAGCGCCGCCGCATCGTTACCGGCCTGGACCTGGCGGCGGTCAAGGTGGCCTTTGCCCTTGATGCCACTGACCCGTCCATCCCGTCGGCGGAAAACATGTGGATGAGCGATCTGGACTTCGACGGCGAGCAACTGACGGGCGTGCTCATCAACGAACCGCGCTGGGTCACCTCGT
Organism: Pseudomonas viridiflava; assembly: GCF_900589395.1. Classification (GTDB taxonomy): domain Bacteria; phylum Pseudomonadota; class Gammaproteobacteria; order Pseudomonadales; family Pseudomonadaceae; genus Aquipseudomonas. The sequence goes on from NZ_UUIS01000014.1 coordinate 153,726, forward strand.
TGCATGCCGGCGACCGCGTCTCGGTGCCGTTTACCGACCTGAGCGACTGGCTCTACGTCAGCTGTGGACGGGTCTACGGCGGCTTTACCATCGATGGCTTGCGCAGTGAGATGGGGCCGGCCGAGCGCGCCGAGCATGACCAGGCCTGGGGGCTGGACTTTGGCGAGGTCGGGCGTATCCAGCTGGTGATGCAGGATCCGCCGGTGTTTTTCAGCCGCACCCTCGACACGCCGCAAGACCGCGAGGCCCTGACGAAGCTGGAACACAGCGAGCACCCGATGTGCGTCGCTACGCTGGACGCGATCAGGCAGGACCTGCGTGACAACCCAGGGCTTGTCACCGATGAGGACCAAGAGGGCTGGACGCTGCTGCACCGTGAAGTGCTGGCCGGCAATTTCGAATTTGTCCGGGCGCTGACCAAGCAGGGCGCGGACTACAAGAAACCCAACCGCAACGGCCATACACCGCTGATGCTGGCCAGGATGGCCGGCTGGCCGCGCCTGGTCGACGCACTGGTACCGGGGTTCCCGCTGTGGCCGATCGGCCTGGCGCTGGTGGCGGCGGCATCGGGCTGGCTGTACTGGCTGATCGTGCCGCCGCTCAATGGCGAGCGGGCGCTGGATTCCAGCCCGCTGAGCTTCGTGGCCGCCGTGCTGCTGCTGGGCATGGGCCTGGTGTCATGTACCGGCCCCTGGTACTTCAACCTGCGCGAACGCACCCCGTTATGGGGCAAGTCGCGGGCGCTGGACATGGGTGCCATGCTGCTGGGCCTGCTGCTGGCGTTCCTGCTGCACGATCAGTTGAAGAGTCACCTGCAAGGGTTCTGAAGCATCGAGGAACCTGGCAATTGTGTGAGGTTACAGCCTGGCGCAGGTCGCTTAGGCTGGGGTGACGGCTCTGCAAGGAGGCATCGCCATGAATCTCTTGAAAATCGGCGGGCTGCTCGGCGTCATGATGGTCGCCGATGCAACCGCCCATGATGGGCCCTGCACCACCTGCCAGGGGGTGCGCAACGGCGGTCACGATGAAATCCTTTTGCAAGGCTTTCACTGGAACTCCAGCCGCACTGATCCACCGGGCTGGTACAGCGTGCTGGCAGGCAAGGCCGCGCAGATTGGCGCCGATGGTTTCTCGGCGATCTGGATGCCGGTGCCCTGGCGCGACACCTCCAACTGGAGCGACCCGGCCAAAGGCACTTCCGGGGGTGGCGAAGGTTACTACTGGAACAGCTTCGACAAGAACAGTGCCTATGGTCGCGAGCAACAGCTCAACGAGGCGGTTGCTGCGCTGACCCGTGCCCAGGTCAAGCTGATCTACGATGCGGTGCCCAACCACATGGATCGCTCACGACTGGACCCTGCCCTGAAGGGTGTGCTCGGCAAGCCACAAGCCTGGCGTGACGGGTGCGCGCAGTGTGATGACGGCGACCCGTTCATGGCCGGCGAAGCCGATCTCAATACGGGTGATCCCGAGGTGTCTGCCATGCTGGGCAAGGAGCTGCTCAACCTGCGCGACCACTATGGTGCCGCCGGCCTGCGCTTCGATTTTGTCCGTGGCTATGGCGCACTCAGCGTGGACAACTGGATGCGGGCCTTCGGTAATCAGGCATTTTGTGTGGGCGAGCTATGGAAGTCGCCGGCCGAGTACCCGGACGATGACCCCATGCGCCAGCAAGACTGGCTGGGTGTACTCAAGGCCTGGTCGGACCGCTCGCATTGCACGGTCTTCGATTTCGCCCTCAAGGAGCGCCTGCAAAAGGGTTCGGTCGCTGATTGGGCCGCTGGCCTCAACAGCCATCCGGATCCCGCCTGGCGCGCGGCGGCCGTTACTTTCGTGGATAACCATGACACCGGTTATTCGCCGGGGCAGTACGGTGGCCAGCATCATTGGGCCTTGCCCGAGCCTTTGCGGGACATGGCGTATGCCTGGATCCTGAGCAGCCCCGGCACCCCGTCAGTGTACTGGCCCGATATGTACGACTGGCCGCGTGGCGCCTTGCTTCGCGAGCTGATCAAGGTGCGCCGCAGCGCTGGCATCCAGGCCGATTCATCGGTGGCCTTCGTACCGGGACATTCCGGACTGGTCGCCGAAGTGGCGGGGCAGCAGCAGGTGCTGTTCGTGGCGCTGGGCTCGGACCTGGACAGCACCGCGGTGCCTGCCGGTTTCAACCCGGTGCTCGACCGGGGCGACAAGGGGGCGATTCGCCTCTGGCAGGCGCCGGCGGTGCAGGTGCAACTCACGTGCGAAGGCGGCCGGGTCCGGCTGGGCGAAAGTGTCTATGCGGTGGGGTCAGGCGCGGCACTGGGCGAATGGGACCCGGCCCGGGCCGTGCGTCTGGACGATGTCAGTGACTACCCGCGCTGGCGCGCAAACGTGCGTCTTGCAGGCAATGTGCAGCATCAATGGAAGTGTATCGTGCGCAGCGATCAGCACCCGGACCGGGTGATTCGCTGGCAGGAAGGGAGTAACACCCAGCTGCTGGCCCGCGAGGGCGCGAGCAGCACGGGTTCACTTTAGGCGCGTTTGTTCAGCGGCCGGTCAGCGCAGTTCGCCGCACAGGTCGAGTTCGACCAGGCGGCGCACGTCGTCCACCGGCAAGCCGCTGCCCAGCAGGGCCTGCAACTTGCCAAGGGCCGCTTCACGGGTCATGCCGCCACCGGACAGGACGCCTGCGCCACGCAGGCGGCTGCCGGCTTCGTAGATGTCCAGCTCGACACCACCTTGATGGCATTGGGTGATCGCCACCACGACAATCCCGGTGTCCTGCGCCCGCTTGAGGCTGGCGAGGAAGTCCGGGTTGTCGCTGGGGCCGGTGCCGCTGCCGAAGCATTCCAGCACCAGGCCCCGGATACCGCTGTCGATCAGGCCATCCAGCTGGGCAATGCCCAGGCCTGGAAACAGCGGCAGCACCGCAATCGAGGCCTCGGTCTTCGCCTGCCGATAGTGCAGCGCGTCAGGCAGCTCCGTCACCGGCTGGCCGCCGTGCAGGCGTTGCAGGGCGGCAAACGGCTGGCGACCGAAACTGCGAATCTTGGCGCAACGGGTCGGGTCGAGGGTTTCGCCATGAAAATACAGGTGTACGCCTGTCGGCAGACCGCCGCCCAAGGCCTGCAAGGCGCCGTTGACGTTTTCCCAGGCATCGCTGTCGGCCACACCGGCCGGCAGCATGGAGCCGGTGAACACCACCGGCGCCGCCAGGCCCAGCAGCTGGAAGCTCAACGCCGCCGCGCTGTAGGCCAGGGTATCGGTACCGTGCAGCACCAGCACTGCATCGCAGCCTTCGTCCACCGCCTCGACCACCGCTGTACGCAGGCGCAGCCAGTAGGCCGGGCTCATGTTGGCGCTGTCGATCAGGGGCGCCATCTCGCGAAAGCGCCACGCCGGCACGACTATCTCAGGCCGTTCGGCCAGTTGCGCCGCCATGCGCGCCTCGAAACCCGAAGCCGGAGCCAGGCCATTGGCGCTGGCCTGCATGCCGATGGTGCCGCCTGTGTAAAGAACCATCACGCGCTGAGCGGGTTGATGAGTGTCATGCGTCATGGTTCTTTTCCTTACGGGTTAACGGGCGCTGGGAACAGGGTCGACGGCTTCGCCGGTCTTGACCTGAGGTTTCAGGCCGGGGTTGGCCGGCCAGGCGTTGCGGTCCAGGTCCAGGTCAGGGAATTTGCTGGAGTCGAACACCGGGGTCTTGATGCCGGCCTTGCGTTGGTCATCGTAGTCACGCAGCACGCGCATGGCGACCTTGAACAGCATGGCCAGGGCGATCAGGTTGACGAAGGCCAGCAGGGTCATGGTGATGTCGGCGAAGGCGAACACGGTGTTGAGGTTGACCATCGAGCCCCACAGGATCAGCACCAGGACCAGCACACGGTAGGCGACGATGGCCTTGACCTTCTCGCCGAACAGGAAGCGCAGGCTGTTTTCACCCAGGTAGTAGTTGTAGAGGATCGAGGTGAACACGAACAAAGCCAGGGCCACGCTGATGAAGATCCGGCCCCAGTCACCGACCACGGCAGCCAGCGAGTTTTGCGCCAGGACAATGCCGTTGCCGCTGTAGCCGACGTCGTAGATGCCCGACAGCAGGATCAGCAAGGCGGTGCAGGTGCAGATCACGAAGGTGTCGAGGAACACGCTGAACGCCTGGACCACGCCCTGGGCGACCGGGTGCTCGACCTGAGCGACGGCGGCCACGTTCGGCGCACTGCCAAGGCCGGCTTCGTTGGCGAACACGCCGCGCTTGACGCCCATGACGATGGCGCTGCCGATCAGGCCGCCGAACACCGGGTCAAGGCCGAAGGCGCTCTTGACGATGGTCATCAGCATGGCCGGCACGTGTTCGATCTGCAGGGCGATGACGTAGACGGTCACGGCGATGTAGATCAGGGTCTTGACCGGCACCAGCAGGTCGGAAATGGCGGCGATGCGCTTGATGCCGCCGATGAAGCCCAGGCCCAGCAGGATCGCCAGGCAGATGCCGGTGACTTTGTGGTCGATGCCGAAGGCACCATTGAGCGAGTCGGTGACGGCGTGCGATTGCAGGCCGTTGAAGGCAAAGCCGAAGGTGATCAGCAGCAGGACGGCCATGATCTTGCCCAGCCAGCGTTTGCCCAGACCGTACTGGATGTAATACGACGGGCCGCCACGGTACTGGCCTTCGGAGTCCTTGCGCTTGTACAGCTGCGCCAGGGAGCACTCGATGAAGCTGCTGGACATGCCCACCAGTGCGGTGACCCACATCCAGAACACCGCGCCAGGACCGCCCAGGGTCACGGCCAGGCCGACACCGGCGATGTTACCTGCGCCGACACGGCCTGCCAGGCTGAGCATCAGGGCCTGGAACGAGCTCAATTGACCCGAGCTGCTGCGCAGGCTGTCGCGAAACACAGCGAACATGTGGAGGAAATGACGGAACTGCACGAAGCGTGAGCGGATGGTGAAGTAACCGCCTAGGCCGACAATGAGTACGATCAGTACTTTTCCGGACAGGAAGTCATTGGTGACTTCCAGCACGTGGTTCATGAATTCCAGCATCTTATTATTTCCTCGCTACTTTTTGAGGGGGCGCACTATACCGGTGCAAATAGTCAACGTCTGTAGCCGCTTTCTTGTGTATCTGAATATTCATCTGCGGCATTCGGACGAATGCTTTCGTCAAGGCAGTACGAAAGCGGTGTAACGAACCTGGATTTCCTCCTTGAGATCCGGAATCCGATGTCTGTAGGACCGGCTTTAGCCGGGAACAATGTCGCTACGGTTCACGGCTACGGCACATCGCCGCTAAGCCGCTCCTGCATATTCAAAAAAAGGGCCTGGAGCAGCGGCTCCAGACCCTCAAAAGGTCGAGGGGTGTCTAGGCCCTCAGCCTGGTGATCAGTGTGTATCGAGCCTGCATATCAGGCTTTCAGAGGCGCCAGGCGCGGCGCGATCATGTTTTCCGGGCGCAGGATGTCGGCCAGTACGTCGTCGTCGAGCAGGCCTTCTTCACGCACCAGTTCCAGCACGCCACGGCCTGTTTCCAGGGCGATGCGGGCGATACGGGTGGAGTTCTCGTAGCCGATGTAGGGGTTCAGCGCGGTGACCAGGCCGATCGAGTGCTCGACCAGCTCGCGGCAGCGTTGCTCGTTGGCGGTGATGCCGACGATGCAGTGTTCACGCAGCATGTCCATGGCGCGTTGCAGCAGGCGGATCGAGTCGAAGATCTTGTAGGCGATCAACGGCTCCATCACGTTCAGTTGCAATTGGCCGCCTTCGGCCGCGATGGTCAGCGCCAGGTCGTTGCCGATGATGGCGAATGCCACCTGGTTGACCGCCTCGGGGATCACCGGGTTGACCTTGCCGGGCATGATCGAGCTGCCGGGCTGGCGCGGTGGCAGGTTGATTTCGTTGATGCCGGTGCGTGGGCCGCTGGACAGCAGGCGCAGGTCGTTACAGATTTTCGACAGCTTGACCGCGGTACGCTTGAGCATGCCGGAGAACAGCACGAAGGCGCCCATGTCGGAGGTGGCTTCGATCAGGTCGGCGGCCGGTACCAGCGGCTGGCCGCTGATGGTCGCCAGGCGCTGCACGGCCAGGTTCTGGTAGCGCGGGTCGGCGTTGATGCCGGTGCCGATCGCGGTGCCACCCAGGTTGACTTCGGTCAGCAGCTCCGGCGCCAGGCTGCGCAGGCGGTTGAGGTCTTCGGTCAGGGTGGTGGCGAACGCGTGGAATTCCTGGCCCAGGGTCATGGGCACCGCGTCCTGCAATTGGGTGCGGCCCATTTTCAGGACGTGGCTGAATTCTTCGCTCTTGGCGCTGAAGGCATTGATCAGGCTGTCCAGGCTGGCCAGCAGGGCGTCGTGACCGAGCAGCAGGCCCAGGCGGATGGCCGTGGGATAGGCGTCGTTGGTCGACTGCGCCATGTTCACGTCGTTGTTGGGGTGCAGGTACTTGTACTCGCCTTTTTCATGGCCCATCGCTTCCAGAGCGATGTTGGCGATGACTTCGTTGGCGTTCATGTTGGTGGAGGTGCCTGCACCGCCCTGGATCATGTCGACCACGAACTGGTCGTGGAAGTCGCCGCGTACCAGGCGGGCACAGGCTTCGCTGATGGCGGCGTGCTTGGCCTGGTTGAGATGACCGAGCTCATGGTTGGCATCGGCGGCCGCCTGCTTGACCATGGCCAGGGCCACGACCAGTTTCGGATAATGCGAAAGAGGAACACCGGAGAGGTGAAAGTTGTTCACCGCTCGCAGGGTCTGGATACCGTAGTAGGCGTTGGCCGGTACTTCGAGGACACCCAGCAGGTCTTTTTCAATACGCGATGATGCAGGCGAGGACATGATAGAACTCATCTCAGGAAAGGCATGAATGATGCCGGAACAGCGCGATAGTGGGCCTCTGGGCGAACCTTGACTAATGCTGTTACACACTGCCCCATGCAACAACGGCATAATGTCGTGTGACTCGACAATGATTGTGTCTCAAACGATGTCCGGGAGGACGCAATGAACCTGGAAAGCAAATGGCTGGAGGACTTCAGCGCACTGGCCGCGACCCGCAGTTTTTCCCAGGCGGCCGAACGTCGTTTTGTCACCCAGCCGGCCTTCAGCCGACGCATTCGCAGCCTTGAAGCGGCCCTGGGCCTGGTGCTGGTCAACCGTTCGCGAACGCCCATCGAGCTGACCGCGGCCGGGCAGCTGTTTCTGGTGACGGCGCGCACCGTGGTCGAGCAACTGGGTGAGGTGGTGCGCCACCTGCATCATCTGGAAGGCGGGCAGGGCGAGGTCATTCAGGTGGCAGCCGCTCATTCGCTGGCGCTGGGGTTCTTTCCGCGCTGGATCGCGCAGTTGCGCAACGACGGCCTGAACATCGCCACCCGGCTGGTGGCCACCAACGTAGGCGAAGCGGTGCATGCCCTGCGTGAAGGGGGCTGCGACCTGATGCTGGCCTTCTACGACCCGGATGCAGCCTTGCAGATGGACGCCGAGATCTTTCCGTCGCTGCATCTGGCGCACAGCGAGATGCTGCCGGTGTGCGCCGCCGATGAGCACGGCCAGCCCCTGTACGACCTGGACAACGGCCACAGCGTGCCGCTGCTGGCCTACAGCGCCGGCGCGTTCCTGGGCCGTTCGGTGAACCTGCTGCTGCGCCAGAGCAACCTGCGCTTTACCACCGTGTACGAGACCGCCATGGCCGAAAGCCTCAAGTGCATGGCCATGGAGGGCCTGGGCATTGCCTGGGTGCCACGGCTGAGCATGCGCGCCGAGCTTGAGCGCGGCGAGCTGGTGGTGTGTGGCGGAGCGCAGTGGCATGTGCCGCTGGAAATCCGCCTGTACCGCTGCGCCTTGGTGCGCAAGGCCAACGTGCGCCTGTTGTGGCGCAAGCTTGAAGGCAGTGTGGTGGCGCCGGCGTCAGGCTAGTCGGGCTTGCCGTTGACGTCCTGATGAATGGTCTGCCGGTTCTTTTCGCTGAATACAAAGCAGTTGGCAATCAGCAAGGTGTGCTCCGGGTACATCAATGTCCGGCAGGGCGGAAAGGCTGCGAGACGGGTTTCGGCATGCTCGTGGACCGCACCGAACAAGTGGCCGATTTCATGACCGAGGGTGTTGTAGGCTTTGATCGAGGCAATGGCGACGCCTTTGGTCGGGAAGGCGATACCCAGGACCTCGGCGTTTATGTTGTGGCGGGTAATCAACACGTATTTATGGCGCCGGGTCGACTTCGGCAGGTTCATTTTCTCGATATAGCCCCGGACCCGATCATCCCACGCGCTCAGGCTGGCCAATGCGTCATCCTGGCGATAGCCCAGGTCGGTCAGGCCTGGTATGCGTGACAGGCTGATCACCTCGATCCGACGACCGGTCACCTGTGTCAGCTCCTTGATGAACCACGCCAGGTAATCGGGGCCCAGGCTGGCAATCTCCCGGGGCTCAAGCTGATCGTGATAGAACAGGTTCAGCACCAGAGGGGGTGAGGGTGCATGGTCGGTGGTGTCAGCGTCCGGGGTTTCGGGCGCGGCCTGAACGAGGCGGCATAACAGCAGCATCAGGCACAGCAAGGTCAATCCTTTGGTTTTCATGTTCATGGCTTCCATTCATTGAACGTGGGTGGGCCGCAAGGCATCCGGCTTCACGCATCAACTAATCGAAACCGGACGCGTGATGGCAGGGTCTGGAACCAGCAGGCGCGGTAGCTGATCTCGATACACCGTGTAAGCAATGCGAGCGGCGTCATGACAGGTTGCGTAGGAAAGCGGCTCGCCACAGTGCCCTGTGCGAGGGCTGCGGCGGGGCGGTGTGCAGATAGTCGTACGGGGTGCTTTTGTTTGTGCACTTTGCGCTATACTGCGCGGCCTTTGGCCGGCCTGACCGGTCATTTTTCGTACAACAAGCCACGCAGGTCATACTGCGTGGCTTGTTGTTTTTAGACGCGCCTGCGGGCGCCCGATGGAAGAGGCACGACGATGAGTGCACTGGTTGGCGTGATCATGGGCTCCAAGTCCGATTGGTCCACCCTTAGCCACACCGCCGATATGCTGGAAAAGCTCGGCATTCCCTACGAAGTCAAGGTGGTGTCTGCGCACCGCACGCCCGACTTGCTGTTCCAGTACGCCGAAGAGGCCGAGGGCCGTGGCATCGAAGTGATCATCGCTGGCGCCGGTGGCGCCGCTCACCTGCCAGGCATGTGCGCGGCCAAGACGCACCTGCCGGTGCTGGGCGTGCCGGTGCAGTCCTCGATGCTGTCGGGCGTCGACTCGCTGCTGTCGATCGTGCAGATGCCGGCCGGCATTCCGGTCGCGACCCTGGCCATCGGCCGTGCCGGTGCCATCAACGCCGCGCTGCTGTCGGCCAGCATCCTGGGCGCCCGGCACCCGCAGTTCCATGCCGCGCTCAAGCAGTTCCGCGCCGAGCAGACAGAAACCGTCCTGGACAATCCGGACCCGCGCATCGCCTGAGGTGTTCCCATGAAGATCGGTGTTATCGGTGGCGGCCAGCTGGGCCGCATGTTGGCCCTGGCGGGAACCCCGCTGGGGATGAACTTCGCCTTCCTTGACCCGGCGCCGGACGCGTGTGCGGCCGCCCTGGGCGAGCACCTGCGGGCCGATTACGGCGATCTGGATCATCTGCGCCAGCTGGCCGACGAAGTCGACCTGGTGACGTTCGAGTTCGAAAGCGTGCCGGCCGAGACCGTGGCCTTCCTGTCGCAGTTCGTGCCGGTCTATCCGAGCGCCGAGTCGTTGCGTATCGCCCGTGACCGCTGGTTCGAAAAGAGCATGTTCAAGGACCTGGGGATTCCGACCCCCGAGTTCGCCGACATCCAGTCGCAGGCCGACCTGGAGGCCGCCGTGGCCCGCATCGGCCTGCCGGCGGTGCTCAAGACCCGCACCCTGGGCTATGACGGCAAGGGCCAGAAGGTCCTGCGCAGCCAGGCCGATGTCACCGGCACCTTCGCTGAACTGGGCAGCGTGCCCTGCCTGCTGGAAGGCTTCGTGCCGTTCAGCGGTGAAGTGTCGCTGATTGCCGTGCGCGGCCGTGATGGCCAGACCTGCTTCTATCCGCTGGTGCACAACACCCACGACAGCGGCATCCTGCGCCTGTCGATCGCCAGCACCGACCATCCACTGCAGGCGCTGGCCCAGGACTACGCGGGCCGTGTACTCCAGCAGCTCGACTATGTTGGCGTGCTGGCGTTCGAGTTCTTCGAGGTCGACGGTGGCCTGAAGGCCAACGAAATCGCGCCACGGGTCCACAATTCCGGGCACTGGACCACCGAAGGCGCCGAGTGCAGCCAGTTCGAGAACCATCTGCGTGCCGTGGCCGGCCTGCCGCTGGGCTCCACCGCCAAGGTGGGCGAGAGCGCGATGATCAATTTCATCGGTGAAGTGCCGGCGGCCGAGGCAGTGCTGGCGGTAGATGATTGCCACCTGCACCACTATGGCAAGGCCTTCAAGGCTGGCCGCAAGGTCGGTCACGCCACCGTGCGCAGCGCTGACCGCGCCACGCTGGATCGTCAGGTCAGGCAGGTGCAGGCGCTGGTCAAAGGTTGACCTGCGGTAATTGCGTTCCGGATCAGCCGGAACCATCCGCGCCCCTCATCCTCAGATAGCGGTAAGCCAATGCCGTTATCTGGCGTTGGCATGGCCAACTGAGACGAGGGAAAACGCTATGGGGATTATCGGGACTATCTTTATCGGCTTGATCGTGGGCCTGCTGGCACGCTTTCTGAAGCCGGGCGATGACAGCATGGGCTGGATCATGACCATCGTGCTGGGCATTGCCGGCTCGCTGGCGGCCACCTATGGCGGTCAGGCCCTGGGCATCTACCGGGCAGGCGAGGGTGCCGGCTTCTTCGGTGCACTGGTCGGTGCGATCATCCTGCTGGTGATCTACGGCATGATTAAAAAGAAATCATGAAACCTGGCGTTCCGGTCCTCTGCTTTGCAGGTGCAGAGGACTAGAATGCGCGGCTCCCCCTTGCCTTGCCGAGCCCTTCGATGCGCCGTTTCCTGTTGCTGACCCTGGTGTTGTTGTCTACGCCGGTTTTCGCTGAACTTCCTGAAACCGACTGGCTGGAATTGATGCCGGCTGCGGATCAGCGCGCGCTGGAAGCGATGCCGGAGATCGAGCACAACTCACCGGAAACGCTGGGCACCTTTGACAGCAAGGGCGGGCTCAAGCAGAGCAAGGGCTTGCCGGCTGTGATGTATTCGGCCAAGACCGTCGCGGCCATGAATGGCAAGACGATCCGCCTGGGCGGCTACCCGGTGCCACTGGAAACCGACGCCAAGGGCCACAGCACGCTGTTTTTCCTGGTGCCTTACCCTGGCGCCTGCATCCATGTGCCGCCACCGCCGCCCAACCAGCTGGTGCTGGTGCGCTACCCCAAGGGCCTGAAGCTGGACGACATCTACACGCCGTTGTGGGTCGTCGGTACCCTCAAGGTCGAGAAGATCAGTAACGATCTGGCTGATGCCGCCTATGCAATGGAGGCTTCGAAGGTCCGGGTCGTGGTCGAATCGGACCTGTAGCTCCAGGCTGCGTACAGCGGCGACAGGTGGGCCTGGCAGTCCTGGCCCCATCGTCGGATCGCCGCCCGGGGCAGAGCCCCCTCCCACCGGATTGATGTCGCCCAAGGTCTGGTGCCTGGCACCGGACTGTGGGAGGCGGCTTGCCGGCGATGGCTATGGGACAGACGCAGCAGGTGTGCCGGCCTTGCGGATTAAAGCGGTTCGCTCCACAGGCTGACGCTCAGCACGTGCAGGGTGTCGGGTGCCAGGGTGACCACGTCGCTCATGACGTTGGCCGTTTCAACGCACAGCATGCCCTGCCAGCCATCGTCGGCCATGTCGGGCAATGCCTTGGCGCGGGTTTCCCACGGGTTCCAGACCACCGCCGAATTCGAACCACGGGTCTGGATCAGGATGCGACGGTTCAGACCCGGGTCATTGATGGCCAGTACCTCCGGGGTGTCGAGGTAGATCCGGTCGGTTTCACCGGCGAAGCCCAGGTCACCCGATTGCTCGCGCGCTTCCCAGTTTTCCAGCGTCTCGATATAGCGCAGGCCGTCGACGCCCTGAAGGCTGACCTGGCGCACGTCGCTGACCTTGAAGTAGGTATGCAGCGCCTGGCTGAGGGTAACGGCCTCGGTCCCGCCGTTGTAGCTGACCAGGCTGATGTTCAGGGCCTGGTCCAGGCGGATGCTGAGTTTCAGGCCGACCTTGTGCGGCCAGCCCGGCAACTGGCCTTCGGCCTGGGGCAGGATGAAGTCGATCAGCAGGGCATCGCCGTCTTCACCGATGCCCATCAATTCCCAGTCGAGAATACGCGCTTCACCGTGGGCGTTGGCCGGCTCGTTGCTCTGGCGCATGGCCTGCACGCTGTCGGGGTTGCGCGCCAGGTTGCCGAACCACGGCCAGCACACCGGGACGCCGCCACGGATGGGCGTGCCCTGCTTGAAAATGGCGTTGTCGTTGAACCAGACCAGCGGCGCCTGGCCGTCGACCTGGTAACTGAGGATGTGTGCACCTTGCTGGGCAACCAGCAGTTGGGCAGTGCCATGGCGGATGCGCCAGCAGTTCAGCTCATCGAAGACAACGGATTCAACCTGGGGCGTCGGCATAAAGGGGCTCACTCAAAGGTCATGGGCAACAGGACACCTCTGAAAACGGCCTGCGTTTTCAGAGGCACCCACTACAGACTGTGCCAAAACGGTCGAGTTTAGCGCCAACGGCAGGCTTTGTGCTCCTCTCAGCGCCTGGGCACCGAGCGGGTCCGGCCGGTGCGGTCTATGGCCACGAACACAAAGGCCGCCTCGGTGACCTTGCGCCACTCGCTGGTCAAGGGGTCGTCGCTCCAGACCTCGACCTGCATCTTGATCGAGCTGCGGCCCACTTCCAGGGTGCGGGTGTAGAAGGTCAGCTGTTCGCCCACCGCCACCGGCACCAGGAATGCCATGCGGTCGATGGCGACGGTGGCCACCCGGCCACCGGCAATCTTGCTGGCCATGGCCGTGCCGGCCAGGTCCATCTGCGACACCAGCCAGCCACCGTAGATATCGCCGAAACCATTGGTTTCACGAGGCAATGCAGTAATTTGCAAGGCCAGATCGCCCTGCGGGGTTGGATCTTCTTGTTCAAGCTCGATCATGCCTGGGGTGCCTCTGACCCATGACTCTCATAAATGGCGGAAGGGATTTTCTGCCAAAGCTGCTCTGTGCAGACCTGCCGGAAGGCGCACCCTCGGACCGTAGAACCGCTTTGGCACAACACCCCAGGGGTGCGGCGAGTATATCGGTCGTAATCCTGTGCGACGACCGTTCAGGCTCATTTGTAACAGTGATCGCCCGTTACCATGAGTTTTTTGCAACATTTTGCTATCTTGCCTCACCCGTACCGGTAACAAGACTACTCGTACAGGCAATTTTGATGCCCACCGGCACAATTGCCCCGGACATTCGCTTCTGCGCGCCACCGCATCGCAGTCAGCGTTGCCGCCGCACGCCCCTCATAAAAAGTACCCGAGAGAAGCCTTGTCATGTCCTCTGTAACTTCGAGTTCCGCGCCACCTTCGCGCCCTTTGACCCGCAGTGACTACAAAACCCTGTCGCTGTCGGCCCTGGGTGGCGCCCTGGAATTCTACGACTTCATCATTTTCGTGTTCTTTGCCGCCGTGGTCGGCAAATTGTTCTTTCCCGCCGACATGCCCGAGTGGCTGCGCCTGATGCAGACCTTCGGCATCTTTGCGGCCGGTTATCTGGCAAGGCCACTGGGCGGCATCATCATGGCCCACTTCGGCGACCTGTTGGGGCGCAAGAAGATGTTCACCCTGAGCATCGTCATGATGGCCATACCGACGCTGATCATGGGCCTGTTGCCCACCTATGCGCAGATCGGCCTCTGGGCCCCGGTGTTGCTGTTGCTGATGCGCGTGATCCAGGGAGCGGCCATCGGTGGCGAAGTCCCGGGCGCCTGGGTCTTTGTGTCCGAGCACGTTCCGGCCCGCTACATCGGCTATGCCTGTGGCACCCTGACCGCCGGCCTGACGGCAGGTATCCTGCTGGGCTCGCTGGTCGCCACGCTGATCAACAGCATCTACTCGCCCATCGAGGTGTCCGACTATGCCTGGCGTATTCCGTTCCTGTTGGGCGGTGTGTTTGGCCTGATGGGCGTTTATCTGCGCCGGATGCTCCACGAAACGCCGGTGTTCGCCGAATTGCAGCAACGCAAGGCGCTGGCTGCCGAAGTGCCGCTCAAGACCGTATTGCGTGATCATCGCGGCTCGGTGGTCTTGTCGATGCTGCTGACCTGGCTGTTGTCGGCCGGCATCGTGGTCGTCATCCTGATGACCCCGACCTTCTTGCAGACCGGCTTCGGCTTTGCGGCGGCAACGGCGCTCAAGGCCAACAGCCTGGCCATCGTGTTCCTGAGCATCGGCTGCGTGGTGTCGGGCATCCTGGCCGACCGTTTCGGGGCCGGCTGGGTGTTCATCGTCGGCTGCACCGGCCTGCTGGCCAGCTCCTGGACCTTCTACCACGTGCTGGCGGCCCATCCTGAATGGCTATTCCCGCTCTATGCGGTGACCGGCGCCTTTGTCGGTACTATCGGTGCGGTGCCTTACGTGATGGTCAAGGCCTTTCCAGCGGTGGTGCGATTCTCGGGCCTGTCGTTCTCCTACAACCTGGCCTATGCGATCTTCGGTGGCCTGACCCCGATGGTCGTGACCCTGCTGGTCAAGCAGAGCCCGATGGGGCCTTCGTGGTATGTCGCGGCGTTGAGTGTACTGGGCATCGGCCTTGGGGTATTTCTGCTGGCGAAGAAGCGCTGATTGCAGCAAAGCGTCAGACCTTTCCCAAAGGGCTGTCTCCTTGTCAGGTGACAGCCCTTTTTCATCTTATTGTCATAATCAGTTCATACAGTAGTCATCCGTCCTGCAGGCAGGGCGTGATGGGTAGGCATTTGCCGGGAGCGCGGGGCATGACACTCAAGCATTGGACAGTGGCCTTGTCGTTCGCGGCCACCTTGATGGGCGCCACGCACGCTGTGGCTGCCGTCGACCCTGCGATTGCGTCATATACCCGTATAGGCGGTGTTTCCGGGACGTTGTCGAGCATCGGCTCTGACACCCTGGCCAATCTGATGACCTTGTGGGCCGAGGCCTACAAGCGCGAATACCCGGGCGTCAATATCCAGATCCAGGCGGCGGGCTCTTCCACCGCGCCCCCGGCACTGACCGAGGGCACGGCGAGCCTGGGACCGATGAGCCGGCGCATGAAGGACGGCGAGGTGGCCGCTTTCGAGCAAAAGCATGGCTACAAACCGACGGCGGTGCCGGTGGCGGTCGATGCCCTGGCGGTGTTCGTGCACAAGGACAACCCGGTCCAGGGCCTGACCCTGCAGCAGCTTGATGCGATTTTCTCGGCCACCCGCCTGTGCGGCGCCAAGCGCCAGGCCCTGACCTGGGGTGATGTTGGCGTCACGGGCAGCCTGGCCGGCAAGCAGATCCAGTTGTTCGGACGCAATTCGGTGTCCGGCACCTATGGTTATTTCAAGGAAGAAGCGCTGTGCAAGGGCGATTTCAAGGCCAGCGTCAACGAGCAGCCGGGCTCGGCCTCGGTGGTCAGCGCCATCAGCAGCTCGCTCAATGGCATGGGCTATTCGGGGATCGGCTACAAGACCTCCAGCGTCAAGACGCTTGCCCTGGCCCGTGAAGCCGGCAGTGACTTCGTCGAGGACAACGAGGCCAATACCCTCAATGGCAGTTACCCGCTGTCACGCTTTCTGTATGTGTATGTCAACAAGGCGCCGAACAAGCCGCTGCCACCGCTGGAGGCGCAATTCCTGAAACTGATACTGTCGCGCCAGGGGCAGGAAGTGGTGATCAAGGATGGCTACATTCCCCTGCCCGAGACTGTCGTTGCAAAAGCACTGCTGGACCTGGGGCTGCAAGCACCGGTCAGTGACGCTCGCTGATATGACGCCCGGAGGCGGTTGCACCTTGTCACTGTCAAAATTCTGCAATTTTTCTGTCATGCAGCGTCCAGGCGCAAAGAACCAGTCGAACAGGATCCGATGAATCGTAGTTCAGCCCCCGAAGGCATTGACTTCAATACCCCCGCCATGCAGCGCAAGCGCCGCCGGCGGGCGCTCGGCAATCGTCTGACCGGCTGGTACGTCGCGGTCGGTGGCCTTGCCGTGCTGGCCGCCATCACTTTGATCTTTTTCTACCTGGCCTGGGTGGTCGCGCCGTTGTTCAAGGGCGCCAGCCTGCACGATGCCAAGCCCCTGCAAACGGCCTGGCTGCCGGAGGCCGGGCAACCGCTGATGATCAGCATCGAGGAGCAGAACCAGGTCGGCATGCGTATATCTGCCCAGGGCCAGGCGATCTTCTTCGACGCCACCGATGGCACAGAATTCAAGCGGGTCGACCTGCCGCTGCCGCCCGGGGTGAGTGTCACGGCCATCGGCAAGGACCAGCCCGGCACGCCCCTGATTGCCATGGGCCTGTCCAATGGCCAGGTCATGGTGTTCCGCCATGCATATCAGGTGACGTACCCCGGCAACCAGAAGCTGATCACCCCGGCCATCGCCTGGCCGTATGGCCAGGCGCCGTTCGTGCTGGGCGAGCAGGGCCAGGCGATCGATCATGTCACGGTCAGCGTCAACGGCAGCCATCTGCGCCTGGCCGGCGCCAGCGGCACGCAGTTGCACGTGCAGGCGCTGGAGATCGGCGAGAACCCGCTGACCGGCGCCGTCACTCGCGAGCAGCGCCGCATCGAATTGCCGCAGCTGTCGGCCGAGGTCAAGGCGCTGTACATCGACCCGCGCCAGCAATGGCTGTACGTGATCAACGGTCGGGCGCAGGCCGATGTCTTCAGCCTGCTGGACCGCTCGCTGAACGGTCGCTACAAGCTGCTGGAAAACGCCAACGCCGAAATCACTGCCAGTACTCAGTTGACCGGCGGCGTGTCCTTGCTGTTCGGCGATTCGCGTGGCGGGATCAGCCAGTGGTTCATGGCCCGCGACACCGACGAAGAGCCGCGCTTCATGCGCATCCGTGACTTTCACCTCGATGACGCCCCGATCGTGCAGATCAGGGCCGAACAGCGCCGCAAGGGCTTTATCGCCCTGGACAGCGCCGGCCGACTGGGGGTGTTCCACAGCACTGCGCATCGCACCTTGCTGGTCGAAAAAGTGGCCGACAGTGCCGGCCTGCTGACCTTGTCGCCCCGCGCCAACCGCCTGCTGATCGAAACCCCTGGCAAGTTGCAGGCGCTGGACCTGGACAACCCGCACCCGGAGATTTCCTGGAGCGCGCTGTGGGACAAGGTCTGGTACGAAGGTTATGACGAGCCGCGGCATGTCTGGCAGTCGACCGCTTCCAACAGCGACTACGAACCCAAGCTGAGCCTGGCGCCGTTGACCTACGGCACGCTCAAGGCGGCGTTCTACGCGATGTTGCTGGCCGCGCCGCTGGCCATTGCCGCGGCCATCTACACCGCCTACTTCATGGCCCCGGGCATGCGCCGCAAGGTCAAGCCGGTGATCGAGCTGATGGAGGCGATGCCGACGGTGATCCTGGGCTTTTTCGCCGGGCTGTTTCTGGCGCCGTATCTTGAGGCGCACCTGCCGGGCATCTTCAGCCTGCTGCTGTTGACGCCGGTCGGCATTCTGCTGGCGGGCTACCTGTGGAGCCGGTTGCCCGATGCCGTGCGCCTGCGGGTACCCGATGGCTGGGAAGCGGCCTTGCTGATCCCGGTGGTGCTGCTGGTGGGTTGGGGCTCGCTGGCGGTGAGCCCGCAGCTGGAGGGCTGGCTGTTCGGTGGCGACATGAGCACCTGGCTCACGGACGAACTGGGCATCGCTTATGACCAGCGCAATGCACTGGTGGTCGGCCTGGCCATGGGCTTCGCGGTCATTCCCAACATCTACTCGATTGCCGAAGATGCGATCTTCAGCGTGCCGCGCAGCCTGAGCCTGGGCTCGCTGGCGCTGGGAGCCACGCCCTGGCAGACCCTGACCCGCGTGGTGCTGCTGACCGCCAGCCCGGGCCTGTTCTCCGCCTTGATGATCGGCATGGGCCGTGCGGTGGGCGAAACCATGATCGTGCTGATGGCCACCGGCAACACACCGATCATGAACATGAACCTGTTCGAGGGCATGCGTACCCTGGCGGCCAACGTCGCCGTGGAAATGCCGGAATCGGAAGTGGGCGGCAGCCATTATCGTGTGTTGTTCCTGGCCGCCCTGGTGCTGCTGATATTCACCTTCGTGATGAATACCCTGGCGGAGCTGATTCGCCAGCGCCTGCGCAAGCAATACTCATCGCTTTGAGGACACAGGGACTTACGTGAAACAGCATTCTCTCAACAGCGGTCGCCAGGGCGTGCCTGCGGGTCCGCTCCGGCGCTGGATCAAAAGCGGTGCGCCCGGTGTATGGATGAGCGCGGGCGCGGTGTCCATTGCCGTCATCCTGACCATTGGCCTGCTGACATTGCTGGCCGTGCGTGGCCTGGGGCATTTCTGGCCGGCCGATCTGGTGCGCGCGCAATACAGCGTGCCCGGCCAGGCGCCGCAGGTGTTGATCGGTGAGCGCGTCGAGGTCGAAAAGGTGCCGCGCGCCCGTGTGCTCGATGCCGGTTTGCCGGTGGCGACCCAGGGTTCGGAGCTGATGACCCGCGAGCTGTTCAAGGTCGGCAACCGTGACCTGACTCGCAACGATTTCACCTGGGTGGTCAGCGACTGGCTGAGCCTGCGCGATACGCCGGCCGAGTTGATGACCCTGGAGCGCCGCGAGTGGGGCAACTTCTATGGCTACCTGGTCAACGTCAAGGAAAACGGACGGGTGCTGGCCAGCGGTGAGGCCGCCTGGCCGGAGCTGCGTACCCGGCTGCAGCGTGTGCAGGGCTTGAGCCGCGAGCTGCAGCGTCTTGAAAAGAAAGACATCGTGGCCATCAACCAGGGCTTTGAGCGCCTGCGCCTGCACACCCGCCAGCTGGAAATGAACGGGGACTCCGACCCCATGGCCCAGGCCGACATGGCCGCCGAGCGGGCCGAGCTGCAAGCGCGCTACAGCGAGGCCGAGACGCGCCTGGCCGAGCTGCGCCAGACCATTTCACGCGACAGCCTGACCGCTCGCGATGCCGAGGGCCGGCAGGTCGAGATCGACCTGGGCAAGGTGGTGCGCGCCTATCAGCCCAATGCCATGAGCGTGACGGCCAAGGCCGGTTTCTATGGGCACAAGCTCTGGGAGTTCCTCAGCGACGAGCCGCGTGAAGCCAACACCGAGGGCGGGATCTTCCCGGCCATTTTCGGCACCGTGATGATGACCATGATCATGGCCGTGATCGTCACCCCGTTTGGCGTGCTGGCCGCGGTCTACCTGCGTGAATATGCCCGCCAGGGCCTGGTGACCCGCCTGATCCGCATCGCGGTGAACAACCTGGCCGGGGTGCCGGCCATTGTCTATGGCGTGTTCGGCCTGGGCTTTTTCGTCTATGTGCTGGGCGGCTCGCTGGACCGCCTGTTTTTCCCCGAGGCACTGCCGGCGCCGACCTTCGGCACCCCGGGCCTGCTCTGGGCGTCGCTGACCCTGGCGCTGCTGGCCGTGCCGGTGGTGATCGTCTCGACCGAAGAGGGTCTGGCGCGCATCCCGCTGAGCCTGCGCGAAGGCTCGCTGGCGCTGGGCGCGACCAAGGCCGAAACCCTGTGGAAGATCGTCCTGCCCATGGCCAGCCCGGCCATCATGACCGGGCTGATTCTGGCCGTGGCCCGTGCGGCTGGCGAAGTGGCGCCGCTGATGCTGGTGGGCGTGGTCAAGATGGCGCCGGCGCTGCCGGTGGACGGCAACTACCCGTACCTGCACCTGGACCAGAAGATCATGCACCTGGGCTTTCATATTTATGACGTGGGCTTCCAGAGCCCCAATGTCGAGGCGGCACGACCGCTGGTGTACGCCACCGCGCTGTTGCTGGTGCTGGTGATCGCCTTGCTCAACCTGTCGGCGGTGGCCATACGCAACCACCTGCGCGAGAAATACAAGGCGCTGGATAACTGATCGGCCTGTGCCGCCGCGCTACACCGCCGGCGGCCTGACCCAACGAATCGTTCCTGTAGGAGCCGTGCATGCAACACCATAGCCGTAACCGTGGCGCCGCGATCAACGCGTCGGGACGCAGCCAGGAAGCCATGGCGCTGACCAACGAGCCGGTGGCATTCGAAGTGGCGGGCCTGAACCTGTTCTATGGCGACAAGCAGGCGTTGTTCGACATCGGCCTGGATATTCCACGCCAGAAAGTCACCTCGTTCATCGGCCCGTCCGGGTGCGGCAAGTCGACCCTGTTGCGCACCTTCAACCGCATGAACGACCTGGTCGACGATTGCCGCGTGCAGGGCGAGATCAACCTGTACGGGCACAACATCTACAGCAAGGGCGAGGACGTGGCCGAGCTGCGCCGTCGCGTGGGCATGGTGTTCCAGAAGCCCAACCCGTTTCCCAAGACCATCTATGAAAATGTGGTCTATGGCCTGCGTATCCAGGGCATCAACAAGAAGCGCATGCTCGACGAGGCCGTCGAGTGGGCCTTGAAGGGCGCGGCCTTGTGGGATGAGGTCAAGGACCGCCTGCATGAGTCGGCGCTGGGCCTGTCCGGCGGTCAGCAGCAGCGCCTGGTGATTGCCCGCACCATCGCGGTCGAGCCTGAAGTGCTGCTGCTCGATGAGCCCTGCTCGGCGCTGGACCCGATTTCGACCCTGAAAGTCGAAGAGCTGATCTACGAACTGAAATCCAAATACACCATTGTGATCGTCACTCACAACATGCAACAGGCGGCGCGGGTCTCTGACTACACCGCGTTCATGTACATGGGCAAACTCGTCGAATTCGGTGATACGGACACGTTGTTCACCAATCCGGCGAAAAAACAGACAGAAGATTACATCACTGGTCGCTATGGCTAGGGCCAGGGGTTGTCAGGCCTGAGCTACCGCTGCGATTTCGCATCAACCGGACGTTTCAAGGACACCGAGCATGATCCACAAAGACAGCCTCACCCATCACATCTCCCAACAGTTCAATGCCGAACTCGAAGACGTGCGCAGCCACCTGCTCGAAATGGGCGGCCTGGTCGAGAAGCAGGTCAACGATGCCGTGACGGCGCTGATCGAAGCCGATTCGGGCCTGGCCCAGCGTGTTCGCGACGTCGATGAGCGCATCAACCAGATGGAGCGCAACATCGACGAAGAATGCCTGCGCATTCTTGCCCGTCGCCAGCCGGCGGCTTCCGACCTGCGCCTGATCATCAGCATTTCCAAGTCGGTGATCGACCTGGAGCGCATCGGTGACGAAGCCACCAAGATCGCCCGTCGCGCCATCCAGCTGTGCGAAGAAGGCGAAGCGCCACGCGGCTACGTGGAGGTGCGGCACATCGGCGACCAGGTGCGCAACATGGTGCGTGATGCCCTGGACTCGTTCGCCCGCTTCGACCCGGAGCTGGCGCTGTCGGTGGCCCAGTACGACAAGACCATTGACCGTGAGTACAAGACCGCGCTGCGTGAACTGGCCACCTACATGATGGAAGATCCTCGCTCGATCTCGCGCGTACTCAACGTGATCTGGGTCCTGCGCTCGCTGGAGCGGATCGGTGACCATGCGCGCAATATCTCCGAACTGGTGATTTACCTGGTGCGCGGCACCGACGTGCGGCACATGGGCCTCAAGCGCATGCGTGAAGAAGTGCAGGGCCATGCGAGCGAAAGCCCTCATGTTCCGGACACAACTGACGATAAATAAGATTGCCTGCCCTGAACGCCCGGCCTGTGTCGGGCGTTTTGCATTGTGGGTATCACCGTTTGCCGTCATGATCGGTGCTGGCTTAGTGCCCTCGTCCCACCCCCTGGTCGACGAGTGTCGTGAAAACCCGGCTGCCGGGTTCTGTCATTCAATGTGGTTGTTGGCCGTGAGCCAACGCTATGCTTGCCGAAACAAGGGGCGTGCGGGCCTACCGCACTTCACCCGATAGGTGAATACGTCCGCAGGAGCGTCGATGAGTAAAGTCAGTGTATTGGTTGTGGATGACGCGACCTTCATTCGTGATCTGGTGAGAAAAGGACTGCGTAACTATTTCCCCGGTATCCATACCGATGAAGCAGTCAACGGCCGCAAGGCGCAATTGATGTTGAGCCGCGAGTCGTTCGACCTGATCCTGTGCGACTGGGAAATGCCCGAAATGTCAGGCCTTGAGCTGCTGACCTGGTGCCGCCAGCAGGAGAACCACCTCAAGACTGTGCCGTTCATCATGGTGACCAGCCGCGGCGACAAGGAAAACGTCGTCCAGGCCATCCAGGCCGGCGTGTCGGACTTCATGGGCAAGCCCTTCACCAACGAGCAACTGCTCGGCAAGGTGAAGAAGGCGCTGGTCAAGGCCGGCAAGCTGGATGCGGTAATGTCCACAGGCCCCGTGCGTGCCAGCTCGCCGTTGAACGATTCGCTCAATGCCCTGACCGGCGGCAGGGCCGAGGTGGTGCGTTCACCAGCGGCTGCTACGGCGGCACCCTCGGCCGCGCCGGTCGGCAGCCAGAGCCTGAACGGCCGCAGCCAGGCCCAGTTGCGACTGCCCAGCGGCAACCAGACCTGCATCATCAAGAGCCTGACCCTCAAGGAAAGCCAGTTGGTGATTCGCCGCAGCGACAGCCTGCCGCAAATCCTCGAAAGCGCCGTACTGGACCTGGAGCAGGGTGAAAGCAATGAGGTGGCGCGCCTCAATGGCTACGTACACGCCATTACGGCCCACGAGCCCAAGCCTGACAGCGAATGGCTGCAAGTGACCTTCCGCTTCGTCGACCAGGACACCCAGAAGCTCGACTACTTGTCGAGGCTGATTGCCCGGGGCACGACTCACAAGAAATTCATCCCAGGGGCCTGATGATCTTTCCTACGGGATAAATCCGGCCGGCCTGATGGCGCCGGCCGGAGAATGTCTATTGCGTTCCTCCAGTTATTTCATCAATGACTGGAAGAATGGCCCATGCCTGCCACTGTGCTGCAACCCTCTACGCTGCAAACCCTGGAAACCTCGCGCTTGTTCCTCAACATCGAGCAGGCGCTGGGGACCACTCCACATCCTGTATCCACCGAGCGTCATGCAGGCACCGCCGACGTCCCGGC
Source organism: Pseudomonas viridiflava (assembly GCF_900589395.1). Lineage (GTDB taxonomy): Bacteria > Pseudomonadota > Gammaproteobacteria > Pseudomonadales > Pseudomonadaceae > Aquipseudomonas. Next base: position 176,864 of record NZ_UUIS01000014.1, read on the forward strand.
CGACGAGTACTTTCGTATTGTCCGGTTGGTACTGACCCATTTGCTGGGTGAGGACACAGGCTTTGCCAATGGCAATCCTGCGCTCCCTGATGCGGCCCAGGCGCACAGGCTGATGCAGCTTTATCAAGGCGAAAAGGCCTGGAAGCTGTGCGCCGATGCCGTGGGTGTGCCGCTGTCCGAGGTCACGCCCTGGCTGGTGCATCAGTTTTTTGCCCGCATGGCCTGGCTCAACGAAGCGCGCTTTTCCACGCCGGCGCAGCGCTCACAGCTGCACGACTGGATCTATGAGCTGCGCTATTACCAGAGCCCGGATGAGGTCGTGGACATGAGGGAAAATCCACTGTTTGCTGAGCTGCTTGGGTCGGTGCCTGAGGATCTGCGCCTGTGGATGGTGCAATTCAAACGTGGCGAGCGCCTGATGCCGATGGGTGAATTGATCGCACGCAGTGACGGGCGTGCGCTGTGCAGCGGCTTGCTTGCCTGGAGCCAGCAGGATTCGCGATCGGCCCTGAGCGTATTCAGCGACGTGATGGCGGCCAAGGTTGCGCCCGGTGATTATTGCGACAAGACGGTGTCGAGTGCCCTTGAACAGCAATTGAAGACGCTGGCGACCTGGGCATCGATGGTCGCCTACCTGCAAGCAATTCCCGAAAGCGACCACCCTGACAGCCGCTTGCAGCTGGATGTCCTGACGCCGACCTCGGTCGACAGCCGCAGTGAGCTCCTGCGCAAGGTCGCCACCTACGTGCTGAATCCGACGGATGGTGACTGGCTGGCGCTGGCCATTGCCGGTGCGCGCCAGGCGCCGGGCATGCAGCTGTTGTCGCTGGCCATTGAACTGCGCAGCAGGCACGCGGACCTGGCGCTTGAGCCGGCCATGTCGCTGGCCGCCATTTTGCTCAGGCCGGTGCTGCACGTGGGACCCGCCCTCGACGAGGCGCTGCCCACCGCCCGGTTTCTGAATGTCACCGTACCGGCCCTGAACACCTGGCGCGAGGTGCACAGTGCCAATGAGCTGTTTCGGCAGATGGGCATTGAGCTGCTGTGCCGGGCTGACGGTGCGCAGGCCTTGCGCTGGAGTCCTGCGCAGTGCTGGCATGCCTTGAGCCAGACCCGCGCGTTCACGACCCTGTTTGCGCCGCTGCTTGCACGCCTGAACTGGTACGCCGGCAGCCCGCAGCAACAGGCTTCGCCACGTATCACCCAGGCCCTGGCGGGCCGCGCCATCGTCGATGACTTCCTCGGCAGCACGGCGGCGTTCGCCGAACCGCTGGCCGTGACACTGCGCGGCGCGTGGGTCTGTGAGTACAGCCATGTACAACTGTGTGCAAAGATCCGCGCCGACATTCAGGCCCGACAGCCGCAGGCCTCATCAAATACGCTTGACCTGCTGTATTACCTGCTAGTGCGAGAGACGCTGCCCGAACTGCTGGTCACTGACGTGCCCGAGCACCTGCAATACGGGCGCGCCCTGCAAAGCGTTGCATTGATCCATGGCACCGCCTTGGTGGAAGGCCTGCGACAGGGCTGTCCGTTTGCACTCAGGTTCGATGACGTGATCGGCGTCAGCGCCGGCCTGGCGCAATCGAGTGATGCGGGTATTCATGCCTTGTGGGCCCGAACCCTGGCCGTTCCGGCCTTGCGCTATGCCACCGCGCACGGCGCCCTTGCAGGGGCCGGTGTCATGGATATCCACCAGGCCAGCGCAACGCACATCAGCCAGGCCTTGGCATTTCTCACCGCGCAGCAGGCGCTGCATGCCACCGAACTCCATGCCTTGCTGTCGATCAAGCCGCCGGATCGCAAGCAACTTGCGCAGCAGATGTTGAGCGATGCCGGGCTTGATCGCAGTGTGTGGGACGTGGACCTCATCGTGGTTGGCCCGCCTATCCTGCGAGATCATGGCTTTACCATTGCAGACGGTTATTCAATGGATAACCTGCTGGCCGCGGTCATGGGGCGTGCGCAAGCCACGGTAACCGAGTTGGTGATGATGGGTGAGGCCTATATCCCCGGACAACCTACGGTGCCCGAGCACTACGCACGTGCGTTCGAAGATTACCGGCAAGCCCTGGTGGCGGCGCAAGGCGCGGTGATCAGCCGTCTGCTGCATGAAACCTCTGCGCTGAACCGTGCGGTACTGCTGGGCTCGACCTGTGAGATAAGCCGGGTGCTTTTCGACACAGGGCAGGGCGCCCAGGGGACTTTCATACGCTGCCAGAAAGGCGACCATCGCACGGATTTTCATGACCATAGCGTTGATGCCGAATTCTATCTGGAGATCATTCCAGCCAGTGGCGTTGTTCGCAGGGTAACCCCGCTGTTTGATTATGAGCTCGTACTCGAAACCGGCTTTAGAGGCGATACCGTTGAAAAACACGAACGCAATCGGCAGAAGCTAGCCGAGGCGCGGATTACACCGTTATGGCCTCTGGACAGTGATGCTTACCTCACGGGGGCGGCTTCACGCCGTTGTTGTGGGTACCGGCATCCTCGCAATGGCAAACTGGTTCCCAGCGCAGAGCTTATCTATCTGGCCCCGGGCAGCGGCACGCCCCAACTGGATGCCTTTGCCAAGGCGGCGGCAAACCATCAACTCGGCGATTTTCTGGAGAGCAGCCGCCAACAGCACAATCACTACACACCCTGGGAAAACATCTGGGCGGCAGAGCGCAGGTGGGCTGACGTCGCCGCGCGTTTGATTATTCCGTTCTACGGTTGCATCAAGGATCTGGCTGCGGGCGAGCACTCTGCCGGGGTGATCGCTGGATGTACGCTGGACGTCGCCTTTGTATTGATTCCATTCGGACAGTTTGCAGGCTCTACGGCGCGTATTGTCCTGCGCGCCGGAGAAATGAGCGTGCTGTCGATCATCGAGTCGACCGGTAAGGCCGTGGGGCGTCTGATCATTGGCGTGGCCAGACAGAGCGCGGTATTTGGCGTGTACGACCTTGGCAAGGCGGGCCTGAAGCTGAGCAGGCTGGGCTGGGCTGGGTGCAGTTGCTGGAGCAAGCACCGGGACTGAAGAGGTTGTTGTCGTCCCCCGCCGCGCTGGAGAGGTCGCTGGATGATGGCATGTACCTGATCGCGGACAGCGCGGAGCATCCGTGGCAGCCTGCACGCGAGGCCTTGGATAAGCGCGCCATGGTCGATGGCCGGCCCAGCGTGGCAGTCCGTAATATCGGTTCGCCTGAAACGGCGGACTTCAGGCTGCTCGACCCTGAGGCCGATGGCGTGTTCGGCCCACCGCTGACGGCCATTACCGACGTCGAGCCGCTGGAGCTTTCAGTGCGCTCGGTTGCCGACCGTATAGAACCCGGCCATTATCCGGCCATTTTGCCGGTGGCCCGGGAGGCTGACGGTGCAATAGCAATCAACGTTGCCGAGCATTGCCAGGTACGCGCCATCGAAAGGCAGGACGGTGTATTCGATCTGGTGATCGACCAGCAGGTTTACCATCTCGACACCACCGCACCCGATGTGGCCTTGCGCAAGCTGGCCAACAGCAGGCTGTCGTCTGAAACCGGGTTGTTGAATGAAGTCGAGAACCTGTGCCGTCTGCGCCGCGACCTGATCCCCGTGCCTTGCAACAACGGTGTGAAATTGGCGACGCCGGCACCGCAGCTGATCGCTGAAGGGTCGACATCACCCACGCGCAGCGGCGAATACCCCAGCCAGGCGATGAGCGCTCGCGAGTTCACGCTGTCCAGAGTGTCTGTCGAGGGCGGTGCAACCTCGCAAGCAGCCGATGTCTTTGTCCATGAAGGCAAGTTCTGCAAATGGGCCGACTCTCCCAAGGCCAGTGGCTCGGCCTCGGCTCCCGGCAAGTCCGTCGTCGCGCTGTCGAAGGCGGAGCGCGTGCTGTTCATGCTGCCTGATGCACCGGTTTACCGGACGCAGATAGAAGGGCTGTTGTGTAAAGACAGCCACTTTGGCCTGCCGGGCAACTACACGCTGGAGGATGCCCGCTGGATTTATGAGCACGCCCCGGTCATTGAACTGGGGCCGGTCGCCGCAAGCGTCGAGGATGCCCGTCAGCTGCGTGGTATTCGCCTGACCCTGAACGATGCCGACTGGATCTTCGTCGAGGCCGACAGCGGTGTGATCTACAAGGCCCCGGTTCCCGGCGATGGCAGCCTGGCCCTGACATTTTCACGGGTCGAGCGCGCCGAAGAAATCAACGAATTCATGCGCCTGGCCGAGCAATACCGGCTGGTTCGCGAGCGCTTCGGCGCGTTCATCGACCGGGACAATATTGCCCGGTTGCTGTTTGATCTGCGCGATGAAGCCGAGCAGGCGCAGTTGCGTTTCGCATGGGGGGCAGAGAACGTGAGTTATGACGACTATGTGACCTGGTGCACGGCCCGAGGCGAGGAAAATGAACTGTTGAAGTTTGCCGGCAACATTCTGGCCGGCGAGGCAGAACAGCAAAAATTCGTCGAACTGGCCAGGAACAGCATTGCGGATTTCAGGACCGTGGCCGAACGCAGCATTCCGGAACAACAGCATATTGTCGAGGTACTCAATAACCTGTTGCCGATCCAGGGCGCCTCGGGCGAATGGGACGTCCTGACCCTGGACCACTTGGCACGCACCGATACCGGAGCAACGATTCTCAAACACATCAAGGGGGCCAACCTGGCTTTTGTGCAGGCCTCTACCGAATCGGGCGAGCGGATTGTGTATTACGCCCTTTCCGCCGGCAGGAAGGCCAAGGCAGTCAAGTTGCGGCTGGATATGGCTGAAAGCACCGAGCGGATCATCGACGGGGTGATTTATCGCGATGCCCGGGCGTGCATGGCCAGCCGCGTGCCTGACCCTGCGTTCACCAGCCTGCCGGTCGTCAGAAACGCCGATCGTTTGAGGGTGCGCGAATTTAGCCGGGAGCTTGATTCAGAGCGCTTGATTGCGACGGTACTCAAGCAGGATCTGGCCTCGACCCGGCTGAGTCATATCAGGGTTTTTACCTTGATGGACGCCTGTCGCTCCTGTGGCGGGTTTGTTCTGCCGCGCTTGAAGCTGGACTTTCCACAGGCGCAGTTTTCCGTGACGTACATGAAGGAGTACATGCGTTCTTGAGGTGATGACGCTTGGTTTTTGACGCCGGTGCAGCGCACGATTGAGGCCCTTGGGTGCTTATTTGCCGGCAACACTGCTAGGCTTGCTGCCCATCGTCCACCCGCCCTGATGACGCCGATGCTTGAACGTTCATTGATCCTGTGCGCCCTGATGCTGGCCACCCAGACCGCTGCGGCGATCACGATCTACAAGACCACCAACGCCGACGGCGTGGTGTCGTTCAGCGACCGGGCCACGCCCGGTGCGGCGGTGGTGGTGTTCAAGGACCGGATGGTCGAGCGTATCGAGCGGCAGGTGCACCTGGAGGTGCGCAAGGCCGATGGCAGCGCCAGCTTTCATGTGCGCAATGACCTGTATGCACCGGTCGAGATCGAACTGCGCCTGTCGGGCCTGAAGAACGTGCTGGGGGTCGAAGGCAGCACCACGACCCTGCGTCGTACGATACCGGCGCGCAGTACCGAGCGGCTGCTGGTGCTCAGCCCCCGGCAGCCCGGCCAGCCGATGCGCTACAGCGCGAAGCTGGACTCGACCCTTGGCGCGCCGAACCTGGCGATCAACGCCTACCGCTACCCGTTGCCGTGGGTGGGTGGGCCGTTTCGCCTGACCCAGGGACCGGGCGGCAAATACAGCCATACCGACCCCAAGGGCCGCTATGCAATGGACATTGCCATGCCCGAGGGCACGCCGATCATCGCCGCGCGGGCCGGGACGGTGATCAAGATCGAAAACGACCAGAGCGGCCGTGGCTCGAACCCCTCGGGCAACTTCGTCAGGGTGCTGCACGAAGACGGCACCATGGGCGTCTACCTGCACCTGATGCGCGGCTCGGTGGTGGTCAGCGAAGGCCAGCGGGTCACGGTCGGCAGCCCGCTGGCGCGCTCTGGCAATACTGGCAACAGCACCGGTCCCCACCTGCACTTCGTGATACAGCGCAACACCGGCCAGGCGCTGGTGTCGATTCCCTACGAATTCGTCCAGCCGCTGCAGAACCTGCCCGATTTTGCCGTGGGCGGAATGTAGGACCGGCTTCAGGCGGGAAATGGACTTTCCGGCTAAAGCTGCTCTCATCATTGAGAAATAAGTTATTGAATTTGAAATTCATTCCGGCAGGAGCGCGCTTGCCGGAATGCCGGAATGCCGGAATGCCGGAATGCCGGACTACCGTGACCGAGTGCGAAGCGCTCGCAAAAATTTGTGAAACGCTGAAATTTTACGACTGCTAACGCAGCCGGTCGCGGGCAAGCGCGCTCCTACACCGGCCCATGTTTACTGCGCGACCGCGGGCGGCCTTGGCGCTGTGTCAGTCTGCGTCAATCCAGCTTGAGCACCTTGGCCAGGACAATCTTCGGGCCTTTCATCTTCTTGATGATGATGCGCAACCCTTCGATTTCCATCTGCTCTTCTTCCTCGGGCACGCGCTTGAGCGAGTCGTAGATCAGTCCGGCCAGGGTCTCGGCCTCGATATGGTCCAGGTCGATGCCCAGCATGCGTTCGATCTTGAACAGCGGGGTGTCGCCACGCACCAGCAGCTTGCCCGGCTGGTAGGCGAGGATGCCACGCTCGACCTTGCGGTGTTCGTCCTGGATGTCGCCGACCAGCACTTCGAGCACATCTTCCATGGTCAGGTAGCCGATCACCTTGCCGTCGGCTTCTTCGACCAAGGCAAAGTGCGCGCTGCCCTGGCGGAACTGTTCGAGCAGGTGCGACAGCGGCATGTGCCGCGAGACGCGTTCCAGGGGGCGGATCAGGTCGGCCAGGTTGAACGACTCGGGAATGTGCTCAAGGTCGGCCAGCTCCAGCAGCAGGTCCTTGATGTGCAGCAGGCCGACGAATTCGTTGCGCTCGGCGTCGTAGACCGGGTAGCGGCTGAATTTGTGGCGGCGAAACAGTGCCAGGATTTCCTTGAGCGGGGCATGGAAGTCCAGGGTCACCATGTCTTCGCGGGAGTTGGCCCAGTCGACCACTTCCAGCTCGCCCATTTCCACCGCCGAAGCCAGTACGCGCATGCCCTGGTCGCTGGGGTCCTGGCCACGGCTGGAGTGCAGGATCAGCTTGAGTTCGTCACGGCTGTAGCTGTGCTCGTGGTGCGGGCCCGGTTCGCCTTGCCCTGCGATGCGCAGGATGGCGTTGGCGCTGGCGTTGAGCAGGTAGATGGCCGGGTACATCAGCCAGTAGAACAGGTACAGAGGCACCGCGGTCCACAGCGACAGCAGTTCGGGTTTGCGGATGGCCCAGGATTTGGGCGCCAGCTCGCCGATCACGATGTGCAGGTAGGAAATGATGAAGAAGGCGGTGAAGAACGACACGGCCTTGATGATTTCCGGGGTGTCGACGCCCGCGGCAGCCAGCAACGGCTCAAGCAGGTGCGCGAAGGCCGGTTCACCGACCCAGCCCAGGCCCAGCGAGGCCAGGGTGATGCCCAGCTGGCAGGCCGACAGGTAGGCATCGAGCTGGCCGTGGACCTTGCGCAGGATACTGCCGCGCCAGCCGTGCTGGTCGGCGATGGACTCGACCCGGGTCGAGCGCAGCTTGACCATGGCGAATTCGGCCGCCACGAAGAAGCCGTTGAGCAGCACCAGTACCAGGGCAAAGAGAATCATGCCGAAATCGGCGAACAGAGAAGCCAGATCGAGAGCGGGGGAAGGGTCCATGATGGAGTTTTACAGTGTCCGTTTTGATCGAGAAGAGGGCGTTTGACCTTTCAACACGTAAGGCCATGAGCAGGGCAATGTAGCGGCTGCGTTCAAGTGTGACAACGTATATCAAAAATCGTCGAATTCATCGTCCAGGTCGGCCAACTGGGCGGGAGCGAAGTGGCAAACGAACACACTGCCCTTGCCGGTGACGCTGTTGATCTCCAGGGTGCCGCGGTGGCGCAGCAGGACATGCTTGACGATCGCCAGGCCCAGGCCGGTGCCGCCGGTGTTGGAGGCGCGGCTGGTGTCGACCCGGTAGAAGCGCTCGGTGAGGCGCGGCAGGTGCTTGGCGTCGATGCCGATGCCGGAATCCTGCACGCTCAGGTGCGCGCCACGGGTGTCGCGCCACCAGCGGATGCGCACGGTGCCGGCGGCCGGGGTGTATTTCACCGCATTGAAGACCAGATTGGAGAACGCACTGCGCAGCTCGCTTTCGCTGCCCTTGAGGCCGCAGTCGCTCTCGATGTCCAGGGTGATCTGGTGATTGTTGCTGCCCGACAGCGCCTGGGCATCGTGAGCGATGGTCTTGAGCAGCGCACTGACGGCCACCGGCTGGCTGTCGGAGGGGTAGTCGGTGGCCTCCAGCTTGGCCAGCAGCAGCAGGTCGTTGAGCAGGGTCTGCATGCGGCTGCCTTGCTGGTGCATCTGCTGCAACGCGCGGACCCAGCGCGGGTTCACTTCCTCGCTGTTGTCGAGCAGGGTCTCCAGGTAGCCGAAAATCACCGTCAGCGGCGTGCGCAGTTCGTGGGAGACGTTGGCCACGAAGTCCTTGCGCATCTGCTCCAGCTGGTGGATGCGCGTGACGTCGCGCACCAGCATCAGGTGTTCGTTGTTGCCGTAGCGAGTGATCAGCAACTGGATGCGGATACGGTCGTTGCCGGGCGAGGGAATCTCCAGCGGCTCGGCGTAATTGCCCTGGGCGAAGTATTCCTTGAAGCGCGGATGGCGCACCAGGTTGGTGACCGGCTGGCCGCTGTCCTGTGGGGTCTTGAGGCCCAGCAGGGTTTCGGCGGCGCGGTTCCACCACTCCAGGTTGCCCTCGGCGTCGAGCATGATCACCGCATCGCGCAGGGCGGCGGTAGACTCCTGCACGCGGTCGATGACCGCCTGCAGGCGCCCGCGAACGCGCTGGTCGCGGCGCTGCAGGTGATAGATGCTGTCGAACACGTCGCCCCAGAGGCCGTAGCCGTCCGGCGGCGGCTCATCGGCCTTGTGGCTGCTCAGCCAGGCATGCAGGCGCAACAGTTGCTTGAGGGTCCAGGCCAGGTACAGGCCCAGCCCGATCGACAGGCTCCAGCCGTACTCACCGCTGATCAGGCCGACCAGCAGGCAGACGGTCACCAACAGCAGCATGTGGCGGATCAGGGTGCCGTGCCAGTTCGGGTTCAATTGGAGATGCGTCCTTGTCTGTACGGCGCGGCAGGTTCGAGACGCAGGTCAGCTCTTGGTCGAGAACCGATAGCCGGTGCCGCGCACGGTCTGCACCAGGTTTTCGTACGCATCGCCCAGTGCCTTGCGCAGGCGGCGGATGTGCACGTCGACGGTACGTTCTTCGACATAGACGTTGCCGCCCCAGACCTGATCGAGCAACTGGCCACGGGTGTAGGCGCGCTCCTGGTGGGTCATGAAGAATTGCAGCAGGCGGTATTCGGTCGGGCCCATCTCGGCCGGTTTGCCGTCGATGGTGACGCGGTGGCTGATCGGGTCGAGCAGCAGGCCGCCGACTTCGATGGGGGCCTCGCCGTCGGTCGGTCCGGTGCGGCGCAGCACGGCCTTGAGGCGTGCCACCAGCTCGCGCGGCGAGAACGGCTTGGTGATGTAGTCGTCGGCGCCGACTTCAAGGCCCTGGATCTTGTTGTCCTCTTCGCCCTTGGCGGTGAGCATGATGATCGGGATATCGCCGGTCAGCTCGTCGCGCTTGAGGCGCCGGGCCAGCTCGATGCCCGAGGTGCCGGGCAGCATCCAGTCAAGCAGGATCAGGTCCGGCTTGCGGTCGATGATGATCGCGTGGGCCTGTTGGGAGTTTTCGGCTTCGATGCAGTCATAGCCGGCCATTTCCAACGCAACGGCGATCATTTCACGAATGGGCGCTTCGTCGTCAACGATCAGAATGCTCCTGCCAACCATGCTCGAACCTCTTGTCATTTAACTGTCTTGGGGCGCATTAGATAACGGAATTATTGCAGTCGTGTGACATCTGTCCATCCTCTCGGCGGCTTAGCGCACGGCATAGTCGACCACGATGCCGGCAAAGATCAAAAGCCCGGCCCAGTGGTTATGCAAGAACGCCTTGAAACATGCATCCCGGTCACGCTCGCGGGTGCTGTGCCATTGCCAGGCAAAACAGCCGGCTGCGCCCAGCAGGCCCAGATGAAACGGCAGGCCCAGACCCAAGCGTGCGCCGGCCAGCAGCAGGCAGCCCAGGGCCAGGCCCTGCAGGGTCACGATGATGGTGCGGTCGGCATCGCCGAACAGCACGGCGGTGGACTTGACGCCGATCTTCAGGTCGTCGTCGCGGTCGACCATGGCGTAATAGGTGTCGTAGGCCACGGTCCACAGCAGGTTGGCGATGTATAACAGCCAGGCGATCGCCGGCAGGTTGCCGGTCTCGGCGGTGAACGCCATCGGCATGCCCCACGAGAACGCCGCGCCCAGCACCACTTGCGGGTAATAGGTGTAGCGCTTCATGAACGGGTAGCAGGCGGCCAGCGCCAGGCCGCCGAACGACAGCCATAGGGTCGCCGCATTGGTCAGCAGCACCAGTAGAAAGCTCAAGGTCACCAGCACGGCGAACAGCACCAGCGCTTCACGCGAGGTCACCTTGCCGCTGGCCAGCGGGCGCTGTTGCGTGCGCTTGACGTGGCCGTCGACCTTGCGGTCGGCAAAATCGTTGATCACGCACCCGGCCGCGCGCATCAGAAACACGCCGATGACGAAGATCAGCACATTGGCCAGTGACGGACTGCCGTTGCCGGCGATCCACAGCGCCCAGAGCGTCGGCCACAGCAGCAGGTAGACGCCGATGGGTTTGTCGATGCGTGTCAACTGGACGAAGTCCCAGGCGCGGGGGTTGAGGCGATTGAGCGATTTGAGCAGCGACAGGTACATCAGCAGCGGTCCTCATGGTGTAGCGCCTGCCAGAGGGCGGGCAGGAAAATCTCGGCGACCAGGATGGTCAGGGCGCCGCGCCGAAAACACGACCGGCGGGCCCAGAGGCCGTCGGCCCGGTCGGCGTCCGGCAGCCAGTGCGGCGGATAGCTGCGCACCTGCAACGGGCCGCGCTCGAAGGCCGGGTCGCTGAACAGCAGCTCGCCCAGCGAGCGGGTGCCCAGGGCGTCCATGTGCAGGCCGCTGTCCAGCAGCGCCTGGCGCGCCGCGACGCTGCGGGCAAAGACCCAATGGCAGCCATCGCCGCGCAGGTACACCTCACGTACCCAGCCCAGGCTGGCGGCCGGCAGGTCCAGGACGGCGCACTCGTCGTCGCGCAGGGTCTGCCAGCCTTCCCGCACGGGCGCGACGCTGAAGCGGTCACGGGACAGGCGGGTCAGGCGGCGGGTCAGGGAGTCCTGGTTGAACAACCAGTCGAGCGTCAATGGCTCAGGCGCGCACTGGAGGTGGTCACGTTCGAGCCACTGGTCGGGCAGGCAGGCGGGGATGGGCTGGGTCACGGCAGGTCATGGGCGGCAATCATTGAGGCGCCGAGCTTAGCACGGCCGATACACCTGCGTTGCAGGCTTGCATCGCGGCCACAGGGCCCGTAAAAAGCCGCTGTGAATGAGCCTGAACCTGAGAGAGAGTCAAACATGAAAAAGTGGCAATGCATTGTCTGTGGTCTGATTTACAACGAGGCCGATGGTTGGCCCGACGACGGCATTGCGCCAGGCACCCGTTGGCAGGATGTTCCTGCCGACTGGCTGTGCCCCGATTGCGGGGTCGGCAAGATGGATTTTGAAATGATCGAGATCGGCTGAGCCTGCCGGTTTACGGGCGTCAGGTCCTGGTGCGCTGATCGGGCCAGACCGCTGGAGCGATTGCCGGCCATTTTGTCGGCCGGGGTGCGGTTTAATTTGAATATTCGGCCTACCCCCACTGGCGCGGGCCTTTGCGCCGTGCCATTCTGCGATTCGACGGCCGCTGCGAGGCGCTGCAGCGGTTACCTGATGGCTGCTCGAGTCGGGTGGCACGGGCCATAAAAACAAAAAACCGTACAAGAGGCTTAGTACATGCGTAAACCAGATCTCGCCGCCGCTATCGCTGAAAAAGCGGACCTCACCAAAGACCAGTCCACTCGCGTTCTCAACGCCATCCTTGAAGAAATCACCGGTGCCCTGCACCGCAAGGACAGCGTCACCCTGGTCGGCTTCGGCACGTTCCTGCAACGCCATCGCGGCGCCCGCACTGGCAAGAACCCGCAAACGGGTGAACCCGTGAAGATCAAGGCCAGCAACACCGTGTCCTTCAAGCCTGGCAAGGCCCTCAAGGACACCGTCAATCCCTGATCCTGCTGCCCGTCCTTGAACAGGACGCGCCGCCTGAAATAACGGGCACCCCGGTCGCATGGGGTGCCCGTTTTTTTATGCCTGCGTTTGAAACGATAAGGTAGGAAAAATCCTACAAGTTTTTGTAAGGAAACGCTTTTCTGCGCAGAAATGCCTGACTTTTTTTCAGCCTGTCTCCCCTTAGAGTGCGCCTCCGTTGCTCCTCTTAAACACACCTGGGAAAACAAGATGAAAAAGTTATGGATGTCTGCTGCCGTCGCCACCCTGATCGCGACCACCAGCGGCTGTGTCAGCTACAACGTCAGCCAGCCTTCGGCGGCGCTTGAAGGCGTCGTCAAGACCGACCTGAAGGCCGATGTCAAGGTCGGCGGGCCGATCTCGGGTGAATCCTCGACCAATATCCTCTTCAACTTCCTAGCCTTCGGCGGTGACAACGAATACGCCGATGGCGTCAGCTATGGCGGTCCGGCCGCCGGCGGCCTGGGCCTGGGCCTGCCGGACCCGGTTTCCACCACCAAGGCAGCGGCGGCCTACAAAGCGGTCAAGACCTCCGGTGCCGACCTGATCGTGGCGCCGCGCTATGAAGTGAAAGTGGCCGACTATTTCATCTTCAAGAAGGTTGATGTCAAAGTGACCGGCAGTAAGGGCAATATCAGCAGCATCCGCTGAGGGCCCAGCTTCAGGTATCGCCCTGCACGCGGGCGATACCTGACGCTTTAATGCTATGAAATGGCGGTTATCTGCGCTGAAGGCGCAGGTAATGCCTGCTTCGAACCGCTAGACTGCCGCCGCTTGTCCTTACTTGAACATGGCGGAGGCTGTACGCGTGAAATTTCGTTTTCTTCTCTGGGCACTGGGCCTGCTGATGGCCCGGGCCAGTCGCAACAATCCCGCTTTTCAGCAACAGTTGGGCGACAAGGCCCTGACATTCCAGCTGCAGACGGCTGACGGCAAAGTGGCACGGCATTATGTGGTGCGCGAACAGCGCGTGCGCAGTGCCGGTGGCCTGGCCCCGGAGCCGGCCTTCAGCATTGTGTTCAAGGATGCCGCCTACGGCTTTGCCACCTTGCAGGCCAGCAACAAGCAACTGGCATTCATGCAGGGTATTCAGGACAAGCACATTCAGATCAAGGGCAACACGGCCCTGGTGATGTGGTTCCAGGGCCTGATGCGTTACCTCAAGCCCAGGAAAAAGACCGCCGCCTGACTCACGGCAGTTGCAGCCCGCCGGCGGCTTTGTGCAAGGCGCGCAAGTGTTCGCTCATCTGCTTGAGATTTTCTTCGCTGGCGGTAATTTCGGCAGCACGGGCCGGCTCCAGCAGGGCCCGCACTTCGCTGTCCAGATCACCGGTGAGACGCTTGAGGGTTTTCTGCCGTTCGCTGCTCTGAGTCTCCAGGCGTTGCCATTCTTCAGCTTGCGGCAGGCCATAGCCATCGCTGCCGAGCAGCTCGGCCGGGCGGCTGAGAAAGCCGCTGTTGGCCAGAATATCCTGCAAGGTGCCGGTGGCCTTCGACACGCGCCCGTCCTGTTGCTCGCGCGCGGTGAGGTAGCGTTGCTTGACCTCGTCCTGGGCCAGCAGCAACTGGCGGCGCAGGCTGGCCTGCTCCAGCAGCAGGATGGCGGCGCTGGTGCGCAAGTCGGCGCGGGCGAACCACTGGCGCCGCTCGATGGCCGGTTGTTGCAGCCAGTCCTCGACCGAGTCCTGCTGGATAGGCAGGTTCTTCTTGAGCACCGTGAACATGGCCTGGTAGCGATCGCGGTAGGAGTCGAAGCGGTAACCCAGGCGCAGCGCTTCCTTGGGGTCGTCCAGCACGCGGGTGTCGGCCAGGCCGCGGCCCTTGAGCACCTCCAGCAAACCGTTGGGCAAGATGCTGTCCAGGCCGGTGAGTTGCGAATCATCAGTGCCGCTGCGCAACAGCTTGAGGGTTTCCACGGCGCAGTTGTTGGAGATGAAGTAGTAGTCGCCGTCATAGCTCCAGTGCATTTCAGCGGCGTGCTCGACCAGGGTGTCGATCTGCGGGCGTGACAGCTTCAACGGCACCGAGGCCAGGCTGCGCAGCTCGGTCTTGGTGTACTCGTCGATCACCTGGGCCAGCGGCAGAACAAACAGCCGTGACGGGTAGGCGCCGGTCAGGCCGTCCCAGCTCGAGAGCTGCACATCGCCCACGAAGGCCCGGTAAGAGAGCACCAGGTGTTGGTCCAGGTCCAGGCGACAGTCCGGGCCACGTGGCCGGCCTGGCTTGCAGATCACCAGGCGCAGCATGCTGTGGCCCCACCGGCTCATCATGTTCTGGTTGGCCTCCGCCAGCAGGTAATCCACGGCGTAGACACGCTCGGGGTCAAGCTTGCCCAGCGGCTCGCGGCCAAAATCGTTGCCGGCGTTCAGGTACGGATAGAACGAGGGGCAGGCCTGTTGCGTCGGCGGCGCCCAGCCGAACTGCTCCTTGTACCAGCGGTACAGGGCCGGGCGACGGCAGGCGTAGGTCGGGTCGAGCAGAAAGTACTCCATGTTTACCGCGACAAACTCCAGCGGGCTGCTCAGCTCGTAGGCATCCGGGCTGCGCACGCTCTGGCCGTTGTGCTGCTCGCGTGCGCCACGCCGGCCCACATACTGCTGCCAGCCGGCCAGGTCGAGCAGGCGCGGGTCGTCGCTCAAGGTGAAGCGCCGCTCGGTCTGGCCACGGCATTCGTCGGCCAGGCCGACCTTGCCCAGCGAACTGTGTTGACGGGCGCAGCGCAGGATCAGCGTGCGGTCGGCGCCGGACCACAGGCGGGCGCGGTCGTAGACGTGGGTCAGTTCGTGCAGCACCGTTGCCAGCAATTCGCGGCGCACGGTGCCATGCGGCCGGCCGGTGGGCTCGGTGGCGGCAGAGCCATCGGTCAGTGCTGCCAGCAGGCGGGTGTTGAGGTACAACTGGTAAGGCCCTGCGGCCTGGCCATAAGCATTGTCCGGCATGTCGCCGGACCAGCTCACCTCGATGCGCCGGTCCAGGGCCTGGATCAGGCGGGGTGGCAAGGCCTGCAGGGCTTCATCGAGCAACGCCTGGCTGGCCTGGCGCTGGGCCGGGCTCAAGGACGCGCCTTGCAGGTTCAGTTGCAGGGCGGCGAGCGCAGGTGTCGCCGCCAGGCTCAGCGCCCAGGCCAGCAGCCAGACGCCGAGGCGCCTCACAGGGCGAGGATGGCTTCGGCCAGGGCCTGGTCGCTGGCGGTGCGCGCTTCAGGCACGCGGCTGCGCAGGGTGTCAAACGCCGCATCGAGGCGGGCGCCATGGATATCACCGCCGCTGGCCACATAACTGGCGGCGTCGTCGCGGGCTTGCTGCACGACCTTGGAGTCGCGGATCGAGGTGGTGGTGTCGGAGGTGAAGTCGATGGAGCGGCCAAAAGCGCGAACGATGATGTTGCTGGTGGCGACCACGGTCTGTGCCTGGGCCAGGTCGGCCATCAGCAGCATGCCCAGGGTTGCGGCGATCAACGGGGTGCGCATGTAACGTCTCCAGTACCGAGCAGAAAAAGTGATTATTGGACGAGGATTGCCTGTGCCAGTTCAAGGTCGCTGGCACGAAGTTTTGTGTCCTGTTGTCGCAGGTGCAGCAAGGCCGATTCAAGCCGTGCACCGCGCAGCCGCCCGTCGCTGGCGACAAAGGCGGCGGCTTCGTCGTGGGCGTCGAGGATCAGCTTGTCGTCGAAAGGGGCCGAGGTGACCTGGCTGGTGACGTAGCCGCTGACGACCACGCCCTGTGTGCTGATGTCGAACGCACGGGCCTGGCTGCAGAGCATCAGGCCGGCCAACGGAGCCAGAAGCAACAGATACGATAAGCGCATGATTATTCAAGGCATTGCTGAAACGAAGGCCAAGGCTAACGCAATGCCTTGGACAGGGCTACCCCGCCTGCCGGCGGGGTGGCCGGCTTACAGGGCCAGGATGGCCTGGGCCAGCTGCGTGTCGGTGGCTTGCAGGGCCGGTTGCAGCTGGCGGATGTGGCTCAGGGCACCTTCGAGGCGCGCGCCACGGATTTCGCCGGCGCTGCCCACAAAGCTGGCGGCGTCGTCGCGGGCGGCACGTACGATCTTGTCGTCACGAAACGACGAGCTGATGTCGGAGGTGGCATCGGTGGAGGCGGCGACAGCGCCGACCACGGTGTCGGTGGTCACGATAAAGCTGCTGGCGTGGGCACCGACAGCGGCGGTCAACAGCACAGCGGTACCCAGAATACGCAGAAAGGACATGGTGGTGTTCCGTCTAATAGATGAAGAGATCGTGAAGGTGTGCGCGCTAGCCTATCTCAGGTCATTGCCGCGTGCTATCGCAGCGCTTCGCCAGTCGCTGTAACTGTTATGGTCTTTATTAGGCATCTTGTAAACTGTACTTGTTTTCGGACGGCTGCGGTAGGAGCGCGCTTACCCGCGACCGGCTGCGTTAGCAGTCGTAAATTTTCAGCGTCTACACAATTTCTGCGAGCGCTGCGCACTCGGTCGCGGGCAAGCGCGCTCCTACCGGGGTCCAGTGTTTGCTGGGCGGCAGGCCGAAACGACAAAGCCCGTCAGCAGTTGCCTGCGACGGGCTTTGGGGGGATTCGGGTGAACGGGCTGGATGGCCTTCAGGCCTGCGCCGGTTCGCGCCGTATCAACGCCAGAACGGTTTGCTCAGTTCTTCGTAGCGCTGGGATTCGCTGATACCGGCGTCAGCCAGCAGGCGAGTGTCCAGGCGAGCCAGTTGACGGCGGCTCGACAGGCGACGTTGCCACAGCATCAGGGTCGCGAAGGCGCGCAGAGGCAGGGCAGACTGGTTCGAAACGGTGCTTTCGTTGTACAGCTCGGAACTGAGGGTGCGTTCCATGGTGTGACTTCCTTCCGCTTGTGGCGGGATTAGAGATTGGCTTGACTGGTGCCTATCTTCCTCTCGTCACGCGGTGTTCTATAGACACAGTTCATCTGTATTGTGCGAGTCCAGTTAACTGTTTAGGAGCACTGTTTTGTTCGAAAATGGGGCGACTGTACTGGTCTGCACATTAATGGTGCGTTTTAGGCTGGGTGAGTCGTATTTATGTCATTAAAAGTCGGTTTTTGACCAGTACAGAAGTACAGTTTTTGTCAGGCCGCTGTTTCAGTATTGTCGCTGTATCGGAAAAGTGTGTTGCACAGGCCAAACTGTGTTTTTCACGCGGACAGCATGCGCCCGGTCTCTTCCAGATTCATGTGCCAATTGAGTGCTTCACGCAGCAGGTGAGGGGTATGGCCGCCCAGCACACAAGCCGCACTGAAGTAGTCGTCGAGCGCCTGGCGATAGTCCGGGTGCACGCAGTTGTCGATGATCACCCGTGCCCGCTCGCGCGGTGCCAGGCCGCGCAGGTCGGCCAGGCCCTGCTCGGTGACCAGAATATCGACGTCGTGCTCGGTATGGTCCACATGGCTGACCATTGGCACCACGCTGGAAATGGCACCGCCCTTGGCAATGGATTTGGTGACGAAGATCGCCAGGTGGGCGTTGCGCGAGAAGTCGCCCGAGCCGCCGATGCCGTTCATCATCCGCGTGCCGCACACATGGGTGGAGTTGACGTTGCCGTACAGGTCGAACTCCAGCGCGGTATTGATGCCGATGATGCCCAGGCGGCGGATCACTTCCGGGTGGTTGGAGATTTCCTGCGGGCGCAGCACCAGCCGTGACTTGTAGCGTTCGAAGTCGGCGAACACCTGGGCGTGCCTGGGCGCCGACAGCGTCATGGAGCTGCCTGAGGCGAAGTCGAGCTTGCCGGCATCGAACAGGTCGAAGGTCGAGTCCTGCAGCACTTCGGAGTACATGGTCAGGTGTTTGAAGGGCGAGTCCAGCAGGCCGTGCATCACCGCATTGGCGATGGTGCCAATACCGGCCTGCAATGGCATCAAGCGTTCGGTCAGGCGCTGGGCACGCACTTCGCTCTTGAAGAACTCGACCAGGTGATTGGCGATCGCCTGGGTCTCGACATCCGGCGGTAACACGGTCGACGGCGAGTCGGGCTGGTCGCTGATGACGATGCCGATGATCTTGGCCGGGTCGATCTTCACCGCAGGGCTGCCGATGCGTGAATCGGCTTCCAGCACCGGGATCGGCAAGCGCGTCGGCCGGTAGCTGGGGATATAGATGTCGTGCAGGCCTTCGAGCGCCAGGGGTTGCGACAGGTTGATCTCGACAATCACCTTTTCGGCGAGGATGGCGAAGCTGGCCGAGTTGCCGACCGAGGTGCTCAACACCAGGTGGCCGTCCTCGGTGATCGCCACGCATTCGATGACCGCCAGGTCCACCGCCTTGATCTGCCGGTTGCGCAGTTGTTCGACGGTGTCGGAGAGGTGCTGGTCGATGAACATGACTTCGCCGGCATTGATGGCCCGGCGCAGCGTGCTGTCGACCTGGAACGGCATGCGCCGCGACAGCACGCCCGCTTCGGTCAGTTGCTTGTCCAGATCGTTACCCAGGCTGGCGCCGGTCATCAGGCTGATTTTCAGGGGCGACTGGCGGGCGCGTTCGGCCAGTGCGTGCGGCACCGCCTTGGCTTCACCGGCGCGGGTGAAGCCGCTCATGCCAACGGTCATGCCGTCTTCAATCAGGCCGGCGGCGTCGGCTGCGCTCATCACCTTGCTCATCAGGCCGGGCATGCGAATACGATCACGGTACATGGTCATGGTCTCGGGGGTGGAAACGAGCGCCAAGTCTAGTGGCTGGCGGCGGCTTCGTCCCCCGACCAAGGTCGTACGCGAGGGCTCTAATTAGGGGGTTTCAGCACAAAACACCGTTACGCCAGCGGTAAAAAAGCCCCGGCTTGCGAACAGGTCGGGGCTTTTCTGAAGCGGTTTTATCAGTGCGACTCGACGGCCTTGACCATGTCTTCGATGACCTTCTTGGCGTCACCAAACACCATCATGGTCTTGTCCAGATAGAACAGTTCGTTGTCCAGGCCGGCATAGCCGCTGGCCATCGAGCGCTTGTTGACGATGATGGTCTTGGCCTTGTAAGCCTCCAGAATCGGCATGCCGGCAATCGGCGACTTGGGGTCGTTCTTGGCGGCCGGGTTGACCACGTCGTTGGCGCCCAGCACCAGCACTACGTCGGCCTGGCCGAACTCGGAGTTGATGTCCTCCATCTCGAACACCTGGTCGTAAGGCACTTCGGCCTCGGCCAGCAGCACGTTCATGTGCCCCGGCATGCGCCCGGCCACCGGGTGAATGGCGTATTTCACCGTGACGCCATGGTGCACCAGCTTCTCGGTCAGTTCCTTGAGTGCATGCTGGGCGCGGGCCACGGCCAGGCCGTAGCCGGGGACGATGATGACCGTGTCGGCATTGGTCAGCAGGAAGGTGGCGTCATCGGCCGAGCCGGACTTGACCGGACGCTGTTCCTGGCTGCCAGCGCTGGCGCCGGCATCGGCCGTCGCACCGAAGCCGCCACCGATCACGTTGAAGAACGAGCGGTTCATGGCCTTGCACATGATGTACGACAGGATGGCGCCGCTGGAGCCGACCAGCGAGCCGGCGATGATCAGCATCGAGTTGTTCAGCGAGAAACCGATGCCGGCTGCGGCCCAGCCCGAGTAGCTGTTGAGCATCGACACCACCACCGGCATGTCGGCCCCGCCGATGGGGATGATCAGCAGCACGCCAATCACGAAAGCCAGCACCAGCATGATCGCAAACGCGGTGAGGTTGCCGCTGAACATATAGGTCAGGCCGAAGAACAGCGTGGCCAGGCCCAGGACCAGGTTCAGTTTGTGTTGCCCGGCGAACTGCACCGGTGCACCCTGGAACAGACGGAATTTGTACTTGCCTGACAGCTTGCCAAAGGCGATGACCGAGCCTGAGAACGTCACGGCGCCGATGGCTGCGCCCAGGAACAGTTCCAGGCGGTTGCCGACCGGGATGGCGTCGCCCAGCTGGGCCACGATGCCCAGTGACTGGGGCTCGACCACCGCGGCGATGGCAATGAACACCGCGGCCAGGCCGATCATGCTGTGCATGAAGGCCACCAGTTCCGGCATCTTGGTCATCTCGACACGCTTGGCCATGATCGAGCCGGCGGTGCCGCCGACCAGCAGACCCACAAGGATATAGCCGATGCCGGCGTTGGTGCCCATGGTGCTGGCCAGCTTGTAGACCAGGCCGATGGTGGTCAGTACCGCCAGGCCCATGCCCAGCATGCCGAACAGGTTGCCGCGTCGCGAAGTGGTCGGGTGCGACAGGCCCTTGAGCGCCTGGATGAAGCACACGGCCGAAACCAGATACAGCAGGGTGACGAGGTTCATGCTCATTTCTGCACCTCATCCTTGACCTTGGCTTTCTTCTTGAACATTTCCAGCATGCGTCGGGTGACCAGGAAGCCACCGAACACGTTGACCGCCGCCAGGGCCACGGCCAGGGTGCCCATGACCTTGCCCAGCGGCGTGACGGTCAGGGCGGCGGCAAGCATGGCGCCGACGATCACGATGGCGCTGATGGCATTGGTGACCGCCATCAACGGCGTGTGCAGGGCCGGGGTGACGTTCCAGACCACGTGGTAACCCACGTAGATGGCCAGGACAAAAATGATCAGGTTGTAGATACCGGGGGAGATCAGCTCTTGCATGGTGATTGTTCTCAGCCGTTTTTGCGGATGACCTGACCGTCGCGGCACATCAGGCACGCGGCGACGATGTCGTCTTCGAGGTTGATCGAGAGCTGGGCGTCCTTGTCGAACAGCAGCTTCATGAAGTCCAGCAGGTTGCGGGCATACAGCGCCGAGGCATCGGCGGCCACCAGTGCCGGCAGGTTGGTATGGCCGACGAGGGTCACGCCGTGCTCGACCACGACCTGGTCGGCCACGGTCAGCGGGCAGTTGCCGCCCTGGGCGGCGGCCAGGTCGATGACCACCGAGCCAGGCTTCATCTGCGCCACGGTGTCGGCACTCAGCAGCACCGGTGCCTTGCGGCCGGGAATCAGTGCGGTGGTGATGACGATGTCCGATTGCCGGGCGCGTTCGTGCACGGCAACGGCCTGGCGCTGCATCCAGCTGGCCGGCATGGGCCGGGCATAGCCGCCGACGCCTTCGGCGCATGCGCGTTCTTCATCGGTCTCGTAGGGTACATCGATGAATCTGGCGCCCAGTGACTCGATCTGCTCGCGCACCGCCGGCCGCACGTCGGAGGCTTCCACGACGGCGCCCAGGCGCTTGGCGGTGGCAATCGCCTGCAGGCCGGCCACGCCGGCACCGAGGATCAGCACCCGGGCGGCTTTTACGGTGCCGGCGGCGGTCATCAGCATCGGCATGAAGCGCGGGTAATAGTGCGCGGCCAGCAGCACCGATTTGTAGCCGGCAATGTTGGCTTGCGACGACAGCACATCCAGGCTCTGGGCACGGGAAGTGCGCGGGGCGGCTTCCAGGGCAAAGGCCGTGATGCCCCGTGCGCTCATGCGCGCAATGGTCTCGTTGCTGAACGGGTTGAGCATGCCGATCAATACGGTGCCAGGCTGAATCAGCGCCAGTTCCTGATTGTCGGGTGGGGTCACCTTGAGAATCAGTTGGGCATTGAACACGTCGCTGGCACCGCCGATCACGGCACCGGCGGCTTCATAGGCGCTGTCGGTAACGCCGGCACGAATTCCGGCGCCTTGTTGGACGGTCAGCGTATGGCCCTGGGTAATCAGTTTCTTGATGGTTTCCGGGGTGGCGGCGACCCGGGTTTCGCCCGCATGGGTTTCAAGAGGAACACCAATATGCACGGCAAGTCTCCTGCGCGATCTTTCTTTTTGATAAGTGAGTCAACGAACTGCGGCGGGTGCGTCGACGGCCTTGAACAATGAACATTGGCCTGGGCAGGCCGGGCGCGGCGCATTGTGCAGGTGAGAATAGCGGGCCTTCAACACATTCTGTAACGAGACTGGAAATTAACTACAAGTCATCCTGTGACCTAATGTCGCAGAACTTTGCTGTGCCCCTTTATTTACAGGGCTTACAGCACATTCCATGAACATGATGTGGAAAACGATAATTTTTCATTCTCGGCCATTATTCAACGCATAAATACGCTGAAAGCCTTGTAGATAAAGGCTATTGGCGCATTTTGAATGATGTCTGATGACAGTTTTTAAATGGCGACAAATAGTTATATCTGTAGTGCTTTATAGGGCGTGACTACCGCGTTTTGTCCCGCTCCTGCGGCAATCGGTATTCCTTTGCCTGGCCGATAAGCCAGTTACGGAAGGCCTGCAGCGATACAGTCTCGGTTTTGCGTTGTGGAATCATCAAGTGGTACGCCTTGATGCTCGTTAATTCATTCGGGTTGGCTATGACCAGCCGCTGTTCCTGCAACTCGCGTTGAATAAGAAAGGGGGGAATGAGGGCGATACCCATTTCATGCATGGCCGCCTGAGCCAGCATCGAGAACAGCTCGTAGCGCGGGCCGGTCATGTCGCGTGGCACTTGCAACTGACGATCGTTGAACCACTGGCGCCAGGCGTAGGGGCGGGTGGTCTGCTGCAGCAAAGGCAACTGAGCAATCTGACCGGCGCTCAGGCCGGGCTGGTTGTCCAATAGCGCGGGGCTGCAAACCGGCATCGGATTCTCGCCCATCAGGCGGTAGGCCTGTGTGCCCGGCCAATCGGCGTCGCCAAAATAGATCGCGGCATCGAAGTCGGTGTCGGCAAACAGGAAGGGACGCGTGCAATTGGTCAGGTTGACGGTGACTTCCGGGTGGCATCGCTGGAAGTCCTTGAGCCTGGGCAGCAGCCATTGCGTGCCGAAGGTGGGCACCACGGCCAGCTCGATGACACTGGCGCCTTGCTGGCCCATGACCGACAGCGTGTCGCGCTCGACCGCATCGAGTTGCGCCGCGACCCGGCGACTGTAGGAGAGACCGGCGTCGGTGAGCTTGACCCCGCGCCTGGAGCGTTTGAACAGCTCGATGCCGAGAAACTGCTCCAGGCTGCCAATCTGCCGGCAGATTGCACTCTGGGTCAGCGACAGTTCCTGGGCGGCCTTGGTAAAGCTTTCGTGGCGAGCGGCCGACTCGAAGCTGACCAAGGCTGCTGTGCTGGGGATTTTGCGCCGCATATACGAAGTCCTCACTTGATCAGCCAGCAACCTAAAGGCTGGCGGGTTCTCGGAGTGAGAAATTAGCACAACAGCTTGCATAATCGTCGTTTGTCCGCTGATCGATGCACGACTACGCTTGGGCCACACATTGAATTTCGGGCGAGGCATCAACCATGAGTGGCAAGGCAAGCTTTAACTGGATCGACCCGCTGTTGCTGGATCAGCAACTGACTGAAGAAGAGCGCATGGTTCGCGATAGCGCCGAACAGTTTGCCCAAGACAAGTTGGCGCCACGCGTGCTTGAAGCCTTTCGTCATGAACAGACCGACCCGCGCATTTTTCGCGAGATGGGCGAGATTGGTCTGTTGGGCGCCACCATCCCTGAAGCCTATGGCGGCAGCGGCCTCAATTATGTGTGCTACGGCTTGATTGCCCGTGAGGTGGAGCGCATCGACTCTGGCTATCGCTCGATGATGAGCGTGCAATCGTCGCTGGTCATGGTGCCGATCAACGAGTTCGGCTCCGAAGCGCAGAAGCAGAAGTACCTGCCGAAGCTCGCCAACGGTGAGTGGATCGGCTGTTTCGGCCTGACCGAGCCCGACCATGGCTCCGACCCTGGCGCGATGGTTACCCGGGCACGCAAGGTCGAGGGTGGCTATCGCCTGAGCGGCGCCAAGATGTGGATTACCAACAGCCCGATCGCCGATGTCTTCGTTGTCTGGGCCAAGGATGATGCCGGCGACATTCGTGGCTTTATCCTGGAGAAGGACTGGGCCGGGCTGAGTGCGCCGGCCATTCATGGCAAGGTGGGTTTGCGCGCCTCCATCACCGGCGAGATCGTGATGGACAACGTCTTTGTGCCTGACGAGAACATCTTTCCTGATGTACGTGGGCTCAAGGGACCGTTCACGTGCCTTAACTCCGCTCGTTATGGCATTGCCTGGGGCGCGCTGGGAGCGGCGGAGTTCTGCTGGCACACCGCGCGACAGTACACGCTGGATCGCAAGCAGTTCGGGCGCCCGCTGGCGGCCAACCAGTTGATCCAGAAAAAGCTCGCCGACATGCAGACCGAAATCACCCTGGCCCTGCAAGGCTGTCTGCGCCTGGGACGGATGAAGGATGAAGGTACTGCAGCGGTGGAAATTACCTCGATCATGAAGCGTAACTCCTGCGGCAAGGCCCTGGAGGTCGCACGCCTGGCGCGCGACATGCTGGGCGGCAATGGCATCAGCGATGAGTTCGGTGTGGCGCGGCATCTGGTCAACCTGGAGGTGGTCAACACCTATGAGGGTACGCATGATGTGCACGCGCTGATTCTGGGCCGTGCGCAGACCGGTATTCAGGCTTTCTATTAATAGATGCACAAGGGGCTGGCCATGGGTGCGCTGTCGCATATTCGAGTGCTGGACCTGTCGCGGGTACTGGCCGGTCCCTGGGCAGGGCAGATCCTGGCCGACCTGGGCGCCGATGTGATCAAGGTCGAGCGCCCGGTCAGCGGCGACGACACCCGGGCATGGGGGCCGCCCTTCCTCAGGGATGAAAACGGGCACGACACCAGTGAGGCCGCGTATTACCTGTCGGCCAATCGCAACAAGCAGTCGGTGACCATCGATTTTACCCGCCCCGAAGGACAGGCGCTGGTGCGTGAACTGGCGGCCCGCTCCGATGTGTTGATCGAGAATTTCAAGGTAGGCGGCCTGGCGGCCTATGGCCTGGACTATCCGACGCTCAAGGCGATCAATCCTCGACTGATCTATTGCTCGATCACCGGGTTCGGACAAAGCGGGCCTTATGCCAGGCGTGCTGGCTACGACTTCATGATTCAAGGGCTGGGCGGGCTGATGAGCCTGACCGGGCGCGCCGAGGCAGAAGAGGGGGCAGGGCCGGTCAAGGTGGGTGTGGCGTTGACTGATATTCTGACCGGGCTGTATTCAAGTACGGCTATTCTGGCCGCCCTGGCGCACCGCGATCAGGGCGGGGAAGGGCAGCATATCGACATGGCCTTGCTGGACGTGCAGGTGGCGTGCCTGGCCAATCAGGCGATGAACTACCTGAGCACCGGTGTGGCGCCTCGTCGGCTGGGCAATGCGCATCCGAACATCGTGCCTTACCAGGACTTCCCGACCGCCGATGGCGACTTCATCCTGACGGTGGGTAATGACAGTCAGTTCAGGAAATTCGCCGAAGTGGCTGGTAGGCCCGAGTGGGCTGAAGATTCGCGCTTCAAGAGCAACGCGTTGCGGGTAGCTCATCGCGCCGAGCTGATCCCGTTGATTCGCCAGGTCACAGTGTTCAGGACCACGACGCAATGGGTGGCCGAGCTGGAAGCTGCCGGCGTCCCGTGCGGGCCGATCAACGACCTGGCCCAAGTGTTTGCCGATCCTCAGGTAGTGGCGCGAGGGCTGGCGATCGAACTGCCTCATGCATTGGGCGGGACCGTACCGTTGGTGGCCAGCCCTATACGCTTGTCGCAGACGCCGGTCGAGTATCGTCGGGCACCGCCTTTATTGGGCGAACATACCCAGGCTGTGTTGCGCGATGTATTGGGCCTGAGCGATGAGGCGATCGCCTTGTTGCATGAAGGGCTGGTTCTATAGGAGTGTCCATAGGGGGCATCGTCTTCTATATAGAGGGAAGCTCTTTCAGGATGCGATTAACCGTTAATTTCACATTATTGAAATAAAGTGTTGACGCCCTGTCTCAGCGCTCTATAATGCGCACCATTCCCGCCGCGGAAGAAACTGAAAACTCCTTGAAGATCAATGAGTTGGATAAGAAATCGGCGAGGGGGTGGTGCTGGCCTCAGGGTCGCAGTGGTGAAAAAGGCAGTTGACAGCAAGTTTCAATGCTGTATTATTCGCCTCCCGCTGATGAGTTGATTGAAAGATCGCTCGGCGCGCAAGTGATGGAAGTTACAGAGTTGCTCTGAAAACTTCCGAAAATAATCACTTGACACGATACACAGGCGCTGTAGAATGCGCGCCTCGGTTGAAGCGAACAGCTCAACCAACCGCTCTTTAACAATTGAATCAAGCAATTCGTGTGGGTGCTTGCGGTGTCAGACTGAGAGTCAACTGATTATCAGCAAC
>NZ_UUIS01000004.1 GCF_900589395.1 Pseudomonas viridiflava
CAAGGTTTCGTGCCTGACACCGGATTGATGTTGCCCAAGGTTTCGTGCCTGACACCGGATTGATGTTGCCCAAGGTTTCGTGCCTGACACCGGATTGATGTTGCCCAAGGTTTCGTGCCTGACACCGGATTGATGTTGCCCAAGGTTTCGTGCCTGACACCG
>NZ_UUIS01000032.1 GCF_900589395.1 Pseudomonas viridiflava
CTGCGAAACGCCACAGATTTACAGCCGTGAACACGTTAAAAATCTGCGAAACGCCACAGATTTACAGCCGTGAACACGTTAAAAATCTGCGAAACGCCACAATTTTACGACTGCTAACGCAGCCGGTCGCGGGCAAGCGCGCTCCTACACCGGTCCAGTGTTTGCTGCGCGACAGTGCTCCGCCTTGGCGCGGTGCAGCAGCGCAACACCCGTGCATCTTCGGTTCGTTGCGAGCGCCATGTGTTGCCCGTGCAGGGCGAAGTTGGCGTCCATGCGCCAGTGCTGGTTGGCGTGTCGTGTGTCCGTTTGACGTGCAACGCAAGGGTCAGGCGGCGACGCGATGGCACGGTCATGTTCAGGCTCCAGGCAGGTCAAAAGAACAATACCTCCGCCTGGCAAAGGGGTCGGTAATGGGGACAAGCGCGAACAAGAGCATAAAGCGTCTTTTTAATATTCTATTTTTTAATAATTAGCTTAGATGAAAATGTGATTTTTAAATATCCGCTTCTGCGCATAGTCTGGCGCCACATGCTTTACATGCCCTTCAGGAGCCACCCCCATGAGCAATGTCAGTGCCTTGCCTATCCAGCAGGATGCCCCTCAATCTTCATCGTCGGGTTCTGTGCGCGAACGCGTCTCGGTTGCCGAATGGGAGGTGCGCGTGCAACTGGCCGCCGCTTACCGCCTGGCGGCCCACAAGCGCTGGACCGACCATATCTACACGCACTTCTCGGCGCGGGTGCCGGGCCCGGAAGAACACTTTCTGATCAACGCCTTCGGCCTGTTGTTCGACGAAATCACCGCCTCCAACCTGGTCAAGGTCGACCTGGACGGCACGATCGTTGACGACCCGACCGGGCTTGGCATCAACTACGCCGGCTACGTGATCCACAGCGCCATCCACGGTGCGCGCCCGGACCTGGTGGCGGTGTTGCACACCCACACCCGCGACGGCATTGCTGTGTCGGCGCAAAAGCGCGGCCTGTTGCCCATCTCGCAGCACGCGCTGGGGTTTTCCGGGCGCGTTGCCTACCACGACTATGAAGGCGTGGCGCTGGAGCTGGACGAGCGCGAGCGGCTGGTCGCCGACCTTGGCAGCAAGAGCGTGATGATTCTGCGCAACCACGGTCTGCTGACCGGCGGGGTGAGCGTGGCCCATGCCTTTCAGCAACTGCATGGCCTGGAATACGCCTGCAATATCCAGATTGCCGCGCAATCGGCCGGCAACGATGAATTGATCCTGCCGCCTCCTGAAGTGGTCGCCAGGGTCGAGGAGCAGGCCAGGGTCTTCAAGGATGGCAACGGCCCCGGTGTGGCCCGCCACTGGAACGCGCTGATTCGCGAGCTGGATCGCCTGGGCACCGGCTACAAGGATTAATCGTCAGGTAATTTCCCGGCGCTTGGTGTAGTGTGCGCACCCAAAAACACGGGGCGCCCACATGCAAGACTTGCTGAACGAAATCCTCGATGAAGTCAGGCCGTTGCTTGGCCAGGGCAAAGTCGCCAGTTACATTCCGGCGCTGGGCGAGGTACGTCCCGACCAACTGGGCATCGCGGTGTACAGCAACAGTGGCGAGGTGTTCCAGGCCGGGGATGCGCAGACGCCGTTTTCGATCCAGAGCATTTCCAAGGTCTTCAGCCTGGTCCAGGCCATTCAGCATTCCGGTGAGGAGATCTGGGAGCGGGTGGGGCACGAGCCGTCCGGCCAACCGTTCAATTCGCTGGTGCAGCTGGAGTTCGAGCGTGGCAAGCCGCGCAACCCGTTCATCAATGCCGGGGCCTTGATCATCTGCGACATCAACCAGTCGCGCTTTGCCGCGCCGTCCTTGTCGATGCGCGATTTCGTGCGGCGCCTGTGCGGCAACCCCAAGGTGATTTCCGATGCCAAGGTGGCCGAGTCCGAATACCAGCATCGCTCGCGCAACGCCGCCGCGGCCTGGCTGATGAAGTCGTTCGGCAATTTCCACGGCGAAGTCGAGAACGTCCTGCGCAGTTACTTTCATCATTGTGCGTTGAGCATGAACTGCATCGACCTGGCGCGGGCCTTCGGCTTCCTGGCCAACGAAGGGTTCTGCACTCACAGCGGCGAACAGATTCTCACCGCCCGCCAGACCACCCAGCTGAACTCGATCATGGCCACCAGCGGGCTGTACGATGAGGCCGGCAACTTTGCCTACCGCGTCGGCCTGCCAGGCAAGAGCGGGGTCGGCGGCGGCATCGTCGCGGTGGTGCCGGGGCGCTTCTCGGTGTGCGTGTGGTCCCCGGAGTTGAACGCAGCCGGGAACTCGCTGGTCGGTATGGCAGCGCTGGAACGTTTGAGCGCGCGGATCGACTGGTCGGTGTTCTGACGGCCAGCCCCTCGATCCGTTTCATGTTTTCGGGAGATCGAGGTGAGTCCTAACCTGCTTGTGAGTCTGTTGACCGCAACGGCGCTATTGCTGAGCGGCTGTGTCACGCCCCCTTCGGGACCGCCGCCGCTCAGTCCGGAACAGGCGCGAGCGCGCATTCTGGAACGGCTGCCG
This sequence comes from Pseudomonas viridiflava, assembly GCF_900589395.1. Lineage (GTDB taxonomy): Bacteria > Pseudomonadota > Gammaproteobacteria > Pseudomonadales > Pseudomonadaceae > Aquipseudomonas. The sequence continues at coordinate 2,523 of NZ_UUIS01000032.1, forward strand.
GCCAGTGTGAATGACCGCCAGGGTTGGGCGGCGGATTTCCAGACCGCGTTCACCACTCAGGACATTGCCCTGAACGATTCGAACATCTGCGCCGCCCTGGCGGTCACCGAGCAGGAATCGACCTACCAGGCCGATCCACCGGTGCCGGGGCTGGCGCGCATCGCCCGGCAGGAAATCGACCGCCGTGCCGCCCGCCTGCACATCCCCGCGGCGCTGATCGACGCCGCCCTGGGCTTGCGCTCGCCCGATGGCAAGACTTACGCCGCCCGCCTGGCAGCAGCCCGTACCGAAAAGCAATTGAGCGCCATCTTCGACGATTTCACCAGCATCGTGCCGCTGGGCCAGACCCTGTTCGGGCGCTTCAACCCGGTGCACACCGGCGGGCCGATGCAGGTCAGCATCGCCTTTGCCGAGCAGCACGCCGACGGCTACCCCTATGCCGTGGACGGCTCGATCCGCCGGGAAGTGTTCAGCCGCCGGGGCGGGCTGTATTTCGGCATCGCCCACTTGCTCGGTTATCCGGTCGATTACCCCGAGCCGTTGTACCGCTTTGCCGATTTCAATGCCGGCTGGTACGCGAGCCGCAACGCAGCGTTCCAGAGCGCGGTGAGCCGCCTGACCGGCATCGAGCTGGCGCTGGACGGCGATTTGATCCTGCGTGACTCGCTGGACCCCGGCGCCACCGAGCGGGCCGTGCGCAGCCTGGCGCCGCGCCTGGGCTTGAGCAACGCGGCCCTCTACAACCAGCTCAAGAAGGGTGACGGCCCCGAGTTTGCCGACACCCGGGTGTACGCACGGGTGTTCGAACTGGCCGAGCAGACAGCCGGCAAACAGCTGCCACGCGCGATACTGCCGGGCATCACCCTGCAAAGCCCGAAGATCACCCGTAAACTGACCACCGCCTGGTTCGCCCAGCGGGTCAATGAACGTTACCTGCGCTGTATGCGGCGCACCTGAAGGGCCTGAACAGCGGCGGCGCTGGCCGTCGCATTTCTTCGATAAAAGGGAGTCATCGATGCAATTTCGTTCACTCGGCAAGACGGACATTTCTGTCAGCGCCATCTGCCTGGGCACCATGACCTGGGGCGAGCAGAACACCCAGGAACAGGCTTTCGAGCAGATCCGCCTGGCCAAGCAGGCCGGCATCAATTTCATCGACACCGCCGAGATGTACCCGGTGCCGCCGCGCGGTGAAACCTACACCCGCACCGAAAGCATCATCGGCGAGTACTTCAAGGCCCACGGCGACCGCAACGACTGGGTACTGGCCAGCAAGGTCGCAGGTCCAGGTCGCATGGAGCACATTCGCGACGGCAATCCGCGCCTGGACCGGCGCAACATCACCGCCGCCCTCGAAGGCAGTCTCAAGCGCCTGAACACCGATTACCTCGACCTGTACCAACTGCACTGGCCGGACCGCAAGACCAACTTCTTCGGTGTGCTGGGTTACCAGCATGATGCCAATGACGACGCGGTGGCCATCGAGGAAACCCTGTCGGTGCTGGGCGACCTGGTCAAGGAGGGCAAGGTGCGTCAGATCGGCCTGTCCAACGAAACCCCGTGGGGCACCCAGCGCTTTTTGCACCTGGCCGAGACCCTGGACCTGCCGCGCGCCGTGTCGATCCAGAACCCCTACAGCCTGCTCAATCGCACCTTTGAAGTGGGCCTGGCAGAAATCGCCATTCGCGAGCAGATCGGCCTGCTGGCCTATTCGCCCCTGGCGTTCGGCGTGCTGACCGGCAAGTACCTCGACGGCGCCCGTCCGGCCGCTGGCCGCTTGACGCTCTATGAGCGCTTCCAGCGCTACAACAATCCCGAGGCCCAGAGCGCCACCGCCCGTTACGTGGCTTTGGCCCGCGAACATGGCCTGGACCCTGGCCAGATGGCCCTGGCCTACGTCACCAGCCGCCCGTTCGTGACCAGCAACATCATCGGCGCCACCAACCTTGAACAACTGGCCAGCAACCTGGCGAGCATTGACCTTACGTTGTCCGATGAGGTGATTGCCGGCATCGAGGCCATCCACACCGCCCAACCGAACCCGGCCCCGTAACCACCCACGACCTGGCCCCCCGTAGGAGCGCGCTCTGCCCGCGACCGAGTGCGCAGCGCTCGCAAAAATTTGTGAAACGCTGAAAATTTACGACCGTAAATCTGCGAAACGCCACAATTTTACGACTGCTAGCGCAGCCGGTCGCGGGCCAAGCGCGCTCCTACGGTCCTCCCACCAGGCCTGGGCGTGTCAGGACAGGCAGGTTGAGGTCATAATGACTTCATGTTTCCTGCCTGCCCGGTGCCCTGATGCCTCACCCTCTGCTGCGTTCGCTGTTGCCGCTGGTGGCCGATCTGTCGCGCGAAATGCCTGACGAGGAGCGTTACCGGCGGTTGCTGCATTCCTTGCGCCAATTGCTGCCGTGCGATGCGGTGGCGTTGCTCAAGCTTGAAGAGGATGTGCTGGTGCCGTTGGCGGTCGATGGCCTGAGCGCCGACACCCTCGGGCGGCGCTTTCGGGTCAGCGAGCATCCGCGCCTGAAGATTCTGCTGTACAGCCACAAGCCGGTGCGGTTCGCCGCCGATTGCGAGCTGCCCGATCCCTATGACGGTCTGCTCGACGGCCACGGTCCCCTTGAAGTCCATGATTGCCTGGGTTGCCCGTTGATCATTCAGGGCCAGCCCTGGGGCCTGATCACCCTCGATGCGCTGGATGCCGCCACCTTCGGCAGCGTCGACCTGGATACCCTGCAAGCCTTCGCCAGCCTGGCCGCCGCCACGGTCATGGCCAGTGAGCGCATTCAGCAATTGCTGCGCGGGTTTGAAGACCAGCGCCAGCTGGTCGAAGTCTACAAGCGCGTCGCCGGCGGCCATGCGCCCCGTGAACTCATCGGCCAGAGCTCGGCGCACAAGCATTTGCAGCAGGAAATCGTGCTGGTGGGCAACAGCCCGCTGGCAGTATTGATCACCGGCGAAACCGGGGTGGGCAAGGAGCTGGTGGCCGAGTCGATCCACCTGCATTCGCCGCGTGCACACAAGGCCCTGATCAGCATCAACTGCGCGGCCCTGCCCGAGACGCTGGTGGAAAGCGAGTTGTTCGGTCATGTGCGCGGTGCGTTTTCCGGTGCCGTGACCGGTCGCAGCGGCAAGTTCGAACTGGCCGATGGTGGCACGCTGTTTCTTGATGAGGTCGGCGAGCTGCCGCTGCCGGTGCAGTCCAAGCTGTTGCGCGTACTGCAGAGTGGTCAGTTGCAGCGCGTGGGTTCCGACCAGGAGCATCACGTCGATGTACGCATCATCGCCGCCACCAACCGCGACCTGGCCGAAGAAGTGCGCCAGGGTCGCTTTCGCGCCGACCTCTATCACCGCCTGAGTGTCTATCCGCTGCACGTGCCGGCACTGCGCGAGCGCGGCCGTGACGTGGTGTTGCTGGCCGGCTTTTTCATCGAAGAGAACCGCATGCGCATGGGGCTGCGCAGCGTGCGCCTGACCGGCGAGGCGCAGCAGCGACTGGTCGCGTACCGCTGGCCAGGCAATGTGCGTGAGCTGGAGCATCTGATCAGTCGCGCGGTGCTCAAGGCGCTGGTGGCGCCAGCCGAGCGGCCGCGGGTAGTGACCATCGAAGCGGCCATGCTGGGCCTGGAAAATGAGCCTGTTGCCACGCCTGAGGCCGACCCTGCGATTCTTGAACATGACCCCTTGCCGGTGGCGGGCGAGGGGCTCAAGGCCTCGGTGGACGCTTTCCAGCGACGCCTGATCGAGCAGGCGCTACAGCGTCACCAGGGCAAGTGGGCCGAGGTGGCGCGCGAGCTGGGTGTCGACCGCGCCAACCTCACTCGCCTGGCCAAAAGGCTGGCCATTCGCTAGCAGATTGCCGGGCCAGACGTGCCGCCGGGCGTCTGTACGCAAAAAATAAGGAATTTTTCACATCTGGCATATGTCCGTTATTGCTCAGTGTCCTTTCAATATCAAGGCGTTGCCGGGTGAGTGAAAGATTGGCCGTTGCCTGGGTCCGGGATGGATCACCGGCAGCCGTCAATGACTTTTTCGCTCACCCGTCAGGGGGTTGCAGAAAGGGCACCGGATCATCAATAAGGGAGGCAATGCTGTAAATGGCTCAGGAAAAACACTATCGAATCGATTACCTGTTGAACGGTGCTTTCAAGAGTTTCTACATTCGTGCCACCAACATGGACAATGCCGAGGCCTGGCATTACGCAAGCGTCGATGCCGGCCTGGCCCGCATTCCCAAATACCGGCTTGAGCGGGTGCCACGGGTTTCAAAACCCTATGCCGAGCACTTCGGCATTACCAATGTGGAGTGGAGCCAGGCGTAAGGCTCAGGCCCGGTCAGTCACCGTCGTACGGGAACTCCTGCAGTATCTCGAGTAACGGACGATCACCCGGGCCTTGCAGATTGTCCAGCACCCAGCACTGGGTCGTCGGGTTTTTGGCCAGCAACAACCGGGTCGTCTGCTCTACGCCCGGTTGGGAGGGCGCGTTCGGGTAACCGAGCAGGTAATTCATTTCGACCACCACCTGTTTATCGGGGGTGGACACCACTTTCCAGGTGATGGGCTCCTGCACATTGCCATCCTGAGCGTCCGTCCACGGGTTGGCGCTCACCGCACACTGATCCCCGGAAGCCTGGCAGGCCCAGTCCTTTTTCAGCCATTCCAGCAGCGTTGCCGACAGGTACTGCGGGCCACCCTTGCCCTTGACGTAGAAATCGGCGTGCTGGGTGTAGATCCAGCGGGCGGTGTCGACCGGGGTCGTGGCCGGGCAGGCGGCCAGCGCCGCTCCGGGCAGGCTGCAGGCGACGGCAAAAGCGATGGCTTTGTACATGCAATGAACTCGATAAGTGACAACGATGGCGATGGTCTGCCTCACAGCTCGCATTTGTAGAGTGAAACGCTGAAAAAGCAAGAGCCCGGCGGTTTTTCTGCGTCTGTCTACGGCGTGTCCGCACGCTGATCAGGGTAATTTCCTTCAATACAGTCCTTGTGCATGCGCACTACCTTGGCGCCGTCATTTCGATTGCCAAGAGGGTAGGAGCATGAGCGTTTTGATTTCCATGGCGACGTTTGCATTGGCATCGTCGATCACGCCCGGACCGGTGAACATCGTGGCGCTGAGCGCCGGAGTGCGCTTTGGCCTGCGCGCCAGCCTGCGCCATGTGCTGGGCGCGACCCTGGGTTTTACCGTGTTACTGGTGCTGATCGGCTTTGGCTTGAACGAGACCCTGCAGCAATGGCCGTTCCTGACCCGCCTGATTCAATGGGCCGGGGTCGTGTTCCTGTTGTACATGGCGTTCAGGCTGGCCGGCGATGATGGCCGCCTGAGCATCGAGCAGGCCCAGGCCCGCCCGACCTTCATGCACGGTGCGCTGATGCAGTGGCTCAACCCCAAGGCCTGGCTGGCATCGATTGCCGGCATGGGGGTCTTCGTCGCCGACGGCCAGCCGCACTTGATCTGGCAATTCGCGGCCATCTACCTGGTGGTCTGCTACCTGTCGCTGGCCTGCTGGGCCGTGGCGGGCGTGCACCTGAGCCAGTACCTGCAAAGCGCCGCACGCGTGCGCCTGTTCAACCGGGTCATGGCGTTGTTGCTGGTGGCGTGTGCGTTGTACTTGCTGGTGGGGTAGAGGCGGTACGCCCGGTCAAGGTCAAAGTACTCTTGGGGGGAGGAGCCTCCCACAAGCTGATCTGACCTCAATATTTTGGGCAACATCAATCCGGTGGGAGGCGGCTTGCCGGCGATGAGGCCAGCAAGACCAGTACATCTGCTGCGCCTGTTCCATCGCCATCGCCAGCAGAGCT
>NZ_UUIS01000068.1 GCF_900589395.1 Pseudomonas viridiflava
CGAACGCCTACCGACGGCGACATCGGTTGAAGACTACGAAGCCTTGCTGCCGTGGAACTGCTCACCTGCATCGCCTAGCTGAGCGCGCCACCCATATTGAGCACGGTGGGGTTTATGGAGCGCTTACCTTCGTAAAGACCCTCAAGCGTGACTACGTGGCGCATATGCCCAAACCGGATCGAGAAACGGCGCTGCGTAACCTGGCCATTGCCTTCGAGCATTACAACGAGCAGCATCCACACAGCGCCTTGAAATATCGCTCACCGAGGGAGTTCAGGCGCTTGGCGGCAGCATCAATTTAACGGGGAGTTGGTGTCCGTTTTTGTAGGGGCTAATCCAACCGCTACAGATAGATAATCAGTGCATTTCGCGACTTGAAATTTTGTCGAGGACGCTTGCTAAAATGCTAGCGCTGCCTTTTCCGATCGGCATGGCTATCTCTTGCCCCTGCCGAGCTTCCTTGACGCAAAAATACGCTTGATGCTTGCTGCTCTTCCAGGCGAACACAAAAATATCAGCGGCCTTAGCAAGGGCAACAAGTCGATCGGTTGATACTGCGTCGCTGTTGAGCCCGACCGTTGCTTTGGGATACATCCGTTCTAGGATGTCTTTGGCGCGTTGTCCTGCGCCCTCGGTTAAAGTGTAAATACCAATCAGGCCAGAATAGGAGACACCTTCTGTCGAGGATGGTAATGGGCTGGTTCCGATTGAGGGGAACGTCTCGAGCAGTCCGGGGCAGTCATAGTCGCAGGTAAGTGTGGTTAGGAGGTCCCGTTGCACAGCCGTGACTCGATGGGGCGCAGCACGTAACATTCCCACAACGTCAAGGAACAGACGAAGTTTAGCGGCGCCTTGATCGGGCGCGGGATATAGCGAGAGCAATTCGGAGAGGTTAAGACCCCAATCAAAATGCACCGGCGAAGCGTTCGCTTTGAGAATCTCCTGCAGGTCTTCAACTGCGTCGATGTATTCATTTTGACTGGGGCCAGTCGTCAACAAAGCGTGCATCAATTGCGCGCCTATTTCTAGTTCGTCAGAAGACAGACTTCCGCTCCAACCAAGGAACTTAATCAGCATCGAATAAATTGAACTGAATGCCCTGTGCGTGCCGAAACTGTTTTCGAAGAAATCGACCAGCACCGGAAAGGCGTCTCGGAATACATTTTGTGCGTCACCACTGGCTTCAGCGAAGTAGTGGGCCAATGCTTCACAACGCGAAGTGTCGTTGGCGTACTCTTCGACGCTCCATTTGGTTGCCATTTCCTGTAGTTCCGTGACAGGAGGCGCGAGGTGGGGGGTCTTAAGCACATTATCAGCCCAAGCTAGCCACCCCGACTTCGTCGCGCGGCCTACAGAAGGAAGCAGACCTCGAAGTTTATCTAGGCGGGCACGGTCTTTGTCCGCTAAGCCTGCGAGGATGGACTCCGACACCGTTACAAACGCATACAGAACGCGTTGCGTGAGATCCGAGTCGCCAAGTTCTACGGCGCAACGGAGAAGTGCGCTATAAGCCCAGGACAATGGTAGTAACTCGAAGCATAGTGCGCTGGCAGTCTCATAATCTTCGTCGAGGATTGCCTGTTTAGCCTGGCTAAGCCATGTTTCCCCCAGAGCGACCTCTGGTTCAGCATCCGGTTTGGTGAGTCTATTGCCCCAGGCGAGTGCAATATTGTATCCGTCTGCGGTCTCAGGATATGCGGCCAGGAGCGACTGGCAACGCATTGCGTTGGGTTCCTTTGTCGCCAGTTCCGATAACAAGAACGCCCGTAAGACTTTCGGATGGCGAATACCTTTACGCTCGCGAAAAAGCCCTCCGAAGGGTTTGAGTATGTAGCGCTGGAATACCTGTATGACGGTGTGAAAGTCAATCGCTGACTCGATCGGTGTAATGAACGTCTCGTAGAGGGCTTCAATCACATCGACAAGGGTTTGGGCAGGTAAGGATATGTCGGAAACTGAAGCTATCAACGTTGGGCTCTTGGCCAACGTTTCATAAAAGCCTAGGCCGGCCAACATACGGATTTCCAGACATTTGCGCTGTTCCGCATTTAAGCGCCCAGACGCGAGCAATTCTTCGAGGAACTTTTGCGCGCCGTCGGCGTTTCCTGCGATCAAGGCGTGGTCAAAATCGGAGCGAATTTTACCGAAAGGGCGCTGGGTTCGATCCTGAATTTCCGGTCTGCGTGCCAGCACCGCAAGATAGAGGTCTAGTGCGCTCTCGATATGGGTTTGATCGGACGCATTGGCTGCCGCAAATTTGATGATCAGCGGACCAAACCGCTCCGCCAAGGCACACTCCAAGGTGTCCTCCAGATTCAGTTTTGCCCATTCTCCACGAAAATCGCTATAACTCGGTCCGATGAAAGCGATTATCTCATCGACCATTTGTGTGAATTGCCGTTCGTTGCCGGCCATCGCATACCACGTAATCTGACCGTCTGCCTCGTAAAGTGGAAGCACTACGGGACCATCATATCCGCTGATTTTTAGTTTCTTGAGCCACGGCATTACGTGGGCGAGCACCCCAATGGGAGCTACTTGAGTCTCGATACTCCCCCAGTGTAAGTGGTTGCGTCCGGAAAAAAATGTCTGGAGCCACCTTTGCTCGTAAACTACGTTCGTGGCGCTCATGTTGCCTCCACGTATTTTGCAAATTCGAGCCGAGTGGTCGCGATGTCATCAGGATCTAAAGAGAACTGAATCCACTCGTCGTTCATTTCGAGGCCGTTGTACGTAAGGTTCATCGATCCAGTGAGCAGACTGTGTGAGAGTAAAATGCCTTTTGTATGCAAGAGCGGATCGAGTTTCACGATCAGATACTCGTCGACAGCATGCATCGCCGCGGCATCCTGTAAACGGTTGAGAAACGGTGTATTTGTATCTAAATCACGTGTCACTAAGATCACTTCGACCCCTCTAGCCATGAGGTCCACCAGAACATCAGCGAAGCGAACTTGCCGTCTTCCCCACTCCGGATTCAGTGAGTCGAAGTTTCCGGAGCGATTATCAATAAGTACGATATTACTTACCCAGGGCGAGACAACCCATATCCGGTTGCCGGTCCCGAGCATCTCACCGATGAACATCGACTGCAGCAACTCTCGGATCGTTTCACTACCGGTTTGCTGGTTTTTAAAAATGCGACGATAGAAAGCTGTCATTGGACTGCCTCTAGGAGTTCTAGATCTGCCTCAAACATATCCTTGGTTTGCCGTATGCCCTGCAGTCGGGCATACGAGCGAAGGTATCCTGACTCGACAGGATTAGTGACCAAGGCATGTATAGCTACGCCGAGATACGCGCGATTCTCTCCTACGCAAGAGAGAGTAACGAGATGGCCCTGTGAGAGCAGTGTTTGCACCTTCTCAAGCCACTGCGGATCCTCTACAGAAACTCGTTGACGTTCGTCGACAACGCAATCGATGACTAACAGTCTCTCTAACGGTGGCAACTCTAAAAATGGGTTGCGGGTTTGGAGAGGAGCGGAGCGGATGAAGCGTCCACGAGCCCAGAGCAGGCCGTAGATGGCGTTCGTACGCCAAGCTTGGCGATCATGTCCAGTAGGAATGTCTAAGTCATCCACGATCGAATCAATGTCTTCACTTTGGCTCAGCCAGAAACAGATCACGCGTAAATCGATTTCAACGCCCAGGCGCTTCTCCTGTGAATCCCAAGCCTTAATCGCGTCGGCGAGATAGCGATCGGTGCCCGGGCCGGCACCGGGCCGCAGGATACGATTACCCACAGACACGACGAATCCATGGAAGGGAGAAAATCCGTCCTTCAGCAAGGCATGGCGAAGGTCGCGCGAGGAGGCCACTAGTTTCTCAAAATTGGTGGCTGCTCTGAGCTTTTGCACAACTTCCGGCGTTCTCATGTTCCCTTGTTCGTCGGTCAAACAGTTCAACAACTTGCCAAGTTGATGGTCGATTAATTCAAACTCACCCATCTCCAGACTTGCGCGGACCATTGAGAAAAAGCGGCGTGGATCCTCGGAGTATTGGCGCATGAAGTCTTCAATGAGGCCACTCCCGCCTGGATTCTTTTCGGTGATCCACACCTCTGCGGCTCCAGAGGTAACAGCTGCAAGATGGGGGCGCGCATTGGGCCCGCGGTTGAGGTCGAGCGTTAAATCGTCGAGATTGATCGACGGACACAAGTCCCCAATGCTTTTGAGCAATGCGGCACCGAGCGTACTTTGGTAAATCCGATGCAGCCATGGTTTCCACTCGTCTGTGATTGGCTCCCAGAGGTAGTGGGAGAGCCTTTCCAGTTCAGCGATCACTTGCGGTTGGGCGAGCAATTGATTGAGGTCTTGCCGCAAACGGTCCTGCGGAGCCAATTCAGCTTCATCTGTTGAATAGTGTGCTTGCGACTGGAATAGAACGTCCAGCACCGTGCCCAGGTTGATATTCGCTTGGCCGCTGGCAATCCGGTGTGACGCTGATTGAAGGGATGAATCTGTTTGGATAGCCTCATAAGTTAAGGCCGACATGAAAATGTGTGCCAACCATTCACGGAGAAAAGGACTCGCGACACCAGCCAAAACCTCGCCACGCCAAGCGCTATCAAAATAACGAGCAGTACGAATAGCCCGCCATTTTTCAGATGCTTCATGCGCGGTTTCCAGCAAATCGTTGGGGATCACAACTTCGAACAGTACTCCATCGGCCGAGTATGCCGCGCCCAGTGCGACCGGTTGGTCTGCCTGCCTGAATTCGCTGCATACTGCCAAGCGGACTCCTGGACCGACGCCCACTTCGGCAGTTGCGCCGATAGCAAACCTTCGCACTTCGACCGGGGCATGCCGTGCGTGAGTAAAAAATCCGAGTCGTGGTACCCGCACGCTCCAGGTACTACCTATCGGCGCGTCGAGCCATGTAGGTTCTCCGACTGGTACGAACTGCGAATGCCAGGTCAGACGGCCGTTCGAGCTGTCAGAAATTTCGGACTTTGGCATAGCAGGTGCCAGACTGATGGGTCGGAGCGCCTGCACATGGATGACTTCTTCGTTGCAGAAATAACTGAATTGTCCCAGAGGGCAGTAGGTACCGAACTCGTCGATCGACAGGTCGCTTACCGCTTCTCCGAGTAAGGCTGCTGAGGGGGGAGAGATCCAATAGCGCTCGGTCCGATATTGCACACCAAAGCGTCGACTTATGCGACCCGGTGCGAACTCCCTTAGTGCCGAGAAAACCGGCATGCCGTGTTGCATGCGTTCATTGGTTGGTCCGGTCTGTTCAGGTAGATCAATTCGAACCTCAGCAAGATTCAAGTCTGCAAATAGGGTTGCCGGTATAAAGTCGGGTAAGGGATTATTTCGCGTCTGGAGGTCGGCTCCTGGCTCGCCGAATGCGCTCCAACGGGACATTAAACGTCGGAGCGCGGTCGGTAGGACCGTAGTCATCAGCGACCTGGGAAACTCCCACATGACTGCGGGTGCTTCGCCTTTGGGCAGGCGCAATGCGCGGGTAACATAGGTTTCAAGTTTTCGCGTTGCGTTGTCCGACTCTAAAATTGAACGCACTTCCTTGATCAAGCGCGAACTGCGCGTGGATTGCTTGGGCTTTGCAAGGTCCTGCCACACACTACCAGGTGGGGCGCTCTGCAGCGCTCGACCTAGATAGTCAATCGCGGCAAAAACCGCTTGCATCCGCGTGATGTAGCGATTTGACAATGGTAGCGAGCGAGCTGGAAGTTCCGGATCGAAGAGCAAGTCGTAAGCCTGATAGGCAATTCGGTCGCGCCCATAATCGGAGAGCACGACAACTGTCCATGGACGCATGCCTCGGGTTCGCCCAGCCCGGCCCTTGCGCTGCAAAAAACTCGCCATTCCCCGCGGTGCTTTATGCTGTATGACAGCCCCCACGCTAGGATCGTCAAACCCAACTTCGAGGGCTGCCGTGGCAACGATCACGTCTGCGTTTGGATCGACGCCACGGTCTTGTGAACTGACCCGTTTGATGGCTAAACGATTGCTGAGGGAATGCCCAATTTGTTCGCAGGCTCGCCAATCCTGGCCACCGAGATAACGAGAGGACGAAGTGTTCGACCTGCGAAGGATGGCTAGGCCACCATCAGGTGCTCGATGGTTATCTGCAATACCGCGACTCGTGCGCCCTTCTGCGTTGAGCAGGTCGAAGTAAAGGCGGTTGGTAACATCCAGGTCGTCCGTGAATACGAAGGTGCGCTGACCGAATGTACCCCGACTAACAGACTGCTCCAGAACGGCAGTCTTGGGGTCGAGACATCGCTGCAATAACATGCACGTCTGGATCGTCGTAGATAGCAAAGCTGACCGTGACACCGGATCTCCGCGGAGTGCGAGCATGTATTCCGCACCTTCGGTTTCAAGTTCATCACGATTCGGTGAGATCTCCTCCACCTGTGTCTGACGTGCGCCGGTAAGCGTACCAAAGAAGCTTGCAGCCTCGCGCAGGGTGGCCGACAAACCAACGAAGCGTAATTGCTGTTCGACGAGGTACTGCCAACGCCTGAGCAAATAGGCTACCTGGGCACCGTGGAGTCCTTCGTAGGTATGTACCTCGTCCAGGAGGACTAATTCCGGTGGACGGACTGCGTGCGCGCCGATGCCAAATAGGTGGCTTAAACGGTTGTCTGAGAGCCGTTGATTCAGCATTTCGGTAGTTGTAAACAAGATGTCTGGCGGAAATGCGATCAACGATTTTCGGGTTAGCGGAAACGTATCGCCCGTGATCGTCCACTGACAATTGTGGCAAACCAGACGTTCATTAGCTTGCTCGTGATCGCTCTCTTTCCAGATCATCGTCCCATTGCAGTTGATGCACTTGAGAATAGGGCAAAGAAAGTCCTTCCCTGATCTTGGCCATTTGCATCTCCCGGCCTCCGAAGGAACGTCACCATACAGGGCGCCAATTCGGATGGGGCCTTCTTTGAGCGTTTTTCGTAGACCTTCGGCACGCCTGATCACTTCGCGCAACTGATCCTTTAGGAGTTCCGTGCGGGGATAGAGAGCGACAACCTTAACCCAGGGCAAACCATCCCCGGCTAGATGATGGCGTGTGATCGACGCGAGTGCGGGTAGATAGAATGCGAGTGTTTTACCACTTCCTGTCCCAGCACTAACAATAGTCGACAATGGTTGGCCGGATTCAATGCTGTGAAGGATTCTTTCGGCCGCACGGACCTGAAATCCCGATAGCCGTGTGTTGCCTTCATGATCCTGAATAAGCGCTCGAACTCCAGTCAGTATCGCGGGGTTTTCAGTCACTGAGCGAATCCGCTCAATCACTTCTTTGGCAGGCAGATCCCGCTTTGGATACTGGCGACGGCGACGATGGAATCTGAAATCCGCGACCAGCGTTGGCGCTTCTTGCCAACCGTTGCTTTGACGGGAGTGTTTGGGGAATAGTTGCCGCAACCGTTGGAGCAATCGGACGGTTTCAGCCATCCGTGACCGATAACCAACGGATAGATCCAGAAGTTCAACTTCGCAAATCCGCTTGTGCTTAAGGAGGTCATTGATGACGTCATCTGGATTGAAATAGGTTGTCAGTCCTTCATTCAGCGCCGAATCAATCAGCGGATACAGTAATTCGGCCAATTCATCCTTTTTAAACGCCCCATCGACGATGCCCCAAACGAGCAAGCGCGATTCGCGTTCCTCGATACTGTCCAGAACTTTGGATAGGAAGTCCCTGCTCGGATCACCCATAGGTAGCCTCAGTTGATTCGTGCACGCACGACGTAGTTGGCCAGAAGTCCGTTGTCACGCAACCACGTCAATACTTCGGCAGTTAATAAGTGCAATCCGGCGCCTCCGCTAAGAGCATCTAGGAAGTTTCGGATTGCCTCTGGAACATCCTCTTGAAAGGTTATTGCAGTTAGTTGTTGTGATAATAGGCGTAGTTTTGCAAATTCTTCAGCGTTCGTTGGCGTTTGCAGTCGATATTTTATAAATGATTGGTAAAGCTCTCGGTAAAGCTTCAATGACTGTTCATTTTGTGGGGTTTTTGCCAACGTTGCCTCTCGCTTCGCAGGAGATAGTCCGCCGAACAAGTAGTGATCGAAGTAGCTCTGCCAGTCGTTGATCTGGGCAGTTTGCGCTTTTGGGGCCAGCGCCTGAAGTCTATTTGTGAGAGAGGTCCACACTTTGCCCTGGCGCAGAGTCGTAGCTTTCGGTGCTTGCTTGAACCGCTCAAACGACTTTTGCACACTTTCGATCGTACTGGTCAAGTCAGGAATCGCCGAAAGGCTCACGTCCTCTGCACGAAGCACTGAGTTCGTAGCAGCGAGGTTTTTGAATGGAATGGCTAATTGAGTGAGTTCCGAACGCAAGGTGTCAAGGGCCTTCGCTTCCTCAGCGCCATCGGTTGCCGCTCTTAGTTGAATCAGTCGTTCCAGTGTCGATGTTGCATCGGTGATCAGTGCCATTGTTTTTCCCCTACTTCAGACTGCCAAGGTCAACAATCAAATTTGTGAAGGTTTCTGATAGTTTTTCGGCTGTTTGAACAGGAGAGACTCCCTCATACTGCTTTTCCAGAGTGCGTGCGTGGTCCGCTGCTGCGCGAACTACGGTGCAAGCATCACTAATGAATTTTTGCGCGATGAGTAAAGGGTCCAAAGGCATTTGCGCTAAGCGACTGATCTTTCTACCCATATCACTTGATTCATCGGCAGCATCGATGAGTAAGTCCTCAAGAGCGGCGAACGCTTCTTTTACTGCCGAACCTCGGAACGATTCACATGTGTCCATAAACGCCTTAGACGAGAAGCCAATCGTTTGATGCGACCAGATTCCCATGTCCGAGAGGTTCATCGCTACGGACTTAACGGTGTCAATGACAGCCTGTTTATCGAACTCTGGGCCCAGTTCGTTGACGATCAAGATCTTCGCTTTTTTGGACGACTCTAATACTTGCTTTACGCGGCCGCCGATCGCTGCAGGCCGCATCGACATCAATGTCGAACGTAGTTCAGGGGGTAAAGGTGACAAAGGAGTGAGGTCGAATATCTCTGTTTCGTTCGGGTAGCACTCAAGCAAGCCTACGATATCTACGGCTAGTGGTGTTTTTCCTGAGCCCTGGAAACAACCGCTAGTTTCTAATACCCGTTGAATAAGTGATGTCCTTATCTCGGAGGCGTCGCGTTGCAGTTGTCGCCATTCTTTGAACGCTTGCGGCGCGGTCTCCTTGAGTTCGTTCAATGGTTTAACGTCGCCAAACAAAAAAGCTGATATGGCTGCAGGTGTACGGCCTCTCTCGCTCAGTCCAAGCAAACGACTATTGGTTGCGAGAAGCGAGATCGCCGAGCGCGCTTGCTTGATCGTAGTCGATCGTAAATGGGTGAGCACCCCGGGGCGCAGTCGATCAATTAGATTACCGATACGTGCAAGATCTTCATCGACGTCCTCGTAGTCCGCCGCCGCGTTGTAGATCTTTTCATAACGAAGAAGCGCGAGAAGATCGCCCCGCATCCGTCCGTCCGTATCCTCAGTCGATTCGGCCACTTTAACAGGATCGGCGTCTACATGGCCCTCACCGCCGGCGTTGGGGAGCGAAAAAAGCGTATGGCTGACGTTACGCTTTAGAAAGCACTCTGCGTTCCAGTCGATGTTTTGGTTCATCAGTTTCGCTATCGCTTGCCGTACTTCATTCGCAATTTTTTGCTCAAGCAACGTACCGTTTTGAACCCAGCGTTCAAGAGCATCTCGATAGATTTGGATTGCCCTGACGTTGCCATTCGGTTCCTCAGTTTTGGTTGAGCGATTATTTGTTTCTGGCGGCACCGGCTTCGTTATGGTTATTTCAGTGTTGATGACTGGCAACGGCAAACCGAACGTTTCAAACACTAATCCGTTAATCCTACTTATATCGGACTGTAGGGTCGGTTGATTCCCCCATACCGAAATGAAACGCTCATAGCGTTTTTTGATGTCTGCTGAAAACGGTTGCAAAGCTAACCACTGTGCGACTTCGGCTGCCAGAGGCTTGCCGCCGATACCCGGGGGAGGGAATTGGTTATTTGTGTACGAATCGCGCCCATTCAAAAGGACTTCACGAATGACGTTTTTGATCACGAAGCGAGGGTTGAAGACCAGCGTATTGCCAGCGGTAAGGGTGGACCGCGCCAAACTATCGATGGCTTGTTCGGTGAACGGGAAGAGCGGGACTTCCTGGATTTTTCCGAAGGCTTCAAGGATCGTTTCATGATCCCCGCTTCCCTCAGAAAAGATTGGCGTTGACCAATGATGGGTATTGGAAGGCGCATCGAACTGGGTTTTGTAGAGGTTTTTTAGGAGGGCCTCTCCATGGCGAGCCGCGTTGAGGTATGACGCGACTAGCATGCGCGTTCTTAACAGCACCTCAGCTTCAGACTCGAAGCGACTCTCGACTACCCACTCGCGACCCGCGCGAGTGGCTAGGGTATCGCGACCCGCGAGGTAGCCATCGGTGACGGCAATGGCTGAGCGGATAGTTGCAAGGGTCTTTCTGCCATCCGTCTCTCCATGCTGTATCAGGATCTTGGCGAGCGTGTCCTGAATCCCGACCAGTGCGGCGAAATCCTCGACAAGGATGATGAGTTCTTTGTGTGGATCTTTAGCAAGTAGAAGACGACGAATATCGCCGATGACTTCGCCGAGAGTCTTGCCACCGAGAGACTCATTAAGCTTGTAAAGTTGGCGCGTCGCTTGGTCGACGACCTGATTGAGAACATCGGCCGCAATCACCATTCCCTGTTTATTAAAGGTGTTTAGGGTCTGTAGGTAGAAATTGCGTACCTGTATGGCCGCTTTACTGATTTCCACGTTATCGGGGAATTCGAAGTCGGTCGCTTTGAATTGACTGTCGGTCGGATTGATCGGGGCGTTCGGGTCCTTCAGCCCCTCGACTGAACGATGAATAATTCGGGATAGAACCTGTTCGTGAAAATAGGTTTCGGTCGCCGCGTCGGAGAGCAATAGCGGTAATCCGCGCGCGACATGAAGACGCCGTTTCATGCTCTCGTCAGTCGGGGATTGCAGTAGTTGGTGATGAAGGGTCGTAGCATAATCGCCGAGTGCGATTCTGAGTTGGGCTTGAAAGAGGATCACCGCTTGCGACAACGGTACATCGGACAAAGCTTTTTCAAACTCGGCCCGAATTGTGTCGTAACTGGAGTCTTGCAGTGGTTCGGCTTCCAGAATCAGTTCGACCACCCGCCGTAGACTGGCACTCTTCGGGATGCGAATGACCAGATAGTTTGACGCATTTGGCAATCGGCGCAAGCGCGCATCGAGTATTCGAATCAAGTGAGACTTGCCCACTCCGGAAGCGCCCGTGACTGGGACAATCAGACTGCCTTCAGGGGCGCTACCTAAAAAGTAGCGAAGAAAATCATCTTCACTGGCAAGTTGCCGGCTATCCGTCACAACTCGGCCATCGGGACCGACCTTGGAATAGGCCAACGGGAATTCTTGATGGACTGCTAACAGGACTTCGTCGGAAACTGTTTCTGCTTCTGACTTAATGCAGCGATCGACTTCCTCTTTTTCCGGCCAGTAAGTGAGTAAGCTCATGACTGCACTCCAACCCAGCGTACCGATTCAAAGCCGAGCCAGGTACGATGGTTCCTGCCTGTCAGCCGATAACTTGTCCCCGTATCAGCTCTGCCTTCGAGACGAATGACGTTGTCTAGATCGAGGCGGCGTAGTGCCAACGAGAGCGACATTGAGAGATGGCCATTCTCCGGTGGACGCCAAACGGTAGGGTTCATGACCTCCTGAACTGCACTGCGATACTGTCCAAAATCCAGCACCGGCAAGCTGGAGGCGAGGGCCATAATGAACTCCTGAGCAGAAAGATCGGTGCGGGACTCAAAGATTGCCGGCAACTCCATTTTTACGGCGAGTGTCGGGTCAACTCGAAATGCGCTGCTATCGCCTGTAGCAAAACCGAGATAGCGCATCCAGAACCTCAAACCGTTCCATCGAACGTCGTTTTCGATGATCTTCTGGTCTGCAGAAGTTTGCGCGTTTTGGATCCCTTCGATGTCCGACCATGACGTCGGCAAGTTGTAGATATCCTGGGCGAGGAGCCAAGCTGCAGCGCGCACAAAATCCGCAGTGGTTCCGGATGGGGTTCCCCACAATGGGAGGCAATTAGGTGCTTCGAGCATAAGCGTTCGACATGCACTGGGAAGACGAATGGTACGTTCCTCGATAGTTTCTCCCCGCTTCTGTTTCCCGAACCTTTCATTGAGTCGAAGGCTCTCTGCCTCGATCTGAAAAAGTCCAAGTTCCGTCCACCGTGCCAAAGCACCGCGCAGACGGGTCAGGCCGACCGCGTCATCTTGGGTCCCGGGGTAGCAGAGGTTGATGATCTCCTTTCTATCAACCACACCGAGATGTGCGACCACACGAAAGAGAACGATGAGTTCAGGATAAAGGCCGTCACTGGCGTAATTGATGATCGTCATTGATGGATCACTGCATGAAGTTGTTTGAGATGGGCACTATTCGTCGATGTGTCAATCAAAAAACGGGATGGGTGATTGGGGTCGGGCGTCTGGAGCGGGTACAGCACGATATGCATAGGTCTATGCACGAGTCGCGCGAGTTCGATTTGTATGTTGGTGACCTGCGGATCGAAGATCGTCACCCGGGCTAAGGGTGTGTAGGGTTCATTCTCGAGTTCTTCGTGACTACGGTGAATTACGACGCCACTTGAGGCCCGCTTGTAGAGGTGGCGACCTTCGGGAGAGGTAGAAATCCAAGAATCCCTGGCAGTACAGATTTCCTGAACGCTACATTCAGCAATCAACCAACTAAGTAAGCTTAATAGTTCTGTTTTCTGTCCCTGAGGATCGTAGAACACTGGGACGTAGCGGGGATCGAGGTGGGGGAACCTCGCAAACCAGCGGTCGACTTTAACCATGGAAATACGATGGATGGGGGAAGCAGCGGGCACGTGATAATAGTTTTCATGGCGTTCGTCGGTACGATCGAACGGGCATCCGCCACAAACTCGAGTGACCTCTATCGGCCATTGTATTGAACGGTTCCGGTAGAGTTCGGCGAGCGTTTCAGAGACTTCTCGGTGATGAACGAGCATTTGCTGCATCAATTTCAGATTTCGGCGGCCAGATTCTAGGGTTTTCTCGCGTGAACTTGATATGGCCTCTTCCCAGGCTTCTGGCAACAGGTGGTCTTCCCTGATAAGTCGGATTCTGACGGTGGCAAATGTGGCGAGAATCGATGCTGAAGAGGATTCAGCGTCCTCGCCCGTATCGGACTGAATGCTTGGTTCAAGTTCTAGAGTTAAGAAACCGGCGCGTGACATGAGTTGCAATGTTCTCATATTCCAACGCACGTTCTCATCGCTGCTGCCTGCCAGGCCTGGCCGGACCGCTTCAAGGTTGACAAAAAAACAGTTCTCTTCCTGGCAATCTTGTCGGCTATCGTATAGTGCACGCCAACGCGCGAAACCCAGTTCGTTCGAAATGATGGTCGGGGTGGCCATACTCTTTGGGATAGACCAGTCGGAATCGCCATATACCAAAAGGCTGATTGAGTGTTTGCCGTCTCGGCCACCGCGTCCGACTTCTTGGTAGAAACGATCTAGGGTTTCTGGGATTGTGGCGTGGATGATTGTTCGAACGTCCTGCTTGTCCATGCCGACTCCAAATGCTGAGGTCGCGACAACACCATCGATTTTGTTTGCAACCCAAGCCGATATGATTGCTTTGCGTTCTTCATCAGGCGTCTCCCCATCAAAGCGCCTGATACGCTGGTAGCCCTCTGAAAACTTGAGCGTGTTGAACCAGGCGCGGGCATCTTCGCGAGTTGTCAGGTAAAGGATGAAGGGGCGCGGTGCATGACGTAACGCTTCCAAGATCCGATTCTTTTTCTCTTCCGCGTATGCGGTCCCAATCCACCAATACTGGGGTTCTGGTCGAAGATGTACTGCATCGACCATTTGTACCCTATCTGGTGGGCCGAATAGATTAGCAAGCGTATCAATCGTCTCAGGAGTGAACGTAGCGCTTAAAAGCAGCGTACGAAACGGAACATTCCCTGAATGTCTCAACAGGCTGTTTCGTAGACCAGCTAGGGACTGAAAAGCTGGTCGAAATGCGTCCCCCCATTGGGTTACCAAATGCGCTTCGTCAATGACTAAGTAACGAAGCATGCCATTGCGTGTAGCTTCAAAAACCGTTCGTAAAAGCGAGGTAGTCAAGGCTTCAGGGGAAGTAAAGAGGATTCTTTGCGTACCATTTAACATGCGCTGCCGAATTTCGGATCGTTCGGGCGTGGAGAGTCCGCCATACCATGCCAATGGTGGACACTTATGAGTCATGCCATCTCGCAACAGATGCGATTCGAACTGGCGAGCTTGGTCTATGGCCAATGCTACGGTTGGCACCACGAATAATGTGAGATGTCCCTCTTGGTGATGAACCAAGGCAGGAGCATGGCCGACGAGACTTTTGCCTGATCCGGTCGGCAGATTGACGATCAGTGTATCGCCTGGTGGGACCAAGAACGAGGCGCGTATTGACTCTCGCTGACCGGGACTCGAATAGTTTTTGAAACCGGTTACCGCTTCGATAAAAGGATCTGTCGGGCATCGCCCATCTTGCCGAACCATCTTGTCCGAAAATGCATCAGCGAAAACGCCTTCACCGCTCGCCTCCAGCCAATTGGGACGCCAAGCCTGGGCATTAAGGAGATAAGCATTTTCACTCACAGTTAGTGTCGATAGCCCATGTTGAGACCACTCTGATGCAGTGGGCCAGTCGAAACCGGCGGGCACGCGTAGTGCTTTCGGGTGCCCAGAGTTGGCTTTCTCGCGTAGTAGAAGGTGCCGCACCAAAGGTTGTAGGTCGGCTTTCGCCAGAGGCGCGCCCCCTTTGCTCGCTGTGAGGATTTGACGGATCCGGTCGATTATTGGGTCTTCGCAAGTGGTCGCGGCGGGGGAGGACGTCGGCCAGTCAGCAAGGCATGCCTGAAGTTCATTGAATCCAAAAATGATTATGGTCCTCATACGGCGTTTTACAGGGGGTAGGGGGTGGCTGAGAGCAAAATCACCCCGGTGACGTCTACCTTGATCGAGGGTGTTTCAATCCCAAGATAGAGGCCCTTGGCAATTGCTTGCTCTGCGGTAAGTCGGTCGCATTCAATGTCGGCTTCATGCCCCGTCAAAAATTGGATTCGAGTGAGTAATTGTGCTTGTCGTGCTTCATCCTCGACGCGCGCACGGGCAAGTGCCGACTGTTTCGACTCGGCCAGGCGAGCACGCGCCAACAATTGAGTAGTCGCGACGTCACGCATGCGCACACAGCGTAGATTCCAGTTGGTAAAAGTGTCAGGCGCTGCATTCATGAGCATGCGTAAACGCAGTGATTTGAGATTGGTGTCGATATATCGCGGATTACGTCCGTGTTTGTCATACGGTAGGTCTAAAAATTGCCTGACAAAATCTGCAGACGGTTCAAAGCCGTTTTCATCAATCCAGATACGATCGACAAAGGGAGGGAACAGGGAGTCACCGCGGCGCGTTATCGCCGCGAGAGCAGTGTCAGTGCGCATTTGAAATCTTTCGAGTGCGGCTTCGGTTTCACTAATGTCGGCTTCAACGATAAAGTCGAAGCGGAAGTAGAAATTGGGTTCGACCTTGGAATAGTCATCCCGCATGTGCCGCCAAAGTGCATACGACCGTCCTCGATCATCCATGTCGGAGAAAGACTTTAGTGCTTCAACAAATTCATCTCCATAGCGGATAAGGCGACTGTTTTTCCTTACAGCCGTCTGGCGTCGTGCACTGTGTGGATAGGATAGAGGTTGCCGAGAAGATGAGCGAGGGTGGTCGAAATCCAGTGCCCCGATGAAGTCGTCGAGAAAGCCTGATAGGGCGATCAGAGTCGCTGGGCCTCCACTGCCTGGGACTTGGTAGCGGAAGCGGAAGGGAGGATCGAGGAGACGATCAGTGATGTCGTGGGGTTCAGGGACTTGCTCAAATAAGAGAGTATCGTTCGCCCAGTATGTTGTCGCATGACGGATTTCCTCCCAATCGTCATCGACGTCAAAGATGTCACCTAGATCGACTTCGGCCAGGGGCATCAACTCGTCAAGGGCATCTTGTTGGTCGATGAGTTTGAGTTCAGTTGCCACGGAACCAGTCGCTCCTCCCAGTCGATGTTGAAGGGCCGTCAGAGCATCCATGCCTTCGACGAACATCATCGCGACAAGGGATTGCAATTCACTTTCGATAAGATACTGCAAGCTCGAAATCGATCGATCGAAGACTCCTAACGCTGACTCGACAAGGGCATACCAGTGCTGTTGATACTTGGAGCTCTCATCAAGCAGGATGATTGATTTTACCGGGTCTCCTGCTCCATATCGGTCAACACGCCCAATGCGCTGCTCGATACGGTTAGGGTCGATAGGCAGGTCAAAGTGAACGATCAACTTAGTCCCACCCTGCAAGTTGAGCCCCTCTTCGGCCGTCTGATCACAAACTATGATGCGCACTGAATCCTGTCTGGTGAATAGAACCGATGGCGAGGCCTCGAGGTTTGCGTCGTCGCTCACCAAGGCATGTCGGATGACAGAGTTGGGATACTGGGAGGACAAATATTTGTATACCGCATCTGCTACGTCTGGATCGGAACAAAAAATGACGATTTTGGTGCGACCGTTGATGTGTTGCTGTACGAGAGTAGCAAGTTGGTCGAGGCGACCTGAGATCCATGTGTCGTGGTCGATGACGGAGGACAGTTCTATGAGGAGAGCCGATTCGCCCGGGAAGGAGTCGTCGGGATACTCCTTTAGTGCAGCTAGTCGATCGGCACAAAGCTTAAGGATTAGATTTGGTTGGACGACCAGGGCACCCAGGAGTCGCCAATGAAATTGGCCAAGAATGATTGCGGACTCATCGGAGCTTTTTGCGCAAGCATCGATACGCCAAGTCTCGATCAACGACTCGATGTTCGCCAGTTGCGTTTCTCGAACGATGATTGGCGTTGCTCCTGCGCGATCAGGGGTCACAAATTGGACACGCTTGCGTCGGTTGCGAAGGATCCGACGGTGTAGGCGATATGTTTCGGACAGATGTGCACGCAGGGCGCGAATTGATTCTATAAGGACGGGGTCATTTTCATCCGGAATACCCTGTAGAGTCGGTCGCAAATGTCTGATGAGTTCTAGCAGTCGTTGGTCCTCGGGAAGTTTGGACTCAAGCTCGTCGAGGACTCCATCAAGAAAGAGTGCATTCTGCGGATCGAGCATGGCGACCGACTCAGCGAGAACCTGGCGATGACGAATTTTTTCACGAAACCGCTCTTCATCGTCGAGGGGGTACATGACTGGGTCAAGTAAACTAAGCATCCTTAAGAACCCCGATTCATTTCGCAGCACCGGGGTTGCGGACAGGAGCAAGACTCGGTCGATCAGTGTCACGTGAGTCTTGAGGCAGTCATAGAGTCGGCTGAAGTCGCCGCTTGTCTCTGCTGCAACATGATGTGCTTCGTCGATGACCAACATCGTTGCGTTTTGCAGTTGCGTGTCGATTTCGGCTAGCGATTCTTCTTGCGCAAGAATCAGAAGCGAGTCGTCCAAGAAATCTTTAAGACCGAAGCGGCGAGTCAACTCCTCTCGCCATTGATGCTTCAATACCCTCGGAACCAGGACCACGATACGATGATGCGAAGGGGCGTCGAGGACCGCCTGGCGAATGATTAAACCAGCCTCAACAGTCTTGCCCAGACCCACTTCATCGGCCAAAAGATATCGCTGTGAGGGGTCGTTAAGTATTCTGCGTACCACCGAAATCTGGTGGGGTTCAAGCTCGATAGAGGACGATAAAAGTGCTGAGATGCCCCAAGCGGCACCACGTTGCCGGATATAGGACGCCAGGAAGCGACTGCGGGCTTCGGCATACTGGGGGGTTTCTGTTATGACCTGGGCGAGGTATGGAACCGGATCGTCAATTGGCCGTTTGCATCGGACGAATACGTCCGCGTAATCGCATGAGGCATCTTTCTGGTCGGCGAAACGTACAATAATCCCGTCGCCATTATCTTCCTTGACGCGACCTACCAACCAGTAGCCAGTAAGCACGTCGAGATAGTAGATGCGAGTGTTCGTTCCTAAGCGCCTCGGCCGAATCTGAGTGATCGGAACGTTTCTAACATCGCGCTTGGTTTCATCGGGTGAGTAGAAGTACTCGACGAGACAATTTTCACCTGTCTGATCAATTATTTTGCCGCGACCGAGTGACTCAATTCCTTTTACGATGCAGAACACGCTGTATCCCTATTCGCGGCCTAGCGAATGCCCTTCACCAGACGGTTGCAGCCTCAGAGAGCAATTTTGACAAAACTGACTCAGCATGCTGCATTGCCGTCGGTTTGTCATCACCTTGAGGGGTCTCCAAGTCGAGTCGCTGCGTCAGGCAAGTACTGAATTAGGACGTAAGGCGTTCCGTTCCTCGTTCGGCGTCACGTCTTAAGAGGTCGTGAAGTCGCTGGCGTCGGCAAACCTTGTGTTTCCACGGGCATATCTCGGCGTCACATGCAATCCCTAGGGATGGTCTGAAATAGCCGGATATTTTCCGGCTATTGAGTCGTCAGTGCTTTTCAAAAAACGACCCCCGTCGAAATTTGACCCATTCTCTTCATTTTTCAGCCCTTCCGGCCGCTGCAAGGCG
>NZ_UUIS01000011.1 GCF_900589395.1 Pseudomonas viridiflava
GCGTGGTCAGGTCCAGGGTGCGCATCGGCATACCCGAGGTCAGGAAGCCGTCGAGGCTGGCCATGATTGCTTCATGGTTGTGCCCCAGCGCCAGCGTTCCGGCCCCGGCCAGGCAGTCCAGATACGTGTTGCCTTCAACATCCGTTACCCAGAGCCCATGTGCCTTGGCAATCGCCAGAGGCAACTTGCGCGGGTAACTTCTTACATTGGATTCAAATCTCGCCTGCCGGGCCAGATAGTTGGTATTGGTTTTATGCGAAGACGTAGTAGAGTGCAATAAGCCATCATTCAACATGGGGTAACCCTCGCTAAGTTCGGGATGCAAACTATTCTCATTTCCAGAAAACTGCAAGTCTGTTACTGAAATTTAATTCTGAATTTAATATGACCCTGCATTCGTACTTGCAT
Source organism: Pseudomonas viridiflava (assembly GCF_900589395.1). GTDB lineage: Bacteria > Pseudomonadota > Gammaproteobacteria > Pseudomonadales > Pseudomonadaceae > Aquipseudomonas. Next base: position 409 of record NZ_UUIS01000011.1, read on the forward strand.
AATGAGAGGCGCACAGTATTACGCCAACTAACGCTGGATATATTCAAGCCGCCCGGACTCATAAAAGTCGGCGTATCGGTTATTGCCTTTTTGAAGGCCGCACTTTAATTG
>NZ_UUIS01000031.1 GCF_900589395.1 Pseudomonas viridiflava
GTAGTGTGGAGCTTCTCCATGTGAGAGTAGGTCATCGTCAAGATTCAAACCCAGAACCCCTGATCGCTTTGCGGTCGGGGGTTTTGCTTTGGGCGCGATAAAACCAACGCTCTTGGATACACAGGCGGCAGGCAAAAAAAACCGCCTCAAGAGGCGGTCTTGTTAAAACCCTTTGGCTCAGTCGCCGCGGTATTCGCAGCCACTGGTGCAGGTTTCATGAATCCGGATAGCGCTCAGTTCTGGCAGCAAAGGTTTGAGCTCTATCCAGATCCATTTCGCCAGATTTTCACTGGTCGGATTCTCCAGGCCTGGAATGTCGTTGAGATAGTTGTGGTCCAGGCGTTCATAAAGCGGCTTGAAAATCGCTTTTATCTCGGAAAAGTCCCGAATCCAGCCTGTATGGGGATCAACCGGACCTGACAAATGAATACCGACACGAAATGAATGGCCATGCAGACGGCCGCATTTATGACCTTCCGGCACATGAGGAAGGCGGTGGGCGGATTCGAAGGTAAACTCTTTGAAAATTTCCAAAATCTTGACTCTATAAACGAGATGCAGGTGGCGAGTTTAACAGCAAAGGCCTGAAACACCACGAACACCCTGAATAACAAGGCTGATAGCAGGTGGCCATAGCTCTTCAGTTTGAGTTAAGTTGGCAGCGTTATCGTAGAGCCATGAATAGACATTCCACTCATGGAGACGATGATGAAAACGTTCGCAGCCTTGTTTGTTACCCCACTCCTGGCCATGACTGCCACCTTGGCGGTCGCGCACGACATCGGGCCTGATGAAGCATTGAGGCTTCGGGATACCGGCACCATCCAGTCGTTTGAAAAGCTCAACGCCGTGGCCCTGGCCGCTCATCCCGGCGCGACCATTACCGAAACCGAGCTTGAAAACGAATACGGCAACTATGTGTACCAACTTGACATCCGTGATGCCAAGGGGGTCGATTGGGATCTGGAAATCGATGCCGTCACCGGCAGGATCACCAAGAACCATCAGGACGACTAATGAGTGTCAAGACGCGCCGCACAGCCCTCTTCGGGCTGATTGTACTGTGCACATGCACCCAGGCCCGGGATCTGGATCAGGATGAGGCCCTGCAATTGCGCCAGCGTGGCATTATCCTGCCGCTGCAGCAGTTCATCGAGCAGGCGCTGTCGCGTCATCCAGGGTCACGGCTGTTGGAAGCCGAGCTGGAGGAGAAGAACGGCGTTTACGTCTATGAGTTCGAGCTGTTGACAACCCAGGGCATTGTCCGTGAGCTCAAGTTCGATGCTCGCGACAGCCGATTGCTTAAAGACGAGGAAGACTGATGCGGTTGTTGCTGGTGGAAGATCATGTCCCGCTCGCCGATGAGCTGTTATCGACGCTGACACGCCAAGGCTACGCCGTCGATTGGCTGGCCGATGGTCGGGATGCCCAATATCAGGGCCTGAGCGAACCCTATGATCTGATCGTGCTTGACCTCGGGCTTCCAGGCGTACCAGGTCTGGAAGTCCTCGCGCACTGGCGTGCCAATGGCCTGTCGGCCCCGGTTTTGGTGCTTACCGCACGCGGCTCCTGGTCGGAGCGTATCGAAGGACTCAAGGCCGGAGCCGACGACTACCTGACCAAACCTTTTCATCCAGAAGAACTGCAACTGCGCATTCAGGCGTTATTGCGCCGGGCGCGGGGCCTGGCCAACCAGCCCAAGCTGGAATCGGCTGGCTGGCATCTGGATGAAGGCCGCCAGTCTGTTTCGCGTGACGGCGTCGATATCCAGCTCACCTCTGCCGAGTTTCGGCTGTTGCGCTATTTCATGCTGCACCCTGAGCAGATCCTCTCCAAAAGCCATTTATCCGAGCACCTGTACGACGGTGAAAACGAACGCGACTCTAATGTGATCGAGGTTCACGTCAACCATTTACGGCGCAAGCTGGGACGCGCAGTCATTGAAACGCGTCGCGGCCAGGGCTACCTGTTCGGCGGTACTGGAGATTGAAGTCGATCCAGCGACGCCTGAGCCTGGGACTGATTGCGATCATGCTCGTCATTGGCCTGATCATGGCCCAGACCAGCCTGTGGCTGTTCGAGATGGGGCTGCAAAGGTATCTGGAGTCCGGGTTGCGCAATGAAAGCGAAAACCTGCTGGCCGCCATGGTGCGTGGCCCGACAGGCTTTCAGCTGGATGAGCAGCGTTTATCGGGTGCCTATCACCGACCCTTTTCCGGGCATTACTTCCGGGTCGATTTTGCCGATGGGCACTGGCGATCACGCTCGCTGTGGGATTTTGAATTGCCCAGGCCGCAGTCCGGTGGCTTGCATGCCGACCTCGAGTTGGGTAACACCGGCCAGTCGCTGTTGTTGCTCACAGCCGAATACCGAAAGTTCGGGCAATCCATCTCTATTACCATTGCCCAGGATTACACCCCTGTGCGTAAAAGCTTTCAGCGCATGCAGCAGATCGGCATGGGCCTGGGCCTGGCGGCGTTGATTCTGGTCTTGCTCCTGCAACGACTGACGGTACGGCGTGCACTGCGCCCGCTTAACATCGTGCGCGAGCAGATCAGCCAGCTGCAGCAAGGACAGCGCTCGCAGCTCGACAATGCGGTCCCACTCGAGCTTGCGCCCCTGGTCGACCAGATCAATCACCTGTTGGTCCATACCGAGGACAGCCTCAAGCGTTCGCGTAACGCTCTGGGCAACCTCGGCCACGCCCTGAAGACGCCCTTGGCAGTCATGCTCAGCCTGGCGTCCAATCAGAGCCTCGACGCTTATCCTGCCTTGCGCAAGACCCTGCATGAACAGCTTGAACAGATCCAGCAGCGTCTTGAGCGTGAATTGCATCGCGCCCGGTTATCCGGAGATGCCCTGCCGGGGGCCCGTTTCGACTGCGATGTAGAGCTGCCGGGGCTGTTTTCCACGTTGCAGATGATCCATGGTGAACACTTGCAATTGAGCAATGACGTACCAGCTGGATTGTTTCTGCCCTGGGATCGCGAAGACCTGCTCGAACTGCTCGGCAACTTGCTGGACAACGCCTGTAAATGGGCTGACAGTGAAGTGCGTTTGTGCATTGACCCAAGTCCTCAGGGCACTTGCCTGATGGTCGACGATGACGGCCCCGGCATTCCCGAGTCCCGTCGTCAGACTGTCTTCAGTCGTGGTGCGCGCCTGGACGAGCAGACCAGTGGACATGGGTTGGGCCTGGGCATCGTACGTGACATTGTCGAAGCCTGGGGAGGCACGTTGCACTTGTTGGCCAGTCCGCTGGGCGGTTTGCAAGTCCGTATCAATCTGCCAGAGCGCCTTGGGGCCTGAACCTGCGGCGCTGGGCATTTTCAGTCAAAAAACCGCTCAACCTGTAGGCATGGGAGCCGATAACCGATCAAGAGCTTGGGTTCCATAACAACAATAATCACAAGGTATTTCTCATGCGTCTGAATCTCAAAGCTAAAGTGCTGTTACTGGCCGTCGTGCCTGTGCTGTTGTTTGCGCTGATCATCAGTGCTGCCACGGTCTATATTCTCCAGCAGCAAGCCGAGCTGGAAGTCAGTGATACACGTGAACGCCTGCTCGAAGAAGCCAAGACCAACCTCAAGGATCATGTGTCGATTGCCATCAGCGCCATCAAGCCGATGTACGATGCGGCGGCGCCCGGGGACGAGACTGCCAAGGCCAGCGCCATCAAACTGTTTTCGGCCGTCAGCTATGGCAAGGACGGCTACCTGTTCGGCTACAACTCCGATGTGATCCGCATCTTCCGAAGCAACAGCACCGATGGGCTCGGCAAAAGCTTCAATGATGTCCGCGATCCCAATGGTGTTTATCTGAATCGCGAACTGGTTGCCGTGGCCAAGAACGGCACCCATTACGTGCGTTACGCCTCGGCCTTGCCAGGCAAGACTGAGCCGGTTCCCAAAGTGGGTTATACCGAGTACCTGCCCAAATGGGATCTGGTGGTGGGCAGCGCGGTCAATCTGGACGGTATCGAAGCGCAGGTCGTCCTGGTCCGGCAAGGCATCGAGGCCCGCTTGCAGGAAATGCTCTACAGCATTGTCGGCATCACCGTATTGCTGCTGGTGATCATCAGCATGGTGGGTGTTGTGGTCAGCGGCACCCTGTTGCGTCCCCTGCGCCTGATGAAGGCCAATCTGGACGACATTGCCGCCGGTGAGGGTGACCTGACCAAGCGCCTTAAAATCACCAGCCAGGATGAGCTGGGCGAACTGGCCGGCTCTTTCAACCGCTTCGTCGACAAGATTCATGGCCTGGTGCGGCAGATGACCGAGGTGACCACGCAACTGACCGGGCTGGTGGCCGAGGTGTCATCGCAGGCGCAGCGTTCCGAGGTGGCCATGGACCGGCAGCGCTACGAAACCGACCAGGTGGCCACCGCCATCAATCAGATGTCCGCCGCCGCCCAGGAAGTCGCCAAGAGCGCGCAGAATGCCTCCACCGCGGCACAACAGACCGACGAGCAAGGCCGTGCGGCCAAACGTGTGGTCGACGGCAGCATCGCGCAGATTCACTCGCTGGTCGATGACATTCGCAAGAGCGGTGTCTCGCTCGATAGCCTGCAACAGGACGTTTCCTCGATCGTCAGTGTGCTGGGTGTCATTCGCTCCATTGCCGAGCAGACTAACCTGTTGGCCCTCAATGCGGCCATCGAGGCGGCCAGGGCAGGGGAAGCCGGGCGTGGCTTTGCAGTCGTGGCCGACGAAGTCCGGGCCCTGGCCAGCCGCACCCAGCAAAGCACGCAGGAAATCCAGTCGATGATTGACCGCCTGCAGCAGGGCACCTCCGAGGCGGTCGGGGCCATGCGCCGCTCCAGTGAAGCCGGCGACGGCACTTCGGTGCAGGCCAATGAGGCCGGCCGTTCTCTGGTCACCATCGGTGAACTGATCGCGACCATCAACGCGATGAATGCCCAGATCGCCAGCGCCGCTGAAGAACAGACCGCCGTGGCCGAAGAGATCAACCGCAGCGTTCATCAGATCGCCGTGGCGGTCGACAGTGTGGCCGATGAAACCCGTCAGGGTGCGCAGACCTCGCGCAGCCTGGCCGAGCTGGGCCAGCGCCTTGGCGCCCTGGCCACGCAATTCCGGGTCTGAGTCCAAGCGGCACGGGGGGCTCCGGCTCCCGCTGCCCGTGTCAAATCCAGCGAATTGCCATCATCAACGGCACTCGTGTCTGTCCCGGCTGACTAAGGCTCTAGAGCGGGCATAGCGCCCGCCCTGACGACATGGATGAGACATGAACGAAACCAACCTGCAAAACAAGACCCTGATGTTGTTAGTGACGCTGGTCACCATTGCCTTTATCTGGATCCTGCTGCCGTTCTACGGTGCCGTGTTCTGGGCGGTGATCCTGGGCATCATCTTTTCGCCCCTGCAACGGCGCCTGCAACTGCGCTTTGGCCGGTCGCGTAACCAGACCAGCCTGATCACGCTGACCATATGCCTGATCATCGCCATTTTGCCGGTGATCGTCATCAGCGCCATGCTGGTCCAGGAAGGGGCACTGCTCTACAAGAACATTGAAAGCGGCCAACTGGACATCGCCACCTACCTGAACGAATTCAAGGGCATGCTGCCGGCGTCCGGGCAACATTTGCTGGACCGCATGGGCATGGGCGACTTCAACGGACTGCGTGACAAGATTGCCAAGGGCGCCATGCAAGGCAGCCAGTACCTGGCCACCCAGGCGTTCAGCTTTGGCCAAGGCACATTCGACTTTGTGGTGAGCTTCTTCATCATGCTGTACCTGTTGTTTTTCTTTTTGCGCGATGGCCAGGAGCTGGTGCGCAAGATCCGCAATGCCATTCCCCTGGCCGAACAGCACAAGCGTCGCCTGCAACTGAAGTTCAACCGGGTGGTGCGTGCCACGGTCAAGGGCAACGTTCTGGTGGCCGTGACCCAAGGCGCCCTGGGCGGCCTGATCTTCTGGTTCCTGGACATCCCCAGCGCCTTGCTCTGGGCGGTGATCATGGCGTTCCTGTCGCTGTTGCCGGCGGTCGGTGCCGGTATCGTCTGGGCACCTGTGGCGGTGTACTTCGTGGCCAGCGGGATGATCTGGCAAGGCGTGGTGCTGACACTGTTCGGTGTGCTGGTCATCGGCATGGTCGACAACGTGCTGCGCCCGGTGTTGGTGGGCAGGGACACCCGTATGCCTGACTACCTGATCCTGATCAGCACCCTGGGCGGCATGTCGGTATTCGGCCTCAATGGCTTTGTCATCGGCCCTTTGATCGCGGCACTGTTCATCTCGTGCTGGGCACTGTTTACCGAAGCCAAGAAACGGGTGCAATTGCCTGGATAGGCAATCGTGCGGCGAAAAAAAACCCTGCTTCTAGAGCAGGGTTTTTTTATGCAGCGAACAATCAACCCGGCACATGCAGCCCGGAGTTGATGACCAGGTCCAGCAACGGTTGTGGGTACACGCCCAGCACGAAGGTCATGATCGCCACGGCCAGCAGCATCACGCCACCGGTGCGCTGTGCCCAGTTGAAGGCCGCATCGTGGCGCGGCATCTTGTTGTCCACCAGGTACATGGTGACCATCACGCGCAGGTAATAGAACACGCCGATGGCGCTGCCCAGTACCAGTGCGCCGACCAGCCACCACAGTTGCGACTCGACGCCGCTGGCAATGATGTAGAACTTGCCGATAAAGCCTGCCGTCAGCGGGATACCGGCCAGCGACAGCATCATCAGGGTCATGACGGCGGTGAGGTACGGACGACGCCAGAACAGGCCGCGGTATTCGAACATTGCATCGGCATCACGGCCGCTGTAGGGCGAGGACATCATGGTGATCACACCAAAGCTGCCCAGCGACGTCAGCACGTAGGTGGTGAGGTACACGCCGATGGCTTCGACGGCCATGCCTTTGCTCGCCACCAGGGCGATCATCAGGTAACCGAAGTGGGCAATCGAGGAGTAACCCAGCAGACGCTTGAGGTTGTTCTGCACCAGGGCCAGCAGGTTACCGACCAGGATGGAGGCAACGGCCACCACGGCCAGGACGGTTTCGAGCACACCGCTGCTGGCCACCGGCGAGATCTGGAACAAGCGCACCAGCACCGCGAACACCGCCACCTTGCTGGCCGTGGCCAGGAATGCTGCCACAGGCGCCGGCGCGCCTTCATAGACGTCCGGCGTCCACAGGTGGAAAGGCACCAGCGACAGTTTGAAGGCCAGGCCCACGACCATCATGCCAAGGCCCAGGCTGGCGATCGGGCTTGGCAGGCCGGTGGCCGCCAAGGCCTTGCCGATGCCGTCGAAGCTCAGGCTACCCGACTCGGCATACAGCAGCGCCATGCCGAACAGCAGGAAGGCGGAGCCGGCAGCCGACAGCACCATGTACTTGATGCCGCCTTCGAGCGAGCGCTTGTTGAAGAACGCATAGGCCACCAGACCGTAGACCGGCACCGACAGCAACTCCAGGCCAATGAACAGGCCCGCCAGATGTTGCGCGCAGACCAGCACCATGCCACCGGCGGCCGCCAGCAGGATCAGCAGGTACAGTTCTTCGCGGTTGCCCGGGTAGCCGACCTTGTCATCACCCAGATAGGCATGGGCCATGGTCACACAGGCCAGGGTCGAGGCCAGGATCAGTGCCATGTAGAAGCAGGCGAATGCGTCCACGTGCAGCAGGGGCGTGACCACCAGAGGCGCGACCTTCAGGGCCGGGTAGACCGACAGCAATGCCAGGTTCAGGCCCGCCACGCTGAGCAGGAAGGTTTGCGAGTGATTGCGCCGCCATGCGATGGCCAGCATCACCACCACGATGGTGATGCTGGTGATCAGCAGGGGGCCAAGCGCAATAAAGTGTTGAATCGTCAGGTCCATAGCGCTCTTACCGGGCCGAAGCGAGTTGAGTGAAGGCAGTGCCAAGCCATTGCTGCACGCCGTGCATGGTCGCCGCCGATGTGTCCAGGAACGGCTGCGGGTAGACCCCGAGCACGATCAGCAGGACGGCAAGCCCCAGCACCATGAGCATTTCCCGCGCATCCATGCCTTTGTAGACCTCTTCGGAACTGGAAGGACCGAAGTAGGCGCGGTGGATCATGATCAACGAATAGACCGAACCGAACACCAGGCCGGAGGTGGCAATGGCCGTGATCCATGGCGAATGCACGAAACTGCCCAGCAGGATCAGGAACTCACCAACGAAGTTGCCGGTGCCCGGCAGGCCCAGGGACGCGGCCGCAAAGAACAGGCTGATGGCCGGCAGGTAAGGGATACGCGACCACAAGCCACCCATCTGGCGCATGTCACGTGTGTGCAGGCGCTCATACAGCTGACCGCTGAGGATAAACAGCGCCGCTGCCGACACGCCGTGGGCGATCATCTGGATCACCACGCCCTGCAGGGCTTGCTGGCTGCCCGAGTAGATACCGATCAGCACGAAACCCATGTGCGAGACGCTGGAGAACGCGATCAAACGCTTGATATCGCTCTGTGCGAACGCCAGGAAGGCACCGTAGAAGATACCGATCAGGCCCAGGGTCATGGCGATCGGCGCAAACTCGGCCGAGGCGTTGGGGAACAGCGGCAGTGCAAAACGCAGCAGGCCATAGGCCGCCGTCTTCAACAGGATACCCGCCAGGTCGACAGAGCCTGCGGTCGGTGCCTGGGCGTGGGCGTCAGGCAGCCAGGAGTGCAGCGGCACCACCGGCAGCTTCACCGCGAAGGCGATGAAGAAGCCCAGCATCAGGATGTACTCGGTGCCGGGTGTCAGTTGGGTCTTGAGCAGCTCGGCATAGGCAAAGGTCAGAGTGCCGGTCTGGTTGTAATGCACCAGCACCAGGCCCAGGATTGCCACCAGCATGATCAGGCCACTGGCCTGGGTGAAGATGAAGAACTTGGTTGCCGCGTAGATCCGGGTCTTCTTGCCGTCCGATGAACTATGACCCCAGAGCGCGATGAGGAAGTACATCGGCACCAGCATCATTTCCCAGAAGAAGAAGAACAGGAACAGGTCGATGGCCAGGAACACGCCGACCACACCGCCCAGGATCCACATCAGGTTCAGGTGGAAGAAGCCGACCTTGCGCTGGATTTCCTTCCACGAGCACAGCACCGACAGGACGCCGAGCAGACCGGTGAGCAGAATCATCAGCAGCGACAGGCCATCCAGGGCCAGGTGCAGGCTGATGCCGAAGCGCGAGATCCAGTCGGCCTGGAATTCCAGGGTCCACTGGGGTGCCGCGCCGGGGGCCGGCGACAGGGTGTAGTTGCCGGTGGCCCACAACCACAGGCCGAGACCCAGCAGCAGGGACATGGTCGCCAGCGCGATCCAGCGTGGCAGTGTGGCGCTGACGCGCTCACACAACCAGCAGAGCAGGCCGCCGATAAAGGGGATCAGGATTAGCCAAGGCAGAATCATGACGGGCTCAATTCCTTTCGCAAATTCGCAAGGTTCATGTCAGACCGCAACCAGGACAGCGCCCAGGACCAGAACGGCTCCCACGGCGATCGAGGCGGCGTACCAACGAAGCTGGCCGGTTTCGGTACGGCTCATGGACACATGACCGCCTTTGACCAGACGCGGGATCAGACCAATGATGCGGTCGAACGGGTCGCTGCGCAGCATATGGCTGATCGCCAGGTAAGGCTTGACGAACAGTTTGTCGTAGACCCAGTCAAAGCCCCAGGCGGCGAACCACCAGGCCGAGAGCAGGCGCCCGATACCGCTGTTGGCGATGGCCGTGACCAGCGTGCGCTTGCCCAGGAACAACACCGCTGCCAGGAGGATACCGGCGATGGCAATGGCTCCCGAGGCGATTTCCAGGCTGTGCTTGGCATCGCCGCCGGCATGTCCGACGCTTTGCGGCAGCACACCGGCCAGGGGCGGGGTGATCCAGGCGCCGACGAAGGTCGACAGCACGATCAGCACCGACAGAGGCAGCCAGTGGGAAATACCGTGGCCCGCATGCGCTTCGGTCTTGGCCTCGCCATGGAAGGCGATGAAAATCAGGCGGAAGGTGTAGATCGAGGTCATGAAGGCGCCCAGCAGGCCGGCATACAGCAAGCCGTTGTGACCGCTGGCAAAGGCCTCCCAGAGAATCTCGTCCTTGGAATAGAAGCCGGCCGTCAGCAGCGGCAGGGCTGCCAGGGCGGCCCCCCCGACGATGAAGCTGGCATAGGCCAACGGCAGTTTCTTCCACAGGCCGCCCATCTTGAAGATGTTCTGCTCGTGATGGCAGGCCACGATCACCGCACCGGAGGCCAGGAACAGCAGGGCTTTGAAGAATGCGTGGGTCATCAGGTGGAAGATCGCGCCTTCCCAGGCACCTACGCCCAAGGCCAGGAACATGTAGCCGATCTGGCTCATGGTCGAGTAGGCGAGAATCCGCTTGATGTCGGTCTGTACCAAGGCTGCAAAGCCGGCCATCACCAGGGTGACGCCACCGACGATGCCGACCAGGTGCAGGACATCCGGCGCCAGGACGAACAGGCCATGGGTCCGGGCGATCAGGTACACGCCTGCGGTCACCATGGTCGCGGCGTGGATCAACGCCGAAACCGGCGTCGGGCCAGCCATGGCGTCCGCCAGCCAGGTCTGCAGCGGCAATTGCGCCGACTTGCCGACCGCACCGCCCAGCAGCATCAAGGTAGCCAGCACGATCCAGAAGTCACCGGCCTTGAAGTGCTCCGGTGCCCGCACCAGCAGTTCCTGGATGTTCAGGGTGCCCAGTTGCTGGAACAGGATGAACAGGCCGATGGCCATGAACACGTCACCGACACGGGTGACGATGAACGCCTTGAGTGCTGCATCGCCGTTCTTGCGATGGCTGTAGTAGAAGCCGATCAGCAGGTAACTGCACAGGCCCACACCTTCCCAACCGAAGTAGATGAACAGCAGGTTGTCGCCCAGGATCAGGAATAACATGCTGGCAATGAACAGGTTGGTGTAGGAGAAGAAGCGCGAGTAGCCCTCTTCACCGCGCATGTACCACGAAGCGAACAGGTGGATCAGAAAGCCGACGCCGACCACCACGCCCAGCATGGTCACCGACAGGCCGTCCAGATACAGCGCCAGGTTGGGGCTGAAACCATCGACGTCCATCCAGCGCCACAGCACCTGGGTGTAGTGACCACCCTCCGGTGGTGCCACGTTGAACTGCCAGATGATCCAGGCGGTAACGATGGCCGACAGGCCGACCGAACCGACGCCGATCAGCGCCGAGAGGTTTTCCGAGAAGCGTCCACGCGAGAACGACAGCAGCAGGAAACCGATCAGGGGAAATACGAAAGTCAGGAAAAGAAGGTTCATCCGCGCATCTCGCTGGCAGCATCGATATCGAGAGTGTGGAAGCGGCGATACAGCTGCATCAGGATCGCCAGGCCAATACTGGCCTCGGCGGCCGCCAGGCTGATCACCAGGATGAACATCACTTGTCCATCCGGCTGGCCCCAACGGCTACCCGCCACCACAAATGCCAGGGCGGCTGCGTTCATCATCACTTCCAGGCTCATCAGCACGAAAAGGATGTTGCGCCGCACCATCAGGCCGACCAGGCCCAGGCAGAACAGGACACCGGCAACCGCCAGGCCATGTTCGAGAGGAATAGCATTCATGGCTTGGCTCCTTCTTCACGAGGCTCGTTGCGGCCCAGGTGGAATGCGGTCACGGCTGCTGCCAGCAACAGCATCGAGGCCAGTTCAACGACCAGCAGGTAAGGGCCGAACAGGCTGATACCCACGGCCTTGGCGTCCACGGTGGTGTGGCCAAGGCCGGCACCGCTCGGGTTGCTGAACAGCACATACAGCAATTCGGCGAGCAGCAGGCCGCCGAGAAACACCGGCCCTCCCCAGATGCCGGGCTTGAGCCAGGCGCGTTCCTGTTGGACCGAAGCCGGCCCAAGGTTGAGCATCATGACCACGAACACGAACAACACCATGATGGCGCCGGCGTAGGCGATGATTTCCAGCACGCCGGCGAAAGGTGCGCCGAGGCTGAAGAAAGTCATGGCCACGGCAATCAGCGAAATGATCAGGTAGAGCAGGGCATGCACCGGATTGGTGTTGGTGATGACCCGCAGGGTCGACACCACAGCAATACCGGATGCGAAATAGAAAGCGAATTCCATCTGTACTTCCTTATGGCAGCAAGCTCTTGACGTTGATCGGTTCGGCTTCATTCTGCGCGGAGCCCTTGGGCTTGCCGGCAATGGCCATGCCGGCAACGCGATAGAAGTTATAGTCGGGATTCTTGCCGGGGCCGGAAATCAACAGGTCTTCCTTCTCGTACACCAGGTCCTGACGCTTGAAGTCAGCCATTTCGAAATCCGGCGTAAGCTGGATCGCGGTGGTCGGGCAGGCTTCTTCACACAGGCCGCAGAAAATGCAGCGCGAGAAGTTGATGCGGAAGAACTCCGGGTACCAGCGACCTGCTTCATCCTCGGTCTTCTGCAACGAAATGCAGCCGACCGGGCACGCCACGGCGCACAGGTTGCAGGCCACACAGCGTTCTTCGCCGTCGGGGTCGCGGGTCAGGACGATGCGGCCGCGATAGCGCGGCGGCAGGTACACGGCTTCTTCCGGATATTGCAGGGTGTCACGCTTGCGGAAACCATGGCCAAAGACCATGACCAGGCTGCGCAACTGGGTACCGGTACCCTTAACGATGTTGCCAATATATTTGAACATGGATCAGTACCTCACTGAACCGAGCCTGCCGGCGTGTTGAGCAACACGACCGCGGCAGTCACCAGCAGATTGATCAGGGTCAGCGGCAGGCAGAATTTCCAGCTGAAATCCATCACCTGGTCATAGCGCGGGCGCGGAATCGAAGCGCGCAGCAGGATGAACAGCATGATGAAGAACGCGGTCTTCAAGACGAACCAGACGAAGGGGATCTGTGGCAGCAGGCCGAACGGGCCGTGCCAGCCACCGAAGAACAGGGTCACCAGCAGCGCCGAGATCAGTACGATGCCGATGTACTCGCCGACGAAGAACATGCCCCATTTCATGCCGGCATACTCGATGTGGTAACCGTCGGCCAGTTCCTGTTCCGCTTCCGGCTGGTCGAAGGGGTGACGGTGAGTCACGGCCACGCCGGCGATGAAGAAGGTACAGAAACCGAAGAACTGCGGAATGATGAACCACAGGTTCTGCGCCTGGTAATCGACGATGTCGCGCATGTTGAACGAGCCGACCTGTACCACGATGCCCATCAGCGCCAGGCCCATGAACACTTCGTAGGACACGGTCTGGGCCGAGGCCCGCAGGCTGCCGAGCAACGCGTACTTGTTGTTGCTCGACCAGCCGGCGAACAGCACCGCGTACACCGACAGGCCTGCCATGGCAAAGAAGAACAGCAAGCCGATGTTCAGGTCAGCCACACCCCAGGTCGGGGTGATGGGGATGACCGCGAAGGCGATCAGCAAGGCGCTCATGGCCACCACCGGTGCCAGGGTGAAGATCACCTTGTCGGCAAACGGTGGCATCCAGTCTTCCTTGAAGAACATCTTGAGCATGTCGGCGGCGATCTGGAACATGCCGAACGGGCCGACACGGTTCGGCCCGTAGCGGTCCTGCCACCAGCCCAGCAGGCGGCGTTCGACAAAGCTGAGCAGCGCGCCGCAGACCACCACGGCCAGCAGGATCACGATGGCCTTGACCACCGCGATGATTGCATCGATCACTTCAGGGGTGAACCAGCTCATTGCGCTGCCTCCTGCAGGCCGTCGACGGCCTGGCCGCTGAATGCCGGTGGAATACCGGCCAGGCCTGCCGGCAAGCCGACCAGACCCGTGCCCAGCTCTTCATTGATGCGCAGCGGCAGACGCAGGGTCTTGCCGGCTACGTTCAACGTCAGCAGAGCGCCTTCATTGACACCCAGGCGGTCGGCCTCGGCCTTGGCCAGGGCCACGTAGGCTGCTGGAATGCGCTCTTGTACCGGGGCGGCTTTCGAGGAGTTCTCCTCACTGCCGAACAAGTGGTAGAACGGCACGGCCTGCCAGGTGCCCTGGGCGGGCGAGAACGCACGCGGTACGCCGCCGAACCAGCTCAGGCGATCATCGCCATTGCTTTCGATCAGGCGCGTGCCCGGGTCACCGGCACGCAGGTGGCCACCCACTTCGTCCTGGAACTTGTTCCAGGCCTGTGGCGAGTTCCAGCCCGGCGACCAGGCGAACGGCACCTGCTGGCGCGGTTCTGCCGAGCCCGAGTAGCCTTCCATCGAGAACGCGAACGCGGTGTCCTTGTCCTGGGGCGTGCGCGGTTCATGCACGCTGATGTTGGCGCGCATGGCCGTACGACCGCTGTAGCGCAGCGGCTCGCGGGCCAGCTTCAGGCCCTTGACGCGGAACGAAGCGGACGGCGCGGCGTTGATGATGCCGGCCAGGCGCGGCGTGCTGTTGGCGCAGGCTTGCGTGACCTGGTCCAGTTGCGTCCAGTCCACCGGCTGGTTGAGCAGGGTCGAACGCAGCGCGTGCAACCAGCGCCAGCCTTCGTGTACCAGGATGCTGGCGTCCAGGTAGGTCGGATCGAAGACCTGGAAGAAGCGCTGGGCACGGCCTTCCAAGCTGACCAGGGTGCCGTCGCCTTCGGCGAAGCTGGCGGCCGGCAGGACCAGGTGGGCGCGGTCGGTGGTGGCGGTTTTCTGGTGATCGGCCACGATCACCACCTTGGCGGCGCTCAGGGCGGCATCGACCAGGGCGGCATCGACGCGGGTGTACAGGTCGTTTTCCAGCACAACAATGGCGTCGGCCTTGCCGTCGATCACCTGTTGCAGCGCGGCATTGACCGAGTCACCACCGAGCAGGGCCAGGCCCATGCTGTTGGCTTCCGGCACCACCAGGCTGATCGAGCCTGGCTTGTCGCGCAGCTTGAGGGCCTTGGCGATGTTGGCGGCGGCTTCGATCAGGGCCTTGGAACCCAGCGAACCGCCGGAAATGATCAGTGGACGCTTGGCGGCCAGCAGGGCGTCGGCAATGCGCTGCACCAGCTCGCGCGCTTCAGGCTCCAGGCCTTCGACGGCCGGGGCGCTGGCGTCGATGGCGTGGGCCACGGCAAAGCCCAGGCGGGCCAGGTCGTCTGGCGCTGCATGCACGCACTCGGCGGCCACGTCGTCCAGGCGGGTTTCAGCCAGGCTGGCAATGAACAGCGGGTTCAGCTCGTCCTGGGCAATGTTGCGCACCGCCGCATCAAGCCACGGCTGCACTTTCATCGCTGCGGCCATGTCGCGGGCCTTGCCCTTGACGGCCTGGCGCAGCGCCAGTGCCACGCGGGCAGCGGTCTGGGTCAGGTCTTCGCCAAGGACGAACACCGCGTCGTGGTCTTCGATCTCGCGCAGGTTCGGAATCGGCAGCGGGCTGTCGTTCAGGACTTGCACGATCAGGCGCACACGCTCCAGTTCACCGGCTTCCATGCCGCTGTAGAAATGCTCGGCACCGACCAGTTCGCGCAGCGCGTAGTTGCCTTCCAGGCTGGCACGGGGCGAGCCGATGCCGACGATGTTGCGGCCACGCAGCAGATCGGCGGCGGTGTCCAGCGCCTCGTCCAGGCTCAGGCGCACCTGCTCCTGACCACGGCTCAGCAAGGGCTGGCGCGGGCGATCGGTGCGGTTGACGTAGCCATAGCCGAAGCGGCCACGGTCGCACAGGAAGTACTGGTTGACCGAACCGTTGAAGCGGTTCTCGATACGGCGCAGTTCGCCATAACGCTCGCCGGGGCTGATGTTGCAACCGCTGGAGCAGCCGTGACAGATGCTTGGCGAGAACTGCATGTCCCACTTGCGGTTGTAGCGCTCGGAGTGAGTCTTGTCGGTGAACACACCGGTCGGGCAGACCTCGGTGAGGTTGCCGGAGAACTCGCTTTCCAGCGCACCGTCTTCGACGCGACCGAAGTACACGTTGTCGTGGGCGCCATAGACCCCCAGGTCGGTGCCGCCGGCATAGTCCTTGTAATAGCGCACGCAGCGATAGCAGGCAATGCAGCGGTTCATTTCGTGAGAAATGAACGGCCCCAGTTGTTGGTTCTGGTGGGTACGCTTGGTGAAGCGATAGCGGCGCTCGTTGTGCCCCGTCATCACGGTCATGTCTTGCAGGTGGCAGTGACCGCCTTCTTCGCAGACCGGGCAGTCGTGCGGGTGGTTGGTCATCAGCCATTCGACGACACTGGCGCGGAACGCCCTGGATTCGTCATCGTCGATGGAAATCCAAGTGTTGTCGGTGGCAGGCGTCATGCAGGACATGACGATACGACCACGGGTGTCGTTCTCGTCGGTGTACTGCTTGACCGCACACTGGCGACAGGCACCGACGCTACCAAGCGCGGGGTGCCAGCAGAAATACGGGATGTCGAGGCCCAGTGACAGACAAGCCTGTAGCAGGTTGTCCGCACCGTCGACTTCGAGCGCTTTGCCGTCTACGTGGATAGTGGCCATGGTTCAAAGTTCTTCGTTGGCCCGTTGTCAGCGGGCGTGGCTAATGGAATCTCGGTGGTACCTGCCTCGGTCAGCCCTGAGCAACAAGGGCGTCGGCCGGTACGAAACCGGCGGCCTGGGGCCGCCAGCCTTGTGTCTTGTTATGCCCCGACCACGGTCGGGATCTTGCCGGGCATCGGCAGTCCTGCGCTGGCAGGCGCCACACCGGCTTCGAATTCCGACCGGAAGTACTTGATCGCGCTGCCCAGAGGCTCTACTGCACCGGGTGCGTGAGCACAGAAGGTGCGGCCAGGGCCAAGGAAGTTGACCAGGCCCAGCAGGGTCTCGATGTCCTCGGCACGGCCCTGGCCTTTTTCCAGGGCGCGCAGCATCTTCACGCTCCAGGGCAGGCCGTCGCGGCACGGTGTGCAGAAGCCACAGGATTCCTGGGCGAAGAACTCTTCCATGTTGCGCAGCAGCGAGACCATGTTGACCTTGTCGTCGACGGCCATGGCCAGGCCTGTGCCCATCCGCGTGCCGACCTTGGCGATGCCGCCGGCGTACATCTGCGCATCCAGGTGCTCGGGCAACAGGAAGCCGGTGCCCGCGCCGCCTGGCTGCCAGCACTTGAGCTTGAAGCCATCGCGCATGCCGCCGGCGTAGTCTTCGAACAGCTCACGGGCCTGCACGCCGAACGGCAGCTCCCACAGGCCGGGGTTCTTGACCTTGCCGGAGAAGCCCATCAGCTTGGTGCCGTGGTCTTCGCTGCCTTCGCGGGCCAGCGACTTGTACCAGTCGTTGCCGTTGTTGACGATGGCCGGCACGTTGCACAGGGTCTCGACGTTGTTCACGCACGTCGGCTTGCCCCACACGCCGACAGCGGCAGGGAAGGGCGGCTTGGAGCGCGGGTTGGCGCGGCGGCCTTCCAGGGAGTTGATCAGTGCAGTCTCTTCACCGCAGATGTAACGCCCGGCGCCGGTGTGCACGAACAGCTCGAAATCAAAACCGCTGCCCAGGATGTTCTTGCCCAGCAGGCCGGCGGCCTTGGCCTCTTCAACCGCACGGTTGAGGTGGCGGGCAGCCGTCACGTATTCGCCACGCAGGAAGATATAGCCGCGGTAGGCTTTCAGCGCGCGGGCGCTGATCAGCATGCCTTCGATCAGCAGATGGGGCAGTTGCTCCATCAACATGCGGTCTTTCCAGGTGTTGGGCTCCATCTCATCCGCGTTGCAAAGCAGGTAGCGGATGTTCATGGATTCATCTTTGGGCATCAGGCCCCACTTCACGCCCGTGGGAAAGCCTGCACCGCCGCGCCCCTTGAGGCCGGAGTCCTTGACCGCCTGGACGATCTCGTCGGGCGACTGCTGGGTCAGCGCCTTGCGCGCCGCCGCGTAGCCGTCCTTGCTCTGGTATTCATCGAGCCAGACCGGCTCGCCGTCGTCACGCAGACGCCAGGTCAGGGGGTGGGTCTCGGCCGTGCGCGCAATGCGGTTGGCCGGGCCGAAGGAAGTCAGGGTCATGGGTAAGCCTCCAGCATCTGGGCGACGCCGCCGGGCTGCAGATTGCCGAAGGTGTCGTCATCGACCATCACCGCCGGCGCCTTGTCGCAGTTGCCCAGGCAGCACACCGGCAGCAGGGTGAAGCGGCCGTCGGCGGTGGTCTGGCCCGGGACGATGCCCAGGGAGCTCTTGATCTCTTCGACGATCGACTCGTGACCGGCGATGAAGCACACCATGCTGTTGCACACGCGAATGATGTGGCGACCGACCGGCTGGCGGAAGATCTGGCTGTAGAACGTCGCCACGCCTTCGACATCGCTGGCCGGAATGCCAATGACGTCGCTGATCGCGTAGATCGCACCATCCGGCACCCAGCCGCGATGTTTCTGCACGATCTTCAGGGCTTCGATGGACGCCGCGCGCGGGTCCTCGTAGTGATGCATCTCATGCTCGATGGCCGAGCGCTCGGTTTCGCTGAGGACGAAACGGTCAGTCTGGATAAGTGGGCTGTTCATGCTTAGCGGTCCACGTCGGCCATAACGAAATCGATACTACCCAGGTACGCAATCAAGTCGGCGACCATGCTGCCTTTGATCACCGAAGGGATCTGCTGCAGGTGCGGGTAGCTTGGAGTGCGGATCCGGGTACGGTAGCTCATGGTGCCGCCGTCGCTCGTCAGGTAATAGCTGTTGATACCCTTGGTCGCTTCGATCATCTGGAAGGATTCGTTGGCCGGCATGACCGGGCCCCATGAAACCTGCAGGAAGTGAGTGATCAAGGTTTCGATGTGCTGCAGGGTGCGCTCTTTGGGCGGCGGCGTGGTCAGCGGGTGATCCGCCTTGTACGGGCCTTCGGGCATGTTGCGCATGCACTGGTCGATGATGCGGATGCTCTGGCGCATCTCCTCGACGCGGACCATGCAACGGTCGTAGGCATCGCCATTGACAGCCAGCGGCACTTCGAATTCGAAGTTCTCGTAGCCCGAATACGGACGCGCCTTGCGCAGGTCGAAATCACAGCCGGTGGAGCGCAGACCGGCACCGGTGACGCCCCATTCCAGGGCCTCCTTGGTGTTGTAGGCGGCAACACCGATGGTCCGGCCCTTGAGAATGCTGTTCTGCAGGGCGGCCTTGGTGTACTCGTCCAGGCGCTTGGGCAGCCAGTCGACGAAGTCCTTGACCAGTTTTTCCCAGCCGCGCGGCAGGTCGTGGGCGACGCCACCGATGCGGTACCAGGCCGGGTGCAGGCGGAAACCGGTAATGGCTTCGATCACCGTGTAGGCGCGCTGACGGTCGGTGAAGGTGAAGAACACCGGGGTCATGGCGCCCACGTCCTGGATATAGGTCCCCAGGAACAGCAGGTGGCTGGTGATGCGGAAGAACTCGGCCATCATGATGCGGATGGTGTCGACCTTCTGCGGCACCTTGATGCCGGCCAGCTTCTCGACCGCCAGCACGTAGGGCAGGTTGTTCATCACCCCGCCCAGGTAATCGATGCGGTCGGTGTACGGAATGTAGCTGTGCCAGGACTGGCGCTCGCCCATCTTCTCGGCACCACGGTGGTGGTAGCCGATGTCCGGGACGCAGTCGACGATCTCTTCGCCGTCCAGCTGCAGCACGATACGAAACGCACCGTGGGCCGAAGGGTGGTTGGGACCGAGGTTGAGGAACATGTAGTCCTCGTTCTCGGCCGAACGCTTCATGCCCCAGTCTTCAGGGTTGAAGCGCGCCGCTTCCTCTTCGAGCTGCTGTTTGGCCACGTTGAGGCTGTAGGGATCGAACTCGGTGGCGCGGGCCGGGAAGTCCTTGCGCAGCGGGTGACCTTCCCAGGTGGGCGGCATCATGATGCGGGTCAGGTGCGGGTGGCCCGGGAAGTCGATCCCGAACATGTCCCACACTTCACGCTCGTACCAGTTGGCGTTGGGCCAGATACCGGTCACGGTAGGCACGCTGAGGTCGCCCTCGGACAGGGCCACCTTGATCATCACATCACTGTTACGCTCTATGGAGAGCAAGTGATAGAACACAGTGAAGTCGGCACCCGGCAAGCCACGGCGGTGGGTGCGCAGGCGCTCGTCCATGCCATGCAGGTCATAGAGCATGGAGTAGGGCTTGGCCACCTGACGCAAGAAGGTCAGGACTTCGATCAGCCGGGCACGCTGGACCCACAGCACCGGCATGCCGGTGCGCGTCGGCTGGGCAGTGAAGGCCTCGGCGCCAAAGCGGGTGTTCAGTTCATTGACGACATCTTGGTCGTCGGCCTTGTACGGCGGGATGTACAGAGCGGTGTCTGCAGTCATAGGTCTCAATCACTTCGGTCAACGTACAGAGTCGACCCGCGTTCTCGTTTTGTTATGTAAGAACGGGGGGTGTCAGACTTCGTCGGGGCTGCGCAGGTTGGTGACCTGAATACGCTCTTCGCGACGCTGGACCTTCGTCGAGGGCATCTCGGCGCGATACACGCCTTGATCGCCGACAACCCAGGACAGCGGGCGCCGCTCTTTCCCGATCGATTCCTGCAGCAGCATCAAGCCTTGCAGGAACGCTTCGGGACGGGGCGGGCAGCCGGGCACATAGACATCCACGGGCAGGAACTTGTCCACGCCCTGAACCACCGAGTAGATGTCATACATGCCACCGGAGTTGGCGCACGAACCCATGGAAATGACCCATTTGGGCTCGAGCATTTGCTCGTAGAGACGCTGGATGATCGGAGCCATCTTGATGAAGCAGGTCCCGGCAATGACCATGAAATCCGCCTGGCGCGGCGAGGCCCTGATCACCTCGGCGCCGAAGCGCGCGATGTCATGAGGCGCCGTGAAGGCGGTGGTCATTTCCACGTAGCAGCACGAAAGGCCGAAGTTATACGGCCACAGGGAGTTCTTGCGACCCCAGTTGACCGCATTGCTGAGCACATCTTCGAGCTTGCCCATGAAGATGTTCTTGTGGACCTGATCTTCTAGGGGGTCGGAAACGGTTTCCCGTTCGCCGATCGGATATTGCTCGTTAGGCGCATCCGGGTTGATTCTGGTGAGATTGTATTGCATTGCCAAAGCCTCATTGTTTTAGCTTCGCCTGCCGTTTACGACGACCTTCGGGTGCCCAATCGAGCGCCCCCACCCGCCATAGATAAACAAGACCCGCCAACAGAATTGCTATGAAAACGAGCGCTTCGACGAATCCGGCCCAGCCGCTTTCGCGTACCGACACAGACCATGCAAAGAGAAAGAGGGCTTCGATATCGAAGATCACGAACAGCATCGCGACCAGATAGAATTTTGCGGAAAGACGCAGGCGGGCACTGCCAGTGGGCAGCATCCCGGATTCGAACGGTTCGTTCTTGCTGCGACCCCAGGCACGGCTGCCAAGCAGGCTCGACAGGCCGAGCATGAATGCACAGAGGCCAACGACACCCAAAAGGAAGATGGCGAAGCCCCAGTTGTGGGCAATCAGACCTGTCGATTCGGACATGCTGGCAATCCTTAGTCAGAGATCAGGTGTCTCTGAGTGCTTGAGAAATGAGTAGAGGGCAGTGACGAAATGTCGCAGCGAGATCAGTCCGTTGATTTTATGTGCAAATACAGTGCAAGTAAATTTTCTATATCAAATATATTCATTGAATCAATTGCTCATGCCCCTTGTGCAGGGCTGAGCGCCATGCTGGCCGGCTATTCCGAGCTTTTTTGTCGGGTATGTTTCGTGAGTGCGTAAATTCAGAAAAGCAAAAAAGAATGATAATTAATATCATTTGGTAAAGTGTTTCATTAGTGCTTGCTGAATGTGAGTCACTTCATGTTTGTCGTCACGCATTAAGTAACATCATGACAGAACTCAGGTGTTGCGATGCGTCAACGTCAGCGAAGATAACCGCGCAACGGCACAAGCCGCCCTGGCGGACGGCATGTGGTTACGCGGATTTTACCTGGCAGGCCGCCGTGATCAGTGGAACTGATCCTGCTCGGTCGAGCCGGTCAGGGCTGTCACCGACGACACGCCACCCTGAATCACGGTGGTCATGTCGTCGAAGTAACCGGTGCCGACTTCCTGCTGGTGAGCGACGAACGTATAGCCTTTGGCGGCATCGGCAAACTCCTGCTCTTGCAGCTTCACATAAGCGGTCATGTCGTTGCGGGCGTAGTCATGTGCCAGGCTGAACATGCCATGCCACATGTTGTGGATGCCGGCCAGGGTGATGAACTGATGCTTGTAGCCCATGGCTGACAGCTCACGCTGGAATTTGGCGATGGTGGCATCGTCCAGGTTCTTCTTCCAGTTGAAGGAGGGCGAGCAGTTGTACGACAGCAACTGGTCGGGATACTCCTTCTTGATCGCTTCGGCAAAGCGCCGGGCTTCGTCCAGGTCCGGCTTGGCGGTCTCACACCACACCAGGTCGGCGTATGGGGCGTAGGCCAGGCCGCGGGCAATGGCCTGGTCCAGGCCGGCACGGACCTTGTAGAAGCCTTCCGGGGTGCGCGCGCCGGTGACGAATGGCTGGTCATAGGGGTCGCAATCGGAGGTCAGCAGGTCGGCGGCGTTGGCGTCAGTGCGCGCCAGGATGATCGTCGGCACCCCGGCCACGTCGGCCGCCAGGCGTGCGGCCACCAGCTTCTGTACCGCTTCCTGAGTGGGTACCAGCACCTTGCCGCCCATGTGGCCGCATTTCTTCACCGAGGCCAGCTGGTCTTCGAAGTGCACGCCGGCGGCACCCGCTTCGATCATGTTCTTCATCAGCTCGTAGGCATTGAGTACGCCACCGAAGCCGGCTTCGGCATCCGCCACGATAGGTGCAAAGTAATCGATATAACCGTCATCGCCCGGGTTCTTGCCAGCTTTCCACTGGATCTGGTCGGCACGGCTGAACGAGTTGTTGATGCGGCGTACAACGGTGGGCACCGAGTCGACCGGGTACAGCGACTGGTCGGGATACATCGACTCGGCCGAGTTGTTATCAGCCGCCACTTGCCAGCCGGAAAGGTAGATCGCCTGTATGCCGGCCTTGACCTGTTGTACGGCCTGGCCACCGGTCAGGGCACCCATGCAGTTGACGAAATCCTTGTCCGGGCGGAAAGAGGGTCGCGCGCCTTGGGTTACCAGGTTCCAGAGCTTCTCGGCACCCAGTTTTGCAAACGTGTGTTCCGGTTGAACCGAGCCACGCAAGCGGACGACATCAGCAGCAGAATAGGTTCGGGTCACGTTGGTCCAGCGCGTATTTTCAGCCCAGTCTTTTTCCAGAGCCGCTATTTGTTGTTCGCGTGTCAGTGCCATGTTGATAAACCTCATTTCCTGGGTTTTTCAGGCGTGAAAACGATCGCGCCAATTGCTCGCTATGTTTCAGGCCGCCTGATGCGGGGTATGTCCTGCTCCGCCAAAACGCCTCGTTTATCGAAGGCACGGGTGATGGCTGCTCACTGATCGGAAAACGTACTGCTGGTTGCGTTTGCATAGGGTGGCGACAGATGAACGAATGGCTCAGGGTGATGAGCAGGCTTCAGGGCGGGATCGAAAGGCGCCATTGGCTCGTGGTTGCCGTGTGCGTCGCTCGTTCCTGCGGTCTGTGTGCCTGACAGCGCTACCGTCCCTCAGGACAACTTCGTTCCAGTCGCAACCTCGTCAAACTGCCTTGTGGGCGGTCAGGACACGGAGCGGCCCGCACGGTAAGTATGGGCACGCGCCGGAAGCGCATGAAGGCTTCTGATCAGCGGGAGCGAGGCCATCATGCCGTGGTGTTTTTGACCCGTCAAACGTTTTGTAGTGCTTTTTTAGTGTCACTACATCTTTGGTCTAATATGACCGTCGGGTCACCGCAAGGCCCGCCGGTTCTGTCTCACAGCCCGGCCGGCCGGTTATTCGCCTGTGCTTACTGAAGGGTATCGACCTTGACGCGCAGCAGCATGTCGTCACGCCCCTGGGTCGAATAATAACGGGCATTGGCCTGACGGTCGGCCACCGACTGGTTCTGGCTGCCGGCCAGGGTGATCCACTCGCCCAGGCGACCGCTGACCGTGCTGTCGGTGCTCTGCACCTTGATGGCGTCGGGCCGTTCCTGGCTCACGCGGTCCCGGTTGGTGCTGATGGTCAGGTGCACGATGTCGCCGGTCACGCTGGCCGTGACGTAAAAGCCCTGCGTTACGTTGCGGTACTGGGTCTCGCTTTGCGAATAACCGTAGCTGTCGGTGCGCGATGTGGTCAGCGGGATGCTCTGGCCGGTCTGGATCAGGGCCGGGCTGCCCTCGGTCGTCTGGATCTGTTGCAGGGCGCCTTCGCGGCTGTCGGTGCCATAGCTGATGACGCGCCCGCCGCCGGCGCTGCTGTCATTCTGCGCCGCCTGGTCACTGGTATCGACGCTGATCAGCAATCGCTTCGGAGTTGTATCAAGTTGCGAAAGCAGGGCACGAAGTTCGTCGATCTTGCGTGAATCGGCATTGACGATCAATTGATTGCCATGGGCGTTGACCGTGCCATCCTGGCCCAGGAAATTGCGCGCCACGGGCAGCATTTCGTCGCTGGTGCGGTAGTTGAGCGGCACGATTTCAGTGGCGGCCAGGGTCCAGGTACTCGACAGCAGCAACAGCGAGGTCAACAAGGGGCGTACGAACATGTCCTTTACTCCGCGAGAGCGTATCCAGGCCCTGAGTGTGTCACTTTGTGCGCCGATAGCAAAACGCCCCGACTCGCGGGGCATGCGCTTGCAGGCAAGCATGCCGCGTGAGGCGGGGCGTTGTTCATGTAGTGCCTGTGCCGGATTGCCTACACGGCCTCGCGACGCATGTCGACATGTGGCAGGCCGGCTTCGAGAAACTCATCGCTGACCACGTGAAAGCCAAAGCGCTCGTAGAACGCCGCAGCCTGCACCTGGGCGCTGAGCTTCTGTTGCATGAGCCCGCGTTTCTCGGCCTCCAGCAGCACCGCACCCAGCAGGGCTTCTCCGACCTTCAGGCCGCGCCAGTCCTTGAGCACCGACAGGCGTCCGACTTCGCCGTCGGGCAGCAACCGCGCCGTTCCGATCGGGTAATCGCCTTCAAAGGCCAGAAAATGCGCGGCGTCGGCATCTTCGGCGTCCCATTCAAGTTCTGGCGGCACGGCCTGTTCGGCGATGAAGACGCTTTCACGAATGCGCCGGATGGCGGCATTGTCCTTGTGCCAGTCTGCAACCGATACGCTGATTCTATTCATCGGCAAATCCCAGGCTTCCTTGTTTGAGCAATTCGCAGAGCAATGTGCGTCCGTCGTCGTCTGCCAGCCATGGCCCGAGGTTTTCGATGTGCAGGGCGTCGGCCGCGCAGATCAGCTTCAGCAGGTCACGCAGCTTGCCAGGCAGCAGGCGGCTCTGGCCGCTGGCGAACAATAGCAGGTCGTCATCGACATTCGACCAGGCCATGCGCGCGCTCGGGTTGCGGATGATGATGGCGCCTTGTTCCAGGCTGTCGAGCAGGTCAGTCTCTTCCAGTTCTTCACCGCTGACCAGTTCAGGGTAACGTGGCTCGGTCATGAACTGGCCGAACCAGGTCAGCAACAGGCGCTCGTCGCTCATGTGCTCGGCCAGCAGGCCCTTGAGGCGCGCCAGGGCGTCGTGCTGGATCTGGTGTGGATCGCTCACGGGCTGTGCATCGGCGTCAGTGTAGCGTTCCTCGTCAGGAATGAACTGGCTGAGGAAATCGGTGAAATGCGTCAGTACTTCAGCTGCGCTCGGGGCGCGGAAGCCTACCGAGTAGGTCAGGCATTCATCCACGGCAACACCCCAATGGGCCAGGCGCGGCGGCAGGTAAAGCATGTCGCCCGGCTCCAGGGTCCATTCCTCGGTGCCTTCGAAGTCTGCCAGGATACGCAGGTCGGCGTGCTTGATCAGCGGGCTGTCGCTGTCGCACATCTGGCCGATCTTCCAGTGCCGCTGGCCGTGGCCTTGCAGCAGGAACACATCGTAGTTGTCGAAGTGCGGGCCGACGCTGCCGCCCGGCGCAGCATAACTGACCATGACATCGTCAATGCGCCAGCTGGGCAGGAAACGGAAATTTTCCAGCAGCTCGCCCACTTCCGGTACGAATTGATCGACGGCCTGCACCAGCAGGGTCCACTCGCGCTCGGGCAGGGTGCTGAAGGCATCTTCGGCAAACGGACCGCGACGCAGTTCCCACGGGCGCTCGCCCTGTTCGATGACCAGGCGCGATTCGACCTCTTCTTCCAGGGCCAGGCCTGCCAGCTCGTCCGGGTCGATCGGACTCTGGAAGTCCGGCAGCGCCTGGCGGATCAGCAGGGGCTTTTTCTGCCAGTAATCACGCAGAAAAACACGCGCGCTCATGCCGCCCAGAAGTTGAAGAGGAATATCAGGATTCATTTGTAAGCCCTTGAAATAAAAACGCCCGGCACAGCCGGGCGTGTGCAGAAGTTGTTGCGGTTCAGATGCGCTTGGCTTGTGCCACGGCGTTACCGATGTAATTGGCCGGGGTCAGCTTCTTCAGCTCGACCTTGGCCTGCGCCGGCATGTCCAGGCCATCGATGAAGGTCAGCAGTGCTTCAGGGCTGATGCCTTTGCCGCGTGTCAGCTCCTTGAGCTTCTCGTACGGGTTCTCGATGTTGTAGCGGCGCATGACGGTCTGGATCGGTTCGGCCAGCACTTCCCAGCAGGCGTCGAGGTCGGCGGCGATGCGTTGCTCGTTCAATTCCAGCTTGCTGATACCCTTGAGGCTGGCCTCGTAGGCAATCACGCTGTGTGCAAAGCCCACGCCCAGGTTGCGCAGCACGGTGGAGTCGGTCAGGTCGCGCTGCCAGCGCGAGATCGGCAGCTTGCTGGCCAGGTGCTGGAACAGCGCGTTGGCGATGCCCAGGTTACCTTCGGAGTTCTCGAAGTCGATCGGATTGACCTTGTGCGGCATGGTCGAGGAACCGATTTCGCCGGCCACGGTGCGCTGCTTGAAGTAGCCCAGCGAAATGTAGCCCCATATGTCGCGGTCGAAGTCGATCAGGATGGTGTTGAAGCGGGCAATGGCGTCGAACAGCTCGGCGATGTAGTCGTGCGGTTCGATCTGTGTGGTGTACGGGTTGAACACCAGGCCCAGCTCGTCTTCGATGAAGGCGCGGGCGTTGGCTTCCCAGTCGATGTCCGGATAGGCCGACAGGTGAGCGTTGTAGTTGCCCACGGCGCCGTTGATCTTGCCCAGCAGTGGCACGGCGGCCACCTGGGCGATCTGGCGCTCCAGGCGGTAGACCACGTTGGCCAGCTCCTTGCCCAGGGTGGTCGGCGAAGCCGGCTGGCCATGGGTGCGCGACAGCATGGGCACGTCAGCAAAGCGCTGGGCCAGTTCGCGGATGGCCTCGGCGATCTGGCGCATCAGCGGCAGCACTACGTTGTCGCGACCTTCGCGCAGCATCAGGGCGTGGGACAGGTTGTTGATGTCCTCGCTGGTGCAGGCAAAGTGAATGAATTCGCTGACCGCATTCAGTTCAGGCAGCTTGGCGGCCTGTTCCTTGAGCAGGTATTCCACGGCCTTGACGTCGTGGTTGGTGGTGCGCTCGATTTCCTTGACGCGCTCGGCATGCTCGATGGCGAAATTATCGGCCAGTGCGTCGAGAATGGCGTTGGCTTCGGCCGAGAAGGCCGGTACTTCGGCGATTTGCGGATGGGCTGCCAGGCGCTGCAACCAGCGTACTTCCACCAGGACGCGGAAGCGGACCAGGCCGTATTCGCTGAAGATAGGGCGCAAGGCCTGGGTCTTGCCGGCGTAGCGGCCATCAACAGGGGAAACCGCGGTGAGCGAAGAAAGCTGCATGGGGTGCTCTCGGACAGTCGGCTTTGAAAAGGGCGCATATCATACATGAAATTGCCGGCCCACTGGGGACAGTCGACCGGCGTAGATAGCGTCGAGCCTGAAGGTTTAAAAAGAGAGGCGCGGCGTTTCAGCCGTGCATCAACGTGTAGAGTTCTTTCAATAACTTGCGGCGGCTGAATACCAGCTGCCAGCGATGGCCGCCAACTTGTCGCCACAAGCGAGCCGAGCGAATGCCGGCCAGCAGCAGCGCGCGGATGCGTGACGCATTGCTCGGCTGCTGCAGGTTGCGCATGTCGCCATGCACCTGGATACGCTGGCGCAAGGTGCTCAAGGTGTCCTGGTACAGGGCGCCGGCGGCGGCAATCACATTTTCATGCGCAATGCCGAAATGCTCGACCTGCGACTGGATCTGCGGCAAGCGCTTGCCGATCACGCCCAGCATGTCGTCGCGCTTGGCCAGCTGGCGCTCAAGGCCCAGCATCGACAGGGCGTAGCGCAGCGGCTCGCGCTGCAGGGTGCCGGGGTCGCGCTCAAGAGCACTGGCCAGGGCGCGATAGCCCTCGCGCAGGCACTGGTCATTGCCGCCGTACACATCCAGGGTGTCCTTGGGGTTGAGCACCAGCAGGCTGCCAAGCATGCAGCCCAGGTCTGCTTCGCTGACCTGACCGGTCTTGGCCAGGCGGTCGACCAGAATGGCGGTCTGAAAAACACCGCCCAGGGCGATCAATTGTTCCTGAATCGGGGTCATCAAGGCTTGTCCTTGCTGTGCCAGGGCTCGGCCGTTTCGATCACGCCACCGCCCAGGCAGATTTCGCCATCATAGAACACCACCGATTGCCCGGGGGTCACGGCACGTTGAGGGTCGTCGAAGACCGCGCGATAGCCACCGGCGGTCTTTTCCAGGGTGCAGCCCTGGTCGCCCTGGCGGTAGCGCACCTTGGCCGTCAGGCGGCGCGGGCTGTCGAGGTCGACCGGGTTGACCCAGTAGATCTGCGAGGCCAGCAGGGCTCGGGAAAACAGCCATGGGTGATCGTTGCCCTGGCCGACGATCAGTTCGTTGGTCGTCAGGTCCTTTTCCAGCACATACCAAGGCTCGTCGCCGGCATCCTTCAGGCCGCCGATGCCCAGGCCCTGACGCTGACCGATGGTGTGGTACATCAGGCCGCTGTGACGGCCGATCACTTCACCTTCGGTGGTCTTGATCTCGCCGGGCTGGGCGGGCAGGTACTGGCGCAGGAAGTCGGTGAAGCGCCGTTCACCGATAAAGCAGATGCCGGTGGAGTCCTTCTTGCGTGCCGTGGCCAGGCCATGCTGCTCGGCGATGGCGCGTACCTCGGGCTTTTCCAGCTCGCCGACCGGGAACAGGGTGCGGGCAATCTGCTCGCCGCCCACGGCGTGCAGGAAGTAGCTCTGGTCCTTGTTCGGGTCCAGGCCCTTGAGCAGCTCGGTGCGCCCGTCGAGGTCGCGGCGGCGCACGTAATGGCCGGTGGCGATCAGGTCGGCGCCCAGGCTCAGCGCGTAGTCGAGGAACGCCTTGAACTTGATTTCCCGGTTGCACAGGATGTCCGGGTTGGGCGTGCGGCCGGCCTTGTATTCTTCCAGAAAATGCTCGAACACATGGTCCCAGTACTCGGCGGCAAAGTTGGCCGTGTGCAGCTTGATACCGATGCGGTCACACACGGCCTGGGCGTCGGCCAGGTCTTCGCGGGCGGTGCAGTATTCCGTGCCGTCGTCTTCTTCCCAGTTCTTCATGAACAGGCCTTCCACCTGGTAGCCCTGCTGCAGCAGCAGAACGGCGGAAACGGAAGAGTCCACGCCGCCGGACATGCCGACAATGACGCGTGGTTTTTCAGTGTTCGAAAGGGCTGGATCAGACATGGGCATTCAACAGCTGTGGTGAAAAGGACGCGATTCTATCAGGCCGCAAGTGTCGCGTCTCACGCCTTGTCGCGCAGCAGGGCAAGACTGAAGCGTTCGCCGGTCAGGTAATCGTCCACGCAGCGCAGCACCAGTTCGCTGCGCCAGCGTGGCTGTTGCTCCAGCAGTTGTTCGCGGCTGAGCCAGACCGGGCCGATGATGCCTTCGTCCAGCCGATAGTCGGGATGATGGCGCAGCGCCTTGGCGGCAAAGCAGATGCGCTGGTAGGTCACGCCGTTGCTGGGCGCGGTGTACAGGTAGATGCCCACCACACCGGTCAGCTCCACATCCCAGCCGGTTTCTTCCAGCGTCTCGCGCACGGCGGCCCGTTGCAGGCTTTCGTTCGGGTCCAGGTGGCCGGCGGGCTGGTTGAGCACCGGCTGGCCTTGTTGCAGCTCCTCGACGAACAGGAAGCGTCCCTGGTCTTCGACGAGGGTGGCAACGGTGACGTGGGCTTGCCAATTCATGGGCCTTTCTCCAGAAGTGGTGGCGGTAAAAACAACAACCCCGGCGCATGGGCCGGGGTCGTTGTGTCTCAGTGTTGCACCTTACAGCGCGGCGATGGCGGCGTTGAAGGTCTCGCTAGGACGCATGGCCTTGCTGGCCAGCTCTGGCTTGGCGAAGTAGTAACCGCCAATTTCAACCGGCTTGCCTTGTACCGCATTGAGCTCGGCAACGATTTTTTCTTCGTTGTCGGTCAGGGTCTTGGCCAGGGGAGCAAACTGCGCCTTGAGGGCGGCGTCGTCATCCTGGGCAGCCAGTGCCTGGGCCCAGAACAGGGTCAGGTAGAAGTGGCTGCCGCGGTTGTCGATGCTGCCGACCTTGCGCGAAGGCGACTTGTTGCGGTCCAGGAACTCGCCAGTGGCCTGGTCGAGGGTCTTGGCCAGCACCAGCGCCTTGGGGTTGTTGTAGGCGTGGCCCAGGTGCTCCAGGGAGGCGGCCAGTGCCAGGAATTCACCCAGCGAATCCCAGCGCAGGAAGTTCTCTTCGACAAACTGCTGCACGTGCTTGGGGGCCGAGCCGCCGGCGCCGGTTTCAAACAGGCCGCCACCATTCATCAGTGGCACGATCGACAGCATCTTGGCGCTGGTGCCCAGTTCCATGATCGGGAACAGGTCGGTCAGGTAGTCGCGCAGCACGTTACCGGTAACCGAGATGGTGTCCTTGCCGGCGCGGGTGCGCTCCAGGGTCAGCTTCATGGCGTCGACCGGGGTCAGGATCTGGATGTCCAGGCCAGTGGTGTCGTGGTCGCGCAGGTACTTCTGCACTTTCTCGATCATCACGCCGTCGTGGGCGCGGGCCGGGTCGAGCCAGAAGATCGCCGGGGTGTTGCTGGCGCGCGAGCGGTTGACCGCCAGCTTGACCCAATCCTGGATCGGTGCGTCCTTGGCCTGGCACATGCGCCAGATATCGCCGGCTTCGACGTTCTGTTCCATTACGGTGTTGCCCTGGGCGTCGCTTACGCGCACCACGCCGGCCGTCTTGATCTGGAAGGTCTTGTCGTGCGAGCCGTACTCTTCGGCTTTCTGCGCCATCAGGCCCACGTTCGGCACGCTGCCCATGGTGGTCGGATCGAAGGCGCCGTGTTTCTTGCAGTCTTCGATCACGGCTTGGTAGATGGTGGCGTAGCTGCGGTCCGGGATGACGGCCTTGGCGTCGTGCAACTGGCCATCGGTGCCCCACATCTTGCCCGAGTCACGGATCATCGCTGGCATCGAGGCGTCGACGATCACGTCGCTCGGCACGTGCAGGTTGGTGATGCCCTTGTCGGAGTTGACCATCGCCAGTTGTGGGCGGGCAGCATAGACCGCCTGGATATCGGCCTTGATTTCAGCCTGCTTGTCGGCTGGCAGGCTGGCGATGCGCTCGTACAGGTCGCCGATGCCGTTGTTCAGGTTGAAGCCGATTTCCTTGAGCACGTCGGCGTGCTTGGTCAGCGCGTCCTGATAGAACTCTTCGACGATCTGGCCGAACATGATCGGATCGGAGATCTTCATCATGGTGGCTTTCAAATGCACCGAGAACAGCACGCCTTGCTTCTTGGCGTCGTCGATTTCGGCGGCGATGAAGCTGCGCAGGGCTTTCTTGCTCATGACCGAGCAGTCGATCACTTCGCCGGCCTTGACGGCGGTCTTTTCCTTCAGGACGGTGGCGGTGCCGTCCTGGGCGATCAGTTCGATCTTCAGGCTGTTATCAGCCTCGACCAGGGCGGCTTTTTCGCAGCCATAGAAATCGCCGCTGCTCATGTGGGCAACGTGGGCCTTGGAGTCGCTGCTCCGGGCGCCCATCTTGTGCGGGTGCTTGCGTGCGTAGTTCTTGACCGACAGCGGGGCGCGGCGGTCGGAGTTGCCTTCGCGCAGGACCGGGTTCACGGCGCTGCCCTTGACCTTGTCGTAGCGGGCGCGGGTTTCTTTTTCCGCGTCGGTCGATGGATTTTCCGGGTAGTCAGGAATGGCGTAGCCCTGATCCTGCAGTTCTTTGACCGTGGCCTTCAGTTGCGGAACCGAGGCGCTGATGTTGGGCAGTTTGATGATGTTGGCTTCTGGCGTGGTTGCCAGTTTGCCCAGCTCGGCAAGATGATCCGCAATTTGCTGGTCGGCGCGAAGCGCTTCGGGGAAGCTGGCCAGTACCCGGCCTGCCAGCGAAATGTCACGGGTCTCGACGTCGATGTCGGAAGACGCGGTGAACGCTTCGATGATGGGCAGCAGCGAGTAGGTGGCCAGGGCCGGGGCTTCGTCAGTAAAGGTGTAGATGATCTTCGAGCGGTCGGACATTCGTATTAACTCTCTGTTTTGCTGAGCATGCACATAATCCCGATGCGTGCCATATGGGCGCTCTGCCCATGCTTGCGTCATGAGCCCGGGTCGGGATTGCTTCGCGGTGATGGTGGGTGCATCAGTCGAGCGTCAAGCAGTCGGGCTCCTGTGTCCCGACGCAGATCGGAGCGGGTGTCATGCATCCGGACGGCCCCGCACCAGTGATTCGAGTTCCATGACTCGGCAGTCACGGCGGGGAGTATATCAAACCCTGAATCCCAAGCATTAATGCTATGCGGCCAATTGGCGCATGCCAATACGTCCTTGGTCGAACGCAAGGCCTCTGGATCAACGCTTTCGGCGATTTTTAAAAGTCCTTTGGGGAGGTCGTCCGGGTGTGTATTTGCCAGTCTGCCCAGGGGTGTCTAGGCTTTATGGCGGTCAGGCTGTCCAATCAACTGCGTATTGGAGCTCAGCATGCAATACAAGAACATTACAATTCCCGCCACCGGCGAGCGCATCACCCTCAACCCCGATCACTCCCTGAATGTGCCCGATCGGCCGATCATTCCTTATGTAGAGGGTGATGGCATCGGTGCGGACATTACCCCCGCCATGCTCAAGGTCGTGGATGCCGCTGTCGAAAAGGCCTACCACGGCGTGCGCCGGATTGCCTGGATGGAAATCTTTGCGGGCGAAAAGGCCACGCGTGTCTACAGCCCTGACACCTGGCTACCTGACGAAACCCTGGATGCAGTCCGGGAGTTTGTCGTGTCCATCAAGGGGCCGCTGACCACGCCGGTCGGTGGTGGCATCCGCTCGCTCAACGTCGCCTTGCGCCAGCAACTGGACCTGTATGTGTGCCTGCGGCCTGTGCGCTGGTTTGCCGGCGTGCCCAGCCCCGTCAGAAGGCCCGGTGAGGTCGATATGGTGATTTTTCGCGAAAATTCCGAGGACATCTACGCCGGTATCGAGTGGCAGGCCGGTTCGCCGGAGGCTGACAAGGTCATCCGTTTTCTCAAGGAGGAAATGGGTGTGCATCGTCTGCGGTTTGCGCACGACTGCGGGATTGGCATCAAGCCGGTGTCGCGCGAGGGTACGATGCGTCTGGTGCGCAAGGCGCTGCAGTATGCCGTTGATCATGACCGCCGCTCGGTCACCATCGTACACAAGGGCAACATCATGAAATACACCGAAGGCGCCTTCAAGGAATGGGCCTACGAAGTGGCCATGGGCGAGTTTGGCGCCACGCCGCTTGATGGCGGGCCGTGGCTGCGTTTTACCAATGCGCAGACAGGGCGTGAAATCATCGTCAAGGATGTGATTGCCGACGCGATGCTGCAGCAGGTGCTGTTGCGTCCGGCCGAGTACGACGTGATCGCAACACTCAATCTCAATGGTGACTACCTTTCCGATGCCCTGGCAGCCCAGGTCGGTGGAATCGGCATTGCGCCCGGCGCCAACCTGTCCGATGAGGTGGCCATGTTCGAGGCTACGCACGGCACGGCCCCCGGCTACGCGGGCAAGGATCAGGTCAACCCGGGGTCCTTGATCCTTTCGGCGGAAATGATGCTGCGCCACCTGGGGTGGGAAGAGGCGGCTGATCGTGTGATCAGGGGGCTGGAGGGGGCCATTTCGGCCAGGACGGTCACTTACGACTTCGAGCGCTTGATGGACGGCGCAACGCGGGTGTCCTGCTCGGGATTTGGGGAGGCGATCATTGCGCACATGTGAAAGGTGCGATGCGGGCTTTTCAACGCCGGGCGGCCGGTTCAATCATCTGAACCGGCCGCCCGGCAGTCTTGCATGACTGGCGTTTTGCGGTGGTTCGCCTCAGGCGGGCACGTTGGACGCTTTTACGGCTGCACTCGATGTCTCGGCCGGCTTGACAGCGCTGACGGGCGCGGGCGAAATCTCTACTGCGTGCAAGCCCTTGGGCCCCTGAATAATCTCAAACTGCACTGGCTGACCAGCCTTGAGTGTTTTGTAGCCTTCCATCCTAATAGCTGAATAATGTGCGAACAGATCTTCATCCCGCCCGTCGGCCAGGATAAATCCATAACCTTTTGCATTATTGAACCACTTGACTTTACCACTGAGCATAGCCATATCCCTCTGCAAAGGACTCCGTCTGGAGTATCATCCACCTCAATCCGCCTGACCTGAAAATTTTGGTTGACTGCGCGGACCCTTTTTACCCAATGTGGGCTCTATTGTTTGTAACACCGTTTAGCTGATAGTCAAGGTCATGCGGCAGTCCATGTCATGAAAAACCGGTTGGACAGCGGCCACTTGCTATTAGTTCACTCCGACTTTTCCAAACCGAACATTCTTTTCCCATGCATGCAATCAGCAAGATTCGACTAACATTCAATCAGGATGGTCCTCGGTCAAACGAGGGCGCACACGAAGACGATGCGTCGGGCGTAGCCGTACAGGACGCAAAGCCGACTCTGCAGGCGCCACCGATGTATAAGGTGGTTTTGTTTAACGATGATTACACTCCGATGGAATTCGTGGTCGAAGTATTGGAGGTGTTTTTCAACCTGAATCGTGAGCTGGCCACCAAGATCATGCTGGCCGTCCATACAGAGGGACGGGCAGTCTGCGGATTGTTTACCCGCGACATCGCCGAGACCAAGGCCATGCAGGTCAACCAATACGCCAGGGAAAGCCAGCATCCACTACTCTGTGAGATCGAGAAGGACGGTTAAACGCCGACCACTTGGGTATGAGGTGAAGCTATGTTAAACCGTGAGCTCGAAGTCACCCTCAATCTGGCCTTCAAGGAAGCGCGCTCGAAGCGTCATGAGTTCATGACCGTCGAACACCTCCTGCTGGCCTTATTGGACAACGAGGCTGCAGCCACTGTCTTGCGTGCCTGCGGCGCAAACCTCGATAAGCTCAAGCGTGATCTGCAGGAGTTCATCGACTCCACCACACCACTGATCCCGGTTCATGACGAGGATCGTGAGACCCAGCCGACGCTCGGGTTCCAGCGCGTGCTGCAACGCGCCGTATTCCATGTGCAAAGCTCCGGCAAGCGCGAAGTCACCGGTGCCAATGTACTGGTAGCGATCTTCAGCGAACAGGAAAGCCAGGCCGTGTTTCTGCTCAAGCAGCAGAGCGTGGCCCGGATCGATGTCGTCAACTACATTGCCCACGGAATCTCCAAGGTTCCAGGGCACGGCGAACACTCTTCCGAAGGTGAGCAAGATATGCAGGACGACGAGGGCGGTGAGGCTTCTTCCTCAGGCAATCCTCTGGATGCCTATGCCAGCAATCTGAACGAGCAGGCCCGCCAAGGGCGTATCGACCCGCTGGTCGGCCGTGAGTCCGAGGTCGAGCGCGTAGCGCAGATCCTTGCTCGTCGTCGCAAGAACAATCCGCTGCTGGTCGGTGAGGCCGGTGTCGGCAAGACCGCCATCGCCGAGGGCCTGGCCAAGCGCATCGTCGACAACCAGGTGCCGGACCTGCTGGCCAACAGTGTCGTGTATTCCCTTGACCTGGGCGCGCTGCTGGCGGGTACCAAATACCGCGGCGATTTCGAGAAGCGTTTCAAGGCGCTGCTCAATGAGCTTCGAAAGCGTCCGCATGCCATTCTGTTCATCGATGAAATCCACACCATCATCGGTGCCGGTGCGGCTTCCGGTGGCGTGATGGATGCCTCCAACCTGCTCAAGCCGCTGCTGTCTTCGGGTGATATCCGTTGCATCGGTTCGACCACGTTCCAGGAGTTTCGCGGCATCTTTGAAAAAGACCGTGCACTGGCGCGTCGCTTCCAGAAGGTCGACGTGTCCGAGCCGTCGGTGGAAGACACCATCGGTATCCTCAGGGGGCTCAAGGGGCGTTTCGAGCAGCATCACGATATCGAGTACAGCGATGAAGCCCTGCGTGCTGCGGCCGAGCTGGCCTCGCGCTACATCAATGATCGTCACATGCCCGACAAGGCCATTGATGTGATTGACGAGGCGGGTGCCTACCAGCGCCTGCAGCCGGTCGAGAAACGCGTCAAGCGCATCGAGGTCCTGCATGTCGAAGACATCGTGGCCAAGATTGCGCGGATTCCGCCCAAGCACGTCAATAGCTCCGACAAGGAACTGCTGCGTAACCTGGAGCGTGATCTCAAACTGACCGTGTTCGGCCAGGATGCGGCCATCGATTCGCTGTCCACGGCCATCAAGCTTTCGCGTGCCGGCCTGAAGTCGCCTGACAAGCCTGTAGGTTCGTTCCTGTTCGCAGGTCCCACCGGTGTCGGCAAGACCGAAGCGGCGCGTCAGCTGGCCAAGGCCCTGGGTGTGGAGCTGGTGCGCTTCGACATGTCCGAGTATATGGAGCGGCATACCGTTTCGCGTCTGATCGGTGCGCCGCCGGGCTATGTCGGCTTCGACCAGGGCGGTCTGCTCACTGAGGCCATCACCAAGCAGCCACACTGCGTGCTGTTGCTCGATGAGATCGAAAAGGCCCACCCGGAAGTCTTCAATCTGCTGTTGCAGGTCATGGACCACGGTACGCTGACCGACAACAACGGTCGCAAGGCGGACTTCCGCAACGTGATCCTGATCATGACCACCAACGCTGGCGCCGAGACCGCT
The DNA here is from genome assembly GCF_900589395.1 of Pseudomonas viridiflava. GTDB lineage: Bacteria > Pseudomonadota > Gammaproteobacteria > Pseudomonadales > Pseudomonadaceae > Aquipseudomonas. The sequence continues at coordinate 36,898 of NZ_UUIS01000031.1, forward strand.
TCACGGGCCTCGATCGGCTTCACTCACCAGGATCACTCCTCCGATGCCATGGAAGTGATCAAGAAGAGCTTCACGCCCGAGTTCCGCAACCGCCTGGACACCATTATCCAGTTCGGCCGGCTCAGTCATGAGGTCATCAAAAGCGTGGTCGACAAGTTCCTTACCGAACTGCAGGCGCAGCTGGAAGACAAGCGGGTTCTGCTCGAAGTCTCCGATGCGGCGCGCAGCTGGCTGGCGCAGGGTGGCTACGACGCTGCCATGGGCGCAAGGCCGATGGCGCGCCTGATCCAGGACCGGATCAAGCGTCCGCTGGCTGAAGAGATCCTGTTCGGCGAGCTGTCCGACCACGGGGGTGTGGTGCATATCGACATCAAGGATGGCGAAATCACCTTCGACTACGAAACCACTGCAGAAATGGCCTGAGGCCTCGCTGCCCGTCTCCCACGAGGCGGGCAGCGCGGCGGATGCACAGGCAGGCTCCAGAAACGACAAAGCCCGGCAATGCCGGGCTTTGTCGTCTAAAGCGTGCGTACTCAGCGAGCGCGGTAGGTAATGCGCCCTTTGCTCAGGTCGTAAGGCGTCAGTTCAACGCGCACCTTGTCACCGGTCAGAATGCGAATGTAGTTTTTGCGCATCTTGCCGGAGATGTGCGCAGTTACGACGTGCCCATTTTCCAACTCCACGCGAAACATGGTGTTGGGCAGGGTGTCGACGACAGTGCCTTCCATTTCGAAGCTGTCTTCTTTCGACATGCAGTAAAGCCCTCGGGTATCAAATGAGTGGCCCGGTGCAAGTTGGCGCCAGGCAAAAGCGGCGTGCATTGTGCCCGAAAAATGCCTGTTACGCCAAGGACTTCAATACAGGGTGACCCATCTTTGATTTGTCAGCAGTTCGATGGGGCGGTATTGGGTCTTGTAATTCATCTTCTTGCAGTTTTTTATCCAGTAGCCCAGGTACACCGCGTGCAGGTTCAGGCGCGCCGTTTCGGCGATCTGCCAGAGGATTGCATAGCGTCCCAGGCTGCGGCGCTCCTCGCTGGGCTCGTAGAAGGTGTAAACCGCCGAAAGCCCGTTGGGCAGCATGTCGGTGGCGGCGACCGCCAGCAGTCGGCCCTCGGCGCGGAATTCATAGAAGCGCGAAAACGGCAGGTCGCGAACCAGAAAGGTGATGAACTGGTCACGACTGGGCGGGTACATGTCACCGTCGGCGTGACGCTGTTCGATGTAGCGCTGGTAGAGGTCGAAGTATTCCTGGGTAAACGTCGGTTTGCAGCTGCGCACCTGCAGGTCGGCATTGCGTTTGATGATGCGTTTCTGTTGCCGGTCCGGCACGAACAGGTTTACCGGAATGCGCGCCGGTATGCAGGCACTGCAGTTCTGGCAGTGCGGGCGGTACAGGTGATCGCCACTGCGACGAAACCCCATGTCCGACAGGTCGGCATACACCTGCACATCCATAGGCTGACTGGGGTCAAGGAACAGGGTGGTGGCCTGTTCGTCGGGCAGGTAGCTGCAGGCGTGGGGTTGCGTGGCATAGAACTTCAGCCGCGCCAGCTCGGTCATGTTGCCCCCGTTGTTGAAAACCTTTGAGTAGAGTGTATGCCAGCCTGTCAAACTCGCCTAGGCAACCAGTCGGCGTTATTTTCGGCGTCAAGGTGTCTGTCCAGGTAATCGGCAAAGTCCTGCCGCGAAATCGAGTGAGCCCCCAGGCTCTCCAGGTGTCGGGTCGGCATCTGGCAATCGATGAGCACGAAACCCCAGGCCTGGAGATGCTCCACCAGGGTCGCGAAACCGACCTTGGAGGCGTTGTCGGCACGGCTGAACATCGATTCGCCAAAAAACAGCTGCCCCATGGCCAGGCCATACAGGCCACCCACCAGCGCTTCGCCGTCCCATACCTCGACGCTGTGGGCGTGACCGCGCTGGTGCAACTGGTGATAGGCCTCCTGCATCTGGCGTGTGATCCAGGTTTCCTGTGCGTAGCTGCGTGGTTCGGCGCAGGCCTGGATGACGGCGGCGAAGTCCTCGTCGAAGGTCACCCGGTAGCGCTGCTGGCGCAGCACCTTGGCCAGGCTGCGCGAGATATGCAGCTCGCCGGGCAGCAACACAGTACGTGGGTCGGGCGACCACCACAGGATTGGCTGGCCGTCCTGGAACCATGGGAAGCAGCCGTGCCGGTAAGCGCGTACCAGGCGCTCGGCCGACAGGTCGCCACCGGCTGCCAGCAGGCCGTTGGGGTCGCGCAGCGCCGTGTTCAAGGGGGGGAAATCCAGGCTGTTGCGTTGTAACCAGGTCAACATGGGGTCAGGTGTGCTCGCAAGGGAAGGGGAGGGCGGTAGTGTGGGTGCAACTCTGAGCGCGCAAGGCGGTCACAGTCAGGTTGCCATGCTCATGCCCGGCGGTGCCCGGGTGCATCATGTCAGTTGAACAACGTGTCATAAGCCTTTGTCACAAAACACAATGCATGCTCAAATTAGCGCCTTTCAGCGGTGCTTGAAGATGCACGAGCGCCGCGCCAGACTTGTAGCGCAGCATGCAGTGCCAGTACAGACCCGCAGGCAGGCAAAGCCGTACAATGCCCACTTTGCGCGTTATCATTCAAGTCGGCGTTACATCGGGATACTCATCAGGTCCGCGATGTCACCGGGCGTGTCCCTTGAGCGGCCGCCGTTCGTCATCGTTCAATAGAGTTGTTCGCGCCCTTGCGCAGGAAATAAAGCGTTTTGAAGAAATCCACTCCAGCACCCGCACCTGTCCCCCTCTGGCGGCAGCAGTTGCATTATCGGCTCAAGGAAGGGGCATTGATCGCCTTTGGCTTCCTGTGCCTGTACCTGATGATGTCGTTATTGACCTACGACCAGAGCGACCCTGGCTGGAGCCATACCAGCAGCAACGTCACCGAAGTGCAGAACGCTGCAGGCCGTGCCGGCGCCTTCAGTGCCGACATCCTGTTCATGGTCCTGGGCTACTTCGCCTACATTTTCCCCTTGTTGCTGGCGATCAAGGCCTGGCAGGTGTTTCGCCAGCGGCATGAGCCGTGGCAATGGAGCGGCTGGCTATTCTCGTGGCGCACCATCGGCCTGGTGTTTCTGGTGCTGGCCGGTGCGGCGCTGGCGCATCTGCACTTTCACTTCGCCTCGGGCTTTCCAGGCTCGGCCGGCGGTGTGCTGGGCGAAGTACTGGGCGACCTCGCCAAGCGCGCACTGAACATCCAGGGCAGCACACTGTTGTTCATTGCCCTGTTCCTGTTCGGCCTGACCGTGTTCACCGACCTGTCGTGGTTCAAGGTCATGGACATGACCGGCAAGATCACCCTGGACCTGTTCGAGCTGCTGCAAGGCGCGGTCAGCCGGTGGTGGGCCGAGCGCGTCGAGCGCAAGCAGATGGTCGCCAAGCTGCGCGAAGCCGACCTGCGTGAGATTCAGCAGCGTCCGGCCCCGGTGGCCGAGCGGCGCGAACCGCGTGTGGTGGTTGCTGACAAGGCCTTCGAGCGCGAGCAGCCGGTCCAGCCGGCCAGCCGTCCGCTGCCGCCGGTGTCCAGGCCTGTCGCGGCACCTGTCAGTGCACCCGCCGCGCCGACCGCCGCCGTTGCGCCTGCCGCACCGATCATGGCGCCAATGCCGGCCGCCGTGCAGGCCCCGGCAGCGGCACAGGCAGCGGTGGCCGAGCGGGCCAAACCGGCGCCGGCCATCATCCCCCCGGCGCCGGCCAAGACACCGGAGCCAGCACCGCGGCTGGTAAAGCCTGCACCTTCGTTCACCGACAGCGCGGTCGAAGGCACACTGCCGCCCCTGTCGATCCTCGACCCGGTGGAAAAGAAGCCGCTCAATTATTCACCCGAGTCCCTGGACGCGGTCGGCCGGTTGCTGGAAATCAAGCTCAAGGAATTTGGCGTCGAGGTCACGGTCGACTCCATCCACCCGGGCCCGGTGATCACCCGTTACGAAATCCAGCCGGCTGCCGGCGTCAAGGTCAGCCGTATTGCCAACCTGGCCAAGGACCTGGCGCGTTCGCTGGCCGTGACCAGCGTGCGTGTGGTCGAAGTCATTCCGGGCAAGACCACCGTGGGCATCGAGATTCCCAACGAAGACCGGCAGATGGTGCGCTTCTCCGAAGTGCTGTCCTCGCCTGAATTCGAAGCCGCCACTTCGCCGGTGCCCCTGGCCCTGGGCCACGACATTGGTGGGCGTCCGGTGATCACCGACCTGGCCAAGATGCCGCACCTGCTGGTGGCCGGTACCACCGGTTCCGGTAAGTCGGTGGGCGTCAACGCCATGATCCTGTCGATCCTGTTCAAGTCTGGCCCCAAGGACGCCAAGCTGATCATGATCGACCCGAAGATGCTCGAATTGTCTATCTACGAAGGCATTCCGCACCTGCTGTGCCCGGTGGTCACCGACATGAAGGACGCCGCCAACGCCCTGCGCTGGAGCGTCGCCGAGATGGAGCGGCGCTACAAGCTGATGGCGGCCATGGGCGTGCGTAACCTCGCAGGCTTCAACCGCAAGGTCAGGGACGCCGAAGAGGCCGGCACACCGATCAGCGACCCGCTGTACCGCCGTGAAAACATGCACGACGAAGCGCCGTTGCTCGACACCCTGCCAACCATCGTGGTGGTGGTCGACGAATTTGCCGACATGATGATGATCGTCGGCAAGAAGGTCGAAGAGCTGATCGCCCGTATCGCCCAGAAAGCGCGGGCGGCCGGTATCCACCTGATCCTGGCCACCCAGCGGCCGTCGGTGGATGTGATCACCGGCCTGATCAAGGCCAACATTCCGACCCGCATGGCCTTCCAGGTGTCGAGCAAGATCGACTCGCGCACCATCATCGACCAGGGCGGCGCCGAGCAGTTGCTCGGTCACGGTGACATGCTGTATATGCCACCGGGCACCAGCCTGCCGATCCGCGTACACGGCGCCTTCGTTTCCGACGAAGAAGTCCACCGCGTGGTCGAGGCCTGGAAAATGCGTGGCACACCCGACTACAACGAAGATATTCTGGCCGGCGTCGAAGAGGCCGGCAGCGGCTTCGAAGGCGGCGGCGGTGGTGGCGATGGCGATGACAGCGAAAGCGATGCGCTCTATGACGAAGCGGTCAAATTCGTGCTTGAAAGCCGCCGCGCCTCGATTTCAGCGGTGCAGCGCAAGCTCAAGATCGGTTACAACCGCGCGGCACGCATGATCGAGACCATGGAAAATGCCGGCGTCGTCACCCCCATGAACACCAACGGCTCCCGCGAAGTCATCGCACCGGCGCCCATGCGCGACTGATCAACAGCCTTACCCTCGACAGCATGCCGGTCATGCTGTCGCCCTTTCAGCGAATCCAACGAGGAATTCCATGCGTCTTATCCGCCTGTTACTGGCCACCGCCCTGACGCTCTCCACCGTGGCGGCGCATGCCGACAGCAAGGACGTGGCGCGCCTGACCCAGTTGCTGGAAAAATCCCAGACCCTGACCGGTCGCTTCTCGCAGATGACCCTGGACGGCAGCGGCACCCAACTGCAGGAAACCACCGGGGAAATGACCCTTCAGCGTCCTGGCCAGTTCAACTGGCACACCGATGCGCCACAGGAACAACTGATGGTCTCCGACGGCAAGAAAGTCTCGCTGTGGGACCCGGACCTGCAGCAGGTGACCATCAAGACCCTCGACCAGCGCCTGACCCAGACTCCGGCTCTGTTGCTGTCCGGTGACGTATCGAAAATCAGTGAAAGCTTCGACATTACCGCCAGGGAAGCCGGCGGCGTGCTGGATTTCACCCTCAAGCCTAAAAGCAAGGACACGCTCTTCGACAACCTGCGCCTGTCGTTTCGCAACGGGCTGATCAACGACATGCAGCTGGTCGACAACGTCGGCCAGCGCACCAATATCCTGTTTACCGGGGTCAAGGCCAACGAGCCGGTCCCGGCCGGCAAGTTCCAGTTCCAGGTGCCCAAGGGCGCTGACGTCATTCAGGAATAAGAGGCTCTGACCCCGGATCATGGACCTGTTCAGTCGTGAACCCATCGCCCAGCCCCTGGCCGCCCGCTTACGGGCGACCAACCTGGACGAGTACGTGGGCCAGGAGCATGTGCTGGCCCACGGCAAGCCGCTGCGCGAAGCACTGGAGCAGGGCGCGCTGCATTCCATGATCTTCTGGGGCCCGCCCGGGGTGGGCAAAACCACCCTGGCGCGGCTGCTGGCCAAGGTGTCGGACGCGCATTTCGAAACCGTCTCGGCCGTGCTGGCCGGGGTCAAGGAAATCCGCCAGGCCGTCGAGGTCGCCAAACAACAGGCGGCGCAATACGGCCGGCGCACCATCCTGTTCGTTGATGAAGTGCACCGCTTCAACAAGTCCCAGCAGGATGCCTTCCTGCCGTATGTCGAAGACGGCACGCTGATCTTTATCGGCGCGACCACGGAAAACCCCTCGTTCGAACTCAATAATGCCTTGCTGTCGCGGGCGCGGGTCTATGTGCTCAAGAGCCTGGACGAGGCGGCCCTGCGCAAGCTGGTGCAGCGCGCCCTGAGCGAGGACCGCGGGTTGGGGCAACGGCACCTGCGCCTGAGCGACGAAGGCTTTGCCACGTTGATGGCGGCGGCCGACGGCGACGGCCGGCGCATGCTCAACCTGCTGGAGAATGCCTCGGACCTGGCCGAAGACGGCAGCGAGATCGACAACGCGCTGCTGCAAAGCCTGCTCGGGGACAGCCGACGGCGTTTCGACAAGGGTGGCGAGGCGTTCTACGACCAGATTTCAGCGCTGCACAAGTCCATTCGCGGCTCCAACCCCGATGCGGCGCTGTACTGGTTCGCGCGCATGATCGACGGTGGCTGCGACCCGTTGTACCTGGCGCGGCGGGTGGTGCGCATGGCCAGCGAAGACATCGGCAATGCCGACCCGCGTGCCTTGCCGTTGTGCATGTCGGCCTGGGACGTCCAGGAGCGGCTGGGCAGCCCGGAAGGCGAACTGGCGGTGGCCCAGGCCATCGTCTACCTGGCCTGCGCGCCCAAGAGCAATGCGGTGTACATGGCCTTCAAGGCGGCCATGCGCGACGTGGCCGAGAACGGCTCGCTGGAAGTGCCGCTGCACCTGCGCAACGCGCCGACCAAGCTGATGAAGCAATTGGGCTATGGCGAGGAATATCGCTACGCCCATGACGAACCGGACGCCTATGCTGCCGGCGAGGACTACTTTCCCGATGAGCTGGAGCCGCGCCAGTACTACGCGCCGGTGCCGCGTGGCCTGGAGCTGAAGATCGGCGAAAAGCTGCGTCATTTGCAGGCGCTGGACGCTGCCAGCCTCCGGCGGCGGAGAAAGTCATGATTCAGACCATTCTTGCGGTGTCGATTGCCGGCATCGCTGGTACATTATTGCGCTTCGCAACCAGCAACTGGGTCAGCGCCCACTGGCCGCGGCACTTCTACACAGCCACCCTGGCCGTCAATCTGGTCGGGTGCCTGATCATCGGCGTGCTGTATGGCCTGTTCCTGCTGCGCCCTGAGGTGCCGGTCGAGATTCGCACCGGCCTCATCGTCGGTTTTGTAGGGGGTCTGACGACCTTTTCATCCTTTTCACTGGACACGCTGCGCCTGCTTGAAAGCGGGCAAGTGCCGCTGGCGCTGGGCTATGCCGGCATCAGCGTGTTCGGCGGGCTGCTCGCGACCTGGGTTGGCCTGTCCCTGACCAGACTTTGATAGACGAGAGAACGATATGCTCGATTCCAAACTGTTACGTACCCACCTTCAGGACGTAGCGGATCGCCTGGCGTCCCGCGGCTTCACGCTGGATGTAGCCCGTATTGAAGCGCTGGAAGCCCGCCGCAAGGTCGTCCAGACCCAGACCGAACAGCTGCAGGCCGAGCGCAATGCCCGTTCCAAATCCATCGGTCAGGCCAAGCAGCGCGGCGAAGACATCGCGCCGCTGATGGCTGACGTCGAGCGCATGGGCACCGAGCTGAGCGAAGGCAAGGTCGAGCTGGACGCCATCCAGGCCGAACTCGACGGCCTGTTGCTGACCATTCCCAACCTGCCTGACGCGTCGGTGCCGGTGGGCGAGGACGAAGACGGCAACGTCGAAGTGCGTCGCTGGGGCACCCCGGCCAGCTTCGATTTCCAGGTCCAGGACCACGTTGCCCTGGGCGAGAAATTCGGCTGGCTGGATTTCGAAACCGCCGCCAAATTGTCCGGCGCCCGTTTCGCCCTGCTGCGCGGCCCGATTGCCCGCCTGCACCGGGCGCTTGCGCAATTCATGATCAACCTGCACATCAACGAACACGGCTACGAGGAAACCTACACCCCGTACCTGGTCCAGGCGCCTGCCCTGCAAGGCACCGGTCAGTTGCCCAAGTTCGAAGAAGACCTGTTCAAGATCAGCCGCGACGGCGAAGCCGACCTGTACCTGATTCCTACTGCCGAAGTGTCACTGACCAACATCGTGGCCGGCCAGATCCTCGACAGTAAGCAACTGCCGCTCAAGTTCGTCGCCCACACACCGTGTTTCCGCAGTGAGGCTGGTGCTTCGGGCCGTGACACCCGTGGCATGATCCGCCAGCACCAGTTCGACAAGGTCGAAATGGTCAAGGTGGTGGCCCCCGAGCAGTCGATGGACGAACTCGAGTCGCTGACCGCCAACGCCGAACGCGTCCTGCAACTGCTGGAACTGCCGTACCGCGTCCTGGCGTTGTGCACCGGCGACATGGGCTTCAGCGCGGTCAAGACCTACGACCTGGAAGTCTGGGTACCGAGCCAGGACAAATACCGCGAAATCTCCTCGTGCTCCAATTGCGGCGACTTCCAGGCCCGGCGCATGCAGGCCCGCTGGCGCAACCCGGAAACCGGCAAGCCCGAGCTGGTGCACACCCTGAACGGTTCCGGCCTGGCCGTCGGCCGTACCCTGGTGGCGGTGCTGGAGAACTACCAGCAGGCCGACGGTTCGATCCGTGTGCCTGAGGTGCTCAAGCCCTACATGGGCGGCCTTGAGGTCATCGGCTAAATGGAATTTCTGCCCCTGTTTCACAACCTGCGCGGCCGCTGGGTGCTGGTGGTCGGCGGCGGCGAGATTGCCTTGCGCAAATCCCGCCTGCTGGCCGAAGCCGGTGCGCTGTTGCGCGTCGTGGCCCCTGAAATCGAGCCCCAGTTGCGCGAGCTGGTCGAACACAGTGGCGCAGAAATCCGCCTGCGCGGCTATGCACCGGATGATCTGGACGGTTGCGTGCTGGTCATCGCCGCCACCGATGACGAGCCTCTCAATGCCCAGGTCTCGCAGGACGCCCGCCAGCGCGGCATGCCGGTCAACGTGGTCGATGCGCCGGCCTTGTGCAGCGTGATCTTCCCGGCCATCGTCGACCGCTCACCGCTGGTCATTGCCGTGTCCAGCGGCGGTGACGCACCGGTGCTGGCGCGTCTGATCCGCGCCAAGCTGGAAACCTGGATCCCGTCGACCTACGGTCAACTGGCTGGCCTGGCGGCGCGTTTTCGCCATCAGGTCAAACAGCTCTACCCGGATGTCCAGCAACGCCGGGCCTTCTGGGAAGAGGTGTTCCAAGGACCGATTGCCGACCGCCAGCTGGCGGGGCAGGGTGCCGAAGCCGAGCGCCTGTTGCATGCCAAGGTCAATGGTGCACCGCCGCACGCGCCGGGTGAGGTCTACCTGGTCGGGGCCGGCCCCGGCGACCCGGATCTGCTGACCTTCAAGGCCTTGCGCCTGATGCAGCAGGCCGACGTGGTGCTGTACGACCGCCTGGTCGCCCCGGCGATCCTGGACCTGTGCCGCCGGGATGCCGAGCGCGTCTACGTTGGCAAGCGCCGCAGCGAGCACGCCTTGCCGCAGGAGCAGATCAACCAGCAACTGGTCAACCTGGCCAAGCAAGGCAAGCGCGTGGTACGCCTCAAGGGCGGCGACCCGTTTATCTTCGGGCGCGGCGGTGAAGAGATCGAAGAACTGGCCGCTCACGGCATCCCGTTCCAGGTCGTGCCAGGCATTACGGCAGCCAGCGGTTGTGCCGCGTATGCCGGGATTCCGTTGACCCACCGTGACTACGCGCAATCGGTGCGCTTCATCACCGGGCACCTGAAGAACGGCACCACCGATTTGCCCTGGCAAGACCTGGTCGCGCCAGCGCAAACCCTGGTGTTCTACATGGGGCTGGTGGGGTTGCCGACTATCTGTGAGCAATTGATTGCCCACGGTCGCGCCGCCGATACCCCGGCGGCCCTGGTGCAGCAAGGCACCACGGTCACCCAGCGGGTCTTCACCGGCACCCTGGCCAACCTGCCGCAACTGGTGGCTGACCACGAAGTCCACGCGCCAACCCTGGTGATCGTGGGCGAAGTGGTGGTGCTACGCGAAAAGCTCGCCTGGTTCGAAGGCGCACAGAGCACCCTCTGACCCCCGTAGGAGCGCGCTTGCCCGCGACCGGCTGCGTAGCGCTCGCAAAATCTGCGAAACGCCACAAATTTACGGTTGTGAACACATTCAAAATCTGCGAAACGCCACAAATTTACGGCTGCTAACGCAGCCGGTCGCGGGCAAGCGCGCTCCTACCTCGGGCCAATAACGATCAGGTGTCCTGCCAGATACCTTGGCCCGGCAACCGGTCCCGGTCATAGGCCACCGCAAAATCCTGCTTCGGCCCCTTGGGCACGATGCCGGTGGGGTTGATGGTGCGGTGGCTGGCGTAGTAGTGGTGCTTGATGTGCTGAAAGTCGACGGTCTGTGCCACACCCGGCCACTGGTACAGCTCGCGCAGCCAGTGGCTGAGGTTCGGGTAATCGCTCAAACGCCGCAGGTTGCACTTGAAATGCCCGTGGTACACCGCATCGAAACGCACCAGTGTGGTGAACAGGCGCACATCGGCCTCGGTCAGGTAGTCGCCGACCAGATAGCGCTTCTCGCCCAGCAGGCACTCCAGCTCATCAAGCTGGGCAAACACCTCATCGAACGCCTGTTCGTAAGCGCTTTGTGACGTGGCAAAGCCTGCGCGGTACACGCCATTGTTGACGGCCGGATAGATCTGCTCGTTGAGCGCGTCGATCTGGTCACGCAACGGCTCGGGATACAGGTCCAGGTGGTTGCCGGTCAGGTCGTTGAAGGCCGAGTTGAACATGCGGATGATTTCCGCCGACTCGTTGCTGACGATGCGCTTGAGCTGTTTGTCCCACAACAGCGGCACGGTTACCCGTCCGGTGTACTGTGGGTCATCCTCGGTGTAGCGCTGGTGCAGAAAGTCCAGATTATCCAGCGCATCGCCGCTGGAGCCGGTGGCCTTGTCGAAGGTCCAGCCGTTTTCCAGCATCAGCCAGCTGACCACCGACACATCGATCAACGCTTCCAGCCCCTTGAGCTGGCGCACGATCAGGGTGCGGTGCGCCCAAGGGCAGGCCAGCGAGACATACAAGTGATAACGCCCGGCCTCGGCCTTGAAGCCGCCATCGCCGCTGGGGCCTGGCGCGCCGTCCCGGGTGATCCAGCTGCGGCGCTGGGCGTTCTCGCGCTGGAACGCGCCGTCCTTGCTGCTTTCATACCACTGGTCATGCCAGCGTCCGTCGATGAGCAGGCCCATGATTGGCTCCCTGTCTGTAAGTAAACATTGGAGCCAGTCTATCGACACAGGTTCGAACTAAAAGCGCAAATAGCCGCCGTTAATCATCGAATAAAACGATGGGTCACAACGACCGGTCGCGGTTGTCCCAGAACTGCCGGGCCTGCTCGAAGGCGGCCTCACGCTCAGCTCCCAGCCCGCGCAGGGCCAGGGCAATGGTCGACAGCAAGGCCAACTGGCCGTAGCTGTCTTCGACCTCGCCACGCCAGAACGCCACCAGATGCGCCGGTTCCAGGCTGGCCGGCTTGACGTGCCGACGCTCGGCCAGGGCCGGCCACTCCTCATCCCAGTTCTGGCCGGCTGTGGTGCCGTACAAATGGCTGATCGTGTCGGGGTTGACCTCGATCTCGCCGCCGTCACCCTTGACCACAATGGTGTGATCGCCCAGCAGGCGGCTGGCCTCACGATGCACACTCTGGTAGCCGGGGTGAAAGATACTCTGCAAGCCGCAGCGTGCCTTGAGCGGGTTGAGCACCCGGGCCAGGGAGTGGATCGGCGAACGCAGCCCCAGCGTGTTGCGCAGGTCGATCATGCGCTGCAATTGCGGCGCCCAGTCGGCCAGCGGAATGAACGCCAGCTGACGCGCTTGCAGGGCGCTACCCACCTCCGTCCAGCTGCGGCACAGCGGGATATTCAACACACCGAGCAACTGCTCGGTGTACAGGCGGCCGGCGGTGTGCGCGCCGCCGCCGTGCAACAGCACGCGCACGCCGTTGTTGGCCAGGCACTTGGCGGCCAGCAGAAACCACGGCAGGTGACGCTTCTTGCCGGCATAGCTGGGCCAGTCGATATCGACCTCGATGGCCGGTGCATCCAGGCGCTCGCGCAGCGCTTCGGTAAAGCCGGCCAGCTCTTCGGGGCTTTCTTCCTTGTGTCGAAGCAGCATCAGGAACGCGCCCAGCTGGGTGTCCTCGACCTGTTCGTCAAGCAGCATGCCCATCGCCTGCCGGGCTTCTTCACGGCTCAGGCCGCGGGCACCGCGCTTGCCTTTGCCAAGGATGCGCACAAATTGGGCGAACGGGTGTTCGGCCGGGGTTTCGGTCACCAGTGGGCTGTAGTCGGTCATATGCAATTCGTCGGTTTGGGCAGGCCTGCCAGGCGGGCCGCCAGTTTGGCGGGCCGCCCGTTGAACAGGCGGTTGAGGTGCGGGCTGTTGCCTTTTTCCGGGCCCAGCTTGAGGGCCGTGTACTTGATCAAGGGGCGGGTGGCCGGTGACAGCTGGAACTCGGCGTAGAACGCGCGCAGCACCAACAGCACCTCTTCATGCTCGGGGCCGAAGTCGATGCCTTCCTCGACGGCCAGCGCCCGGGCCACGTCCAGCGACCAGTCGTTGAGGTCCGCCAGAAAGCCATCCTGGTCCAGTGCGACCGTACGGTCTGCAACAATCAGCTCGGTCATGACCAGGTGTTCACTCTGTCAAAACGCACGCAAAGCTCGACAAAGCCGGGATAGTCCACTGCGCCTGTTGCCGCCGGCAGCGTCAGGCCTCGGGCCTGGGCGTCTTCGTCCAGCACGAACACGCGCTCGCCCAGTGCCGCCAGGGCCGGGTCTACACGGCGCAGCGCGTAGGTCGCATCGCCGCACAGCAGTATGGCGTCATCGGCACCCAGTATTCGCAGACAGCTGTCCAGACGGGTATCGGTGAACGGGGAGTGGGAAACAACGTGCAAGGTCGCCATCAGATCGTGATCACCTGGTCGTAACGGTCAAAAAGTGCGGCGATGTCAGCACCGCAGGCCAGGACCTGAAGGCCTTCATCCAGCGCGTCTGTGGCAATGGCGCGTTGCTGCAGGCTATGGCCGCAGGCATACAGCTCGTCGACGCCGAACATCGGCAAGGCCTTGAGGTTGGCCGTCACATCCTTTTGCTGCACCGCCGCGGCCTGGCCGGCCAGCAACTGGAACACGCCATCGTCGAGAAACAGCAAGCCCACCGGCAAATCGAAGGCGCCGCCGGCCAGCACGATATCCAGAGCCTCGCGGGCGCCAGGGCCGGACCACGGAGCTTGGCGGCTGACAATCAACAGGGATTTGCTCATCTTACGGTCCTCCAAAGCAGATCACCCGATCCGCGCTCTGCGCCGCATCGTGCAACTGACCCAGGCCGGACAGCTCCCACGGCGCCTGCAAACTGGCGGCATCACGCTGGTAGCGTACCGCTTCTTCGGCATTGAGCACGCCCCGGCGCAAGGCGGCGGCAATGCACACCACGCCATCCAGGCCCTGTTCGGTGATGAATGCACGCCACTGCGCCGGCAGGTCCTGCTCGTCCTGAGGCGTGACGACACTGTGCGACGCACTGTGTACGCCATCCTGGTAAAAGAACAGGCGCACGATCTCATGCCCGCCGGCCAGCACTGCCTGGGCAAATCGCAAGGCGCGGCGGGACGAGGGCGCATGAGGCGCAGATAACAGGCAAATGGTGAATTTCATGGGGGGCTCGTTCAGCGAAACAGTGGCAATGATAAAGAATTCAGACGTCAGGGTGTGAATTGAGCAACCCGCGCAGAAGCACATCCGCTGCCGCCAGGGCATGGTTGAGTCGGACCTGGCCTTCATCGGCCTCGGCAATCCAGAACGCCGCCTCGGTCAGGCTGCCATAGAGCAGCCGTGCCAGCGCCTGCGGGTCGGCAGGTGTGACGGTGCCTTGTTCGATCAAGCGCTCGATCAGCGCCTGCAACGAGCCAATGCAATGACGTTGCGCCTGTGGCGATGCCATGCCCAGTACCGCACGCGCATCGCGCAGCACGATGCGCTGAATCTCAGGTTCCAGTGCCATGTGCAGGTAGCTGCGGCAACGTTCGCGCAGACCCTGCCAGGTCCCGTCATGAGCATCGGAAACGGCTTGTAGCCGTGCATCCATTTCGGCGTCGATCTGCTCGACCACGGCTGCCAGCAGGCCTTTCTTGTCGGTGAAGTGGTGATACAGCGCCCCACGGGTCAGGCTGGCCTGTGCGGTCAGATCATCCATTGACGTATCCGCATAGCCGCGCTCTGCAAAGACCTGGCGGGCGGTGTCCAGCAAGGTGTTACGCGTCTGTTCCATATCGGCGCGGGTGCGACGAACCATCGGGCTCTCCTTACATACATTACGTATGTATATTTACATACGGCCCGTATGAATGTACGGTTTATACATACGAGACGTATGTATTGTTCGCGCCCTGCGCCATTCTGGCAAGCGCCTGTTCTGGAGAGTCACATGGCCAACCCTTATCGAGCACTGTTCGAGGTGCCTGGTGCCAAAGCTTTTATCGTTGCCGGCCTGATTGGCCGGCTGGCCTTGCCGATGATGGGGATCGGCATCATTACCTTGCTGGCTCAGTTGCGCGGCAGTTATACGCTGGCCGGGGCGGTATCAGGCACCTTCGTGCTGACCTACGCACTGCTGTCGCCGCAGATTTCAAAAGGGGTCGACCGGCTGGGGCAAGATCGCGTTTTGCCGGTGGCCACCATGATCAGCGTGACGGGCGTGGCGATTCTGTTGCTGGCGACCTGGTGGCCGGCGCCTGACTGGACCCTGTTCCTGGGGGCCTGGCTGACCGGGTTCATGCCCAGCCTGCCAGCCATGGTGCGTGCGCGCTGGACGACGCTGCTTCGTGGGCAACAGCGTCTGCAAACGGCGTATGCGCTGGAAACGGTACTCGATGAAATGAGCTTTATCGCCGGACCGCCGCTGGCCGTAGGCTTGAGTGTCATGACCTTTGCCCAGGCCGGTCCGCTGGTGGCGGCACTGTTACTGGCCATCGGCACAGGCTGGCTGGTGTGCCAGCGTGCCACGCAACCGGCTGTTACCGCCCCGGCGCCCGGCACGCGGTCGGTCTTGCGCTTGGCCTGCGTGCGACGCCTGGCGCTGTTGACGGTCGCCATGGGCGTCATCGTCGGCACCGTGGACATCGGCAGCGTGGCGTTTGCCGAGCACGCCGGGCAACCGGCCGGTGCTTCGCTGGTGCTGTCGGCCTATGCGCTGGGCGCCTGCCTGGCCGGTCTGCTGTTCGGTGCCGTGCAATGGCAGATACCCTTGCATCGATTGTTGGTGCTGGGGGGGCTGGCCACCGCCGCCACCACACTGCCGCTGCTGTGGGTGTTCAACCTATGGACACTGGCCGCCGCAGTCTTTATGGCCGGGTTGTGCTTTGCCCCGACCCTGATCGTAGCGATGTCACAGGTTGAGCGCAGCGTGCCTGAGCACCAGCTTACCGAGGGCATGACCTGGCTGCTGGCCGGCCTGAATGGCGGCGTTGCCCTGGGGGCCGTGTTGGCCGGGCAGGTGGTGGATGCCGAAGGTGCCCAGGCCGGCTTCAAGGTGGCTTTAGGGGCCGCTGTGGCGGTGCTGTTGCTCAGTGCCTGGGCCGGTTGGCGACCGTCGGTTCAAACCAGCGCCATCACCCCCAGCAGCGGCCAGCCCGCGCCTGCCAGCCACACCGACAGCCGTGGTGCGTAGGGCAGCAGCATCACCAGCGTCACCCCGGCCAGCGAGACCAGCCCGAGCCAGCCCACACCAGCCATGGCCCAGCCCCAGGCCTGCGCGCAGCAGGCCAGGCTGGCGCCCAGCAAGGCCCAGCCCACCGTGCGCAACAGGCGTTGCAGCCCGGCACCGGGCAGGCGTTGATAAAGCTGCTTGTAGTGCCGCTCCATGCCCAGGCACAAGCCCAGCAGGCCACTGTAGGCCAGCAGCAGGCTGGCGATGATCCACAGACTCATCTCAATGGGTCTCCAGGGCAGCACCAGGCGCTTTACGCGTGGCCTTGTCTTTTATCGGGCGGCCAAGCTTCCAGCGGGTCCAGGCCAGCAGCATGCCGATGATCACCACCACGCTTTCGAGCCAGAACGCCTCGTTGCGGTTTTCGCCGAGCAGGTTCAGCAGTGGCAAGGCCATGCACAACACCGCCGCCAGCCCCAGTTGCTCGCGCCAGGCCGCCAGCCAAGGGCGCACGATGGCGTGACCCAGGCTGGCCAGCCACACCAGCAGGAACACCTGCACCTCCCAGCCGCCACGCCCGGGCAAGCCGACCGGCAGCAAGCGGTTGGCCCACAGGTAGGCCACGCAGGCCAGGCTCAGGCCGGCAATGACCGCCACGTTGAGGCGTTCGGCGCTGTGATAGAGCAGGGCGGCGACACGGCCCTCGGCATCATGACGGCGCCGGCGCTTGACGGTGAACAGCACCACGCCGGTGGCCAGCATCGCGCAGCTGGCCAGCCCGCACAGAAAGTACAGCCAGCGCATCCAGTAACCGCCGAACTGCGCAAAATGCAGGCCGGCCATGACCTTCTGGGTCAGCAGCGTGGCCCGGCTGTCGCTGGGCAGGCGCAGCACCTGGCCGCTGACGCCGTCAAATTGCAGGCTCATGCCCTTGGTCAGCTCAATGCGATTGCCCAGCACGGGACGTACCTCGATGCGGGCGTCACTGCGCCCCGGATGCTGAATGCTCAGGCCGGCCACGGGGCCCAGCACGCGTTCGGCTTCACTGAGCACGGGTGCCAGGGCCGTCAGGTCGGCCGGCTGCACCGCTGGTTTTGTCCCGCCACGCGGCCCGGCTTCGCGCCCGCCCGCCGGGTGGCCGTGTTGTTCGGTTGCCGGTGCTTCACGCAGCGCCCGGGTCATGCGCTCGCGGTCGCCGTCGAACAGTGCATCCATCGCCGCTGGCATATAGATCAGGTAGAAAATCACCAGACCGGTGTAGGTGATCATCAGGTGAAACGGCAACACCAGCACGGCGGTGGCATTGTGCGCATCCAGCCAGGAGCGCTGGCCCTTGGCCGGGCGGAAGGTGAAGAACTCCTTGAAGAATTTCTTGTGGATCACAATGCCGCTGATCAACGCCACCAGCATGGCCATCGCCGCCAGGCCCACGGCCCAGATGCCGATATTGCGTGGCAGGTTCAGGGTGAAATGGAAACGAAAGAAAAACCCGCCGCCGGCGGTCTCGCGCACCGCCTGCGGCTCACCGGTGGTGGGGTCCAGCACCGTGCCGCTGCCACGGCGCTGCTCGCCGGCCGACACGCTCAGGGTCGGCGAGCGCTCGGTGGGCAGGCCGATGTTCCAGGCGCTGGCGTCCGGGTGGCGCGCTTGCAGGTAGTTCAGGGCCACCTGTGCGGCCTGGGCCTGGTCGAGGGTGTGCGTCGGGATTTCCGGGCGCATCCAGTTATCGATTTCCTTGTCGAACACCGCCAGGGTGCCGGTCAGGAAAATACTGAACAGCACCCAGCCGAAAATCAGCCCGCTCCAGGTGTGCAGCCAGGCCAGCGATTGCGTCAGGGTCCTGGCTTTCATGCAAGGCGCTCCAGCAGTTGTGGCCAGAAGCCGATGCCGGCCAGCGGCACGGCGGTAGCGAGTCCGGCCCAGGCCCGCCAGTGATTATGGCAAGTGAAAACCCAGAGCATCACCAGGGTGTACACCGCAAAGGACAGCAAGGTGGCACTGACCATGGCATCGGCCTTGTTCAGTGGCAGCATGCGCGCCAGGGCGGCGGTAAAGGCGTAGGTAAATCCATAGCCGCCCACTACGGCGGCCAGGACACGTGAAACGGTGGGCCAGGGAGAAGATCGGCTTTTCATGCAGCAGTGCTCATCAGGTCTGGGACGAGCGAAAACCCGGACATGACCGGGTTCTCGCCAACATGATCGAATCAGAACGAGGTGGTCACCGAGGCATAGAACGCCCGGCCCGGCTCGTTGTAGGTGCTGGCCCCGGCGCTGGTGCCGGCGCCTTCGCGGTACACGCGCTTGTCGAACAGGTTGCTGATGCCGGCGCCGAACGACAGGTGCCTGTTCACCTCAAAGGTGCTGCCGAGACTCCACAGGTGGTACGGATCCAGCGTGCGCAACTGGTTGCTGGCGGTGACTGCGGTTTCCTGCAGCGGGTTGGTGGTGCGCGGCTCTTGCTTGCCATACCAGGTACCGGTCAGGTTCAGCGACAGCGCCTGTGTCACTTGCCAGTCGAGCATGCTGTTGATCGTGTACTCGGGCACCACTGACAGCGGGTTGCCGTCGCTGTCTTCGTTGGACTCCATGTAGGTCAGGTTGGTGTTCCAGCTCAGGACGTCGCCCTGGTTGCCCAGCAGCGGTACGCCGACATAGCCTTCCCAGCCCTTGACCACCGCATCGCTGGCGTTGTCCCAGCGCAGGATGGCCTCGTTGGCCGAGGTGCGCCCGGCCAGGTCGTTGGACGAAACGATCTTGTTGTCGTAGTCGTTGCGGATGTAGGTCAGCCCGGCGCTCCAGCCGTCACGAGCGAAGCTGATTCCCAGTTCCTTGTTGATGCTGATTTCCGGGTCCAGGTCCGCATTGCCCAGCACGTAGCAGCCGTTGGCACTGAGGCTGGCGGCGCAACCGTTGCCGTTGCTGCGGTACAGGTAATTGGGGTTGGACTGATACAGGTTAGGCGCCTTGAAGGCACGCGCAATGCCGCCCTTGAGGGTGATGTCGTCGGTCAGCGTGTAGCTGCTGTTCAGGCTCGGGCTCCAGTTGGCGCCGAACTGGTCATGGTGATCTAGGCGCAGGCCCGGGGTCAGGAACCACTTGGGCGTCAGCTCGATATTGTCTTCCAGGAACACCGCCATGAGGGTTGCGTCCATGTCGGTGGCGCGGGCGCCGGCGGCCGAGTTGGGCAGGGTGGTGCCAATCGCGCGGTCCATGGTGCTGGGGTCGTCCAGTTCCTGGCGGTTCCATTCGGCGCCTACCGTCAGGGTCTGCTGGAAGATCAGCTCCAGCGGGATATCCAGCTGGCCCTGCAGCAGGTAGCTGTCGTAGGTGCTGGTGCTCTTGTCGCTGCCGTTGATGTCGCCGTCCACCGAGCCGGTCTGGCCTTCGGGCAGGCGGTTGTTGCGGGTCTTCTCGTACTGCGCCACCACCTTGGAGGTGCCGAACGCCCAGTCGCCACGGTGGGTGACCGAGAAATTCTGCCGGTACATCGTGTTGGTCTCGCGGCCCAGCCAGGTGTTGATGGTGCTGCCGGGGGTCAGCGAATCGGTGCCGCCGGTGCCGACATCGCCGGTGTAGATATTGCCCTGGCGGCTGTAGCCGGCTTCGAAGTCCAGCGTCTGCTGCGGGTCCAGCGCCCAGCTCAGCAGGCCATTGACGTCCTTGTTGCGCACGCCTTCGCGCCCGGCGGCCAGCGAGGCCCCCGAGGCGGTGTCGGTGTGCGCCAGGTTGATGTCGGCATCATCGGCGTCGGTCTTGTTCAGGTTGCCGTAGACACGAAAGGTCAGGGCGTCGGTCAAGGGGCCGGCCAGGCTGAACGTGGTGCGCCTGGTCACGCCCTCGGCGTCATCCTCGGGCAGGTTGGTAAAGGCGCTGATGGAGCCGGTGAGCTGTTCGCTGGGGCGCTTGGTGATGATGTTCACCACGCCGCCCATGGAGCCTGAGCCATAGCGCGCCGCCGCCGGGCCGCGCAGCACCTCGATGCTGTCGACCTGATCGGCCGGCACCCAGTTGCTGTCGCCACGGGTGTCACGTTCGCCGGAGCGGGTGTAGCGCACCGCGTTGCGTGAGGTCACCGGCTTGCCGTCGATCAGGATCAGGGTATTTTCCGGGCCCATGCCGCGCAGGTCGATCTGCCGGTTGTTGCCGCGGGTGCCGCTGGCGCTGTTGCCGGTGAGGTTGACGCCCGGCATCTTGCGCACGATGTCCGACAGGTCGTTGACCGGTGGGCGCTTCTTGATGTCTTCGGCGGTGATCAGCGACACGCCGGAGGCTTGCTTGAGAGCTTCTTCGGCCGTGGCCACCACATGAGTATCAGTCAGCTGCAAGGCATCGGCCGATGCGGCCGAATCTGTCGTTTCGCCCAGCGCCAGCACCGGGCTGGCAGCCATCAGGGCCATGAAAAGAGGACTGAATCTGAATCGCGAATGCATCGGCCTGCTCCTGAGTGTGAAAAGGAGTGAGGGCGTTCTGGACATGCCCCAAGGCGACGCGGTGCGCTCGCTCGACTCCCTTGATGGGCGCAGATGCTACGCATTCTCAAATAAGAATAAATATGTTTTACATTTTATACACTTGGCAGCCGCAGATGGATGCGCAGCCCTGGGCCGGCATTCTCCGCCCAGACCTCACCGTTTTGCGACTGCACCACACTGTGGGCAATTGACAGCCCCAGGCCGAAACCGTCGCCGCCTGGCCGTTCGGCTTGCAGGCGAATGAACGGCTGGAAAATCTGCTCCAGCTGGTCGGGCGGCACGCCGGGACCCTGGTCTTCGACCCACAGGTGCCAGTGGTGTGCCTCGCGTTTGCCCGCCAGCTGCACCTGGCCACCTTCAGGGGAGTGGCGCACGGCATTGCGCAGGATATTCTCCAGTGCCTGGGCCAGGCCATTGAGGTTGCCCAGCACCACGCAATCGGCAGGCAGCGTGCACGGCATGCGCTCGACCGGCCAGCCAGTTTCGAAGCTGCAGTCTTCACACAGCATTGCCCACAGCTCGGTGACTTCCACCGGCTCCACCGGCAGCAGCGGGCGCTCGGTGTCGAGCCAGACCAGCTCCAGGGTGTCGTCGATCAGCCGCTCCATGATCTGCACCTCATGCTCCTGGCGCTGACGCATGGCCTCGATGTCCAGTTCGCGCTCGCCGGCCACCCGCAAGCGGCTCAAGGGCGTGCGCAGCTCATGCGACAAGGCGCGCAGCAGCCGGCGCTGGAACACCACGGTGCTTTCCAGACGCCCGGCCATCTGGTTGAACGAGCGCGCCAGCTCGCCGAGTTCGTCGCGTCGGTCGGCGACCCTGGGTTCGACCCGCGCCGACAGGTCGCCGTTGCTCAGCGCGTTGGCCTGCCGGCGCAGGGTGGCCATCGGCGCGATCAGCAGCCGGTACAGCAGCACGCCCAGCAACAAGGCCAAGGCCGTCGGTAGCCCTTGCTGCAGGGCGATTTCCCAGCGTTCATTGTGCTGGCGCGGGTCCAGGCGCGGCGGCAATTCCATCACCAGCCGACCCTGGAGCCCCGGCAGCGGCACATAGAAATTCGGTCGCCCGCCGGGCCGTCCGACCGCACTGTCGAGGGTGCGGATAAACCGCAGGCGGCCACGCTCGTCGTCCAGCATCGGCAGCGACGACAAGGACTCATCATGGTCATCGACCACCACGGCCCAGACCTGCTCGCGCTGGCGCAGATCGCGCAGAAAGCCATCCATGCCCGCACGGCCCTGTGTGCGCCAGGCGCTGGCCGCCTGCGCGGCATAGTCGTGGTAGACCTGCCGGGTCGGCGTCGGCAGGCGGGCGCTGGCATCATAAAGACGTTTGCTCAGGTCCACTTGCAGGCTGACCAGCAACAGGCACAGCAACGCCAGCAGCACGATCAGTTTCCACAGCAGCGAATGCCGATGCGGCAGGCTCATGGCGCCAGCGGGCTCAGCACATAGCCGGCACCGCGCACGGTCTGGATGTTGCGGCCGTTGTAGCCGATCACCTGCAATTTGCGCCGGATCCGGCTGACGTGCATGTCCAGGCTGCGATCGTAATGCGACCAGGCCCGGTGCATGGCTTGCTGGTACAGAAACGCCTTGCTCAGCACTTCACCCACATGCGCCAGCATCACTTCCAGAATGCGGAACTCGGTGCCGCTCAGGTCGGCCCAGACGCCGTTATGACTGACATCGCAGCGTTGCAGGTCGACCGTCAGTTGCAGCTCGTCATGCCGGGTATTTTTCGCTTCATGCTCATAGGCCACGCGGCGCAGCACGGCATCGATGCGCACGTCCATCTCGCGCATGCTGAACGGCTTGGGCAGGTAGTCGTCGGCACCCTGGCTGAACCCGACGATGCGGTCCTGCTCGGCGCCCAGCGCCGACATCAGGATCACCGGCAGGCGCAGGTGTTGGCGCAACTGGCCCAGAATCTCCAGGCCGCTGCCGTCGGGCAGCATGATGTCCATCAGAATCAGGTCGAAGCCTTGGCTGTTTACCAGCGCCATCACATCCCTGGCACTGTGACGCAAGGTCACCGCAAAACCGCGCTGCTCCAGGTGGCTTTGCAGGTGAGAGGCGAGCAACGGATCATCCTCGATCGCCAGAATCCGCGAGGGCGTGTGCAGGGGAAGGGGGGCAAGCATGCGTGTTCCTGATCTGAGAATGATTCTTTGTCGCGTATTCTGACGAATGTCGAGGGATATGCCTACTTGTCATGGGCCGACCCAACCTTCGCGAAGGCTGACAAACACCGCAACCGTCAATGCCGGCTGATCCCATGCCGGCGCAACTTGCGGTACAGCGTATTGCGGCTGATGCCCAGCCTGACCGCCACCCGGCTCATGTTCCACTGCTCGGCCTCGACCGTGGCTTGCAGGGCCTGGCATTCCGACTGGCGTAACGGATTTTCGCCTTGCTGCGCCTGCGGGCAACTGGGCGGCAGCAGTTCATGCACATCCAGCAGCTTGATCTGACCGTCGTCGGACAACGCGACCAGGGTGCGCAGCACGGTGCGCAACTGGCGGACATTGCCCGGCCATAGATGTGCGAGCAAGGCTTGGCGCGCATCCGCTGCCAGATGAATACCGGCTCGCCCGGTCTCTTCGCGCAGCAGCCAGTCAAGTAATGCGCCCTTGTCTGCACGGTCGCGCAATGCCGGCAGGGTCACGCTGAAGCCGGCCAGGCGATAGAACAGGTCCTCGCGAAAATCGCCTTGTGCCACCCGTGCCGCCAGGTCCTGGTGCGTGGCGCTGATGACCTGCACATCCAGCGGCCGCGGCGCGGCACTGCCCAGCGGCACCACTTCGCGGGCCTCCAGTACGCGCAACAGACGGGTTTGCAGTGCCAGTGGCATGTCGCCGATTTCATCGAGAAACAGGATGCCGCCGTGGGCCTGTTCGAGCTTGCCGACCATGCCTTCGCGCCGGGCGCCGGTAAAACTGCCACCGCGATAGCCGAACAGTTCGCTTTCGATCAATGCCTCGGGAATCGCCGCGCAATTGATCGCCACGAAGGGTCGAGCGTGGCGTGAGCCGGCCCGGTGCAAGGCGCTGGCAAAGGCTTCCTTGCCCGTGCCGGTTTCGCCACACAGCAGCACCGGCACATCGCGTTCCAGCACCCGCAAGGCGCGCTCGAAGTGGCGGCGCAGCGTCGGGTCGTCCAGGCACACGCGCTCATCACGAGGGCGGGGCAAGGCCCGGGCGATGACCGGGGTCGAGGTCTGTGGCGCGCGCAGTTGCGCGTGCAGCAAGCGTCCGTCGGCCAGGCGCAGCGGCCAGCACAGACTTGGTTGCGGGCTGGCACGCTCGACAATTTGCTCAAGGGGCAAGGCAACCAGCGTCGTCAGCGCTTGCCCGGCCAGACGTTCACGCGACAGGCCCAGCAGGTCCAGCGCCATCGGGTTGACCGAGGTGATGATGCCGCGGGCGTCAAAGCCCAGCAGGCCTTCACCCAACAGGCCGGTAAAGCCCGGTTCCGGATGAAAACGCAGCAGAAAATGCTGTGGCTCGTGCTGGAGGAAATAACAGCTCTCGATCAGCCGCGCCGACAGGCTGGTCAGGGCCATGGCCTGGAAGCGCTCCTGCAAGGTGCGTTCTTCGTGGGCCGATGAGACGTTGAGCACCGCCAGCAGTTCGCCGCGCGGGTCGAAGATCGGGCTGGCCGAGCACGTCAGCCCCGCATGCCGCCCACGAAAGTGTTCATCGCGGCGAATAGTCACGTGCTGGCGCTCGACCAGGCAGGTGCCGACGCCGTTGGTGCCCTCGCAATCCTCGCTCCACATGGCGCCCAGCCACAGCCCGGCGCGCTGGAACGACGCCCGTTCGGTCTCGTCGAGCACGCTGTCGATGACCACGCCCTGGGCATCGGTGAGCAGCACCACATGACCGCTGCGACCCAGCTGCTGGTGCAGGCTGTTCATCTGCCAGCGCGCCACGCCGATGATGTGCTCCAGCGGCGCGCGGTGATCCTGCAGGCGCGGCTGCTCGACCACACAGGGCGCCTGGTGGCTGGCGGGGTCGAGGTGATGCTGGTCCAGGCAGCGGCGCCATGAACGGGTGATGGCCGGGGCTGCACCGCTGCGCTGGCTGGCAGGCAGGCCGTGCACGGCCTGCAAGACCTGTTGCGCGTGGGCGTGAATCAGGGTCGAGGTCATTGTTGTTGTTCTCCAGCACACCGTGAAGGCGGGTCTGTCGGCAGCTTAGTCGAAACCTTGCGGCCTGAAAAAGCACCTGCCGGTACAGGGTGACACTCTGTCATGGGGACGTGTCACGCCCTGGGTACAGCAGCGCCGGTCGCCACATGCCTTGATCGGTGTGCGCAGGCTCTGGCCTGCGGCTTTCGCCACTCTGGCCCGAGCTTTGCGATAGACCAGGGGCAAACAAGAACAACAAAGGAAATTGCTCATGACAATGGCTACCCAAACGCCGGCACCGGCTGCAGCGCACACCCCCACCGAACAACTGGCCGCCTGGGTCGAACGCTTTGCCGGACACCTGGCCCGGCGCGACATCGATGCAGCGCTGGCGCTGTTCTGCGACGAATGCTACTGGCGCGACCTGGTGCTGTTCAGCTGGAACCTGATCACCCTGGAAGGCCAGCCGGCCATCGGCGCCATGTTGCAAGAGCGCCTTGAGCAGACCCGGCCCGAGCGCTGGCAGCTCGAAGGCGAAGCGACCCTGGGCGACGGCGTGATCAAAGGCTGGATCAGCCTGGAAACCGCCACAGGTCGCGGCAAGGGCTATGTGCGCCTCAAGGACGGCCAGTGCTGGACGCTGCTGACCAGCCTGCGCGAACTCAAGGGCTTCGAAGAACCCGCCGGCCGGCGCCGGCCCCTGGGCGCGCAGCACGGCCACGGCCATACCGACAAGCGCAACTGGCTGGAGCGGCGCCGCGACGAGCAGGCGGCCATGGGCGTTACCACCCAGCCCTGGTGCCTGATCGTCGGCGGCGGGCAGGGCGGCCTGGGGCTGGCGGCCCGGCTCAAGCGCCTCAATGTGCCGACGCTGATCATCGACAAGGCCGAGCGTCCCGGCGATCAATGGCGCGGGCGCTACAAGTCGCTGTGCCTGCACGACCCGGTCTGGTACGACCACATGCCGTACCTGCCGTTTCCGGACCACTGGCCGGTGTTCACGCCCAAGGACCAGATGGGCGACTGGCTGGAAATGTACGCGCGCATCATGCAGCTCGATTATTGGGCGCGCACCGAGTGCGTGCAGGCCAGTTTCGACGAGCAGGTCGGGCAATGGAGTGTCGAGGTGCTGCGCGACGGCCAGCGGCACACCCTGCGCCCGACCCAACTGGTGCTGGCCACCGGCATGTCGGGGGTGCCTAACGTGCCGGTGTATCCAGGCAGCGAAACCTTTGCCGGCCAGCAACACCACTCCAGCCGTCACCCCGGCGGCGATGCCTGGCGCGGCAAGCGCGCGGTGGTGATCGGGGCGAACAACTCGGCCCATGACATCTGTGCGGACCTGGTGGAAAACGGGGCCGAGGTGACCATGGTGCAGCGCTCCAGCACGCACATCGTGCGCTCCGACAGCCTGATGGACCTGCTGTTCGCCGGCCTGTATTCCGAGGACGCACTGGACAGCGGACTGACCACCGACAAAGCCGACATGCTGTTTGCCTCGATCCCGTACCGGATCATGGGCGACTTCCACCGTCCGGTGTTCGATGCGATTCGCGCGCGTGACAAAGACTTCTATGCCGGGCTGGAAAAGGCCGGCTTCATGCTCGATTTCGGCGACGACGACTCTGGGTTGTTTCTCAAGTACGTGCGCCGTGGCTCGGGTTACTACATCGACGTAGGCGCTTCGCAATTGATCGCCGACGGCACGATCAGGCTCAAGAGCGGTGCAGGCCTGGGCGTGGAACACATCGAAGCCGATGCCGTGGTGCTCAACGATGGCAGCCGGCTGCCGGCCGACCTGATCGTCTACGCCACCGGCTACGGTTCGATGAACGGCTGGGCCGCGCGGTTGATTTCGCCTGAAGTGGCCGAGAAGGTCGGGCCCTGCTGGGGCCTGGGCTCGGGCACCACCAAGGACCCGGGGCCGTTCGAGGGCGAGCTGCGCAACATGTGGAAGCCCACCGCGCAGCCGAACCTGTGGTTCCACGGCGGCAACCTGCACCAGTCACGGCACTATTCGCTGTACCTGGCGCTGCAACTGAAAGCCCGCTTCGAGGGCCTGGACACGCCGGTCTATAGCCCCCGGTCGAACTGACCGGTCATTGGTCGCAGGCCAGCCGCGCCAGAATATCGGTGCGGCAGGTGGCGAGAATCTCGTCGGCCAGGGCCGAGTCATCCGGGCAGGCCCTGGACATGGTCATCGCGCCTGTCGCCTGGGCAATCAGGGCGATCATTTTGGCGCGCTGCTCCGGCGCATACCGGGCCAGCATGCCTTCGATGCCATCGGCAAAGATGGCCTTGATACCTTCTGGCTGACGCGCCGCGTCGCCGCCCAGCGCCGCCATGGTGCAACCCTGGTCACGCGAGTCGCGGTGCTCACGCGAGAGGTAGCGCTTGAAGCGCTCGGCCGCCTCCAGCCTGTCGCTTTTTTCCTGCCCTGAAGCAATGGCGCACGCGGCGGCCTCGGCCATCAGGTCGGCCTTGGAACCAAAGTGCTTGTAAAACCCGCCATGGGTAAAACCGGCAGCGGCCATCAGGTCAGCCACACTGACGCCGTCATACCCGCGCTCACGAAACAGCGCGGCGGCCGTCTCGACGATGTGTGCCCGGTTCGCCTGGGCCTGGGCCTTGGTTACTCGCATGTCCGCCTCTCCTGCCTGGACGTCTGGATCAAGTGCTGACTATACATTGATGTCGATCATCATCAAGGCGCGTTGACAATTAAGATGGTGTTCGCCATCTTAATTGCCACCTCGCGGCACCGCCCCAGCCGTGTCCTTTTTCCCGACTGCCAGTGGAAGACCTCATGTCCAGCGACATCCTGTTCAGCCCCTTTACCCTTAAAAGCCTTGCGCTGCCTAACCGCATCGTCATGGCGCCCATGACCCGTGGCCTGGCGCCAGAGGGCATTCCCGGACCCTTGCATGCCGAGTATTACCGTCGCCGTGCCGAAGGCGGCGTGGGCCTGATTCTGACCGAAGGCACGGTGATCGACCGGCCGGCCTCGCGCAACATGCCGGGCGTTCCGTTTTTTCATGGCGACGCGGCGCTGGCCGGTTGGGCCGGCGTGGTCGATGCGGTGCACGCCGCCGGCGGACGCATTGCCCCGCAAATCTGGCACACCGGGTCGACCCGCGCCCGTGGCGAGTGGACCCCGGAGGCGCCGGTCGAAAGCCCGAGCGGCCTGGTGGGGCCGGAGGATCCACGGGGCAACACCATGACCCTGGAAGACATTGCCGACACCGTGGCCGCCTTTGCCCGTGCTGCTGCGGATGCCAAGCGCCTGGGGTTCGACACTGTAGAGCTGCACGGGGCGCACGGTTACCTGATCGATCAGTTTTTCTGGCCGGGCACCAACACCCGCACCGACGCCTTTGGTGGGGCGACGATTGCCGAGCGCTCGCGCTTTGCCGCCGAAGCGGTCAAGGCCGTGCGCGCTGCGGTGGGGCCGGATTTCCCGTTGATTCTGCGGGTCAGCCAGTGGAAGCAGCAGGATTACGCGGCGCGCCTGGCCACCTCGCCACAGCAGATGACCGAGTGGCTGGCGCCGCTGGTCGAGGCGGGCGTGGACATCCTGCACTGCTCGCAACGGCGTTTCTGGGAGCCGGAGTTTGCCGAGATCGACGGTGCCGACGGCCTGAACTTCGCCGGCTGGGCGAAGAAACTTACGGGCGCGGCGACCATCAGCGTCGGCTCGGTCGGGCTGGACGGGGATTTCTTCGGCGCCTTTGGCGGCCAGGGCTCCGGTGCCGCGGCGCTGGATAACCTGCACCAACGGCTGGAGCGTGAAGAGTTCGACCTGATCGCGGTCGGCCGTGTGCTGATCTCCGATGCCGACTGGGCCAACAAGGTCCGCACCGGCCAGACCGACGCGCTGCAAGGCTTCAAGGCCGCCGACCTGGCGACCTTGGCCTAGGGTCTGTTGCCGTTTCATCACGGCCGCGAAGTCTGGTCATTCCAGATGAGTGGCGAGTAACGCAGTAGCGCGGCAAAACAGGCCCGGCCCTTCGGGTTGCGTGCCCAACACCGCCTGGCGAGATTGGGCCCAGCAACGCGGCTCGTGCTGAAACGGCAACAGACCCTAGCAAGCCGCCTTGGTAGGAGCCCGCTTGCCGGCGACCGAGTGCGAAGCGCTCGTAAAATCTCGGAAACGCTGAAAATTTACGACTGCTTACGCAGCCGGTCGCGGTGGTCCGGCATTCCGGCAAGCGCGCTCCTCCGGGCCGGTATCAGCCGCGTTCAAGCAGCAGCGCCACCCCCTGGCCACCGCCGATGCACAGCGTGGCCAGACCCTTTTTCGCGTCGCGCTTGAGCATCTCGTGCACCAGCGTGACCACCACACGGCAGCCCGATGCGCCAATCGGGTGGCCCAGCGCAATGGCGCCGCCGTTGACGTTGACCTTCTCGGCATCCCACTGCAGTTCCTGGCCCACAGCCAGGGCCTGGGCGGCGAAGGCTTCGTTGGCTTCGATCAGGTCCAGTTCCTGCAGCGACCAGCCGGCCTTGGCCAGGCAGGCGCGGGTGGCCGAGACCGGGGCAATGCCCATGATCGCCGGGTCCACGCCGGCGCTGGCATAGGCCTTGATGCGCGCCAGCACCGCCAAGCCCAGTGCCTGGGCCTTGGCAGCACTCATCAGGACGATGGCAGCCGCGCCGTCGTTGACGCTGGAGGCATTGCCGGCGGTCACGCTGCCGTCGCCCTTGAATGCCGCCTTCAGCTTGCCCAGGGATTCGGCCGTGGTGCCTGCGCGCGGTTGTTCGTCAGTCGCGAAGGGCAACGGCTCACCCTTGCGCTGGGCAATCATGATCGGCGTGATTTCATCGGCAAAGCGCCCCGACGCGATGGCCTGCAGGGCTTTTTGCTGGGAGTGCGCGGCAAAGGCATCCTGCGCCTGGCGCGAAATATCGAAGCGCTCCACCAGGTTTTCGGCGGTGATACCCATGTGGTAGTCGTTGAAGCTGTCCCACAGCCCGTCGGTGATCATGCTGTCGAGCATCTGCGCATGGCCCATGCGCAGGCCGGTGCGCGCCTTGGGCAGCACATAAGGGGCCAGGCTCATGTTTTCCATGCCACCGGCAATCACCACCTCGGCGTCGCCGCAGCGAATGCTTTGCACGGCCAGGTGCAAGGCCTTCATGCCCGAGCCGCAGACCTTGTTGAGGGTCAGCGCCGGCACGGTGTGCGGCAGCCCGGCATGAATGGCAGCCTGGCGCGCGGTGTTCTGGCCGGCGCCAGCGGTCAGCACATGGCCGAGAATCACCTCGTCGACCTGTTCGCCGCTCAGGCCGGTCTGTTCCAGCAGGCGGCGGATGACCGCGGCGCCCAGTTCAACGGCGGGGGTATTGGCCAGTGAGCCCTGGAAGCTGCCAATGGCGGTGCGGGTGGCCGCGACGATAACGACGTCTTGCATGAACATGACTCCTTGTAAGTGATCCACACGCAAACGCTGTGCGTGCAGGAGAGGCTTTAGCCACATCGACTGAGGGTTTCACAGGACCTGTGGGAGGCGGCTTGCCGGCGATTGCTGCGCTACAGGCGCATCACAGGGCCCGGTTTTACCCCCCTTGTTCGCATCGCCGCCCGGTCAGTAACGCACACCGGTTCCCAGCTTCTGCCCATTCCCGGCGTTTGATAAGTTTGTTTTTTCGTGCCATTGATTTGCAAAACTGATCAATCCTCACGCCGAATGCAACAGGAACTGCTGCACCGCCCGCGCCTCGGGGGTGACCAGGCTCTGTTCGTTCCAGATCAGGCCCAGCTCCATGTCTGGTACCGGATCACTGAGCGGACGCGTTTCCAGGCGCCGGCCTTCCAGCGACCAGTGGCGAAAGACCATTTTCGACAGCACCGTCACGCCAAAGCCGTTGGCCACCAGGCCGCGCAAGGCCTCCATCGAACTGGTCCGGAACGCCACGCGGGGGCTGACCCCGCATTGTTGCCAGTAGCGATTGGTCGACGCCTCACCCTCATCGACGGTAAACATCAGGTAAGGCAGCGGCTCCAGGTCCTTGAGGCTGATTTTTT
Source organism: Pseudomonas viridiflava (assembly GCF_900589395.1). GTDB lineage: Bacteria > Pseudomonadota > Gammaproteobacteria > Pseudomonadales > Pseudomonadaceae > Aquipseudomonas. The sequence continues at coordinate 67,537 of NZ_UUIS01000031.1, forward strand.
CGGCCTGCATCAAGGGATGATCCACCGGCAGCCATACCTGACGCTTGGACTGCATCAGCACCGCCTTGTTAAGGGCCAGGTCCGGGTCGGAGTTGGAGACGATGATCAGCCCCAGGTCCAGCGCGCCGCTGGACACCGCATTCTCGATCGAGACCCGGTCCATGTCCTGCAGGTCGAACTCCACCTCCGGGTAGCTGCGGCGAAAGCGCATCAGCACGGTGGGCAAGTAATAGCCCAATACCGTGTAGCTGGCGCCGATGCGCACGGTGCCGCTGATCGACGCACCGGTGCTCAACGGCTCGCTCACCGCATCCTGTACGGCATTGAGGATCGAGCGGGTGCGCTCCAGAAACCGATGGCCTTCCAGCGTCAGGCGCACGCCATAGGGCAGGCGCTCGAACAGGCTGACATTGAGGGCTTGCTCCAGTTGCGCCACGGCAGCGGTGATTGCCGACTGGGAAATATGCTCGCTGGCGGCGGCCAGGGAAAACTGGCCCATCTCGGCGGCAGCGCGAAAATAGCGCAGTTGACGAAGTGAAATATCACGAGGATGAGCCATCTGTTTTTTTTATACCCGATGTCTGTTTTTAGAAATTTACGATAGCGCAGGCGCGGACTAACGTACTTGAAAACCGATCGCGGGTCTCTCAAGCGGTCGACTACAAGAATAAAAGCCTGAGGATCCGCCGCATGAGTACCCTCGTTCCGACCGTCACCCCGACCCTTGATGACAAGTACCTGCAAGCCTCAGGCACGGTCCTGATGACCGGCGTGCAGGCGCTGGTCAGGCTGCCGATGATGCAGCGCCAGCGCGACCTGGCGGCGGGGCTCAATACGGCAGGCTTCATCTCCGGCTATCGCGGCTCGCCCCTGGGCGGCTTCGACCAGGCCTTGTGGAAGGCCCGCGAGCACCTCAAGACCCAGCACGTCACCTTTCACCCAGGGCTCAACGAAGACCTGGCGGCGACCTCGTTGTGGGGCACCCAACAGGTCAACCTGTTCGAGGGCGCGCAGTACGACGGCGTGTTCGGCATGTGGTACGGCAAGGGGCCGGGCGTCGACCGCTGTGGCGACGTGCTGCGCCATGCCAATGCGGCCGGCACCTCAACGTTTGGTGGCGTGTTGGCCATTGCCGGTGACGATCACGGCGCGCGCTCCTCTTCACTGCCGCACCAGACCGAGCACATCTTCAAGGCGGTGATGATCCCGGTGCTGGCGCCGTCGGGGGTGCAAGAGTACCTCGACTTCGGCCTGCACGGCTTTGCCATGTCGCGTTACTCGGGCTGCTGGGTGGCCATGAAAGCGGTGGCCGACACCGTCGAAAGCGGCGCGGTGGTCGACGTCAGCCTGGACCGGGTCAATCCGGTGATCCCCGATTTTCAATTGCCCGCCGGCGGCCTGAACATCCGTTGGCCGGACCCGCCGCTGGCGCAGGAACAGCGCCTGATGGAGCACAAGCTGTACGCCGTGGCCGCCTATGCGCGGGCCAATGGCCTGGACCGCATCGTGCTGGACGCGCCGCGTGCGCGGATCGGCATCGTCACCTCCGGCAAGTCGTACCTGGACGTCTGCCAGGCGCTGAAGATCCTGGGCATCGACCAGGACCGCGCCGCGCAACTGGGCCTGCGCGTATACAAGGTCGGCATGGTCTGGCCGCTGGACGCCGAAGGCGTGCGGCACTTTGCCGACGGGCTGGAAGAGATCATCGTGGTCGAGGAAAAGCGCCAGATGATCGAATACCAGCTCAAGGAAGAGCTGTACAACTGGCGCGAGGACGTGCGCCCGCGCATCGTCGGCAAGTTCGATGACAAGGGCGAGTGGACCCGGCCGCACACCGACTGGCTGCTGCCGGCCACCAGCGACCTGACCCCCTCGCAGATCGCCCGGGCCCTGGCCAAGCGCATCCTGCGTTATCACCCGAGTGGCGAATTGCAGGTGGCCCTGGCGGTGCTCGAAGCCGGGCTGGCCGCCAACCAGCGCTTCACCACGCTGATGGACCGCCTGCCGCATTACTGCTCGGGCTGCCCGCACAACAGCTCGACCAAGGTGCCCGAGGGCAGCCGCGCCCTGGCCGGCATCGGCTGCCACTACATGGCCGCCTGGATCTACCCGCAGACCAAGACCTTCAGCCAGATGGGCGGCGAGGGCGCGGCCTGGATCGGCCAGGCGCCGTTCACCCGCACCCCGCATGTGTTCGTCAACCTGGGCGACGGCACCTATTTTCACTCCGGGTTGCTGGCCATCCGTGCAGCGGTCGCGGCCAAGGTCAACATCACCTACAAGATCCTCTACAACGACGCGGTGGCCATGACCGGCGGGCAGCCGGTGGACGGCTCGTTGAGCGTGGCGCAGATTTCCCGGCAACTGGCGGCCGAAGGCGTGCAGCGCATCGTGGTGGTCACCGACGACACCGAACGCTACAAGACCATCACCGACCTGGCGCCTGGCGTGCCGGTGCTGGCCCGTGCACAGATGGACGAGGTGCAAACCTCCCTGCGCGAGTACCAGGGCGTGTCGGCGCTGATCTACGACCAGACCTGCGCCGCCGAAAAGCGCCGCCGTCGCAAGCGTGGCAAGTTTGCCGACCCGGCGCGCCGGGTGATGATCAACGAGGCGGTGTGTGAAGGCTGCGGCGACTGCAGCAGCCAGTCCAACTGCATGTCGGTGACCACGGTGCAGACCGAGTTCGGCAGCAAACGCGAGATCGACCAGTCGTCGTGCAACAAGGACTTCACCTGCCTGGAAGGCTTCTGCCCCAGCTTTGTCACCATCGAGGGCGGTGCGCTGCGCAAACCCAAGGCACTGGCCGACCAGGAACGCTGGGACCTGCCGCAGCCTGAAGTGGCAGCGCTGGCGCAACCGTTCAGCATTCTGATCACCGGCGTCGGTGGCACCGGCGTGGTGACCATTGGGGCGTTGCTGGGCATGGCCGCGTTTATCGAAGGCAAGGGCACCTTGAGCCTGGACATGGCCGGCATGGCGCAAAAAGGCGGTGCGGTGTGGTCGCACATCCGCATTGCCGCGCACCAGGACCAGTTGCATGCACCGCGCATCGCCGAGGGCGAAGCCAACCTGCTGCTCGGGTGCGACCTGGTGGTCAGTGCCAACACCGAGACCCTGCTGAAAATGCGCCAGGGCGTGACCTTTGCCGTGATCAACAGCGAAGAAAGCCTGACCGGCACCTTTGTGCGCACCTTCGCCCGGCAAGCCGAAAGCGGCGATGTCCAGGCCCACCCGGACCCAGTGTTCCGTACCGCCGACATGGCCCGGCAGATCAGCGAAGCGGTCGGCGACAAGCAAGTGCAGTTTCTCAATGCCAGCCGCATCGCCACCGCCCTGATGGGCGACTCGATTGCCACCAACACCTTCATGCTCGGCTTTGCCTGCCAGAAAGGCTGGCTGCCGGTGACCGAAGCTGCGCTGCTCAAGGCCATCGAACTGAACGGTACGGCGGTGGCCTTCAACCAGGCCGCCTTTGCCTGGGGACGCCGTGCAGCGTTCGACCTGCCACGGGTGCAGGCCAGGATCGACGCGGCGCAGGTCAAGAGCGCCGACCGGGTGCTGTCGCAGACGCTGGCCGAGCAGGTCAGCCGCCGGGCCGACTTCCTCACCCAGTACCAGAACGCTGCACTGGCCCGGCGCTACACCACCCGCGTCGAAGCCTTCGTCGCTGCCGAAACCCGTCTGGTTGGCCATGCCGGCCCGCTGAGCGAGGCGGTGGCGCGGCACTATTTCAAGGTGCTGGCAATCAAGGACGAGTACGAAGTGGCACGGCTGTATACCGACGGCCAGTTCCTGAAAAAGATCGAGTCGACCTTCGAGGGTGACTACCGCCTGCGCTTTCACCTGGCGCCGCCGGTGCTGAACACCTCCGGAGCCGGGCAAAAAGCCAAGAAAACCTACGGTCCGTGGATGCTCAAGGCGCTGCGCCTGCTGAGCCACTGCAAGGCGGTGCGCAATACCTGGCTCGATCCGTTCGCCCGCACCCATGAACGCAAGGCCGAACTGGCCTGGCAGCGCGAGTACGAAAGCCTGCTGGATGAACTGCTCGGCGGCCTGAACGCTGACAACCTCACCCTGGCCCTTGAGCTGGCCCGCCTGCCGGACGCCGTGCGCGGCTATGGCGCGGTCAAGGACCGCTACCTGCAACACGCCCGGCAGCGCAAAGACACCCTGCTTGCGCAGTGGCGCCACCCGGCGCTGTTTCACGAGGTGGCAAATCCTGCGACCCGCATTGCGGCCGCGCAGCTGTAAACGCACTGATCTACCCTCATACCTATAAGAATCGATAAGGACGGAGAACCGACATGAGCCATCTACCGGGACTGAATTTTTTCCTCGGCGAAGAGATCGACATGCTGCGCGACGCCGTGGCCGGTTTTGCCGCCAAGGAAATTGCGCCACGCGCCGAAGAGGCCGACCGCACCGACCAGTTCCCCATGGACCTGTGGCGCAAGTTCGGCGACATGGGCCTGCTGGGCCTGACCGTCAGCGAAGAGTACGGCGGCGCGGGCATGGGCTACTTGGCGCACATGATCGCCATGGAAGAAATCTCCCGCGCCGCTGGCGGCATCGGCCTGTCCTACGGTGCGCACTCCAACCTGTGCGTCAACCAGATCAACCGCAACGGCACCGACGAACAGAAGCGTCGCTTCCTGCCCGGCCTCATCAGCGGCGAACACATCGGCGCGCTGGCCATGAGCGAACCCAATGCCGGCTCTGACGTGGTGTCGATGAAACTGCGCGCCGACCGCCGAGGCGACCGCTACGTGCTCAACGGCACCAAGATGTGGATCACCAACGGCCCCGATTGCGATGTGCTGGTGGTCTACGCCAAGACCGACCTGGCCGCCGGCGCCAAGGGCATGACCGCGTTCATCGTCGAGAAAGGCGCGCCGGGGTTCTCGGTGGCGCAGAAGCTCGACAAGCTGGGCATGCGTGGCTCGCACACCGGCGAACTGGTGTTCCAGGACGTGGAAGTGCCGCAGGAAAACGTACTGGGTGGCGTCGGCGAGGGCGTCAAGGTGCTGATGAGCGGCCTGGACTACGAACGCGCCGTGTTGTCCGGTGGCCCGCTGGGCCTGATGCAGGCGGCCATGGACGTGGTGGTGCCGTACATCCACGACCGCAAGCAGTTCGGCCAGAGCATCGGCCAGTTCCAGCTGATCCAGGCCAAGATGGCCGACATGTACACCACCCAGCAGGCCTGCCGCGCCTACCTGTATGCCGTGGGCAAACACCTGGACGGGCTGGGCAGCGGCCATGTGCGCCAGGTGCGCAAGGACTGCGCGGGGGTTATCTTGTATGCCGCCGAAAAGGCCACTTGGCTGGCCGGCGAGGCGATCCAGATCCTGGGCGGCAATGGTTACATCAACGAGTTTCCGGTGGGCCGGCTGTGGCGCGACGCCAAGTTGTACGAGATCGGTGCTGGCACCAGCGAAATCCGCCGCATGCTGATTGGCCGCGAGCTGTTCAACGAAACGCTTTGATGCCCATCACAACAAGAGGCGGCCAATGAGCACACTCAAGACCCAACTCAACCCCCGTTCTGCCGACTTCCAGGCCAACCGTGAAGCGATGCTGGCGCAGGTCGAGGCGTTGCGCACCCTGTTGGCCCAGGTGCACGAAGGCGGTGGTGCCAAGGCCCGGCAACGGCATGTGGCCAAGGGCAAGCTGTTGCCACGCGAGCGCATCGACCAGTTGCTCGACCCCGGCTCGCCATTTCTTGAAATCGGCGTCCTGGCCGCCTGGGAGGTGTACGGCGAAGACGTCGCCGCCGCTGGCGTGATCGCCGGCATCGGCCGTATCGAAGGCGTCGAATGCATGATCATCGCCAACGACGCCACTGTGAAGGGCGGCAGCTACTACCCGCTGACAGTCAAGAAACACCTGCGTGCCCAGGACATTGCCCGGCACAACCGTTTGCCGTGCCTGTACCTGGTCGACTCCGGCGGCGCCAACCTGCCGCGCCAGGACGAAGTTTTTCCCGACCGCGATCATTTTGGCCGGATCTTTTTCAACCAGGCCAACCTCAGTGCCCAGGGCATCCCGCAGATCGCCGTGGTGATGGGCTCGTGCACCGCCGGCGGCGCCTACGTGCCGGCCATGAGCGACGAAACCATCATGGTCGCCCAACAAGCGACGATTTTTCTTGCCGGCCCGCCGCTGGTCAAGGCCGCCACCGGCGAGGTGGTCACCGCCGAAGCCCTGGGCGGCGCGGATGTGCACTGCAAGACCTCGGGGGTGGCCGACCATTACGCTGAAAACGACGCCCACGCCCTGGCACTGGCGCGGCGCTGCGTGGCCAACCTCAACTGGCGCAAGCTGGGGCAACTGGACTGCGTGGCACCCATCGCGCCGCGCTATGCAGCCGACGAGCTGTATGGCGTGATCCCGGCCGACACCAAGCAGCCATTCGACGTGCGCGAAATCATTGCGCGCCTGGTCGATGACTCGGCCCTTGATGAGTTCAAGGCGCTGTTCGGCACCACGCTGGTGTGCGGCTTTGCACGGCTCAACGGTTACCCGATCGCGATCCTGGCCAACAACGGCATCCTGTTTGCCGAGGCGGCGCAAAAGGGCGCGCACTTTATCGAACTGGCCTGCCAGCGCGGCATCCCTCTGGTGTTTTTGCAGAACATCACCGGCTTCATGGTCGGGCAAAAATACGAGGCCGGCGGCATTGCCAAGCACGGCGCCAAGCTGGTGACGGCGGTGGCCTGCGCCCAGGTGCCCAAGTTCACCGTGATCATTGGCGGCAGCTTCGGGGCCGGCAACTACGGCATGTGCGGGCGGGCGTTCGACCCACGCTTCCTGTGGATGTGGCCCAACGCCCGGATTGGCGTGATGGGCGCGCAACAGGCTGCCGGCGTGTTGGTGCAGGTCAAGCAGGAGCAGGCAGAACGTGCCGGCCAGACCTTCAGCGCCGAAGATGAACAACGCCTCCGGCAGCCGATCGTCGAGCAATACGAGCGCCAGGCCCATGCCTTCTATTCCAGCGCCCGCTTGTGGGATGACGGTGTGATTGATCCAGCGCAGACCCGCGAGGTGCTGGCGCTGGCCTTGTCGGCCAGCCTCAACGCCCCGATCGAGCCGACCCGCTTCGGCGTGTTCCGCATGTAAGCCGGCGCCCCTGCTCAAGGACAGAACGATGAGCCACTTCACCACCTTGCAACTGCAACGCGACCCTCGTGGGGTCGCCACGCTCTGGCTGAACCGGCCGGAGAAAAACAACGCTTTCAATGCACAGATGATCCATGAGCTGATTGCGGTATTGCGCCAGCTCGACGCTGACGAGACTGTGCGCTTCCTGCTGCTGCGCGGGCGCGGCAAGCACTTCAGTGCCGGGGCTGACCTGGCCTGGATGCAGGCGGCTGCCGGCCTGGATTACGCGGCCAACCTCAAGGACGCGCATGAGCTGGGCGAGTTGATGAGCCTGCTGTATCACCTGCCGTTTCCGACCGTGGCGGTGGTGCAGGGCGCCGCCTTTGGCGGTGCGGTGGGGTTGTGCGCCTGTTGCGACATCGCCATTGGCGCCGTGGACGCGCTGTTCAGCCTGTCCGAGGTGCGCATCGGCCTGGCACCGGGGGTCATCAGTCCATACGTGGTGCAGGCCATCGGCGAACGCGCCAGCCGCCGCTATGCCTTGAGCGGCGAACGTTTCAGCGGCGAACGCGCCCGTGAGCTGGGCCTGCTGGCCGAGGTCTATGCGGCTGACGGACTTGAAGCGGCAGTCGAGCAATGGACCGCCACCTTGCGGCTCAACAGCCCGCAAGCCATGCGGGTGTGCAAGGCATTGCTGCAGGATGTCGGCAGCGGCGTATTGAGTGAGGCCTTGCGCCTGCGCACGGAAAACACCATTGCCGGCATCCGGGTCAGCGAAGAGGGCCAGGAAGGCCTGAATGCCTTTCTTGAAAAACGCCCCCCCTCATGGGCTTGATCGACCTTGATGTCCCCCTCGACAGAGCGAATGCCATGAACACAACAACAATCACCACGCTGCTGGTCGCCAATCGCGGCGAGATCGCCTGCCGGGTCATGCGCACCGCCAAGGCGCTGGGGATCACCTGCGTGGCGGTGCACAGTGAAATCGACCGCCACGCCCGTCATGTGCGCGAGGCTGATGTCGCGGTCAACCTGGGCGGCGCCAGGCCCGGCGAAAGCTACCTGTCGATCGAGCGCATCATCGAGGCGGCCCGTGCCACCGGTGCGCAGGCGGTGCATCCGGGCTACGGCTTTTTATCCGAGAACGCCGGTTTTGCCCGCCAGCTCGAAGCGGCCGGGCTGATACTCCTCGGCCCCCCGGCCAGCGCCATCGAAGCGATGGGCAGCAAGTCGGCGGCCAAGTCGTTGATGGAACAAGCCGGTGTGCCCCTGGTGCCCGGTTACCACGGCGAAGACCAGAGCCTGGACACCTTCCGCCGTGCCTGCGCAACCATCGGTTACCCGGTGCTGCTCAAGGCCACCGCCGGCGGGGGCGGCAAGGGCATGAAAGTGGTCGAGCACGAAGGCCAACTGGCCGAGGCACTGTCGTCCGCCCAGCGCGAGGCGCAGTCCTCGTTTGGGGACGCACGCATGCTGGTGGAAAAATACGTGCTCCAGCCACGGCACGTCGAAATCCAGGTGTTCGCCGACCAGCACGGTCATTGCCTGTACCTCAATGAGCGCGATTGCTCGATCCAGCGCCGGCACCAGAAGGTCGTCGAAGAAGCGCCGGCCCCGGGCCTGTCGCCTGAGCTGCGCCAGGCCATGGGCGAGGCGGCGGTGCAGGCCGCCCAGGCCATCGGCTATGTCGGCGCCGGCACCGTTGAATTTCTGCTCGATGCACGCGGTGAATTTTTCTTCATGGAAATGAACACCCGCCTGCAGGTCGAGCACCCGGTGACCGAGGCCATCACCGGCCTTGACCTGGTGGCCTGGCAGATCCGCGTGGCCCGTGGCGAGCCGCTGCCGATCACCCAGGCGCAGGTGCCGCTCAACGGCCATGCCATCGAAGTGCGCCTGTATGCCGAAGACCCCGAGGGCGGCTTCCTGCCGGCCAGCGGTCATCTGGACCTGTACCGCGAACCGCAGCCGGGACCGGGGCGTCGGGTCGACAGCGGCGTCGAGCAGGGCGATGAGGTCTCGCCGTTCTACGACCCGATGGTCGCCAAGCTCATCGCCTGGGGCGAGAACCGCGAAGAAGCCCGCCAGCGCCTGCTCGCCATGCTGGCCGAAACGGTCATCGGCGGCTTCAAGACCAACCTGGCTTTTCTGCAACGCATCCTGGCCCACCCGGCGTTTGCCGAAGCGCAGCTGGACACCGGCTTTATCGAGCGCCACCACGCAAAGCTTTTGCCAGCGCCTGGCGAACTGCCTGAAGCGTTCTGGCAACGGGCGGCGAGCGGCTTGCTCGACACTGATACTGTCCGGCAGCGTGCTGACGACCCGCATTCACCCTGGGCCAGCCGGCATGGCTGGCGCAGCGGCCTGCCTCAGGCCTGTGCCGTGACGCTGGTGTGCGGTGAGGTCACGCAGCGCGTACTGCTCGAACCGCAAACGTGCGGGACGGTCAACCGCGCAGGCCGGGTGCGCCAGGGCGACACTTTGTATGTGCGCTGGGGTGTGCAGTGGCACGCGGTGCGCCGCTTCAACCCGCTGGCTGTCGTCCAGGCCGGCCATGGCCATCAAGGCGGGCTGGCCGCGCCCATGAACGGCAGCATCGTCAGGGTTCTGGTCGAGGCCGGCCAGGTGGTGGAGGCGGGCGCCGCACTGGTGGTGCTCGACGCCATGAAAATGGAGCACAGCATTCGTGCGGCCGAGGCCGGGACCGTGGTGGCCGTGTATTGCCGCGAAGGCGAGCTGGTCAGTGAAGGCACCGTGCTGGTCGATATGGAGGAGGTCTCATGAACCTGCCTACCCATGTACGCCTGGTGGAAGTCGGCCCCCGCGACGGGCTGCAGAATGAACAGCGCCCGCTAGGGCTCGAACAGAAAATCCAGCTGATCGACCGCCTCTCGGCCACCGGCCTGAGCCATATCGAAGCCGGCAGTTTCGTCTCGCCCAAGTGGGTGCCGCAAATGGCCGGCAGCGCCGAAGTCTTTGCCGGCATCACCCAGCGGCCCGGTGTCACCTACAGTGCGCTGACCCCTAATTTGAAAGGGCTGGAAGCCGCCCTGCAGGCCGGGGTCAAGGAAGTCGCCGTGTTCGCGGCCGCCTCCGAGGCGTTCTCGCAACGCAATATCAACTGCTCGATTGCCCAGAGCCTGGCGCGCTTCGTGCCGGTGCTGGAGACCGCACGGCGTCACGGCGTGCAGGTGCGTGGCTACGTGTCCTGCGTGCTGGGGTGTCCTTATGAAGGGCAGGTGGCGCCCGGACAGGTGCGCTCGGTCGCCCGCGAACTGTACGAAATGGGTTGTCATGAAATCTCCCTGGGCGACACCCTGGGCGTCGGCACCGCCTCGGCCACGCGCACCTTGCTCGATGTCGTCAGCCGGGACGTGGCCCGCGAACACCTGGCCGGACACTTTCACGACACCTACGGCCAAGCCGTGACCAATATCTACGCCAGCCTGCTGGAGGGCATCAGCGTGTTCGACAGCTCCGTGGCCGGCCTCGGCGGCTGCCCCTACGCCAAGGGCGCCTCCGGCAACGTGGCCACCGAAGACGTGCTTTACCTGTTGCACGGCATGGGGATTCAGACCGGCGTCGATCTGGACAAGGTGGTCGCGGCAGGAAACTTCATCTGCGCACAACTGGGCCGCAGTAATGCCTCGAAGGTGGCGGCGGCCTGTGCGGCGGGGGCGTAGGGGGATTTCGGCAGGTTTCGCTCGGCAGCGAATCCGTAGGAGCGACCCACGGTCGCGAAAGGACTGGTCCAGGTTCAGCCTGTTCTGAGCCTGACAGTCAGCATTCGCGAATGTAGGTCCTACGGTTTTATGAGGAGCCCAGAATGAGGGCGGGGTACGGACATCAAAGAGGGCTGAATTGATGGGTAAGCGTGTGAAGTCATTGTGGTTGGTCGTCCTTATGTCATCTATATGGCTCGCAACAGGTGCAATGAGCCATATAGCTTTCATTTTGTTCGGCACAGAGCATAGGGCTTCCAGATCGGATTTATTACACGGCTAACAAGGTTCACTCCCTTGCTCTGCGAGTGCCTTGGCCGTTCTGATCGCACCTGGCAAATCCAGCTGGCTGGAAGCAAAAGACTTGACCCGCAGCGCCTCTGGCAGCGCCCAGTCCCATTTCTGCGGATTCGGATTTTTTACGTCTCGCAAAAGCAGTTCGATATCGGTAATGCCAAGTCTTGCCACTTCGCGCAGCGCAACCAAAAGCCGTTCCCTTGAGGCATCCGCCTGGATAACCAGTCCTGCATTCACACATGTCACACCCACATGATCCAGCATCAGGCGCAATGCATCGTTGCTGTAATCGCCCACCCAGGTCAGCAGAGAGCAGCCAGAGGCAGAGTCAATAATCGAACGATCAGCCAGGCCCAGCATCCTGAAGGTGCGGCGCGCTTCGGCCAGAAGACTCTGTGCCTGTGTATCAATGAATGGGCAGGGTTGGGTTTCCATCAATACAGCGCGCATTTCCTGCCTGACCCGATCGTGAACCATGGCCCCCAGACCATCGAATTGGGGCGGCACGCCACCGCGTGCGGCATTGACGACGATGACTTTCTTCTCAAGGTCGACATCCAGCACTTGCCAGCGCCGGCCGCCGAAGATGATGCGCTGGCCAACCGTCAGCGGACGGCTGATGGGTAATGAACCAAGCGGTTTGCCGTCACGGATCAGGCGGAATTCTTCATCGCTGTTGAACGCACTGTAAAACTCGTAATGGTTGATCAGGCGCTCACCGATTTCTCCGGGTAACAACAGGCCTGAACTGTCCTGGACGATGAGCTTCTTGTCGCCCAATGCCTTTAGCAGTGCCAGAAAGTCTGTTTTGGTGACGGCGGCAAAGGTGCCGCTGTTCACCAGCGTATCCCACAACTGTGCGGCGCTGGCACCGCCTTGTTGGGCGATGATCGACAGGCATTGCTGGATCAGGGTAGAGGCGTGCAGCCCATTGGCTCTTGGGGGTTCGAACCACTTTTCAACCAGCAGGCGAATCATCGCGATCGTCTGCACCAGGTTTTGCCTGAGCTGATCACCCAGGCTGGAGTCGGCCTGCAACGGGTGTTCCTGGCAATAGGCACGCAGGGTGGCGGGCTCGCCTTGACGACGTCCTGACCGGCCCAACCGCTGACGCAGGCTGGCGACCGAGGGTGGCGCACCGATCTGGGCAACGGCCTTGATGTTGCCAATGTCGATGCCCAGTTCCAATGTGGTAGTACAGATGGCCGAAGCGGGCGCAGTGCCGGCTTTCAACGCCCGCTCTGTGTCTTCACGCAGATCCTTGGACAGGCTGCCATGATGAGGCAGGAACTCATTGGGTACGCCATCGTTCTCGCACAGATGGCGCAACCGGTCGGCGTACCATTCCACCTGGTCGCGACTGTTGGGAAAAATCAGGTTATTGCTGCCGCGCATGACTTTATAAAGATGGGCGGCAATCGCATGTCTGGGACTTCCCTTATCGTGTTCCTCGTCATGACGTTCGCTTTCAACGGGTTCGGACACCCGAAGCTGCTCACTCATCGGCTGTGTGAGATAGCCGCGCACCTGCACCTGAAGGTCATGGCCGGATGATTTTGATTCAACCACCTGCATGGGTTGCGCCTGGCCAGGCCGCAAGAATTCCCGGGCCAGCGACATCTCGCCCAGCGTGGCCGAAAGCCCCACCCGTGGCACTGGTTTGCCGACAACCTGCTCGATACGATGCATCAGCGACTGCAACTGTTTGCCTCGTTCGCTGCCGATAAATGCATGCAGCTCATCGATAACGATATAGCGCAGGTTCTGAAACAGGCCAACTAATGCCGTACCTCGGTTGACGAACAGAGCTTCGAGCGATTCTGGCGTGATCAGCAGAATGCCGTCGGGCGATTTGAGAAAACGGTGCTTTTTGCTTGAGGACACATCACCGTGCCAGCCGGTAACCGGAATTTCCAGACGCTCGCATAATCGCCCCAATCGGTCCCACTGGTCATTGATCAGGGCCTTGAGCGGACTAATGCACAATATGGCCCCCCGTGGCTCAGCCCTGCTTAGCAAATGAGTCAGGATGGGCAGGAAAGCCGCTTCGGTTTTGCCCGCCGCTGTGGAGGCTGCAATGATCACATCTCGGTCGGCATCTATCAGAGCCGGGATCGCCCATTCCTGCGCATCCCTGAGCGAGGTCCAGCCTTGCGACCAGACCCATTGCTGCACCTCGGGGTGCAGGCGCTCAAAGCCTGTTGAATCAGAGTTTGAAACGTGTGAGCTCATCGTCTGCCTCGACATCGAAATCCTTGCGGCCGTCATCGTCCCTGGCAATGTCAAGGGCGCCCAGCAGCGTACGCCAGTCCGACCCCGGGTTTTGCTCCAGCACCGCCAACAGGTTGATGAAGGCCGTGATGGTGGTGCGGGGCGTGCGGAAATAGGCTTCGCCCAGCCGCTGGCCGCAATGATCGATGAAAATGGGCAGTGCCTCATCGGGTAGCAGGTAGTTGGCTGGATCGCCGTATGAATACACATTGCGCAGGTTTTGCAACAGCACGTAAAAGTCTTCCGGGGTCAGACTGCTCAGGCGAATCACCGGGCCGGACAGATCGACATAACCGGTCTTGGCAAAGGTATTCTCAGCCAGCCGTGACTGCAGCGCCGGGTAGCTGTAAAGACCACGACGGGTGTCCATCAGAAACTCCGGTGTACCACCGAGTACGAATCCCAGGCCATCCGTGGTGCCTTGCAGGGAGTCGTTGAGGATACGCAGGATCTGCTCGTAGTTGGCGTTGCGCGCCTGGGTGTTGGCCAGCTTGTACAGGTTGACCAGCTCATCCAGGCAGACCATCAGCCCGCCAAAACCTGCCAAGCGAACAAAGCGCGAAAGCAGTTTGAGTTGGTCATATACCGAAGCGTCATCAATGCAGGTGCGCACGCCGAGCGCGGCGCGTGCATCCGTCTTGGTAGTGAACTCGCCTCTGAGCCAGCGGATGGCATCGGCCTTGAGCTGTTCATTGCCTTCGTCAAAACCGCGACAATAGGCACCGATGACCTCGGCAAAATCGTAGCCATTGACCATTTCGGTCAGTTCGGTCAGGTACTGGCGAATCACAACCTGACTGTCGATACCCTCTCGCTTGGCTTCGGTTCTGGCCTGGGAGATAAACTTCTCGACAATTCCCTGCAGCGCACCGCCATCGGGTTTGGTGCGGGTCGACATGTTCTTGGCCAGCTCGGCATAAAGGGAGCGGGCCTGTCCGCCGGAGGCATGCAGGCGCCGATCCGGATTGAGGTCGGCGTGCATCGTGACCAGCTTGCGCTCCATCGCAATGGCTCTGACCAGATTAAGAAAAAACGTCTTGCCTGCTCCGTACTCGCCGATCACCACCCGAAACGCCGAACCGCCATCGGCCAGACGGTCGACGTCTTTGATCAGTGCCCCCAGCTCTGCTGCTCGTCCGACCTGAATCAGGTGTTGTCCCACACGGGGGACTACGCCGGCACGCAGTGACTGGATGACCGCGTCGCGATCCTTGGCTCTTATCGTACTCATAGGCTTAGTTCGCTCAGAATGTCGGGGTTGATTTCAATCGGGTCGTCCCCTTCGGAAATCGGCATGTTGAAGTGCTCGAAGCCCATGTCATTGATCTGCTCCAGAGCGCCATCGAGCATGAGCTCCATGTCTGCTGCTGCATCTTCAAGATCATGTCGACTCCATTCGTTGCGTGATAACAGCAGGCGCATAAACGCGCTGTGTTCGGCGTCAAGTCCATAAAGCTGCGTGTCAGGCTCAGGCAGGCTTGGTTGAGGAGCCAGATGGAGCACGGGCTCTTCGGTGTATTCATCCTCGAACACCTTGCCCAGCAAAGCTGAGACTTGCGCTGTCTCGCGCTGTAGCTGTGCAATTTTGCTCATGTCCAGAACGATGCCGGAGCTTGGCGCGGCGGGCCCGGAGGCTATCGAAGATTGCTGCGCCAGGCTGCCCGCCGCGCCGTGCAGGTCGTTGTACAGCAATTGCGGATCCAGTTGCAGCACCTTGTAGACGCGCTCGAGCAACCTGACCTCTTCCGGGCTGACAATCCCGTCAGCTTGAGCAAGGTGGGCAAGAAAACCTGCAATAGTGCGTCTTTGCGCCGGGCTCAGGGGGTCAAGCTTCTTCTTCAGGCTGGCCAGAGTCGGCGGCTGCTGCAACTGGATGTGCAGGTGCGCCTTGAGGCGTTTGCGGTGTGCCACGCATAGGTGATTCCACGAGTCGATATGCCGGCCTACCAATGCAACTTCTGCCGGGCTTGTATCGCCATCGGCTGCGGCGACGGCGCACGCCAGCTCCAGGGTGACCAGAGCAGCGTGGTAGTCCGCCGTAGTACGCAGCGTGCCGTCATCGGGCTCGGTGGCAAACAGCGCGATGATCTCGTCTGCCTTTGGCGTCCGGCCGCCAGACAACACGTCGGGCTCCATGCCGATGCCGAGCGTTTCCAGCGTCTTTGCCAAGACAATGACCTGATCACGGGCCAGGCTCCCGGTCGTCTGGAAGTGCTCCGCCAGTTCACCCATACGCATCGACAACACCTCATGGCCGGTACGTGATTGCAGGTCTTGTAGCGCAAACCTGGCGTGTTCGGGCCAAAGCCAGATGGGTAAATGTAACAATCCTTCCAGTGCCTCGGCGGCATCAGGATTACGTCCCAGGTAGCGGCTGAAGGGATCAAGCGCGGTGGCGCATTCGTCAATGAGCAGTTGCAGCTTTTTGCGTGTACTTGATATAGCTGTGACATCCGGGATATTGCCTACAGCGATTTCCGGGACTATCAGGCGCAGTGAGGTGGGGCGGTACGCAATCCTGAGGCGAGTCTTGTTGTTAGCCAGCATCAGTCCATTGGGGAAGCGCTGCTCATACGATGCCTTGAACAGGCGTTGAAACAGGTCGGCGCACCTGAACACCGGGGTGCGCCGCGAGATGTTCGGGTCCGAGCGTGCCCATGCCCACGCCCAGCCGGCATCCATGGGGTGCTTGTCTACTGCCAATTGGCCCAGTGCTACGCGCACGAGTGTCGGCAGGTCGTAGTCGTGGTCCGTGACGTCAGGCGGCGTTTGTAGATACATCTGTGCATCGATACGGGCCAGACTCAGGTGATCAAGCAGCCTTTTTGCATCGCTTTGGAAATCTGCGTGTCCGGTATAGAGCTTTTGCAAACGCAGCACTTCGGCGGCGATAGTGCCCAGCTCTGTGCGGGCGACAGTGTCGTGAGCCGAGTCCACCAGCGCGCGACGTTCCAGCCCATAGAAGAACAGCGAGACATAACCTGGATCTGCGAGTGGTGTACACCGTCCGCTTGCCAGCCATTGCAGATAACCACGGCGTGCGTGTGGGCTTAGGTTACTGTAGCTGGGCCAACCGGGCGTCAACTTTTCCTGCAGATCGACGGGCGCTTCGTGGACTTTCAACGTACTGTCAATGAAGGAGGGCTCGGCAAATCTGAACGCCGAATCGTTTGTGCCCACATAAATCATGCCGTCCGGCAGCAGTTGGTCAGCCACCATGATGGACTCGCCTGCTGTCAGCCAGCGGGTTTCAGAAAGGCGCTCGGGGGCGGATGGAATAATAAAGGCGTTGTGGCCGGACGGATCCTGGTGAAGGGTAAAGAATGCTGAGTCGGGCTGCGCTTTATTCACGGGCATAGCGTGTGCCGCACTTCGATAATCATCTGGATAAGGGACAGTACCTCCGATCAGATTGAGAGAAGGGCGGCTATAGCGCAAATCGTGTGGGCAAGCGTCTTGCTGAACGGCTGTCTTGGCAGGCGACGCTGCATGCCGGTAGTCATCCGGGCAAGGCACAGTGCCGCCAATCAGATTGGAGGATGGATGGGAGTAGCGCGAACCTGGCAGAGATGTTTCTTCAAATGCCACGATCCCGGCCGAGGGTGTGTAATGCCTGTAGTCGTCCGGATAAGGGAATGTGCCGCCAACCAGGTTGCAGGAGGGCCGACTGTAACGGGCGCTCTGCTGGGCAGCATGGTCTATTGATTCAAGGATCGGCTGGCGCGGGTCGCACAACGTATCGGGGTGTTTGTGCGCCATATCAGTCGTCCGTGATCAAGGGGCTGGCCAGATGGCAGTATCCATAATTTTCCTGGGTGCGAACAGTGCGGATTGATGACGGATCTTGATCAGGATTACCTGCAAAAAAAAGGCGCTCCGAAGAGCGCCCCTTGACTGCTTATTGCAAGCTGACCGTCTTGAGGTCGGGCTTCGATGAGCCGCCGATCTCGATGCGACGGGGCTTGGCTTCTTCCGGCACGATGCGCTGCAGTTCAATGCTCAGCAAGCCATTGTTCAATGCCGCGCCTTGGACTTCGATGTGATCGGCCAGGCGGAATGACAACCGGAATGCCCGTTGGGCAATGCCCTGGTGCAGGTAGGTGACTTCCTTCTCGGATTCACGCTTGCCTCCGGCCACGGTCAGCACACCGTTCTCGACCTGGATGTCCATGTCCTGCTCGGTCAGGCCGGCTGCCGCGATCACGATCCTGTATTCGTTGTCGCCATGCTTCTCGACGTTGTGAGGAGGGTAGGCGTTTCCGGCCTCGCTACGGAGCGCCGATTCGAACAGGTCGTTGAAGCGATCAAAACCGACTGACTGACGAAACAGGGGAGCCAACGAAAGATGAGTAGCCATTTCAAAATCTCCTGAGTGTTCTCCAAGTGATTTAAGACGTGACCCGTTTTCGGCATCACGTACCGCAAATATAGGAGCGGGAAAACGGCTTTCAAGGGCAGGAAATAGAAAATTTCAGACAGGCTGACGGCGTGTTTGATAACGATGCGTTATAAGAAAAACGCCGCTTTCTGGTAGGCCCTGGGCGCAGGGCGAAGGGGTGAAACAGAGTGGGGCGAGGCAGAAAATCCGTTGCAAATCAACGCTTCTGCCTCGACCAAACCCCAGAAACGACAAAGCCCTGAACGAACAGGGCTTTGTGCTATCAAAGATGGCGGAGGCATAGAGATTCGAACTCTAGGACCTGTTACAGTCGGCAGTTTTCAAGACTGCTGCCTTAAACCACTCGGCCATACCTCCACTTTTGTTGCGGGCGCCATAATACCCGAATGTAACAAGCTGTCAAACTCTCCCGGTGGTGAGTGATGGCGCCTCTGTTATGATCTTTGCAACTTGTCATTTCACAGCAAGCTTATCAACTGTAAGGAGCTTCGCCATGCGCGAACAGGATTACGTTCTCAAAACCGGTACGCAGGAGGCCGACCAGCTCGAGGTCAGTCGTGTCCTGCGCAACACTTACGGCCTTCTGGCCCTTACCCTGGCCTTCAGTGGCGTGATGGCGTTCGTTGCCCAGCAGATGGGCGTGCGTTACCCGAACGTATTCGTCGTCCTGATCGGCTTCTATGGTCTGTTCTTCCTCACCGCCAAGCTGCGTGATTCGGTCTGGGGCATTGTCTCCACCTTCGCCCTGACCGGCTTCATGGGCTTTATCCTGGGCCCGATCCTCAATCGCTACCTGGGCATGACCGGTGGCGCTGAAGTGGTCGGTTCGGCGTTTGCCATGACTGCCCTGGTCTTCGGTGGCCTGTCGGCCTATGTGCTGATGACCCGCAAGGACATGAGCTTTCTGGGCGGCTTCATCACCGCAGGCTTCTTCGTGCTGCTGGCGGCCGTGCTGGCCAGCCTGTTCTTCCAGATCAGCGGCCTGCAACTGGCGATCAGCGCAGGTTTCGTACTGTTCTCGTCGGCCTGCATCCTGTTCCAGACCAGCGCGATCATCCAAGGTGGCGAGCGTAACTACATCATGGCGACCATCAGCCTGTATGTATCGATCTACAACCTGTTCATCAGCCTGTTGCAGATCTTCGGCATCATGAGCCGCGACGACTGATCGTCAACCGGCCTCACAAAAAGCCCGCGCAAGCGGGCTTTTTGCTGCCTGCGTCAACGTGCAAAGCGTTGCAGGGAAAAGGCCGAAAGGTCGATGTCGCTGGCGCCCGATACACAGCGCTGCGCCAAGGCCTCGCCAAGTGCGGCTGAATGCTTGAAGCCGTGCCCCGAGCAGGCCGAGACCACGGTCACGTTGCGCAAGCGCGGATGCTCGTCGACGATGAAGTGGTAATCGGGCGTCACGGTGTAGGTACACACTGAGGATTTGGTCACGGCTGGTCGCAAGCCGGCGATCTTGTCCTGTACCTGGGTGCGATACATGACCTCGACCTGTTCGGCATCGACCGTACGGTCCAGCGCGTCAGGGTCACAGGCCTGGTGGTACTGCTCGGTGGCCATCTTCATGCTGCCTTCGCCGGGCAGGGGCGGGAAGCCATAACTGACGTCAGTAAAACCTGGCCCGTGGGTGAGAATGAAGCTGGGCGAGTGAGCGGCAAATACGGCAGGGTCTTCAACCTCGAACCAGTACAGCACCTGCCGGCACACCCGCAGCAACGAGTCGAAGGGCGCGCCCAGCAACCCGGCCGACCACATCCCGGCGCTGACAATGACCTTGTCGGCCAGGATCACGCCCTGATCAGTGCTGACCTGCACCCCGGCGCCAACAGTGTCCAGCGCCGTGACCATCTCGTTGACCCGCAGGGTGGCGCCATGGTGCGTTGCCTGTTGCAACTGCACGGCAATGCACCGTTCCGGGCGCAGGTAACCCCCCTCGGGCTCGAAATAGCCGATGGCGCTGTCCAGCACCGGGGCAAACTGCGCAAAACGCTGGCGGATCGCCGTGGCGTCCAGTACCTGGTGATCAATGCCGTAGGCTTGCGCCAGGGCGATGGTCCTGTGGGTAAAGTCGTCGGCGTCTTTGGGGTCATAGCGTGGGCTGGAGGTCATCAACAAGACGCCGCACTGCTCGAACAGCGACTCACCCGACAACGCTTCCAGCTCGCGCCACAGCTGGTGCGAGCGCCGTACCAGCGGCAGGTACTGCGGCCCCTCGCCATTGGACAGACGAGTGATCCGCGTGTCGCCATGGCTGGAGCCCTGGGCATGCGGTGGGGCATAGCGATCGATGCCTACTGCCTTTACGCCTGCCCTGGCCAGTTGATACAGCGTCGCGGCACCCATCGCGCCCAGGCCGAGCACGGCCACTTCGTAATGCTGCTGCATGGTCGGTTCGCCTTGAAAAAGTGAATCATTTCAACGGCACGCCAATGAAAAATCAATGCTTTATCAAAGACCGGCATCAATCTGAAGCTCAGCGGACCCTTTAGTCGATGTGACCATCCGTCGCTTGCTTTTATTTGTCATTTAGGGTTCGAAAAAGCTTCAAAAGTTGTCCACGAAAATCGTGGGTATGTCTGTGGGTAACTTTGTGAAAGCCTTGTGTGGCGGGGTGTTTGGGGGTGTGGTTAATTTTTGATCAGTGCGCATGTACGTCTGATTGCTGCACAGGTCGAAGGCATTTTCAACTGCGAAAGCGTGCCCGGAAACAGGTTTTTTATGTCGGTTGATCAGTGGCTTACAGCACTCTGGAGGGCATAAAAAAGGCGCGACCCTTATCGGGTCGCGCCTCGTTCAAGACCAGCGAATCGATCAGACGATCGGCTGGTCGCTCCACTCACCGTTGACCAGGCGACGCAGACCCAGCGGGTTGGCGTTCTGCAGGGCGGGCGGCAGCAGGCTGTCAGCGTGGTTCTGATAGCAGACCGGGCGCAGGAAACGGTCGATGGCCAGAGTGCCCACCGAAGTACCACGCGCGTCGGAGGTGGCCGGGTATGGACCGCCGTGGACCATGGCGTCGCACACTTCGACACCGGTCGGGTAGCCGTTGACCAGGATACGACCGACCTTGTCTTCCAGCAGCGGCAGCAGCCACTGGTAGCCGGACAGCTCGGCCGGCTCGCCGATCAGAGTGGCCGTCAGTTGACCGCGCAGGGCCAGCAGGGCGTTCTTGAGCTCGGCATCATCGGCCACTTCGATGGCGATGGTGGTCGGGCCGAAGACTTCTTCCTGCAGCAGTTCGTCGCCGTTGAGCAGCAGGCTCACGTCAGCCTTGAACAGCTGTGCCTGGGCCTGCTTGCCTTCCTGGACCTTGCCGGCCAGGTGTGTGACACCCGGGTGCGACAGCAGGTGCTCGACGCCTTTGCTGTAGCTGCGCAGGCCACCGGCATTGAGCATGGTCTGGGCACCCTGGCCGCCGATGTGCTCGGCCAGTTGCTCCAGGAACGTCGAGAAAGCCGGCGAACGCAGGCCAATGACCACGCCCGGGTTGGTGCAGAACTGGCCGGCACCCATGACCACGGACGAAGCCAGGTCGCGGGCAACGGCTTCGCCACGCACGTTGAGCGCCTCAGGCAGCACAATCACCGGGTTGATGCTCGACATCTCGGCGAACACCGGAATCGGTTGCGGGCGCTCGGCGGCCATCTTGCTCAGGGCATTGCCGCCGCCCAGGGAGCCGGTGAAGCCGACGGCCTGGATGGCCGGATGCTTGACCAGGCCTTCGCCGACGCCGTTGCCGAAGATCATGTTGAACACGCCTTTAGGCATGCCGGTGCGCTCGGCGGCGCGGATGATGGCCTGGCCGACCAGGTCGGCGGTGGCCATGTGGCCGCTGTGCGCCTTGAACACCACCGGGCAACCGGCGGCCAGGGCTGCAGCGGTGTCGCCGCCGGCGGTGGAGAAGGCCAGCGGGAAGTTGCTGGCGCCGAACACGGCCACCGGGCCTACGCCGATGCGGTACTGACGCAGGTCGACGCGTGGCATCGGCTTGCGGTCCGGCAGCGGCAGGTCGATACGCGCGCCCAGGTAGTCGCCACGGCGCAGTATCTGGGCAAACAGGCGCATCTGGCCGCTGGTGCGACCGCGCTCGCCCTGGATGCGGGCTTGCGGCAGCGCCGTTTCCTGGCACACCACGGCGACGAAGTCGTCACCCAGTTGATCGAGCTCATCGGCGATGGCGTCGAGGAACTCGGCGCGGCGTGCAGGGCTCAGTTGACGAAATTCAGGGAAGGCGGCCTTGGCCGCATTGGCGGCAGCGTCGATTTCGCCTTCGGTGGCCTGCACGAAGGTATAAGGCAGGGCTTCACCGGTGGTGGCGTCCAGGCTTTGCTGCTGGGTCTGACCAAGGGCGCTGCGAGCGCCGCCGATGAAGTTGTGGCCGAGAAGGGTGGACATCGGTATCTCCTGTTGTTTTGACATGGGCGGCGGGTTGATCACCTGCCTGATGCCCCGTGGGTTGCCGAATCGCGGATGGAGTGAGGGTGGAACTGGCGAGCTGCACACAGGCCAGCACCGGTGCATCGATAAGTTGGCAGTCATCGTACAACTACGCCTGTCCGATGCGCAACTGCCACTCGGTGTTAACCTATGGCCATCATCTGCCCTTCGGAGTCGGGACATGGTTTATGTGTGGCTAATCGTTGCAGCTGTGCTGGCGTTCTTTGGCCTTGCCAGACTCAGTGGACATTTGCGGCGGGTGCGCAAAATGCGCCGTGAACAGGTCATCCGCCATTACAAGCTGCCGGCCGGTCTGTTCGAAACCCTGTGCCAGCGCCATCCGCACCTGACCATCAAGGATTGCCAACTGGTCGCCCA
Source organism: Pseudomonas viridiflava (assembly GCF_900589395.1). GTDB lineage: Bacteria > Pseudomonadota > Gammaproteobacteria > Pseudomonadales > Pseudomonadaceae > Aquipseudomonas. Next base: position 90,151 of record NZ_UUIS01000031.1, read on the forward strand.
GGGCTTGCGCCAGTTCTTCCTCGCCTATCACAACAGCGGTCATCGCTATGTGTCGATGCCTTCGCAAGTAGTCGACGACCTGTGGCATGAGTTCATCCTGCACACCCGGGCTTATGAAGACTTCTGCAAGAAGGCCTTTGGCGGCTTGCTGCACCATACCCCGGCCGCCGCACTGGGCGATGATGCACCGGCCAAGGGTAATGCCGGTTTGCGCCGCACCTGGTGGCACGTCTGCCGCGAAGACAATATCCATCCACGTGTGCCCCGGCGCCTGCCGTTGTTGTTTGCGCTGGATGCCAAGCTGGTGATCGCCGGTGGCTTTGTGTACATGCTGGACTGCCAGGGCATGCGGCGCGCCAGCAGCGACACCAGCCCCGGCCCCGTCATCTATTGCGGGGGCGACCTGGCCGCCCCTGGCAGCGATGGCTACTCCAGCCCGAGCGATGCCGGGTGCAGCGGCGGCCCCGATGGCGACGGCGATGGCGGCTCCGGTGGCGATGGCGGCGGTGACAGCAGTGGCTGCGGCGGTGGCTGTGGCGGCGGCGGGGGCGACTGACGCCTGATCAGGCCGCTGCACTGGCCGCCTGCCGTGAATTCCAGATAAAACCCGACAGTGCCAGCAAAGGCAGGACAGTGCCGGCGATCACGATCGCGCCCCAGCCGCCGTGGTTGAACAACACGCTGGCCATCGCCGAGCCGGCCGCCCCGCCCAGGAAAATACTGGTCATGTACAGCGCATTCAGGCGGCTGCGGCTGTTGGCATCCAGAGCGTAGACCGCGCGCTGGCCCAGCACCATGTTCACCTGCACACAGAAGTCCAGCACGATGCCGGTCAACGCCAGGCCAATGACACTGGCACCGAGCGTCGTGAGCGCTGGCAAAAAGCACAGTGCGGCCAGCAGCAGGACCGTGAGGCTGGTCTGGCGGGTGTAGCCGGCATCGGCCAGCCGTCCGCTGATGGGTGCGGCCACTGCACCGATGGCCCCGGCGAGGGCGAACAGCGCGATCTGGCTCTGCGACAGGCCATGGTTGCGCACCAGTTCCAGCGGCACGGCGGTCCAGAACAGGCTGAACGTGGCAAACAGGCAGGCCTGGTAGAACGCCCGCTGGCGCAGCACCGGCTGGGTGCGCAGCAGGTGCCACAGCGAGGCCAGCAGCTGCGGGTAGGACGCGCTGTGCTGCGGCTTGCGCGCGGGCAGCGTGATGGCCAGCACCGCGCAAAGGCCGACCATGACCACGGCCGCTGCGGCAAATACGGCGCGCCAGCCAAAATGATCGGCCACCAGGCTGGCAATCGGCCGGGCCAGCAGAATGCCCAGCAGCAATCCGCCCATGATCGAACCGACCACACGGCCACGTGCTGCTTCAGGGGCCAGGTGCGCCGCCAGCGGAATCAAAATCTGCACGGACACCGAACTGAATCCCACCAGCAGGCACAACACCAGGAACAGGTTCGGTTGTTCCACCAGTGCCGCACCGGCCAGGCCCAGCACGGTCAGCAAAGTGGTGGCGATGATCAGCCGACGGTTCTCCAGCAGATCACCCAGCGGCACCAGGAAAAACAGCCCGAGCGCGTAACCGATCTGGGTCAGCGACACGATCAGGCTGGCCAGGGTCGGCGACAAGCCCAGGTCCGGCGCGATCAGCGCGATGATCGGTTGCGCGTAGTAGATATTGGCCACGATGGCGCCACAGCAGAAGGCGAACAGCAGGACCAGGCGGCGGGTCATCGGGGTGGCGGGCGAGTTCATGATCGGGCGAGGGCTCTGGAATGGGTTAACGGCAGAATATGAGCAGGCTAAGGGTATTGGCTTGCGGCCAGAAGGGTTGGCAGATTGATACTGGATATTTCCGGTGCTGATGAAGGATTTGTCAGGACGCCGCATTTTTGTGCGTGGTAATCAGTCTTCGCGACCGTTGGTCGCTCCTACACCACTGAGCGTGGTGCCAGGGCCGCATTCCAGGATCAGGCTGGCGCCGCCAAACCCACTGCTCTCGATGCGCAGGCCAAACCCATGCAGTTCAACAATCGCTGCCACCAGTGACAGGCCCAGGCCGAAGCCTTGTGGGTTGTCGTGTTCGCTGCGGTGGAAACGCTGGAACACCAGTTGGCGTTCGGCTTCGGGAATGCCGGGGCCGGAATCCTGTACTTCGATGCGTGGCGTGCCTTGCCTGGTGCTGGCGTTCAGCGCCACGGTGCCGCCGGTCGGGGTGAACTTGATGGCATTGTCCAACAGATTTGCCAAGGCTTCGAACAGCAAGGCCCGGTCACCGACCACCGCAGGCAACGGTTCGTCCAGGTTCAACAGCAGGGTGATTTCGCCTTCTTCGGCCAGCGGCAGGTAGAAGTCATGCACCTCGCGCAACAAAGCCGCCAGGTCCAGGGCCACGAAGGCCGAGCGCCGGCGCTGGTCCTGCAATTCGGAGATGCGCAGCAGGCCGCGAAAGCGTGCCATCAGCGAGTCGGCTTCGGCGATCACCTGGCTGATTTCCGGGCTGTGCGGCGAATCCGGTGCTTGCTGCTGGATGCGATACAGCCGGGCGCGAAGGCGGGTCAGCGGGGTGCGCAGGTCGTGGGCAATGTTGTCGCACACCCCCTTGACCTCGTTCATCAACCGTTCAATCTGTTCGAGCATGGCATTGACGATCAGTGCCAGCATGTCCAGTTCGTCACGCCGCGAAGACACCGGCAAGCGCTTGCTCATGTCACCGCTGACAATGGCTTCGGCACTGGCCTGCAAGGCATGGATACGCCGCAGCGGTCGGCGCCGCAACAGGTACCAGCCGGCCACGCCAGGAATGATCGTCAACGACAGGCCCCAGAGCAGGGCATGCAGGATCAGGGTCGAGACCGCAAACAGTGAACCGTTGTCGCGCACCAGGATCAACCAGTTGCCGGCACGGGTACGGGTGGCCACGGCGGCGCAGCTGCTGCGCGGCATGTTGGGATCGGTGGAGACAATGCAACTGCCCAGTTCGTGAATCTGCCCGTCCAGCGGCAGGTTGGCCGGCAGTTGCCGGATCGGCCCGAACAGCGGACGCAGGCGCGCATCGAACAGGCCGAAGGCATCCACGGCGGGCTTGTCGAAGGCCATGCTGGCCACCAGCGCATCGACCAGGTCCTGGCCTTCGAAGCGGGCGAACAACTGCTGGCGCTGGATCAGCGAGTGGCGCGCCATCTGGTCCAGGTAACCCTTGACCTCCCAGTACAGCACCCCGAGCAGGATGCTGCTCCAGGCCACGAACAGCGTGCTGTACAACGCCAGCAGGCGACTGCTGGAGGAGCGCCAGCCTTTAGGCAGATTCGCTAATGACATAGCCGGTCCCGCGCACAGTACGAATCAGGGGCGCACTGCCGGGAACGTCGATCTTCTTGCGCAGTCGGCCGATGTGCACGTCGATCAGGTTGGTGCCCGGATCGAAGTGATAGCCCCAGACTTCCTGGAAGATCATCATCCGGGTCACAACCTGGCCGTGGTTGCGCATCAGGAATTCCAGCAGCTTGTACTCGGTGGGCAACAGGCTCAACGCCCGCTCGCCACGCCGTGCTTCGCGGCTGAGCAGGTCCAGTTCAAGGTCGGCAACCTGCAGCTGGCTTTTCTGTTCGCTGGCCGGGCTGTTGCGGCGCAGCAGCACTTCGACCCGTGCGGCCATCTCGTCGGAGGCAAACGGCTTGGACAGGTAGTCATCGCCGCCGGCCCGCAGCCCGCGCACGCGCTCGTCGACATCCGACAGGGCGCTGATCATCAGGATCGGCGTGCTGATGCCCTGGGCGCGCAGCCGCGTGACGATGGTCAGGCCATCGACCTGCGGCAGCATGCGGTCCAGGGTAATAAGGTCATAATCGCCGCTGACGGCCTTGGCCAGGCCTTCCTGGCCATTGTCCACCCAGTCGACACTCAGCCCATGGCTGCTGAGTTCAGCAACGATTTCTCTTGCGGTGACAGCGTCGTCTTCGATTGCCAGGATTCGGGTCATGCTGTGGGCCTGAGAGAGTCGGACAAAACCCTATCTTGCCTGCCGCAACCTGAAAATTTCCTGAAGAAAGCGTGATGGCCCGATGATTCTGGCGCTGGCAAACCACCTGTGGGAGGCGGCTCTGCCGGCGATGAGGCCGGCAGACCCTCCCGCAAGGGCATGGTGTGATGAGGGCTATTCGCGGCTCAAGCCGTTCCTGCTGGCGTTGCGGCGCTCTTCCAGCAATTTCTTCTTATCGCGCTCGCGCTTGGCGGTGATGTCGTTTTCGCTGCGGATCTGCGCGTGGCTGAGCAGGCCGAAGATAAAGCTGCCGCCGATGATATTGCCGGCCAGGGTGGGGCCTGCGAACACCAGCCAGAAATCGGACCAGCTCACCTCGCCGGCGAACACCAGGTAAGACACTTCGGCCGTGCCGACCACGATATGAGTGAAGTCGCCCAGCGCCATCAAGTAGGTGATCATCACGATGATCGCGATCTTGGCGTTTTCCATCGAGGCGATCATCCACACCATGGTGGCGATCATCCAGCCGGACACGATGCCCTTGGCGAACATCTTGCTGATGTCGTTTTCCATGACCTTGCGCCCGATTTCCAGGAAGGCCATGTCGGTCTTGGTGTCGAAGATGGGCAGGTTCAGCATGACCCAGGCCACCAGGATCGTGCCGGCCAGGTTGCCTATCAAGACCACGCCCCACAGGCGCAAGAGGCGGCCGATATTGCCCAGGTTCAGCTTGCTCATCACCGGCAGCACGGCGGTCAGGGTGTTCTCGGTAAACAGTTGCTGGCGTGCCAGGATCACTGCCAGAAAGCCGGCCGAGTAGCCAAGGCTGGCGATGACATGACTGGCGTCGCTGTCGCCCAGGCGCGAGCGCAACAGCCCCATGGCCATCAACGACAGCCCCATGGTCAGGCCGGCGGCCAGTGCCGACCACCACAAGGCCGCCACGGTGCGCTCCAGCTCGTGGTCGCCTTGCACACGGATGGTCTCATGCAGCACGGCCGCACGCGGCGGCAGCTTGTCTTCGATCTCGCGCTCTTCGTCGGCTGACAGGCCGGGGGTCTTGCCGTCGGGTTGTTCGTCCATACCACTTCCTTCACGCGAGAAATTCACAAGGGGCTGATGCCTGTAGTGTCAGACAGATAGCCCGCCGCGTCGTTCGCCCGTGTGAGGGTGGTGTCAGGCGTCCAGCAAATCCTGGCTCTGCACACGCTGGACCCCCAGCCCCAGCATCGCCTGCCAGGCGCCGGCCAGTGATCCCTCAAGATCAATGGCCCGGCAAGCGTCTTCGACCACAAACGTCTTGAAGCCCGCCTTGCAGGCGTCCTGCGCCGACCAGGCCACGCAGAAATCCAGGGCCAGGCCGACCACGTACAGGGTGTCGATGCCGTGTTCGCGCAAGTAGCCGGTCAGGCCGGTGGGCGTGCTGCGGTCGGCTTCCATGAAGGCGGAGTAACTGTCGATGTCCGGGTTGCAGCCTTTGCGCGCAATCAGTTGTGCATGCGGCAGGTCGAGGTCGGCATGCAATTGCGCGCCCTGGCTGCCCTGTACGCAATGCACCGGCCACAGGGTTTGCGGTCCGTAGGGCAGGGTGATGCGCTGGAACGGTTCATGGCCTGGATGGCTGGGAGCAAAGGAAACATGCCCGGCCGGGTGCCAGTCCTGGGTCAGGATCACCCGGGTAAAACGCTGGCCCAGGCGATTGATCAGCGGCACCAGGGCATCGCCGTCCTTTACCGCCAGGGCGCCACCGGGCATGAAGTCGTATTGCATGTCGATGACCAGCAGCGCACAGCGCCGGTCAGCGAGGTTATGGGGAGTGGGCATGATCAGGCTCCGAGGGGTTATCGACAGAGTGTGCCTGTGCCAGCCGGCGCAGGGAATGGGCCCCAAAAATGTGCAGGCTATTAATGACAATACGTATCAATAACAAATACAACTCTGTAACATTTGTCACAAAAAACGATCAGGGCCGAACACGGCTCGATTCTCACTTGGAGCACGCTGTCGATGCGTCGTATCGCCGTTTCATTTCTTGCCTTGCAGGCCTTTTCCCCGCTTGCCCTGGCTGACCAGACCCTTGCCGCACCTTCCTCGATCGAGTTGCAGGCCACCGACGTCAATGCCGCCGTCGACACCGAGCGCGCCACCGGCCCGGTGCAAGGCTACAAGGCCACCCGTTCGGCCAGCGCCACACGCACCGACACGCCCATTCACGAAACCCCGCAGTCGATCAGCGTGGTCACCCGCGAGGCGGTCGAAGACTTGGGCGCCACTCGCTTGCAGGACGCACTGGACTACGCCGGTGGCGTGGGCCGGGCCAACAACTTCGGCGGCCAGGGCCTGACCACCATCACCGTGCGCGGCTTTACCACGGGTGAGTTCTACCGCAACGGCTTTCCGATCAACCGCGGCTACCCGAACATGCCCGATGCCAACACCATCGAGCGCCTGGAAGTGATGCGCGGCCCCGCAGCCACCCTGTATGGCCGCAGCGACCCGGGCGGCACGTTCAACGTGGTATCCAAGCAGCCTTCGAGCGAACGCTCGGTGACCCTGGGCAGCCAGCTCAACGATCAGGGCATGCGCCGTGGCACCCTGGACGCCACCGGGCCGCTGGACGAAGACGGCCGCTTCGCCTACCGCCTCAATGTGCTGGGCGAGGGCGGCGAAACCTTCCGCGACCACGTCGAGACTGAACGCTATGCGGTGACCCCGGTGCTGAGCTGGCAGGTCAACGACAGCACGCGCATCACCTTCGAAGGTGAGTTCATGCGCAACAATCACCCGCTGGACCGCGGCCTGACCCGCTACCCGACCCAGACCGGTAGCGCTTCGCGCGACACGTTCTGGGGCGAGAAGGACGTCGGCAAACTGCACAACGACAACAACATGGGGCAGGTACGTTTCGAGCACGACCTCAACGACAGCTGGACCCTTGGCGGTGGTGTGCAGATTTTGGACGGCACCCTCAAGGGCAATGCCGTCGAAGCCAACAGCATGGGCGCTGACGGTCGCACGCTAAGCCGCAACTTCAACTGGCGCAAGCTGGACTGGACCGATCGCGATGTGCAACTGAACCTGACCGGCCGCTTCAACACCGGTGGCCTTGAACACCTGTTACTCACGGGAATCGAGTACGAAGACTACGACTACAAGTCGATCATCATGCGCTCCAGCGGGGCCGCCGGTTCCTATGCCATCGACATCTTCAATCCCGTGTATGGCCAGGCCCGCCCGGCGCTGACCCGCACCCCGACCCACGACCAGGAAAACCTCAAGACCTGGGCGGCCTTCGTGCAGGACCAGGTCAGCCTGACCGAGCGTCTCAAATTGCTGGTCGGGGCGCGGTTCGAGCGTTTCGAGCATGACTATGACACGTACGTGCCCGGCGGGCGCAGTTGGACCAAGAGCGACAATTCGGTGACCCCGCGCCTGGGCCTGACCTATGAACTGACCGACGACCTGGCGCTGTATGCCAGCGCGTCGCGCTCGTTCAAGCCCAACGCCGGCGCGGCGCGCCCGGATGCATCTGCCAGCGCAGTGGCCAGCGCGCAGAAAGGCTTCGACCCGGAAAAAGGCAAGGCCTTCGAGCTGGGCGCCAAGTGGCAGGTGCTGGATAAGCAGTTGAGTGTGGAGGCGGCGGTCTACCAGATCGACAAGAAGAACGTCCTGACCACCGATCCGCTGGATTCGAGCTACAGCGTCGCGGCCGGCGAAGTGCGCAGCCGTGGCCTGGACGTGAACGTGGTGGGCAACATCACCCCGGCCTGGCGCATGATCGGCAGCTACGCCTATGTCGACGCGCAAGTGACCAAAGACAACACCCTGCGTGATGGCACCCGGCTGATGAACATTCCCAGGCACAGCGCCAGCCTGCTGAGCCTGTACGAGTTTCAGGACGGCCCGCTGCGCGGCCTGGGCCTGGGCGGCGGCGCCCGGTACGTCGACGATCGCGCCGGCCAGACCGCCAACGTGCCCAACTTCAGCATGGACAGCTACACCGTCTACGACCTGCTGTCCTACTACAAGGTCAACGAAGACGTGCGCTTGAACCTGGACGTGAAAAACGTCTTCGACAAGGACTATGAAGAAGGCGCCTTCGGCAACATCTACGCCTACCCCGGCGCCCCGCGCACTGTACAGGTGGGAATCTCCTACAAGCTCTGAGGCACCGTAGGAGCTGCTTCAGCAGCGAAGGGCAGCACCACCCTCTGCGGTGCCTGAGCTGGCCCTTTCGCGACCGATGGTCGCTCCCGCAGAATGAGTACAAAGGCCTGGAATCTTGCCCCGCCTGGCCGCTCCTGCGGGCGCACCCTGTTCGCTCAGGCAAACACCCGGATCGGCTGGCCCGCCTGCCAGGCCTGGATGTCCTCGATCATCTGACCGTAGAACGTACGGTAGTTGTTTTCGGTGACGTACCCTACGTGCGGGGTGGCCAGTACATTGTCCAGTTGCCGGAACGGGTGCTCGGCCGGCAGCGGTTCCTGGTCGAACACATCCAGCGCCGCGCCGGCGATCCGGCGCTGGCGCAGGGTGTCGATCAGGGCCGCTTCATCGATGATCGGCCCGCGTGAGGTATTGATCAGGTAAGCGTCCGGTTTCATCCAGCCCAGCGCTTGTGCATCCACCAGCCCCCGACTGCGATCACTGAGCACCAGGTGCACCGACAGCACATCGGCCTGCTCGAACAGTTGCTGCTTGCTGACGCGGGTCACGCCGACCTCGGCGGCCGCCTCGTCGGTCAGGTTCTGGCTCCAGGCAATGACCTTCATGCCAAAGGCCTGCCCGTAGCGGGCGATCCATTTGCCGATACTGCCCAGCCCCAGCAGCCCCAGGGTCTTGCCATGCAGGTCGCGGCCCAGCCCGACCTGCCAGCCGCCTGTACGCAATGAATGGGCTTCGCCGGCCAGGTTGCGGGTGATGCCCATGATCAGCGCCCAGGTCAGTTCCGGTGCGGCGTGCTTGTAGCTCTCGGTGCCGCACACCTCGATACCCTGGGCCTGCGCCGCCTTCACGTCGATGGCTGCATTGCGCATGCCACCGGTCACCAGCAGCTTCAGGTTCGGCAAGCGGCTGAGCAAGGCCTGGTCGAACAGCGTGCGCTCGCGCATCACGCAGATCACCTGGTAATCGATCAGGCGTTCAGCCAGCGTCTCGGTGTCGGCAGGGTAGTCGTGCAGAAAACTGACCTGGCCGATCGGGTCGAGCACCGACCAGTCCACCACATCGCCGGCCACGCGTTGCCAGTCGTCGAGTACCGCAATAGTCAGCAAGGACATCCATGAATCTCCATTAATTGAACAATCCGGCGGCCAGGTTGATGGTCAGGCCCAGGATGGCTGTATTGAAGATGAAGCCAATCAGGCTCTGCGCCAGAACGATCTTGCGCATCTCGCGTGTCATGACCCCGACATCGGAGGTCTGCACGGCCACGCCCAAGGTGAAGGAAAAGTACAAAAAATCCCACTGGTCCGGATGCTTTTCGCCGTCGGGGAAATTCAGCGCCGGTGTCGGGCCGGGCCAGGTGTAGAACAGCCGGGCGTAATGCAGGCTGAAGATGACACCGATCAACAGCCAGGAGCCCACCACCGTCACGCCTGTGAAGCTGTATTTGAGCGCCTGATGATCGCCGGGCATGACCTTGCTACTGGCCAGCTCGACGATGATTGCTGCCAGGCTGGCCAATGCGGCCACGCACACCATGAGCAATACCACCCCAGCATTCTCTTTTTCGATAATGGCGATCCTCCTGACATCGGCGGCGCTGTTGCTGAACGTGCGACCAAGGATCAGGGCCAGAAACAGCCAGACCGTGACATTCCAGCCGATCAGGCCGCACTGCATCAGGCTCAGGGACGGGATCAGCCAGGCCGAGCCGATGCCGGCCGCCAGGCCAAGGACGGCGGAGCCGGTCAGGCGTGGGTGAGTACGCAGGATGTGCGGCATGTCACCCTTGCCCCAGTGTGCTGAAGGCCTCGCGAATGCGCTGCACGGCAGCAATGGAACTCTGGTTGTCACCGTGTACGCACAAGGTGTCGACCTGTAGCGACAAGGCACTGCCATCGCTGGCGGTCAGGGGCTCACCACGGGCCAGGGTCAGGGCCTGGGCGATCACGGTTTCAGGGTCATGGTGCACCGCGCCCGGCAGGCTGCGCGACATCAGGTGCCCGTCCGGGTCATAGGCGCGGTCGGCAAAGGCCTCGAACCAGATCGGCACGCCGTACTCGGCGCTCAGACCTTGTGCAGTGCTGTTGTCCCGCGAGGCCATGAGCATCAGGCGCAGGTCGCTACCATAGGCGGCTACGGCCTTGAACACCGCTCGCAACTGGGCCGGGGAGCGCATCATGTCGTTGTACATCGCGCCATGCGGCTTGACGTACTGCACCCGGCCGCCCTCGGCGCGGCAGATGCCGTCCAGTGCGCCGATCTGGTACAGCAGCATGTCTTCGACTTCCTGCGCCGAGCAGTTCATCGAACGGCGACCAAAGCCGACCAGGTCCGGGTAGGCCGGGTGCGCGCCGATGGTCACCTGATGTTCCAGGGCCAGCGCCACGGTCTTGCGCATGATGGATGGGTCGGAGGCATGAAAGCCGCAGGCAATGTTGGCGCAGTCGATCCAGGGCATGACCTGGGCGTCGCCGCCCATGGTCCAGGCACCGAAGCTTTCGCCGATGTCGCAGTTGAGCAGAGGGATGTTCATAGCATCGATTCCAGGGTTATCCGGCCGTAAGCATAACCGGGGCGCGGCACAAGATCGCCCCGGTCGGCCTGCGTGCTTATTTTTCCCACGGCGCCCTTGGAATCATCAGGCCATGGTTGCCGTTATAGGCCGCGCGCGCCGGCGACTCCCAGCCTTCAAGCAGAGTGGCGGGCAGGCTGTAGATCTCGACCCCCAAAGGTCGACAGACCGTGAGCGGGTCTTCGGCGTCCGGCCCCCACATCGGCAGCGACAGGTCGCCGCCCGGGCAGGTCGACAGCGCGCACAACAGGTCGATCTCGGCGAAGAATTCCAGGTAGTCACCTTGCCTGGCCGGGCAAGCCTTCATGAAATACAGGTCGTCATGGTTCAGGCCCGTGCACTGGAAAATATTCAGCACGTCATGCACGTCGAACTCGGTCAGGCCATGCGGCAGCACGGCGCGGGTCAGGTTGGAGTGGCAGTGGTGGTGGAAGTCTTCGCCGGTGAGCATGCGGTTCACGTACGGGTCGCAGCGTGTGCCCAACAGGTCGTGCAAGCGCCCGCCATGCTCGTCGATACCGTAGTCGGCCAGGCTGTCGTCGGTAATGGTCACCATCGGCCGCAAGAACGGCAGGTTCGACCACAGCCGGTCATGGGTGCTGACATGTGCGCCCTGCAACTGCCGGGTGCGCGCGGCCCACAGGCGCTCGCGCGGGTCGTTGGCGTTCCAGACGTTGAAATCACCCACCTGGGGCCCGACCGGTGTGGTGACACGAAACACATGCCCGGCCGGCACCTTCCAGGCGCGCCCGGTACGAATCGGTACCTCGAACTGCTCGACCAGCGTGCGGCCGTCCTTGTGATCACGAATGCGCTCGTAAAAGGCGGTGTCGACCTGCAGGGCGCTGCCTTTGCTGACCTGATAGGCGGCGGGGTAATCCTTGTACATGGTGGAGGCTCCGTTTTTGTGAAGAGGACGCCGTCGTGCCGACGCACTCAAACCCTGACATCAAGCCATAACCGTGCCAAGTGAGTGGCCAGGTCGGGTGCCTGGACAATGACAATCACGCTGGTCTGCTGTATAGATGCCTGCACCAAGGGGAGCCCGTGCACGGGCTGAGAAATCGCTGATGCAGTGCGATGACCCTTACACCTGATCCGGATCATGCCGGCGGAGGGATGGGCTTTTTAACCTGCCTTTTTGCCGGTCTCCTGTTTGCTTCTACAGAGAGCCCAGCCCATGAACGAGCGTTTTTCCGAAACCCTGCGCCTGCAAAGCGAGCCGACCTGGTCGGCGGCCGTGCAGCACCGCTTTGTCGATGAACTGTGTACCGGCACCCTGGATGACCAGGTCATGGGCCACTACCTGATCCAGGACCACCGTTTTCTCGACAGCTTCCTGACCCTGCTGGGCGCGGCAATCGCCAGTGCCGACTGTTTCGAGGCGCGCCTGCGCCTGGGGCGTTTTGCCGGGATGATCTCGGGCGAAGAGAACACTTATTTCCTGCGGGCGTTCGAAGCCCTGGGCATTACTGCGCAACAACGCCAGACCCCACCAGACACGGCGGCCACTGCAGGCTTCAAGGCCCTGATGCAGGAAGCGGCGGCGACCCGTTCCTATGCGGCGGCACTGGCAGTGCTGACGGTGGCCGAATGGCTGTACCTGGACTGGGCCAGCCGCGCGCCGCAGCCGTTGCCGGACAACTTCGTGCACGCCGAATGGATCACCCTGCATGACAACCCGTTCTTTCGCGATTTCATTGCGTTCCTGCGCGCCGAACTGGATCGGGTAGGGCCGGCTGAAGAGGCGTTGAGCCGTGACTTCTTCTTGCGTGCGGTGCAGTTGGAACGCGAATTTTTCGACACCGTCTATGCCATCGGGGCCTGAACCATGGATATTTTCGACCGTCTCAAAGCGGCCGCCGCGACAGACTGGCAGGGCTATGTCGACCATTCCTTCGTGCGCCAGATGGGCGCTGGTACTTTGCCGCACGCCGCGTTTCGCCACTACCTGGTCCAGGATTACCTGTTTCTGACCCAGTTTGCCCGGGCCTGGGCGCTGGCCGCCTACAAGAGCCGCACCCTGGCCGACATCCGCGCCGCCCAGGCCGGGCTGGCGGCGATCCTCGACGAAACCGAACTGCATGTGCGCCTCTGCGCCCGCTGGGGCCTGAGCCGCGAAGCGATGGAAGCCGCGCCTGAGCACCAGGCCACAGTGGCCTACACCCGCTACGTGCTCGATTGCGGTGCTGCCGGCGACTTGCTGGAACTGCACGTCGCGCTGGCGCCCTGCGTGATCGGCTATGCGGTGATTGGTCGGGCCTTGGCACCGAAGGGTGTCGAGGCGCTGGCCGATCATCCGTACCGTGACTGGATTGCCGAATACGCCGGCGACGGTTATCAACAGGTGGCCCGTGAGGCACGTCGGCATCTGGATGAACTGGCCGCCCGCAGCATGACCGAGCAACGCTTCGCCGACCTGGTGGGTGTGTTCGGCAAGGCTTCGCGGCTGGAGGCCGATTTCTGGCAGATGGGGCTGGACGCCGATCACACATAAAAAAACGGCGCGCAAGGGGGTTGCGCGCCGGTTGCCAGCAAGAAGTGGCCAGTTCTACAGGTTATTGGGGGCGATCAACGCACCAGGCACGGCTGCTTGTTGTTGAACGTCCAGTTCGGAATCAGAAACTGCATGGCGGCGGCGTCGTCGCGGGCGCCCAGGCCCATACCCTTGTACAGCTCGTGGGCCTTGTTGACCTGGTCCATGTCCAGCTCGACACCCAGGCCCGGCTTGTTCGGCACATGCACCTTGCCCTCGACAATGCGCAAAGGCTCCTTGGTCAGGCGCTGGCCGTCCTGCCAGATCCAGTGGGTGTCCAGCGCGGTGATCTCGCCCGGTGCGGCAGCGCCGACATGGGTGAACATGGCCAGCGAAATGTCGAAATGGTTATTGGAATGCGAACCCCAGGTCAGGCCCCACTCGTTGCACATCTGCGCCACGCGCACCGAACCCTGCATGGTCCAGAAGTGCGGGTCGGCCAGCGGGATGTCCACCGATTGCAACTGAATGGTGTGGCCCATCTGGCGCCAGTCGGTGGCGATCATGTTGGTGGCGGTGCGCAGGCCGGTGGCGCGGCGGAACTCGGCCATGACTTCGCGACCGGAATAACCGTTTTCGGCGCCGCATGGGTCTTCGGCATAGGCCAGTACATGGTGCTGGTCGCGGCACAGGCGCACGGCTTCTTTCAATGACCAGGCGCCGTTGGGGTCCAGGGTGATGCGTGCGTCGGGGAAGCGCTCGGCCAGTGCGGTGACCGCTTCGATCTCTTCGTCACCGCGCAGCACGCCACCCTTGAGCTTGAGGTCCTTGAAGCCATAGCGATCACGCGCCGCTTCGGCCAGGCGGACCACCGCTTCAGGGGTCAGGGCCTTTTCATGACGAATGCGGAACCATTCGTTGTCCGCCTCCTGCTCGCGACGGTAGGGCAGGTCAGTCTGGTCCTGGTCGCCGACGTAGAACAGGTAGCCGAGCATCTCCACGGCATCGCGCTGCTGGCCTTCACCGAGCAGGGCGGCCACCGGCACTTCCAGGTGCTGGCCGAGCAGGTCGAGCAGGGCAGCTTCCAGGGCGGTGACCGCATGAATGGCGATGCGCAGATCGAAGGTCTGCAGGCCGCGGCCGGCCGAGTCGCGTTCGGCGAAGGCCTTGCGCGCGTCGTTGAGCATCTTCTGGTAGCTGCCGATGCCGTGGCCGACCACCAGGGTGCGGGCGTCTTCCAGGGTCTGGCGGATCGCTTCGCCGCCGGGCACTTCACCGACGCCGGTATTACCGGCGCTGTCCTTGAGGATCAGGATATTGCGCGTGAAGTAAGGGCCATGGGCGCCGCTCAGGTTGAGCAGCATGTCGTCATGGCCCGCCACGGGAACAACCTGCAGGCTGGTGATGACAGGCGTCTTGCCGGTGGTGTGAGCGGTCTGTTGAGTCATGGTCGGGTCCTTATTATCAAGTCTTTTTTGTCTGGCTCGGTGGGTCGAAGCAATTTCGGGTCTTCAGTGGCTGACGAGGCTCAGGAGGGGCCCCTGTGTCATGCAGGTTTAAACGATTCGCCGTTTTCTTTGTCGGTTATCATACAAGTTATTGATATTGCTGCAAGAGGGTTAGCAATAGGAATCATCGAATGCATAACCCTAACGTGCGCATCAAAGAGTGTTTTTGTTTAATTTATTGATTTATAAGAATTTATTTATTTTTATCTAATGTTTGTTGATTCTGGAGGTGAAATTCATCCACTCTTGCTTGTATTACAAGTTGGACAAGTTGAAAGCCTGTCTGACAAGTTGCCACGCCGCGGCAGGTGCTATGATCCGCCGCATTGCTCAGGTTCCCAGCCCTTGGCTGCGCATACCTGGTGGCCGGTTGGCGTGTGAAAAAAGACAACCTGTGTCTGGATAATCGTCATGCAAGCATTCTCGAAAGCCCCACCCAAGCGTCGGCAACACAATCTGGCCACTGATCTTGTGACCGAACTGAGCCAGCGCATTCTGCTGGGCAAGATCGCGCCGGGTCACAAGCTGCCTTCGGAAAATGAAATCGTGCGCGAGCACGGCGTCAGCCGCACGGTGGTGCGCGAGGCCATTTCCAAGCTGCAGGCGTCGGGGCTGGTGGTGACCCACCAGGGCAAGGGCACCTTCGTGCTGGAGCGCCAGCACCAGACCGGCCTGCGCCTGAAGGTCGAGACGGCCTCGCGGGTGCGGGACATCATCGAGCTGCGCATCGGCCTGGAAACCCAGGCCGTGGCCCTGGCCGCCGTGCGTCGCACCGATGAACAACTGGCCGCCATGCGCCAGGCACTGGATGATTATCAGGACCTGCTGGCCAATGACGACAGCTGTGTCGAGGCTGACAAGCGCTTTCACATGCTGATCGCCGAGGCCACCGGCAACCCTTATTTTCTGGAAATCATGCAGCACCTGGGCAGTGCGGTGATCCCGCGCGCGCGCCTCGACAACAGCGAGCGCGCCGGCAGCAACCTGGCGCCCCATGGTTATCTGGCCAACCTGGAACATGAAGCGCTGCTCAGCGCCATCCGCCGCAAAGACCCCGACGCCGCCCGCGCCGCGATGTGGACCCACCTGAGCAACAGCCGCGAACGCCTGGTACCTTTGTAAAAATCCCCCACCTGGCAAACCTGGCGCCAGGTAGGAGCGCGCTCTGCCCGCGACCGGCTGCGTCAGCAGTCGTAAATTTTCAGCATTTCGCAGATTTTCAGGTCTTGAATTTGCAGCGTTTCATCAATTTTACGACTGCTGACGCAGCCGGTCGCGGGCAGAGCGCGCTCCTACTGGGCCTCCATCACGCTGAGCATTACGTGTGCTTGCCACGGGTAATAGGGGTTGAAGGTCAGTCGCGCATGCACCTTGCCGTCGGCGCGGTAGCCCCAGTCCGAATACCACACCGGCTCCCCGGCCGCACAGCGGGCCATGTCGGCCGCGGTCTGGCCGTTCCAACAGATGCGCTGGCTGCCTTTGGCGCCATACAACGGGTTGTCAGGCGAAAACAGCAGGCCCATGTGCGAGAACTGGCTGATCTGCTGCTCGGGCAGGTAATCCTCGCGCACCAGCACCCGTGGCTGCGCGGCCGTGTTATGCGGGGCACTGCCGTACCACACCAGCCGGCTGGCCGGGTGGGTGAAGCGGGTGTTGAAGGTGTCGAGCACAAAGCCGGTGTCGAGCACCGAATCATGTTCGGTCAGGGCGATGAACACCGGCTTGGCATAGGCCTTTTCGACCAGGCGCTTGCGCGCCACCACGCTGCTGAGGTGGAACTGGGCAAAGCCGTTGGTGGGCACATTGAGGTAGCGCACCGGCGTCTGCATGGGGCGTACGCCATCGTTGGGCTCGGCCAGCCAGGGCCTGGCCCAGCCGATCCACGGGGTCAGCCACACATAGGCGCTGTCGGAGCGAAAGGCCGGTGAAAACAGCAGCAACCCGGCAATGTCATCGTGCTCGTAGGCGTAGTCGAGCACCAGGTTGGCACCGGTGGAAAAGCCGCCCAGATAGACCTTTGGCACATCGTGGGCCAGTTGCCCGGCCTGCTCGCGCACCACCTGTTGCCACTGCTCTAGCGTGACCTCCAGCATGTCTTCGGGGCGCGTGCCGTGGCCGGGCAGCAGCACGGTGCGCACCAGGTAACCCTGATCGGCCAGCGTGCGGCCGATGTCATGAAACGACCAGGGCGAATCGCCTAGTCCGTGCACCAGCAGCACGCCGGCCCTGGGCGTGCCGGCCGGGCGCCACTCCTGCGGCGCGTTCCAGGCCAACTCGGCCTCGCGGGTGTCGGTCTGGAAAACACGGTGGTTCTGCAGCCACGCCAGTGTCTGTTGCCGGTAGCCGGAAAAACCGGCCTGCGGCGGCACATCGCCGGCTTTCCAGGCGCAGGCTTGCAGGGGGAGGGCGCACAGCAAGGTGAGCAGTCGATAGCGGGGCACGTTCAAGACCTTCAATGACCTGGGCATCCGGCACTGTGCCATGCTCTTCGCGCGGCGCTGCACTTTCAGGCACACTCCGGCCTGGATAAATTCAACAAAATGTATCGGCATGCCAAGGCTGCCGCCGGAGACTGTCATGTTCGCCCTTGATCGCGCCCTGGCTCAGGACATCGTCGACCGTGCCATGGCGATCCTGCCTTACAACGTCAATGTCATGGATTACCTGGGCATCATCATCGGCAGCGGTGATGCCGGGCGCCTGAGCACCCGTCATGAAGGCGCACAGGAAGTGTTGGCAACCCGCCAGGTGGTGGAAATCGACGCCCTGGCTGCCGGCCGCCTGGGTGGGGTCAGACCGGGAGTGAACCTGCCCCTGATGCTCGATCACCAGTTGATCGGCGTGCTGGGCATTACCGGCGACCCCGAGCAGGTGCGTGTCTATGGCGAGCTGGTCAAAATGACTGCCGAAATGCTCATGGAGCAGCGCCGCCAGCAGGCCGGGCGGCAGTGGCGCCGGCAGCGCGGCGAAGAGTTGCTGGCGCGCCTGTTGTGGGGCGACTGCCCCGACAGCCTGCTCGAGGAAGCCCGGCACCTGGGGCTGCAGCCGCAGCAACCGCGCCAGGCGGTGCTGATCGGCCTGAGCGAACCTCTGGACATGGACCACGCGCTGATCACGCGGCTCAACGACCGTTACCCGCAAAGCTGGTGCATCCTGCGCGAACCGACCCTGTTGTACTGGTGCCGGCCGGTCGAGCGTGAGCGTTATGACGACACCCGGCTGCTGGAACAGGCCGCCGCCCAAGGCTGGCCGATCCTGCGCATCGCCACTGCCGACGCCTCGACCAGCCTGACGTCATTACGCCAGGCCTGCGCTGCCACCCTGGACCTGCTCGACTACGCCCGCCATGTCCTCCCGGCACAGCGCCTGTTGCACTTGCACAGCCTGCGCCTGCCGGTGCTGTTCTGGCGTCATCGCCACGACTGGCTCGCGCAGGACATCGCTGGCGCCATCACCCCGCTGTATGAACACCCGCAATTACTGGCCACCCTGGACGGCTGGTTCGAGCACAGCGGCGAGAGCCAGGTGTGCGCCGAGGCCCTGGGCATTCATCGCAACAGCCTGCGTTACCGCCTGGACAAGATCGCCGAGATCACCGGCTGCAACCCGTACCGCAGCGCCGACTTGCTGCGGCTGTACCTGGGCCGGCACGTGGCGCCCGACCAGCCTGGCTTGTGCAAATGAACGACAGGTCCGGGCCGGCATTGTGCGACGGCCCGGCGTAAACCCCGGGTGCGGATGCGAACATGCCGGCACAAGAACAGGAGACGCCCCATGAAAATCGTCATTGCCCCCGATTCGTTCAAGGACAGCCTCGGCGCGCAAGCGGTCGCCCAGGCCATCGCCAGCGGCCTGCGCGAAGTCTGGCCGGAGGCTGAGCTGCGCCTGTGCCCGATGGCCGACGGTGGCGAAGGCACGGTCGAGTCGGTGTTGCAGGCCTGCAACGGCCAGTTGCGCCATGCTTGCGTACAGGGCCCGCTGGGCGAGCCGGTCGAGGCACACTGGGGTTGGCTGGCCCAGAGCCGTACAGCGATCATCGAAATGGCCACCGCCAGCGGCCTGCAACTGCTGAGCCGCGAGCAGCGTGATGCGCGCAAGACCTGCACTTTTGGCACCGGCGAACTGATCGCCAATGCCCTGGACGCCGGTGCACAGCGGATCATCCTGGCCATCGGCGGCAGTGCCACCAACGACGGCGGCAGCGGCATGCTGGCCGCGCTGGGGGTGCGTTTTATGGGCGCTGACGACGCCCCGCTGGCGCCTGGCGGCCTGGCCCTGGCGCAACTGGCGCGCATCGACCTGAGCGGGCTGGATGCGCGCCTGGCGGATGTGCGCTTCGACATCGCCGCCGACGTCGACAATCCATTGTGCGGCCCGCACGGCGCGTCGCATGTCTTCGGCCCGCAAAAGGGCGCCTCGCCCGAGCAGGTGTTGGCGCTTGACGCGGCGCTAGGGCACCTGGCCGATCACTGTGCCCTGGCACTGGGCCGCGATGTGCGCGATCAACCCGGCAGTGGCGCCGCCGGCGGCATGGGCTTTGCGGCCAAGGCGTTCCTGCATGCCACCTTTCGCCCCGGCGTCGAGGTGGTCGCCGAGCTGACCGGTCTTGAACAGGCGCTGGTCGGTGCGGACCTGGTGATCACCGGTGAAGGCCGCTTCGATGCCCAGACCCTGCGCGGCAAGACGCCGTTGGGCGTGGCCCGTTTTGCCGCCCGTCACAAGGTGCCGGTGATCGTCCTGGCTGGCACCTTGGGCGATGGCTACGAGCAGTTGTACGCACACGGTATCCACGCCGCTTTCGCGCTGGCCAATGGTCCGCTGACCCTGGACGAGGCCTGCCGACACGCCGCTGACCTGTTGCATGACCGCGCCCGGGACCTGGCCCGACTGTGGGACCTGGCGGCCGGTAGGGCCGACCTCAGTCGGGAACCAGGCACCGCCGACTCATGACCCCTTCGCGGCTTAAGCGGATCGCCGCCCGGCCGCGCCTACAGGCAAAGCGCATGCGGGTGGATAAATGCGGGCTACAGGCCCTCAAGAAGTCTGAGCAAGGGCCGATAGGGTGGGTGATGTTGTACGACAACTGCTTGTCGATCTGCCACCCTATAAGAAAGAGCCGTAGCCATGAATCTACGCAATCTGACCATTGCCCGCCGTGCGGGTCTTGGTTTTACCTTGATCTCCCTGCTTGTCGCTGTCCTGGGCTGGTTTGCACTGGCACAGATGCAGACCATTCGTGAAAGCGAAGTCGCTGTTGAAACCAACTGGGTGCCGAGCATGCGAGTGGTCAGCGACATTCGCGAAATCATGCTGCGCATCCGCACCATTTCCCTGCGCATGGCCCTGGACCCGGATCCGGCTAACGTCGCCACCTACAAAGGCCAGATGGACACCCGCCTCAAGGACCTGGATGGCAAGATGGTCATCCTCGACCAGTTCGACGACACCGCCGAAGAAAAGGTGCTGGCCGATCAGTTCCGCACCACCCTTGGCGAGTACCGCAGCGGCCTGGAGCGCTCCTTCACCCTGGCGGCGCAAAAGGACAATGCCGGGCTGATCAAGCTGCTGCTGGTCGACATGAAGCAGATCGTCGATGGCTCAGGCAAGCAGCTGTCCGACCTGGGCGACTTCTACGCCAAGAGAATCGAAGCCGAGGGCCTCGCGGCCCAGGTTCAATACGATCATTCGCGCCTGATCGTGATGGCCTTCGTGCTCCTGGCTGCGCTGGCCACTATCGGCCTGGCGCTGTGGCTGACCCGCAGCATCGTGCGCCCGCTGGAAAGTGCCGTGCGCGCCGCCGAGCATGTAGCCAGCGGCGACCTGACCCATGACATTCATGTTCAGGGCGAAGATGAAGTCACGCGCCTGCAACGGGCCTTGCAGCAGATGCAGAACAACCTGCGCGAAGCCATGCGCCATATCGGCAGCTCGGCCACGCAGCTGGCCTCGGCGGCCACCGAGCTCAATTCGGTCACCGAAGACAGCTACCGCGGCCTGCACCAGCAGAATGCCGAGATCGACCAGGCGGCCACCGCCGTCAACCAGATGACCTCGGCGGTCGAAGAGGTGGCGCGCAATGCGGTGTCGACCTCCGACGCCTCCAACCACTCCAGCACCTCGGCCCAGGCCGGCCAGCAGCGTGTGCTGGACACGGTGCAGTCGATCCAGACCCTGACCGACAACGTGCAGGCCACCTCGACGCTGGTCCAGAGCCTGGCCAATCAGTCCCAGGACATCGGCAAGGTGCTGGATGTGATCCGCTCGATTGCCGAACAGACCAACCTGCTGGCGCTCAACGCCGCCATCGAAGCGGCACGCGCCGGCGAGTCCGGACGCGGTTTTGCCGTGGTGGCCGACGAAGTGCGCGCCCTGGCGCACCGCACCCAGCAATCGACCCTGGAAATCGATGCCATGGTCAATGCCATGCGCAACGGTTCGGCCCAGGCCCTGGAATCGATGCAGACCAGCCGCGACCGCGCCGGCTCCACCCTGGAAATGGCCCGGGGGGCCGGTGAATCGCTCAGCGAGATCACAAGCTCCATCAATCAGATCTCCGAGCGCAACCTGGTCATCGCCAGCGCCGCCGAAGAGCAGGCCCAGGTGGCGCGGGAAGTGGACCGCAACATCGTCAATATTCGCGACCTGTCGATGCAATCGACCCAGGGTGCCAACCAGATCAGTGCCTCGAGCAACGAGCTGTCGCGCCTGGCGGGTGATCTGAATCAGGTCGTGGCGCGCTTCAAGGTCTGATCGATACGCCGCTTGCCGATGGCCGGCCATGGCGCGCATTATCGCCACGGTCGGTCAGGGAGGCCCTTGGGCAGCCTGACCATGGTCAGGCTCAAGAGGGCAGTGCGTCATGGACAAGCATCTCACCGCGCAAGTCACCCACAGCTGGCTGCGCGCCCCCGGCCATCGCCAGTGGCTCGACCAGGAAGCCACCCGCTTGCTGGCCTTCGCCAAGGCTGCCCGGCTGGAACACGGCTTCGGCGACCTGGATGCCTACGGGCGGCTGCGTGTCGGGGCCCGGGCCCAGACGCTCAATACCACCCGCCTGGTGCATTGCTTTGCGCTGGCCCACATCCAGGGCATTCCGGGTTTTTCCGACCTGATCGACCACGGCCTGGCGGCGCTGACCGGGCCGCTGCGTGACGCTGTACACGGCGGCTGGTTCGATGCGCCGCTGGACGAGGGCGGTGCCAGCGACAAGCAGGCGTACCTGCATGCCTTCGTTGCGCTGGCTGCCAGCTCTGCGGTGGTGGCCGGCCGGCCGGGTGCCCAGGCCCTGCTTGATGAAGCGACCGGCATTGTGCTTGATCGGTTCTGGAGCGAGGAAGAGGGCGTGCTGCGCGAGTCGTTTTCCCGTGACTGGCAGGTCGAAGAGGCGTATCGCGGTGCCAACAGCAACATGCATGGGCTCGAAGCCTGCCTGGCGCTGGCCGATGTCAATGGCGACGGGCAGTGGCTGGAGCGCGGGCTGCGCATCGCCGAGCGGCTGATCCATCAGCACGCGGCGGCCAATGACTTTCAGGTGGTGGAGCATTTCAGCCAGCACTGGGAACCGCTGCCGGACTACAACCGCGATCATCCTGCCGACCCTTTTCGCCCTTACGGCACCACCCCAGGCCATGGCTTCGAATGGGCGCGGCTGTTGCTGCACCTGGAAGCCTCGTTGCTGGAGACCCGCTGCAATGCGCCGGGCTGGCTGCTCAAACAGGCGCGCGAGCTGTTCGACAGCGCTTGTCGGCATGGCTGGGAGGTCGATGGGGCGCCGGGTATCGTCTACACCCTGGACAATGAACGTCGCCCGGTGATTCGCCAGCGCCTGCACTGGACCCACTGCGAAGCGGTGGCCGCCGCCGGCGCGCTGTTGCAGCGCACCGGCGAGCCGGCGTACGAAGCCTGGTATCGGCGCTTCTGGGATTTCAACGACACCGCCTTCATCGACCGCGAACACGGCAGCTGGCGCCATGAACTCGACGCCGGCAACCGCCCCAGTGCCGAGATCTGGCCCGGCAAGCCGGACCTGTACCACGCCTACCAGGCCGTGTTGCTGCCACGGTTGCCACTGGCGCCCAGCCTGGCCTGCGCCCTGGCCAGGCAAACCCAGGGGTAACACACCTTCAGGCGGCGAACCAGGCCTGGCGCTGCGCATCCAGCAGCTGGCGCTGCAACGCCTGCATGGGCGCGGCGGGCTGTTGCAGGCCAATGAAGCCCAGTAGCGGGTCCTGCACCTCGGTGCGCAGGCCGGACAGCGCCTCCAGCGTCGCCAGCCCGCAGAACGGCACATAGGCTTCGGCATAGCCGCCTTCATGCACCAGCACCAGGCGGCCAGCGCACAACCGCTCGGCTGCCTCGCGCACTTTGGTGGTCATCGTGCGAAAGGCTTCGCTGTGCAGCAGCATGCGCGCCAGCGGGTCGACCGCGTTGGCGTCATAGCCGCAGGCAACGATGATCAGCTCCGGCTCGAAGCTCTCCAGCGCCGGCAGCACCAGGGTATCCATGGCGTACTGGTAGGCGTTGTCACCGCCACCGGGCAGCAGCGGGATATTCAGGTTGGTGCCGACCGCTTCGCCCTCGCCGCGATCCTCGCGGCCACTGTAGCCGGCCGGGTAGCAGCCTTCCTGGTGCAGGGAAATGGTCAGCACGTCGGCCCGCGTGGCGTAGATCGACTGGGTGCCGTTGCCGTGATGCACGTCCCAGTCGATCACCGCCACCTTGCCTAGGCCGTGACGGGCCTTGGCGGTTTCGATGGCCACGGCGATGTTATTGAAAAAGCAGAAGCCCATCGCCTGGTCGGCCGAGCAATGATGCCCCGGTGGCCGCGACAGCGAGTAGGCATTGCGCACCTCGCCCAGCAGCACCGCCTCCACCGCGTCGATGGCCAGGCCCGCTGACAGCCGGGCAATGTCGTAGCTGCCCGGGCCAATAGGGGCATCCTCGCCCAGGCGACCGCCGCCGGCGGCGCTCATCTCGGAAAAACGTTGCAGGTAAGCGGCCGGGTGCACGCGCCGCAGGTCAGTCTCGGTGGCCGGGCTGGCGCTGCGCACGTCGAGCTGGCGGGTCAGGCCGCTGACATCCATCAGGCTCTTGAGGCGGCGCTTGGTCTCGGGCGACTCGGCATGGCCGGCCGCCGCCGGCGGTTGCACCCAGCCGCCCACCGGCAGGATCAGCGCATGGGGGCCGGCGCTGTGCCAGAGGCTGAGCTCGTCGAAGAAAAAAGCAGTCTTGTTCACGGTCGTATCCTTTCAGGAAATAGGGACAGTTCAGGCAATCGCGGCAGGCGTGCGCCGGCAGGCCAGGGCCAGCAGCAGCGACAGCAGGGTCAGGGCGGCAGCGCTGAGCAGGGTGGTGCGGTAATCACCGCTGGCCTGGATCAACTGACCGGCCACGCCGGGACCGATGGCCAGGCCCGCTCCGATTACCAGGTTGCTGGCGTTCATCAGCCGCCCGCTGGGGTCCAGGTCGGCGATGCCGGCCAGAATCAACGGCAGTACCAGGGTCCAGGTGAACTTGAACAGCAGCGCGGCCACGGCAAAGCGCAGGGCCGTGGGTGTGTCTTGCAGCAACAGCACGGCGCCGATCATCAGCGCGTAGCCACCGATCAACAGCGGTGTGCGCGGCAGACGGTCACCGATCAGCGTGGTGCAGGCGGCGCCGACGATGCCCATTAGCGTTGCGATCGCCAGCACCTGGCCGCTGTCCTGGGCGGTGATCAATGCCTGGCTGGCGATGCCGCCGATAAAGGTCCAGACCCCGCTCAGGCTCAGGTAGAAGCACAGGATGGCCAACAGCCCCAAGGCGGCCCGTCCTTTTGGCAGGGTCACGCTGATCGCGCCTTGGGCAGCGTTCAGGCGCGCCGGAAAGGCGCGCACCAGGGGCAGCGCCAGCACCATCAACACGGCCAGGCTCAGGTAGCAGGCCATCAGGCCGTAGCGGGCAAACAACACCGGCAAGACCTGCAAGCCGACCGCGCCCAGTGCCAGTTGCCCCAGCACCCACAAGCCATAGACTCGGCTGGCATTGCTCAGCGAGGCGGCGCAGCTCATGCACAGGATCATCAGCGAGCCGCCGCCCAGCCCGGCGCCGATGCGCAGCAGCATCAGCGTGTGATAGTCACTGACGAACGCACTGGCCAGGTTGCCGACCACGAACAACACACCGGCCAGCAGACCGGCCTGGCGCAGGTCGACGCGCCTGAGCCACCAGAACGCCGGCAGCGTGGCCAGGCTCATGGCGCCCAGTTCGGCCATGAACAGGTTGCCGATCTGCGCCGGCGCAAGCGCCCACTGGGTGGCCAGTTGCGCCGCCACCGCCGGGGCGGTCATCAGCAGCGACGGGGCGATGGCGGCCAGCACGACCACCGCGATCATCAGCGCCCGCGCGTTGGCCAGGGCCGGCGCCGGATAATTGATTTCAGGTTGCGAAACAGGCATGACAGGCTCCTTGTGGGCGCTCAAAACACATGGACCAGGCGCAACAACGCCTGGCTGCCGTGATAGCCGTTGTCGGTATCGACGTTGCGCGTCAGGGCCAGCAGCCCCTGGTTGCGCTTGTCAAACCAGTGACCGACCTCGAACCCGACCTGGGTGTAGCGCTGGTGGGTGTCGTCCAGGCGCTGGTCGTCGAGTTTCAGCTCGCCACCGTCGGCGTGGATCAGCCGCAGCGCGCCATAGGTCGCGGGGGTGAAGTCATAGGACGCAAAGGCCTGCAGGCGATAGAGCGGCTCTTGCTTGAGGGTGGCGCCGTAGTAATCGTCGTTACTGCCGTAGAACTGTGCCTCCAGGTTGGCCTCCAGCAGCCATTTTTCGCCGATGCCCTGGGTGAAGTTGTAGACAAAGGTTCCGGCCCAGCGGTTGGCACCCGGCGACACATCCGGGTTCTGGCTGTGGTATTCGCCGACCGGCAGGGTGAGCAGGCTCAGCAGCCCGCTGTAGGTGCGGGTGTCCGGGTTATTGATCAGGTACAGCGTGCCGCCCACCTGCGGATCGCCAAAGCCGGTTTCGCTGCGGTGTTGCGTGGTGCCGGGCAGGCGCGCATCGATGTTGGCAAACGGCACGATGAACTGCGGCGTGCACAGCGTGCCGCAGATATCGGTAAAGACCAGTTGGCGCCAGGCGAAGGCATTGACGTTCAGCTCGGCGTTGCCGCCGCGGTTGGCGGCGCCGTGATAGTCGTTGGCGCGGGTCATCGGCACATAGAACACGCCCAGCGTGGTGCCCACCGGCGCGCTGACAAAGTCCCGGGCATTGAGGTCGGCCGCCTGGGCCGCGGCCGTACTGAGCAGGCCGCAGGCAAAGGCCAGGGCCTGGGTGCAACCCAGCAATCGTGGTGTGTTCATCGTGTGTGTTCACTTCTGTCGAGGTGGGTGGGGGCAAATTTAGGGCGCAACAAGGCCTTGGCCGCCAATGCGGCTGTCAAGCGATGTCAGGTGAGGTCTGGCGGGGTGGGATCAGTCAGGGCCGGCGCGCAGCAACTGGGCGATGCGCGCCTTGTCCTTGATGCCGAGCTTGGCGTAGATCGAACGGATGTGATGGCGCACCGTATTGGGCGCCAGGCCCAGTTGCCGGGCCACTTCCTTGTAGGTCTTGCCTTCGCCGAAACCTTGCGCCACGTCATGCTCGCGCGGGCTCAGGCACTGCAACGGCGTGGGCAGCCGGGCGGCCAGCACGAACAGGTCGCCGGCGCGGGAAATGCTCAGGTGCACGTGCTCGAGGGCCTGTTCACCCTCGGTGATCGCGATGTCCAGGTTCGGTCCGCTCCAGCCCGGAAAACAGGCCAGCCAGCGCTTGATGAAACCACGCTCGGCGCATTGCAAGGTGCCCTTGCGGTCGCACACGGCCAGCGCCAGGTTGGGCGAGGCGTCGAGGCTTTCGCGCCGGGCAATCAGGGTACGGATCTGGTTGGCCGAGATGGCTGCGGCCAGGTGCGGCATGCAGTGGTCCAGTAACAGGCGATCATGTTCGTTGAAACGCGGCTGGTCGTGGCGGCGGTACAGCGCCAGGTGTTCGGTCAGGCAGGTCAGCGGGTCGATGGCAATGACGCACAGCAGTTCCCGGATGCCGTGGCGGTCGCCCAGCCAGCGCAGGCCTGCGGTGCTGTGCATGTCGATGATCACCGCCCGGCCAGGGTTCAGGAAAGCACGGGTCACGGTGATGTCGTCCTCGCGCATCGACTTCCAGTCCTGCAAGTAATCGCCCGGCAGGTTGAACAGGTGATGACGGTGTTCTTCGGGCAGGCCGTCGATCAGCGCCGAGCGACCCCACCAGGCTTTCTCGAAGCGGATCAGGCCCTGCAAGCGGGCGAGCATGGCGTCATGGAAGTGCTCGACGCTCTGGTCGTGGGCCAGGCGCTGGATGTCCAGGAGGGTGCTGCTGAAGGCGCTCAGCAGGTCGTTGCAGTCCGTCAGGCTCATGGGCGGTGCCTCGGGTGTGACCTGTTGTTTTTATTGTCACGCAAGCGGTTGGACCGGGCGCCTGAAGCGGCGGGGCAGGGCCAGTGGGTCGAGTATCGGCCGGCGCGTGGAGGATGGCTATCCTACAGATGCAGGAGGCGGCCCCTTGATGCTGAACAGGCTTTTGGTACAGCCACGGGCGGGCCGCTGCGGTTGGGAAGGATCGTCGCAGCTTCGATGTCAGGCACGCCGCATTACGGTGGGATTCATCGATGCCGGGAGGGGCGGTCGGTGCTCCTATCTGCCCGCGACAGCGCGGTGAGCGTGATAACGCGCTGTTTTCAGGGCTCAGGACACCCGCTTGCGATTGCTGAACCGGATGACCTGCCGGGCCAGGAAGCTCCCGGTCAGGATCACCCCGAACAAGCGCAACGTCTGCATGGCCAGCACAAAGCCGACGTCGGCATGGGTGTCGATGGCAATGATCGCCATCGCATCCAGCCCGCCGGGGCTGGTGGCCAGGTACACCGACAGGTAGTCCTTGTCCATCAGCCAGGCGATCAACCAGGCCGACAGGGCACAGAGCACGATCAGCAGCAGCGAGGCGAAGATCATCATCGGCAGGCGTCGCCACACATAGGTGAGGGTGGCGCGGTCGAAGCGCAGGCCGATGTAGCAGCCGATCGCCCCATAGCCAAGCACCATCACACCGTCGGGCAGGCTGATGTTCATCAGTGCGCTCAGTTGCAGCGCGGTGCCGGCCAGCAGCGGCACCAGCAAGGCGCCGGCCGGCAGGCGCGAGCCCGGCCACAGGGCGGTCAGGATCACCGCCAGGCTCAGCAGCAGGTCCGTCAGCTCCAGGCCGTGCGCTGCGGTTGATGCAGGGCTGGCCAGGGCGGCGCTGTCGGCCGGCGCGGCCAGCCAGTGGCTGACCAGCGCGCCGAGCATCACCACGCAGACCACCCGCACGTATTGCATGGTGGCCACCACCCGCGCGTCGGCGCCGTAGTCTTCGGACATGGCAACCATCGCCGACGCCGCGCCGGGCGAGGTGCCCCAGGCGGCGGTGTGGCTGGGAATGCCGGCGTAGCGCACCAGCACCAGGCCGACCACGGCACTCAAGACCACGGTCAGGGCGGTGGCCATCAGCATGATGTGCCAGGACTGCAACGCCTGCATCAACACACTCAGGCTCATGGCGTGGGCGATCAGCACGCCGACGGCGCCCTGGCCTAGCTGGAATACCGGGCGGGGCATGCGAATGCTGGCACCGGACACGCCAAAACCGATGGCCACCAGCATGGGGCCCAGGAACAGCGCGGCCGGGATGGCCAGCAGGACGAACAACTGGCCGACAAGGCCGGCGGTAAGGATCAACGCCAGCCATTGGCTGGCCGGTGACAGGGAGGGCAAGGCAAAGCGGGCGATGCGTGGCAAGGAGAGGCTCCTCGAAAGGGATCAACAACCCATGTGATTCGGGTGTGAGCAGTATCGGAGCTTGAACTTATCAAGTCTATTTTCTAATAATCATGAATCGATAACTTTGATTGATGAATCCATGGACCTGCGCGACCTGATCTATTTCGAAACCATCGCCGAACTCGGTCACCTGGGCCGCGCCGCGCAAAAACTCAATCGCAGCCAGCCGGCACTCACCAAAAGCATCCAGCGGCTGGAGGAATCCTTCGGCACCCGCCTGTTCCAGCGCGATGGCCGACGCATCAAGCTGACCCCGGTGGGCGAGCTGTTGCAGGTGCGTGGCAAGGAGTTGCAGCAGAGCATTGCCCAGACCCAGCGTGAGGTGCGCGATTTTGCCAGCGGGCTGGTGGGCAATATCCGCGTGGGTTGCGCGGCGACCATGGCCGAGCACTTGTTGCCCAAGCTCACCTCGGCCTTGCTGCAACGGGCGCCCGACCTGACCTTCAAGCTGGTCATCGGGCAGGACGACCTGCAGCGCGAGGCGCTCAATGCCGGCCAGCTCGACATGATCATCTGCACGCTGATTCCCGAAAACGAGCAACTGGAAACCTTTGCGCTGTTCGACGACGAACTGGTGGTGATCGCCAGCCGGCAGCACCCGATCTTCAACTCCGGGCTGCAACTGCACGACCTGTGCGATTACCGCTGGGTGCTGCCACCGATCGGCGTGTCATCGCGACAGTGGCTGGATGCGACCTTTGCCGCCCATGATCTGCCTTTGCCGGTGGTGCAGATCGAGGCCAACTCCATCTCGCTGCTGCCGGGGCTGATCGCGCAGAGCAACCTGCTCAGCTACATTGCCCGGGAGAGCCTGGCGTTCGGCCGCAACATGCAGCACCTGCGCGAGGTGCCGGTGGCGGCGGCGACCATGAAACGCACGATCGGCGTGACCGTGCGCAAAGGCGCCTACCAGTCGCCGGCGGCCCGCGACATGCTCGGCTTGCTGCGCGATCACGGCAGTGATTTCTTCAGTTGGCCCGACACGGCACATCCGCTCTACGCCAGCCCCTGAATTTCTTGATATAACAAGCGCTTGAAACCCTATGCAGAGGAGCATGACCCCGATGGACAGCCTTTCATTCGCGCCGTCCGGCCTGGCCTTCAGGCCATTGCCGCTTAGTGACACGCTGCACCTGGGCGGCGACCAGTCGCCGCTCAACGATGCCGATGCCGATGAAGACAACGACGCCGAGGTTTACCTGGACCCGGACCTGCTGGGCCTGGATGACTTTGGTGATGCCGACAAGCTCGACCCGACCTTCACCGGCGATATCGGTTCGTCCTCGATCAACTGACCGATGCCCTGGCCAGGTGGCGCGCCAGGGCTTCGGCCCCCAGTTCGACGCTGGAGCTGGCCCCGACCCAGCTGCAGGCCAGCATCAGGTTGCGCGGCAGGCTGAAATCCTCCACCAGCAGGCCCAGCTCATCCAGCCCCAGTGCGTTGTGCGGCACCTGCTCGCGCAAGGTGCCGGCGCTCTTGAGGTAGGCCCACACCGGCTTGCCCAGCGCCACGGCCATGCCTGTTTCAAAGGCTGTGCCTGAGTCGGGTTCCAGGCCGCGAAAGGCATTGAGGTTGGCCAGTACCGCATCGCAGCGCTGGATCATTGCCACGTTGTGCCGGTAAATCTGCCGGGCAGTTTCCAGCGGCGACAGGCCCTGGGCGACTTCATTGTCGAACGGATACAGGCCCTGCATGCCATGGGCGGCGCACAGGTCTTTGAGGTAATGACCGTGCTCGATGGCATCGGGGCGAAACACATCGAAACCGGCCAGGTAGATCAATGGTGTGCGCATGATGTCACTCCTCTTGGGCAGGGCTCGATTTTATAGGGTGGTTTCCGGGTCTGTCTGCCGCTGATCGGGATGGCAGGCCGCGCACTGGCATCTGTACACATAGCCAGTATCCTTGAGCGGTCTTTTGCCTGCCCGAATCTGCCCGTGAACAGTTCCGCTCTCGATAATCCACTTTATTACCTGGTCAATTTCCAGCAGGTGCTGGCCTGGATTACCCAGCGCTACGACGACCTGCTCGATGACCAGGAGCGCGACTTCATCAGCACGTTTGCCAGCCTGCCGACTGCCGCCCAGGGGTTGCTGGTGCGTATGGTGATGCGCAAGGGCACGCTGTTTCGCGTGAGCAAGCTCAGCTATGCCGAGCTGGGTGACACGCGCCAGGCCGTACAACCGTTGCTGGCGCTGGGCTGGGTCGATGATCATGCGGCGCTGGACCTGGCGGCGTTGTTCGGCCTGCTGCGCAAGGATGAACTGGCCCAGTGCTTCAAGGCGCACGCCGGCAAGGGCAGCGAGCGCAAGGCGAAGTGGTTCGAGCGCCTGCTGGCGCTGTACCCGGATGCTCAGCCGCTGTCGCAATGGCACCCGCAGCTGGACGATGCCGTGCTGAGCCTGAGCTTGAACGTGATGGCGCTGTGCGACCGCCTGCGGCTGCTGTACTTCGGCAACCTGCACCAGGAGTGGTCGCAGTTCGTGCTGGCCGACCTGGGCATCTACCGCTTCGAAACCGTCGGCTTTTCAGCGGATTCGCGCGGCATCACGGCCCGCGCCGACATTGAGGTGTGCCAACAGCTGCATGCCTGCCGCCAGGCGCTGGAGTTGCAGGCCGAACTGGCACCGCTGGCCGACCAGGCACTGGCCATCGACACGGCCAATGAATGGCTGCGCATGCGCCGGGGCAAGCTGTTGTTCCTGATCGGCCAGCAGGCCGAGCGTCAGCAGGACTGGCCATTGGCGCTGAAGGTCTACAGCGCATGCGGTTACCCGGGGGCGCGCTCGCGGCAGATACGAGTGCTGGAGCGCAGCGCCGATTACGCCCAGGCCATGGCCCTGTTGGCGCGCGCGCAGGAAAATCCCGAAAGCGATGCCGAAATCCAGCACCTGCAACGCGTGTTGCCGCGCCTGCAACGCCAGTTGGGCCTGGCCACCGCGCGCCGTGCGGCGGCCCGGGTGGTCAAGCGTATCGACCTGACCGTGCCGCAGCAGCCCGGCCTCAGTGTCGAGCAGCGGGTCAGCCTGCACCTGGCCGAGGAGGGCGCTCAGGTGCACTACGTCGAAAACACCCTGATCAATTCGCTGTTCGGGCTGTTGTGCTGGCCGGCGATCTTCGCACCGTTGCCGGGGGCGTTCTTTCATCCTTTTCACAGCGGTCCGGCCGACCTGCACAGCCCTGATTTCTATACCCGCCGTGCGGCGCTCTTTGATCAATGCCTGGCAGCGCTGGAGTCGCACGCCTGGCAAACCGTGATCCGCGAGCATTACCACAGCAAGTTCGGGCTGCAATCCCCGTTCGTGTTCTGGAATGTGCTCAGCCCGCCACTGCTGGACGTGGCCCTGCAATGCCTGCCGCCGGCACACTTGCGCCACTGGTTTACCCGCCTGTTGCAGGACATCAAGGCCAACCGTACCGGCATGCCGGACCTGATCCAGTTTTACCCCGAACAGGGGCGTTACCGGATGATCGAAGTGAAGGGGCCGGGGGATCGCTTGCAGGACAACCAGCTGCGCTGGCTGGACTTCTGCGCCCGGCATGAAATGCCGGTCGAGGTGTGCTACGTGCAGTGGGAGCCGCAGGAGTCGCTTGATGAGCCGGTAGGAGGCATGCCGGTCGGTTAGGCGTTGGCACGCCACCAACCCTTGACCTGCCGCCAACCCCTATCTGTAGGAACGACCAGTGGTCGCGAAAAGTCCCGCACAATTCACTGCGGCATTCGTGACCGCTGGTCGCTCCCACATGGGGGGACGGGCCCTGCCACAAAATTGTGACAGTCGCCGCTGATTGTCGACCGGCGCACCCTCCAGGCTTTCATGCTTGATCAGTTGGTGACCGGTTTACCCGATGGCGTGGTCGTGGTGCTGCCTGGGGTGGTGCCATGGCCGTCATGGGTCGTGGTGCCATGGTCCTTGTGCGTGGTGTCGGTGCCGCTTTCCTGCGGGCCGGTCTTGGTGCCCTTGGTATTGGACGAATTGCGGTCGGTGGTGTGGCCAGGGGTCTGGGTCCCATCGGTGCCAGGCATCTTGGTGGCATTGGTGTTGACCGGATTGGTCGGGCCGGTAGAGCCCGCCATGGCGGTGCCCGAGAGCGCCGTCAGCAAGCCGGTGAGCGCCAGAATGGTCAGTCGGTTGGTGCGCATAATTCAAACTCCATGACATGAGTGGGCATACACGTATTGGTCTTTGGCCTGCATGAATAGTTGCCCTGCCAGCCGACGAACGGTAGCAGATTGCCGTCATCTGATTTAATACCACCCCATAGATAACCCCCTCTTTTTGCCACACCCCCAAAAATTTCCGCTGATCAATGAAGGACGGCAGACGCGTCGAAAACCCGGTTTTTGACAGTTTCACTACAGTGATGGCAGTCCGGCATTGCTTGATATTGGCCGATTGCCATTAAGTTCCGCAGCAGGCTTCATGTCCCCGTAAACAGGGGTCAAGGCCTTCGCAAAAGCGCCATTTCTTGTAGGCTTTCTCCTACAAAACCCGCCTGAAAAGGGTGCGCATCGAACGTTTGTCATTAAACAGCAACATTTCAGGTTTTAAATCCGCCTCGGGCCTCCTTAGTGACCACCCACCATTTCTCCTGGATCGAGGTATTCCCGTGACACTGCTGACTAAAACACGCTTGTCTGTTCTGCTTGCCTCGCTGTGCCTGAGCGGCATGGCCCATGCAGTCGACGTAACGGGCGCAGGTTCAAGTTTCGTTTTTCCGGTAATTTCCAAGTGGTCGCAGGACTACACCAAGGCCAAGCCTGAAAACCGCATCAACTACCAGTCGATCGGTTCAGGCGGCGGTATTGCCCAGATCAAGGCCGCCACCGTTGACTTCGGCGCCTCCGACGCCCCGATGAAAGAAGAAGACCTCAAGGCTGCAGGCCTGGGCCAGTTCCCGAGCGTGATCGGCGGTATCGTGCCGATCATCAACGTCGAAGGCATCGAGAGCGGCAAACTGAAGCTGGACGGCGAAACCCTGGCCAAGATCTTCATGGGTGAAATCAAGACCTGGAACGACCCTGCACTGGTCGCCCTGAACCCAGGCGTCACCCTGCCAGCCACCGCGATCACCGTGGTTCGTCGTTCCGACGGTTCCGGCACCACCTACAACTTCAGCAACTACCTGAGCAAGGTCAGCCCGGCGTTCAAGGAAAAGCTGAATTTCGGTTCCACCGTGCAGTGGCCAGTGGGCGTGGGCGGCAAGGGTAACGAAGGTGTGTCGGCTTACGTCAAGCAGATCAAAGGCTCGATCGGCTACGTCGAACACTCTTACGCCACCAGCAACAAGCTGTCGTACACCCAGCTGAAAAACGCCGCTGGCAAGTTCATCACCCCTGACGCCAAAGCCTTTGCTGCCGCTGCCGACACCGCCGACTGGGCCAACGCCAAGGACTTCAACCTGCTGATGACCAACGCCCCGGGCGATGACGCATGGCCGATCACCGCGACCACCTGGATCATCATGTACAAGCAGGCCAAGAACGAAGAGAAGAGCAAGGCTGCCTTCGACTTCTTCACCTGGTCGCTGCAGAACGGTCAGTCCCAGGCCGCTGCCCTGGACTACGTAGCGTTGCCTGACTCGCTGGTCAAGCGCGTGCAGGACTACTGGAAAGCTGAGTTCAAGTAATAACGATTCAAGCCTGAACCTCACCCCTGTCATCGGGCCCGCCAACGGTCGGGTGATGGGGGATTTTCCTTGCGAGTGGATTCAACATGACTGAAAACACCCAATACCTGTCCACTGAGCTCAACGCCGACATGTCCGAGAGCGAGAAGCGTGCCAAGCGGGATCATCGTCACGATGTATGGTTCCGGCGCACGCTGCAAAGCTCGGCCATGCTCGTGCTGGTACTGCTGGGCTGTATTGCCCTGTCGACCCTGTGGGGCGGTGCACTGGCTTTCCAGACCTTCGGGTTCGGTTTTCTGACCAGCACCGATTGGGACGTCAACGCCGGCAAGTTCGGCGCACTGGTGCCGATCTACGGCACGCTGGTGACCTCTTTCCTGGCCTTGCTGATCGCGGTTCCCGTGAGTTTCGGCATCGCCATCTTCCTGACCGAAGTCGCGCCGCCCTGGCTGCGCATGCCCATCGCCTCGGCCATCGAGCTGCTGGCCGGCATTCCTTCGATCATCTACGGCATGTGGGGCCTGTTCGTGTTCGGCCCGTTCATGGCCGCGCACATTTCGCCCTGGATCACCGAGAACCTGGGCGCCTTGCCGCTGATCGGTGGCCTGTTCCAGGGCCCGCCGCTGGGCATCGGCATGCTGACCGCCGGTATCGTGCTGGCGATCATGATCATTCCGTTCATCACCTCGGTGATGCAGGAAGTGTTTCGCACCGTGCCCACGACCCTCAAGGAATCGGCCTACGCACTGGGCAGCACCACGTGGGAAGTGGTCTGGGACATCGTGCTGCCTTACACCCGTTCGGCGGTGGTGGGCGGTGTGTTCCTCGGCCTGGGCCGTGCCCTGGGCGAGACCATGGCGGTGACCTTCGTCCTGGGTAACGCGATTCAGTTCTCCGGCTCGCTGATGATGCCAAGCAGCTCCATCGCCTCGGTGATCGCCAACGAGTTCAACGAGTCGTACACCGACCTGCACCGTTCGGCACTCATCGCATTGGGCTTCCTGTTGTTCGTGGTGACCTTCATCGTGCTGGCGCTTGCACGTCTGATGCTGTCGCGCCTGTCGCGCAAGGAGGGGTTATGAGTCAAGACATCGCCAAGGCCAAGTCCAACGAGAGCCTGTATCGCAAGCGCGACATCAAGAACAAGATCGCCATGGTCCTGAGCTGCAGCGCCACGGCGTTCGGCCTGCTGTGGCTGGTGTGGATCCTGATGACCACCATCATCGAGGGTCTCAGCGCCCTGAACCTGCAACTGTTCACCGGCATGACCCCGCCACCGGGCACCGAAGGCGGTCTGGCCAACGCCTTCTACGGCAGCCTGCTGATGTCGCTGATGGGCCTGTTGATCGGCACCCCGATCGGCCTGATGGCCGGTGTGTGGCTGGCCGAGTTCGCCCGCTACTCCAAGCTGGGCAACGCGGTGCGCTTCATCAACGACATCCTGCTGTCGGCGCCCTCGATCGTGCTGGGCCTGTTCGTGTACACCGTGGTCATCCTGCCGCTGAACTCGCTCAGCGGCCACCAGATCGGCTTCTCGGCCATTGCCGGTGCCATCGCCCTGGCGCTGCTGGTGATTCCGGTGGTGGTGCGTACCACCGATGAAATGATGCAGCTGCAACCGACCACCATGCGTGAAGCCGCGCTGGCCCTGGGCGTGCCGCAGTGGAAACTGACCATGCAGATCGTGCTGCGCGCCGCCAAGGCGGGCGTGGTCACCGGCATCCTGCTGGCCCTGGCACGCATCACCGGTGAAACCGCCCCGTTGCTGTTCACCGCCTTCGGTAACCAGTTCTGGAGCAGCGACCTGCTCAAGCCGATCGCCAGCGTTCCGGTGGTGGTCTTCCAGTACGCCATGAGCCCGTTCGATGACTGGCATGCTCTGGCCTGGGCCGGCGCCCTGGTCATGACCCTGTTCGTACTGATCCTGAGCCTGCTGTCCCGCTTAATTCTTCTGCGCAATAAGGCGTCCTGATGAACACTCTTTCTCTTGCGAACGAAAAAACCAAGATTCAGGTACGTGGCCTGGAGTTCTACTACAACAATCAGCAGTCGTTGAAGTCCATCGACATGATGATTCCCGAGAAGCGCATCACCTCGATCATCGGCCCGTCCGGCTGTGGCAAATCGACCCTGCTGCGTGTGTTCAACCGTATCTACTCGATGTACCCCAAGCAGGAAGCCAAGGGTGAAGTGCTGCTCAACGGCGAGAACATCCTCGACCCCGGCTACTCGATGAACCGCCTGCGCAGCCACGTGGGCATGGTGTTCCAGAAGCCGGTGCCGTTCCCGATGTCGATCTTCGACAACATCGCCTACGCCATCCGCCACCACGAGAAACTCTCGCGCCGCGAAATGGAAGAGCGTGTCGAGCAAGCCCTGCGCGGTGCCGCCCTGTGGGACGAGGTCAAGGACAAGCTCAAGCAGAGCGCCACCGGCCTGTCCGGCGGCCAGCAGCAGCGCCTGTGCATCGCCCGCACCATCGCCCTGCGTCCGCAAGTGCTGTTGCTCGACGAGCCGACCTCGGCCCTCGACCCGATCTCGACCGGTCGTATCGAGCAGTTGATCACCGAGCTCAAAGAGCAGTTCACCGTGATCATCGTGACCCACAACATGCAACAGGCCGCGCGTTGCTCGGACTACACCGCGTTCATGTTCCTGGGCGAGCTGATCGAACACGGCGACACCGACACCATCTTCACCAAGCCGTCCAAGACCCAGACCGAAGACTACATCACCGGTCGTTTCGGCTAAGCCTCCCCCGGCGCCCGGCAGCTGCCGGGCGTCGGACCTACTGCCTTTCCCCCATGAACGCCTCGATCCGCTCGCGCAGCCAGCGCTCGGCCGGGTCGTTGTCCATCACGCTCAACCAGGTCATCGACAGGTCCAGCCCGGGCGTCTCGAACGGCAGCGGTTCATCCCTCAACAACCCCAGCCGGCTCATGGCCGTGGCGGCAAAGTCCGACAGGTTGGCAATCAGGTCGGTACCGGCCAGCAGGGCGGGCAGGGTGGTAAAGCGCGGCACCGAGATCACCACCTGGCGCTTGCGCCCGATCGCCTCCAGCCATTCATCGGCAAAGCTGCTGACGCTGGCGACATGCGACACCACCACGTGTGGGCGTGCGCAGTATTCATCCAGGCTCATCGGCGTGGTCGAGGCATCGGCGCGCACCACCCGCGGCTGGCAGGCACGCAGGCGCTTGCGCTTGGCGTTGGCCGGCAGGTCGCGGGTCAGGCACACCCCCACGGTGATCTCGCCGGACATCAACAGGTCAGAGATATTCCAATAGTCGGCATGCTTGACCACCAGCACGATGCCGGGTGCCTCCTGGCGCAGCGCGTGCAGCAATGCCGGCAGCAGGCCGAACTCCACATCGTCCGACAGGCCGATACGGAAGGTCAGGGTGCTGAGCGCCGGGTCGAATTCGCGGGTCAGGCTCAAGGCCGTGGACATGGCATCCAGTGCCGGTGTCAGATGCCTGAGGATTTCATGGGCACGCGCCGTGGGCTCCATGCGGTGGCCGACGCGCACGAACAGCGGATCGTTGAGCAGGTGGCGCAGGCGATTGAGCGCTGCGCTGATGGTCGGCTGGCCGAGAAACAGTTTTTCGGCGGCGCGGGTCACATTGCGTTCCTGCATCAGGGTCTCGAACACCACCATCAGGTTGATGTCCGCCTTGCGCAGCTCGTTACGATTCATAGCGTTTATTCACCCCGGACAGAACACCCGGTGCCGGGAGTCGGTGAGCAGTCTAAGAAGACCGCCCGCCCGCCGTCCAGCCCGGCACATACGTGATGTGTCGGCCGTGCGTTCATTTCTTGCAATGTATTTCCTGGCAATACAGGGCATTTCACGTGGGCGACGAGGTCTGTGTGCAGTACCTTTTCAGCAGTGCATTACCCTGCTGATTCCCCCAGCAAGCGTCTGGCACAAGGCTCTGCCGCTGCCCGGTACGGTTGCGATCACTGACCCAAGGAGTTGTTCGATGCGCGTTGCAAAGATTGCCGCCCTGGTCATGGCCATGGCCGTGCCCACGGTCGCGCTGGCTGAAACCCCCGCCTATGGCGAACGGCTGGAAGGCTTCACTTACCCCCATCCGCTCAAGCAGTTCGGCTTCCAGTCCCAGGGCCAGGCGCTGGAAATGGGTTACATGGACGTTGCCCCGACCGGCCAGGCCAACGGCCGCACGGCGGTGCTGATGCACGGCAAGAATTTTTGCGCAGCCACCTGGGAGGCGACCATCACGGTTCTGAGCCAGGCCGGCTACCGGGTGATCGCGCCGGACCAGATCGGCTTTTGCACCTCCACCAAACCTGCGCGCTACCAGTACAGCTTCCAGCAACTGGCGCTCAATACCCGCGCCTTGCTCGATCAGCTCGGCATCGACAAGGTGTCCCTGGTCGGCCATTCCACCGGCGGCATGCTCGCCACCCGCTTTGCCCTGATGTTCCCGCAGCAGACCGAGAAGCTGGTGATGGTCAACCCCATCGGCCTGGAAGACTGGAAAGCGCAGGGCGTGCCGTATCGCACGGTCGACCAGTGGTATGCACGCGAGCTCAAAACCAGCGCCGAAGGTATTCGCCAGTACGAGCAGAAAACCTACTACGACGGCCGCTGGAAGCCGGAGTACGACAAGTGGGTCGACATGCTCGCTGGCCTGTTCAAAGGGCCGGGTCGTGAAGCGGTGGCGTGGAACTCGGCGCTGATCTACGACATGATCTACACCCAGCCGGTGTACCACGAATTTCCCGACCTCAAGGTACCGACCGTGCTGATGATCGGCGACCGCGACACCACCGCCATCGGCAGCGACATCGCCCCGCCCGAGGTCAAGGCCAGGATCGGCCGGTACCAGGAGTTGGGCAAGCAGGTGGCCAAATTGATTCCAGATGCCGAGCTGGTGGAATTCATGGGCCTGGGCCATGCCCCGCAGATGGAAGAGCCGGAGCGCTTTCATAAGGCGTTGTTGAGCGGTTTGCACATCCAGTAATGGGCGGCGTGGGCCTGATCGCCATCGCCGGCAAGCCGCCTCCCACAGATCGTGCGCCAGGCACTCGCCTGCGGCCAATCTCGATCCGGTGGGAGGCCGCTTGCGGGCGATGAGGCCCTTGGTTCTGGCGTCTCTGTCGGGTTCACATTTTGTATTGGAATTTCCCTTGCCGAAAAACCGCGTTACCATCGATCGATAACCCTTGACCGCCACGTTCGATTGGCGGCTGTTTTTTCGACTTTGTAGACTGCCTGTTCCCATGCCCGATACCCCGTCACCCGAGCCCTCCTTGCGGGCCCGCCTGAGCGTCACCTTGCGTGCGTTCTGGCCTGCGCCCCATGCCATCGACACCCTTGAACGCTTGCGTGCCAGCACCGGCGCGGCACTGGGCATTCTGCTGGTCGCCTTTTGCGCCGCCTTGTGGCTCAACGGCCATACCGCCCATGAACACGGCCTGCTGGCCCTGGCCCTGGTGGCGCCCCTGGGCGCCAGTGCGGTGCTGGTGTTCGCCGTGCCGTCCAGCCCGTTGGCCCAGCCGTGGTCAGTGGTGGGCGGCAATACCCTGTCGGCCCTGGTCGGTATTGCCTGCTGCAAATGGGTGCCCGACGCCACGCTGGCCGCTGGTCTGGCGGTGGGGCTGTCGATTGCGCTGATGCTGGCCCTGCGTTGCCTGCACCCACCGGGCGGGGCGTCGGCCTTGCTGATGGTGCTGGTCGGCTGCGACCGCTTTGACTTTGCCTTGAGCCCGGTGCTGATCGACTCGTTGCTGCTGGTCGGTGCCGGCTTGATCTACAACAACCTGACCGGCCGCCGCTGGCCGCATGTGTCGCTGCCGATCAAGGCTGAAACGCGCCTGCACCGCAGCGACCTGGACGCGGTGCTGACGCGCTACAACCAGATTCTGGATGTCAGCCGCGATGACCTGGAGTCCCTTCTTGAGCAAGTCGAGGCGCTGAACTTCCAGCGCACCATGGGCCAATTGCGCTGCAGCGACGTGATGACCAAGGCACCGCTGACAGTGCGCCAGGAAACCTCATTGCGCGAGGCCTGGGCCTTGATGCGCGAGCGGCGGATCAAGGCGCTGCCGGTCACCGACCGCCAGCAGCACTTGCTCGGCATCCTGACCGTAGCCGATTTCATGGGCCAGATCGATCTGGACGTGCACGACGGCATCGCCTGGCGCCTGCGCTCGCTGGTGCGGCCGCGCAAGAACGATGAGGTGCGCACCGTCAGTCAGATCATGACCCGCACCGTGCGCGTTTCCAGCAGCGACCGGCTGTTGCTGGACCTGGTGCCGGTGTTTTCCGACAACGGCCACCGGCATATCCCGATCATTGATGAACACCAGCGTCTGGTAGGCATCATCACTCAGTCCGACCTGATTCGCGCGTTGTACCGGGCCGTGCGCAGTTGAGCGCGTGTGCCCGGCCCAGGCGCCGCCCGGTCCAGGCCCACGCCAGCGCCAGTCCC
Organism: Pseudomonas viridiflava; assembly: GCF_900589395.1. Lineage (GTDB taxonomy): Bacteria > Pseudomonadota > Gammaproteobacteria > Pseudomonadales > Pseudomonadaceae > Aquipseudomonas. Next base: position 130,818 of record NZ_UUIS01000031.1, read on the forward strand.
GCGCCGATGAACAGAGCCACGGCGGGGTGATCGCCCAGCAGATCAAGGCCACGCTTGAGCCACCCGCTGAGGGCATCGCCGCCGCGATAGACCACCGTGTCGATGAAGTTCTTGGCCTTGTATTTGTCCTGCGCCGATACGCCGGTGTACAGCATCTCCCGGCCCGGTCGCACCAGCGCGTATTCGCCGGCGCGGCGCAGCACCATCACCACGGCGAACACCGCAAACACCGGTGACAGCGCCAGGACCACGAAGCCTGCCGCCACCCCCAGCGGCACGGCCACTAGCAGCACCGTCACCCCCAGCCTTTGCGCAATGCGCCCGGTGAGAAACAGCTGCGTGAGGATGGCCAGGGCCTGCACCCCTGTATCGAGCAAGCCGAAGACCTGGGTCTGGGTGGTGCGGTCGGGAAAGCGTTCGGCGACGATGCGCGCCTGCTCGAAGTACAAAAAGGTGTTGGCGCAGGCGAGCAGGATCACAAACAGCGCAATGCCCATCAGAAAGGGCGAGCGCAGTACGGCGGTGGCGCCCGACCAGGGATTGCCGCCCAGTGGCGTGCGGCGTTGCAGGCGGTCGTCAGCCAACAGGGGAGCATGCTCACGCCAGCGCAGCAACGCCAATGCTGCCCACAGGCTGGCGCCCAGCAGCAGCGCTGATAGCACAAGCAGTCCGGCATGGCCCAGGGGGGCCACCAGCAAGGTGCCCAGCAGTGGCCCGACCAGCCCGCCGGCACTGGCGCCCCCGGCCATCAGGGCAAAGACCCGCCCGGCCTGTTCGCTGTCGAAGACATCGGCCAGCACGCTCCAGGCCAGAGAAATGCTGGTCAGGTTGAACACCGACAGCCAGACATAGAACACACGCCCGACCCAGACATCGTCCGGAACGAGCAGCAGGGCGACCGCGAAACCTGAGAGGTCAAGCACGAAAAACCCCAGTACCGCGCCGACCAGTGCCGGGCGGCCGAGCCTTGAGGCCAGCCAGCCAAACACGGGCAAGGCCAGCAGGGTGACAACAAAGGTCGCGGTGAACAGCCAGGGCAGGTTGTCGATTCCTCCGGCCAGGCCCATGACTTCGCGCACCGGGCGCAGCATGAAATAGGCAGTAAACAACAGCAGGAACATCGCCAGCCCCATGCCGACCTGCCGCCCCTCACCGGGTTTGACCGTGAAGACCCGGTGCAAGAACGCGGTGAAGGTCCCAGGCATGCGTGGCCGGGTCAGCTGAGCATTTGCGCAAAGGCCTTGTCGGCTTCCAGCACCGGCGGCAGTTGCTTGAACAGCAGGTCCAGGTCGATGCCTTCAAGCAGCGGCCCGTCGACGATTTTCTGTGCTTGCTCGGCAGACCCTTCGCATTCTTCCAGCGCATCGGAAATGACGATGGCCTGGGCCACGATGCGCGGCAGCGGCGCGTCGTTGGGGGCTTGCATGGGCTTGGCCTGATAGGCGATGGCCTGCTGGATCACCAGCGGCAGGTGCCAGCGCCGGGCCAGTTCGGCGCCCACTTCCGGATAGCCAAAGCCCAGGTGCAGGGTCTCGTTGGCCACGCGTCCCGAGCCGCTGGCGCGCTTGGCGTTGTTCAGGCGCTCGGCCTCGGCTGGAGCGCCCGTCTGGATCAGCAGTTCACCGATGTTGTGCATGACCCCGCAGGTAAAGGCGATTTCCGGGTCTGTGCCGCTCTGCCTGGCCAGCAGCCGGGCGATGCCCGCCACCTGGAAGCTCTTGAGCCAGAAGCCCTTGAGGTCGAAGTTGGGCACCGCCTTGAACGCACCGGTCACGGCTGAGGCCATCACCAGTGTGCGCAAGGTATTGAAGCCCAGGCGCAGGGCCGCGTCTTCGATGCTTGAGGAGTCCCGCGAGCCGCGAAAACGCGCCGAGTTGGCCAGGCGCAGGATCTTGGCGGCAATCACCGGGTCCTTTTCGATATTGCGTGCAACGCTTTCCAGGTCGGAAGAGGGGTTATCAAACTGCAGCATCAGGTCTTGGGCGACCTTGGGAATGCTGGGCAGGCTTTGCAGGTCGGCAAACAGCTTTTCGATATCCATCGGGGCGCATCCTCATCACGTCGGGATAGTGCAACGATAGCCACTATTCAGGCACCTGCACGTTTTGCCTGCCGGGTTGCGAAACATCCCGCATTCTCTTGTAAAAAATGGCGCGGCTGTACGGGAAAGCGCTGAATGATTGTCCTGCGCACCAATGATGTCGTTTTTGCATGACCGCTGGCCGATTCGTCATGAAAAGCGGCCTGATGTGTGCTATCAAAGCGCCTTTATGAGTCGTGGCGATCAGCCAAACGGGTGCCGCAATGAGCAGTCTGGGTTTCAGCAAAAAAATTCTTCTGGCGGCCGCCTTGACGGTCGGCGTGGCCTTTACCGTTTTTATCGTCATCAACGATTACCGACAACGCCAGACCCTGCAGGCCAATGTGCAGCAGGAACTGGCGCAACTGGGCAGCCTGACCACACAGAACATCCAGACCTGGCTGGAAGGCCGCACCCGCCTGTTGCAATCGATGGCACAACAGATTGCCGCCGATGGCCAGGGCGCTGCGCCGTTGCAGCGGGCGATCAACCTGCCGGCCTACACCGACACCTTTGCCCTGAGCTATTTCGGCGGCACCGACGGCGTGATGTTTTCCATCCCCACCGGCAACCGCCCGGCCGACTATGACCCGCGCCAGCGTGGCTGGTACAAGGCGGCGCAAGGGGCCGGCAACAGCGTGGTCACCGAACCCTACATTGCCAGCTCTACGGGCAAGCTGGTGGTGACCATCGCCACTCCGGTCAGCCGGCAGGGGCAACTGATCGGCGTGGCCGGCGCGGACATGTCCCTGGACAGCCTCAGCAAAACCCTCAACTCGCTGAACTTCGGTGGGCATGGCTATGCGTTCATCGTCAGCGCCGAGGGCAAGATCCTGATTCACCCCGATGCCAACCGGGTGCTCAAGCCGCTCAGCGAGGCCTACCCGGGCGACACCCCGCCGGTCAAGGCTGGCGTCAGCGAAATCGAATCAGCGGGCAAGGCCGAGATCATTTCGTTCACCCCGGTCGAGGGGCCGACCTCCAGCCGCTGGTACGTGGCGCTGGTGCTGGAGCGCGACACCGCCTATGCGATGCTCGGCGAGTTCCGCAGCTCGGCCATCACCGCCATGCTGGTGGTGGTGCTGGCGGTGATCCTGATTCTGGGGCTGCTGATTCGCGTCCTGATGCAGCCCTTGCACCAGATGGGCCGGGCGATGCGTGACATCGCCCAAGGCGAGGGCGACCTGACCAAGCGCCTGGACGCCACCTCGGGTGACGAATTCGGTGAACTGGCGCGCTCGTTCAACCAGTTTGTCGAACGCATCCACGCTTCGATCCGCGAAGTGGCTTCCACCGCCGGCCAGTTGGGCCAGGTGGCCAGCCAGGTGGTGCAGGCCTCGAACGCTTCAATGAACAACTCCGATCAGCAGGCGCACCGCACCGAAAGCGTGGCCGCGGCGATCAACGAACTGGGCGCCGCCGCCCAGGAAATTGCCCGCAACGCCGCCCAGACGTCGCAAAAGTCCGGCGATGCCAGCCAGTTGGCCGGGGAGGGGCGCGATGTGGTGCAGCAGTCGATCACGGCGATGAACGAGCTGTCGGGCAAGATCAGTGGGGCCTGCACGCACATCGAGGCGCTGAACGACAAGACCGTTAATATCGGCCAGATCCTGGAAGTGATCACCGGCATTTCGCAGCAGACCAACCTGCTGGCGCTCAACGCCGCCATCGAGGCGGCGCGGGCCGGCGAGGCCGGGCGTGGCTTTGCCGTGGTGGCCGACGAAGTGCGCAACCTGGCGCACCGCACCCAGGAGTCGGCGCAGCAGGTGCAAGGCATGATCGAACAACTGCAAGGCGGTGCCCGTGAAGCGGTGACGACCATGACGCAAAGCCAGCGCCACAGCGAAACCAGTGTCGAGATTGCCAACCGTGCCGGCGAGCGCCTGAGCAGCGTGACCCGGCGCATCGACGAGATCAATGACATGAACCAGTCGGTGGCCGCCGCCACCGAAGAGCAGACCGCTGTGGTTGAGTCGCTCAACGTCGACATCAGCGAGATCAACCTGCTCAACCAGCACGGGGTCGACAACCTCAAGCTGACCCTGCAGGCCTGCCACTCGCTCGAGCAGCAGACGCAACGCCTGCAGCAACTGGTGGGCTCGTTCCGGATCTGACCGCGCACTGTCGTAGCGCCTCCCGCACGCCGATTGTTATCAATCTGCCATGCTCGGTACACTGCCTTGCAATGATCAGGCAGTACAGTGGATGACCTGCTTTTGCACGGTCATCCACCTGGTCCGAATACCCCTGCGGGAGTACCTTCATGTTTCACCGTCTCGGATGCCATCTGGTGTCTGTCGTTTTTCTCGCCGGCTGCCTGCTGGGCAGTGTGCAGGCGGCGCCCTTGCTGCATTTCGGCATCATTTCCACTGAATCGCGTGCCAACCTCGAAAGTGTCTGGCAACCCTTGCTCGATGACATGGCCAAGGCCACGGGCTTCGAGGTGCAGGCAGTGTACGTCAGCGACTATGCCGAACTGATCGATGGCCTGGGCGAGCAGCGCGTGGACGTCGCCTGGCTGGGGAATATGGCGGCCGTGGAAGCGGTGGACCGCTCCGATGCCGAAGTCTTCGCCCAGACCACGCTCAACGATGGCCTCAATGGCTACCAGGGCCTGCTGATCACGCGCAAGGACAGCCCGATCAATACCGTCGATGACCTGCTGCGCCAGGCCCGCCACCTGAGCTTTGGCAACGGCGATCCCAATTCCACCTCCGGTTACCTGGTACCGGGCTACTACGTGTTTTCCCGCCAGCACATCGACCCGGCCACTGCCTTCAAGCGCACGGTCAACCAGAACCACCAGGCCAATGCCCTCAGCGTCGCCAAGGGTGAGCTGGATGCGGCCACGTTCAACTCCGACAACTGGGAGCGGCTGGGGCTGACCCACCCGCAACAGCTGGCGCAATTGAAGATCATCTGGAAATCGCCGCTGATTCCGGCCGACCCGATCCTGTGGCGCAAATCCCTGCCGGCGGCCAGCAAGGCGACCCTTCGTGCGTTTTTCCTGGGTTATGGCACGACCGACCGCGAGAAAAGCGTGCTCAAGGGGCTGCAGCAGACCCGCTTTACCGCCTCCAGCAACGAACAGCTGTTACCGATCCGGCAATTGCGCCTGTTCAAGCAGCGGACCGAAGTGGCCGCCAGCAACCTGAGCGTCGATGACAAGACGCGTCGCCTGCGTGAAATCGACGAGGCGCTGGCCCGCTTGCAGGACCGGATCAATGTCCTGGAACAGCGCACGCCCTTGAAGTCACCCTGACCGCATTGTTGGCGGCAAGGCTATGGAACCTGCGCCCGAGCCGTTATCATTCGCGGCCTTGAACAGGCCGTGCGTGCGCCGGCCGTGCAACGGTGGTCAGGTCAGAGGGCAGGTGCATGTCGGGCAGGTTGATTTATCTCATCGGGCCTTCCGGCGCCGGCAAGGACAGTTTGCTGGACGCTGCACGTCCGGCGCTGGCCGCGCGGGGCTGCCGGCAGGTGCGCCGGGTCATCACCCGTTCGGCCGAAGCGGTGGGCGAGGCGGCCGAAGCCGTCAGTGTCGAACAGTTCCTGGCCCTGCAGGCCCAGGGGGCGTTTGCCTTGAGCTGGCACGCCAACGGCTTGCACTACGGCATCCCGGTCCAGATCGATGCCTGGCTGGCCGACGGTCACGATGTGCTGGTCAACGGCTCGCGCGCTCACTTGCAGGCGGCACGCCAGCGCTACCCCGATCTGCTGGCCATCGTGCTGAGCGTCGAGCACGACGTGCTGCGCCAGCGCCTGCTGGCCCGCGGCCGTGAAAGCCTTGCCGACATCGAAGCGCGCCTGGCGCGCAATGCCCGCTTTGCCAGCGACCTGCTGAGCGAATCGCCCGGTGTCAGGGTGCTGGACAACTCCGGCGACTTGCAGGGTAGCGTGAGGCAGTTGCTCGATTACCTGGGTATTGCTGCGGATGAGTCGAAATGAGGTGTGTCAATCGACGGTGCTCATTGCGTTCGATCGCGCGGATACTTCACACTTCTGGCTAAATTTCAGAGCCAGCCCTATGACCACTGCCAAGCGTGACTTTACGACTCAACTTCTCATGGATGCAGGGATTGGTGAGGGCATGCGTGTTCTGGACGTCGGCTGCGGGACGGGGGACGTCTCTTTTTTGCTCAGTAGCCTGGTCGGCGAGTCTGGCGAGGTCGTCGGCATTGATCACGACGCCAACGCGCTGGCCATGGCCCGCAAACGTGAGGCTGTCGACAATCGCTCTGTGCCTGTTTTCATCCAGAGCGGGCTGCTCGACCTTACTGAATCATCGGGCCTTTTCGACGCCATCGTCGGACGCCGTGTGCTCATGTACCAGGCCGATACCGTTGCCGCCGTGGGCGCACTGGCCAGGCATCTGCGCCCTGGCGGCGTGATGATTTTCCAGGAGCATGACACGACGCTGGTCCCCGCCAGCCTGGAGGCCTTCACCCTGCACAGAACCGCGCAGGGCTGGATCCAGCAAATGATTGCACGCGAAGGCGCCGACCCGCACATCGGCTTCAATCTGCATGCCATCCTCACCAGGGCCGGGCTATGCGTCGCCGATGTTCGGGCCGAATGCATCGTACAAACCCCTGATGCCCCTTATGCCTTGGGCTACATCGTCGGTGCGTGCCTGCCACGCATCATCGCGCTGGGGATCGCTAGCCCGGACGAGGTCGGCATTGAAACACTGCAGCAACGCCTGGACGAGGAGCGCCAGCAGTCTGCGGGTATCTACATCGGCGACGTCATGTTCGGGGCGTGGGCGCGCAAGCCGGGGCTGAAGTAGCGCCAGCACCCACCGTCGCATGAGGCTCAGCCAAGGGCTCTTTTGGCGGCTTCCAGTAATTCAGTGTCCTTGGCCACGGCGCGCTGGTAGGCAGGACGCTGCATCAACGCCTGGGCGTAGTCGACAAACGCTTGCCGGTGGGGCAGGGTCTGCAAGCCCAGGCCCCAACCGATATGGGAGCCGACGTAGACATCCGCCGCCGTGAAACGATCCCCGGCGATATAGGCGTGGGCAGATACTGCCCGCTCCAGCTGGTCAACCGTACGCTGGTAACTGCCATGACCCAGAAAGAACTCCTGCTGGGGCGTTGGTATAAAGCCTGCGCGCAGATTGGTCACGGCCTGCTCCACTGGCCCTGCGGTGAAGAATATCCAGCGGTAATAATCGGCGCGCTCTTGCGGTGTGGGGGCGAGCATCGCCTCAGGAAAGGTTTGCGCCAGATAGACGCAGATGGCTGCGCTTTCTGAAATGACCTGTCCTTGGTGCACAATCGCGGGAATCTTGCCAATCGGGTTCACGTCACTGAAGAACCTGCTTCGCTCGACATCCCTNCTGTCAGGCCTGGCCAGCGCCGCGCCTCCCCAGGGATCGCCCTCGCTGGCCGGCTCGTAGTCCAGCATCACTGTTTCATAGGCGCAGCCGATCTCTTCCAGCATCCAGCGCACCATGCGCCCGCGTGAGTTGGGGTGGGTGTAAAACGTCATAGTCACAATTACTCTCCTGGGGCCTCGAACACTGAGGGCCCAGAATAGAGGGGCTGGAGGCTGCCGAACCTGGCAAAGTACGCCAGAATGCCTGCCGTTCGTGCCAATGAGGGTTGATCACCGGCCTATGCATGTCGTTGCGCGGTTTACAGCCGGCGATTGCAGATCCAGTGAAGCCGTGGAACAGCTTGTTTTTGTCGGGAGATCAGCGTCCTGGCTTGTAATAGGGATGCAGGATAGAAAAGCAAATGATGACAAACACCATGACGTCCAGTGCCTGCCGGCTGCCCCAGTCCTTCTGGCAAGCGGTCACTCGCTTGGCGCTTGAGCCCGCTGCGGTGCTCCGGCATGCGAATCTTCCGCCAACCTGGCACCTTGATGACACTGTCATCATGAGCCCGGCACAACTCTTTGCCATCTGGGATGCCGTCGAGACACTCAGTGGTGACCCCGCCTCTGGCATCAGGATGGTCACTGAGACAAGCACCGCCAGGCACATGCTTGCGTTCCTGGTGGCGACTTACGCAGCGGACTTTGGGGATGCGCTGACGCGATTGGCACGCTTCAAGCGCCTATGCAGTCCTGACCGGCTGTATGTCGAAACGCGCAGTGCCAAAACGTTCGTGACCAACGCGTGGCCCGCCGGTACGCCGCCCGAGCCTTATATCGCCGTGGACGCCAGTTTTGCATTGCTGCTGGAGGCAGGACGCCGAGGCTCTGGCAAGCCTGTTGTGCCTGTGCGGGTCGAGCTACGGCGCCCGGCGCCTGCATCGAGCCGGCACGTCGAGTTTTTTGGCTGCCCTGTTCGCTTTGGCGCAACGCGTGACAGGCTGGTGCTGAACGCTGTGGACCTGGCGCTGCCATTCCCGACCCACAACCCGGAATTGCTCCGGATGCTGACCCCTTCGCTGGCCAGCGCCGTGCAAGACATTGCCAGGCATGCCAGCCTGGGCGAAAGGGTGAAAGCCACGTTGAGGCTGATGATGACGGATGGACAGGCGGACGTTGTGAGCGTGGCCCGTGAGCTGGGCTTCAGCCCCCGAACGCTTCAGCGCAGGATTGGCGCCGAAGGCAAGACATTCAGGCTGTTGCTGGCTGAGGCCAGGCATGAGCTGAGCCGTGAGCTGTTGCGTGACGGCAGCCTGCAAGCCAAGGAAGTGGCCTATCGGCTTGGTTATCAGGACACCAACTCGTTTTATCGAGCCTTCAGGTTCAGCAAAACGTGACACCCGTAAACGGGCAGCCGGGTGGGAGCCCCCCGGTGCCGCTGACACAGCGCCAAGGCGGCACGCTCACACAGGGAGCCGATGTAGGAGCGCGCTTGCCCGCGACCGAGTGCGCAGCGCTCGCAAAAATTGTGTAGACGCTGAAAATTTACGACTGTTAACGCAGCCGGTCGCGGTGGTCCGGCATTCCGGCAGAGCGCGCGCCTACACCCGCTGCGCCAGCCACATCCACAGCGGCAGGGTGGCCGCCGACAGCAGGGTGCTCAGGGCAATCGCCGAGCTGGTCTTGTGGTTGTCCACCAGCGTTCTGGCAAACCCCAGCACGTTGACCCCGCTGGGGCCGGCCGCCATCAGCACCAGCACGGCACGCGGCATGCCGACGATGCCCAGCAGGACGCAGGCCAGCAGCACCAGCAGCGGCATCAGGACCAGCTTGGCGGCCGTGATGCTCAGGGCCTCGGCACTGGGCGTCAGCCGGTAGCCTGACAGGTTGGCGCCCAGCACGATCAGCGCACAGGGCAGGGCGGCCTGGGCCAGCCAGGTGCTGAGCTGCCCGGCCCAGGCCGGCAGTGGCAGCCCTGACAGGTTGACCGCCACCCCCAGCAACAGGCCAATGATGATCGGGTTGGCCAGGCTGCCCACCAGCGTCCGCACCCGGAAGGGCGCCTGGCCGGCCAGGCTTTCATACAGGCTCTGGAAACTGAACAGCAACAGGCTGTGCACCGCGATCACCGTGAACAACAGCACCAGCCCCGGCGGCCCGAAGAGTGCCGCGACCATGGGAATGCCAATCAGGACGTTATTGGAAAAGGCTGCGGTCAGGCCATAGGGCGTGGGGCGCCGGTGCCAGTGGTGGGTCAACAGATTGACCAGCACGAAGATCACCAGCGCCGGTACGAAGTAGGCGGCCAGGACGCGCAGGTCCAGGCCGTCGTGCAGCGGGGCCTTGACCATGCCGGTAAACAGCACCATGGGCAGAAACAGCTTGAAGGCCAGGGTGCTCAGCGCCTGGGCATTGTCGCCGGTGATGACCTTGCGCCGGCCCAGACCGTACCCCAGTACGATCAACAGGAAGATGGGCAGGATGGCTTGAGTGACGGCCACGGTGAATATCCTTTTCTGGGCTGGATTGACAACTGAAGCCGCACAGTATGCGTGGCCTGCGCAGGCGTTGCATCTGCAAGGATCACGGTGGAGGGCGGCCGGGCATAAATCAGCGTGACGGCTGCGCAAGTGATTATGTTATAGTGTTACAAATTTTCCGTGCCGCCTGCCGTCAAGCCTTTCAGCCTGGCGCCGATTCGACCGAGACCCACGCCGCCATGAACAGCCCGCTTCCCGATGTAGCCCTCACGCAAACCGCAGCGGTTTCGATGCCGCTGGACTGGGTCGGCATGCAGGGCATCGAGCTGCCGTTGCAGCTCGACGAGCCAGGCCAGCCCCATCCGGTGCATGCCCGCGCCGATGTGCAGGTCGACCTGGCCGACCCTGGCGTCAAGGGCATTCACATGTCGCGCCTGTACCGTTTGCTCGACGCCTTCGCCGAGCAGCAAGCCCTGGGGCCGCAGGCCTTGGCGGCGCTGCTGCAAGCCATGGTCGCCAGCCATGCCGATTGCCGCTCGACCCGTGCCCATGTGCACCTGGCGTTCAGCCTGATGTGTCGTCGCCCGGCGTTGGTGACCGCTGGCCTGAGTGGCTGGAAGTCCTACCCGGTAAGCGTCGAGGCGCTCTGGCAGGGCGGGCGCCTGCAGCTGGACGTGGCGGTGGATGTGACCTATTCCTCGACCTGCCCGTGCTCGGCGGCGCTGTCACGGCAACTGATCGAAGACGCCTTCACGGCACGTTTTGCCGGGCAAGGTGCGTTGGACCCTGCGCACGTTGCAGCGTGGCTGCGCGAAAACGCCTCGCTGGCCACACCGCACAGCCAGCGCAGCGTGGCCTGCGTGCAGGTGCGGATTGCCGAACAGGCCAGCCGCCTGGACCTGATGACGCTGATCGACACCATCGAGGCGGCGCTGGGCACGCCGGTGCAGACCGCCGTCAAGCGTGCCGATGAACAGGCCTTTGCGCGCCTGAACGGGCAGAACCTGATGTACGTCGAAGACGCCGCGCGCAAGATCCAGCAAGCGCTCGAAGGGCGTTTTGCCGCCTCCAGTGTCAGCGTGCGTCACCTGGAAAGCCTGCACCCTCATGATGCTGTGGCGCAGACGTCCAATTACCTGACCTGAAACCGCTTTGAAGCTGACCTGACAAAGGCCCGGCCAGCCCGGGCTCACTCTTAAAACCGCAACGGACGTTTCCTCTCCATGACCACCGCTGTCAACCCCAAGCCCGCCTCGCGGCTGCGCTCGATCGATGCCCTGCGCGGGCTGATCATCCTCTTCATGCTGCTGGACCACGTGCGCGAAACCTTCCTGCTGCACCGGCAGGTCGGTGACCCTATGGATGTGGCCAGTACCGCCCCGGAGCTGTTCTTCAGCCGCACCCTGGCGCACCTGTGCGCGCCGTTGTTCGTGTTCCTGACCGGGCTTTCGGCGTTTCTGTATGGCGAGAAGCACAGCGGCCGCCGCGACGTCTCGACGTTTCTGTTCAAGCGTGGGTTGTTCCTGGTGTTCCTGGAATTCACCCTGGTCAGCTTCGCCTGGACGTTCCAGTTCCCGCCGACGGTGATCTACCTGCAAGTGATCTGGGCCATCGGCTTGAGCATGATTGCCCTGTCGGTGCTGGTCTACCTGCCACGCCCGGTGCTGGCGGCCCTGGGGGTGTTGATCGTGGCCGGGCATAACCTGCTCGACGGCCTGCATTTCGGCGTCGAGTCGGCCCTGCACATTCCATGGGCGGTGCTGCATGATCGCGGCTGGATCGAGGTGTCGGACACCTTGCGCCTGCGCACCTCCTACCCGTTGCTGCCGTGGATCGGCGTCATCGCCCTGGGCTACGCCGCCGGCCCCTGGTTCGCCAGCACGGCCAGCGCCACGGCCCGGCGCAGCAAGCTGTGGCTCAGCGGCCTGGGCCTGCTCGGCGGGTTTGTGCTGCTGCGCCTGCTCAACGGCTACGGCGAAAAGCCCTGGAGCGTCGGTGCGACCGACGTGCAGACCGTGATGAGTTTTTTCAACATCACCAAGTACCCGCCATCGTTGCTGTTCATCAGCCTGACCCTGGGCCTGGGCCTGCTGTTGCTCATTGCGCTTGAGCGCTGGCAGGAACGCGCCTGGCTCAAGCCGCTGGTGATCTTCGGTGCCGCACCGATGTTCTTCTACCTGCTGCACCTGTATGTGCTCAAGCTCCTGTACCTGATTGCCGTTGCAGTATGGGGCCTGAACCAGGGGACGTACTTCGGTTTCGACAGTGTCGGCGCGGTCTGGCTGTGCTCGGCGGTGCTGGCGGTGGTGCTGTTTCCGGCGGTGCGCTGGTTTGCCGCGCTCAAGGGGCGGCGCCGGGATATCGCCTGGCTCAAGTACCTTTGAGCAACACCGCCTGACACCCACAGCGGGCAGCGTTATTGTCGGTCCGGCATGACGTTGCCCGCACCTGACCATGACCGTCCATGCAATCGGGCGGAATCATTTGCGAAGGTCGTACCTCTGACAGAAATACAACAAAGTCAGTAGCCGATCATGACCGTATTCAATCGCTTTGCCACTGCGCCAGTCGTAGAACCCGTTCATTCATTCGACCCTGCCAGCCTGTACCACAGACTCCTGCACGCCGGGGCCGACACCGCCCCGGACGAACTGGCCACGTTCCTGAACACGCACCTGGCCCAGGCGGCCAGCCTGCCGTGCGAGCTGCCGCAAGACCCTGCAGACTTTGCTGCCTGGATGGAGGCCAAGGCCAGCCAGGTCGGCGAGCAATACGGCCAGTACCTGGCGGCACGCCGTGCCGGTGAGCCGCGACGTTTTTTCAGCAGCAAGGCGCACGCCCTGTATTTCCTGCAATGCGTGGCGCCGACCAAGCTGGTCGATGGCGCCTGGCTGTACAGCGCGCTGCAACACGCCGAGGACTGGCGCTACCAGGGCCTGATCCGTACCTACCTCGAAGAACTGGGCGACGGCGACCCGGGGCTCAACCATGTCGTGCTGTATCGAAAATTGCTCAACGAGCACGACTGCGCGCCCACTCATACCCTCGATCAGGACCTGTACCTGCAAGGGGCCTTGCAACTGGCGCTGGGGCAGGCGGGGGATGCGTTCCTGCCGGAAATGATCGGCTACAACTTCGGCTACGAGCAGTTGCCGTTGCACCTGCTGATCACCTCGTTCGAGCTGAACGAACTGGGCATCGACCCCTACTACTTCACCTTGCACGTGACCATCGACAACGCCAGCACCGGTCATGCGCAAAAGGCCGTCGAGGCGGTTCATGGCTTTCTCGCCAGCTGCCCGGACAAAGACGAATTCATGACACGGTTGCGCAACGGCTATTGCCTTAATGACCTGGGTGTCGGCACCAGGGCGGTGATTGCAGGCTTCGATATCGAGCGCGAAGTGATCGCCATGCTCGAGCGCAAGCGCAGCTTTGGCCAGAGCATGCATTCGGACTATTGCCGACTCGATGGCAAGACGGTCAACGAATGGCTGGCCACGCCCGGGCAGATCGCGCCGTTTCTGGCCACGCTGCAGGACAAGGGCTGGATCCGCCGCCACGAAGACCCACAGTCCAGCCGTTTCTGGCAACTGATCGACGGCCCGGGTGCGGTGATGTTCGGCGTGTTCAGTGGCTACGAGATGCAATTGCTGCACGACTGGATTGCCGGCGACTGGCTGCAGACGCAGGACACGCGGCCCTTCCGTGCCCGCTTTCGCCAGCGCAGCGTGCCCGCGCCGGTGCCGGCCCCCGAAAAGCGTCCGGCCCAGGTGCCGCTTGCCACCCTGCTGGAGCGCCTGTCGCCCAGCCACCATGCCACGCCCGAGGGACTGCATGCCACGCGCATGTTCACGCATTTACTTGCCGCAGGAGGCGCCCGATGACTGACCACTCAGCAACCGCCGTACCGTATTTTCCGCCCGCCGATGAGGTCGATGTCGGCAGTGACCTGGCCCTGCTGCAACTGGGCCGTCGTCTGCACGCCGACGGCTATCGCTTTGTCACCATCACGCCGCTGAGCCACCAGCGCAACAACCTGCGCCCCGAGAACCGGGTGGCCCGCAGTGTGCGCGATATCTTCGGCTGGAGCCGTCCGTTCGACAACGACTTGCTGACCCGTCCGGAGCTTGAGGCGCTGGTCGCCAGCGGCGTGATCCGCGCCCATGCCGGCCGCTGGATCAGCGATGTGCGCTGGTCGAGCTTGGGCGACCTGTTGCTGGTGCACTCGGCCTTTCCGACCGTGGGCCACGATGCGGTGTTCTTCGGCCCGGACACCTACCGGTTTACTCAGGCCGTCGCCGATCACCTGCGCACTTCAAGCGACCCGGTGCGGCGGGCTGTCGATATCGGCTGCGGCACCGGTGCCGCTGCCATCCAGATCGCCAGGGCCAGGCCGCATGCCCAGGTCCTGGCCGTGGACATCAACCCCACTGCCTTGCGTTACACCGCTGTGAATGCTGCATTGGCCGAGGTCGAAAATGTCTCAGCCTGGCACAGCGATATCCTTGATGGCGTCGACGGGGAGTTCGACCTGATCGTGGCCAACCCCCCGTACATGAAAGACACCCAGCGCCGCGCCTATCGTGATGGCGGCGAGCGCCTGGGTTCGGAGCTGTCGGTGCGCATCGTCGAGCAGGCGCTGACGCGCCTGAGCGTGGGGGGCACATTATTGCTGTACACCGGTGCGCCCAGCGTGGACGGCAAGGACCTGTTCCTGGAACACGCCTTGCCCTTGGTCGACACGCCGGACCTGGCCTGGGTGTACCGCGAGATGGACCCGGATGTGTTCGGCGAAGAACTCGATGCGCCAGGCTACGGTCAGGCCGAACGAATCGCGGCGGTAGTGCTGACGGTGACGCGCCTGCGCTGACCCTGCCGCTCGTCCAGAACCCGGCACTTACCGGGCCTGGACGTTTCTCATGCAATGCGCGGATGTCCTGCGTCTGAGACTGGAGAATGTTCATGGAAATCAATGAAAACGCACCCGGTAATGTGTCCCAGAGCCCGGTGACGCGCACCACCGACAACGAAACCGGCTTCGACCCCAACTCGCGCAACGAGCCGGGCCCGACCCGCAATGGCGACACCGAGCCACTGCCGCTGGCCAATGAACCGTTGGTGACCACCGCATCTCGCAACGGGCAGGACAGCACGCCGCTCGACGAAGAAGCGTTCGACACGTTGCGCAATGACCAGGCCGAAGATCCGGACCTGCCGGTCAACCCGCCACCGATTGATGAAGACGAAGAACCTTCGCCGGGCAGTAGCCGCTGATCACGCTTTGGTTTGTAGGAGCGCGCTTGCCCGCGACCGGCTGCGTTAGCAGTCGTAAATTCTCAGCGTTTCCAAGTTCTTGCGGTCATTCGCTGTAAATTCTCAGCGTTTCCGAGATCTTGCGAGCGCTACGCACTCGGTCGCGGGCAGAGCGCGCTCCTACCATGGGCCAGTCCCGCATTATGTTTTGATGGAACTGTGAGCGCCTTCGCATCCTGAAGGCGTTCACTGAACCAATACCCCTATCC
>NZ_UUIS01000023.1 GCF_900589395.1 Pseudomonas viridiflava
TTTGGCGTCGGGTCGCATCATGGCGAACGGGCTCCTGAGAGAATCGGGAGCACAGCATCGAGCATCAGATAAGCGCTTGGAATGTGGGGTTCATGGAGCGCTTACGAAACATCCGGCGGCAGCTGCGTCTTTCCGGGCAGGGCATTGGCCAGATGCCGCTTAAGGAATTCTGCAAGCAGTTCACCGGCAGCACCGAGTTCAGACAGGGGCTGCGTGCGCAGCTTTCTGACTGGATGCTGCGTCGACGCAAGGATGCGCTCACGCAGCTCAAGGGCAAGCATCGGCGGTTGTTGTCACAGGTCATGAACCCTGAACAGCGCGAGCAATACGATGCCGCACTCACCCGTGGTGAGCCCGCACTGGCACGCCTCGGCAAGCTACGAATACTGCTGGAGCGCTTCAAGCTGGCTCATACGCTGCAGAGGGTTCAGGAGCTGGATGTCGAGGACAAGGTCATCATCTTCTGCGAGTTCAAGGACAGCGTCTTCACGCTGCGCGATGAGTGTCAGCGGCTGGGCATTGAGGCAGTCACCCTGGGGCAGTCGGTTGTCTTTGCGGCGTTTGAGGTGTTGGCGGCGGCGCTGGGGCGAAAGCTTGCCTTGCTGCAGCAGTCGATGTCCTGGGCTGCTTGACCCAGCGGTGCTCTCGTCAGAGGGCACTGCTCTTTAATTCCAGTGGAATCATGTTGGTCATTGTATCCTGTAAAGAGAGTTTCTCATTATCTTCTCCCTCACGGCTCGAGTGGTTTATTAAATTAAACGCTTACTTGTCCAGTGACTCGCCTGTCTCTTCACGGCATGCCTTATGGGTCGTGAAGCGGTTTGCTTCTTTGGTAGATCAGGTGAATTTGGCTGTGACAAGGTGATCTTGACGGGGGTGTGTAATAATGGCGCCTTGCATGGATAGGCACTCAACAGGTAAAGAAGGGGTGTATAACGTCATTGAAGATAACTCCGTTTGGGGTAACGCAATTTTCAAAGATGCCTTGAGTGTCACTAAAAGAGGATGTTCGTCGTGAAATACACATCAGGGGATATTTTTTTAATCCCTTCAAACTCTGGAAAATTCGCGGTTTGCCAAATACTGTGCGCTTTTAAAAATCGGTTTAAGAAAGCGTTCTCCTTTGGGGTTTTAGGTGTGGCGGATGAAGAGGGCAAGGTTGACCTGGCAGACAAGGAATTCCTGTGTATTAAAAATTCCAGAGGAGTGGAAGTCGTTATATTCGCATCTGTTGAAAAACTAAAGAATGGAGATTGGAAAATTGTTGGGAATATTCCATTAACCCCTGAAAAGACAAAGCTGAAGTATTATAGAAACGCAGGCGCAGTGTACTGTGAAGACGAATTTCTAGAAGTGATAGAATTTTCCAGGTACAAAGAATTTAATGTTTTGGCCGTGGCGGGTTATGATCGTGTTCAGCGTTATATTGAGCAGTTTTTTGATTGACGGACCTTTCTTGTTTGATCTTTTATCGGCGGAGCAGCCTTTCCGGTCGTCACTCATGATGCAGCGCATGGCCATGAAGGAAAAATCATTCCAAGGTAGCCTGTTGTGCGTCTTGCAATATCCAGGTCCGGCTATATCCCTTCCTGTTTGTCTGCGGTTTAATTGTGTGGTTGATTTAAGGTCGGGACCTTTTTAAAAGTCTTTAAAGACAAGCTTGCAGAGGGGGCTTATGACTTACTCGTCCGCCTGGTTCATGAAACCACGTCACAAGGACTGCCAATGCGATGTGTTCTAATGTAATTACGCGTTCTGAAAGGGGTAGAGAAATTAAATGCTATGGCGTGCCACACCCACTAGCGTAAAGCGACCTCTAACAGAGGGTGTGAGTGCTGGTGAAAATAAAATGGTAGAGTGGTCAATGATTGAAGCCAGAATCTATCCGCCTTCAGGAGGCTAAGTGTGAATAAAAAAACCCAGTCAAAAATAGCAGCCCTGCGGAGCAGTCTTGACGAAGCTGATATGTTTTTAGGCGCAGCTGCAACGGACGAAGACAGACGGATTTTAGAAGTGAAGTGTCTGAGTGAGCTGCAGGCGACATTGCCAAAGCAGTATTTGGATTTTCTTGGCGTTTATGATGGTTTGATGTCGGGAGGGGTGTGTCTCTACTCAAGTCGGCCGCATACATTTCGCGAGGGTGAGGGTTACAGTCATGCCCTTGTTGAGCACAATCTCATTGCTCGTGATTTGGAGGTTATGAGTGGGTTTTTGATTTTTGGTGAAAGTGATACGGATATTTATGTTTTGGACGTAGCATCACAGACCTTTCAGGTCAGGGATAGGCAGGCGATCGACAACGTTTTTGAAGAGTTTCAATGCTTTGATGAGCTTCTCGAGTTCATGATCGACTTGATCATTTCGCGAGCGTGACAATGCGCACGGCGGGATAACTTGGCCTCAGGTTATTGTTGAGAGGGCTCAATTCTTCGCATTTTTTAACGAATGGTCTTCAACCTAGGTTTTGTACGAAAAGTATTGCCGCATGCACCGTAGGCTGCAGGCCAGCGTGACCATGGCTGCAAGCTCCTGGCCAGCTTGGCGTAGCGAGTGCTTATTCTGCGGTTCTCCATTAGCCAGCCAAACATCCGCTCAGTGATGGTCCGCTGCCGATACGTTGGACGATCAACGAGTCGGGGCAACCCAGGCCGGAGTTTGCGTGGTCGCACCGACTTGCCGGGAATTCGCACCTGATCCAGCAACGGTTGGGCGTGGGTGATATCGCTGGCTTGTCCCGGTGAAAGCATGAAGCGCAAGGGAACGCCATTGGCGTCGCAGACCATGTGAGTCCTGGTTGTCAGTCCGCCTCGACTGCGACCTAAGGCCTGGTCTAGCGGTTCTTCAGCCTCCTTTTTTCCGGCGCCTGAAGAGGCACGGGTTGCACGCATCGCCGTGGAGTCGATCATCCAGGTGTCCAGGTCGATCAGTCCTTCCTGGTTCAGGCGAATGTGTAAGCGCTCGAGTATTCGATCAAACGTACCGTCATCGCGCCAGCCACGAAAACGTTGATACGCCGTCGACCAAGCCCCCAAAGGGTTCTGGCAGGTCACGCCAGGCAGCGCCCGAGCACAGGATCCACAGGATTCCATGCAGTACCAGACGATCATCACTGCGTGGGCGACCCATTTTCTGCTCTGGAGAAACCAGATCCTTGATCAATTCCCACGATGCGTCGGAGCGTTCGTAACGCTTTGCCATGCGGGCCTCAAGCCAATCATGGCGGTTCGGGCAAAACCATGGTCACCGCCAACTTGGACGAGCGTTTTAGCTATCCCGTCTGGATGCTATCTAAACCTTGTCTGCTGTTCGATGGACTGAAAAGGTTCGAGTTTTGACCATTCCAGGTCTGATCAAATTAGCGGTTGAAAGCACAGCCAAAGCGTGTGTAAAGCACGCTAGGGAGAACCCATCGAGCAATAAAAAACCAATGATGAATGTCTTTGGATCCGCCTGTTTCCAGGCCTGCCATTGAACATGCCTGTGCGTCTGTGCAGGAAAACCTTTCACGGTGAACTGGAATGCTGGAATGCGTACGCAGTATCTGGAACAGAATTGCTCATATGAGCCGATTGCACGCAACCTCTTGGCCGACTATGACAAGGCGATTACGTGCTTGACATGTAAAACGATCGTTGTACCTTCGTTGCATGGATAAACGTACTGAAATAATCGCAGCGGCCACTCGACTCTTTGAAGCAGAAGGGTTCCGGGGCATCGGTATCGATCGGGTGATTGCGCCTTCGGGCGTCTCCACCCGCACGCTCTACAAGCATTTCGGCTCGCGCGACGGTCTGGTGCTGGCGGTCCTCCAGGCCAGGCACTTCAAGTTCATGCAACGGCTCGACGAGCAGCCAAGTGATATTCACGCGCTTTTCAATACGCTGAGCGACTGGGTCCAGGACCACGGCACGCTGGGTTGCATGTTGCTGCGGGCTCGCAGCGAATATGCCCAGGCCAGTGACGGAATCGTCGCCCTGGTCCACCGCCAGAAAACCGAATTTCGCAATGAAGTCGCCCGGCGGGTGCAGTTCACCCTGGGCCGAAGCGATGAGCGACTTTCCACCCAGATCTGGCTGCTGTTCGAGGGCGCCACCGCAGCGGCCAGTGTGACCGGTGCATCGGTCATCGACCAGGCCTCGGACGCTGCCAGTTCACTGTTGATGCTCGCCAGGGCAGGCCAGCCATGAGGCACGGCCTGAACCTTGTCGCGGCAGCGTTCACATTGACCGCGCTGTCCTATGGGCTGGCGAGGTTTGCCTATGGGTTGCTCCTGCCTCAGATTCGAGCCGAGCTTTCGCTGAGCTACACCGCTGCGGGATGGATTGGCGGGGGTGCCTTTGCCGCCTATTGCGTCGGGATCATTCTGGCCTTTTATGGCATAGGCACATTGGGTGCGCGTCTCATTGCCCTGGCAGCCGCGCTGTCGGCCACGGTCGGCATGATGCTTGTGGCATTCGCTTCTTCAGGCTGGACATTGGGTCTGGGCATCGGGCTGGCCGGGTTGAGTACCGGCTTGACCTCGCCACCTCTGGCGACCGCCGTTGCTGCCCGGTTCAGTGACCGCGACAGCCCCAAGGCCAACGGCGCAATCAACGCCGGTACTGCGGCCGGTATCGTATTTTCCGGCCTGGCAGCCTTGTTGGCGGCGGGTGCCTGGCGCGAGCTCTACGGCCTGTTTGCCCTGATGGGCGCCGCGGTCACAGCATGGGTCTGGTTTGCCGTTCCGCCGTGCAAGAGCGGCCGGGAAGCCCACAGACCGTTTTTTTCGATTTTCCGTCGTCCCGGTGTACTGGCCCTGTGCGCTGGCGGTGCCTTGATGGGGCTGTCGAGCACCGCAATCTGGACTTTTGGCGCCGACATCCTGCGCAATGATTTCCACTTTGCCGATGATCGCCTGGCCTGGGTCTGGGTGGTCGTAGGCGTGTCTGGTGTCAGCGGGGCGCTGACCGGAGTACTGACCGATCGGTTTGGTACAGCTCGTGTGCATGCCTGCGCATTGCTCGGGATCGCCATGGGCACCCTGGGCCTGGCGGCCACGTCTTTCTCGCCCGTGTATGGCTTTGCTTGCATGGGACTGTTCGGCGCCGCCTACATCGTGTCTTCCGGGGCCTTTCTGATTCAAGGCATCCATCTGCTTTCAGATAGACCCGACCTGGGCCTGGGCCTGCCATTTCTCAGCCTGGCTGTTGGTCAGGCCATCGGCACCCCGCTATTTGGCGCGACCATGCAGGCGGCCGGCGCGGTCGGTGCACTCGCCATCTTTGCGGGCGCTGCATGCCTGGCAATCTGCCTTCGCCCACGAACCGGGCCTGGCGCGCTGCCTGGAGGGTGAGGTGCGATGATGATGGGCGCCAGTAAAGGCGCATGACTGTCGCGCACCCTTCGATGCGCGACAGGACAGCGTCATTTTTTACAGCGCAAATGTCGCCCCACGCGTATTCACGAACAGCGAATAGACCGAGTGACTGCTGGCCATGAACAGCCGGTTTCCTTCACGCCCTCCAAAGCAGAGGTTTGCACAACGTTCCGGCAACGAGATATGCCCGATGGCTTTGCCCTGTGGATTGAACACGCGCACGCCGTCGAGTTTCTCCAAGTCGGCCCTGGCATCGCCATTGCCACCCCAACCGCACCAGATGTTGCCCGCTTCGTCGCATTTGATGCCGTCGATCGCCGCGTAGTCCAGCCCCTCAATGTGCTTGCGGCGTTCGCCCAGGGTGCCGTCGTCCTTCACCGTGATCGCCCAGATCAAGCGGTTGGGCTTGGCACGGCCTTCGACAATAAACAGCGTTTTTTCATCGGCTGAAAAACACAGACCGTTGGGGCCGTTGAGGTCGTCGATGACCCGCGTGACTTTTTGGGTCTCGCCGTCGATGCGGTAAACGGCGTGCGGTTGGGCGGGGGTGACTTTGTGACCTTCGTAATTGTTGCCGGTCTGGAAGGGCGGGTCAGTGAACCAGATGGATCCGTCTTTTTTGCAGACGACATCGTTGGGCGAATTGAAGGGCTTGCCGTCGAAGCTGTCGGCCAGCACGGTGATCGCGCCATTGTATTCAGTGCGCGTGATGCGGCGGCCTTCGCGGTTGGTGGTGGAGCCTTCGCAGACAATCAGGCGCCCTTGGCGATCCCGGCACATGCCGTTGGAGAAGTTGGCGTGTTCGCGGTACACCGAGAAGGTGTCGGTGATTTCGTCCCAGCGCATGATGCGGTTGTTGGGGATGTCGCTGACCAGCAGATAGCGTCCATCGCCAACCCAGACCGGTCCTTCGGCCCAGCGCATGCCGGTGGCCAGTTTTTCAACACTGGCGTTAAACACACGTAACTCCAGAAAGCTGTCGTCGAGGACTTGAATCAGCGGATCCGGGTAGCGCTGGCTCAAGGGCTCGGCAGCCGCGCAGAGGCTGGGCAGGACGGCGCTGCCGACGGTTGCCAGGGTCGCGGACGCGGCGAAGGATTTCTTGAGAAAGCTGCGACGGGTATTGCCCTCGGCCTGGTCAAGGCTTGCAGGCCCGGCGGACAGGGATGAGTTCATGTAGCGGTCTCCTTGGTCTTGTTTTTTTGAGAGACGTAGTAATACCTTGTGATAAGACATCGTACAAGATGATTGGATTGATCATTGCCTGTGAAGTCAGTCAACCGCGCCTGGCTTTCAGAAAGTCCTTCCCGCACTGTAATTGCACGCTGGCAGTTGCTGGCAGCGGCTTGTTTCAGCACACTCGGCCTTCAATTTCCAACGGCGATGAAATGACATGAAGGATCAAACCGGTCCCATTGCGCTGGTCATCCTTGATGTTCAGGAGGCGATTGATCAGCCGAACTGGGAGGGCAAAAATAATCCTGGATATCTGGCGGTGATTCAACGCCTTCTTGAACACTGGCGCTCCAGGAATTGGCCCGTTGTTCATGTGAAGCATGAGGAGCGTACGCCGGCATCCAGTTACTACGTCCATGGCCCGTGGAACGGCATAAAGAAAGAGGTGGCCCCGATAAAGGGAGAAACGGTGGTTATCAAGCAGGAAAACTGCGCCTTTATCGGCACGCAACTGGATGCAGCGCTCAAGCATATGCAAACAACGCGTCTGGTGCTGACGGGGGTTGTGATTCACAACAGCATGGATGCGACGGTTCGTGCGGGTAAAGCGCTCGGCTACAGCATCATTCTTCCTTCAGACGCCACGACAGCCGTGCCCGTGGCAGGGAAGAATGGCAAGTCTTGGAGCGCCACAACCGTTCATGAATTGACCTTGGCGATACTCGGTAATGAGTATGCCGATGTCATGTCATCGGACGAAGTGATCGCACAGCTCGCCCTTTGAAGTCATGCAGGCGCATCACGGGTGCAGCCGCCGTCGGGTGGTCGCGCTTGTGTACCGGATTGGCAAACGCATGGGGCATTTTCAGGCCGGTGTACGGCCCCTGTCCGGTAAGCCGCGCCGACCCAACCAAGCCCTGATAAGCGTTTCATGGGCGCTCCTTGGAACTTGCCGCTTTGGTGCCTGGATGCGAGGATCGGTTCTTTTCTCAAGCACAGGGAGTGTTGCCATGCTGACTCAATCGTCAATGTGGTTTTTTGTGGTTCCGTTTGCCATCGCAGCGGCCATTCCCGGACCTGCACAAGGCGCGTTACTCGGCCAGGTGGTGTCCAGGGGGACACGATCGACCCTGCCATTCATCGCCGGCATGGTGCTGGGCAATGCCCTCTGGCTGCTGGTGGCGATCCTTGGCCTAGCGGCACTGGCCTTGCAGTTTGAACAGGCGTTCGTGGCAATCAAGTGGCTGGGCATTGCCTTCATCCTGTTTATCGCCTGGAACCTCTGGTCGAGCAATACCGAGCAGCCTCAGGCGCCTGTCCAGCGCTCAGCCGCGCGGGGTCTGTTATCGGGTGCCTTGTTGACGCTGGGTAATCCGAAGGCCGTGGTTTTTTTCGGTGCTGTCCTGCCTCATGCGTTTGATCTCACGCGGCTGAGTGCTGCCGAAGTGGTGCTGATCATGGCGCTGGGTATTGGCATCGACCTTTCGATTCAAATGGTCTACTTACTGACGGCCTCGCGCATCAAGCGCGTGGTTCGATCACCGGCCGCCATGAAACACTTGAACCGTACATCCGCAGGCGTCATGGCCGGGTGTGCCGGGTGGATGGCGGTTTCGCGATAACCGCTGGCAAGACCCTGGTTGAACAGGTCTCCCTGCAAAGCTGCCGGGTGCATTGCTGCAACGGGCAGCGTGCCTTATCCGCCCGTTGTTGTGCTGTTGATGCCGGGTGAGCCCGTAGGGGCGTCAACGACTCGAAGGCGAAGTGGGTTGACTGGCAATGGCACACTTCCTATTGCGCACTGATGACAGGTTGTGGGTCACGACGAGGAAGTCGGATAGTACACCTGTACTATCGAGAAACTTAAACGAATCCGATACTGTTTTTAAGAACCGTTAAAACGTGCGCATCGCCGTTTATCATAACGCTCGAGTGAGACAGGGTATGACTAGCATACGTAATGAAACGGCTGAGCCGTTGACGGCCTGCTTTGTTCCGGCGGGCGCTGTCAAACACGCGGCGATACACCCTGTGCTTGTCGCCGCCTTGCTGTCTTTATTGGTGGGGTGTACGTCGATTCCGAGTCAGGAGCTGGGTAGCGTAAAAGAGGCCAAGGGTCAACATGTCAATGAGGTCATTGCCAAACTGGCCCCTCTGATGGGCAAGCCTAAAAATGTAGAGCCTGATCGCAAGAACCCGGAGAACACCGACTACCAATGGGGACGGTACAAAGGTACGTTTTCTGAAAATAAATACATGGGGGCTACCCATGATCGAAGCGCAGGGTATCTTCAGATTACCGATCAATACCAGCAGACGACGTGGACGGAATATTGCGTGGTCAATGTCATTGCTGATGCTCAAGACATCGTAGTGGATTACGAGGTTGATAATTGTGGTTTTATGGACGCTTTTTTTTGAGCGGGTGAACTCAAGATACATTGAGTTCTGTGTCAGCGGGGTCAGTGACAGTGAGTTCGAGATGACAGGGCTTGGGCGTGTCAGTAATGCCTTTCATTGAACCGGGTTGAAATCATGATGCGATGGGTGGCGGTACTGGGCGCGGTCGGGTTCTCCCTGGCGGCGGCGGCGCAAGGTAAATACTCTCCGGCGTTTGATGCTTGTGTAGAGAAGTCTGAAGGTATTACCTATGAAATCAACGAATGCAATAACAAGGAACTGGCGCTACAAAATACCCGCCTGAATGCGTCGTACAAGGCGGCGATGGGCGCACTGTCAGACGAGAAAAAAACGCAACTGCGTGATGCGCAACGGTTGTGGGTCAAGTACCGAGACGCCCATTGCTTCATGTATTACCACTTTTCAGGTGGCACCATGGATCAGATCAATGGCGCAGGCTGCGAGTTGACCATGACCCTTGAGAGAACCGAAGCACTCAAATGGTTTGCCGAAACAGGTGAATGATCTGAACCCCCGGGTCTAGCGAACCGGGTAAAAGGGCTCATGGCTGGGCTGCACATTCATTGGCAATCGTACAGGTGTGCTATGGCGTGCTGTACAGGGTATGAGCGATTATCAATGTCAGCTGAGCGTTTGTCCGGTGCTAATGGTCGGCAACGAGGTGGGGGCAATAACGGTGCATAAATTCGTTCAGGTTCTGGCGATTCTTTCTCCCCTTGTCATTGTTCCGAGCCAGGCAGTGGCAGCAATGCCTGACTGGTGGCTGATCTTCGGGAGTGGCGATCAACCCAAGCGGCAAGTCATGTATGCAGATGCTCTTTCTGTTGCGGACAGCCCCTCTGAATCAGGAACCGAAACCGCCCGTACAGTGGAGGTGGTGCAGGTGTTTGAAGACCAGGGCAAGCCTTCTTTTATCTGGTCCACGATCGCTTTCCAGTGTAAGGCTGGCCAGTATTGGGTAGACGTAGCCAAGGCAAAGAAGCGTTCAGGTGAGGTCGTCGAAGAACCGAAGAGTCGCCAATGGATGCCGGTAGCCCAAAGCGTTATGCAGCGGCCCTATGATTTTGTGTGCAAGGCAAGCACACGGCGATCCAACAACATGATCAAAATCAACAATCCGCAGCTTATCGACACATTGGCGCAGTTTACCTACGGTACATTTTGGGCAACCCAACAGTAGCGCGCCACTCACGTGAACAGGCCCGTCAAACACTGCCATGCCGGTACGCGGACCGCAAATTCCAGGCGGCTGACAGCGTCCCGGCGGCAGGCGTCACCCAACACGGTCTGCAGCGCCTCGCGCTGTTCAGCCTGCGCCGGTCCCGGGTTGGTGCACACCAGGATGAACATGCAATAACACCCGTCTCAATCAGCACTCAACTGCCACAGGACATCCAGCACATGCTGCGTCGAGCGCTCGACATGGCCGGCGCGATGGGCAATGCCCAGTTGCCGCCACAGCGCTGGCTGCAAGGGCCGCATGACAATGCGTGCATCGGGCAGGGGTGTAGTGGCTTCGTGCGGCAGCAGGGTGGCGCCGTAACCGGCGGCCACCAGGCTTTTGATCGCATCGTTGTAATTGAGCTGGATGCGTGGAGCAGGGTGCTGGCCCTCGCTGGCAAACCATTCTGAAGTCAGGCGCGACAGCCGGGTCGTGCTGTCGTTGAGAATCAGCGCCCGATCGGCCAGCCAGCCGGGTGTAATCAGGTCCGGGCATTGCCAGCGTGCCGGCAGGAAAGCCATGACCGGGTCGCGTCGCCACGCCTGGATCTTCAAGCCTTTCAAGGGCGCCTGGGGCAATGCCACCAGGCCGATATCCAGGGTGCCATCGGCCAGCTTTTTCAGGGTTTCCCGGGAAGTGAGCACCGCGACCTGCAGATCGATGGCGGGATGATCTCGCTCCAGGGTTTCCAGGGCCTGCGGCAGCAACTGCGCGATGGCCCCGGTGGAAGCCCCCAGGCGCACCCGTCCGGCCAGGCCCTGCACTTGGCGTTGTACATCCTCCAAGGCCTGCTCGGCGTCCGCCAGCAAGCGCCGGGCACGTTCGATCAACGTATCACCCAGCGCCGTCGGCTGCACCCGGCCGCGGGTGCGGGATAACAGCCGCCCGCCAACCCGCGCCTCGAGGTCGGTAATGTGCAGGCTGACCGTGGGCGGTGCCAGGCTCAATTCGCGGGCCGCCTCGGCGAACGAACCCAGGTCGGCGATGGCCACCAGCGTACGCAGGCGGTCCAGGCTGATTTCACGCATGGCCATTCCTCGTTCAGAAAAACTGAACAAAACCGTTTTAAAATTCGACTTTGATTATTCCAGCACGGTGCGCAAGATCGCCACTACTGATTTTTACTGGCGAGCATCTTACTCATGGCGACCCCCATTGTTTTTATCGACGGCGACCAGGGCACCACCGGCTTGCAGATCCAGCAGCGGCTGCAAGGCCGTACCGACCTGCGCGTGCTCACGCTGGCACCTGAGCAGCGCAAGGACCCCAAACACCGGCGTGAGGCCATCAATGCCTGCGACATCGCGCTGCTGTGCCTGCCTGACGACGCCGCACGCGATGCGGTGGCGAGCATTGAACATCCGGCGGTACGGGTGATTGATGCCAGCTCGGCCCACCGTACCCATCCAGACTGGACCTACGGCTTTGCGCAAATGAGCGCGCAGCAGGCGCAGCGCATTGCCAGCGCACAACGGGTCAGCAACCCTGGCTGTTACCCCACCGGGGCCGTGGGGCTGTTGCGTCCTTTGCTGGAAGCGGGGTTATTGCCCCGGGATTACCCGGCCAGCATCCATGCCGTGTCCGGCTATTCCGGGGGCGGTCGCGCGGCCGTCGAGGTGCATGAAGGTGCCAAGGCGTCGCAGGCGCTGGCGTTTCAGGTCTATGGATTGGGGCTGGCGCACAAGCATGTCCCGGAGATCCAGCAACACAGCGGCCTGAGCGAGCGGCCGCTGTTCGTGCCGTCCTACGGCAATTTTCGCCAGGGCATCGTGCTGACCATCCCCCTGCACCTGCGTTTGCTGGCGCCCGGTGTCGATGCACAGCGGCTGCAGGCATGCCTGGAGCAGCATTACGCCGGCACCGGGCCGGTGCAGGTCATGCCGATGCAGCAGGCCAAGGCCTTGAAAGCCATTGACCCACAGAACATGAACGGCACCGATGATCTGCAATTGATGGTGTTCGACAATGGCAGCCAGGTTTTGCTGGCAGCCGTGTTCGACAACCTGGGCAAAGGCGCGGCGGGGGCGGCGGTGCAGAACCTGGAACTGATGCTGGCCGGTAATCTGACTCGAAAAACAGCGTCCTGACGGGCAGGGCGGCCTTCAAGGCTCGTTACGTGCCAGCGGGTTTTTACTGTCAGGTGTGATGCTCAGCCAGCCGCCTTCAAGCACCTGCAGCCGTTCACACAGTTGTTCGATATCTTGCGGTTTGCCCTCGAAGCCGTGGATGGCCTCGTTGCCGGCCTGTGCCAGCCGGTCGATGGCCGCGTCTGCCAGGGCCATGCCGGACGGACTGAGCTTGATCAATTGCCCGCGCCGGTCCAGAGGGTCAGGAATGCGCAGGACCACACCTTTTTCGACCATCTTGTCGGCCCGATAGGTGGCCGCGCCCGACGTTACTTTCAATAGCCGGAAGACGTCGGTGGGCCGCATGCAATAGGGCTCACCGCTGCGCCTCAGGGCGAACAGCAGCATCAGCTCCTTGTAATCAAGGCCCATGTGTTCGGCGATGTCGGTGACATGCTGATCGATCAGCAAGGCCAGGCTGCGGATACGGATCAACAGTGACAGGCCGTCATGCTCAAGATCGGGGCGCTCCCGGCGCCACGCATTGGCCACGGCTTCAGGGCTGACGGAAGGGGAAAAGAGCTTGTTCATGGGCGGCTCGAGGGTGCAGAGGCTCGATCATACCTCAAGGATCCGCATTCTGTAGCAACGGAAACCCGTCTGACGACGATAACGTTAATAAGTTAACTATATGGCTTGACAGCATGACCGGGCAGGCTTAGCGTGAATATACCTTAATTGTTAAGATTCTCTTTGGTTAAGGTAAATCCCCTGAAAGCCTGAAAATAAAAAGGACGCGCCCATGCTCACTGCTGAACAGAATCGCCTGCTAACCGATGTCTCGCCAGGTACGCCTCTGAACCGCTACTGGAAACGACAGTGGATACCGGCGCTGCGCAGCGCCGCCCTGGAGCCGGGGGGAGCACCGGTCAAAGTCGAGCTGCTGGGCGAGCACTATGTGGCTTTTCGTGGCGACAACGGTGAGGCAGGCTTTCTGCGCGAGGCGTGCCCCCATCGCGGTGTCTCGCTGGCGCTGGGGCGTAACGAGAACAATCGCCTCACCTGCATTTTTCATGGCTGGAGCTTCAATGCCGAAGGCCGCTGCGTAAAGATGCCCACCGAGAAAGACCAGGGCTTTTGCGACAAGGTAAAAGGCCAGGGTTTCCGGGTGCGAGAGGGTGGGGCGATCGTGTGGGTCTATCTGGGCGACGGTGAGCCGCCAGCGTTCACCGATTACGCCTTCACCTATCTGGGCCGCGAGCATTGCCGGCCACGCGCATCCTTCAACGAGGCCAACTGGCTGCAGAATCTTGAGACACTGCTGGACTCGGCCCACATTGGCCTGCTGCATGCCGATACCACGGCAGACAAGCGCCTTCCTCAAGCCGGGCTGCAACTGGTGTCAGGCAATGACACGCCGAAATACACCCTTGAAAGTCGACCTTACGGCCTTCGTTCCTACTCCCTGCGCACCAGCGGCGGTGAGCAGGACTACCTTCGTGTGACCGAGTTCGTGGCGCCAGGCACCGCCTTCATTGGCACCACCGACGCGGAAGCCGGCTTCGTCATCATCGTCGTACCGGTCAACAACACGCGCAGCCTGCAGTGGTACGTCTACTGGGACACTCGTCAACCGATCGACCAGAACCTGCCGGATTTCGCCTTGCTGGGCACCGATGAGTCCGACGACAACTTCGCCGCTTCACGTCAGGGCACGCCGAACTATGGGCAGGACCGGGCGGCCATGCGTGCCGGTGAAAGCTGGAGCGGTATCCCCGGCGTGATTTTCGAGGACTACGCCGTGGCCGAGAGCATTCCGATTGTCGACCGCACTCGTGAGTTTCTGGGCAGTGGCGATCTGGCCATCGTGCGCCTGCGGCGCGAGCTGATGGAGCGCATACGCCTGAGCGAAGCGGGTGAGGACTGTCTCAAGGCCGAGCAGTCCGACTACCGTGCACTGCGTGCGCTGGCAGCGATGATTCCGGTACAGACCGATATCCGGCTATTCACCGACAGACAGCAAGATGAGCGGCGCAAGACGTTCCCTGCCTGATTCGCGCTGGCGCCGGCCAGGCCGGCGCTGTTCTGTGCACTGCCGCTTGAGGTCAACATGCAAGCTTCTATGCTTTATCCGGTTTATGTGAAGTCGATTACCCATGAGGCCGAACAGGTACTGGCCTTTGATCTGCGGCCAGTCTCTGGCATTGAACTGCCTCCATTTACGGCCGGTGCGCACATCGATGTGGTCATTGATGGCATGCCGACCCGCAGTTATTCCCTGCTCAATCATCCCGACGATAAAAACCGCTACGTGATTGCCGTGGCCAAGGATCCCGCCAGTCGCGGCGGCTCAAGGTACTTGCACGAGCGGTTGAGATGCGGCGCCACGTTGCAGGTTGGCGCGCCGAGAAACCTGTTTGCGCTGGACCCGGCTGCCTGCGACACGGTATTGATCGCCGGCGGTATCGGTATCACGCCACTGTGGAGCATGGCCCAGCAATTGGAGTCGCAGGGCAAGCCGTGGACACTTTATTACTTCGCCCGTGAAGCCAGGCATGCGGCATTGCTTGAGCGAATCGATGCGCCGTCGCGAAACAATACCCAATTGCTCTACGCCCTGACGCCCGAGCAAACGATGGCAACGCTGCGCGGTATCTTCGCTGCCGACGCCAGCCAGCGGCACTACTACTGCTGTGGTCCGGCCGGCATGCTCAAGGCCTACAAGGAAGCTGCCGCCGAGGTGGATTTCACACGCGTGCACTTTGAAAGTTTTGTGCCTGCCCATGAAATAGCCAGCGAAGGGGGTTATGAGGTGCACCTGGCCCGGTCAGGGAAAACCCTTGCGGTCGATAAAGGCCAGAGCCTTCTGGAGGCCATGCTTGCCAGCGGCGTCGAGGTCATGAATTCGTGCCGAGAGGGCATTTGCGGCGCCTGTGAAGTCGCTGTTCTGGAAGGCCAGCCTGACCATCGTGACTCTATCCTCAGCGATGACGAGCGCCAGGCGGGCAAGTCGATGTTCGTCTGTTGCTCCGGTAGCAAGTCCTCGCGCCTGGTACTGGATATCTAGCATTTGCATGACCCATCGATGCAGATGACTCGAATGCTGAAGATGAATTGACGATACGATACGTTCAGTATTATATTTGGGGCCACATCTGCGAGTCATAAAAATGAATAACAATACGCTTCATGTGATCTGGTTTGTACCGCCGGCTGTAGCCATTGCTGCTTCTTGGGAAGCCTCTGCAGAGGTGCAATTGCAATCACGCCAGACGTCCTCTTCCGATGAACAATTCGAAGCCCTGTCCAGCGGTGCAATGGACGCGGCCGTGACGTCGATGGACAACGTGCTGCACTGGAACCTGCGGCCCGGGCCGCAGGATTTTGTCATCGTGGCGCAGGTCGAGAGCACCACGCCTTTGAGCCTGATCGGCCGATCAAAGGTACAAGCACTTCAGGACCTTGAGGGCGCCAGCATCCTGGTCGATGCACCCGAAAATGGTTTCGTCATTGCACTCAGGGCCCTGCTGGGTGAGGCCGGCCTGGCCAGGGATGCTTATTCCCTGGTGCCTGTCGGGGGCGTAAAGGAGCGCTTCCAGGCGTTGGTCGACGGGCGAGGGGACGCGACGCTATTGGGCCCTCCATTCGATTCACTCGCCCTTGCCCAAGGGCTCGTGACCATTGCCGGCATTCAAGCCGCTTACCCACTGTTTCCTGGACAGGGCGTGGTCGTCAGGCGCACCACACTGCTCAACAATCCGGCCCTCAACGCCTGGATCGCCTTGCTCGCGCAGGCCGTACGTGGCATCGGGGGCAAGCTGGACAAGCTTGAGTCGGCATTGGCCAGCCAGTCCATGCCCGCCAGCGCCATCAAGGCGATGATCGACACCTTTCCGACGACCCTGGTGCCCAGCGTGCAGGGTATCGAACTGTTGATCGCGCACAGAAAACAACTGGGCCTGTTGGGGGCAGAGGCCTCTTACGCGTCGCTCGTCGATACCTCTCTGCTCAAGTGACTACCTCCGGAGGATATGAATGAAAACATTTGCACTCGGCACCTTTTCAACGGCCCAGGATCCCTCGCGCAAGTTTGCCGGGGTGGTGGTTGACCACAAGGTGGCCAACCTTGGCGACTTGGCAAAAGAGTATGGATTTGCAGGGCTGATCGACAAAACCGTGCTGTCGCTGCTCGATGACTGGCAGCGCAGCCTTGAAGATTTGCAACAACTGGTGCACCAGGCGTCTGCGCATGACTGGACCGATGAGCGCGAGTTGCGCTTCCATTCGCCTGTGGATCTGCCGCGTCAGGTCTTTTGCACCGGCGCCAACTACCGCAAGCATGTCGTGGACCTGACCGTTGACTCCAAGGTGGGTCCTGAAGGACTCAACGACGATGAGCTGCGGGCATGGGCCGAGGACATGATGGACAAGCGCGTGGCCCATGGCGAGCCGTACGTCTTTACCAAACCGGTCTCGGCCATTTCCGGTGCCTACGACGATCTGGTGCTGCCGCCCACCACCCGCAAGCCTGACTGGGAGCTCGAGCTGGCCGTGGTGATCGGTCAGGAGGCTTATAACGTCAGCGAAGCCGACGCCATGAATTACGTGGCCGGTTATACCATCGTCAACGATATTTCAGCCCGTGACCTCATCCCCAGGACAGACTACAAGATGCTGGGGACCGACTGGCTGCGCTCCAAGGGCCAGCCAGGGTTCCTGCCGATCGGTCCTTATCTGGTGCCCAGGTGCTTCATCGAAAACCCTTATGAGCTGTCGATGAAACTGACGGTTTCGGGGGCTGTGATGCAGGACGAGACGACCGCCGACATGCTGTTCACTATCGAAAAGCAGATCGCCTATATCACCCGTTATGCACGCCTGTTGCCCGGCGACATTATCTGCACCGGTTCGCCTGCCGGAAATGGCACTCACTACAACCGTTTCCTTGAAGCCGGCGATGTCATGGAGGGCGCCATCACGGGCCTGGGGCATCAACGACAGAAGTGCGTCGTGTGAACGCGCCGGGGCCTGCCATGCACGCACTGATCGATAACCCTGACCGCGCCTTGCTGGAGCGCCTGCTCGGCGAAGAAGCGTCCGATGTGGCGCTGGAAATGACCGAGCATCTCAGGCAACTGGATGTGCGCCTGGTGAAAGGATCGCCAGGGCATCTGGAACTCAGCTTCAGGGCGTCGGGGGCAGACCTGCAAGGCAATAACGTCGTGGCGGGCGGCACGCTGATGACCATGCTCGATTACGCCATGGCCTTTGCCGTGCTCAGCCAATTGCCGGCCGGTCGTACCTGTGCCACGACCAGTATCACCGTCAATATGCAGTCCGCTGCCGGGCCTGCGCGGCTCAAGGTCATCGGGCAGGTGGACCGGGTGGGGCGGCAAGTGGCTTTTGCCCGTGCCGAGTTGCTTGACCCCGAAAGCAACAAGCGCGTGGCCAATGCGTGCGCGACATTCGCCGTGCTGGAATGCCGGTAGAAAGCCAAAAAATTTTAACTATATACTGAACGATACGTATCGTTTATGTGGAGTGCTGGTATGAATATAACCGCTTCTGTGCCCTACCGTCCGGTCCGCCGGATTGTGACCGGTCATAACGCACAAGGTGAGTCCATCATCGAAAGCGATGGCGTTGCATTGAATGTCGTGGCCGAGCCAGGCAAGCCGATTGCCCAGGTGCTATGGGCGACCGGACAAGGACGGGCGCCGGGCGGTGAGCCTGCACCGGCCGGGCACAAGTTTGCCTTTCACTCTGAAGGCGGGTCATTGCTGCGCATCGTGGATTTTCCGGCCGATGAAACCTACGACCAGGAAAAGCTGCTCGAATTTCTGGATCAGGAAGGCGTGCGAGACACCGCTCAGCCCAGGCACTTCTGGTTTCACAAGACGGAGTCGCTCGATTATGCCGTGGTGCTCGAAGGCGAAATCCATGCCTTGCTGGATCAGGGCGAAACCCTGATGCAGGCCGGGGACGTGCTTATCCAGCGCGCCACGAACCACAGCTGGTCCAATAAATCGGGAAAAAACTGTCGCATGCTGTTTGTGCTGATGGCCCTGCAGGAAGGAGAGGCCTTATGAGAAAGGCAATTATCACCGCGGCCATTACCGGCGGCGCCCACACACCCTCGATGTCGCCTTACTTGCCCGTCACGCCTGATGAGATCGCCCAACAGGCCATCGATGCCGTGCACGCCGGGGCGGCCATTGTCCATCTGCATGCGCGCAACCCTGAAGACGGGCGCCCGACCGGCAGCCCTGAAATGTTCAGGCAGTTCGTCAGCCGTATCAAGCAGCAGACCGATGCCATCGTGAATATCTCCACCGGCGGCGGTGGCCCCGGCATGCCGATCAATGAGCGCGCGGCCGCCGGCATCGAGCTGCAGCCGGAGATGTGCTCATTGAACATGGGGTCTATCAACCTCAACCTTTCCGAAATGGCCAGGAAGCAAAGGGACTGGAAGTACGACTGGGAGGTGCAGCACCTTGAGGCCACCAAGGACCTGGTGTTCAAGAATACCTATGCCGACATCGAATGGATCCTTGAAACCATCGGCAGCACAGGCACCCGCTTCGAATTTGAATGCTATGACGTCAGCCATCTGTACACGCTGAAGTATTTTCTGGATCAGGGCCTGGTGAAGCCGCCGCTGTTCATCCAGACCATTTTCGGCCTGCGCGGGGCCATTGGTTCGCATGCCGAAGACGTCCTGCATCAGAAACGCACGGCCGACAGGCTGTTTGGCGATCAGTATCACTGGTCGGTGCTGGGCGCCGGCAAGGATCAGATTCCCCTGGCCACCCTCAGTGCGCTACTGGGCGGCAATGTACGGGTAGGGCTTGAAGACAGCCTTTACATCGGTCGTGGCGAGCTGGCTGTATCCAATGCTGCCCAGGTGCGCAAGATTCGCGAGATTCTCGAAGGGCTGGGCATTGAAATTGCGACCCCGACCGAGGCGCGTGAAATGCTTGCGCTCAAAGGGCGAGACAATACTGCTTTTTGACGTGCGTGCTGCCGACCGGTTTATTGCCGGCCCTGCGGGCCGGCGCTTTCAAGCCTGTGAGTCAGGAACACCGAGCAAATGATAGACATAGGCGATATGCGACGTGGCAAATTGCTCGTCCAGCGGTGCATGGCCGAGCATGAGCCTCATGTAGACCGCGCCATAGATCACGTCCATGAGGATTTCTATGTTGGTATCGGCTGCGATCTCGCCTGTCGCTTTCCAGTCTTCGAGAATTTCGCGAACCACGGCACGGCGACCGTAATGAAAGCGCTCACGGAAAGCGCGCAGGATCGAAGGGTCCGACTGGCCCTCGGCAATGATCTGGGCCACCAGGCGTCCGGGCCAGCCCGCGTATTGCTCGACCAGCGAGCGGAAGTGATAGGCCAGCGCATCCTTGGGCGCCAGCTCACGGGGCACCGTGGTCTTGACCAGGTGGTTCTCCATGAATGCGTCGATGACAATCAGCGCCTTGGAGTCCCACCATCGATAAATGGTCGCCTTGCTGACGCCGGCTTCGCGTGCGATTGCCTCGATCGAGATGGCTTGGATCGACTTTTCCTGAAGAAGCAATATGGTCGCGTCGAGTATCTGGCGACGCGTCGCTTCGCTGCGAGGACGGCCGACGGCTGATTTTTCGTTCGATGCCATCTTGTTAACCTGCATGACGGATCCTTTCACGTTGACTGTTCTGCACCTGTTCGTTACGGCAGCCTGGGGCAGGGTGCATACGAAACGTGTCGGTCAGTATATTTTCAATGCCAGAAACTTGCTATGACAGTGCCATGGGCGCTGCCGATCGTTCCTGAACTTTAGGCTCTTTGGAAGAACAGAGGCTGTTGCTGAATGAGCAACAAAAGCAGTGTAGCAAACCCCTTTACAAAACGATACGGTCCGTTTAGATTTGGTTTCAGTCTTTCAGTGCTGATCCGCAGTGATTCAGCGCGTACCACCGGGCCGAAACCGGCACCCGGCAAGATGAACACAATAACAAAGGTGATCGAATGAATATCGTAGGTCCGGACAGGCTGGTCTTTGGTGTAGACGATGTGGCGCTTTGTGAGCGATTCCTGGTGGATTATGGCTTGCAGGCTGTTGGCAATGGGCGCTTCGAAGCGCTCGATGGCACGGGCGTGGAAATCAGGCATCGCAACGACCCTGACTTACCAGCGTGGGAACTGCCCACCAGCAATATGCTGCGCAAGACCGTCTATGGCGTCAGTGATGCTTCAGTGCTTGAACAGATCAAGCGTGAATTCGAAGGCGAGCGTGAGGTCAAGGTGCTGGCTGACGGCTCGCTGGAGCTGGTGGACGACCTGGGCTTTGCCCTGGGCTTTCAGGTGACGGTGCGCAGACCGATCAATCTTCCTGCCGAGGCTATCAATGCGCCGGGCGACATTCGTCGTCCTGCCAACACCACCGGCGTGCCTTCGGATGTTGCCACGCCCCTGGTGGCGCGCCCGCGCACACTGTCGCACGTGGTGTATTTCGTGCCCGATTCCGAAAAGGCCGAAGCGTTCTATACCCGCCGCCTGGGCTTCAAGCTGACCGACAAGTTCGTCGGGATGGGGCCGTTCCTGCGCCCTGCCGGGACATTCGATCATCACACGCTGTTCTTTATCCAGACCCCGCCCCACCTGCAAGGGTGCGAACATTTCACCTTCCACATGGGGGGGCCTACCGAGGTGCTCAGCGCCGGCTATGCGTTCGTCAACAAAGGCTATGAATCCTTCTGGGGCCCCGGACGCCATCGCTTTGGCTCGAACTGGTTCTGGTACTTCAATACGCCGCTGGGCTGCCATATCGAGTACGACGCCGACATGGACCAACACGATGATGAATGGACACCTCGTGTGGCACCTGGCGTCATCGATAACTCGCAGATCTTCCTGTTCCATTGGCGCGAACAATGGGCGCCCGGTGGCAAGCCCGGCTGATCGATGCCATGCAGGCGTTATCGACCCGCTACAGCGTTTGCCTTATCAGCGATCTTCCAGAAGGGCAGTCAAAAGGATTCCGATTGTCTGCCTTTGGGCCGGACGACTTTTTCCTGGTCAATCAGGCCGGTGTGATCCATGGCTATCGCAACTCGTGCCCGCACTGGCCCGGCGCGACCTTGCCACTGAAAAGAGGTGACTACCTGGATGAGTCGGCTCGCTACATCGTGTGCCACGGACATAACGCCCTGTTCGAAATTGAAACGGGGCGGTGTATCAGCGGGCCTTGCCTGGGCGAGCGGCTGACGCCCTTGACCATTGAAGTCGATCAGTCAGGCACTGTTTTTATTCTCACACATACTGCATCGCTCTGAATGTTCTGTTCTGCGGCCAGCACACAACCGTGTGCCGGCGCCGCTTCACCCTGCATGAAAACAAAAACAATAAAGGATGTGCCTCATGAACAATACCGGTGTCTTCAAACTTGCTGTTTGTCTCATCAGTGCGGTGGTGGCTGCTCGTGCGCAGGCCCTCGAAGGGGGAACGTCCAGTTACCCGTCGGGTGTCGTGACCGTCATGAGCGGGGCCATTGGCGCGCCCGGTGAAACCCACCTGTACAGTTACAACAAACTGATCGATATCAACTCGGTTCGCGACGGCCAGGGCGACAAGGTCTTTCCCAAGGCCAGCGGCAAGATCCATGCGCATGCGTTGCGGTTGGTGCATACCCTCGACGGGCCGCAGTTTCTGGGCGCCAATGTCTCACTGCAGGCGGCTCTGCCCTATGTAGACGGGCATATCGACATTCCGGCGCTCGGCCCGTATGGGCGCGGCTCTTCGGACGGCATGGGCGACCCGATGTTTGGTTTTCTGCTCAGTTGGGCGTCACCGCGGTACTTGCAGAACATTGACATTGAACTTATCCAGCCATGGGGCAAGTACGATGAACATGAACTGGTTAATCCCGGCAACAATACGCGAGCGCTTTATATGGGGTACGCCTTTACCTGGTTTGCCGCCGAAAAGCTGGAAGTGAGTTCCAAGATCAGTGCCAACTACAGTTTTGAGAACAAGGCCACTGACTATCAGTCCGGTATCCAGGTCGTTGCTGACTACGGCCTTAACTACCGGATCGGTCAGAACTGGCTGGCGGGTATTGGCGGCTTCGTGGCGACTCAGTTAAATGATGATCAATCCCACGGGCAGGACATCGGTAATCGTACCCGCTCGACCAAGATAGGCCCGCAAGTCGGGTATGGCAGTCGGGACTGGGGGTTTGTCGCGGCGTACCAGAAAGATGTGTATGCCCGTAATACCTCGGGTGGCGATACCCTGATGCTCAATGGATTCGTCAAGTTCTAGGTTTGAACGGTCCGAAACGCCTGGCCTTATGGTCAGGCGTTTTTTGTCATGCCTGAACAATAGCGTTCCGGCGGCTCGTCATGTCCGTGTAGCAATAGGGAAGGGGCGGCAGAGAAGAAGGTGCAGCAAATGGCCCGGCAGCAGAGCACTGCCGGGCCTTGAGGTCAGAGCCCTCCAAGGGCCACGTATTTGATTTCCAGATAGTCCTCTATACCGTACAGGGAGCCTTCACGGCCCAGGCCGGACGCCTTGACGCCGCCAAACGGTGCGACCTCCGTAGAGATGATGCCCTCGTTGACGCCGATCATGCCCACTTCCAGGCCCTCGATGACGCGGAAGATGGTCCCGACATCGCGCGCATAGACATAGGCCGCCAGGCCAAAGGGCGTGTCGTTGGCCATGGCCAGCGCCTCCTGCTCTGATGTGAAGCGAAACAGCGGCGCTACCGGCCCGAAGGTTTCGTCACTGAACACCAGGGCTTCGCGTGGCACATCAATCAGCACGGTCGGCTCGAAGAAACTGCCCCCCAAGGCATGCCGCTGGCCGCCGGCAATGACCCGGGCGCCCTTGCTCACGGCATCGGCAATGTGTTCTTCCACCTTCAATACGGCCGCTTCATTGATCAGCGGTCCCTGCACCACGCCTTCGTGCATGCCATCGCCAACCTGGAGGGCTGCGGTGGCTTCGGCCAGCTTGCTGGCAAATGCGTCGTAAATGCCGGCCTGGACCAGGATCCGGTTGGCCGCGACACAGGCCTGGCCGGTATTGCGGTATTTGGCGGCCAGCGCGCCCTTGACGGCGGCATCGACATCGGCGTCATCGAAGACGATAAAGGGCGCGTTACCGCCCAGTTCCATGCTGGTCTTCTTGATGGTCGGCGCGCACTGGGCGAGCAACTGAGCGCCCACTTCGGTCGAACCGGTGAACGACAGCTTGCGTACGGCCGGATGGGCTGTAAGCTCGCCGCCGATCGCCTGCGCCGAGCCGGTGACCACATTACAGACGCCTGCCGGCAGGCCGGCACGCTCGGCCAGCACGGCAAGTGCCAAGGCTGACAACGGGGTCTGGCTGGCCGGCTTGATCACCCCTGCGCAGCCCACGGCCCAGCCGGGACCCGCCTTGCGCGTGATCATTGCCGCCGGGAAGTTCCACGGCGTGATGGCGGCAAAGACGCCGATCGGGGCCTTCTGCACCAGAATCTGCCGGCCGTGCGCATTCTGCGGAATGATGTCGCCGTAGACCCGCTTGGCCTCTTCGGCAAACCACTCGATGAAGCCTGCGGCATAGAGGATTTCACCCCGCGACTCGACCAGGGGCTTGCCTTGCTCGGCCGTCATGATCGTGGCCAGATCGTCCAGGTTTTCCAG
The DNA here is from genome assembly GCF_900589395.1 of Pseudomonas viridiflava. Classification (GTDB taxonomy): domain Bacteria; phylum Pseudomonadota; class Gammaproteobacteria; order Pseudomonadales; family Pseudomonadaceae; genus Aquipseudomonas. Next base: position 23,920 of record NZ_UUIS01000023.1, read on the forward strand.
CATCAGGTCGTAGAGCGTGCGCAGCACCCTGGCCCGCTCCTTGGGCAGTGCCTTGCGCCATCCCTGCATGGCGCGCTCGGCCGCTTCGATGGCCCGGCGGGTTTCGTCCGCGCCACCCTTGGGCACGCTTGCCACCCACTCGCCGGTGGCCGGGTTTCTTACTTCGAGGGTCTGGCCGCTGTCGGCCTGTACCCATTGTCCGTCGATCAGCATGGCCTGGCGCAGCAGGTCCGGGTCCTTGAGGGGCAGCGTGACTGTCGTGGTCATGGTCATGGTCCTCACACCGGATGGCGGCCGACGAAAAAGGCTTCGTCGAGATCGCGGGTAGGATTCAGGCCGGCCACTTCCAGGCCTTTGCGCAGCACCGCCATGTCACGCTGGTACACGCGTTGGGTGGGGTGCGGCATGGGCCCGCCGTTGTAGCCCTGCAACCATCCCTGGTATTTCCACATCATGCGGTTGAGCAAGCCGTTGGCGGCCATCGGCAGGCTGGCGAAGGCCTTGCGCGCAGGGTCCATCTTGTACCAGAGCTGCGTGGCTTCGTCGTACTGGCCGGCGCGGATCAGGGTATGGATCTGTGGCAGCAGCGGACCGTAATAGGCCGAATAGTTGGTGCCGCAAAAGGGAATATCCATCACCTGCGCCAACGGCACGTATTCATATTCCAGCGGTGACGAGATCACCACCTCTTGATGAAACTCACGATGCACCTCGATGGCCGACATGATGTAGGGCAGGCCGCCCTCGGCCTTGATGGCCACCACGTTGGGAATCTCATCGACCATGCGGCGCAGCACAGCCAGCGGAATGTCGGCCGGGTGCAGGCGGCTGAAGCCCCAGGCCGGCAACGGGAAAATGATCACGCCCAGCCGGGTGGCGTCGCAAATGGCCTTGGTGTAGGCGAAGACCTCTTCGTAATCCTTCGGGTAGAAATACGGCGGGTAGCCCAGCAGCACCAGGTCGGCGCCGGCCTCTTCGGCGCGCTTCACCGCTTCGATGTTGTCTTCCAGGGTGTTGAACACCGCGTGGTGGACAATCACCAGGCGGCCTGCGGCCTGGTCGGCCATGATCCGGCAGAACTCACCGTACTGTTCTTGCGTGATCGCCACTTCCGAGCAGGACAGTGAACCGACGAATCCGTGCTGGATGGCCAGCTCGACATCGTGGCGCACCGCCTTTTCATTGATGCGCCTGAAGTCCGAGGTCATGGTCGGGATGGTGACGTTGGCAACGCCCTTGAGGTGTTCGCGAGCCCATTCGCGGGCGTCTTTCTTGTTGTAATCGGCCATTTACAAGGCTCCTTGGGAGTGAGTGGGTGTACAGATCAGCGTTTTGTCTCGAATTCGATCGGCAAGGCGGTGGCGAGGCCGGCCTCAAGGGCTTTGGTCAGGATCAGCTCGGCCACCACGATGTCCTGCAGGCCGCCACCGACCGACTTGTACATCGGTGTGCGGGCCCGGGCGAGGGCCTCATCGCAGGCACCGCTCATCAGGTCCGCCAGACTGTAGGTCTTGCTGTGCACATCGATACCGGCGGCCTGGGCCGCCAGCATGTCACCGGTTTCTTCCAGCACTTCTTCGCGCATGTCGCAAATGATCAGGTCGCTACGCTCGACCACCGACACATCGATTTCCCGTTGTTCCGGAATGGTGGAGCCGATCGATACCACGGTGGCGCCAGGCTTGAGCCAGTCACCGAACAGAATGGGTTGTTCATCGCGTGAACGGGCTGCAGTCAGTACCAGGTCTGCGCCTTCGACGGCCTCCCGGGCGGTGGCTGCGCCTTTGGCCGGTATCCCCAGGTCCAGGGTGACGGCCTCGGCAAAGGCGGCCCGTTTTTCCGGGGTCGGGCTGAAGACGGTCACCTCGATGAGCTCGCGCACGCTGGCGAATGCTCGGGTGTGCATGGTCGCTTCCAGTCCGCTTCCCAGGACTGCCAGGCGCAACGGGCGCCTGGGCGCCAGGCGATCCAGTGCCGCCGCCGACGTGGCTGCGGTCCGCAGGCCGGTGACCAGATTGCCGTCGACAAAGGCGGCAATGCGGTTGGTGGTGCGATCGAATAACACAATGACGTACTCGATGCCGGGCGGTGCATCGCCCATGTTCGAGCCCATCAGCTTGGCGCCGTAATAGCGGCTGCCCGGCGCAATGGCCGGCAGGTTGCGCAGCCAGGTCTTCTCCAGCACCGCCACGGTGCGCGGTGGCGTGGCCTTGGCAGGGATGTCATGGGCGTAAGCGCGCTGCAGGGCGGCAATGGCATCTTCCCAGCGAAATACAGCGCGTGCCGTCTGGCTGGAAACGAAAACCGGCGAGTGGGGGTTGGCAGTCATGACATAGGGCTCCGTATCGCAAAGAAGATTTCTTATAAACGATACGGAGCGTATCCAAAATCAACTCTCTCTACAAGCCAGTTGAAAGAGTGAAAAAAATGCTGAGATTGAAAAGCAGGGGTGCTTGAAATATCGAAACGATACGTATAGTTTGTTTTGTGTTCATACAGCGCCTCAGGAGAAAACAATGAAATTGGGTCGGTTTGTGGTTGAAGGGTTGGACGGTCCGGTGCAGCGCATCTGCATGGTCTTGCCCGAACAAGGTCGGGTCATTGACCTGCGTGCGGCCGAGGCACTGCGGCTTCAGTCGCAAGGCGCTACCCGCGAAGCGGCGTTGCGCTATGCCTCAACGGTCTTTCCCGAAAGCATGTCGGCAGCCATCGCCCTGGGTCAGCAGTTTCTCGATACGGCGCACCAGGCCGCGCACGCGTTTGGCGACGATGCTTCGCGCAGCATTGACACACTGCAATGGGGAGCCGCCTGTGATCCCTCGGTGGTCCGTGATGGCTTGACGTTCACCAAGCACATCCGCCAATTTCACGAGCGGATGAACATTACGCCCACCCCGGCCTTGCTGGATATTCCCGGCTACTTCAAGGGCTCGCCCTGGACCGTGATCGGCCACGACGCCGAAGTGCCGTGGCCTGCCAAGGGACAGCGGGTCGATTACGAGCTGGAAATCGGCTGGGTCATCGGCCAGCGCGCGCACAACATTCTTCCCCAAGACGCCCGCTCGCATATTTTCGGGTTGACCATTTTCAACGACTTCAGCGCGCGTGACCTGCAAGCCAACGAGTTCGCCATCGGCATGGGACCGACCAAGAGCAAGGACTTTGCCTATGGCATCGGTCCCTGGATCACCACCATCGACGAGTTCACCAACCTCAACGACATCAAGATGGCCGTGCGCGTCAATGGCGAAACCTGGGGTGAAGGTGATTCCTCCGAAATGCTCTGGACGCCTGAAGAGCTGATTGCCTATGTCTCGATCGGCGATCATGTCCAGCCAGGCGATGTCATCGGTTCCGGCACCATGGGCAATGGCTCTGCGCTGGAGCTGGGCCGCAGCCTGAATCCGGGCGATGTCGTCGAACTGGAGGTGTCCGGCGTGGGCGTCCTGCGTAACCGTATCGGCCAGCGTCCGGCCGACGCCTGGTGGCCGGCTCGTCGCGAAGCCTTCATGTAGGCCATGAGCAGCAGGGCCTGGTAATACCGTAGCATCAGCGCGGTTGCTTACATTGCCAGGCCTTGAACGGTCGCCGGGTCGGTGATCGCACGCAACACGTGTGTTTTTGCAGCTACCACCCGCCACAGAAGCGGAGAGGAGACAAGAAATGAACGAAATCAAACGCGTCCTGATCGTCGGCAGCGGCATCGGTGGCGCCACCGCCGCCTACGCTCTGCGCAGGGTCGGCGTCGATGTCCATTGCATCGACATCAAGACCGAGACCCCTATGGTCGGGTCTGGCATCTGCATGCTGCACAATGCCATGCGGGCCATGGCCAGCCTTGACCTGGCCCAGGCCTGTCTCGACAGCGGCTATCACTTCGATGCGTTCCGCCAGTTCGACTCGGCAGGGCAACTGCTGCGCACCAACCCGGCGCCGCCCAGTTGCGGCATCCGCCGGCCTGAGCTGGCACGCATCCTGGAGACGGCCGCCGAGGGCGCCGGGGCGATCTTCGACAGAGGGCTCACGGTGCAAAGCCTGGTCAACCGGGCAGAGGGCGTCGATGTCCGCTTCTCTGATGGCCGTGAGGCCACCTACGATCTGGTCGTGGCGGCAGATGGGGTCTATTCCAGGCTGCGCCAGCAACTGTTCGGCACCGACTGCTCGCCACGCTTTGCCGGCCAGAGCGTGTGGCGCTTCAACGCCCCACGGCCTGCCGAAGTCGACGCGTTCTGCCTGTTTCGCACCGCCTCGGGCAGAACCGTGGGTTCGTTCCCGACTTCCCAGGAAAGCTGCTACATCTTTTACCTGGAAAACAGCCAGGAGCCGCTGCGTGTTCCGGAGGCGGAGGCACACCTGCTGATTCGCGAGCGATTGTCCGAGTTCACGGCACCGGCGATCCGTGCGTCGCTGGAATGCGTGACCCAGCCCAGGCAGGTCATTTTCCGGCCCCTGGACATCACCCTGGTGCCTGCCCCCTGGCACCGTGAACGGGTCGTGCTACTGGGCGATGCCGCCCATGCCCCGACGCCGCACATGACTTCTGGCGGCGGCATGGCCATCGAGGATGCCGTGGTCCTGGCCGACTGCATCGGCGCCACGCAATCGGGTCAGGCGGCGCTCGAGCTGTATTCCAATCGCCGCTATGAGCGGTGCAAGACCATCTGTGACGCTTCCTTGCAGCTGTGCCGCAATGAACAGCAAGACCCCCTGGGCAATCGGGAAAAGTCGGCGGCCTTGTTGTTGTCCACTTATCAGTTTCTGGGGCAGCCGATTTAAAGACGCGTTATCGACATCTCAGGGTTTTCCAATAACAACAAGAGCGATCAGCAGCTATGAACCTTACCTTGAAAGAGTCTGTAACCGCCGGCCTGATCGGCGGCGTCGTCTCGGCCATCGTGGCCTTCGTCGTGGCCTACTACCTCGTGCCCTTTCCGGGCGATGCGCTTGAAAACTCGATTGGCAATGGCATCAGCGGGCTGTTCAGTGGCTTGTTCAGCGGTTTTGTCGGTGTCTTTGTCGTGCTCAGGAAACTGCACGCGGCCCACTGACAGATAACCCGCCTGCCGATGATCTTCACGCGAGCCATCGTTCGTGCCCGACATGAACGATGGGCCGCCTGAAAAAGGCAGGACCCTTCGCGTTACCGGATGACCCTTATGCTGCGAAATCTGAAGTTGGCACCGCGCTCTGTTCTGAGCTTCGGGGCCATAGCCCTGGTCGTCGTACTGCTGGGCGGCTTTTCAGTGGTCAAGATTCAGGAAATGTCTGATCAGTCGATGGTGATCAGTGAAAAATGGCTGCCCAACATCATGCGCTTGAGCGACCTGGTCAAGGCCCAGTTGCGTAACCATGCCGTGATGGCACAGATGGCCGCCGTGGTCGATCCTGTGGCCAGGCAGGAAGGGCTGGACAACCTGCAACGCATGATTGCCGATGCGCGGGTTTTGCGTGACGCCCTGGCGCCAGGCCTGAGCGACGCCGCCGAGCGAGCCGCATTCGAGCAGTTGATAGCGGCTGACCAGGTGTATGGTGCCGAACAGCAACAGGTCATCGCCCAGCTTGCAGCCGGCAACCTGAGCGACGCCGTGCTTGGCCTCAAAGGCAATGCCATGGCCTACGGCATCAAGCTTGGCATGGCGACAGACCATTTGATGAAGCTCAATATCCAAGGGTATGAGCGCGCGTCCGAAGACCTGCTCATGGCCCGCGACAGCGCCCGCAAAGGCGTGCTGTTTGCGGTGTTGGCCGCCGGGATCATGACGATCGGCCTGGCGGTCCTGTACACCCGCAGCATCGCGCAACCATTGAGTCATGCCGTAGAAGTCCTCGATCGGGTGAGCAAGGGCGACCTGACCGGGGAAATCAGTGTGTCAGACCACGATGAACCGGCCTTGGTGCTGCGCTCGCTCAAGCTCATGCAGACGGCGCTCAGGGCCGTGATGGACGAGATCGCCGGTGCTTCGCTGCGCATTGCGACCTCGGTGCAGGCGCTGGACACGGTGTCCGAGTCCTCCACCCGCAGCATGCACCGCCAGGACGAGGAGGTGACCGGCGCTGTCTCGGTCGTGCAGGTGGCCAGCCAGGCCATTGACGAAGTCGCCCGCAACGCCGCCTGGACTGCCGAAGCCTCGCACCGTTCGGATCTCAATGTGCGGGCCGGCTGTGAGCAGGTCGAGAAAATGGTCGACGCCATCGTGGCGTTGTCCAGCGAAGTGGAACTGACCAACCAGCAGATTCATGAGCTGGCCACCAGCATTGCCTCGGTTACCCGGATCATCGAAGTCATTCGCACGGTCGCCGAGCAGACCAACCTGCTGGCGCTCAATGCGGCCATCGAAGCTGCACGCGCCGGCGAGGCCGGGCGTGGTTTTGCAGTCGTGGCCGATGAGGTAAGGGCACTGGCGCACAGGACCAAGGATTCTACGCAGGAAATCGAAGTGCTGATCGGACGTATCCAGGCGGTGACAGGCCGTGCCGTCCAGTCCATGCAGCGCAGTTCGCAGAGCGCCACGGTCACCTTGAGTCTTGCCGGGCATGCCGACCAGGCGCTCAAGGACATCCGTGAATCGATAGAAACCATCAGTGCGCGCAGCCAGGTGATTTCCGGTGCTGCAAGCGAACAGGCCGGCATGATGAGCCATGTCAATCAGAGCCTGCAGGTCATTCAAGGACGCTTTCAGCATGCATCCGAAGGTGTCAGCCAGACACGCCAGGCCAGCCGGGACCTGGCCTCGCAGGCACAGGTACTCAGTGCTCTTGTGTCGCGCTTTCAGACCTGAGCGGGACTTGCTACCGGTCATTTTCCGGTTGCTCTGGTTTTTGTCATCCCATCCCCAACAACTCGCCCACCGGCAGCCGATGGGTGGTTTTCAGCTCGCGCAGGGAAAGATTGGAGCGGATGCTGGTAACCCCCGGCAGCTTGCGCAGGACCTTTTCGACAAACCGGCTGTAGCCATCCAGGTCCTTGGCGACCACTTGCAACAAGTAGTCGGCCTCGCCGGTGGTGTTGTGGCAACTGAGCACCTGCGGGGCGGACGCGATGATGCGCTCGAAATGCGCGGTCGCCTCTTCGCCGTGTTCATGGCAGGAAATCTGCACGAACGCCATGACCCCAAGCCCCAGTTGCTTGCGGTTCAACACCGCCTGGTAGCCCTCGATGATGCCGCTGTCTTCGAGCCGCTTCTGCCGACGCCAGCAGGACGCCTCGCTGAGTGACAATTGCTCGGCGAGCTTCACGTTCGACAGCCTGCCATCACGCTGCAAGCATTCCGATAGTGCGATGTCCAGCTTGTCCATGACCGCGCTCATGAAAGAATCCTTCAGTTCGGGGTAATTTTATGAGGCTTTATTTCACAATGCCGGAGACGCCCCTTGCAAATTGAAAAGTAATTTCAGGCCGTTGATCCATACTTTTCACCACACGGTCCGTGCGTTTTCCAGACAGAGGTAACTCCATGAAAGCAGTTGTGTACGAAGCCTTTTCCCGGCCCCCCAGGCTGATGAGTGTTGAGGATCCTGCGCCCGAGCCGCATGGCGTGGTGGTCGAGGTGCTGGGCACGGGTGTGTGTCGCAGCGACTGGCATGGCTGGAAGGGGCATGATCCGGACATCCAGTTGCCGCACGTGCCAGGCCATGAACTGGCAGGCGTGGTCGCGGCTGTTGGCAGGGACGTGCGCAAGTGGAAGGTGGGGGATCGCATCACGGTGCCGTTCGTGGGTGGCTGCGGGGCATGCCCGGAGTGCAACAGCGGCCAGCAGCAGGTGTGTCATGCGCAGTTCCAGCCGGGCTTCACCCACTGGGGCTCGTTTGCGCAGTACGTAGGCATTCATCAGGCTGACCTGAACCTGGTAGCGTTGCCGGAACACATGGATTACGCGACGGCAGCCAGCCTGGGCTGCCGGTTTGTCACCTCGTTTCGCGCCGTGGTCGACCAGGGCCGGGTCAGTGCCGGGCAGTGGGTGGCGGTGCATGGCTGTGGCGGCGTTGGCCTGTCAGCGGTGATGATCGCCCAGGCGGTCGGTGCGAACGTCATCGCCATCGACATTGCCGAGGACAAACTGCAGCTGGCGCGTTCACTGGGGGCCGTGGCGACGGTCAATGCCAGCCAGGTCGCCAATGTGGTCGAGGCGGTGCAGGACATCACCCAGGGCGGGGCACATGTGTCTCTGGATGCGCTGGGGCACCCGACCACCTGCTTCAACTCCATCAGCAACCTGAGGCGTCGTGGCCGGCATGTGCAGGTGGGACTGATGCTCGCCGATCACAGCACCCCGATCGTGCCGATGAGCAAGGTCATCGCCCACGAGCTTGAGATCGTCGGCAGTCACGGGATGCAGGCGCATCGCTATGGCGCGATGCTGGACATGATCACCTCAGGCAAGCTGGCGCCTGAAAAACTGGTGGGCAAAACCATCAGCCTGGAACAATCGATCGATGCACTGATGAACATGGACCGGTTTGAAACGGCCGGAGTGACAGTGATAACCGCTTTCTGATCGGCGCGCCCCTGTGTAGGAGCGCGCTCTGCCCGCGACCGAGTGCGCAGCGCTCGCAAAATCTCGGAAACGCTGAAAATCTACAGCGAATGACCGAAAAATCTCGGAAACGCTGAAAATTTATAGCGAATGACCGAAAAATCTTGGAAACGCTGAAAATTTACGACTGCTGCGCACTCGGTCGCGGGCAAGCGCGCTCCTACAAGCCAGTCAGCCGCGAATCAAGCCAGTCAGCCGCGAACCAGTTCGATCAGTGTCCTGGCCACGCCTTCGGAGCTGGCGGGGTTCTGGCCGGTGATCAGGCGGTCGTCTTCCACCACGAACGAGCCCCAGTCCGGGCCTTTTTCGTACAGTGCACCGGCCTTTTCGAATTCGGTCTCGATCAGAAACGGCACCACGTCGGTCAGGCCCACGGCCTCTTCTTCGCTGTTGGTAAAGCCGGTGACCCGGCGACCTTCGATCAGCAGCGCACCGTTGGCGGCCTTGACGTGGCGCAGCACGCCCGGCGCATGGCAGACAAACCCGATCGGCCGGCCGGTGCGCAAAAAGGCCTCGATCAGGTTGATCGAGGTCTGCGACTCGGCCAGGTCCCACAGCGGACCATGGCCGCCTGGGTAAAACACGGTGTCGAAGTCTTCGACCTTGACGGTGTCCAGCTTGACCGTATGGGCCAGGGCTTGCTGGGCGGCATCATCGGCCTTGTAGCGCTCGGTGGCTTCGGTCTGTGCGTCAGGCTCGTCACTCTTGGGGTCCAGCGGCGGCTGGCCACCGGCAGGCGAAGCCAGGACCACCTCAGCGCCGGCATCCTTGAAGGCGTAGTAGGGCGCTGCAAACTCTTCCAGCCAGAAACCGGTTTTCTTCCCGGTATTGCCCAGTTGGTCGTGGGATGTCAGGACCATCAATACGTTCATGTCTCTTGCCTCGTTCCAGGGGGTTCGGCCTTTGGTGAGTGGCGCCTCGGGCACATCAATGTCGTTATGACTGTTTGAGTCGCATGATGGCTCAAGTTCCCAAACAAATGTTTGCTTCTGATACAGCGGCGGTTCAGTTGCGCTGAAGTATTGAACTCCTCTGGCTCGCCGATGATCTCTACCCGACGCGCCACAGCCTGCCGCGGGCATCTCGGCCTTCATCATCAGGAAGCGTTATCTCATGCCCGACACCCGTAATACCTTTATTCGCAAGTGGTGGCCGGTGCCTGTGATCGGCGCCATTGCCGGCTCGCTGCTGCTGGCGTTTGCCTGGAGCGCCGGCTGGGTCGGCGACCGGGTCACCGCCAAGGCCTTCGTCAATGCCTCGCCGACCTTCCCGCCAGGCTTTCGCCGCGCACACGGCAAGGGCCTGTGCTATGCGGCCACCTTCCGCCCGACCGAGGCGGGCCGGGCACTGTCCAGGGCTCGCGCCTTTTCCCAGGCCGAGGTGCCAGTGACAGGGCGCTTTTCGGTCGGCTCGGGCAACCCGTTTGCCACCGATGATTCGAGCAAGGTCATCAGCATGGCCTTGCTGATGACCACTGACGACCAGCAGCAGTGGCGCATGGCGATGAACAACCAGCCGTTCTTTGCCACCCACAACGCCGAGGGTTTCCTGGCCCTGCAAAAGGCCACCGCGCCGGATCCTGCCACCGGCAAGCCGGATCCTGAGCGTCTGGCGCAGTTTCTGGCCCAGTACCCCGAGGCGAAGAAATTCCTTGAACGGGCCAGGCAGGCACCGGCACCAGGCAGCTATGCCGGGGTGAGCTTCAACGGCATCAATGCCTTTTACATGACCGGCGCACAAGGCAACCGCGTGCCCGTGCGCTGGTCCTTGCGCGCCCATGACCGTTTTACGGAGCGTGACCCCAAGGCTGGCCCCGATTACCTGTTCCAGGACCTGAAAACCAAGCTGGCCAACAAGCCGTTGTATTGGGATTTTGTCCTGCAACTGGCACAGCCGGGTGATCCGGTCGACGATCCGTCCCAGCCCTGGCCCGATGATCGCCAGCAGGTGGTGGCCGGTACGGTGGAGGTGACCTCGGTCACCGACCAGGCCACCGGCGCCTGCCGCGACGTCAATTTCGACCCCACGATCCTGCCTGACGGCGTCGAGGTGTCGAACGACCCGATTCTCAATGCCCGCTCGGCCGCTTATTCGCGCTCGTTCAACCAGCGTGAGCGAGAAGTCGGCTACGGCAAGGCCACCGATGCCGTTGGCCAGCCGGCCCAACCAAGGAGCACCCCATGAAGCCGTCCAACCCTGCATCGCCACGGCACTTCAACACCCTGGCGCGGCTGCTGCACTGGCTGATGGCATTCATGATCCTGGCCATGCTGTTCATCGGCGTAGGCATGGTCAGTTCGGTGCATCACCGCCTGTTTCTCATCGACCTGCACCGTCCGCTCGGTTTGGCGATCCTGGTGCTGGTCGTGGTGCGCCTGCTCAATCGCCTGACCCATACGCCACCGCCGTTGCCGGCCAGCGTACCGGGCTGGCAGGCCTTCGTGGCCAAGGCCTCGCACTGGGTGCTGTATGGCCTGATGCTGGTGCTGCCCATCCTGGGCTGGGCCGTGCTGTCGGCCGGCGGTTACCCGGTCACGGTCGTGGCCGGCTGGAACCTGCCGGCCATCGTCCCGGCCAGCCCGCAGGCTTACGCCTGGTTGCGCGATGCCCACGGCCTGCTGGCCTGGACCCTGTTCGCCACGGTGCTGGCGCACTTGTCGGCCGCGCTGCTGCATGCCTGGGTGTTTCGCGACGGCGTGTTTTCGCAGATGACCTGGCGTCGGCGTTGATCGCCATTCACCGTTTTGTAGGAGCGCCACAGGGCCGCGATTTCTTTACAGGGCTACTGGCACTGCGCCGTTTCGCTTGGGTCATAACCGTAACCCCTGCCGGCGGTGCGCGGCGGCGTTGCGCAGGGAGCTTTCATTTCCTTCGTGCGGAAGCTTGCCATGTCAGCCACCCCATCCTCTGGCGCCGCTTCACGCGGCGGTCCTTCGCGCGGTACCCGGCGCGGCCTGGACATGCTCAATTTCACCCTGGCCGATGTGCGTGACGGCCTGGGGCCATACCTGGCCATCTACCTGATTGCGGTGCGCGGCCCCGGTGAAGGCTGGAACGAGGCCACGGTCGGCTTCGTCATGACCCTGGCCGGTTTTGCCGGCCTGCTGGCGCAAACCCCAATGGGCGCGCTGATCGACCGAACCCCCAACAAGCGCGCCATGATCGGCATCGCCGCACTGATGGTTACCCTGTGCTGCGTGGTGCTGCCACTGGTGTCGAACGTCTACATGGTTGCCGCCACCCAGTCGCTGGCGCAAATCGCAGCGGCGGTCTTTGCCCCGGCACTGGCGGCCATCACCCTGGGCATCGTCGGCCCGGCGGCCTTTACCCGGCACATTGGCCGCAACGAAGGGTTCAACCATGCCGGCAATGCGTTTTCAGCGGCGCTGGCGGCGATGCTGGGCTATGCCTTCGGGCCGATGGTGGTGTTCTGGCTCATGGGCATCATGGCAGTGGCATCCATTGCCGCCCTGTGGCGCGTGCCGGCTCATGAAATCGACGACAACCTGGCCCGGGGCCTGGAGAGCAACGCCGCGCCGCATGCGCATGCGCCGGTCTCGGCCTGGCAGGCGCTGCTGTCGAACCGGCACCTGATGCTGCTGGCGCTGCTGGCGGCGATCTTTCACCTGGCCAACGCGGCCATGCTGACCTCCATCGGCCAGCAACTGACCTACATCGTCGGCAAGGACAGCGCCACTTCACTGGTGGCGCTGTGCATCGTGGCGGCCCAGTGCGTGATGGTGCCGGTGGCAATCCTGACGGGCCGCAGCGCCGACCGCTTCGGGCGCAAGCCGATCTTCCTGGTGGCCTTTGCGGTGCTGGCGTTGCGCGGTGTGCTCTACACCTTTTCCGATAACCCGTACTACCTGGTGGCCGTGCAGTGCCTGGACGGCGTTGGCGCCGGTATCTACGGCGCGCTGATTCCGGTAATCGTGGCCGACCTGACCCGAGGCACCGGACGGTTCAATGTCAGCCAGGGCGCCATTGCCACCGCGCAAGGCGTGGGTGCGGCCATCAGCGCCACGATTGCCGGGCTGATCATCGTCAACTTCAGCTACGCCCACGCCTTCATGGTGCTGGCCGGCATCGCCGGACTGGGCTTTGTGCTGTACCTGCTGCTGATGCCCGAAACCGCCAACACGTCGGCGTCACAGAAGGTGCCCACCCAATCGCCTGCCTGACCGATAGCCAAAGGCCTGGGCTGTTTGCATTTTGCCGCTATGCTCAGGCAGTGCCACACCTCCCAGACCTTTGCAAAGGATGACGTTGTCCATGATCTACAGGAAGTTGACCGCACTTGTCGTTGTCTCGTTTGCGCTGGGCGAAGCCCCCTTCGTCCATGGCGCTTCCACCGCACCGGTCGCCGCCGAGAACGGCATGGTGGTGACCGCCCAGCACCTGGCCAGCCATGTCGGGGTGGACGTGCTCAAGGCCGGCGGCAATGCCGTGGATGCGGCGGTGGCGGTGGGCTATGCGCTGGCCGTGGTCTATCCGGCGGCCGGTAACCTGGGCGGCGGCGGTTTCATGACTGTGCAGATGGCCGATGGCAAGAAAACCTTTCTCGACTTCCGCGAAAAGGCGCCCCTGGCGGCCACAGCCAACATGTACCTGGACAAGGACGGCAACGTGATCCCCGGCCTGAGCGCGCGCGGCCATCTGGCGGTGGGCGTGCCGGGCACCGTCTCGGGCATGGAATACGCCCGCGAAAAGTACGGCAGCAAGCCGCGCAGCGAACTGATCGCGCCGGCCGTCAAGCTGGCTGAAGAAGGCTTTGTGCTGGAGCAGGGCGACGTCGACCTGCTGTGGACCGCCACCGAAGACTTCAAGAAAGACATGAAGGACTCCGGTTCCATCTTCCTGCATGACGGCAAGCCGATGCAGGTCGGCCAGAAACTGGTGCAGAAAGACCTGGCCAGGACCCTGCGCGAAATTTCCAGCAAGGGCCAGGACGGCTTCTACAAGGGCTGGGTGGCCGAGGCCATCGTCAATTCCAGCAAGGCGGGCAAGGGCATCATTGCCCAGGCCGACCTTGACCGCTACAAGACCCGTGAGCTGGCTCCGGTCGAGTGCGACTACCGCGGCTACCACGTGGTGTCAGCGCCGCCGCCCAGTTCAGGCGGGGTGGTGATCTGCGAAATCCTTAACATCCTCGAAGGCTACCCGATGCCGGAACTGGGTTTCCGCTCGGCCCAGGGCATGCATTACCAGATCGAGGCCATGCGCCATGCCTATGTCGACCGCAACAGTTACCTGGGTGACCCGGACTTCGTGAAAAACCCGGTCGAGCGCCTGCTCGACAAGGGCTATGCGGACACGCTGCGCAAGGCCATCGACCCGCAGAAAGCCGCCGTGTCCAAGGACCTGGCACCGGGCATCGTGCCGCATGAAGGCAACAACACCACGCATTATTCGATCGTCGACAAGTGGGGCAATGCGGTGTCGGTGACCTACACCCTCAACGACTGGTTCGGTGCCGGGGTCATGGCCAGCACCACCGGCGTACTGCTCAACGACGAGATGGACGACTTTACTGTCAAGGTCGGCGTGCCCAACATGTACGGCCTGGTGCAGGGCGAGGCCAACGCCATCGCGCCCGGCAAGACGCCGCTGTCATCCATGAGCCCGACCATCGTCACCAAGGATGGCAAGCCGGTCATGGTGGTCGGCACCCCTGGCGGCAGCCGGATCATCACTGCCACCTTGCTGACCATGCTCAATGTCATCGACTACGGCATGAACATCCAGGAAGCCGTGGACGCGCCCAAGTTCCACCAGCAATGGCTGCCGGAAGAAACCAACCTGGAAACCTTCGCCATCAGCCCCGACACCCGCAAGATCCTCGAAGGCTGGGGGCATAAGTTCAGCGGGCCGCAAGACCCCAACCACATGGCCGCCATCCTGGTCGGCGCGCCGACGCTGAACGGTGAACCGGTGGGCAACAACAAGTACTACGGCGCCAACGATCCACGGCGCAACACCGGGTTGTCGCTGGGCTATTGAGCCGTTGCGTGCCTGGAGAATGAGCGGGTCGCCGCTGAAAGGTGGCCCGCACTCTGTGGGCGGGGCCGGTCGGCGCCCCGATCAGCCCGCCGCAGGCCCGCATGGTCACTGCAATCAGGCGCCCACCTCGAAGATCACCCCTTCGACCCCCACGATCTCCCCGCTGTTCGAATACAGCCCCACGCCTGTTTCGCAGACGTCCTTGATACGCCCGTCGGCGCAGCAGATCCGGTACCGCAACTGAAACGGCTCATGCTTGAGCAACGCACATTGCACGCAGTACCAGACGTAGTCGGCGTACTCCTCCAGGATCAACGAGCCAAAGCTGTGTTCGCGCATCAGTTGCTCGGCCGAGTAGCCGGTCAGGTGCAGGCAGCCTTCGCTGACGTACTGCATGCGCCAGGCACGTACGTTGTCGCCCTTGTAGATCAGGGCAGGCAAATCATTGACCAGCCCGCTGACACTGACGCTGGCAGGCCGCTCAGTGAGCGTTATCGGTTCATGGCCTTGCTGCTGCGCTTCATGACGATGCATCCACGACGCCAGCTCCAGGCGTGAATGCAGATCGAATTTGCGCAGCAGGTTGCGCACATAAATCTTCACGGTCGCCTCGCTGATGCCCAATTCCCGGGCGATCTGCTTGTTGTTGTGCCCGGCGGTGATCAGGCCCAGGGTCTGTTTTTCGCGCTCGGTCAGCGACTGGGTTGCCGGCAGCGGCAAGGGCGCGGGGCGGGTCATGTGCACGTGTGTCCTCCCGTCTTGTAAGTCTTCAGTTCCAGCAAGTTCCATGCCCTGTACCGTCGACTACGCCTTTGGGAGTAGCCCGTCTGGAGGATTGAGAGAACATGCCTGATGGGAAATTATCTTGCTCATGGAGAAACAGCTCCGGGCAATCCTGCCTTCGTCATTGCGAGGCTCGACATGAACGACATCGCAGCGCAGCGCCATACCAGTCTGCCGTATTACGACGTGCCGTCCGGCGAGCAGCGGCCTCTCCAGCGTGTGCTGGTGACGCAAGGGCAGGGCACCGCGTTAGCCGCCACCCTGCAAGCCGATTGCACTGCCGGCCTGACGCACTTGGGCCTGCCTGAGCACCGTGACCTGGTCACCTTGCAGCAGGCCCTGGCCGCACACCTGCACCACAGCCATATTGGTACGCACCTGCATGTACAGGGCGACGAGGCGTTTCTCTGGGCCTTGCGCACCGTGGCGGCCGACGCCGGACTGCTGAGTGAGGAAATCACCCTGCACCTGGAAACGGCGGCTGCCCGCTCGGTGTTTTGCGTGCACTGCGCGCATGTGCAATGCGCCACCGACGCCGACCGGCACACCTGCTGCCAATGTGCGGTGGTGCTTGAAGTCCGGGCGCATTTTTCCCGGCGCCTGGGCGCGTACATCGGCGTCTGCGCCGATGCCGATCAGCCTTACGGGGAAGCACGTCCATGAGCCAGACCCTTACCGTACGGGTGGCCGAAACCCATCTGCTGACGCCGGTGGTGCGCGAGTTGCTGCTGGAGCCGGTCAGCGGCGCCTTGCCGGCCTTTTCAGCCGGCAGCCATGTGCAGGTGCACCTGCCCAATGGCCGGCGCAACGCCTACTCGCTGCTCAGTGATCCGGCCCAGCCGAGTCATTACCGCATTGCGGTGCGGCGTCAGCCACAGTCGCGCGGCGGTTCGCACTACATCCACGATCAGGTGCAGGTCGGTGACCGGCTGCAGATTTCACCCCCGGCCAACCTGTTCGCCCCGCACAGCCAGGCGCGCCTGCACCTGCTGATTGCCGTCGGCATCGGCATCACGCCGTTCATGGCCTATTGCGCCGAACTGCTGCGCCAGGGCCAGGCGTTCGAGTTGCACTATGCCTGCCGCCAAGGCTTCAGTGATGCCTACCTCGACACCCTGCGCGATCAACTGGGCGCACGCCTGCATGTCTACGCCAGCCCCATCCGGCGCCTGGACCTGGCCACCGTGCTGGGCAATCGCCCCTTGGGCACGCATGTCTATGCCTGCGGCCCGCAAACCCTGCTCGACACCCTGCGCGAACACAGCCAGGCGCTGGGCTGGCCAGCCGGTCGGGTGCACTGGGAAGCCTTCACGGCGCCGGCGCCGGGGTTGCCCTTTGCCGTGCACCTGGCGCGCAGCGGCCGGCAGGTGCAGGTCGGCGCCGAAGACAGCCTGCTCGAAGCGCTGGAGGCCGCCGGCGTCGAGGTGCCCAACCTGTGCCGCGGCGGGGTCTGCGGCCAGTGCCAGACCGCCTATCTACAAGGCGCGGTCGAGCACCGCGACCTGTTTCTGAGCGACAGCGAACGCGCCACCCACTTGATGCCCTGTGTGTCACGCAGTTGCGGCGACGCACTGGTGCTCGATATCTGATTGCGGAGATGTGCCCATGACCCTTGCCTTCAAGACGCCGCAAACCTACTGCGACGATTTCAGCTTTCGCAACAGCCCGCAGGCCATCGCGCGCTTTCCGTTTCCGTTTCCTGAAGACCAGTACATGTACTCGGTGAACATTGAGCCTGCGCTGTCGCGTGACCCAGGCTCGATCTACGAGCACCGCTTCGACATCGACGAGCATTACCTGTCCGAGACCGCCGAGCGTGCCCGCGTGTTGGCCCGTGACCCCGGCCGCTGCCTGGTCATGCCGCACATGACCCCGGCCGCCTGGGACATGGTCCAGGTGCTGATGGAGCACCTGTCCACCGACTACCCGCAGCACTTTCGCCTGCAGCGCGACGGTACGGCCTGGCACTGGCAGAACCTGGCCATGGGCATCGACCAGCACTTTACCTTTGGCAATGCGCAGACCCTGCCGTGCGAGCCGCTGGAGTACATCACCCGCCAGGTACAAGGCGATTTCGCCGTGCTCGACCAACGTGATGGCGACCTGTTCATGGACGCCGGTATGGTCACCTGTCCAGCCGACTGGTCACTGCGTTTCGATGCCGGCATGAGCTTCAAGCAGTGGCATGCGCCGGTGCCGATGGCGCACCAGATGGGCATTTTCGACCGGGCCCTGAAATACCTGCTGAACGTGCAGGTCGGCCAGCCGGTGCGCCGGCTGAACTGGACCCTGACCCTTAACCCGCGCCTGGATTCCTCGCCGGAAACCTTTCATGAATGGGGCAGCGACCGGGGCAAGGTCACCGCCGAGAACGTCGGGCGCCTGGTGCACCTGCGTGTCGAGTTGCAACTGATGATGCGCCTGCCGCGCTCCAATGCCTTGATGTTCGGTATCCGCACCTACCTGATCAGCCTGGACGAACTGGCCACCCGACCGGCCTGGGCGCAGCGCCTGCACCGGGTGATCCGCGACCTGCCCGATGCCATCGCCGACTACAAGGGCATGACCCGCTACCGACAGACCCTGATCGACTGGCTGCGCCGTTTCGACCCTGTTTGAACGCCGACTCCCCAAGAGGATTTTTCCCATGACCCATTCATGGCGCACCCCTGCGCTTCGCGAACGCCACCTGGCCCTGGGCTCGAACCTGGAAGACTGGAACGGCATGCCCACCGCCTGGACCTACGCCAGCGACCTGGCCGATCACCATGAGGCCATTCGCACCCGCGCCGGGCTGATGGATGTCTCGGGCCTCAAGAAAGTCCATTACGTCGGTCCGCATGCCGAAAGCCTGTTGCAGCAGGCCACCACCCGCGACATTGCCAAGCTGTACCCCGGCAAATCGGTGTACGCCTGCATGCTCGACGACGATGGGCATTTTGCCGACGACTGCATTGTTTACCGCACCGGCCCCAATGCCTTCATGGTGGTCCATGGCGCCGGCAGCGGCCATGAACTGCTGGTGCGCTCGGCGCAAGGCCGGCAGGTGGCGGTGCTGTTCGACGACGACCTGCACGACCTGTCGCTGCAAGGGCCGCGGGCGGTGGATTTTCTCGCCGAGCATGTGCCGGGCATTCGCGACCTGCCTTATTTCCACCACCTGCAGACCCGGCTGTTCGACCGCCCGGTGATGATCTCGCGCACCGGCTACACCGGCGAGCGCGGCTACGAGATCTTCTGCAAGGCCGCCGACGCGCCCTTGATCTGGGACGGCATCCTGGAAAAAGGCCGGGACCTGGGGATCATCCCGTGCGCCTTCACCGCGCTGGACTGGCTGCGGGTCGAAAGTGCCTTGCTGTTCTTCCCCTACGACAACTCACAGATGTACCCCTTCGCCGACCAGAAGGCCGGCGACAGCCTCTGGGAGCTGGGCCTGGATTTCACCGTGTCACCCGGCAAGCAAGGGTTTCGCGGCAGCGAGGAGCATTACCGGCATCAGGGCCGCGAGCGCTTCAAGATCTTTGGCGTGCTGCTCGACGGTGAAGTGGCGCCCCAGGCCGGCGACAGTCTGTGGTTCGAAGGCCGCCAGGTCGGGCTGATCACCTGCGCCATGTTCTCGCGCCTGACCGGCCAGTCCATGGCCATTGCCCGGGTCGAGCCGTTGATAGCCGAGCAGGGCGTGGCGCTCGAGGTGCGCGGCAGCCTGCACACCCGCGCCATCAGCCACCGCCTGCCTTTCGATGACCCTGAGAAGAAAAAGCGCACGGCCAAGGGCTGAGCGGCTTCAAGACCTGAGTGCCACAAGAGAGCCCATGCCATGACCACCCCGCATTACATCCTCAACGTCAGTTGCCCGGCCACCTCGGGCATTGTCAGCGCCGTGACCACCTACCTGGCCGGGCGTGATTGTTACCTGAGCGAGCTGGCGCAGTTCGACGACGAGCACACCGGGCGCTTTTTCATGCGCGCGGTGTTTCGCTTCAATGCCGGCGCCGTCGACGATATCCAGGCGCTGCGCCAGGGCTTCGACGACATCGCAGTGCCGTTTGATATGCGCTGGGCGCTGCACGCCGGTGACCAGCCGCTGCGGGTGTTGTTGATGGTCAGCAAGTTCGACCATTGCCTGGCCGACCTGCTGTATCGCCATCACAAGGGCGAGCTGAACATGCACATCACCGCCATCGTCTCCAATCACCTGGACCTGCGTCCGATGGCCGAGCGCGAAGGCATCCGCTTCGTCTACCTGCCGGTGACCCGGGACACCAAGGCGCAACAGGAAGCCGAGCTGATGAGCATCGTCGAGCAGACCGGCACGGACCTGGTGGTGCTGGCGCGCTACATGCAGATTCTCTCCGACGACCTATGCCAGAAGCTGACCGGGCGGGCGATCAATATCCACCACTCGTTCCTGCCCGGCTTCAAGGGCGCACGGCCTTACCACCAGGCCTATGAACGCGGTGTGAAGCTGATCGGCGCCACCGCCCACTACGTTACCGGCGACCTGGACGAAGGCCCGATCATCGAGCAGCAGGTGCAGCGGGTCGAGCATGACCACAGCCCCGACGACCTGGTCGCCATCGGTCGCGACACCGAAACCGTGGCGCTGTCGCGGGCGCTCAAGTACCACCTGGAGCACCGCGTGTTCATCAACCACGACAAGACAGTGATCTTTCGATGAGCCCCCTTTCTGACTGCGGAGAATCGAACATGAACACACGTGTGGCCATCATTGGTGCCGGCCCTTGCGGCCTGGCGCAGCTACGGGCTTTTCAATCGGCGGGCGCAGCCGGTGCCCCGATTCCCGAGCTGGTGTGCTTCGAGAAGCAGGCCGACTGGGGCGGCATGTGGAACTACACCTGGCGCACGGGCCTGGACGAGCACGGCGAGCCGGTGCACGGCAGCATGTACCGCTACCTGTGGTCCAACGGCCCCAAGGAGTGCCTGGAGTTCGCCGACTACAGCTTCGACGAGCACTTTGGCCGGCCGATAGGTTCGTATCCGCCGCGCGAGGTGCTCTGGGACTACATCAAGGGGCGGGTCGAGAAGGCCGGGGTGCGCGACCACATCCGCTTCAACACCGTGGTGCGCGACGTGACCTTCGATGAAGCGCAGGCGCAGTTCACCGTCACTGTCCATGATCACGGCAAGGACCTGACCTACAGCGAAGTCTTCGATTATGTGGTGGTGGCCAGCGGGCATTTTTCCACGCCGCAGGTGCCGCATTTTCCGGGCTTCGAGAC
The DNA here is from genome assembly GCF_900589395.1 of Pseudomonas viridiflava. GTDB lineage: Bacteria > Pseudomonadota > Gammaproteobacteria > Pseudomonadales > Pseudomonadaceae > Aquipseudomonas. The sequence goes on from NZ_UUIS01000023.1 coordinate 44,477, forward strand.
CTTTGCCGGGCGGGTGCTGCACGCCCACGATTTTCGCGATGCCCTGGAGTTCAAGGACAAGGACGTGCTGATCGTCGGCAGCAGCTACTCGGCCGAAGACATCGGTTCGCAGTGCTACAAGTACGGCGCACGCTCGATCACCAGTTGCTACCGCAGCGCCCCGATGGGCTACAAATGGCCGGCCAACTGGGAAGAAAAGCCGCTGCTCACCCACGTGCAGGGCAATCGGGCGTTCTTCATCGACGGCACCAGCAAGCCGGTCGACGCGGTGATCCTGTGCACCGGCTACAAGCACCATTTTCCATTCCTGCCCGAAGCCCTGCGGCTCAAGACCGGCAATCGCTTGTGGCCGCTGAACCTGTACAAAGGCGTGTTCTGGGAAGCCAACCCGCGGCTGATTTACCTGGGCATGCAGGACCAGTGGTACAGCTTCAATATGTTCGATGCCCAGGCCTGGTACGCCCGCGACGTGATTCTGGGGCGCATTGAGCTGCCTGACGCCGGGCGCCGGTGCGCCGAGAACCTCGCCTGGCGCCAGGAAGAAGAAACCCTGGAAACCGCGCAACAGATGTTCGAGTTCCAGGGCGAGTACATCCGCCAGCTGATCGAAGCCACCGACTACCCCAGCTTCGACATTGCCCAGGTGAACCAGACCTTCCTGCAATGGAAGAAGGACAAGTACGAAGACATCATGGGCTATCGCAACCACTGCTACCGCTCGCTGATCACCGGCACCCTGGCCACCGTGCACCACACCCCATGGCTCGATGCCCTGGACGACTCGCTGGCCGCCTACCTGGGCGACGACGGCTTCGACCGCCTCAGGTCCGCGTAGCACCGTATCGACACCCCGTGTGGGAGGGGGGTTGCCCGCGATGGCTGCAGCCCGGATGCAACAGATGTGTCGTTTTTACTGGCCCTGTCGCCAGCAGAGCCCCCCACCTTGACTGAGGATCTCTGGCAGGTCGCGTCGGTGGGGCCAGCCAATGGACCGTTATGTATCTGCCACGAGGTTACCCATGATTGCACCTGTCACCAGCCGGCCGCTTGAGCCGGCCCTGTTTGCCCGCACGCGGGGTGTCGAGCGGCACCGGGTCGCGCCGGGCGGGCTGACGGTGGTCGCCTTGCAGGCCGGCGACCGTTTGCAGGTCATCGACCTGGAGGGCGACCAGCCCGCGCAGTTGCTGGCTTTTCTCGACGACGGTCGCGATGCGCTGTCAGCCCTGGGCCTGCAACGCACGCGCGGCGCGGACTTTATCGGCCAGCAACTGCGCCCGTCCAGCCGCGAAGCACGACACGTCGTCGACGGCCTGGCCCGGCGTGGCGTGGACAGTCGGCATCTACCCGATGCGGCGAGCCTGTGGCCGGTGGGCATGCCGGCCGGTTTCCGTCACGCGATGACCGCCTGTAGCGACGTGTTGGTCATCGTCGCCGCCCCGGGCGGGCGCACGGCGGTGGACGGGCAGGGCAGGGCCAGCGAGTTGCGCCTGGTGATCGAACGGGCCCATCCCGCCGCGCTCTGGGTGCCCCCCTTGCCGGCACCGCTGGGCGAGGTGATCGACGAGTTCACCCTCACTCCTGGCACCGCACGCGACTACAGCGTGCGCGCCGGGCAGTTCATTCAGGTGCTCGATGTTGCCGGGCGCCAGTGCTCGGACTTCATTGCCTTTGACCGGCGCGGGCTGGATGCCGGGCGCGAGATCGACCTGGACCCGACGGTCACGCGCACCCTCAACGGCAGCGCCTATCCGGGGCCCGGCCTGTTCAGCCGGTTTTACGACCGCCACATGCAGCCGATGCTGGAAGTGGTGCGCGACACGGTGGGCCGCCACGACACCTTCGCCCTGGCCTGCACCGCACGCTACTACGAGTCCCAGGGCTACTTCGGCCATGCCAACTGCAGCGACAACCTCAGCCGCGCCATGGCCGCCCATGGTGTGCAGGGGCGGCCGGGGTGGCCGGCGATCAACTTTTTCTACAACACAGGCATCGATGCCCACCAGCACCTGACCCTCGACGAGCCCTGGTCACGCCCCGGCGACTATGTGCTGATGAAAGCGCTGACCGACCTGGTGTGCGCCAACAGCAGTTGCCCGGACGACATCGACCCGGCCAATGGCTGGCAGCCCACCGATATTCACATTCGCGTGTATTCAGAAAAGGAGCGCTTCAGTATCGCCATGAGCACACGACAGACCGCCGATGCCGACCCGGTGCTGACCCGCGAAAGCGGCTTTCATCCGGCCACCTCACGCCTGACCCGGCAGTTCGTCGATTACCGCGGGTTCTGGACCCCGACCCGCTTCGATGGCTACGGCACCCTGGAGGAGTACCATGGCTGCCGCGAGCGGGTGGCGGTCATGGACTTGTCGGCCCTGCGCAAGTTCGAGGTGCTGGGCCCCGACGCCGAAGCCTTGCTCGACCATTGCCTGACCCGCGACGTGCGCAAGCTCGCCATCGGCCAGGTGGTGTATTCGGCCATGTGCTATGAGCACGGCGGCATGCTCGACGACGGTACCTTGCTGCGCCTGGGCCAGGATGCCTTTCGCTGGATCGGCGGCGAAGACCATGCCGGCATCTGGCTACGCGAGCAGGCCGAAAGGCTCGGCATGAAGGTGTGGATCAAGAGCGCCAGCGATCAGATCCACAACATCGCCGTGCAAGGCCCGTTGAGTCGCGAACTGCTCGGGCAGATGGTCTGGAGCCCCGGCACCCAGCCGGCCCTGGCCGATCTTGGCTGGTTCCGCTTTCTGACCGGGCGCCTGGACGATCACAACGGCCCGGCACTGATGGTCTCGCGCACCGGCTACACCGGTGAACTGGGCTTTGAGGTGTGGTGCCACCCCGATGACGCCGTGCAGGTCTGGGAGCGGCTCTGGCAGCTCGGCCAGCCGCTGGGGCTGGTACCGCTGGGCCTTGAAGCCCTGGACATGCTGCGCATCGAGGCCGGGCTGGTGTTTGCCGGCTACGAGTTCGACGATCAGACCGACCCGTTCGAGGCCGGCATTGGCTTTTGCGTACCGCTCAAGAGCAAGGCGGCCGATTTCATCGGACGTGAGGCCTTGCTGCGCCGCAGTGCCCAGCCCCGCCAGCAACTGGTGGGGCTGGTGCTGGAAGGCAACGAAGTGGCGGCGCACGGCGACTGCGTACGCATGGGGCGGGCCCAGGTCGGGGTCATCACCAGTGCCACTCGCTCGGCGGTGCTGGGCCGCAACATCGCCCTGTGCCGGCTGGACATCGCGTATTGCGCACCGGGCACGGCGCTGGAAATCGGCAAGCTCGACGGCCAGCAAAAGCGTATTCGTGCGCATGTGGCCGCCAGCACCGTGGCTTATGACCCACAGAAGAGCCGGGTTCGCAGCTGACACCTCAGTGTCATCCACAGGCGCCTGTGCAGGACGGCATATGTCTTGCACGGCGCCTTTGTCGTTTCATGGATAGGAGATTGGCCGATGTGGTTTTCCAACGCTTCTCGTGGCCTGGCCAATGAACTTGGCCTGTGGCTGGATCGCCTGCTGGACGAGCAGGGCAACCCCGTACCGGCCACTGCGCCGCTGCGCGAGCACCCGCACTTGCAGGGCCGCCTGCAGCGCCTGCACCAGCGCTGGGCCGAACTGCAGCACATTCGCCAGGAGGCCCAGGCGCGCCCGGCACCGCCCTGCACCGAGGCCCAGTACGCTGAGCTGCAACGCCAGGTGGCGCAAGGCCTGGCTCACATTGCTGATCTTCAGGCCCGGCAGCACAGCGACGCCGCCCGGCTGGCGCAGTTGAGCGCCGAGCAGGCCGGCTGGGAGCAGGAGCGCCAGGTCTGGGAAGTCACCCGCAGCAGCCTGACTGAAGGCTGCTGGTCGATGAACGTGGTGGATGGCAACCCTGATCACCCGCACAATCTGATTCGCTGGTCGGAGCAGTTCCGCCAGTTGATCGGCCATGACGCCCACTCGTTTCCCGATGGCTGGGACAGCTACTTTGCCGTGGTCAACAGCGATGACGTCAAGCAGGTCATGCAGGCTTTCGACCAGGCGATGAAGGCGCCGGGCGGCGATGACGGTTATGTCGTCGAATACCGCATGCGCCACAAGACCCGGGGTGAGTTGTGGTTTCGCGAGCGCGGCCGCAGCCTGCGTGACAGCCAGGGCCGGCTGCTGTATGTGGCCGGTGCAGTAAGGGAAATCAGTGATGAAAAGACCGCCGCCAGCCTGCACGCACGCGAGCAGGCCAGTATCCAGGCCACCTACGAGAACATTGCGCGCATTGCGGCGGTGATTCGCGGCATCGCCGAGCAGACCAATCTGCTGGCACTCAACGCCGCCATTGAAGCTGCCCGGGCCGGTGAGCAGGGCAGGGGGTTTGCCGTGGTCGCCGATGAAGTGCGCAACCTGGCCCAGCGCACCCAGGAGTCGGTGCAGCAGATCCAGTCCATGCTGCAACAGCGCTAAGCGATACCTGCCGCCAAGGCGGCACGCTGTCACGCAACAAACAGGGGACCGGTGTGTAGGAGCGCGCTCTGCCCGCGACCGGCTGCGTCAGCAGTCGTAAATTTTCAGCGTTTTCGAGATTTCTGCGAGCGCTGCGCACTCGGTCGCGGGCAGAGCGCGCTCCTACAGTGGATGTTCATGCCCATCAGGTGTTGTGCCTGATGGGCATAGTGACCCCCCTCAATTCGAATACTTGTAGCCCACCTCGCCATGCGCGGACAGGTCCAGCCCGTCGACCTCGGCGTCTTCATCGACGCGCAGCCCACCGCACAGCACCGCTGTGATCTTGAACGCCACCAGGCTGCTGAGCGCCGAGAACAGGATGCTGAACAGCAGCGCGCCGCCATTGACCAGCAACTGGCTGGCCAGGTCGCGGCCTTCGGCAAAACCCTGGCCGCCCAGAGCGGTCATCGCGAACACCGGGGTCAGCAGCCCGCCCAGGATGCCGGCCACGCCATGCACGCCAAACACATCGAAGGCGTCGTCCAGGCCCAGCATCGGCTTGAGTTTTTCCACCGACCAGACGCACAGAGGGCCTGCAATAAAGCCCAGCACGATGGCGCCCATGGGCCCGACAAAACCGCACGCGGGGGTGATCGCTACCAGCCCGGCAATGGAGCCGGACACTGCACCGAACAGGCTCGGCCGGCCACGGTGTTTCCACTCCACCAGCATCCAGCCCAGCGCACCGGCGCAACTGGCCAGCATGGTGTTGACCATCACCAGCATGGCAAAGCCATTGACCGCCAGCACACAGCCGCCGCAGAACCCCAGCCAGCCGACCCACAGCAACGAGCCGCCGGTCATGGTCATGGTCATGTTGTGCGGCGCCAGCGCCGAGGTGCCGAAACCGCGACGCCGGCCGATCAGCCAGGCGCCAACCAGCGAGGCGATACCGACGTTCAGGTGCACCACGTTGCCCCCGGCAAAATCCTGCACGCCCAGGTTGAACACCCAGCCGCCGCCCCAGGCCATGTGCGCCATGGGGATGTAGTTAAGGGTGATCCACAGCGCCATGAACACCATCACGGCGGCAAACTTCATGCGCTCGGCAAACGCCCCGACAATGATGGCCGGCGTAATGGCGGCAAACAGCAGCATGAACAGAAAGTACAAATACTCAGGAATAGTGCCCACCACGGTATGAATGGTCACACCTTGCAAGAACACTTTATCCAGGTTGCCGATCACGGCATTCATCGAGCCGCCATCGCCAAACACCAGGCTGTAGCCATACACGGCAAAGATGATCGACATCAAGGCGGCGGTGCAGAACACCTGCATCATCACCGAGAGCACGTTCTTGGTCCTGGCCATGCCGCCATAGAACAACGCAAGACCGGGCAAGGTCATCAGCAACACAATCAGCGAGCACAGCGCCACAAAGGCGGTGTCGCCGCCATTGATGACCGGTGCGACTTCATCGGCATACCCTGAAGAGCAAGCCATAACAAGGGGGAGGCCGCATAGGGTGCGGCCTGGGCGTGCGAGGCGGATCATGGCTGATAATCTCCAACGGTCTGAATAGGGGCCGGAATGCCCAGGCAGGCCAAGGCATGACGACGCGCTGAACTACGCCGGAAGGATGAAAATGCTCATTCCTTTCGGGTAATTTACTTTCCTGTTGGGAATAGCAAATAGCTTGCCAGTGTCTTTGCTTGGCAGCCCTTGGGTCCTTGGTGATCCGCGCAACTGCATGCACACGCCGAAGGCATCTGATGATTTATTCAGCATAAAGAACAAGGATTGAAACCGGGCCCTTTGAAGTGTGCAAAACGTGCACTGTTAACGCTCACGCTGCTGAAAACAGCGCCGTTCTGGTTATAGCCATAAAGGGTTATTGGCAGTGATGCCTCGATAGGCTAGCGATGGCGCAACGCGTGTGAAAAGTGCCCAAGGCCTTGCCGTACGTACTGGGGTGCGCAACGAAGATCAGCAACGCTACACTGTCCGGCCTCAGGCCAGTGCCTGTTCATTCACCGGACACGAGATTTCCATGGCTAATCCAGATATCACCTTCATTCCCGATCCTGACGCCGATTCCATTTCCTCCGACGTCGCAGGCTTTGGCGGCCTGCTGGTGTCGACCCAGATCCCGACCCGTGCCGACGGCAGCCTGGAACTGGGCGGTATCGTCGAGCAGAGCGAATGCACTTTGCAGGCACTCAAAGTGGCACTGGAAAAGGCCGGCAGTTCGCTGGACCGGGTCCTGCACCTGACCATCTACCTCACCGACATGGCCGACCGCGCCGCCTTCAACGACGTGTACAAGCGCTTTTTTCGCCAGCCGTGGCCGGTGCGTGCCGCCGTAGGCGTGGCATCGCTGGCGTTCGAAGGCATGCGCGTGGAAGTGACGGCCATGGCGGCCAAGGGCTGATCCTGCTTGACGCCAGGCACCCCTTGGCGCCGCACCAGCCGTAGGAGCGCGCTCTGCCCGCGACCGAGTGCGTAGCGCTCGCAAAATTTGTGCAACGCCACAAATGCTGGACTGTGGACGCGTTCAAAATCTATGAAACGCCACAAGTTTACGACTGCTACCCCATCCGGGATCTATGAAACGCCACAATTTTACGACTGCTAACGCACTCGGTCGCGGGCAAGCGCGCTCCTACAGGGGGTGAATCAGAGGTGCGCCTTACGGCAACTCCAGCAACTGACTCAGGGCCTGGAACAGGTCCTGGGCATTCACCGGTTTCTGCAGTACCAGGCTGCCCGGCAGGTCCAGGCCGTGCAGTTCGGCATAGCCGGTCAGGAACACCACCGGCAGGTTCGCAAAGCGTTCGCGTGCCGCATGGGCCATTTGCGCGCCGTTGAAGCCTGGCATCGCGAAGTCGGTGAGCAGCAGGTCGACCTGGTCGTCGAGCATTTCCAGCGCCTGTTCACCGCTGCTGGCCTCGCGCACTTTGAAACCCTGCACCCGCAACATGTCGCCGATCAGGTCGCGCACCGGGTCATCGTCGTCGACCAGCAGGATAGAGCGGTCCTGGCCGTTGCCGGCCGGCGTCAGATGGGCACGGCCCGACGCCTGCGGTTGGGGCTGCTGCTGGACAGCGGCCTCGCTCGTGCGCTGCACGGCCGGCAGGTAGACGCTGACTTCGGTGCCGCGCCCCGGGGCGGTGTCAATGCTCACGCCACCGCCCGATTGTTTGGCAAAGCCAAACACCTGGGCCAGGCCCAGGCCCGATCCTTTGCCGATGTCCTTGGTCGTGAAGAACGGCTCGAAGACCTTGGCCAGCACGTCCTGGCTCATCCCCGAGCCGGTGTCGCGGATCGACAGCACCACATAATCGCCGCAATCGGGGTCTTCAGGGCGCTGTGGCCGTTCGCTGACCTGGGTGTTGCGCGTGCACAGGGTCAACTGGCCGCCATTGGGCATGGCGTCGCGGGCGTTGATCGCCAGGTTGAGAATGATCATCTCGGTCTGGGTCGGGTCGGTCAGCGCCTGCCAGAGGTCCTCGGACAGGTCCAGACGCACCAGGATATTGCCGCCCAGGGTGCGGCGCAGCAGCTCTTCAAGTCCGCGCAGCGTGTCGTTGAGGTGCAGCGCCACCGGCTCCAGGCGCTGGCGCCGCGAGAACGCCAGCAATTGCGAAGTGAGCTTGGCGCCGCGCTCGCCGGCTTCGCGAATGTGCTTGAGACGCCGGGTGGCTTTTTCCAGGTCCTGCTTGCTCAGGTCGCGCTCCAGAAAACTGGAGCCGGTAATGATCACGGTCAGCAGGTTGTTGAAGTCATGGGCAACGCCTGCGGTCAACTGGCCGACCGCTTCCAGGCGTTGCATCTGTTGCAGCGCCGCCTCGATGCGCTCGCGCTCGGCAATCTGGTCGCGCAGGCGGGTGTTGGCTTCGGCCAGTCCCTGTGTGGCTTCACGCTCGCTGGTAATGTCGCGGGCCACCACATAAAGCAGCGTGTCTTCGGGTACCACCACCCAGGACAGCCAGCGCTGGCTGCCACTGGCATGACGAATGCGTCCGGTAAAGCGCACGCTGCTGTGGTTCTGGGCCAGGATCGCAAGCTCGTTCAGGAAGGCGTCACGGTCCTCGTCGGGCAGCAGTGTCATCAGTGAGGTCTGGGCCAGGGCCTGGCGCGTAAAGCCCAAGGCATTTTCCCAGGCCGGATTGAGCGCCACCGGGGTCAGGTCCTTGTTGAACACGCCCAGCAGATCCTGGGATAACTCCCACGCACGGTCGCGCTCGCGGGTGCGGCGCTCGACCCGCTCACCGAGCATTTCGTTGAGCTGCTTGAGTGCCTGGGTGGCCTGGCGCTGCTGATGAATGTCCTGCAACACCCCGGAAAAACGCACGCAGTGGCCATCCACCACCCGGGCCTGGCCGCTGCTGAGCAGCCAGCGCGGTTCTTTGCCTGCGATCATGCAGCGAAATTCCATTCGGTAGCGGCCATCGCTGTCGGGCGCCATGGCGCGTTCCACGGCCTGGCGCACGGCCGGTTCGTCATCGGCATGGATGCCGGCATAGAACAGGTCGATGTGCATCTCGGTGTTCGACGGCAAGCCGAACAGGGCCTTGCAACGCTCATCCCAGATCAACTGGTCTTCGGTGGGCCGATAATCCCAGGTGCCCATGCCGGCGGCATCGATGGCGATCCGGGCGCGGGCTTCGACATCGGCCAGGGCTTCTTCGGCACGGCGCCGGCGCTGGCGTTCCTGGACTTCGGTCAGGGCGCGCTTGACGGCCTTGGGCAGCAGTGACAGGTTCTTTTTCAGAATGTAGTCGGTGGCGCCCAGGCGGATCATTTCCACGGCGTGTTCTTCGCCGTAAACGCCGGAGAGAAAAATGAATGGTGTATCAGGGGCCAGGCGCTGGGCAATGGCCAGCACCTCGCTGCCCGACGAGCCGGGCAGCACGCAGTCGCACAGGATCAGGTCGAAACGGTGCTCTTGCAGAGCCTGTTGCGCGCCGACATGGTCGTAGACCTGGCGGGCCTGGATCAGCAGATCACCACGTTCCAGGCGCATCAGGGTCAGCTCGGCATCCATCGAGCTGTCTTCGACTATCAGAAGTTTTATCGGCTTGGACAACTTCCAGGCTCCGTCAGTTATTGCGTCGACGATTCAGACGCAACGACCCCGGTGGAGGTTCATTAAGCACGGCCCAGAAAATACCCAGGTCGGAAATCGCCGCGACGAATTCCTTGAATTCGACCGGCTTGACCACGTACGCATTGACGCCCAGCTCGTAGGCCCGCAACAGGTCGGGCTCTTCGCGCGAGGAGGTCAGCATCACCGTGGGGATACTGCGCAGCTCAGGGGTGTCGCGCACCACCTTGAGCACTTCCAGGCCATCGACCTTGGGCAGCTTGAGGTCCAGCAGCAGGACCGCCGGGTTACCGTCGTCACGGGCGGCGAAGGCATGGCGGCGCAACAGGTAGTCCAGAGCGTCGGCACCGTCACGCAGCACAATGACTTCGTTGGCCAACTGGCTGCGCTCCAGCGCGACAAGCGTCAACTCCAGGTCCCTGGGGTTGTCTTCGACCAACAGAATGGGTTTGAGCATCTTCAACGAGTTCCATCAATCATGTGAAATGTGGCGGGGAAGGGCAAAGTAGAACGTCGCGCCCTGGTCGATCTGGCCTTCGGCCCAGACCCGGCCGTCGTGCCGCTCAATGATACGCCTGACACTGGCCAGGCCAATACCGGTGCCTTCGAAATCTTCCATCCGGTGCAGGCGCTGGAAGACCCCGAACAACTTGTTGGCATAGGCCATGTCGAACCCGACACCGTTGTCGCGAATGTACACCACGGTTTCATCGCGGGTCTTGTCGGCACCGATCTCGATGCGCGCCGGAGTGCGGTCACGGGTGTACTTGATGGCATTGGCAATCAGATTCTGCAGGGCCAGGTTGATGAAGGCCGGGTCGGCGATCACCTTGGGCAGGGCGGCCACTTCCCAGACAATGTCCCGGCCCTCGTAGTCGGGCTTGAGGTCGACTCGTATGGATTCGACCAGCGCATTGAGGTCGACATCGGACATGTGCAGCGCCGAACGACCCATTTGCGAGAAATTGAGCAGGTTGTCGACCAGCGTGCCGGCAAAACGTGCCGCATCTTCTATATGTTTCAAAAAGCGCAACCCACGCTCGGACAGCGCCGAGCCTTCGATCTCGCTCAGCAGCTCGGTGTACCCGGCAATATGCCGCAGCGGTGCGCGCAGGTCGTGGGAGACGCTATAGGAGAACGCCTCAAGTTCCTTGTTCGAACGCAACAGCTCGCCGGTCAGTTGCGCCAGCTCTTCGGCCTTGCGCAGCACGATGCCCAGCACCGCGCCGCGCAATTCGGTCGCGCCTTCGATGATCCAGGGGTGCCAAGGCGCCGAGTAGCCGCGCACTTCCTGTTGCCAGGTGTCGAAGCTGTGCCGCGGGCTGAGGCTGCCCTGTGCGTTGATGTCTTTCTCGGGGCGGCCGGCCCAGTTCACCGTACGCGCCTGTTCCGGGCGGAACCACACCAGGTAGTGCGAGTGGATCTGGGAAATGGCCACCGCCAGCACACCGGCGGCATGGCGCGCCAGCTCCGGCAGTTCTTCGATGTCGCGCTGCACATTGTCGGTGTGGAAGATCGTCTCGTCGCTGCGATGGGCCAGCCAGTGCACCAGCGCATTGACCAGAGAAGCAGGCGGGGTGCTGCCGATCAGGTCGCAGCGGTCGGCGGAAATGATCGCGGCCCCCTGGGCGTCGGCAAACGCCAGCAACACTTGGGGCAATTGCAGCAGGCCATCGCTGACACTGTCGTGGTCAGCCATCGAGGACAACATCTGCACGATGCGCTGACGCTGGTCGAGCAACTGCCGGGTGCTGCCATGCGATTCATACGATTCGATCTGCAGCGACAATACGCTGCCGAGCAATTCACACGCGGTACGGGTCTGGAAGTCGACCGGACGTGGCTGCTCATGGTGGCAGGAAATCAGCCCCCAGAGCTTGCCGCCGACCACGATCGACAACGACATCGAGGCCATCGTGCCCATGTTGCGCATGTATTGCAGGTGCACCGGCGAGACGCTGCGCAGGGACGTGAACGTCATGTCCAGCGGTTTGCCGGTGCGCGGGTTGAGGGTCGGCACCAGCGGCGAGGGCTGGTAGTTGGCATCCTGGATCAGGCGGATCCGGTTGATCCGGTACAGTTCGCGCGCCTGCGCAGGGATGTCGGACGCCGGAAAGCTCAGGCCCAGGTAGTTGGGATAACCGGGATCGGCTTGCTCGGCCAGCACCAGGCCGTTGCCGTCGGCGTCGAAACGGTAGGCCTTGACCCGGCCGAAACCGGTGATGCGCTTGATCTGTTGCACCGAGCTTTGCAGGAGTGCTTCAAGACTGGAAAGCTGCTGCAGGCCGCTGACGAAAGCACGCACCAATGGATAGAAATCGCCACGGACAGGCCCGTGATCAGCGCGGACCGGCTCGAGCTCGACGATCAGGACCTGATCGTGACGATGCACCAGTACGGTCAGGCGCTGCGCATCCGGCGATCCATGGCGCAGACGCACGTCGCCGATATGAAAAGGGTAGATCTCCTGGTCGGGCAGGCGGTCCAGGTGCTGGCTCAGGTCGAAGTCTTCGCTCACCAGTTCGGCAAAATGACGTCCCGTCAGTTGGGCGGCAGGCATTCCCAGCCAGTATTCGGCATTTTCGCTGGCTTGCAGGATCTGCAGGCGGGCTTCATCGACCACCAGCACAAAGCCATGCGGCTGGATGCTGCCGGGAATCTGGATCGGTTCCTGGCTGCAACGCTCGATGGCTTGATTCAATGCGGTGTCGGCAGTAGACAAGAGAGATTCTCCTGGAGTGTCCGTTCTATCGAGGCCGGAGGCTCTGGCGCAGGATCTATCCCATGCACGGTACCAGAAAGCGCTTCATAAGGCTGTCTCACGCACGCAAAAGCATTCATTTGCAGGTAAAAATCCTGCTTTTTCAGCAGCGTTTACGGCCGGCAATGCTGTAGACCGCTGGCAGCGCAAAAAACGGGCTTTTCCACGACAACCTCATCCCTGGCGCGCGACCGATGCGTGGACAGGTCTGGGGTGGCTGCGATACGCCGCTTCAAGGCGTGTGCAGCCAGCGCAGGGTTCACCGCATCAGTTATGAACGCAATGACTCACATGCTCGTCGGTGAGCAGCGGCGCGTCGATGGCATGGATCACCCCGCACGCCAGGGCCTGTTGCGGGTCGAGGATGCGCGGGGCAGCCGTCAGGTACTTTTCGGTTTCAAGGGTTTCCTGCGCGCCCTGGGTGCGCTCGGCCAGGATGCGGCAGTACAGGTGCATGTCGTAGTCCAGGCTCATGGTGTACTCGGACATCCGTGAGTGGTCCACCGCGCCACTGAGGTGCCAGTGAAAGGGGTGGAACAGAAACTTGCTGTGCGGGGAGGCGGTGCGATGCTCGCCGGCCATGAAGATGACATTGCCCATCGATTCGATCGTGCCCAGGTTATGGGTGTGCACCGGCATGGGCAGGGTCAGGAGAAAGTTGTACAGGCTGAAGCCATAACTGCATTCGCCGCCCATGGTTGCCAGGTTGATCACCAGGCGGGTGGCTTGCTGTTGAGCAGCCAACGAGGCTTTTTCAATCAGTTTGCCGCAGGTGGTCGAGTTGATCGGGGCCGTGAAGTTGATGATATGAACCGCCATGTCCAGCACCTCTTGTTGATGAGCGCTGACATCACGGTTTCAGGGGCCTGACAGGAGCGCTCCACATCGAATTTCATTATCAACTGTCTACAGGATAGCAATGCTTTGCAGGAGGGGTGGGGTGCGACGTGCCCGGCATTGACGTCCGGGCACGCCTGGGCTTCAGTCCAGGTCGGTGGCCTGATGACGCTCGGCCACCTGGCTGGCTTCATCGCCCCAGGTGCGGTTCACCCGCTGACCGCGCTGCACGGCCGGGCGCTTGGCAATGGCCTCGGCCCAGCGTTGCACGTGGGTGTAGTCCTGCACCGACAGAAACTCGGCGGCCGAGTACAGGTGGCCACGCACCAGTTGGCCGTACCACGGCCAGACGGCAATGTCGGCGATGGTGTAGGTATCGCCGCCCAGGTACGGGCTTTCGGCCAGGCGCCGATCAAGCACATCCAGCTGGCGCTTGGCTTCCATGGCGAAGCGGTTGATCGGGTACTCCAGTTTTTCCGGCGCATAGGCATAGAAATGCCCGAAGCCGCCGCCCAGATAAGGCGCCGCGCCCATTTGCCAGAACAACCAGTTCAGGGTTTCGGCACGGCCAGCGGGGTCCTTGGGCAGGAATTCGCCGAATTTCTCTGCCAGGTACAGCAGGATCGAGCCCGACTCGAACAAGCGAATCGGTGGCTCGACGCTGCGGTCCAGCAATGCCGGAATCTTTGAGTTGGGATTGATTTCGACAAAACCGCTGGAGAACTGCTCGCCTTCACCGATGCGGATCAGCCAGGCATCGTATTCAGCGCCGCTGTGCCCCAAGGCCAACAGCTCTTCAAGCAGGATGGTCACTTTCACGCCATTGGGCGTGGCCAGCGAGTGCAATTGCAGCGGGTGCTTGCCAACCGGCAGGGCCTTGTCGTGCGTGGGGCCGGCCACAGGTCGGTTGATGCTGGCAAAGTTGCCGCCGGACGGGGCTTCGTGGGTCCATACCTTGGGCGGAACGTAAACGGGTTGGGTCATGCCGGAAAATCTCCTGGAGGTCGCCGCCGATGGCAGAGCACAGCGCGACGGTATTCGAAGGGTCAGAATCAGGCCGTATGTCGGTCTGGACAGACGCCATCATGGCGCAGGTCGTGACGGATGGGCAGCCCCCGATGATGCGCTTGACCGTTCTGGTGCGTCGAGCCATGGCAATGCCCCCGGCCGTGATCGCAAAGCCGCCTTGCTGGATGGCACAGAAGAAATCATAATGAAAATCAATACCATCCAGGTTGCCCGCTTTTGCAGGTCATTGATTTGTCTTGGCATCGCAGTGCGAGCGGGGTGATTCATCACACCGGAAGTTTTTCCGCCAAGAGGTGCTGCACATGCTGAACCGCCACAAGCGCTGGACACGCCTGACCCTCGGCGCCGTGCTGGCCGCCTGGACACTGTTGTCAACCGTGCCGGCCCTGGCCCAGGAAAAACTCAAGGTGGTCACCACCTTCACCGTCATTGCCGACATGGCGCGCAACGTGGCAGGCGAAGCCGCCACGGTAGAGTCGATCACCAGGCCCGGCGCCGAAATCCACAACTACTCACCCACACCCGGCGATCTGCGCCGCGCCCAGGGCGCGCAACTGATCCTGTGGAACGGCCTTAACCTTGAACTGTGGTTCGAAAAGTTCTTCCAGAACCTCAGGAATGTTCCCGGCGTGGTGGTCTCCCAAGGCATCGAGCCGATGAGCATCGGCGAGGGGCCGTATACCGGCAAGCCCAACCCGCATGCCTGGATGTCCTCGGCCAATGCGCTGATCTACGTCGATAACATTCGCGACGCCTTCATCCAGCACGACCCGGCCAACGCCGACACTTACCGCCGCAATGCCGAGGCCTACAAGGCCCGCATCCAGGCGGCGATCACGCCACTGCGCGACCAGTTGCAACAGATCGCGCCTGACCGGCGCTGGCTGGTCACCAGCGAAGGGGCTTTCTCTTACCTGGCCCGCGACCTGGACCTCAAGGAGCTGTACCTGTGGCCGATCAACGCCGATCAACAAGGCACGCCGCAACAGGTGCGCAAGGTCATCGATCAGGTCAGGGCACAGCACATTGCCACGGTATTCAGCGAAAGCACCGTGTCGGATAAACCGGCCCGCCAGGTTGCCCGCGAAACCGGCGCGCATTACGGTGGCGTCCTGTATGTCGATTCGCTCAGCGAGCCCGAGGGCCCGGTGCCGACTTACATCGACCTGCTGCGCGTGACCACTGAAACCCTGACCAAAGGCCTGCAGGCCGGGCAGCCTCATGACTGATTCGACAAGCGCCACTCACCACCAACGCGGGCCCGGCATTGAGGTGACCGATGTCACGGTGACCTACCGCAACGGCCACACAGCCCTGCGCGAGGCCAGCTTCAGCATTCCGGCCGGCACCATTACCGCCTTGGTGGGCGTCAATGGCGCCGGCAAATCCACCCTGTTCAAGGCGTTGATGGGCTTCGTGGGCCTTGCCCGGGGCGACATCCGCGTGCTGGGTCTTTCGGTGCGCGAGGTGCTCAAGCGCAACCTGGTGGCCTATGTGCCGCAGGCCGAAGAAGTTGACTGGAGCTTTCCGGTGCTGGTCGAAGACGTGGTGATGATGGGCCGTTATGGCCACATGGGCATGCTGCGCATCGCCCGCAAACAGGACCGCGAGGCCGTGGCGGCCGCGCTGGCGCGGGTGGGCATGACCGAACTGGCCAGGCGCCAGATCGGCGAACTGTCCGGTGGACAGAAAAAGCGCGTGTTTCTGGCCCGGGCACTGGCCCAGGACGGTCGGGTCATTCTGCTCGACGAACCGTTCACCGGGGTCGACGTCAATACCGAGGACCAGATCATCGCGCTGCTGCGTGAGTTGCGTGACGAGGGGCGGGTGATGCTGGTATCGACCCACAACCTGGGCTCGGTGCCGGAGTTCTGCGACCGCACCGTGCTGGTGAAAAACACCGTGCTGGCCTACGGCCTGACCGAAGAGGTGTTCACCCAGGGCAACCTGGAGCAGGCCTTCGGCGGGGTGTTGCGGCACTTCATGATCAACCATGCCCTGGGTGATGCCGGGCAGCGGGTCGGCATCTTCACCGACGACGAACGCCCCTTGGTGATCCGCGACGGTGTAGCCAGCCGCCGTGGCGACGGAGCCTCGTCATCGTGATGGCCGGCCTGCTCGATCCCTTCGCTTACGAATACATGCGCAACGCCATGTGGGTTTCAGCCCTGGTCGGCGGGGTGTGTGCCTTTCTGTCGTGCTACCTGATGCTGCGCGGCTGGTCGCTGATCGGCGATGCACTGTCGCACTCGATCGTGCCCGGGGTGGCCGGTGCCTACATGCTCGGCCTGCCGTTCTCGATCGGTGCGTTTTTCTCCGGCGGGCTGGCGGCGGCGTGCATGCTGTTTCTCAACCAGCGCAGCAAGCTCAAGGAGGATGTGATTATCGGCCTGATCTTCACCTCGTTCTTTGGCCTTGGGCTGTTCATGGTCTCGCTGTCGCCTACCTCGGTGAACATCCAGACCATCGTGCAAGGCAATATCCTCGCCATCAGCCCCACCGACACGCTGCAACTGGTGATCATCGGCGTGGTGTCGCTGGTGATCCTGATTGCCAAATGGAAAGACCTGATGGTGACCTTCTTCGATGAAAGCCATGCGCGCTCCATCGGCCTGAACCCGACCCTGCTCAAGGGCGTTTTCTTTACCTTGCTGTCGGCCTGCACGGTCGCGGCCTTGCAGACCGTCGGCGCGTTTCTGGTGATCTGCATGGTGATCACGCCAGGGGCCACCGCCTACCTGCTCACCGACCGTTTCGAGCGGCTGCTGGTCATTGCGGTGAGCATCGGCGCATTGACCAGTTTTTGCGGCGCCTACCTGAGCTACTTTCTCGACGGCGCCACCGGCGGCATCATCGTCGTGCTGCAGACACTGATCTTCCTCGGCGCGTTCTTCCTGGCCCCCAAGCATGGCCTGCTGGCGTCGCGCCGACGTGGCCGGGCGGCCCTGGACGTGACGCCATGAGTTTGCCTGACCTGCTGCTCAGTCCGTTCCAGTTCGACTTCATGATCAATGCGCTGATCGTGGCAATGCTGGTCTCGCTGCCGATGGCGCTGTTGTCATGCTTTCTGGTGCTGCGCGGCTGGGCGCTGATGGGCGATGCGGTGTCGCATGCAGTGTTTCCCGGCGTGGTCATTGCCTACATCATCAACATTCCCTACGCCATCGGAGCCTTTGTCGCCGGCATGGGCTGCGCCATCGCCTCGGGTTTTCTCAAGGACAACAGCCGTATCAAACAGGACACGGTGATGGGCGTGGTGTACTCGGGCATGTTCGGCCTGGGCCTGGTGCTGTATGTGAAGATCGAGTCCAGCGTGCATCTGGACCACATCCTGTTCGGGGACATTCTGGGCGTCGGCCCGCAAGACATCCTGGGCTCTGCCGCGATTGCGGCACTGACGCTGTTGGTCATCGGCCTGAAATGGAAGGACCTGCTGCTGCACGCCTTCGACCCCGCCCATGCCCAGGCGGTCGGGCTGCGGGTGCGGCTGCTGCACTACGGGCTGCTCAGCCTGATCTCGCTGACCATCGTCGGTGCGCTCAAGGCCGCCGGCATCATTCTGGCGATTTCCCTGCTGATCGCCCCCGGCGCCATTGCCTTGCTGCTGACCCGCACCTTCAAGGCCATGTTGCTGATGGCCATGGTGATTGCCGTGGCAGCGGCGTTTCTGGGGGTGTACCTGGCGTTTTTCATCGACAGCGCCCCGGCGCCGACCATCGTGCTGCTGTACACGATTGTGTTCATCGGCGCGTTCATCCGTACCACCGTGCAGCAGGCACGCAGCGCCAGGGCGATCTGAAAGGGCCTGATCAAGTGATCAGGGTCACCGCCAGCGGCACCGACACCAGCGCCATCAGGGTACTGGCCATCACCGCCATTGCGGCTTTTTCCGGGTGCACGCCCAGGTTATTGGCAATCAGTACAGTGTTGCTGGCCATGGGCGTGGACAGCATCAGCGCGATCACTGCCAGGGTGGTAGTCGGCAGGTCAAGCAGCAGGTAGCACACCAGACCACCGAACAGCGGGTACGCCAGGTGCTTCCAGCCCAGGGCAAAGGCCATGAATTTCCAGTCGATTTCCAGCTTGCGAAAGCTCGACAGCGTGATGCCGATGGCCATCATGCCCAGCACGCTGTAGGCGCCCTTGAACGTGTCCAGGCCGCTGATCAGGATCGGGCTGATCGTGATCCCGAAGGTTTTCAGGCCCATGGCCAGTGCCGCGGCATACAGGATCGGCAGGCGGGCGATGCGCAGCAGGCATTGACGGGCGGTCATCACCCCACGGGCGACGATGAAGTAGCCCACGGTGAATTCATACAGCGCGCAGCCAATGATGATGAAAATGCCGATGGCGATCTGCGGTGGGGCAAACAGCGCGAACAGAATCGGCAGGGCGAAATAGCCGGTGTTGCCGGTGCCGCCGGCAAAGCCCAGCAGGTTGGCGCGGGCGTCCTTCCAGAACAGCCGGGCACTGAGCAGCGCCAGCACCCCGGCGCTGGAGGCCACCAGGTAGGTGCCCAGCGAATAGGTCAGGTATGACCAGTCGGCCGGCGACAGGTAGATGGCCTGGAAAATCGCCACCGGCGAAATGACATAGATCAGCAGCGTGGCCAGGTCCTGGGCCTTGATCTGCAATTGGCGACCGGCCACATAGCCCAGGCCGGCAATGCCGATCTGAAACAGGACGCGGGTGAGAATCTCGAACTCCATGGGGGCTTCCATTCGGGTCATCGGGGGCAGTCTGGGGGCTGTGTGCACAGCGCCGCACACTGTGCCGCCTCGATCCAGAGCTGTCCACGCCCGGATTCAGCGCCTGCGCAACAACAGCACGAAAAACACCCCGCCCAACGCGGCCGTGGCAATGCCGATGGGCAGGTCCTGCGGCGCGATCAGGGTACGTGCCGCCACATCGACCCAGACCAGAAACAGCGCGCCGAGCAGGGCGCTGACCGGGATCAGCCGCCGGTGCTCGGCGCCGACCAGATAACGCGCCATGTGCGGCAGCATCAGCCCGACAAAACCGATGGCCCCGGACAACGACACCAGCACCCCGGTCAGCAGCGAGGTGCTGATAAACACCTGCCAGCGCACCCGACGCGTGTCGAAACCCAGGCTGACGGCGGTGTGTTCGCCGCTCATCAGGGCATTGAGCGGGCGGGCCAGGGCGAGCAGGGCGATCAGGCCTGCCAGTACACACAGCGCCGGCAGGCCGAGCATGTCCCAGCGCGCCAGGCCCAGGCCGCCGAGCATCCAGAACATCACCGAGCCGGCCGCATGCGGATCGCCGATGTAAAGCAGCAGGTTGACCACGGCCATCAGCACGAACGACACCGCCACGCCGGCCAGCAGCAGCCGGTCGCTTTCCAGCCGGCCCTGCCGGCTGGCCAGGCTGAGCACCAGCAGCATGCTGCCCAGCGCCCCGACGAACGCTGCCAGTGGCAGGCTCAAGGCACCGGCGAACGCGCCCAGGTGCATCACCACCAGCACCGCGCCCAGCGCCGCGCCGGCACTGACCCCAAGCAAATGCGGGTCGGCCAGCGGGTTGCGGGTCACCGCCTGCAAGGCCGTGCCGACCATCGCCAGCCCGGCGCCCACCAGCGCGCCGAGCAGCACCCGCGGTGCGCGGATCAGCCAGACGATCTGCTCCTGGCCCAGGCTCCAGGGACCGTCGATGGCAAAACCCAGCTGTTGCAGCACGATGCCGCCCACCTGCATCGGCGACAGACGCGCCGGCCCAAAGCCCAGCGCCAGCAGGCAGGAGAGCACCAGCAACACCAGCAGCAATAAGACCAAGGCGCCGTAGCCGCGACGACTCACCGGGCCTTTCACCGCGCGGCCTCGGCAAACCGTTCCGGATGCAGCGCCTGGGCGAGGATTTCCAGGGCCTGCGCGTTGTGCAGCGACGGCGTGGCCTGGATATAGCTCAGCACCACAAAGCGCTGATGGCGGATGGCATCGACGCTTTGCAGGGCCGGGTGCTGCAGCAGAAAGTCACGCTTGGCCTGCCAGGACGTGGGGCCGTAATCGACGATCACCATGACCTCGGGGTTACGCTCCACCACGCTTTCCCAGTTGACCGAAACCCAGCTGCCGCTGATATCGCCCATCACGTTGTGCCCGCCGGCGCCCTGGATCAGCGCCTGGGGCATGCCCAGCCGGCCCGAGGTCAGCGGCCGGTCCTCGCCGCTGTCATACAGAAACACCCGCGGGCGCAGCGGGTTCTCACCCAGCGCCGCCTGCACGCGCTGCACCCGCTGGTGCAACTGATCAATCAGCTCCTGGGCGCGGGCCTCGACGGAAAAAATCCGGCCCAGGTTGCGCAGGTCGTTGTACAGGTCGGCAAAGCGCGCCTCTCGTTGGTCCATGACGAACGAGCACGACTCGCTCAGTTCGTACACGGCAATGCCCAGCGGTGCCAGGGTCTGTGGGGTCACCGGGCCGCCGACGCGCATGCCGTAGTTCCAGCCGGCCACGTACAGGTCGGCGCCGGCTGCCAGCAGGTTTTCCACCGACGGGTGGCGGGGGGCGATTTCCGGCAGGCCGGCCAGTTGTGCCCGCAGCGCGGGGTCGAGGGTTTTCCAGCCGCTGATGCCGGTAAAACCGACCATGCGTTCGCGCAGGCCCAGGGCCAGCAGCATGTCGGTCATGTTCAGGTCATGGCTGACGGCACGTTGCGGCGCCTGGGTGAAGGTCACGTTGCGTTCGCAACTGCGCACAGTCAGCGGGTAGTCGCTGGCCTCGGCGACAGCCGCACAGGCCAGCGCCAGGTACAGGAAAAGGGGGCGGATCATGCGTGGGTTATCCAGGTAATGCGTGGATGAGGGGCCAGCGGGTGGGTGTCGACCAGAGCCTGCACACCGAATACATCAAGCAACAGCTCGGCGGTCAGCACCTGGGTGGGCGTGCCGCTGGCGATCAAGCGACCGTCGCGCAGCACATACAAGCGGTCGCAGAACGCTGCGGCCAGGTTCAGGTCATGAAAGCTGGCCAGGGTGGCGAGTTTCAGGCGCCGGAGCAATTGCAGCAATTGCAGTTGATAGCGCGGGTCCAGATGATTGGTCGGTTCGTCGAGAATCAACAGCTCGGGTTGCTGCACCAGGGCGCGGGCCAGCAGCACGCGCTGCTTTTCACCGCCCGACAGGCTGGCGAACAGGCGCTCGCTATACTCATGCAGGCCGGTGCGTTGCAGGGCCTGCTCGACCAGCGCCAGGTCCGCCGCGCTGTGCCCTTCGAACAGGCCCTTGTGCGGCGCCCGGCCCAGGTGCACGACATCCAGCACCCGCAGGCCGAAGTCCTGAGGGAATTCCTGTTGCACCACGGCCATGCGCCGGGCGCTCCAGCGGGCCGACTGCTGCCACAGGTCCTGGCCATCGAGCCGCACCTGGCCGGCTGTGGGTTGATGCAAACGCCAGGCACAGTGCAACAGGCTGCTCTTGCCGCTGCCGTTGGGGCCGATCAGGCCGACGAATTCCTGCGCACCGACCTGCAGGTCGATACCGGCCAGCCGGAACGTCCGGCCGGCCTCCCATGCCAGCCCTTCAAGGCTCAGACGGGGCATAAACACTCCTTGTCGAGGGCGCAGGTTCAGGGCCTGCGCCATGAGCATCAGAAACGGTAGTCAGCCGTCACGAACAGCGAACGCGGCTGGCCCATCAACCACTGTTGTGCGCTGTTCTGCGCCGTCACCGCATAGCGCCGGTCCAGCAGGTTATACAGTTGCAGCCCGAGACTCACCTCGGGCAGCACCTGCCAGTCAAGGTTGGCGTCCACCACGGTGTAGCCCGGCACCTGGGCGGTGTTGGCGGTATTGGCATAACGCGCATCGACATAACGCAGGCCCACGCCAGCGTCCAGTTGCTCGGTCAGGGCCTTGTTCAGCCACAGGTTGGCCGTGCGCCGTGGCACGTCGGTCGGCCGGTTGCCGGCGCGTGACACGCTGATGCCATCGACGTTTTCGTCGAAGTCATCGTATTTGGCGCGCACTATCGAGGCGTTGGCCGCCACCTGCCAGCCGTGCCCCAGTTGCAGGTCGAGGCTGGCTTCCAGGCCGTCGGACGACTGTTGGCCGGCCTGCTGGCTCTGGCGGCTGACCGGGTCGAAGGTCAGCACCTTGTGCTTGACGATGTGATACGCCGCCAGGGTCCACTCGCCACGGCCGTCCCCGAACTGCTGCTTGACGCCCAGCTCGGTCTGCCTGGCCTCGGTCAGGTCCATCTGTTGCTGGCTGGGGCTGAGGGTGATCAGGTTGCTGACCCCGTCTTCACTGGTCGAGTACTGGCCATACAACGACAGTTGATCGGTGACCGCGAACACCAGCCCGGCGCGCCAGTTGCCGCCGGTCAGGCGACGGTCGCTGCGGGTGCCGTTGCGCTTGTCGTTGCGCTCAAGCTGGTTCTGGTCGCGGCGCACACCGGTCACCAGCGACCAGCGCTCGGACAGTTGCAGGCGGTTCTCGGCGAACAGGGCCAAGGTGCGCGTCTGGGTATCGGCCAGCGGCTGGTAGGGCGACTGGCTCTGGAAGTCGCCGGCGGCCGGCTGCCACGGGTCGATGTAGTCGCCGCCGACATCCAGGTACGGCGAGTTGTTGCCGACCTCGAAGCGGATGTTGTTGTACTCGGCGCCAACCACCGTGCGGCTGTCCAGCCCCAGCAATGAATGCTGCAAGGTAAAGGTCTGGCGGTCGCCGATCTGCTCCTGGTCGTGCTTGATCTCCAGGTACTCGCCACGCAGCAACTGACCCTGGCTGGCGCGCCAGTCATAGACCTCGGCGTTGCGCCAGTGGCGGCGGCTCTTGATCCAGTACAACTGGTTGCTGGCGCTGAGCGCCTCGCTGACCTGCCAGTCGGTGTTGAGACGGGTCCATTCGTCGTTGTAGCGCTGCACGGCATTGCGGATGTTGGGGTTCTTGTCGCGCAGGCTGTCACGGTAATGGCCGTCGATCAGCGGCGTGCCGAACCAGGCCGCAGGCTCGCTGTCGCCGCGTTCATGGGCGAGGGTGAAGCTCAGGTCATCGCTGGCCTGCCAGCGCAGGGCGGCGCTCAAGGCCTCGCTGCGCGAATCACCGTGAGCGACCCAGCCGTTGCTTTGCTGCTGGTTGAGGGTCAGGCGGTAGCTCAGGCGCTCGTTCAGCGAGCCGCCGCTGTCCAGGGCGGCCTGCTGACGATCGTACGAGCCGTAGCCGACGCGCAGGCGATTGCGGATCGGCCCGTCGAACGGTTTTTTCGACACCACATTGATCGTTGCACCCGTGGCGCCTTCGCCGTACAGCACCGAGGCCGGACCGTTGAGCACATCAATGTGCTCGACCATCCAGGGGTCGACCGGAAAGGTCTGGGTGCCGAACCCGGTATAGAACCGTGCGCCGTCGAACAGCGTCATCACCGACGTGTGTCCGGTAAAACCCCGCGCCGACAGCGCGGTATTGCCGTTGCCGGGCGCGACGATGCTGGAAATACCCGGCGCGCGGCTGACCGCTTCCTGCACGCTCTGGTTGTTGCGCTGCTCGATCGTCTTGCTGTCGAGACGGCTGAGACTGGCCGGGGTCTGCAAGGGCGTCAGTTCAAGTCGTGAACCGGTGGCCATGGGCGTGTTCAGGTCTGGCCGGGCGTGTGCGGCGACGTCGCTGACCGAGGTGGCCGGGAGGTTCACGGGGCCAGGGTCGGCCAGGGCTGTGCCGGAAAAGCCCAGCAAGGGCAACAGGCTCAGGTGCAAAGGGTAGAAACGGGACATGCTATTCCAACTCGATCAGGAAAGAATGAACCCGGAGGGAATAACGCATAGGGGACCGCACGCGCAGGCGCACGGATACCGGCCTGCGCCCGCCCACCGCGGGATTGCCAACGCGTGTGGTGAGGCACCACACAGAGGTTTCAGGCCGGTCTCCGGGCTTGCGAGGATCACGATCCCTTCACCTTCCCATGCCAGGGCACAGTGGTGTGTCGAAGGGGTCGCTCGCTTACCGTTGCGGGGGCAGCGCCGGACTGATCACCAAGGTGACGCACCGGCTTCCCGTTTCACCTCATGCACGGCGGCATGAGACACCTGAAACTGGGGCGGGATAAGACCACCGATGAACGGCGGCGTCAAATGCAGATGTCACAGGCCATGCGCGATCGCACGGCCCAGGCCCCGTCAGGGGTTACAACTCGGCGGTCACCTGGCGGCCGACCACCAGCTGGATCTCCACGCGCCGGTTCAGGGCACTGGCCGGGTCGATCCCGGGCTTGGGCCTTGAATCACCGTAGCCGGCCACCCCTACACGCAGGGCCTGTTGCGCATCGAGCGCCTGCACCAGCAACTTGCGTGCTTCGCGGGCACGCGCCGCCGACAGCGTGTAGTTGTCGTCGTACACCGTGCAATAACGGGCAAAGTCGGTGACCGGGCGGTTGACCGCCAGGTTGTCGGTATGGCCTTCGACCAGCACCTGCGCCTGCGCCGACTCGGTCATGAAGGTCGCCACCCGCACGCTCAGCTTGCCCAGCACCGTGCGGGTGGCCGGGGTGATGCAGGCGCTGCCACGGGCGAAGGCATCGTCGGGCAGGGTCAGGCGCCGGTTGGCGATGTCGATCTCGACCAGCTGCGCTTCACCGGTGCGCTCAAGGTCTGCCTGCATATCCGTCAACAGGCTCTGCACACGCGCCTGCTGCGCGGCATTGCCCTGGCTGCGCGCCAGTTCCTGCATCTGCTGCTGGGCCTTGGCCGCCGCTTCACCGGCCTTGTTCTGCAACACCGAAACCACCAGCATCAGCATGATCACGGCCATGACGCCGGCCATCAGGTCCGAGATGGACACCCATTCGTTGGGCTTTTCTTTCATCGCCGGTTACGCCGGCTCAACGGTGTCGGCGGGCTCTGGCGCACCGCTGGGCCGGGTACTCAATGCCTCGACCTGGCTGGCCAGCCCACCCACGGCCGCCGTGATCGTGCCGGTGGCTTGCTGCAGGTCACGGGCCATGCCGTCGACCGACGCCTGCAACTGCGTCGCCGCGACGCTCCACTGGTGCACGCTGTGCTCGCTGCGCTCATCGAGGCTGGCCAGCGAACGATTGCCATCGCCGGCCTGGGTGCCGAGGCTCATCAGTTGCTTGATCAGAATCCCGTGATGGCCCTGCGCCTGCTGTGCCAGTTGCCGTTCCAGGTTCTGCAACTCATCCAGCTGCAGGGTGGCGCGCTCGGCACGGTGATCGAGGCTGTCCAGCGACAGGTTGCTTTCTTCAGTGAGGGTGGCCAGCGTCGTCAGGTGATCGATCAGCAATTGATGCTGCTCCTGGGCCTGCGGGTTCTCTTGCCCGGCCAGCGTCTTGAGTTGCTCAAGGTGCTCGCCTGCGGTCGCGGCGTGGCGATCCAGGCTGGCCAGGCAATGATTGCCTTCGCCAATCTGGTTGCTCAGGGCGGTGAATTGCTCGACCAGTGCTTCATGCTGGCCCTGCGCCTGCTTGGCCATCTGCACATTCAACAGTTTGAGCCCCTTGAACTCGGCTGCCAGCAACTGCGATTGGGCGTTGATGGACTGCACCAGGCGTTCGCCGACCCGCTCCAGCGCCTCGCGGGCCTGGCGGTCACGCACGTCGCTGTAGGCGCGCAGTTCCTTGCGGCCCTGGTCCATGGCCTGTTTCATCTGTCGCACGCACCAGTCGGTGCGCCGGCTTTCGGCCGACCAGCGCGATGATTCCCAGAGCTTGAGCACGATGAAGGCGATGATGCCCCAGGTCGAGGTTTTGAACTTCGAGCCCAGGTCTTTCATCATGCCGGTCAGTTGCGCCAGCGAGTCGCTCATGGCATCGAGGGATTCGGCGCTGCCTTGCAGCACGCCCGAGGCCTTGTCCAGCGCCATGCCCAGGCCCAGAAAGGTGCCCAGCAGGCCGAAAATCAGCAGCAGCCCTGGCATATTGCTGACAATGCGCTCGGGCAGCGACGCCAGCGCATGGCTCAGTTCACTGATCGAGCCATGCTCCAGATCCAGTGCGCCCTTGTGGGTACCCCCTTGCCAGTTGCGCTCCCATGTGGCGGTACGGCCATAGCGTTCGGCGCAGATCAGCGAGGCCAGCATGCCGCCCACGATCAGGGTGAAAAAAGTCAGTTCCAGCGCGCTGTCCAGCGACGGCACCAGAAAGTGGATGAACGATCCGCTCATGCGGCCACCTCGGGTGTGTTCTTGATAGTGATCAATCGTCCCATGACCTGAACGCTCCTATGGCTTGTGTCTGCATGGCAGCGGATGGTGGGAGAGGGCCCCTGAATACGCCGCCCGCCCAGGCGGCCAGCGCCAAATCGAAGGGCTAACCTGACGCTATCGGACGCCAGGGCAGGATCTTTAGCACGGGGCACGTTTTAGTGCACCAGACATAGGCTCTTGCAGCAAAGCCTGCTCCGCAGGCTGTTCTGTTCCATGCGGTGGCTGAGCAGGCCGAGCGACTGGCCAGGGATGAATCGGCGTGCAGGGCGTTCAGGGCCATGCGCCGACGGGCGAGGTGCGCCAGGCATATGGATGGGCGGTGTGCATGGTAAACGCCAGGGTTGTTCTGGCGCTGCAACGATCCTTTCCACGGGAGTGGGCGGCCGCTGTGGGCGGGCTGCGCCGCAGCCCGCCCATGGTCACTGTGTTTCAGCCCAGCAGTTCGGCGCCCAGCTGGAACGCGACCCAGATCGCCAGCCCGGTGGCGAAAGCCAGGGCGATGTTCTCGAACCAGTTGTTACGGTATTGCTTGCTCAGCAACGACTTCTGGTTGGACATGATCAGCAGGCCCAGCGAAATGATCGGCAGGCCGACGATGTTCAACGCGTTCACGCCCAGGGTCAGGGTCACAAAGTCCGGCATGCCTGGCAGCGACCAGACAATCGGCGTCACCAGGATGAACAGCATGAACCACTTGTGCATCGGGTCCTTGTGGAATTCCTTGCCGTACTTCTCGCGGCGTTCGGGCCGGATGTGCTGGAAGGCATCGGTGATCAGCATCGGGAACGCGGTGGTCTTGCCGGCAATGCTGGCAAACAGGGTGGCGAACACGCCGACGAAGAAGATGTACCAGCCCGCGGCGCCGAAGAACAGCTCCAGTGCCTGGCCCAGGTCGCCCAGCGTGCGTACCTGCAGGCCGTTGGGCCGCAGGATTTCGACGCCCACCACCCAGATCGCCAGGTTGATGACGATGCCGACGAACACCGCAAACAGCAGGTCGTTACGCTGGATGCGCTTGTGCTCGGGGCCGGTCCAGCCTTTTTCACGCATGACATAAGGATGCACGAAGTTGGCCACGGAACCGGCCACTGAGCCGATCACCGAGACCGCCACCAGCAGCGCACCGTGCACACCCTGGTCCGGCGGAATACTGAAGCCGATAGTGCCTTTGACGATGCCGCCCAGATCCGGGCCGGACATGATCGCCAGCGCCATGAAGGCCAGGGTCATGATCGCCAGCAAGACCTTCATCACGCCCTCGATCATGCTGTAGATATTGCGCCCCACCAGCAGCCACACGGCGATCACCACCAGCAGTGAACACAGCAGCGGTTGATTGACATGCACCAGCATGGCCAGCGCTTCACCGGCGCCCTTGATCATGTAGGCGTTGATCAGGTGACCCATCAACAGGGCATAGCCGAGCATGAACCAGGCAAAAAGCGGGTGCAGTTGGGCATAGCCCTGCAGGATGGTCATGCCCTGGTTATTGCAAAGCTGGAAGCGGGCAATGATGTTGACGATCAGAAAGCGCAACAGCAACGAGACGGCCAGCACCCACATCATGGCGTAGCCGTAGTTGGCGCCGGCCACCGACGAGGTGATCAGGTCGCCGGCACCCAGCCACGACAGCACGGCAATGATGCCGGGGCCCAGCAGTTTGGTAATGCGCCTGAAGCGCGGTTGTGCAGCGGCAGCGGTTTTATCTGCGACGGGTTGGCTGTTGGCCATGGCAGGAGTCTCCGGTTGTTATTGTAGTCGGATCAAGGCGGAGCTAAGCACATGATAGGACGTCGTACAACGTGGCCGGTTCCGTGTGCCGACATCAAGCTACAGCCAAGGGCGCGGCGGTAAAACCGTCAAGCAGTGTTTTTTTGGACGCTGAAAGGATTCTGCAAAGTGCCAAACCGTTTGTCGGTTATACGATCTGTAGGGGTCGCACAACGCCTGGCCCCCATTGCCTGAGTGCCTGAATGAACGGCATGTCTAATGTAAGGTTCAAGGGGTGGTGGCAGGTTTAAACGCGGCGTGTATCAGGGAAAAGAAGCGTCCTACGGCGCGATGAATCTTTGTCGAGTTTTCCTACATGGTCTGACGAGTGCAAAGTATTGAATAAGTAGTGGGAGTATGTAACAGCAGGATTGAATTGGTTTGATAAGGGATGAGCAAAGAGTTACCAAGTATTTTTATTAAATTAACCCTTTGTTTTTAAAGAGGATATTATTTAATTACATAACAGGTTACGTATAATCGTTTTTGATTTTTAATCATCGATATATCCTGCGCGGCGTTGGGTTGAGCCTGGACGGGTTGCCGATGGATTACCGATGCCATATGTAAAAAAGTTATCAGATCATTACCTTCAAGTTGCAGTGTGCGCCATTGGCGAATCGCACTTCACGGGGGATGACGTGCGCTTTGGGAGTGACTATGAAGCGCTCGAACAAGAGCTGGCCAAGGGGCATTCATTGCACGCCAGCGGCGGCATCGAGTGGCTGAAAGTGCTGCAAGGCAGCGAGGCATTGTTGCGCAGCCAGTCCAAGGACCTGCGTGTAGCCACCTGGATGACCTGGGCGTTGTACCAGCGCGAGTCCTTTGCCGGGCTGGTGGCCGGGCTTGGGGTTATCCTGCACCTGTGCAGCCACCATTGGGCCGGGTTGCACCCGCTCAAGATCCGTACCCGCGTGGCTGCCATGGACTGGCTGCTGTCGCGCATCGATCCGTTGTTCAACGACAGCCTCGCCATCAAGGAGCAGCTCGGGTTGTTCCGCCGTCTGCTGCAACAACTTGAAGCGCTGGACGCCCTCCTGCGCACTCATCTGGGTGACGATGCGCCCCTGTTGCTGCCGTTGTGCCGGCGCCTGGCCAATATGATCCGGCGTGCCCACGACGAGCAACCCCAACCGGGCGTAGTCGAAGCCATGGCCGCGCAGGTGCGCCAGGTGGCCAGTCAGTTGCTGACGCCGGCCACGGTCATCGAAAGCGAGAAGGAGGCTCAGAAAACCCTGCGCCTGCTGCAGGACAGCGCCAGGCCACTGTGCCTCTGGTGGCTCAAGCAAAAGGCCACCGACCCGCGCGCGCTGCGCCTGAACCGTACCCTGTTGTGGCTGCCGATCGACGTATTGCCCGAGCGCAATGCCGAACAGGTCACCGCCTTGCGCCCCTTGCCCGCCGACAAGCTCGGCCAGCACCGCGAGCGCCTTGTCGCCGGCCATTACGCCGACCTGCTGGTGGATCTGGAAGCGAGCCTGGCGCGAGCGCCATTCTGGCTCGACGGCCAGCGCATGGTCTGGCACTGCTTGCAGCATCTGAATGCCGAGCAAGCCATGCGCGAGGTCGAATGGCACCTTGCCCTGTTATTGCAGCGCCTGCCTGCCTTGGCAGAACTGCGTTTTCACGATGGCACGCCCTTTGCCGACGCGGCCACCCGACGCTGGATCGACGCCCGTGTCCTGCCTCATCTGCACGCGCCGGCCCCCTTGCCGGACGCGCCGGCCCAAGACCACGCCGACACGCTGCCAGCCTGGGACCACGCCCTGGCAGCGGCCAGGCCGGTGCTGCTCAAGAACGGCCTCAAAGCGGCCGTCCAGCAGTTCAGATCGGGCCTGCACAGCGCTCATGGCGGGCGCGAACGGTTTTTCTGGCAGTTGAACCAAGCCCGGTTGTGCATCGCGGCCAAACAGTACGAGCTGGCCAGAATCCAGCTCGAAGACCTCGACCACCGGCTGTTACAGACCGGCCAGCACGCCTGGGAGCCCGCGCTGCCCTTGCAGGTGCTGCGTCTGTTGCATGAATGCTGCGAGTTGCTGCCGCAGAACCATGCCGTGCGTGAGCGCAAGGAAGAGATTCACCGCAGGTTGTGCCAGCTCGATCTCGAGGTGGTACTCGAATAGGCCCCAGGGCCCTCAGTACAGGAAAAGACACATGGCCAAAGAAGGCTCGGTAGCTCCCAAGGAACGCATCAATGTCACCTTCAAACCTGCCACCGGCGGGGCCCAGGAAGAGATCGAGCTGCCGCTCAAACTCCTGGCAATCGGCGATTACACCCGTCGCCTCGATGAGCGCAAGGTCGAGGATCGCAAGCCGATCAACATCGACAAGCACTCGTTCGATGACGTGCTGGCCAAGCAGGCGCTGGCCCTGACCCTGAGCGTTGCGAACCGGCTGCAGGACGACGACAGCCCCGAGGCGCTGGCCCTCGACCTGCGCTTCAACTCGATGAAGGATTTCAACCCCGTCAGCCTGGTCGAGCAAGTGCCCGAGCTCAGGAAACTCATGGAGCTGCGCGACGCGCTGGTGGCCCTGAAGGGGCCGCTGGGTAATGCACCGGCCTTTCGCAAGGCCATCGAAGGCGCGTTGGCCGATGAACAGTCCCGGGTCCAGGTCCTGGACGAACTGGGCCTGACCGCCGCCGTATCCACCGACGCCTGAGCCATTTGCAGAGGAAAGCCATTCAATGAGCCGCCAAACCGCCAGTCAGACTCACACTGATCGCCCCCACGCCAGCATCCTGGACAGCATCATTGCCCAGACCCGCCTGAATCCCGAAGACGAAGCCTACGGTATTGCCCGGCGTGGCGTTTCGGCGTTCATCCAGGAGTTGCTCAAGCCCCACAACAGTGCCGAGCCGGTCAAGAAAGCACTGGTCGATCGCATGATCACCGACATCGACACCCGGCTCAGCCAGCAGATGGACGAGATCTTGCACCATCCGGATTTCCAGGCGCTGGAGTCGGCCTGGCGTGGCCTGAGACTGCTGGTCGAGCGCACTGATTTTCGCGAGAACATCCAGATCGAGATGCTCAATGTCTCGCGTGCCGATCTGCTCGACGACTTCGAGGACTCGCCCGAGGTGATGCAGTCGGGCCTGTACAAGCACCTCTACACGGCCGAATACGGCCAGTTCGGCGGCCAGCCGGTCGGGGCGGTGATTGCCAACTACTTCCTGTCGCCCAGCGCGCCGGACATCAAGCTGATGCAGTACGTCGCCAGCATATCGTGCATGGCTCATGCGCCATTCATCGCTGCCGCAGCGCCGGGCTTCTTTGGCCTTGAAAGCTTTACCGGGCTGCCGGACCTCAAGGACCTCAAGGATCATTTCGACGGGCCGCAATTCGCCAAATGGCAAAGCCTGCGCCAGTCCGAGGATGCACGCTACCTGGCCCTGACCCTGCCACGCTTCCTGCTGCGCACCCCGTACGATCCTGAAGAAAACCCGGTCAAGTCCTTCGTCTACAAAGAGAACGTGTCCAGCAGCCACGAGCACTACCTGTGGGGCAACACGGCCTATGCCTTCGCTACCCGCCTGACAGACAGCTTTGCCAGGTTCCGCTGGTGCCCCAACATCATCGGCCCGCAAAGTGGCGGTGCGCTCGAAGACCTGCCGCTGCACCATTTCCAGAGCATGGGCGAGATCGAGACCAAGATCCCGACCGAGGTGCTGGTGTCGGACCGCCGCGAATTCGAGCTGGCCGAGGAGGGCTTCATATCCCTGACCATGCGCAAGGGCAGCGACAATGCTGCATTTTTCTCCGCCAGCTCGGTGCAAAAGCCGAAGTTCTTCGGCAACAGCGCCGAGGGCAAGACGGCAGAGCTCAATTACAAGCTGGGCACCCAGTTGCCCTACATGATGATCGTCAACCGCCTGGCGCATTACCTCAAGGTCCTGCAGCGCGAGCAACTGGGGTCCTGGAAGGAGCGCACCGACCTTGAGCTGGAACTGAACAAATGGATTCGCCAGTACATTGCCGACCAGGAAAACCCGAGCGCTGAAGTCCGTGGCCGGCGACCGCTGCGCGCGGCGCAGATCGTGGTCAGCGATGTCGACGGCGAGCCGGGCTGGTATCGGGTCAGTCTCAATGTTCGCCCGCACTTCAAGTACATGGGCGCCGACTTCACCCTGTCGCTGGTCGGCAAGCTGGACAAGGCGTGAGGGCGCGCAGGTCATGAAGGGCTACGGCAGTCTTTTCGAGCGCCTGGCCGGTGAGGCCGACCTTCGCGCCGGCCTGAGCCGGGAGGCATGCGCCACCCGCTCGGTGGCCAGGCACCTGGCACAGATGCTTGGCACGCGCGCCGGCAGTGTGCAGATCCAGGCCGATTACGGCTTGCCGGACCTCAATGACCTGCGCCTGAGCCTACACGATGCCTTGAGCCAGACCCGCGCCGCCATTGAGCGCTTCATCACTGACTTTGAACCGCGTCTGTCCGGGGTGCGGGTCGTGGCTTTGCCACGCGACCACGATCCGCTGCGGCTGTCCTTCTGCATCGAGGGCGTGTTGCAGGTACCGGGCGTGCGCTGCCAGGTGAGCTGGCGTGCCAGCCTCGAAGGTGGCGGGCGCGTGCGGATCGAGCCATGAACCACAGGTAAATGCCGTGTCTTTCAATCATTACTATCAGAGCGAGCTGAGTGCGCTGCGCCAGTTGGGGCAGCGCTTTGCCGAGCGTAACCCGGCCATGGCGCCTTATCTGGGCCAGGCCGGAAGCGATCCGGATGTCGAGCGCCTGCTCGAAGGGTTCGCCTTTCTGACCGGGCGCCTGCGGCAGAAACTCGATGACGAGTTGCCCGAGCTGACCCACTCGCTGATGCACCTGCTCTGGCCCAATTACATGCGGCCGTTGCCCTCGTTCAGCATCGTACAATTCGAGCCCCTGCAACAGGCAGGTCCCCCGCAATGCGTGGCACGGGACACACCGCTGGAAAGCCGCCCGCTCGACGGCCTGCGCTGTCGTTTCCGCACCTGCTACGACACCGACCTGCTGGCGCTGGAGCTGCGCGCCCTGAATTTCTCGGTCAAGGGCGAGGGCGCCTTGCTCAGCCTGCACCTGCACATGAACTGCACCGGCCACATCGGTCAACTGGACCTCAAACGGTTGCGCCTGCATCTGGCGGGTGAGCGCCACGTCAGCCAGATGCTGTACCTGAGCCTGCTGCGCCACCTGGCCGGTGTCACGCTGGTACCGCTGGACCAGGACGGTGTGCCGCTGAGCGATGCCGCCGGTGCCGTCCTGTCGCTCAAGCTTGAGGCGCAGGACATACAGCCCGCAGGCTTCGCCGAAGATCAGGCGCTGATTCCTTATCCGCTCAATACCTTTCGCGGCTACCGCTTCCTGCAAGAGTATTTCGCCTTTCAGGATAAATTCCTGTTCGTCGACATCGAGGGCCTGCAAGCGATCAATCAATTGCCGGACGTCGTCCTGAGCACTTTGCGCGGGTTTCAATTGCGTTTCGAGATCCATGGCAAGGCCATCCAGCGCCTGCGCCCGACACGGGACAACGTCAGGCTCTACTGCACCCCCATCGTCAATCTGTTCAAGCAGGATGCCATTCCGATCCGGGTCGATGGCCGCCAGGACGAGTATCTGTTGCTGCCGGGCAACCAGGGGCCGGAAAACTGCGCGGTGTTCTCGGTCGATGCGGTCACCGGTTGGAACAATTCCGGCCAGGGCGATCGGCGCTATGTGCCGTTCGAGTCCTTCGAGCACGACCCCAGTTTTGACTGTGCCTACAGCCAGCCGCATTACAGCCTGCGCCAGCGGCCGTCACCACTGCATGACGGGCTCGACACCTGGATGAGCTTTGGCGGCCTTGACACCTCGCCGGGCGAACCGGGCGACGCCAGCACCTGCGATTCGCTGTCGCTGGAACTGACGTGCACCAACCACAACCTGCCGCGCCGCCTGCAGGTGGGCGACATCGACCAGGCCTGCGAAGGCACGCCGGAGTTCGCCCGCTTTCGCAACATCGTGCCGGCCACCGCCAGCCATGCGCCGTCGATCAACCGTGACTTCCTTTGGAAGCTGATCAGCAACATGTCGCTCAACTACCTGTCACTGGCCAATGTCGAGGCCCTTAAGGTCATTCTGGAAACCTACGATCTGCCGCGCTACTACGACCCTCATGCAGAGAAGGTCAGCAAGCGCCTGCTTGGCGGCCTGCAGTCAGTGCGTCATGAACAGGTCGACCGCCTGCACCGTGGGTTGCCGCTGCGTGGCCTGTGCACGGTGCTGGGGATCGACGCGCGGCACTTCACCGCAGAGGGCGACCTGTTCCTGTTCGCCTCGATCCTCAATGAGTTTTTCGCCCTCTACGCCAGCCTCAATTCCTTTCACCAGCTGCGGGTCGAAACCACCCAAGGAGACGTCTACCGATGGACGCCACGCATGGGCCAGCAACCCCTGCTCTGAGCAGGCTGGCCGGCACGATTCGCGAGTATTCGCTGTTCCAGGCCGTGCGCCTGGTCATCGAACGGCTGCGCGAGCGGCACCCCGAGCTTGACGAAGCAGCGCTCCAGGACCAGATGGAGTTCCAGGCCAATCCCAGCCTGGGCTTTGCGGGCAGCGATATCGATCGCGTGGAGTTCTTCGAGGAGCACGGCAGGCTGCGGGCGCGCTTACGCCTGAACCTGATGGGCCTGGCCGGAGCCAGTTCGCCGTTGCCGGCGTTCTATGTCGAGCAAGCCTTGGGCGACAGTGACGAAGGCAACCCTGCGCGGGTCTTTCTCGATCTGTTTCATCACCGCTTGCAGCGCCTGCTATTGCCCATCTGGTCGCGTTATCGCTACCACGCCAGCTTTCGCAAGGGCGCGCTGGACAGCTTTTCCGAGCAGCTATTTTCCCTGATCGGCCTGCGGGGCGAAACCCTGCGTCAGTCGCAGGCACTGAACTGGAAGCGCCTGCTCCCGTACCTGGGGCTGCTCAGCCTGCGAGCCCATTCGGCGGCGCTGATCGAAGCCGTGCTGCGTTACTACTTCAAGCACCCGCCGTTGCACCTCGAGCAATGTGTACTGAGGCGCGTGACCATCCAGGCCGAGCAGCACAACCGCCTGGGGCTGGGCAACAGCCGGCTGGGAGAAGACATGGTGCTGGGGGAGTACGTGCCCGATTGCAGTGGCAAGTTTCGCATTCATGTCTGCCAGCTCGATTGGCAACGCTTTCACGAATTCCTGCCTATCGGGGACGGTTACCGACCGTTGTGCGCGCTGGTGCGCTTCACCCTGCGCGACCCGCTGGACTATGACGTGCGCCTGCAATTGCGCCATGACCAGATCCGCGAACTGCGGCTGGGCGCAGCCAACGAATGCCGCCTGGGCTGGACCACCTGGCTGGGCCATGAACGGGCCGATGGTCAGGTGACGCTGGTCAGCAAGATTCACTAAAGGACTTACGAACATGATCAATCTGGACCTGCAGAAACTCATTCAGGCGCTGGACGCCGACACGCGCCGCGACCTTGAGTCGTGCGCCGAGCGCTGTGTGCTGAGGGGAGCCAGCCAAGTGCTGGTCGAGGACTTGCTGCTGTGCCTGCTGGAGCGACCGGCCGGCTTGCTCGAGCGCAGTCTGCGCGATGCTGAAGTGGACCCGGAGCAGCTGCGCATTGCCTTGCAACCACTGAGCGGGCCAGACATGGCGTGCCAGCCGGTGTTCGCCCAGGCACTGGTGCAATGGCTGCAAGAAGCCTTGCTGGCCGCCACGCTCGACCTGGGGCAAACCTGGGTCGGCGATGCGGCGCTGTTACTGGCCCTGCTGCGCAACCCGCTGGGGCATGCCGGCAGCCATTACCAGCCTTTGCTGGCGGCGTTGAATATCGAGCGCCTCAAGGACTTTGCCCTGGCGCGCCATTCCGTTCCCGAGGCGGCGCGGCCGGTGGCGTGCGCCGACCAGGCCATGTTGCAGCGCTTTACCCACGACCTGACGGCACAGGCCCGCGAAGGCCGGATCGACCCGGTCTTGTGCCGGGATGCCGAAATCGGCCAGATGATCGATATCCTGGCCCGGCGCCGCAAGAACAACCCGATCGTGGTGGGCGAAGCCGGCGTGGGCAAGACGGCACTGGTCGAAGGCCTGGCCCTGCGCATTGCGGCCGGGGAGGTGCCGCCGGTGCTCGGTGAGGTCAGCGTGCTCAGCCTTGACCTGGGGCTGTTGCAGGCCGGTGCCAGCGTCAAGGGCGAATTCGAGCGACGCCTGACCGGTATCATCGACGCCATCAAGGCCGCTCCCCGGCCGGTCATTCTGTTTATCGACGAAGCTCACACCCTGATCGGGGCGGGCGGCAATGCCGGTGGCTCGGACGCGGCCAACCTGCTCAAACCGGCCCTGGCCCGTGGCGAGCTGCGCACCATCGCGGCCACGACCTGGGCCGAGTACAAGAAATACTTCGAGAAGGATGCCGCGCTGGCCCGTCGTTTTCAGCCGGTCCAGGTCCATGAGCCTGGTGTGGCCCAGGCGGTGACCATCCTTCGCGGGCTGGCGCAGGTCTACGAGCAAAGCCACGGCATCTATGTGCGTGACGATGCCCTGGTCGCGGCCGCCGAGCTTTCGGCCCGTTACCTGACCGGCCGCCAGTTGCCCGATAAGGCTGTCGATGTGCTCGACACGGCCTGCGCCCGGGTACGCATCAGCCTGGCCAGTGCTCCGCGCAGTCTTGAGCTGTTGCGCGGCGAGCGGGTCGAAGGGCAGCGCGAGCTGCAGGCGCTGAGCCGCGATGAACAGTCCGGCTTGCCCATCGACGCCAGTGCCCTGGCCGCCTTGCAGGGCCGGCTGATCAATGTCGAGCGC
This sequence comes from Pseudomonas viridiflava, assembly GCF_900589395.1. Taxonomy (GTDB): domain Bacteria; phylum Pseudomonadota; class Gammaproteobacteria; order Pseudomonadales; family Pseudomonadaceae; genus Aquipseudomonas. The sequence goes on from NZ_UUIS01000023.1 coordinate 81,363, forward strand.
GAACTCGACAGGCTGGAGACCGAGTGGCATATCCAGCGTGGCCTGGCCGAGCGCCTGCTGGCCCTGCGCAGCCAGTGCATCGACGCGCGCCGGCCGGTGGGCAGCGCGCCAGGCTTGGCACCGGACCTGGCGGACCTGGAAGCCGAAGCAGCTGAAGTGCGGCGCGCGCTGGAGCAGGCCCAGGGCGTTCATCGGCTGGTCAGCGTTGAAGTCTGCCCACGCCTGGTGGCCGAGGTGGTGGCGGCCTGGACCGGCGTGCCGCTGGCGCAACTGGCGCGTGAGCACAATGCCCGGATTGCCAGCTTCGCGGTTGACCTGCAAGCCCGTATTCGCGGCCAGCAACAGGCGGTGCAGGCGCTGGACCAGGCAGTGCGCGCGGCGGCCGCCGGGCTCAACCGTGCCGACGCACCGGTCGGGGTGTTCTTGCTGGTCGGCCCCAGCGGTGTCGGCAAGACCGAAACCGCACGGGTGCTGGCCGACCTGCTCTATGGTGGCGAGCGTTTCCTGACCACCATCAACATGTCGGAATTCCAGGAAAAGCACAGCCTCTCGCGGTTGATCGGCTCGCCACCGGGTTACGTAGGCTATGGCGAAGGCGGCATGCTGACTGAAGCGGTGCGGCAGAAACCGTATTCGGTGGTGCTGCTCGACGAAGTCGAAAAGGCCGACCCGGATGTCCTGAATCTGTTCTACCAAGTGTTCGACAAGGGCACGGCCAACGACGGCGAAGGCCGCGAGATCGACTTTCGCAATACCCTGATCGTGTTGACCTCCAATCTGGCCTGCGAACGGATCGAGGCCCTGTGCGCCCAGGGCGAGCGCCCCGACCCCCAGGCACTCCAGGCACAGATCCGGCCGCTGTTGAGCCGGCATTTCCGTCCGGCACTGCTGGCACGCATGCAGGTGGTGCCGTATTACCCGATCCACGGTCCGGTGCTGGCCGAACTGGTCATCCTGCGTCTTGAACGTCTGGCCGAGCGCATGCGCCGGCGACAACTGACGCTCAGCTACGCTCCTGAGGTGGTCGAGCATCTGGCCGGGCGTTGCCAGCAAAGCCCGAGCGGGGCGCGGTTGATCGATCACCTGCTCGAGACCCGGGTGATGCCGCCGCTGGTTGACCGCCTGCTGGCGGCCATGGCCGGTGGCGATCCGGTCGAGGCCGTGCATGTCAGCCTTGACGAGCACGATGCCATCGTCTGTGGATTCGCCTGACATGCCAGGTCTTATCGAACAGGCCGACACACTCTTGAACCATTGCGTGCAACTGGCGCATGCCACAGGCGAGCAGACCCTGTTCAACACGCTGCTGCGCGCCGCCCTGAGCGTCAGTGGCTGCGAGCTGGCACAAGTGTACTGGCTCGACGGCGACCGGCACGGCCTGCACCTGGCCGGCGAATGCCTGGACGAAACCTGCACGCCAGGAGGGGAGCGCAGGCGGGCGATGGACTGGCGCGACAATGCCTTGCTGCAGTTTGTCTTGCGCCAGGGCCAGCCGATCAACCTTGCCGGGCTGGAAACGGCACTGCACGACACGTGTTTTCTGCCGCACGCCTCGCGGCCCTGGCAATCGTTGCTGTGCGTGCCGCTGGTCAATGTCGCGCAAGGCGTCACCGGCCTGCTGCTGTGCGCCACGGCCCGGCATCGCGATCTTCAGGCATGGGCCGGCCCCTTGAAGCAATTGGGTGCGTTGATGCAGACGCGCCTGGAGACGTTGCAACATGAACGACCGGCCACCCCAGGGCTGGCCGCGCCGCAAACGCTGACGACTGCCCAGGGCTACGGCCTGATCGGCAACAGCCCGGCCATCGAGCAGGTGCGTCACTTGATCGGCAGGGTGCTGCACAGCCCTTGTACGGTCCTGCTCGAAGGTGAAACCGGCACCGGAAAGGAAGTGGTGGCGCGCGCCATTCATGACCATGGCGTGCGGCGCGCACGACCCTTTGTGGTACAGAACTGCGCCGCCTTTCCGGAAAGCCTGTTGGAAAGCGAGCTGTTTGGCTACCGCAAGGGCGCCTTCACCGGCGCGGCCAAAGACCGTGCCGGCCTGTTCGACGCGGCCCATGGCGGCACCTTGCTGCTCGACGAGATTGGCGACATGCCGCTCGCCTTGCAGGCCAAGCTGCTGCGGGTCTTGCAGGAAGGCGAAATCCGGCCGTTGGGTGCCAACAGCACGCATCGCATCGATGTGCGCATCATCGCCGCGACCCACCGCGACCTGCGCAAGCGCATCAGCACCGGGCGTTTTCGTGAAGACCTGTATTACCGGCTGGCACAGTTTCCCCTGCATTTGCCGGCCCTGCGCCATCGTGATGGCGATATTGCACGGCTGGCCCGGCATTTCGCCACCCAGGCCTGTGCCGGTCTGCAACGGCCGCCACCCCAGTGGTCGGCAGCGGCGCTGCACTACCTCGACAGCCTGGACCTGCCCGGCAATGTGCGCGAGCTCAAGGCGCTGGTCGAGCGGGCCGTGCTGTTGTGCGATGAACCGCCGCTGCAGATCGAGCACTTCACCCGGCATGGCGGTGTGCCGCCAGCGTCAGTCCCGACGGTGCTGCGCGAGCGCATGGAACAGGTCGAGCGCGCCCTGCTGATCGAGAGCCTCAACAACAACGGGGGTAACCGGACCCGGGCCGCGCGGGAACTGGGGGTTGCCCGGCGCACGCTGCTTTACCGCCTGCAACGGCTGAACATCCAGGCCGACCAGGGTTACGGCTGATAACGCACCGCCCGATGCACCCAGGTACCTCTCAAACATCGTCAACGTTCCTTATGGAGAACGCTTCATGCCTGCACGTCACTGGTCCGCAGCCTTGCTGGCCCTGGCCGTTTTTGTCGGCCTGGCCGGCTGCAGCGGCAATTACACCTTCGATGATCCCCACTACCGCCCGTTGGGCGATGCCCAGGCCCTCAAGCGCGGCCTGTAAGGAGCAACAGGATGCAACTGGTACTGGAAATTCGTGACCCCGCGCAGCGTGACTGGGCCGCGACCCCGCTCAGGCGCTTCGTCGAGCGCGGCGGCGTGCTCGGGCGTCACCCGGCATGTGACTGGATCCTGGATGACCCGCCACGGCACGTGTCGAACCACCACGCGGTCGTCAGCTATCGGGACGGCACGTTCCTGTTGACCGACACCAGCCGCAACGGCACGCATGACGCCGCGACCGGCGAGCGCCTGCCGTTGGGTGTGGCGCAAACCATCGAACATGGCAGCAGCTACCGGTTGGGGCGGCTGCGCATTGATGCCCGGCTCGAAAGTGCTGGGCACAGCGTCGAGCCGGTGGCGGGGCAGCCTGCCGAAGCCGGGAGTGTCATCCCTGACAACGCCTTTGTGCAACCCGATCCGCTCAAGGCCCTGGCGCCAGGCACCGGCGGCCTGCTGGAAAACCTGCTTACCACCGGGCAAGCGCCGGTACTCACGCCGCCTTCGGCGCTGGACGGTGCTGGTATCGATACGGAAAACCTGACCGTGCCGCGCCTGGTGGCTGCGGCCATCGCATCGCCAGACCTGGCAGCACAGGCAGCAGAAGGGCCTGGCCAGTCCTTCTGGTCGGAATTTGCCGCTGTGCTGGGGGTGTCGCTCGACGACCTGACGTGCGCCGAGCGCGAACAACTGGCCCTGTCGGCGACGGCGTTGTTGCGTCAGGCCCTTGAAGGCCTGCAGCACAGTCTGCGCATCCGCTGCGAGCTGAACGACGCGCTGCGCCTGGGGCTGAGCGATGCCTTTGTCGCCGGCCAGCACCCGTTCAGCCAGGGCCTGGACAGCGCCGGATGGCTGGCCCTGCTGCGCCAGCCGGGCGCCGCGCAGGTGGTGCTCGGCCAGGCCATGCAGTCGTTGCAAACCCACCAGGTGGCGCTGCTCAGTGCCAGTCGCGCCGTGCTGCGCACCGCCCTGGAGCACGTCGCGCCGCAGCGCCTGATGGCGCAGATGGAGCACGACCACCGCACCTGGCTGACCACCGATGGCCGACGCTGGCGCGCCTATGTCCGGCATCACCAGACGCTCAGCCGCGACGATGACTGGACCGAACGGCTGCTGGCCCGGGATTTTGCCCGTGCCTACGCCGAACAGGTCCGCCTGATTGCCCCTCTTTACACGCCATCTCAGGGATGACCCCATGCCTCGCTTGATGCTTTGTCCAAGGCGCCTGTCGCCGCTGTTGCTCGTCTGTTCAACCCTGCTGTTGGCGAGCTGTTCATCGCTGTCGCCTTATTCGAGCCTGACCAAGCTGGACCTGACCCTGGTCGCCAGCGACCGGCTCAATCCGGACCTGCATGGTCGTCCTTCGCCCATCGTGGTGCGCCTGTTCGAGTTGCGTCACCCGGTGGCGTTCGAGACCGCCGATTTCTTCAGCCTCTACGAGCGTGCGCGCGACACCCTGGCCCCCGACCTGATCGTCAGCGAAGAACTGGAGCTGCGTCCCGGCCAGACCCGCCACCTGAAACTGCGCATCGAACAAGGCCGTCATGTCGGCGTCCTGGCGGCCTACCGCGACCTCAATCAGGCGCGCTGGCGCCAGGTGGTGACGGTCAGCCGTGGCCTGCGTACACAGGTTGAGCTGGTGCTTGACCAGGACGGCATCGCCGCCGCGCCTGGGGCGACAGTTGCCGGGGAGGGCGTGCAATGAATGCGCATAAAGTCATCTGGCAGGAAGGCATGTTGCTGCGCCCCCAGCACCTGCAGCACAACGATCGCTACTACGATCATCAGCTCAAGACCCGCACGCTGATGCTGGGCGGTCATCAATGGGGCTTTTTCAGCCTGGAAATCGACGTGCAGTTTCTCGCGATGGGCAAGCTGGTCATCAGCCAGGCCCGTGGGGTCCTGCCCGACGGCAGTCTGTTCGACCTGGCCGGCGCGCCGGAGCCTCTGGCGCTGGACGTGCCGCCCAACACCACCAACACCGCCGTGTACCTGGCCTTGCCGCTGGTGACCGGTAACCATATCGAGGCCCGGCGTGCCGATCAGGCCGACGTGCTGGCGCGCTACACCCAGTACCAGACTGAAGTGGCGGACTCCAACGCGGGTGAAAACGCCAGCAGCCAGGTCAATTGTGCCCGGCCCGACCTGCGCCTGATGCTGGGTGAACAGGCTGGCGACCAAGCCTGGGTCAAGCTCAAGCTGTGCCAGGTTCTTGAAGCCGGTGCGGGTGGGACGATTACCCTGGCACCGGAATTCGTGCCCAGCTTCCTGCATGTCAGAGCGTGCGCCTGGATGCTCTCGTGCCTCAAGGAGGTCATCAGCCTGCTGGCCCACCGTGGCGACACCATTGCCGGGCGTATTCGCTCCAGCGGTACGGTCGGCAGTGCGCAGATCGGCGATTTCATGATGCTGCAACTGATCAACCGCAACGAACTGCTGCTGCGCCATTGCCTGGGCCAGGCGCACGTGCATCCCGAAGCCTTGTACCGCCTGCTGCTGGGGTTGCTCGGCGAGCTGGCGACGTTTGCCAGTGACAGCAAGCGACCGGCCCTGAGCGGCGGTTACCAGCACAATGACCAGGGCGCGAGCCTCAGGCCCTTGATGGATGAAATTCGCCAGGTGCTGTCGATGGTGCTTGAACAGCATGCCATCGAGTTGCCGCTGGAGCTGCGCCAGTACGGCGTTCGGGTTGCCACGCTGCATGACCACACGCTGCTGGCATCCTGCAGTTTTGTCCTGGCTGTCAGCGCCCAATGCGACACCGAAGAGCTGCGCCAGCGCCTGCCGGCCCACTTGAAGGCCGGCGCGGTCGAGCACATCCGTGACCTGGTCAACCTGCACCTGCCGGGTATCCGCCTCAAGCCCCTGCCTGTAGCGCCCCGGCAGATTCCGTTCCATGCCAACAAGACCTATTTCATTCTGGAACCTGCCCCTGACGACCTGGCCGTACTGGAGCGCTCCGGCGGCTTTGCCTTCCATTTGTCCGGCGATTTTACCGGTCTGGAACTGACATTCTGGGCGATCAGGAATTGAACGACATGACCAAGCAAGACCCTCCCGTGCCGGTCGACATGACCGTGTTGCTTGACCCCTCAGGCGTTGGCCCCGACCAGGCCGCCATGACCACTGCCAGCGATGCGCCGCGGTTTGGCCGGCTCGAAGAGCGCATGGTGTACACCGCGCAACAACCCGTCATGCACCCCTTCAGCCTGAGCCTGAATGACCTGGTCGGCGCAGCATCGCCTTTGCTGTCGAGCATCCGCCAGATCAAGTACCACAGGGACGGCCAGGGCATCGATGTGCTCAACCAGCAGTTGCGCGTTCAGGTCCGGCAATTCGACTATCAGGCCTTGCGCAGCGGAATCGACAGCGATCAGGTCGGGATCGCCCGCTATGTGCTGTGCACGGTATTGGACGAAGCCGTGGTGACCACCTCATGGGGCGAGCAGAGCGACTGGGCGCAAGACAGCCTGCTCAGCCACTTTCACAACGAAACCTTTGGCGGTGAGAAATTTTTCAGCCTGCTGGAGCAATTGTCGAAAAACCCCGTCCGGCATCTGCCGCTGCTGGAGCTGATGTATGTATGCCTGGCCCTTGGATTCGAAGGCAAGTACCGCCGGGGCACTCGCGGCACGGTCGCGCTCCAAGAGATCCGCGACGCGCTTTACCGACAGATCCGCCAACTGCGTGGCGATGCCAGCAGTGAGCTGTCGCCCTGCTGGCAGGGCCTGAAGCCCCCGCGCCGCGACACGCCGAGCATCGTGCCCGGGTGGCTGGTGGTGCTGTTTACCGGCGTGGCGCTGATCATGATGTATTCGGGCTTTGCCTGGGTGCTCGGCGAACAGCGCCAGACCGTTCTGCAACCTTGGCAACAGCTCGAAACGAGCCTGATTGTGCCCCGCTCGTGAGACTCCCTCAATGAACCTGACGATGAAGAAAATCCTGTCATGGCTGGGCCAGACCTGGCTCTGGAGCCTTGCCCTGGTCATGGCGGGCGCCGCGCTGGTGTGGTGGATCGGGCCAATGCTGGCCATCAACGACCTGCGGCCCTGGGCATCGGTCGAGGCGCGGCTGGCAACGTTCTGCATACTGCTTCTGCTCTGGGGCCTGGGCCTGGCGTCTTCCGGCTGGCGTGCCAGCCGCCCGCCGGCTGCCGCGGCGCCCGGGCGCGAGCACGATAAGCGTCTGGACGATGAAGGCAAAGAGCTGCAGCAGTGCTTCAACGAGGCTGTACACACGCTCGGCCACTCCAGCCTTTACCGCGATCACGCGCCGCGTGCGCGCGATGAATTGCCCTGGTATTTGCTGATCGGCCCACCAGGCAGCGGCAAGACCCGGCTGCTGGAGTGCTCGGAGCTCGAATTCCCGCTCAACCGGCCTGATCGCCTGCAAACCGGTGCGCACACGCCCACCCGGCATTGCGACTGGTATTTCGCCGGGCAGGCTGTCGTGCTCGACACCGCCGGGCGCTACCTGACCCAGCCTGAACCGGCCTTGGACGGGCATGCCTGGATGACCTTGCTGGGCTTGCTGCGCAAACGGCGCCGCGTACAGCCGCTCAATGGCGTGCTGGTCAATATCCCGGTGACCGTATTGCTTGAAGGTCAGGACCAGGAGCGCTTGGCACTGGCCGGGCATCTGCGCGAGCGGCTCCAGGAGCTGCACCGGGTCTTGCGCGTGCAGGTGCCGGTGTACCTGATCCTGAGCCAGGCCGATCAGGTGCCGGGTTTCGAGGCGTTCTTCGATGCCTTGAGCCTGGAGCAGAACCGCCAGGTGCTCGGCGCCAGTTTCAGCCCGGAACAACCGGCCACTGAACCGGGTGCGGTGCGCCAGGCCTTCGAAGCCCTGTTGCGCCACTTCGACAGCCAGCTCATCGGCCGTCTGCACCACGAGCGCGACACTTATCGCCGCAGCCTTGTCCTGGGGTTCACGCACCCGATGAGCGTGCTGGGCGAGCACCTGTGTGAAGTGATCGATACGGTCTTCAACCATCATCGCTATCAACGCAGCCACCTGCTGCGTGGCTTTTACCTGACGTCGGCGCCCCATCCCGGGCACCCTGCCGCAGACGCCCGACCCCAGCCTCAACGTCAAGCGCCAGACCATTGCCTGGCGGTAGCCGGCGCCAGTGGCCGTGTGCGCTTCATTCATGAGCTGTTCAGCAAAGTGATCTTTCCCGAGGCCGGCCTGGTCGGCCTGGATCCACAGGAGCGGCGCCGTATCCACTGGGGGCAACGGGCATGGCTGGCCGGCGGACTGGCCACGCTGGTGCTGGGCGGATTGCTATGGGCGCGCGGCTTTGGCGCCAACCATGAGCGTCTGGAAACCCTGCGGGTGCTGGCTGGGCAATGGCAGCAACAGCACAAGACTCTTCACCCGGACGACGATGCCATGGCCCTGCTCAAGGTATTGCAGACCAGCGACCAGGCCAGCCAGGTCTTCGTGCCGGCCCACGAGGTGGCCTGGTACGAGCGCAACGGTCTCTATCAGGGCAAGGCCAGCCAGCCCGTGCTGCGTGCTGTCTATGAGCGCGAATTGCTCGAGCACCTGTTGCCGCAGGTGAGCCGGCTGCTGGAAGCGCGGATTGCCGCCAGCCTGCATGACCGTGAAGCGCTGCTGGGCAATCTGCGCGCCTACCTGATGCTCAACCTGCCCGCACGCCGCGAGACGCCGTGGCTCAAGGACTGGCTGGCCGCCGAATGGTCGCGGCTGTATGCCGGCCACAACGAGGTGCAGAGCGACCTGAACCGGCATTTCGAGCAGTTGTTGGCCCTGTCGTTCAGCCAGCCGCTCAATGACAGCCTGGTGCTGCAGGCACGCCAGACCCTACGCAGCGAATCGCTGGCCAGTGTGGTCTATCGCACCCTGCGCGAGCAGGCCCGCGCCTTGCCCGACTATCGCCTCAGCCAGCACCTGGGGCCGCAGCGTGACCTGTTTGTCGGCGCCGACCGGGCGATTCCGGGGCTGTTCACCCGCCAGGGCTACCGGCAGTTCTTTTCGGTGCGAGGCACTGCCCGGGTCAGCGAACTGCTGCGTGACAACTGGGTGCTGGGCGAGGGCAGCGACCTGAGCGGCCGGGATCTGCGTCAGTTGCTGGTGGAGCTGGAGCAGTTGTATTTTCGCGACTATGCCAGTCACTGGAGCGAAGCGGTAGCACACCTCGGACTGCTGCCCTTCAGTGATGCCGGCGAGGGCGCCGACCTGGCGGCCGGGCTGCTGTCGTCAAGCTCGCCAGTGGTGCAATTTCTGGTGCAGATTCGCGACAACACCCGCTTTGCGCTGCCTGCCGAACCCCTTGAGGCGGGCACCGAACCGGCCGGCGCCCAGGCGGCGGTGCTTGGCAAGGCTGCAGCGGGGGCCAGCCAGGCGCTGGCCTTGCCCGACAATGCCCGGCGGGCCATGCAGCAGCGTTTCGAGCCGTTGCACCGTTTGCTTGACGACAAGGACGCGCCAAGCGCCGACCTGGTCGCCGCCCTGCAAGGGCTGGATGCCGTGCAACAACAACTGGCCAGTCTGGCGCGGGCCAGCCAGCCGGAGCAGTTTGCGTTCGAGATGGCCAGGGCGCGAATGGGCGGCCAGCGCGATGCCTTGAGCCAGTTGCGCAACACCGCCGCACGCCTGCCACGCCCGGTCAGCGGCTGGTTCAACCTGATGGCAGAAGACGCCTGGCGGCTGGTGTTGGCCAATGCCTACCAGCACCTCAACCAGCGCTACCAGAGCGAGCTGTATGCCTTTTACGCCAAGGCCATCGCCCAGCGCTACCCGTTCAGTGCACACAGCACCAGTGACGTGGCGCTCAATGACTTTCGCGAGTTCTTCAAGGCGCAGGGGGTGCTCGAAAGCTTTTTCGAGCAACACCTCAAGGCCTTCGTCAGCGGCCATCCGGGCAGCTACCGCCTGCGCAGCATCGACGGTCACAGCCTGCCGATGTCGCGTGCGCTGCTTGACCAGATGAGTGCAGCGCAACGCATCCGCCAGGGGTTTTTCGCCGAAGACCCCAACCAGCCGCAAGTGCGTTTCAAGCTGGAACCCTACAGCCTGGACAGCGCCGTCAACCGCGCCGAATTCCGCCTGGGCGAGCGCACGCTGGAATATCGTCACGGTCCTATCGTGCCGATGGCGTTCACCTGGCCCGACGACGCGGGGCAGGGCGGTGCCAGCCTGGTGGCCGAGCGCCTGGCCGCACGCCCGGTCGGCATCGAGAAAAACCTCGGCCCCTGGTCGTTGTTCCGCCTGCTTGACCTGATGCAGATCGAACCCTTGAGCGGGCGCGATGTTCTGGTACTCAAGGCGAACCTTGGCGGCTTGCGCGCCAACTACCTGCTGACCAGCCAACGCATGCCCAACCCGTTCGACGTCAGTGCCCTGCGCGGCTTTCGCTTGCCGGCGCAGCTATGACAGTGCAGGGTCCGATGTTCGACAGTGCGGCACACAGCGAGTGTGGCAAGGTGCGCGGGCGCAACGAGGACGCGTTTCTCGATGCATCCGGGCTGCGATTGTGGGCCGTGGCCGATGGCATGGGCGGCCATCACGACGGCCATATCGCCAGCCGGCTGATCGTCGATACCCTGGCGCAGTTGCCGTGCGACTTGCCGCTGGACGCACGGCTGGCGCAACTGCGTCAACGCCTGCAAGTGCTCAATCGTCAATTGTGCCTGGACCTGACCCAGAGCCTGGGGCAACCGCCGCGCATCATCGGCAGCACCCTGGTGGCGCTGTTGCTGCAGGGCGAGCAGGGCGCCTGTTGCTGGGCGGGCGACAGCCGCTGCTACCTGTGGCGTGACCAGCGCCTGTATCAATTGACCCACGACCACACGCACGCCCACGCCCTGACCCGGGCGGTGGGCGCCTGCCATCCATTGCGGCTGGAGCTGCTGCACTGGCGCGTGCGGCCGGGTGATACCTACCTGCTGTGCAGCGACGGCCTTTACCAGGCACTGGACAGCGCGGCGCTGGGCCGCGCCCTGAGCGAGCCGACGGCGGCCCGAGCCTTGTCCGGCCTGTTCACGCAGGCGATGCAGGGCCCGGCCACGGACAACCTGACGGGCGTGGTGGTGCGCACATGAGTGGCTTGCTGCCGGGGGTGCAGGTGTTGTGCGGTCGCTATCGACTTGACCTGTTGCTGGGAATCGGTGGCATGAGCCAGGTCTGGCGCGCCCGTGACCTGTTGCACGAGCAGTACGGCGATCCTCAACCGGACATTGCCCTCAAGCTGCTGAGCGAAGCGTTCGACCAGGTGCCGGATGCCGGATCGCTGTTGTACGGTGAATTTGCCCTGACCCGCCATCTGCATCATCCCGGTGTGGTGCGCTGCTACAGCTTTGAGGTCGACACCCAGCGCCCATGCGCCTTCATCACCCTGGAGCTGATGCACGGCCTGACCCTGGACCATGTGCTGTGCGAATGCCCCACCGGCATGCCGGCCGGGGAATTACCTGGCGTGGCGCTGCCCTTGCTGCAGGCCCTGGCCCATTGTCATGCCCGTGGTGTGCTGCATGGCGACCTGAAACCCGGCAACGTCATGCTTGGCGAACACGGGCTGCGGTTGTTCGATTTCGGCCTGGGCCAGGCGCAACCGGGTGTGCTGCCCGGCCTGCCGCAACTGCGTCGCGACCACTACAAGGCCTGGACCCCGGCCTATGCCGCCCCGGAGCTGCACGACGGCGCGCCGTTGTCCGAGGCGTCGGACCTGTATGCCGTGGCCTGCCTGATCCATGAACTGGCCTGTGGCAGCCATCCATTCGGTCGCCTGCCCGGCGACCAGGCCCGCGCCGCCCGGCTGGACCGCTCATTGCACAGGCCGGCCAAGATCCCCCGGCGCGCCTGGTCGGCACTGCGCCAGGCCTTGTCCTTTGATCCGGCTGCTCGGCCGGGTGCGGTGCAGTTGCATGAAGCGTTGCACGGCCAGGCGGGTTGGTTCAGGTGTTTCGGCCTTTGATGAAGAAATCAGTGGCCAGGTGGAGGGTCGATTCGTTGCCAGCGTTTTGGGCGATGACCGGGTGGTTGTTGTTCAGGTTGTCTGGCTACCCGGTTATTGCCTCCCCTCAAGCCAGGCCTGCAAGGTCCGGGGCACCGTAATGGGCAGCCGCAAAAACTGAGTGCAACACCCTCCCTCAGGTAAGGTGCGGCGATGTCTTATACCGAACTCAGCATGGAAGAACGCGTCACCATTCAAATCGGACAATACCGCGATCTCAGTCAGCGAGAGATTGCTCGCCTGCTGGGGCGTAGTCCTTCCACGATCAGCCGCGAGTTGCGAAGAAACTCCCTTCCCACTGAAGGCTATGCGGCGTGCGAAGCCCAGGGCCTTGCTTGTGAGCGTCGAAAAGTCTGTTGTCCGGCCAGAAAACGGGTGCTGGGCAATGAACGGTTCGAACTGATTATCCACTTGCTTCGAGAGCGCTTTTCTCCCGAGCAAATCGCGGGCAAGCTGCGCGTCATGAAAATCAATCTTGAAGAAGCCTACGTTTGCCGTTAAACGATCTACAACGCCATCTACGCGCTGCCTATGGGCGAGTTGCGCAAGGAGTTGATCCTGTGTCTGCGCCAGGGGAAAAGCACTCGCAGACCGCGCAGTGGCGGCGTTGACCGACGCGGCCAGATTCCCGATAGGGTGAGCATTCACGTACGTCCGCCCGAGCTTGAAGACCGGCAAATGCCCGGCCACTGGGAAGGCTACCTGATCAAAGGCAAGGACAATGCCTCGGCGGTGGACACGCTTGTTGAGCGCACTAGCGGTTATCTGGTCCTGGTCAAAATGCGCGATGCCACCGCGACCCCGGCGGTCGAGGGATTCAGCGCGGCGTTGAACAACATGCCGCTGGAAGTCCGTAAAAGTGTGACCTCTGACCAGGGTCGTGAAATGGCCAAACATGCCGAACTGACCCAGAAGACAGGCGTGGCGATTTACTTTTGTGACCCACACAGCCCGTGGCAGCGCGGCAGCAACGAGAACATCAACGGCTTGATTCGCCAGTACCTGCCCAAGGGTACGGACCTGTCGAAGCACAGGCAGGAAGAGCTGGACGCTATTTCTTATCAGATGAACATTCGGCCTCGTAAGCGCTTTGGGTTTAAATGCCCAATTGAAGTCATTACGGAGGTGATGGGCATGCATCATGAGGCTCCTGCTTCAATTCAATGATCGTGTTGCACTCGGTTCCTGCAGCCGCCGATTAAAGGTAAGCGCTCCATGAACCCCACATTCCAAGCGCTTATCTGATGCTCGATGCTGTGCTCCCGATTCTCTCAGGAGCCCGTTCGCCATGATGCGACCCGACGCCAAAGTCGAAAAAGTCTATCTCTAC
>NZ_UUIS01000026.1 GCF_900589395.1 Pseudomonas viridiflava
GTCGGTGCGCCAGCCATTGGTGGTGCGCTGTTCCTGGTGGACAAGCTGCTGGGTGACAAGGTGGCCCGGTTCGCCAGCGTGCAGTACAAGGTCGAAGGCCCGTGGAAAGAACCGAAGATTACCTTCGACAAGCCTTTTGAAAAGCCTCAATAGCGCGGCATGGAGTACAGTGGTGCCCATGTCATTCAAAAAAGGGTCGCCATGTCTTTTGCAGTGATTCAGATGGTCAGCCAGAGCGACGTGGCCGGCAACCTGGCCCGTGCACGCGCATTGCTTGAGCAGGTCGCCGAGGGCGGCGCCCGGCTTGCGGTG
>NZ_UUIS01000093.1 GCF_900589395.1 Pseudomonas viridiflava
TGCTCTGCAGGCGATGAGGCCAGCAAGGTCCATACACCTGCTGCGCCTGTCCCATAGCCATCGTCGGCAAGCCGCCTCCCACAGTCAGGTGTCAGGCCCGAAATTCTGGGTCACATCAATCCGGTGGGAGGCTGCTCTGCAGGCGATGAGGCCAGCAAGACCAGTACATCTGCTGCGCCTGTCCCATAGCCATCGCCGGCAAGCCGCCTCCCACAGTCCGGTGTCAGGCCCGAAATTCTGGGCGACATCAATCCGGTGGGAGGCTGCTCTGCAGGCGATGAGGCCAGCAAGGTCCATACACTTGCTGCGCCTGTCCCATAGCCATCGCCGGCAAGCCGCCTCCCACAGTCTGGTGTCAGGCCCGAAATTCAGGGTCACATCAATCCGGTGGGAGGCTGCTCTGCAGGCGATGAGGCCAGCAAGACCAGTACATCTGCTGCGCCTGTCCCATAGCCATCGCCGGCAAGCCGCCTCCCACAGTCTGGTGTCAGGCCCGAAATTCAGGGTCACATCAATCCGGTGGGAGGCTGCTCTGCAGGCGATGAGGCCAGCAAGACCAGTACATCTGCTGCGCCTGTCCCATAGCCATCGCCGGCAAGCCGCCTCCCACAGTCCTGCGTCGAGGCTTGGCTGATCCCTGCAGTGGATGATGCGGATCGGGATGTCCGGCAGGAACCCCCAGCAAAAAGCCCCGCACGATTGCTCGTGCGGGGCTTTTTAGTACCGCTTGGGTATTACAGGCCGGCGGCGGCGCGCAGGGCGTCGGCGCGGTCGGTTTTTTCCCAGGTGAACGCGGTGAAGGTGTCGTCACCCACGGTCATCTCGAACGGCGTGCGGCCGAAGTGGCCGTAGGCGGCGGTCTGCTTGTACATCGGGTGCAGCAGGTCGAGCATGGTGGTGATCGCGTACGGGCGCAGGTCGAAGTGCTCGCGCACCAGCTGGATGATCTTGTCGTCCGACAGCTTGCCGGTGCCGAAAGTGTTCAGCGAGATCGACGTCGGCTGGGCCACGCCGATGGCATAGGACACCTGGATCTCGCAGCGCTCGGCCAGGCCGGCGGCGACGATGTTCTTGGCCACGTAGCGACCGGCATAGGCGGCCGAACGGTCGACCTTCGACGGGTCCTTGCCGGAAAACGCGCCACCGCCGTGACGGGCCATGCCGCCGTAGGTGTCGACGATGATCTTGCGACCGGTCAGGCCGCAGTCGCCCACCGGGCCGCCGATGATGAAATTGCCGGTCGGGTTGATGTGGAACTGGGTGTCTTTGTGCAGCAGTTCGGCCGGGATCACGTGCTTGACGATCAGCTCCATCACGCCTTCGCGCAGGTCCTTGTACGACACGTCCGGGTTATGCTGGGTCGACAGCACGATGGCGTCGACGCCCACGACCTTGCCGTTTTCGTAGCGGCAGGTGACCTGCGACTTGGCATCCGGGCGCAGCCACGGCAGCAGGCCGGACTTGCGGGCCTCGGACTGGCGCTGCACCAGGTGGTGCGAAAAGGTGATCGGCGCAGGCATCAGTACGTCGGTCTCGTTGCTGGCAAAGCCGAACATCAGGCCCTGGTCGCCGGCGCCCTGGTCTTCAGGCTTGCTGCGGTCAACGCCCTGGGCGATGTCCACCGACTGCTTGCCGATGATGTTCATCACGCCGCAGGTGGCGCCGTCGAAGCCGACGTCGGAGCTGTTATAGCCGATGTCGAGAATGACGTTGCGCACGATATCTTCCAGGTCGACCCAGGCCGAGGTGGTGACTTCGCCGGCAATGATTGCCACACCGGTCTTGACCAGGGTTTCGACCGCGACACGGGCGAATTTGTCTTCAGCGATGATGGCGTCCAGGACCGCGTCGGAGATCTGGTCGGCAATCTTGTCCGGATGTCCTTCGGACACGGACTCGGAGGTGAAAATTGAGTATTCGCTCATGTCTACGGGTTTCCTGAATATAACCGAGGGTAAGTGTCGCCAGACGGCCGCTGAAAATGGCGAACCTGGATCTGGAAACCATTGCGTAAGCCCACGTAGAGGCTCTGTTCGGGGACCAGCCCCGCAGCGATGGCCCAATGGGCCAGGTCTTCCTGTTCAAAGCCCAACCAGAGATCGCCACAGGCCTCCCTGGCCCAGCTCTGATCGTGGCTGCACAAGTCCGTGATCAACAGGCTGGCGCCTGGACGCAGGTGCAGGGCCAGCTGTTTTATGGCATCGGCCGGCGCCGCGAAATGATGAAGCACCATGTTCAATACGACGCAATCGACCTGCACTTTAGCGTCGCTCAAGGCATCGGCCAGGCGCAACTCGACATTGTTCAGCGCCTGGCGTTCGCAGCGCTTGCGCGCCAGCTCGAGCATGGCCGGGCTGTTGTCCATGGCGGTGACGCGGGCAAAGCGCAGCGCCAGGTCGGGCAGAAAACCGCCGTCGCCGGGGCCGACCTCCAGTGCCGTGGCCGCAGGGCCGAACGGCAATTTGTCGAGCAGGGCCAGCAGGCTGTCGCGGTACTGGCCAAGGCCGGCGATCAGGTCTTGCTGGGCGTGGAACTTGTCGGCCACCCGGGCAAAGAAATCCTGGCTGGCCGCCGCGCGCTGGCGGTGCACCGCATCGACCCGCGCCTGGGCATCGCCGGGCAACTGCAACGCGTCGACTTCTTCGAGCAGGGCCGCATGCAGGCGCCCGCCGACAGCCTGGGCATGGGGCAGGGCACGACGATAGAAAATCGCATTGCCTTCGCGGCGCGTCGCCACCAGTCCGGCCTGGGCCAGGACCTTGAGGTGATGACTCATGCCCGACTGGCCGATGGCGAAGATCTGCGCCAGCTCCAGCACCCCGAACGAATCGTTGGCCAGGGCGCGCAGAACGTTCAGGCGCAGTGGATCGCCAGCGGCTTTGCACAGGGCAGAGAGTTCGTCGCAGCCATCATGGCTGATTGCAGGTACGCGAAGGTTCATGAGGCGGCAGTCTAGACAGCGATCAGGCAAGCTGCAAGGTCAATATCAAAAAGTTTTGATATTGCCTGTGCATGGCGCTGAGGCCCCGCATTCAGCCGGCTGGCCGGTACTGGCAGATGGGGTGCTGACTGCAAATGACGCCTGGGTGACAGGAAAAAAGCACTTGGGCGACTATCTTTCATTGCCCCCAGCCAGTCGCTGAGGGAAAATGCTCACCTTTTTTCCGATCCCATTTATTACCCTCCAGGAGATCAGCGATGCCTAGCCGTCGTGAGCGTGCCAACGCCATTCGTGCCCTGAGCATGGATGCCGTGCAAAAAGCCAACAGCGGCCACCCAGGGGCCCCCATGGGTATGGCGGATATCGCCGAAGTCCTGTGGCATGATTTTCTCAAGCACAACCCGGCCAACCCTTCGTTCGCCGACCGCGACCGCTTCGTGCTGTCCAACGGCCATGGTTCGATGCTCATCTATTCGTTGCTGCACCTGACCGGCTATGACCTGTCCATCGACGACCTGAAGAACTTCCGCCAGCTGCACAGCCGCACCCCGGGCCACCCCGAGTTCGGCTACACCCCGGGGATCGAAACCACCACCGGCCCGCTGGGCCAGGGGTTTGCCAACGCCGTGGGCTTCGCCATCGCCGAAAAAACCCTGGCGGCGCAGTTCAACCGTCCAGGCCATGACATCGTCGACCACAACACCTACGTGTTCATGGGCGACGGCTGCATGATGGAAGGCATTTCCCACGAAGTCGCTTCCCTGGCCGGCACCCTGGGCCTGGGCAAGCTGATCGCTTTCTACGATGACAACGGCATCTCCATCGACGGCGAAGTCGAAGGCTGGTTCACCGACGACACCCCCAAGCGTTTCGAGTCGTACAACTGGCAGGTGATCCGCAACGTCGACGGCCATGACGCCGACGAGATCAAGACCGCCATCGAGACCGCACGCAAGAGTGCGCAGCCGACCCTGATCTGCTGCAAGACCACCATCGGCTTCGGTTCGCCGAACAAGTCCGGCAAGGAAGAGTCCCACGGCGCGCCACTGGGCGCCGACGAGATCGCCCTGACCCGTGCCGCGCTGAAGTGGACCCACGGTCCGTTCGAGATCCCGGCCGACCTTTACGAGCAATGGAACGCCAAGGAAAAAGGCCTGGCTGCCGAAGCCGAGTGGGACCAGCGCTTCGCGGCCTACTCCGCTGCCTTCCCTGAGCTGGCCAACGATTTCATCCGTCGCATGAGCGGCGAGCTGCCGGCCGATTTCGCCGAGAAATCCGCTGCCTACGTGGCCGAAGTCAACACCAAGGGCGAAACCATCGCCAGCCGCAAGGCCAGCCAGAACGCGCTGGGTGCCTTCGGCCCGCTACTGCCTGAACTGCTGGGCGGCTCGGCTGACCTGGCCGGTTCCAACCTGACCATCTGGAAAGGCTGCAAGAGCATCACCGGCGAAGACGCCAACGGCAACTACCTGCACTACGGTGTGCGTGAGTTCGGCCAGGGCGCCATCATGAACGGTATCGCCCTGCATGGCGGCTTCGTGCCGTATGGCGCGACCTTCCTGATCTTCATGGAATACGCCCGCAACGCCGTGCGCATGGGCGCGCTGATGAAGCAGCGCGTGATTCACGTGTTCACCCACGACTCCATCGGTCTGGGCGAAGACGGTCCGACCCACCAGCCGATCGAGCAACTGGCCAGCCTGCGCACCACGCCGAACCTGGACACCTGGCGCCCGGCCGATGCCGTGGAGTCGGCCGTGTCGTGGAAATACGCCCTGGAGCGCAACGACGGCCCGTCGGCCCTGGTGTTCTCGCGCCAGAACCTGACGCACCAGGCGCGCGATGCGGCGCAACTGGCCAATATCGCCCGTGGTGGCTACGTGCTGCGCGACAGCGTCGGCGAGCCGGAGCTGATCCTGATCGCCACCGGTTCCGAAGTCGGCCTGGCCGTGCAGGCCTATGACGCCCTGACCGCGCAAGGTCGCCAGGTGCGTGTGGTGTCGATGCCGTGCACCAGCGTATTCGAGTCCCAGGACGCCGGCTACAAACAGTCCGTGCTGCCGCTGCAAGTCAGCGCACGCATCGCCATCGAGGCGGCGCATGCCGACTACTGGTACAAGTACGTGGGCCTGGAAGGCCGCGTGATCGGCATGACCACCTTCGGTGAGTCGGCGCCGGCCGCCGCCCTGTTCGAAGAGTTCGGCTTTACCCTGGAAAACATCCTGGGCACCGCCGAAGAGCTGCTCGAAGACTAAGGCACAACCGCGCGCTCGCAGGAGCGCGCTCTGCCGGAATGCCGGACCACCGCGACCGGCTGCGTGAGCAGTCGTAAAGTTTCAGCGTTTCGCAGATTTTCGAGTATTGGCGCATGAATGTTCAGCGCTTCGCAGATTTTGCGAGCGCTGCGCACCCGGTTTTCCGAGTGCGGCCCAGGCCAAGCGCGCTCCTACAGTATCCACCTGCGAGAAATCCATGCCCCAGCCCCGCCCTTATAAAGTTGCACTGAACGGCTATGGCCGCATTGGCCGCTGCGTTGTTCGCGCCTTGTGCGAACGCGGTGCAACGGCGGGGTTCGAGGTCGTGGCCATCAACGACCTGGCCGACATGGCCAGTCTTGAATACCTGACGCGCTTCGATTCCACCCATGGCCGCTTTCCTGGCCATGTGCGGGTCGAGGGCGATTACCTGCATATAAATGACCACCGCATCCGTGTGCTGCGTAGCGCGACGCCCGAAGGCATCGACTGGGCCGCCCTGGAAGTCGACCTGGTGCTGGAGTGCTCGGGTGTCTACAACACCCGTGCCGATGGCCAGCGTTTCTTGCACGCCGGTGCGCCGCGGGTGCTGTTTTCCCAGCCGATGGCCAGCGAGGCGGATGTCGATGCCACCATCGTCTACGGCATCAACCAGCACGACCTGACCGGTCGCGAGCTGCTGGTCTCGGCGGCCTCGTGCACCACCAACTGCAGCGTGCCGTTGCTGCGCCTGCTGGACCAGGCCCTGGGCCTGGACTATGTCACCATCACCACGATCCACTCGGCAATGAACGACCAGCCGTTGATCGACGCCTATCACCACGAAGACCTGCGCCGCACGCGCTCGGCCTTCCAGTCGATCATCCCGGTGTCCACGGGGCTGGCACGCGGTATCGAACGCCTGCTGCCGGAACTTGCCGGCCGGATTCAGGCCAAAGCGGTGCGGGTGCCGACGGTCAACGTCTCGTGCCTGGACATCATCGTGCAGACGGCACGCGACACCGACACGGTCGAGATCAACCGGATCCTGCGCGAGGCCGCCAGTGGCGGACCGCTCAAGGGGTTGCTGGCCTACACCGAGTTGCCGCATGCCAGTTGCGATTTCAACCATGACCCTCATTCGGCAATCGTCGATGCGAGTCAGACCCGCGTGTCCGGCCCCCGGCTGGTCAACGTGCTGGCCTGGTTCGATAACGAATGGGGTTTTGCCAACCGTATGCTCGACGTTGCAGGCCAATTCCTGCACGTTGCACACCCACAACAGTAAAGACAGGAACGCCTCATGACCGTGTTGAAAATGACCGACCTTGATCTGCAAGGAAAGCGTGTACTGATCCGCGAAGACCTTAACGTGCCGATCAAGGATGGCGCTGTCAGCAGCGATGCGCGGATTCTCGCCGCCCTGCCGACCATCAAGCTGGCGCTGGAGAAGGGCGCGGCGGTCATGGTCTGCTCGCACCTGGGCCGTCCGGTGGAAGGCGAGTTCTCGGCCGAGAACAGCCTCAAGCCGGTCGCCGACTACCTGAGCAAGGCGCTGGGCCGTGACGTGGCGCTGGTCGCCGATTACCTCGACGGCGTCGAGGTCAAGGCCGGCGACGT
This sequence comes from Pseudomonas viridiflava, assembly GCF_900589395.1. GTDB lineage: Bacteria > Pseudomonadota > Gammaproteobacteria > Pseudomonadales > Pseudomonadaceae > Aquipseudomonas. Next base: position 6,796 of record NZ_UUIS01000093.1, read on the forward strand.
GGTGCTGTTTGAAAACGTGCGCTTCAACAAGGGCGAAAAGAAGAACGCCGACGAGTTGGCGCAGAAATACGCCGGCCTGTGCGATGTGTTCGTGATGGACGCCTTCGGCACCGCCCACCGCGCCGAGGGTTCGACCCACGGCGTAGCCAAATTCGCCAAGGTCGCGGCGGCCGGCCCGCTGCTGGCCGCCGAACTGGACGCACTGGGCAAGGCGCTGGGTGCGCCGGCCAAGCCGATGGCGGCCATCGTGGCCGGTTCCAAGGTGTCGACCAAGCTCGACGTACTCAACAGCCTGAGCACGATCTGCGATCAACTGATCGTCGGCGGCGGCATTGCCAACACCTTCCTGGCCGCTGCCGGTCACCCGGTCGGCAAGTCGCTGTACGAACCTGATCTGCTCGACACCGCCCGTGCCATCGCTGCCAAGGTCAGCGTACCGCTGCCGGTCGACGTGGTGGTGGCCAAGGCCTTTGCCGAAGACGCCGAAGCGACCGTCAAGCTGATTGCCGATGTGGCCGAGGACGACATGATCCTCGATATCGGCCCGCAGACCGCCGAGCAGTTCGCCCACTTGCTGAAATCTTCGAAGACTATCCTGTGGAACGGCCCGGTCGGCGTGTTTGAATTTGACCAGTTCGGTAATGGCACCAAGGTGCTGGCCAAGGCCATTGCCGAGAGCGATGCATTCTCCATCGCCGGGGGTGGCGATACCCTGGCGGCCATCGACAAGTACGGCGTCGGCGCACAGATTTCCTACATTTCCACCGGTGGCGGCGCGTTCCTGGAGTTCGTCGAAGGCAAGGTCCTGCCGGCGGTCGAAGTGCTTGAGCAACGCGCCAAGGCGCAGTAACCCGTTTTGTCTGAGGTGTCACGGATGGTCAGGGTCTTGCCGGTATTGCTGATGGCGGGGGTGCTGTGCGGTTGCGCCGGTACGCCTGCTTCCGATCAAGCGCAGGACCAGGACCCGGCCGCGCCCGTGCAACTGAGCTGCTATCAGGCGCGCTGGCAGGCCGAAACGATTCAGGTGGTCGACAAGCGCAGCGGCCAGGCGTTCTGGGACCGCTACGATTTCATGCCACAGATGGGCAACGTCGGCTGTCGCTGATTCGGTGCAGGCAACATCCAGGCGTCATGGCGGTCATTAACAGGGTGGATATCTTATTAATGCAAAGGAGTCTTGCCATGAAAATCGCCGCCGTGATGCTGTTGAGCTGCGCTGTACTGGCCGGTTGTAGCGGTTCGGGGTCCAATCGGGCCTGCGAAGTGTTCAGCCCGGCTGCGGTCAGCGTGCCGACCACCGAGAACAGTCAGCGTGTCGAAGCCCAGGCCACGGGCGAGCCGTCTGACGATGGTAAAAACGAACAACACTGCCCCTGATGCTTCAGGCGGGGCAGGCCGGGAGAGTGAATGAAAGGCGTTATGGCTCTTGGCGCACTGGTCTTGCTGGGCGGGTGTTCCGTCTTCAAGCCGGCGGCGCAACAGGTCGACCCGTGGACCCGCTGGGTCTGCGACAGCAAGGCCGAGGTCAACTGGCGCTACGCCGATTCGGCCCACAAGGCTGTGGATGTGCGTTTGAACCAGAGCGACCAGGTTTACCGGCTGCAGGCCGAACCCGGCGCGACCGGCGAGCTGTATGGCAATGGCGTGCTCTCGTTTGCCCGCAACGGCGACGACGGGCTGGTGTACTGGACCGCCACCAATGATTTGATCGGTCGCGGCTGCAAGGTCAGATAAACTGCAGCACGGCCAGGCTCAGGTGATGTTGCATTGCCTGCGCCCATGACTTGAATAGCAGCCGCCACTGGGGCAGGCTCGCACGATTAACGACCCGATCGGGAGAGAAACAGACAATGGCACTTATCAGCATGCGCCAGATGTTGGACCACGCGGCCGAATTTGGCTACGGCGTTCCAGCCTTCAACGTAAACAACCTGGAACAGATGCGCGCCATTATGGAAGCGGCCGACAAGACCGACTCTCCGGTGATTGTTCAGGCTTCGGCCGGCGCCCGCAAATACGCCGGTGCCCCGTTCCTGCGCCACCTGATCCTGGCGGCGATCGAAGAATTCCCGCACATCCCGGTGGTCATGCACCAGGACCACGGCACCAGCCCGGACATCTGCCAGCGCTCGATCCAGCTGGGTTTCAGCTCGGTGATGATGGACGGCTCGCTGGGTGAAGACGGCAAGACCCCTGCCAGCTACGACTATAACGTCGACGTGACCCGTCGCGTCGTCGCCTTCGCCCACGCCTGCGGCGTGTCGGTAGAAGGTGAGCTGGGCGTACTGGGCTCGCTGGAAACCGGCCTGGCCGGTGAAGAAGACGGCGTGGGCGCTGAAGGCGTGCTGGATCACAGCCAGATGCTGACCGACCCGGAAGAAGCCGCTGACTTCGTCAAGCGCACCCAGGTCGATGCCCTGGCCATCGCCATCGGCACCAGCCACGGCGCCTACAAGTTCACCAAGCCGCCGACCGGTGACATCCTGGCCATCGAGCAGATCAAGGCCATCCACAAGCGTATCCCCAACACCCACCTGGTGATGCACGGCTCCTCGTCGGTACCACAAGAGTGGCTGAAGATCATCAACGAATACGGCGGCGACATCAAAGAGACCTACGGCGTGCCGGTCGAGGAAATCGTCGAAGGCATCAAGCACGGCGTGCGCAAAGTCAACATCGACACCGACCTGCGCCTGGCGTCTACCGGCGCCATCCGTGAGTTCCTGGCCAAGCACCCGGCCGAGTTCGACCCGCGCAAATACCTGGCCAAGACCGTCGTGGCCATGCGTGACGTGTGCATCGCCCGTTACGAAGCATTCGGCACCGCCGGCAACGCCTCGAAGATCAAGCCGGTCTCCCTGGACCGCATGTTCGAGCGCTACGCCCGTGGCGAGCTGGATGCCAAGATCAACTGAGTGTTGATCCGCTGAACAAAAAACCCGCGCTTGCGCGGGTTTTTTCATGGGGCAGGGTGCATTGGGCCACGTCGTGCAGTGGCCGGACATGAACAGCGGGTTGCCGACCCGGACGGCGCTGGAATAGGGATAGGGGTCGTTCTGGCTGAAGTTGAGGATCTCAACCGGTTGATGACTGTCGGCGACGGCGGAAAAGGCGGTCAATGAAGCGCAAAGCGAAAGCACCCAGGCATTTTTTCATGGGGCTGAACTCCTTTTCAGAGGGCGGTATTCAGGGCTTGAGCGCTTTAAGCAGGGCCGGATAAAACTGCTGCGGGGCCTGCAAGTGCGGCGAATGCCCGAGCGTTTCGAACTCGATCAGGGTCGCCTCGGGAATGCGCCTGGCGGCCGACTTGCCCAGTTCAGCATAATTGGCCAGCGTGGCCATTACAGCAGGCGATGCGCCATGACCAATGGCGGTTTTATCGGTCAGGCCGATAAACAGCGTGGTGGGCACTTTCAGATACTCGAACTCGTGAACGACCGGTTCGTTATAAATCATGTCGTAGGTCAGGGCGGCGTTGTAAGCCATCATTGTCCGGAGCGGGCCACTGAACAGTTTTTCCTGCATCTCGATCCAGCGATCAAACTCGGGACGCCATTCACCGTTGTAATGCACGCGGCGTTGATAGTCCTTGAGTGCCATGGCACTGAAGCCCAGTTCATCTTCGAAGTAACTGTCGATGCCTTTGTAGGGCACGCCAAGTGCTTTCCAGTCTTCAAGGCCCAGCGGATTGATCAGCGCCAGTTGTTCGGTGGCCTCGGGGTACGTCAGTGCATAGCGGGCGGCCAGCATGCCGCCCATGGAGTGACCGATGATTGTGCTGCGGCTGATGCCCAGAACTTGCAGCAGTTCATGGGTGTTATGGGCCAGTTGCTGGAAACTGTATTGGTAGTGTTCAGGCTTGCTCGACTCGCAGAAGCCTTTCAAGTGCGTTACTTGATGATTCGAAAGTGTGTGGTCTGCCACGATGCCCGACGGTGGGCATCGCGATCAATACCGCGTGCCCGCGGCGTTCTACGGGAGCTTGACCAGCGCCGCGCAGGCCGCCTTGTAGGCTTCGTGCTGGTACTTGTTCAGCGACTCAGGCAGGACGAAAGCGTGTTTCTTGTTGGCCGCATTGAGGGTCTGTGGCGACAGCAGGCTCACCTCGCAATCGGCCAGCAACTGGAACACGGTCTCGATCTTGAACGTGGTCGGGCCACCGGCGAATTCGCCTTTCTTGCTGCGCTTCTTGATCACGATATGGCTGATGCCGTTTTCACGCACGAAGGTGGCGATTTGTGTGGCGAAGGCCTTGACGTTGGCGGACTCGTCATCGTCGGCCAGCGCCACTTTGCGGGTCGCCAGGGGCAGGTGGCCGATGCTGTCGTTCTGCCGTGTCGCCAGCGCAAAGATGGCTTCGCTGCCTTTGATTTCCACGCCGCAAATAATCATGTGATGCCCTGTGTCTTTCATTGAAAGGTCACAGGGTAGCTTATCGGGACGCGGATTATTCCTGTGCGATCGACTCCAGGTACTCCGAGCGCTCATCACTCATGCGTGCGATGCAGTCGTTTTCGCTGATCCTGAACGCCTTGCTGCCGGCGGCCGAGGGGAAGACTTCCACGGCGCAGTCGGCGTCACGCAACTTTTCCCACGCCTGGTGGGCTGTCTTGAGCTTGCTGGTGAAGTCGTTGAACTGGGTCTTGTTGGCGACGAATTGCGACTGCACCCGGTTGAGCAGATTCTGGAAGTTCTCCTTGAGCAGCGCCTCGGCGGTCTCACGGCTGTAGATGGAGCACTCCAGGGTCTGGTTATCGTTGTCGACGCCATCGCAAGGGGATGTTTCAGGATCCTGTGCAGCCCAGGCATTGCTTGCCAGGGCACTTGTCAGCGCCAGTCCCAGGAAAAAGGTTTTCATCTACTTGCTCCGCTCCGTTGGTGCGCTGAATTCTGGCTCAAGCGCATGACAATGAACAGGTTTGACATGCCGCCTGCCGATTGTGCCGTACCCTTTGTCGCGGATTGACGCTTTCGGCAATTCCCCTGTCGTTTTTGCATCCGGCTTTCCCGAGCCTGCGGCATATGCTGGCCCCAATAGCGCCGACAGTCGATTTGGCGCACCAGCACCTAGAAAGGGGACAGCCTGATGAGCCCAGCCGAACTTCACGCCGACAGCATCGTCATTGACGGGCTGATCATCGCCAAGTGGAATCGCGAGCTGTTTGAAGACATGCGCAAGGGCGGCCTGACCATGGCCAACTGCACAGTGTCGGTGTGGGAGGGTTTCCAGGCCACCGTCAACAGCATCAGCGCCAGCCTGAAACTGATGCGCGAAAACAGCGACCTGGTGATGCCGGTGCAGACCACCGCCGACATCCGCAAGGCCAAGGAACTGGGCAAGACCGGTATCCTGTTCGGCTTCCAGAACGCCCATGCCTTCGAAGACCAGATCGGCTATGTCGAGATCTTCAAGAAGCTCGGCGTGGGCATCGTGCAGATGTGCTACAACACCCAGAACCTGGTCGGCACCGGCTGCTACGAGCGCGACGGCGGCCTGTCGGGCTTCGGCCGCGAGATCGTCGCCGAGATGAACCGCGTCGGGGTCATGTGCGACCTGTCCCACGTCGGCTCCAAAACCAGCGAGGAAGTCATCCTCGAATCGAAAAAGCCGGTCTGCTACTCCCACTGCCTGCCGTCGGGGCTCAAGGAGCACCCGCGCAACAAGTCCGATGAAGAACTCAAGTTCATCGCCGACCACGGCGGTTTCGTCGGCGTCACCATGTTCGCGCCGTTCCTGGCCAAGGGCATCGACTCGACCATCGACGACTACGCCGAGGCCATCGAGTACACCATGAACATCGTCGGTGAAGACGCTATCGGCATCGGCACTGACTTCACCCAGGGCCATGGCCAGGAATTCTTCGAATACCTGACCCACGACAAGGGCTACGCCCGGCGCCTGACCAGCTTCGGCAAGATCATCAACCCGCTGGGCATCCGCACCGTGGGCGAATTCCCGAACCTGACCGAGACACTGCTCAAGCGCGGCCATTGCGAAAGCGTGGTGCGCAAGATCATGGGCGAGAACTGGGTTCGCGTTCTAGGTGATGTCTGGGGCGAATGACCCGCCCGCGTCGCTGACACCTTCTATCTCAAGGCAGGCAATGGTCTGCCTCATCACAAGAATTTTTCCGGAGTCACGTTTCATGGCCAAGATCGCCCCGCAACTGCCTATCGAAGTCGACAGCGAAACCGGTATCTGGACGTCCGACGCCCTGCCGATGCTGTACGTCCCGCGCCACTTCTTCGTCAATAACCACATGGGCATCGAGGAAGTGCTGGGCGCCGACGCCTATGCCGAGATCCTCTACAAGGCCGGCTACAAGTCGGCCTGGCACTGGTGCGAGAAAGAGGCCGAGTGTCATGGCCTGGAAGGTGTCGCGGTGTTCGAGCACTACATGAAGCGCCTGTCGCAGCGTGGCTGGGGCCTGTTCAAGATCCAGGACATCGACCTGGACAAGGGCACCGCCAGCGTCACGCTCGAGCATTCGGCGTTCGTGTACGTGTACGGCAAGGTCGGGCGCAAGGTCGACTACATGTTCACCGGCTGGTTCGCCGGCGCCATGGACCAGATCCTGGCCGCACGCGGCAGCGCGATCCGTACCGTGGCCGAACAGGTCTACGGAGGCTCCGAAGAGGGCCATGACGAGGGTCTGTTCGTCGTCAAACCACTTTAACCGCGCCGTTGGAAAGCACCGCGCGTAACGCTCTGGCACCGTGCCGCCGGCCTTGGCCGGCGGCGCACCATCAGACCGGGCGTACGCCACCGCTTTCGCCTTGAGGAGTTTTGGAAAATGGCTTTTGAAGCGATGTTCCAGCCGATCCAGATCGGCAAACTGACCATCCGTAACCGTGTCCTCAGTACGGCCCACGCCGAGGTGTATGCCACTGACGGCGGCATGACCACCGACCGTTACGTGAAGTACTACGAAGAGAAGGCCAAGGGCGGCATTGGCCTGGCCATCTGCGGCGGCTCGTCCGTGGTCGCCATCGACAGCCCGCAAAGCTGGTGGAAGTCGGTCAACCTGGCCACCGACCGGATCATCCCGCATTTCCAGAACCTGGCCGACGCCATGCACAAGCATGGCGCCAAGATCATGATCCAGATTACCCACATGGGCCGTCGCTCGCGCTGGGACGGTGATCACTGGCCGACCCTGATGTCGCCCTCGGGCATTCGCGAACCGGTGCACCGCGCCACCTGCAAGACCATCGAGCCTGAAGAAATCTGGCGCATCATCGGCAACTACGCCCAGGCCGCGCGCCGGGCGATGGAAGGCGGGCTGGACGGCATCGAGCTGTCGGCCGTGCACCAGCACATGATCGACCAGTTCTGGAGCCCGCGGGTCAACAAGCGCACCGACGAATGGGGCGGCAGCTTCGAAGGCCGCATGAAGTTCGGCATGGAAGTGCTCAAGGCCGTGCGCGCCGAAGTCGGTCGCGACTTCTGCGTGGGCATGCGCATCTGCGGTGACGAATTCCACCCCGACGGCCTGTCCCACGACGACATGAAGCAGATTGCCAAGTACTACGACGACACCGGCCTGCTGGACTTCTTCGGCGTGATCGGCTCCGGGTGCGACACACACAACACCCTCGCCAACGTCATCCCGAACATGAGTTATCCACCGGAGCCGTTCCTGCACCTGGCCGCCGGTATCAAGGAAGTGGTCAAGATCCCTGTGCTGCACGCACAGAACATCAAGGACCCCAACCAGGCCACGCGGATCCTGGAAGGTGGCTATGTCGACATGGTCGGCATGACCCGTGCGCACATGGCCGACCCGCACCTGATCGCCAAGATCAAGATGGGCCAGATCGACCAGATCAAGCAGTGCGTCGGTGCCAACTATTGCATCGACCGCCAGTACCAGGGCCTGGACGTCTTGTGCATCCAGAACGCCGCCACGTCCCGCGAATACATGGGCCTGCCGCACATCATCGAGAAATCCACCGGGCCCAGGCGCAAGGTGGTGGTGGTCGGGGCCGGTCCTGCCGGCATGGAAGCGGCGCGGGTGGCGGCCGAGCGCGGCCATGACGTGACCCTGTTCGAGAAAAAGGAAGCCATCGGCGGGCAGATCACCATCGCTTCCAAGGCACCGCAGCGCGACCAGATCGCCGGTATCACCCGCTGGTACCAGCTGGAGCTGGCGCGCCTGAAAGTCGACCTGCGCCTGGGCACCGCGGCCGATGCCGCGACCATTCTCGACCTGCGCCCGGACATCGTGGTGCTGGCGGTGGGCGGTCATCCGTTCGTCGAGCAGAACGAGCATTGGGGCGCAGCCGAAGGGCTGATCGTCAGCAGCTGGGACATCCTCGACGGCAAGGTAGCGCCGGGCAAGAACGTGCTGGTCTACGACACCATCTGCGAATTCACCGGGATGTCGGCGGCCGACTTCCTGGCCGACAAAGGCTGCCAGGTCGAGATCGTCACCGACGACATCAAGCCGGGTGTGGCGATGGGCGGCACGACCTTCCCGACCTACTACCGCAGCATGTATCCCAAAGAAGTGATCATGACCGGGGACATGATGCTGGAGAAGGTCTACCGCGAAGGCGACAAGCTGATTGCCGTGCTGGAAAACGAATACACCGGGGCCAAGGAGGAGCGGGTGGTCGACCAGGTGGTGGTGGAGAACGGTGTGCGTCCCGACGAGGCGATCTACTACGCGCTCAAGGAAGGTTCGCGCAACAAGGGCCAGATCGACATCGAAGCCCTCTACGCCATTCAGCCACAACCAATGCTCAGCCAGCCGGGTGATGGTTACCTGCTGTACCGGATCGGCGACTGCGTGGCGCAACGCAACATCCATGCGGCCATCTACGACGGGCTGCGGCTCTGCAAGGATTTCTGACGGCCACCACCTCCTGTAGGAGCGCGCTTGCCCGCGACCGGCTGCGTCAGCAGTCGTGAATTCGTAGCGTTTCGCAGATTTTGCGAGCGCTACGCACTCGGTCGCGGGCAAGCGCGCTCCTACGGGGTACACCCAGGAGCCATCATGCTCAACACCATTCTCCCCATCCTGCTGTTCGCCGCCCTGGGCCTTGGGCTCCTGGGCGCCTTGCGGCGGGTCAAGCTGTGGCGCAACGGTCGGGCCTCGAAGGTCGACCTGCTGGGCGGCCTGCTGGCCATGCCCAGGCGCTATATGGTTGACCTGCACCACGTGGTCGCCCGTGACAAATATATTGCCAACACTCACGTGGCCACGGCCGGCGGTGCGGTGGCGTCGATCGTGCTGGCGATCCTGGTGCATGGTTTTGGCCTGCACAACAAGATCCTCGGCTACGCCTTGCTGCTGATGACAGCAGTGATGTTCGTCGGCGCGATCTTTGTGTTCCGCCGTCGCCTCAACCCGCCATCGCGCTTGTCCAAAGGGCCGTGGATGCGCCTGCCGAAAAGCCTGTTGGCGTTTTCGGCCAGTTTCTTCCTGCTGACCCTGCCGGTGGCCGGCATCCTGCCGCAGGATTTCGGCGGCTGGGTACTGGCCGCCATCCTGGCGCTGGGCGTGCTGTGGGGCGTCAGCGAGCTGTTCCTCGGCATGACCTGGGGCGGGCCGATGAAGCACGCCTTCGCCGGTGCTCTGCACCTGGCCTGGCACCGCCGCGCCGAGCGCTTTGGTGGCGGCCGTTCCACGGGCCTCAAGCCTCTGGACCTGGACGATGCGCAAGCGCCTCTGGGCGTCGAAAAGCCCAAGGACTTCACCTGGAACCAGTTGCTGGGCTTCGACGCCTGCGTGCAGTGCGGCAAATGCGAAGCCGCCTGTCCGGCGTTTGCCGCCGGCCAGCCGCTGAACCCCAAGAAGCTGATCCAGGACATGGTCGTGGGCCTGGCCGGTGGCACCGATGCCAACTTTGCCGGCAGCCCGTACCCCGGCAAGGCTATCGGCGAGCACGGCGGTCACCCGCACCAGCCGATCGTCAACGGCCTGGTGGACGCCGAGACCCTGTGGTCGTGCACCACCTGCCGCGCCTGCGTCGAGGAGTGCCCGATGATGATCGAGCACGTCGACGCCATCGTCGACATGCGTCGCCACCTGACCCTGGAGCGCGGCGCCACGCCGAACAAGGGCGCCGAGGTGCTGGACAACCTGATCGCCACCGACAACCCCGGCGGCTTCAACCCCGGTGGCCGGTTGAACTGGGCGGCGGACCTGAACCTGAACCTGTTCAGCGACAAGAAAAGCGCCGATGTGCTGTTCTGGGTCGGTGACGGTGCGTTCGACATGCGCAACCAGCGCACCCTGCGCGCCTTCGTCAAGGTGCTCAAGGCGGCGGGCGTCGACTTTGCCGTACTGGGCCTCGAAGAGCGCGACAGTGGCGACGTGGCGCGGCGCCTGGGTGACGAGGCGACCTTCCAGAGCCTGGCCAAGCGCAATATCCAGACCCTGGCGCGCTACCGGTTTGCCCGCATCGTGACGTGCGACCCGCACAGCTTCCATGTGCTCAAGAACGAATATGGCGCCTTTGGCGGCGAGTACCAGGTGCAGCACCACAGTACGTTCATCGCCGAGCTGATCCAGGCCGGCGCGCTGAACCTGGGCCAGCACAAGGGCGGCAGCGTGACCTATCACGATCCATGCTACCTGGGCCGCTACAACGGTGAATACGAGGCGCCGCGCGATGTATTGAAGGCGCTGGGCATCGAGGTCAAGGAAATGCAGCGTTCCGGCTTCCGCTCGCGGTGCTGTGGCGGTGGCGGCGGTGCACCGATTACCGACATCCCCGGCAAGCAGCGGATTCCCGACATGCGCATGGAGGACATCCGCGAAACCCAGGCCGAGCTGGTGGCGGTCGGGTGCCCGCAATGCACCGCCATGCTCGAAGGTGTGGTCGAGCCGCGTCCGTTGATCAAGGACCTGGCCGAGCTGGTGGCCGACGCCCTGATCGAACAGGATGCCGAGCCTGCGCGCCAGCCGGCCCAGGCCAAACGTGAACCTGCGGAGGTGCACTGATGAGCGACATTATCCGCCGCGACCCACGCGCCGCGTGGATCGCCCGTAACCGCCTGCACCCGCTGCATGCGGCCATGCAACCGTTGCAGGAGCGCTGGATGGGCCCCAACGGGGTCCTGCGCAAGAACGTCCACGGTATCGGCTTCATCGGTCCCAACGGCCTCAAGCGTATCGACCGCAGCGGCGCCCAGCAGGGCGGCGCGGTCAAGCGCAGTGCGGCAGTGGCGGTGCAACTGCCGCTGCATGTGGTGGCGCAACCGGCGTTTCACATCTGTGTAGTGCCCGACATGGTCGGCGGCCGCCTGGGCAGCCACGACCGCGACCTGCTCGGCCTGGCGCGGCAGATGGCCGGTGCCGACGGCGCGGTGCTGGCGGTGGTCTTCGGTGAACACAAGGAAAGCGCATTCGACACCGCCGGCGTGGATCGCCTGCTGGTGCTCGACGACGACGCCTTCGACGGCTATTCACCGGAACAGCGTGTCCAGGGCCTGCGGGCGGTGGATAACCAGTTCAACCCGCGCCACTGGTTGCTGCCCGACAGCCGCACCGGTGGCGGTGAACTGGGCCGGCGCTTTGCCGCCAGCCTGGGCGAGCGCCCGGCCACGCGGGTCTGGCAGGTCAAGGACGGGCAGTGCAGCGCTCGTGCCGGGGCCGGTCGCGAAGACCTCGTGCGGCCACTGGCGCGGCTGATCCTGGCGGCTGCCGAATGCGCAGAGCCCGTCAGCGAAACCCGTCATGAAGCGCTGCCGGTCGAGTTATCCACACGTGTGGTGCGCAGCCTGTCGCGTATCGAAGACCTCGGCGCCGTGGCCGTCGACCCGGCAGCCATCCCGATGGCCGAGTCGGAGTTCATTGTCTCGGGTGGCAACGGCGTCCAGGACTGGGACCTGTTCCACCGCACCGCCGCCGCCCTGGGAGCCACCGAAGGCGCCTCGCGGGTGGCGGTGGACAACGGCTTCATGGCCCGCGACCGGCAGGTCGGCGCCACCGGCACCTGGGTCACGGCGCGGGTGTACATGGCCGTGGGGATTTCCGGGGCGATCCAGCACCTGCAGGGCATCGGTGCCTGCGACAAGGTGATTGCGATCAACATGGACCCGGGTTGCGACATGATCAAACGGGCTGATCTGTCGGTCATCGGCGACAGCAGCGAGCTGTTCCACGCCTTGATCGCGGCGGTCGATGCCTGGCGCAATGGAGACAAACGTGATGCAGCCTGAATCTGTCACAAAGAACACCCCGGCCCTGCAGGTCATCAGCCTGGTGTCGGTCGGCGCCCACCCGACCTCCGGGCGCGCCCGCCGTGCCGAACAGGACGCCCGTGCCGTCGAGCTGGGGCTGCGCCTGGTGGGCAACAACCTGCAGATGCTGCATGCCGGCGACCCGCAGGAACCGGCACTGCGCGCTTATCTGGGCATGGGCCTGGATGAAATGCACATCCTTGAGCAGCCGGCGGGCAGCGATGCCTTGCCGGCCCTGACCGAATACATTCGCGACTGCAATGTGCAGATGGTGCTGACCGGCAGCCAGGCCGAAACCGGCGAGGGCTCCGGCATGTTGCCCTTCCTGTTGGCCGAGCGTCTTGGCTGGCCTTTGGTGATCGGCCTGGCCGAAGTGGAGTCGCTGGAAAACGGCACGGCCTTGGTGTTGCAGGCCCTGCCACGCGGCCAGCGCCGGCGCCTCAAGGTGCGCCTGCCCTTCCTGGCCACTGTGGATAATGCCGGTCCCACGCCACGGCAAAGTGCCTATGGTCCGTCCCGGCGCGGGATACTGGGAGCGGAGCAGACCGAAGTGATCAGCGATGAGTTGCTCGCCGGCGACAGCCTGCAACCGGCCAGGCCACGGCCCAAGCGCCTCAAGGTGATCAAGGCCAAGAGCGGCGCCGACCGCATGAAGGCCGCGACCGCCAAGGCCAGCGGCGGTGGCGGCAAGGTGCTCAAGGGCGTCAGCGCCCAGGAAGGCGCCGAGGCGATCCTCAAGCTGCTGGTGGAGGAGGGTGTGATGCGCTGACACAGCACCAAGGCGGCCCGCTGCCGCGCAGTCGTCTGGGACCCCGTAGGAGCGCGCTTGCCCGCGACCGAGTGCGTTAGCAGTCGTAAATTTGCGGCGTTTCGTAGATTTCGAATGTGTTCACAACTGTAAATTTGTGGCGTTTCGCAGATTTTGCGAGCGCTGCGCACTCGGTCGCGGGCAAGCGCGCTCCTACACAAGAGGCGGCGCGCCAAGGCGGCGCGCCAAGGCGGTACGCTGGCGGTTGTGGATAATTCATTTCTTGAGGCTGTCGGCGCGCTTCCACAGCACCGCATCCGGGGCGGTGGTGGCCGCTGAGGTATGGGCCTGCTCGCAGGTGTACTTCACCGTGTTGTGGATCACGGCATCGCCTGCTTCATAGGTCGCGTTCTCTTTCCAGTCTGGTGTCTCACCCCCTTCCCCCGGCTGGGTACGGATATTCAGCACGGCTGACCAGGCCGAGCTGACGCCTTGTGTATCCGTGGCCCTGATCTGATAGGCATAAGCCTTGTCAGGCGCAAGCCCGGTGTCTTCGAACGGCGGCGCATTGGTGGTGCCGATTTCGACGCCGTCCCGCCGCAGGTTGTACTGGAACACCGGATTGGGACCGCTGGAGAGGTGCCAGCTCAATTTCACCGAGTCCTGCGTCGGTTCGGCCGCGACGAAGTCGGCCGGCACGGACGGTTTGTCGGGGGCTGGTGTCTCGCCTTCGGTCAGGTAGCCGTAGCGTTTGACGAACTCCCAGTCGTAGGCCTTGCCGGTCTTGTCCTTGCCGTCGTCCCAGTTGACTGACCAGGTCATCAGGCCGCGAACCGGGTTGCCAGCTGTTTTCAGGCGCTCCAGGGCATTGTTAGCCGCTTGTGGATCGATCACATACCCAGTGGCGGCTGCATCGTTATTGGTCGGCAGGCCGATCGCCAGCCGGTCGGCCGGAATGGGCGAGAAACCTCGCGTGCCGTGAATCAGGCTGTCGGTCAGGTAATACAGAAACAGCTCCTTGTGTTCATCGCTGTTCTGGGTGATCCACAGGTTTTCCTCATCGACCCAGACGCCGTCACCGCCCTGGTTGTAGTACTGCGGCGCAATGAAGTCGTAGAGGTCCTCCAGCGCCTCGATGTAGGCAAGATAGGCGCCGTCCGTTCTCAGGTAAGGAAACTCCGGCGCCATGCTGATGATGAAGTGCTTGCCTTCGCCTTCGTAATGCTCGCGCACCCGGCGCAGGGCCTCGGGCAGCACGGTACGGTTATCGGCAAAGGTGATCGCGCTTTGCTCCAGGTCGATGTCCAGCCCGTCGAAGCCGTAGACCTCGACCAGGCGAATGATTTCATAGGCCAGCGCCTCTATATGGCCTTGATCTTCATGCAGCTCGATATGGGCATCGGCACCGCCCAGCGAAATCAGTACCGCACGCCCCTGGGCATTGAGCTGCGCCACCTGGGCGCGAAATTCGGCATCGCTGACGTTATAGGGCTTGAAGGTCGGGATACCGCTGCCTTTCATGAAGGCCACGGCGACGACGTTATACGCCTTGGGGATATCTGTCAGGGGCATCTCGGCAAACACGCCCTGTTGATAACCCTGGCCGGGCGAGGTGGGCCAGTTGTGCCAGAAACCCATGAGGATGTTCTTGCCGGCCAGGTCGGGCATGTCCGAGGCTGCATCGTGAACCGAGTTCTTGTACTGCGCCAGAATGCTTGGCTTGAGCATGGTGGTGTCTCCTTCCGTTGGATAGACGCTGCGCAAGCCATGAGTATCAGACAGGGGTCACCGCTTTTGTACTGGTAGAACTGACAGGTTAGCGTCCGGTCAGCACAACTTATCCCCTGGCCGTTGGTTACTTACACACAATCCCTGTGCGCTCGCCTGTGGATAAGGTGTTTGCTTGTGGCTACAGGCTATGTAAAACGTGGCTTGTAGCAAGGTGGTTAAAAAATGATCAGTTTGTTTGGACGTATTTTCGCTGCGTGGGATGTGGATAAGCGCTCTGGCACGGCTAACGGTTGCCCACAATCTCTGTTGGCTGCTCTGTGGATAAGATGTTGGTCATGAGCTGAAAGCCTTGAACGGCGTGGCGTGTAGAGGCTTGTACAAAAAACAGTCGAATAGCGTGGGCGAGGTTAAAAATCGGGTCTTTGCAGTGTTTTCCACAGTCAGAGACGCCAAGAAGTCGAGTTGCCCCCAAAGTCTGTTGGCGCTTCTGTGGATAAGGTGTTTGTTTTCCTATAAAAGTCTTTGTATACAAAGGCTTGAATGTTTTGATCAATAAATAACCAGGTACTGCCTTGTGCACAACCTGATATCGCCATGGGCGCGCAGCGTCACTTTTGACAGGATTGCCCACAATGGCTGTGGGCGGCCTTGTGGGTAAGTTGTTGGCGAACTGCGCCAGGCACCATGGGCGGGGGATCGCAGGTGCCTGGCTATTTTTTGACCAATTAAGGCCTTATTCGTGGTTGACCGCCACGCCCTTGAGGTAAGGCGCCGGTTCCGCGCCCAGGTTTTCCAGCACACGGGCGCTGTACCAGTCGATGAAGTTGACCACGCCGAACTCGTAGGTCTTGGAATACGGGCCTGGCTGGTAGGCGGTGGAGTTGATGCCGCGCTGGTTCTCTTCGGCCAGGCGACGGTCCTGGTCATTGGTGGCGTCCCACACCTCGCGCAGGCGCGCCACGTCGTAGTCGACACCCTCGACGGCGTCCTTGTGCACCAGCCACTTGGTGCTGACCATGGTTTCCTGGGCGCTGATCGGCCAGACGGTGAAGACGATCAGGTGATCGCCCATGCAGTGGTTCCAGGAGTGCGGCAGGTGCAGGATGCGCATCGAACCCAGGTCCGGATTCTGGATGCGGCCCATCAGTTTGTTGCAGCCCTGCTTGCCGTCCATGGTCATCGACACGGTGCCCTTGAGCAGCGGCATGCGCACGATACGGTTGCGCAGGCCGAAGCCGGCGTGCAGGTAAGGGATCTTCTCGGCTTCCCACTTGGTGGCCGACTCGGCCACATGGTCCTTGAATGACTGGCTGGCACGCGGATCGTGGGTGTCGTCCCACTCCAGCAGGGTGTTGAGCAGTTCAGGGTGCGAGCCGCTGCAGTGGTAGCACTCGCGGTTGTTTTCCAGCACCAGCTTCCAGTTGGCCTTTTCCATCAAGGTGGTCTGCACCGCCACCTTGGTGTTCTCCATGTCGTAGGGTTCCATGTAGTGGCTCAACGTGGCCAGGAACTCGTCGATGGCGGGCGGGTTCTCTGCCAGGCTGATGAAGATGTAGCCACCGGCCGTCTTGACGTTGATCGGCTTGAGGCTGAATTTCTTCATGTCGAAGTCATCGCCCATCTCGGTGCCGGCGTACAGCAGGCGCCCGTCCAGCTCGTAGGTCCACTGGTGGTAATGGCACACCAGCTTGGCGACCTTGCCTTTCTCGGCCGTGCACAGGCGCGAGCCACGATGGCGGCACACGTTATGGAAGGCATTGACGGTGCCGTCCGCGCCGCGCACCACCAGCACCGGGTTGTTGCCGATCTGCAAGGTCAGGTAGTTACCTTTCTTGGGAATCTCGCACGTCATGCCAGCGATCAGCCACTCCTTGTGAAAGATCTCCTGCATGTCGATCTGGAACACGCGCTCGTCGTTGTAGAACGGTTGTGGCAGCGAATAGGTGCGCTCGCGGTGCTGCAGCATCTCGGCTGTCGCCTTGCGCGCTGCTTCAAGTGGGTCGCCCAGGCTCAGGTTTGCAGTGACGTCCATCTTCGGATTCCTCAAGACCGCCTCGGGCGGTCGCGATTGTGGCTAATACGGTAGGTTTTGCGCAGCACGCAAGGCGATCCTTGGCGGTCGCTCTTGCCGGGTATTATTGCGTAGCGATTTAGCCGCGAGTGTGGAGATGCGCGCGGCAACAACCTTATCCATGCACGACATGGCCGCATCCGTTCCCGACGAGCAAGCCCATGTCGTTGGGGGCTGGTCGCCGTAAGTACGTCAATGTCGCAGATAGATAAATGGCTGCAGAGGGCGTTACGCAGAATTCGCTCATGAAAGGCCGGTTGTCGGCCGTGGAGATCGAGCATGTCCCAAACCTTCCTCAACCCGGTCAATACCCAGACGTGGGCCAATGGTCGCCACGCCGTACGGGTGGTCAAAGTCATTCAGGAAACCTGGGACGTGCGCACGTTTTGCTTCATGGCCGACCAGCCGATCCTGTTCTTTTTCAAGCCGGGACAGTTCGTCACCCTGGAACTGGAAATCGACGGCCAGCCGGTGATGCGCTCGTACACCATTTCCAGCTCGCCTTCGGTGCCGTACAGCTTTTCGATCACGGTCAAGCGCGTGCCGGGCGGCAAGGTCTCGAACTTTCTGCACGACACCCTGCATGAAGGCCAGGAATTGGCCGTGCACGGCCCGGTGGGGCTGTTCAATGCCATCGACTTTCCCAACCCGAAGATTCTCTACCTCAGTGGCGGGGTGGGCATCACCCCGGTGATGTCCATGGCGCGCTGGTACTACGACACCAACGCCAACGTCGACATGGTGTTCGTGCACAGCGCCCGCTCGCCCAAGGACATCATCTATCACCGCGAAATGGAGCACAT
Organism: Pseudomonas viridiflava; assembly: GCF_900589395.1. Lineage (GTDB taxonomy): Bacteria > Pseudomonadota > Gammaproteobacteria > Pseudomonadales > Pseudomonadaceae > Aquipseudomonas. The sequence goes on from NZ_UUIS01000093.1 coordinate 24,342, forward strand.
GGCGTCGCGGATCGATAACTTCAGTCTGCACCTGATTTGCGAGAAACATGGCCTGGGCGAGCCGTGGGCCGGTTATCGCGGCTACCTGAACATCCGCATGCTGGAAATGATGTCACCGGACTTTCGCGACCGCGAAGTGTTCTGCTGCGGCCCGACGCCCTACATGGCCGCGGTCAAGCGCATGCTCCAGGACAACGGTTTCAACATGGCCCAGTACCACGAAGAGTCGTTCGGTGCCACGCCGGCCGAGGCCAAGGCCGATGCGGTCGAGCACGCCGAGCAGGCCGCCGACGCCCCGGATGTGGCCCCCAGCGACCTGCACGAAGTGGCGTTCACCGACACCGGCAAGAGCATCCGCATCACCCCCGGCGAAACCGTGCATGCGGCGGCAGCCAAGCTGGGCCTGATGATTCCCAAGGCTTGCGGCATGGGCATCTGCGGCACCTGCAAGGTGATGAAGCTCAGCGGCGAGGTGGAGATGGAGCACAACGGCGGTATCACCGAGGAAGACGAAGCCGAGGGTTACATCCTGTCGTGCTGCAGCGTGCCCAAGAGCGACGTACGCATCGAATATTGATTATGGTAGGACCATGTAGGACCGGCTTTAGCCGGGAAGCGGTCATCACGTAACGGCTGTTCCCGGCTGAAGCCGGTCCTACGAGTGGTCACTGTGTAACGGCTGTTCCTGGCTGAAGCTGCCCCTGCGCAAGCAGTGCGTCTACAGCCTGAAGCGCAGCACCATGCCGTTGAGGTCCACGGCCAGGCGCGACAGTTCGGTACTGGCCGCCGAGGTCTGGTGGGCGCCGGTGGCGGTCTGGGTCGACAGGTCGCGGATGTTGACCAGGTTGCGGTCGACTTCACGGGCCACCTGGGCCTGTTCTTCGGCGGCGCTGGCGATCACCAGGTTGCGCTGGTTGATCTGCTCCACCGCCGTATGGATGGTTTCCAGCGCAAGACCTGCGCCTTGGGCGATGCTCAGGGTCGACTCGGCGCGCTCGGTGCTGCTGCGCATGGCACCGACGGCCTGCTCGGTGCCGCCCTGGATGGTCTCGATCATGCGTTCGATTTCACTGGTCGACTGCTGGGTGCGATGCGCCAGGGCCCGCACCTCATCGGCCACCACGGCAAAGCCGCGTCCGGCCTCGCCTGCGCGTGCCGCTTCGATGGCGGCGTTCAGGGCCAGCAGATTGGTCTGGTCGGCCAGGCCACGAATCACATCCAGCACCTTGCCGATGTCCCGCGATTGCTCGGCCAGGTGGCTGATCTGCTCGGCACTGCCTTGCACGTCGCGGCTCATGCGCTCGATGGCGGTGACGGTTTCCCGCACCAGATCACGGCCATCGCGGGCCGAGGTGGTGGCGCTCTGCGAGGCCTGCGAGGTGTCGTTGGCATTGCGTGCCACTTCCTCGATCGCACAGGTCATTTCATTGACTGCCGTAGCGGCCTGTTCGATCTCGCCGTTCTGTCGGCCCAGGCCGCGGGCGCTTTCGTCGGTCACGGCGTTGAGTTCCTCGGCGGCCGAGGCCAGTTGCGAGGCCGAGCCGGAAATGCGCTGCAAGGTGTCACGCAGCTTGTGCTGCATGGTGTGCATGGCCTGCAACAGGCGCCCGGCCTCGTCACGGCCGTCGACCTCGATGGGGCGGGTCAGGTCGCCTTCGGCAATGGTTTCGGCCGCTTGCAAGGCGGCGGCAATCGGCTGGGTGATGCTGCGGGTCAGGCGCCAGGCAAACAGCACGGTCAACAGGGTGGCAACGAGCAGCAGGCCCACCACCAGGGTAAAGGCCTGCTGGTAGCGCTCGGCAGCATGCGCATTGGTCTTGTTCAGCTGGGTGGTGTTGAACTCGACCAGGCGGGCGATGACCTCGTTGATCTGGTCGGAATTGTCCATCATTTCGGTGTTGAGCAGCGTTTGCAGGCCATCAAGGTTGTTGGCCAGTGACAGCTCGCGCAGGCGCGTTTCCTGTTGCAGGCGGGTGTCACGCAGGCTCAGGTACTGGTTATAGAGGGTCTGCTCTTGCGGGTCATTGATCAACGCCTCGTATACGGCGCGTGCATCTTCGATCTGCTGGTTGCGCAGCGTCATGGTTTCTTTGGTTTTCTGCTGGATGTCCGGCTCGCGGTTGACCATCAGCCGGTAGGACAGCACACGCATGCGCTGGGTGAGCTCGTTGATGCGGTCCAGCGCCTTGATGGTCGGTACGCTGTTGTTGGCCAGGATTTCGGTGTCCTTGCGGATTAAGCTCATTTGCATCAGGGCGAATACGCCCAGGATCAGCATGAGGGCGCCGATGAAGGCGAAACCGAGGGAAGCGCGGGGCGCGATGTTCAGGGTACGTAAGGACATGGATAAGGGTTTCCAGGGCAAGAGGCGCAACCCGGTGTGGCTTGCAGGCGATAAAGCCTCTGACCGGAGGCCCTGGCAACGGTTGCATTCAGTGATGGCAAAAAGTTATCACTATGTTTCGGTGCCCGGTCGTCGCAGCAGGGACCGATTCGGCTTGTGACGGGAACCGAAAGGGTCAGGCAAAGTCACATGGGCCCTTGAAGGCGATGCCTTTCGTCTCCACTTATGGCTAAAGGCCGGTTTCAAAGGCCCACCGCTGGCATGCACTTCCAGTTTTCTTTATGGTGTGTGCCCCCATGGAATTTGTTCGAGTACTCAGAATGTTGGAAACGTCCCTCAGCCAGTTGGAACAACTCGTCAGCGACCTGGTGCAACAGAACCAGCAACTGCAAGCCACCACCGATCAGTTGCGTGCCGACCTGGCCCAGGCCCGTGAAGAAAACGACACCCTGCAACTGAGCCTGCTGGAGCAGGAAGAAAAGCAGGGCAGCGCCGCCGCCCGTATTCAGGCACTGGTTGATCGTGCCACCAGCGCCAGTCATGTGAGCGCATGAATTCATCGAGCGATGTAACGGTCTTCTCGATCCTGGGGCAGGACTATTCGGTCAAGGCCCCGCCCGGAGAAGAGCACGCCTTGCTGCAGGCTGCCGCCATGCTGCAGGCCGCGCTGTCCGACACCAAGCGCCAGTACCCGGCGCTGATCGGTGACCGGTTGCTGGTGCTGGCGGCCCTGAACCTGTGCTCGCGGCACCTTGAGCTCAAAGAGCAGCACAAGGTCGAGCTGGCACGGTATCAGGAGCAGGTCGAGGCCACGGTCGAGGCGATCTCGCGGACCATCTCGCAGAACTGACGGCCACTTTTCTGGCGCTGTCGGTCCTGCGCGTGCCAGGCCATCAGGCGGCCTGCATCACCTGGCGAATATCCGCCGCCAGCTGCCGCACGCGTGCCTCCTCGGTGTCCCAGGAGCACATGAAGCGCGCGCCGCCCTTGCCGATGAAGGTGTAGAAGCGCCAGCCAAGCCCTGCAAGTGCGGCGATGGCCGGTTCCGACAGTTGCAGGAACACGCCGTTGGCCTGCACCGGGAACATCAACTCCACACCCGGCACATCCCTGACCAGCTCGGCCAGCAGTTGCGCGCAATGGTTGGCATGACGGGCGTGCCTGAGCCAGGCATCGTTCTCCAGCAGGCCGACCCAGGGTGCCGACAGAAAACGCATCTTCGAGGCCAGTTGGCCGGCCTGCTTGCAGCGGTAATCGAAGTCTTCGGCCAGCCCGCGATTGAAGAACAGGATCGCCTCGCCGACCGCCATGCCGTTCTTGGTCCCGCCGAAACACAACACATCCACCCCGGATTTCCAGGTCAGCTCGGCCGGCGAACAGCCCAGGTGCGCGCAGGCATTGGAAAAGCGCGCGCCGTCCATGTGCAGGTGCAGGTTCAGTTCCTTGCAGGTGGCGCTGATGGCCTTGAGCTCTTCGGGCTGGTAGATCGTGCCCACCTCGGTGGCCTGGGTCAGGGTCACGACCCGGGGCTTGGGGTAATGGATGTCCTGGCGCTTGAGGGCAATCTCGCGAATCGATTCAGGGCTCAGCTTGCCGCCGACACTGGGGGCGACCAGCAGCTTCGAGCCGTTGGAGAAAAACTCCGGGGCGCCGCATTCATCGGTCTCGACGTGGGCGGTTTCCGAGCAGATGACGCTGTGGTAACTCTGGCACAGCGCCGACAGTGCGAGCGAATTGGCGGCCGTGCCATTGAACGCGAAGAACACTTCGCAGTCGGTTTCGAACAGGCGACGGAATTGATCGGCGGCGCGCGCCGTCCATTGGTCATCGCCGTAGGCCCGTTGATGCCCGTGGTTCGCCTGCTCCATGGCGGCCCAGGCTTCAGGGCAGATGCCGGAATAGTTGTCGCTGGCGAACTGTTGGCTTTGATCTGTCATGGCCGGATCCTTGTGGTCGATTATTGCATCACTGTAAACGAACGCAGCGGCTTCGGGCATCTGTCGTTGTACATGTCTATACATTGAGTATTGCCTGCCAGGGATTTGCCATGGACCTTTCCAACCCGCCCTTTCTGCCCGTGCGTAACCGGGCGCTGGACCTGCTCAAGTGGCTGGCGATGCTGAGCATGGTGCTCGATCACCTGCGCTATGTGGGCGCATCGATCGATGCGTTGTACGTGCCGGGACGCCTGGCGTTTCCGTGGTTCTGCCTGGCGATCGCCGCCAACCTGGCCCGGCGCAGCGCCGCCGAAGTGGGGCCGCAGGTGAAATGGCGCTACCTGGGCTGGATGCTGGGCTTTGCACTGTTGTCCGAAGTGCCGTATCGGCTGTTCATGGTGGATGCGACGGTGCTCAATGTGATGCCGACCCTGCTGCTGGGGCTGCTGATTGCCCAGGGCTGGCGCCAGCGCCGGGTCGAAACGCGGATCATGGCGCTGGTGGCCTTGTTGCTGGCAGCGATGCTGCAACAGCACTTGATGTTCGGCCTGCCCGGGGTGTTGCTGCCGCTGGTGCTGTTGCAGGTGATGCAGCGCGCGCTCGGCTGGGCCTTGCTGGCCGGCGCGGTGTGCGTCTTTGCCAACGCCTGGCAGGAACTGTTGGCAGGGGCCGGGCGGGGCGATGCGGTGGCGATCGGCGCATTCGTGACCTGCCTGCTGGCGCCGCTGGCGGGCGTGGCACTGCTGCAGCGCAAGGTGCGCTGGCAGGTCTGGCCGATGCGGCGCTGGGCGTATGCCATCTACCCGCTGCATTTTTTGCTGCTGTGGGGCGTGCGGCACATCACCTGACGGCCACGCCGCACTGCTGGCCACACAGGCTGGGCCGGTATTGCAGCCAATGTGGGAGGGGGCTTGCCCGCGACAGGTTATCGAACCCTGCGCGTGGCCGGGCCTGTACTGCAGCCATCGCCGGCAAGCCGCCTCCCACAGCGCGAGCCCGGCATACAGGCCGGTCATCAACGCTGAAGATCGCTGTAGACAAAACGCCATCAACGCCCTTATCGTTCGCGCAGGCCGCCTCATGTGGCCAACGTCGCTCGGACGGTTCCGGGCGCTTACGTCTGCGAGATTCTCATGGCTGACCAAGGTTTGCCGCGCCGCTTTGCGCGCATCGATCGACTCCCCCCTTACGTGTTCAACATCACTGCCGAGCTGAAGATGGCCGCTCGTCGTCGTGGTGAGGACATCATCGACCTGAGCATGGGCAACCCCGACGGGGCCACGCCGCCGCACATCGTCGAAAAACTGGTCACCGTCGCCCAGCGCGAAGACACCCACGGTTACTCCACCTCGCGAGGCATTCCACGCCTGCGCCGGGCAATCTCCAACTGGTACAAGAAGCGCTACGAGGTCGACATCGACCCGGAAAGCGAAGCCATCGTCACCATCGGCTCCAAGGAAGGCCTGGCGCACCTGATGCTGGCCACCCTGGATCAGGGCGACACGGTGCTGGTGCCCAACCCCAGCTACCCGATCCACATCTACGGTGCCGTGATTGCCGGCGCCCAGGTGCGTTCGGTGCCGCTGGTGCCGGGCGTGGATTTCTTCGCCGAGCTGGAAAAGGCCATTCGTGGCTCGATTCCCAAGCCGAAGATGATGATCCTGGGCTTTCCCTCCAACCCCACCGCGCAGTGCGTGGAGCTGGACTTCTTCGAGCGCGTGGTGGCCCTGGCCAAGCAGTACGACGTGCTGGTGATCCACGACCTGGCCTACGCCGACATCGTCTATGACGGCTGGAAAGCGCCGTCGATCATGCAGGTGCCGGGTGCCAAGGACATTGCGGTGGAGTTTTTCACCCTGTCCAAGAGCTACAACATGGCCGGCTGGCGGATCGGCTTCATGGTCGGCAATCACGAGCTGGTCGGCGCCCTGGCGCGGATCAAGAGCTACCACGACTACGGCACTTTCACGCCCTTGCAGGTCGCGGCCATCGCGGCGCTCGAAGGCGACCAGCAATGCGTGCTGGACATCGCCGAGCAGTACCGCCAGCGCCGCAACGTGCTGGTCAAGGGCCTGCACGAGCTGGGCTGGATGGTCGAGAACCCCAAGGCCTCGATGTACGTCTGGGCGAAGATTCCCGAGGCGTATGCGCACCTGGGTTCGCTGGAGTTCGCCAAGAAGCTGCTGGCCGAGGCCAAGGTCTGCGTGTCACCGGGCGTCGGCTTTGGTGAGTACGGCGACGACCATGTGCGCTTTGCCCTGATCGAGAACCAGGACCGGATCCGCCAGGCGGTGCGCGGCATCCGTACGATGTTCCGTGCCGATGGCCTGGTAGGCAAATCGGGGGCTTGAAGCGTTGGCGGGCGATGACCCGATCTCGCTGCCCGACAAGCATGGGGCACTGTAGGAGCGCGCTTGCCCGCGACCGAGTGCGCAGCGCTCGCAAAATTGGTGAGGCCCCACAAATTTCCGATCTGGAATCTACGAAACGCCACAATTTTACGACTGCTAACGCAGCCGGTCGCGGGCAGAGCGCGCTCCTACACTCCCCTCGCAGGGCGACGATATTGCCCGCGACCGGCTGCGCAGCGCTCGCAAAAATTGATTAGGCGCTGAAATTTTACGACTGCTACGCACTCGGTCGCGGGCAGAGCGCGCTCCTACAACCCCTGGCAGGGCGACGACTGCGTCGCCTTGTACTTGTCTGAATACGCCATTGCCTTTCTCCGGCCGCGTGTCCGCGCCGCCAGAACACCGCCTTTTCGATACGCGTTCGATCCTCCCCTACAAGCGCCGAAAGCCTCGGCAGACCGGGCGTTTTGCCGTCTTTACCCGGCAAACGCGAAGCCTTCGCGATTCGCCGGGTTTCATGTCGTTCCATCCATGTCGTAAATGCGCCTTTGCGTGGCGTGCGCAGGCATCTGATCGGACCCTGTCGGCCCTACCATCGCAGCCAGAGGGTTGTTCAAGGCCCTGACCATAATGAAAGGCGCCGCGACGCCGCTGGAGAGAACGCGATGTTCAGCAAACAAGATCAGATCCAGGGTTACGATGACGCGCTGTTGGCGGCGATGAACGCCGAAGAGCAGCGTCAGGAAGACCACATCGAACTCATCGCCTCTGAAAACTACACCAGCCAGCGCGTCATGCAGGCCCAGGGCAGCGGCCTGACCAACAAATACGCCGAAGGCTACCCGGGCAAGCGCTACTACGGCGGCTGCGAGCACGTCGACAAGGTCGAGCAACTGGCCATCGACCGCGCCAAGCAGCTGTTCGGGGCCGACTACGTCAACGTCCAGCCGCATTCCGGCTCTTCGGCCAACTCGGCGGTCTACCTGGCGCTGCTGCAAGCCGGCGACACCCTCCTGGGCATGAGCCTGGCCCACGGCGGTCACCTGACCCACGGCGCCAAGGTGTCGTCTTCGGGCAAGCTGTACAACGCCGTGCAGTACGGCATCGACAACGACACCGGGCTGATCAACTACGACGAAGTCGAGCGCCTGGCCGTCGAGCACAAGCCGAAGATGATCGTCGCCGGCTTCTCGGCCTACTCCAAGACCTTGGACTTCCCGCGCTTTCGCGAGATCGCCGACAAGGTCGGGGCCCTGCTGTTCGTCGACATGGCCCACGTGGCCGGCCTGGTCGCCGCCGGCCTGTATCCCAACCCGCTGCCGTACGCCGACGTGGTCACCACCACCACCCACAAGACCCTGCGCGGTCCGCGTGGCGGCCTGATCCTGGCGCGGGCCAACCCCGAGATCGAGAAAAAGCTCAACGCCGCCGTATTCCCCGGCGCCCAGGGCGGCCCGCTGATGCACGTCATCGCCGGCAAGGCGGTGTGCTTCAAGGAAGCGCTGGAGCCCGGCTTCAAGGTGTACCAGCAACAAGTGATCGATAACGCCCAGGCCATGGCCGGCGTGTTCATCGAGCGCGGCTTCGACGTGGTGTCCGGCGGTACCGACAACCACCTGTTCCTGGTCAGCCTGATCCGCCAGGGCCTGACCGGCAAGGACGCCGACGCGGCCCTGGGCCGTGCGCACATCACCGTCAACAAGAACGCCGTACCGAACGACCCGCAGTCGCCGTTCGTGACCTCGGGCCTGCGCATCGGCACCCCGGCCGTCACCACCCGTGGCTTCAAGCAGGCCCAGTGCATCGAACTGGCCGGCTGGATCTGCGACATCCTCGACAACCTCGGCGATGCCGATGTCGAGGCCAATGTCGCCAGCCACGTGGCCGCCCTGTGCGCCGATTTCCCGGTTTACCGCTGATTCAGGAGTCGCCTCAATGAATCGTTACTCAGGCTTCGGCCTTCTCAAGCACTCCTTCAGCCACCACGAAAACTGGCAGCGCATGTGGCGCACGCCCACGCCCAAGCAGGTCTACGACGTGGTCATCGTCGGCGGTGGCGGCCACGGCTTGGCCACGGCCTACTACTTGGCCAAGGAACACGGCATCACCAACGTGGCCGTGATCGAAAAGGGCTACCTGGGCGGCGGCAACACCGCCCGCAACACCACCATCGTGCGCTCCAACTACCTGTGGGACGAATCGGCCCATCTGTACGAGCACGCGATGAAATTGTGGGAAGGCCTGTCCCAGGACCTGAACTACAACGTGATGTTCTCCCAGCGCGGCGTGTACAACCTGTGCCACACCCTGCAGGACATCCGTGACTCGGAACGCCGCGTCAGCGCCAACCGCCTCAACGGCGTGGATGGCGAACTGCTCAACACCCAGCAGGTGGCCGACGAGATCCCCTACCTGGACTGCTCGAAGAACACCCGCTACCCGATCCTGGGCGCCACCGTACAACGCCGTGGCGGCGTGGCCCGCCATGACGCCGTGGCCTGGGGCTTTGCCCGCGCCGCCGACGCCCTGGGCGTCGACCTGATCCAGCAGACCGAAGTCATCGGCTTTCGCAAGCAGAACGGCGTGTGCATCGGCGTCGAGACCACCAAGGGTTTCATCGGCGCCAAGCGCGTCGGCGTGGTCACCGCCGGTAACTCCGGGCACATGGCCAAGCTGGCCGGTTTCCGCCTGCCGATCGAGTCGCACCCGTTGCAGGCGCTGGTGTCCGAGCCGATCAAGCCGATCATCGACAGCGTGATCATGTCCAACGCCGTGCACGGCTACATCAGCCAGTCCGACAAGGGCGACCTGGTGATCGGTGCCGGTATCGACAGCTGGGTCGGCTACGGCCAGCGCGGTTCGTACCCGGTGATCGAGCACACCATCCAGGCCATCGTCGAGATGTTCCCGGTGCTGTCGCGGGTGCGCATGAACCGCCAGTGGGGCGGCATCGTCGACACCACGCCGGACGCCTGCCCGATCATCTCCAAGACCCCGGTGCCGAACATGTTCTTCAACTGCGGCTGGGGCACCGGCGGCTTCAAGGCCACGCCGGGCTCGGGCAACGTGTTTGCCGCCAGCCTCGCCAAAGGCGAAATGCATCCACTGGCGGCACCGTTTTCTATCGACCGCTTCCATAACGGCGCGCTGATCGACGAACACGGCGCTGCGGCTGTCGCTCACTGATACGGGGATTTCGAACATGCTTTATATCTTCTGTCCTCACTGTGGCGAACTGCGCAGCGAAGAGGAATTCCACGCCGCCGGACAAGCGCACATTCCGCGCCCGCTGGACCCCGGCGCCTGCTCCGACAAGGAGTGGGGGGAGTACATGTTTTTCCGTGACAACCCGCGTGGCATCCACCACGAACTGTGGGACCACGCCGCCGGCTGCCGGCAGTATTTCAACGTCACCCGCAACACCGTGACCTACGAAATTCTCGAAACCTATCCGATTGGCGCCAAGCCGCAGTTCACGGCCGAGGGAGACAAGGTATGAGCCAGAGCAATCGACTGCCCAACGGTGGCCGTATCGACCGGAGCAAGGTGCTGCACTTCACCTTCAACGGTCAGACCTACCAGGGTTTTGCCGGTGACTCGCTGGCCTCGGCCCTGCTGGCCAACGGCGTGGACGTGATCGGCCGCAGCTTCAAGTACTCGCGTCCCCGCGGCATCTTTGCCGCCGGTGCCGAAGAGCCCAATGCCGTGCTGCAACTGGGCGCCACCGAAGCCACCCAGATCCCCAACGTGCGGGCCACGCAACAGGCGCTGTACGCAGGTCTTGTCGCCGCCAGCACCAACGGCTGGCCGAACGTCAACAACGACATGATGGGCATCCTGGGTAAGGTCGGCGGCAAACTGATGCCGCCGGGCTTCTACTACAAGACGTTCATGTACCCCCAGTCGTTCTGGATGACGTACGAGAAGTACATCCGTAAAGCCGCCGGCCTTGGCCGGTCGCCGCTGGAAAACGACCCGGATCGCTACGACAACTACAACCAGCACTGCGACGTGCTGGTGGTCGGTGCAGGTCCCGCCGGTCTGGCGGCTGCCCTGGCCGCCGGGCGCAGCGGTGCCCGGGTGATCCTGGCCGATGAACAGGAAGAGTTCGGCGGCAGCCTGCTCGACACCCGTGAAAGCCTGGACGGCAAGCCGGCCACTGAGTGGGTTGCCAGTGTCGTCGCCGAACTGGCGGGCCTGGACAATGTGATCCTGTTGCCACGCGCCACCGTCAACGGCTACCACGACCACAACTTCCTGACCATTCACGAGCGCCTCACCGATCACCTCGGTGACCGTGCGCCGATCGGCCAGGTGCGTCATCGCGTGCACCGTGTGCGCGCCGGCCGTGTGGTCCTGGCCACCGGCACCCACGAGCGTCCGCTGGTCTACGCCAACAACGACGTGCCCGGCAACATGCTGGCCGGCGCGGTGTCGACCTATGTACGCCGCTATGGCGTTTCGCCCGGCAAGAAACTGGTCCTGAGCACCAACAACGACCACGCCTACCGCGTGGCCCTGGACTGGCTCGACGCCGGCCTGCAAGTGGTGGCCATTGCCGATGCGCGGCACAACCCGCGTGGTTCGCTGGTCGAGGAAGCCCGGGCCAAGGGCCTGCGCATCCTGACGTCGAGCGCGGTGATCGAAGCCCGTGGCACCAAGCGCGTGACCGGTGCCCGCGTCGCGGCTATCGACCTGAAATCCATGAAAGTCACCAGTCCCGGCGAGTGGCTCGATGCCGACCTGATCGCCAGCTCCGGCGGCTATAGCCCGGTGGTCCACCTGGCTTCGCACCTGGGCGGCAAGCCGATCTGGCGTGAAGACATCCTGGGCTTCGTGCCCGGCGAGGCCCCGCAGAAACGCGTGTGCGTTGGTGGCATCAACGGCGTCTACAGCCTGGGCGACGCCCTGGCCGACGGCTTCGAAGGCGGCGTGCGCGCGGCCAGTGAAACCGGCTTCAAGGCGGTCGAAGGCGTACTGCCCAAAGCCGTCAATCGCACGGAAGAACCGACCGTGGCGCTGTTCCAGGTGCCGCACGAGAAGGGCACGGCACGGGCACCCAAGCAGTTCGTCGACCTGCAGAACGACGTGACCGCCGCCGCCATCGAGCTGGCAACCCGCGAAGGCTTCGAGTCGGTCGAGCACGTCAAGCGCTATACCGCGCTGGGCTTCGGCACCGATCAGGGCAAGCTGGGCAACGTCAACGGCCTGGCCATCGCCGCCCGTTCGCTGAACGTGACCATCCCCGAGATGGGCACCACCATGTTCCGTCCCAACTACACGCCGGTGACCTTCGGCGCGGTCGCCGGCCGGCACTGTGGGCACATCTTCGAGCCGGTCCGCTTCACCGCGCTGCATGCCTGGCATGTGCGCAATGGCGCCGAGTTCGAAGACGTCGGCCAGTGGAAGCGTCCGTGGTACTTCCCCAAGAACGGTGAAGACATGCACGCCGCCGTGGCCCGCGAATGCAAGGCCGTGCGCGACAGCGTCGGCCTGCTCGACGCCTCGACCCTGGGCAAGATCGACATCCAGGGCCCGGATTCGCGCGAGTTCCTCAACCGCATCTACACCAACGCCTGGACCAAGCTGGACGTGGGCAAGGCGCGCTACGGCCTGATGTGCAAGGAAGACGGCATGGTCTTCGACGACGGCGTGACCGCCTGCGTCGCCGACAACCACTTCGTGATGACCACCACCACCGGCGGCGCGGCCCGCGTGCTGCAATGGCTGGAGCTGTACCACCAGACCGAATGGCCGGAGCTGAAGGTGTACTTCACCTCGGTCACCGACCACTGGGCGACCATGACCCTGTCGGGCCCCAACAGCCGCAAGCTGCTGGCCGAGATCAGCGACATTGACCTGGACCGTGAAGCCTTTCCGTTCATGAACTGGAAAGAAGGCCAGGTCGGCGGCGTGCCGGCGCGGGTGTTCCGCATCTCGTTCACCGGCGAGCTGTCCTACGAGGTCAACGTCCAGGCCGACTACGCCATGGGTGTGCTGGAGAAGATTGCCGAAGCCGGCAAGAAGTACAACCTGACCCCGTACGGCACCGAGACCATGCACGTGCTGCGCGCCGAGAAGGGCTTCATCATCGTCGGCCAGGACACTGATGCCTCGATGACTCCGGACGACCTGAACATGGGCTGGTGCGTGGGCCGGACCAAGCCGTTCCCGTGGATCGGCTGGCGCGGCATGAACCGTGAAGACTGCGTGCGCGAGCAGCGCAAGCAACTGGTCGGCCTCAAGCCGGTCGATCCCAAGCGCTGGCTGCCGGAAGGCGCGCAACTGGTGTTCGATCCGAACCAGACCATCCCGATGAAAATGGTCGGTCACGTGACCTCCAGCTATGCGCACAACTCGCTGGGCTATTCGTTTGCCCTGGCCGTGGTCAAGGGCGGTCTCAACCGCATGGGCGAGAAGGTCTATGCACCGCTGGCCGATGGCAGCGTGATCGAGGCCGAGATCGTGTCTTCGGTGTTCTTCGATCCGAAGAACGAGCGCCAGAACGTGGAATGAGCCGATGGCCACGGGGCGTGAAGGAGGGGAGTGGGACCGGCTTGAGCCGGGAAGCAGACACCCTCTTTCATGCACCTCGCCGCTGAATCGGATCGTCGCCCGGCCTGTTGCGGCGGGCACTACAACACAATTGATTACAGGTGCGTCATGACTACAGTCAACGTATACCAGCAACGTCCCGCCACCGGCGCCAAGGCCGAGTCGCCGCTGTTTCATGCCGGCTTCGACAAGCTGGTGGGCAAGGGCCACACCCACCCGGGCGTAATGCTGCGCGAGAAAAAACTCCTGGGTCACCTGACCCTGCGTGGCGACGGCCATGACCCGGCCTTCGCCGCCGGCGTGCACAAGGCCCTGGGCCTCGAGCTGCCAGGCGCCCTGGGCCTGGTGATCGACGGCGAGCGTTCGCTGCAATGGCTGGGCCCGGATGAATGGGTGCTGATCGTGCCGACCGGCGAAGAACTCGACGCCGAACTGAAACTGCGCGAAGCGCTGGACGGGCTGCACATCGCCATCGTCAACGTCAGCGGCGGCTGGTCGGTGCTGGAACTGAGCGGTCCACACGTGCGCGATGTACTGCAAAAATCCACCAGCTACGACGTGCACCCCAACAACTTCCCGGTCGGCAAGGCCGTGGGCACGGTGTTCGCCAAGTCGCAACTGGTGATCCGCCGCACCGGCGAAGACACCTGGGAACTGCTGGTACGCCGCAGTTTCTCCGACTACTGGTGGCTGTGGTTGCAGGATGCAACGGCTGAATATGGTCTGGGCGTAAAAGCCTGATCCGGCCTTGAACTCGACCGGGGGGGGGGGGTAGGAGCGCGCTTGCCCGCGACCGGCTGCGTCAGCAGCCGTAAATTTGCGGCGTTTCGCAGATTTTGAAGACGTTCACAGTCGTAAATTTGCGGCGTTTCGCAGATTTTGAAGACGTTCACAGTCGTAAATTTGTGGCGCTTCGCAGATTTTGCGAGCGCTTCGCACTCGGTCGCGGGCAAGACGGATGGCCGCCCCCGCGCTCCTACAGCGGTTGTACCGCTCTGAACCAGGGAAATGATTTATGAGCCGCGCCCCCGATACATGGATTCTGACCGCCGATTGCCCCAGCGTGCTGGGCACGGTGGATGCGGTGACCCGCTATCTGTTCGAGCAGGGCTGCTATGTCACCGAGCACCATTCGTTCGATGACCGCTTGTCCGGCCGCTTTTTCATCCGGGTCGAGTTTCGCCAGCCCAATGACTTCGACGAGGCCGGCTTTCGGGCGGGTCTGGCCGAGCGCGGGGCCGGCTTTGGCATGGTCTTCGAGCTGACCGCGCCGGCCTATCGGCCCAAGGTGGTGATCATGGTCTCCAAGGCCGATCACTGCCTCAACGACTTGTTGTACCGCCAGCGCATCAACCAGCTCTCGATGGACGTGGTCGCGGTGGTGTCCAACCATCCCGACCTTGAGCCGCTGGCCGCCTGGCATTCGATTCCCTACCACTGTTTCCCGCTGGACCCCAACGACAAGCCGGGCCAGGAAGCGAAGGTGTGGCAGGTGATCGAAGACTCCGGTGCGGAACTGGTGATCCTTGCCCGCTACATGCAGGTGCTGTCGCCGGACCTGTGCCGCAAGCTCGACGGCAAGGCCATCAACATCCACCACTCGCTGTTGCCCGGCTTCAAGGGCGCCAAGCCGTATCACCAGGCCTACAACAAGGGCGTGAAGATGGTCGGTGCCACCGCGCACTACATCAATAACGACCTGGACGAAGGCCCGATCATCGCCCAGGGCGTCGAGGTGGTCGACCACGCGCATTACCCCGAAGACCTGATTGCCAAGGGCCGTGACATCGAGTGCCTGACCCTGGCGCGTGCCATCGGCTATCACATCGAGCGGCGTGTGTTCCTCAACGCCAACCGCACTGTCGTGCTCTGATTCACGTCGACGTTTCGCCGCGCTGCCGCCCGGTTGAAGCGTCGATGTTGCTTTCTCGCGCATTCGCCGCGCATTTTCTCCATCAGCCACTATTCTCAATTTCCGCTGCCTGCTGCACGCAAAACACGACAAATCTGCACCGTTGTCGTTTTTGGAATAGCTGAGGGCGGTGTGGCTGAAAATTCCCGGCTCGATTCAGCGCATTCTTGGCAGCAAGCGACACGCGACGTGTCACATGCTCGACGACGGGCCAATGCCTGGCCGTATTCGCCATCGAGTCTGTACTGCGTCGTGCTCCCTCGTTAAAAACAACGAATAGAGGTGACATGCATGTCTGGAAATCGCGGTGTGGTGTATCTCGGCGCTGGCAAGGTCGAAGTACAGAAAATCGACTACCCGAAAATGCAGGACCCCCGTGGCCGCAAGATCGAGCACGGCGTGATCCTGCGCGTGGTCTCGACCAACATCTGTGGCTCCGACCAGCACATGGTCCGTGGTCGTACCACCGCCCAGGTCGGCCTGGTGCTGGGCCATGAGATCACCGGTGAAGTGATCGAGAAGGGCACCGGCGTCGAAAACCTGCAGATCGGCGACCTGGTGTCGGTGCCGTTCAACGTGGCCTGCGGCCTGTGCCGTTCGTGCAAGGAGCAGCACACCGGCGTGTGCCTGACCGTCAACCCGGCGCGTCCCGGTGGGGCCTATGGTTATGTCGACATGGGTGACTGGGTCGGTGGCCAGGCCGAGTACGTGCTGGTGCCGTACGCCGATTTCAACCTGCTGAAACTGCCGGACCGCGACCGCGCAATGGAGAAGATCCGCGACCTGACCTGCCTGTCCGACATCCTGCCGACCGGCTACCACGGTGCCGTCACCGCCGGTGTCGGCCCAGGCAGCACCGTGTATGTTGCCGGTGCCGGTCCTGTCGGCCTGGCCGCCGCTGCCTCGGCCCGCCTGCTGGGCGCGGCCGTGGTCATCGTCGGTGACGTCAACCCGGTGCGCCTGGCCCACGCCAAGGCCCAGGGTTTCGAGATCGCCGACCTGTCCACCGACACCCCGCTGCACGAACAGATCGCCGCGTTGCTGGGCGAGCCGGAAGTCGACTGCGCGGTCGATGCCGTGGGCTTCGAAGCCCGTGGCCACGGTCATGCCGGTGCCAAGGCCGAAGCGCCGGCTACTGTGCTCAACTCGCTGATGGGCGTGGTGCGCGTGGCCGGCAAGATCGGTATTCCCGGCCTGTACGTGACCGACGATCCAGGTGCGGTAGACGCTGCGGCCAAGCAGGGCGCCCTGAGCATCCGCTTCGGCCTGGGCTGGGCCAAGTCGCACAGCTTCCACACCGGCCAGACCCCGGTGATGAAGTACAACCGCCAGTTGATGCAGGCGATCATGTGGGACCGCATCAACATCGCCGACGTGGTAGGCGTGCAGGTGATCAGCCTGGACCAGGCCCCGGCCGGTTACGGCGAGTTCGACGCCGGCGTACCCAAGAAATTCGTGATTGACCCGCACCGGCTGTTCAGCGCGGCGTAACAGCGATCTTCGCGGCGCAAGCCGCGATTTTCAAACATAAAACCACTACTGATTGATTGGACTTGAAATTCGCCCTCTGGTAGGAGCGCGCTCTGCCCGCGACCGAGTGCGCAGCGCTCGCAAAATTTCGGAAACGCTGAAAATTTACGACTGCTAACGCAGCCGGTCGCGGGCAGAGCGCGCTCCTACGGCAGGAGCGGCTCAGCCGCGCACCCTGCGCAGTTCGTGAATGCGCGCATCCTTTTCGATCCACAGCTGGTTCACCCAGTCCTGCACCCTGGCCCGGAACACCGGGTCATTCTCGTAATCGCCCTGCCACAATCCGGCGTCCAGCTCGCGCGTGCGGATATCGATGATCACCCTGGGTACCCGCCCGCACAATAAATCCCAGAACCCCGGAATCCGCGAGTCGGGGTACACCACCGTTACGTCCAGGATCGCATCGAGTTGCTCGCCCATCGCCGCCAGCACAAAGGCCACGCCGCCGGCCTTGGGCTTGAGCAGGTGATCATAGGGCGACTGCTGGGCTTTGTGCTTGGCCTTTGTGAAGCGCGTGCCTTCCAGGTAATTGACGATGGTCACCGGCTGGCGCTTGAACAGCTCGCAGGCCGCCTTGGTGATTTCCAGGTCCTGGCCCTTGAGCTGGGGGTTTTTGGCCAGAAACGCCTTGGTGTAGCGTTTCATGAACGGATAATCCAGCGCCCACCAGGCCAGGCCCAGGAACGGCACCCAGATCAGTTCCTTTTTCAGGAAGAACTTGAAGAACGGCGTGCGCCGGTTGAAGGTCTGGATCAGCGCCGGGATGTCCACCCATGACTGATGGTTGCCGATCACCAGGTACGAGGTGTCGCGGCGCAGGTGGGCATCGCCGAGGATTTCCCATCGGGTGGGCAAGGTGGCTGCAAAGATCCACTTATTGATCTCGGCCCAGGTTTCGGCGATCCACATCACTGCCGCCGAGCAGTGATCACGCATCTCACCCTGGAAGATCAGCTTGAGCAGGGCAAAGACCAGCAACGGGCCGATCAGCACCAGGGTGTTGGTCAGCAACAACAGGGTAACGAAACACCCGGTGAGCACGCGGCGCATAACAATCTCTGTCAGTCAGTGGTGGGCACATGATAGATAGCCTGACCGGACGCGCCAATGAAACAGGTGCTTACAGATGTTTCGCAAAGCCCTGTTCGCGAACCAAGTGCCGTTACGCTGTCTAAAACCGGGCGCCAATCGGGCGCCGAGTCGTGTAAGGAGTCCATTGCGTGAAGACTGCCCTGATGCTGTTGTCCCTGCTGGCATTGCCAGCCCTGGCTGCCGAGCCGACCTTGTACGGTCGTTATGAAAACATCAAGGTTCCCGAAGTGGGCGAGACCTTCAAGGCCAAGATGGACACCGGGGCGGTGACGGCCTCGTTGTCGGCCAGGGATATCGAGCTGTTCAAGCGTGACGGCGAACAATGGGTACGCTTCCGCCTGGCCGCCGAGGGCAGCAGCGACAAGGTGTTCGAACACAAGCTGGCGCGCATCAGCAAGATCAAGGGCCGCGCCGACGAAGACGATGAAGACGAGGGCGGCGTCGAGGCCGCCACCCGTCCGGTCATCGCGTTGCAGCTGTGCCTGGGCAAGGAGCAACGCACGGTGGAGGTGAACCTGGTCGATCGCAGCCACTTCAACTACCCGCTGCTGATCGGCGCCAAGGCCCTGCGCGAGTTCAACGCAGCCGTGAACCCGGCACGGCGCTACACTGCCGACAAACCCGATTGCTGATTGACGAATGATGGCCAATCGCGCACCTTGCGCCATCGCTCACGGGCCTGGATGCCATGCCGCACATTCTGATAGTCGAAGATGAAGTCGCGATTGCCGACACCTTGATCTACGCCTTGCACAGCGAGGGCTTCACCACCGCCTGGCTGGAGCTGGGCCAGGCCGCCGTCGAGCATCAACGCCAGACGCCGGCCGACCTGATCATTCTGGATGTCGGCCTGCCTGACATCACAGGCTTCGAGGCCTGCAAGCAGTTGCGTCGCTTCAGCGACGTGCCGGTGATGTTCCTCACCGCGCGCAATGCCGAGATCGACCGGGTGGTGGGCCTTGAGATCGGCGCCGACGACTACGTGGTCAAGCCGTTCAGCCCGCGGGAGGTGGCTGCCCGGGTCAAGGCCATCCTCAAGCGCATGCTGCCGCGTGAAGCGGCCGTACCGGTGCAGATGCCGGCCAACGGGCTGTTCCAGCTGGACCTGGAGCGGGTGCAGATCAGCTATCGCGGCCAGCCGCTGAGCCTGACCCGACATGAATTTCGCCTGTTGCAGTGCCTGCTGGAGCAACCGGAGCGGGTGTTCAGCCGCGAACAGTTGCTTGATGCGCTGGGCGTGTCTGCCGATGCCGGCTACGAGCGCAGCATCGACAGCCATATCAAGAGCGTGCGCGCCAAGCTGCGAGCGGTGGCGGCCGAGTCCGAGCCGATCCAGACCCACCGTGGCATTGGCTACAGCTTCAGCCCGGTCCATAGCTGAATGTCGCTCAGTATCCGCATCTTCCTGGTCTATGCGGTGTTCATCGCCCTGACCGGCTACTTCGTGCTCAGCACGGTGATGAAAGAGGTGCGCCCCGGCGTGCGCCAGTCGACCGAGGAGACGCTGGTCGACACCGCCAACCTGCTGGCCGAGATCTTCAAGGACGATGTGCGCAAGGGCACCCTGGGCCAGAGCCGCTTCAACGAAGTGCTCAAGGACTACGGCCTGCGCAAGCCCGACGCCACCATCTGGGAGTTGCGCAAGCAGCAGGTCAATAACCGCATCTACGTGACCGACGCGCATGGCATCGTGCTGCTCGATTCGGCCGGTCAGGCGGTGGGCCAGGATTACTCGCGCTGGAACGACGTCTTCCTGACCTTGCGCGGCCAGTACGGCGCACGCTCGACCCGCAGCGACCCGCAAGACGAAAACTCATCGGTGATGCACGTCGGCGCGCCGATCCTTGACCAGGGCGTGATCATCGGCGTGGTCACCGTGGCCAAGCCCAACAGCTCGCTGCAACCGTATGTCGACCGCGCCGAGCGTCGCCTGCTGTGGTACGGCGGTGGCCTGATGGTGCTGGGGCTGCTGATGGGTGCGCTGTTTTCCTGGTGGCTCAGCTCGGCCCTGCGTCGCCTGACCCGCTACGCCCAGGCCGTCAGTGAAGGCCGACGGGTCGAAGTGCCGCACTATCGCGGCGGCGAGTTGGAGCAACTGGCAACGGCGGTGGAACACATGCGCACCCAGCTCGAAGGCAAGGCCTATGTCGAACGCTATGTGCACACCCTGACCCACGAGCTTAAAAGCCCGCTGGCGGCCATCCGGGGTGCTGCCGAGCTGTTGCAGGACGACATGCCCGAGGTTCAGCGCCAGCGGTTTGCGAGCAATATCCAGAACGAAAGCCAGCGCATGCAGCAACTGATCGAGCGGCTGCTGAACCTGGCCATGGTCGAACAGCGCCAGGAGCTGGAAGAGCGGGTCGCCGTGCCGCTGGCAGCGCTGGTCGATGAGTTGCTGAGCGCGCGCAGCCTGGCGCTCGAACGCCTGAATCTTTCGGTCGAGCAGCGCATCGACCCGGCGCTGAGCCTGCACGGCGAGCGCTTTTTACTGCAACAGGCACTGGCCAATCTGCTCGACAACGCCCTGGACTTCACGCCATTGGGCGGCACCCTGCGCCTGGCGGCCGAACGCATGGGTGAGGCCATCCACCTGACCCTGTTCAACAGCGCCGCCGCCATTCCCGACTATGCCCTGAGCCGCTTGTGCGAGCGCTTCTACTCCCTGCCACGCCCGCACACCGGACGTAAAAGCACCGGGCTGGGGCTTAACTTCGTGGCCGAGGTGGTGCAGTTGCATGGTGGTGAGCTGAAGATCGAGAACGTTGAGGGTGGGGTGCTGGTCAGCCTCTGGCTGCCGTAAGTGGCCATGCCCGCCCGGAGCGCCACACCGTGTGAGCGGCGATGGCTGACAGACGCTGCATAGGCGTCGCTCGCAGCGGCCTCATCGCGGGCGAGCCCTCTGCCACAGCCTGATGAGATCCCAGGTTTCGGGCCTGGCACCAGACCGATCAAAAAGGTGCCGGGACGGATTTCCCCACACAATCTCCACATTCCTCCCATCATCGCTCCACACCGCACCGGCAGACTTTCCCCCATAGCAAACAGGGAGAGTCCCCATGAATCGAAGTCTGGCAATGAAACTGGGCACGATCGCGTTTTTGATCATGCTGTTGATGATTCCGCTGTTGATGATCGGCGGCCTGATCGGCGAGCGCCAGGCGCTACGCGAGTCGGTACTCGATGACATCGCGCGCAGCTCCAGCACCAGCCAGTCCCTCAGCGGACCGCTGGTGGTGGTGCCGTATCGCAAGACCGTGCGGGTGTGGAAGACCTATGAAAAAACCACCGAGCGCTATCAGGACGTCAGCCAGGAGCGCGGCTACCTGTACTTCTTGCCGGAGCGTTTCGAGCTCGACGGCAAGGTGCGCACCGAGGTGCGGGCCCGTGGTATCTACGAGGCGCGTCTGTTTCACGCCGACAGCCATATCAGCGGCCACTTCCAGCTGCCGGACCGCCTGGGCCTGGACGAGGATTTCGATGACTATGTCTTCGACCGTCCGTACCTGGCCATTGGCATCACGGATGTGCGTGGTATCGAAAATGCCCTGAAACTGCAACTCAATGGCCAGGACCTGGATTTCGAGCCGGGCACGCGGGTCACCCAGTTGGGCGAAGGCGTCAGCGCCAACCTGCCGATGCTCGATGGCAAGCAGGCGATGCGCCTGGACTTCGGCTTCGACCTGAACCTGCAAGGCACTGGCAAGCTCAATATCACGCCCATCGGCAAGAGCACCCGGGTGCGCCTGGCCGCCGACTGGCCACACCCCAGCTTCATCGGCAATTACCTGCCGACACAGCGCGACGTCTCTGCCACAGGCTTTGATGCGACCTGGCAGACCACGTTCTTCTCCACCAACCTGGAGCATGCGATGGACCAGTGCCTGAGCAGCAACGAGTGCATGGAGCTGCAGAATCGCACGTTCGGCGTGAGCTTCATCGACCCGGTGGACCAGTACCTGAAAAGCGACCGTGCCATCAAATATGCGCTGCTGTTCATTGCCCTGACCTTTGCCGGCTTCTTTCTGTTCGAGGTGCTCAAGCGCATGGCCGTGCACCCGGTGCAGTACGCGCTGGTCGGTGCGGCACTGGCGCTGTTCTACCTGATGCTGTTGTCGTTGTCCGAGCACCTGGGATTCGCCAAGGCCTATGTACTGTCGGCGGGGGCGTGCGTGTTGTTGATCGGCTTCTATGTCAGCCATGTATTGCGCGGCGTCATCAAGGGCGTGGGGTTTGCCGCAGCGCTGGCCGCGTTGTATGGCCTGTTGTACGGGCTGCTCAGCGCCGAAGACTACGCCTTGCTGATGGGCTCGCTGCTGCTGTTCGGGTTGCTGGGGGTGTTCATGATCCTGACCCGCAAGCTGGACTGGTACGCCATCGCACCGGGAATCACGGTTGCAGAGCTTGTGGGGGAAGCGCCCGCCGACGTCGAACCTGCCGTGGTGGAACCGGGAGCGCCGCAATGAGAGAGGAATCGCTGTTACGCCAGGAGCAACGCCTGGCCCGTGACCTGCTGGTGCAACTGGTCAGCCTGCTGCCGGCACCGCCGGCAGCAGGCCGCCGGCTCAGGCAGAGGGCTGGGTGGCCAGCATCGAAGGCCGCTGGTTGACCTCGAAGTACCAGTTGGCCAGGCGCGGGTAGCTGTTGCGCCAGTTGAGGTCGGGCTGGCGGAAGTCCAGGTAGCCCAGGGCGGCGGCTACGCTGATGGCGGCGACATCAAAGGGCGGGGCGCTCAGCTCGGTGATCGCCTCCTGGTCGAAGTAGCTCAGGGTGCGTTCGATCTTGCCCTGTTGGTTGTCCAGCCACACAGGCCAGTGCAGTTCCTTGGGCCGCAGGGCGGTTTCGTAGCGGATCAGCAGCGCGGCATCGAGCAGGGCGTCGGCCAGCGATGCCAGGGTCAGGCGCCGCCAGCGGGCCGAGCCTTCACGCGGGATCAGCGGATTGCCGACGTGCTGGTGGTCCAGGTAGTCGAGGATGACCCGGCTGTCATGGATGACATTGCCGTCTGCCAGGCGCAACGCCGGCAGCTTGCCGGCCGGGTTGTCATGGTTGAGCTCGGTGGAGGGATTGACCGGCGTCAGGACCGTCGGCTGCAACAGGACCCTGTCGAACTGGCCGGTTTCATGAAGCAGGATGACCACTTTGCGCACATACGGCGACGCCGGGTTGTAATGCAGGGTCATGGTGGGCGCTGACATGAGTGTTCCTCGATAGGGGCAGGCCCATAGACTAGTCAGCACCCGATGACTGCGCAATGTTCGTGCATGGGCGGCAAGCGCGCTCCTACGGCACGGGCACGGGCACGGGCGTGCAGTGCAGCCTATCCCGTCAGCGGCGTTTCAACAGGCCGCGCAGGCTCAGGCCGGCGGCGATGCCCATGCCCAGCCACACCGGCATGTCCCACGCCCCATCGCCCAGCAGGGCGCAGAACAGGCCAACGGCGGTCAGCAGGGCGATCCAGGTCGGGGCCGCAAAGGTCTTCCACAGGGTCGAGGGTTTGCCGCTCATGCCGTCACCTGTGCGCTTGCACCGCGGGCGCGGCGCTTGACCCACCACAGGTACAGCCCGCTGCCCAGCACGATAATCGTCAGCACATCCAGCACCGCCCAGAGGATCTTCATCGGCAGGCCGCCGTAGTCGCCAAAGTGCAGCGGTTGCGACATGGCCAGGGCGTCCATGTACCAGGGCCGGGCGATCACGGCGGTGACCTGCAAGGTGCGGGCGTCGATCAACACCGGCGTCCACAGGTGCGAGGTCAGGTGCGTGCTGCCTTTCATGAACACCGCATAGTGGTGCTCGCTGGAAAACCGCGTGCCGGGAAAGGCGATGAAGTCCGGGGTCATGCCGGGCGTGGCGGCCTTGGCAATCGTCACCAGTTCATCGGCCGGTGCGCGCTCGGTCAGCGGCGGGGCATCGCGATATGGCGCGATCATGCTGACCAGCGCGTCGTTGCGCCACGAACTGATCAACAGGTCGGCACAGGCGCTGATCACCCCGGTAATGCCCACCACCAGCACCCAGCTCAGGATGACGATGCCGATCAGGTTATGCAGGTCGAGCCAGCGGGTGCGCGGCGACTTGTCGACGCGCACGCTGGCAAAGCCCAGCTTGCGCATGAACGGCGCATACAGCACGGTGCCGGACACGATCGCCACCACCAACAGCAGCCCCATGAACGCCAGCAGCAGCTTGCCGGGCAGTTCGGCATACAGATCCACGTGCAGGCGCAGCATGACCATCATGAAGCCGCCGTTGGCCGAGGGCATCGGCAGGGCTTGGCCGGTGCGCGCATCCAGGGCGAAGGTGTGTGACAGGTTCGGTTCGGTGCCGGCAGTGGCAGCCGTGATGGCCATGACCCCGTCAGGTTCGTCTTCGTCCCAGCCGAAGTACTGCATGACCTCGCCGGGCCGATAGGCTTGGGCCGCCTCGACCAGCCGTTGCAGGTTCAGGTGCGGCGTGCCGGCCGGCAGTTCGGGATAGGCGGGCGTGTCGCCCAGGGCATGGTCGATTTCGTGATGGAAGATCAGCGGCAGGCCGGTCAGGGCAAGCATCAGCAGAAACAGCGTGCAGATCAGGCTGCTCCAGGTGTGCACGAAGGACCAGCGGCGCACGGTATGGCTTTTCATGTGGTGTCCCAGCGGCGGGCGGGTCGCAGGTGAGGCGGCCCTGAATGTTCCATAGCCGTATGAGGTGGCAAAAGTGACAGGGCCTGAGATGTTTCAGGGTTTTGCCGTGGCAGCGACCTTGGCGTCTTCACGGGGTTCGACGCGGGTCCACCACGGCGTGTGCTGTTCGATGCGCACCGGCAGGGTCGGCAGCAGCGCCTTGAGCGCCAGGTCGGTGTCGGCCAGCGGGAAGCTGCCGGTGATGCGCAGGTCGGCCACCCGGGCATCGCTGCCCAGGTAGCCGGGCCGGTAGCGGCTCAGCTCGGCGAGCAGGTCGGCCAGGCGCACGTTGTCGACCACCAGCATGCCGCGTACCCAGGCGTCGCTG
This sequence comes from Pseudomonas viridiflava, assembly GCF_900589395.1. Classification (GTDB taxonomy): domain Bacteria; phylum Pseudomonadota; class Gammaproteobacteria; order Pseudomonadales; family Pseudomonadaceae; genus Aquipseudomonas. The sequence continues at coordinate 49,053 of NZ_UUIS01000093.1, forward strand.
CCGGCCGGCAGGCTGAGCAGCGGCCCCAGCCCGTCGGCCTGGATCAGCACCTGCTGGCCTTCGCGCAGCACCTGTTCGCCGCTCATGCGCTGCGGTTGTGCGGCCACCGCCGCTTGCAGCACGCTCAGGCGCGTGCCGGCGCTTTCACGGCGCACCAGAAAGCGCGTGCCCAGGGCGCGCATCTGGCCGTCACCGGTTTCGACGATGAACGGGCGCGGATCGTCGTGGCTGGCCGTCTCGACCAGGATTTCACCGTCGCGCAGGATCACCCGGCGCTGTTGGCCATCAAAGCGCACGTCGATGGCGCTGTGGGTGTTGAGGCGCACCAGGGTGTTGTCGGCCAAGCGAATGCTGCGTTGCTCGCCGGTGGCGGTGCGCTGGTCGGCCAGCCAGTAACCCAAGGGCAGGTAGCGGTCGCCGACGAACAGTGCCAGCCCCACCGCCAGGCACAAGCCGGCCAGGCCGCTGCCGAGCTTGCCGATCCGCCGGCGCAAGGTGCCGGGTGATTGCTGCAAGGCGCGCCGCGCCGGGCCTGCCGGCAGTTCGAAGCGCTGGCTGAGCATGCCCAACTGGTTCCAGGCCCGGGCGTGCTCTTCACTGGCGCCCAGCCAGCGGGCGAAGTCCTGGCGCTCGGCGGCATCCTCGGCGGTGCTGTCCAGGCTCAGTTGCCAGGCAATGGCCGCCTCCAGCACATGGGCCGGGACCGGGCGCGAAGACAGGCTCATCTCAGGTCGGCTCGCCGTACAGGGCCACATAGCACTGGCGCATGGCCTGGGCCAGGTACTGGCGGACCCTGGACACCGACACGCCGAGACGCTCGGCGATTTCGGCATGGTTCAGGCCGTCCAGGCGGTTGTACAGGAAGGCGGCGCGGGCCTTGCTCGACAGCCGGGCCAGCATCGCATCGATGGCTTTCAGGTCTTCGAGAATCAGGTACTGGTCCTGGGGCGAGGGGTGTTCGGCCGGCGGCAGTAGCGCCAGCTCGTCAAGCCAGGCCTGCTCCAGCGCCGCGCGACGGAAGTGGTCGAACAGCAAGCCTTTGGCCACGGCGGCCAGGAAGGCGCGCGGCTGCTGGGGCGCCTTGAGCTCGCTGCGCCCCAGCAGGCGCACGAACGTGTCCTGGCTGAGGTCTTCGGCCCGCTGCGGGCAGGCGACGTTGCGCCGTAGCCAGCCCAGCAACCAGCCACGATGATCGCGGTACAACGCGCCGACAATCTCGCTGCGAGGGTTATGGACTGACGACACAAAAGGCCCCAAACAAGGATGCGTTAACTAACGAGAACGATTCGCGATTCTGTCAGAGCGCTATCAGGCTGGCAATCGACGTTTGTCGCCTGCCGCAGGCATTGCCGCCGTGGGTCAGAACGAATGCGACTGCTTGCGTCGCCGCCATTGGCTCAAGGCCTGCTCCAGGCGCGCCGGACTGTCGATCTGCTGGCGGCGGGCATGGCTGAACAGGATCAGTGCCAGTTCGGCGGTGACCAGGGCATCGGCGCTGGCGTGATGGCGTTCTTCGGCGTGCAGGCCGAAATGCGCGGTCCAGTCGTCCAGCCCGGCCTGGCGCAGGTGCGCCTGCTCGCACAGCATCGGCGCTATCTCGGCGACATCCAGGAACGGATGCAGCAAGCGGTAACCCAGGCTGTCCTTGAGCGCGCGGGTCAGCATGTGCTGGTCGAAGGGCGCATGAAAGGCCAGCACCGGGCTGTCGCCCAGAAAGGCCATGAAGTCCAGCAAGGCTTCGACCGGTTCGCAACCGGCGGCAATGGCGCTGGGCGCCAGGCCGTGGATCAGCACGGCGGGGCTGACCTGATGGTCGACGCGCTGGATGGTGCATTCGAACTGCTGGCCCAGGTCGATGGCACCGTCCTCGATGACCACCGCGCCAATCGACAGCACCTGGTCGCGGTTCATGTTCAAGCCGCTGGTTTCCAGGTCCAGCACCACCCAGCGCTGCTGGCGCAAGGGGTGTTCGCCCAGGGCGGCAAAGGCCGGCAGGGCGGCCAGGCGCTGTTGCTGGTCTTCATCCAGCGGTGTTTTCTTGCTGCGTGGCCGTAGCCAGTGAAAGAGGTTCATAACTGGTATCGCAGGCTCAGGCTGGTTTGCAGGCGCTGGGCCTGGCGGAACGACTCGCGCAGGATACGCCGGTCCAGGTGGTTCAGGGTGTCGGGGTCGATCCGGTTGGAATACGGCAGGTTCTGCCGGCTTTGCAACTGGTGTTGCTGCATGCGCGTCTGCTGGATGAAGTGGTAGGCCTCTTCATAGGCGGCACCGTCGAGCGGGTCGATGACCTCGCGCTCGACCAACTGGCGCAGGCGCTCCAAGGTGTTGATGGCCTCAATGCCGTTGGCCAGCGCCAGCAGCCGGGCGCCGTCGACGAACGGGGTCAGGCCTTCGGTCTTGAGGTCCAGGGTGTCCTTGTCGCTGCCCTTGCGCGCCAGCACGAAATCCTTGAAACGTCCCACCGGCGGGCGATGGCGCAAGGCGTTGTCGGCCAGCATGCGCTGGAACAGGCGGTTGTCAGCCACCTGTTCCAGAATGCCGCGGCGCAGACTGTCGCCGCCGCTTTCCTCGCCCCAGACCACGCGCAGGTCGAAATAGATGCTCGAAGCCAGCAGGTTTTCCGGGGTCGCTTCGCGGATAAAGGCCGAGAAGCGCCGCGCCCATTCACTGCGCGACAGGCACAGTTCCGGGTTGCCGGCCATGATATTGCCCTTGCACAGGGTAAAGCCGCACAGCGCCAGGCTCTGGTTGATGCGCTCGGCAATCGGCAGCAGGCGCTCGCGGATCTCGTCGGCCTGTCGGGCGTCCCGGGCCTCGAAAAGAATGCCGTTGTCCTGGTCGGTGTGCAGGGTCTGTTCGCGCCGGCCTTCGCTGCCAAAACACAGCCAGCTGAACGGCACGCCCGGGTCGCCTTTTTCTTCCAGGGTCAGCTCGATGACCCGGCACACGGTATGGTCGTTGAGCAAGGTGATGATCTGGGTGATCTGGGTCGAGGAGGCGCCGTGAGCCAGCATGCGGTCGACCAGTTGCACGATGTCGCCGCGCAGGTGCACCAGCGCTTCGATGCGCGGCGCATTGCGAATGGTGCGCGCCAGGTGCACCAGGTCGACCCGTTGCAGGGAAAACAGGTCGCGTTCGGAGACCACGCCGCATAACCGTCCGTCGCGCACCAGGCAGACATGGGCAATGTGCCGGCCGGTCATGGCGATGGCGGCATCGAAGGCGCTGGCGTCGGGGCTCAGGTAGAACGGCGACGGGCTCATGAAGCGGGCAATGGCATGGCTGAAGTCGGCGTCCACATCGGCGACCGCTTCGCGCAGGTCGCGCAGAGTAAAGATGCCCTGCGGGGCCTGATGTTCATCGACGATCACGATGCTGCCGACCTGCTGTTCATGCATCAGCTTGACCGCTTCGCGCATCGGCGTGTCGGCGCTGCACATGACCGGGTGACGCATGGCCAGTTCGCCCAGTCGGGTGTTGAGCGAATATTGGGTGCCCAGGGTCTGCGCCGCCTGTTGCTGGACTTGCAGGTTGACCTGGTCCAGCAGGCTGCTGACCCCGCGCAGGGCAAAGTCGCGAAAGCACGTCGACCAGCCGAACAGCTTGATGAAGGCCGGCTTGTTCAATTGCAGGCAGAAGGTGTCTTCGGCGGCCAGGTGCTCGGTGCGGGTGGCGCGCTCGCCCAGCAGGGCGGCCAGTGGAAAGCATTCACCGGTGGTGATTTCGAAGGTGGTTTCGGTGCCGCGCCGTGCCGAATGCGGACGCTCGCCGACCACACGGCCTTGTTTGACGATGTAAAAGTGCTCTACGGGGCCATCGGCAGGCTTGATGATGCTGTCCTGTGCGGCATAGAAACGCAGCTGGCATTGTTCCACCAGGTACGCCAGGTGGGCGTTTTCCATCTGGTTGAACGGCGGGAATTTCTGCAGGAACTGCATGGTGCCGTGGATGTTCTGCAGCACCGCAGTTTTGCCTGCCTCGGTGAAGGCATCTGCTTTACTCATGACGTGTACCGCATTTTTTGTTATTGATGGCCATGGTCGGCTGCTTGTTACCGGGTGCCCATTGGACGTAAGTCTTACCCGGGATGCAGAGCCATGCCCTGGTCGCGCTGCCAGGATGGCATCCGCTTTACCGTGTTACAGGTTGTATTGAACGGCTGGTACAGTGAGTCCAGGCAATGATGAGATTCCCATGATCGACCACGATATTCTCAGCGACGAAGAGCGTGAGGCACTCAATGAAGTCATGCACGCCGCGCCCTGCAATGCACCACAGCGGGTGCTGATCGTCGATGACGACGCCGACTCGCGCGAGTTGCTGGCTGAAATCCTCGGCCTCAACGATATTCGTTGCCTGACCGCCTCAGGCGTCGAAAGCGCCTTGCAGATCCTGAGCAGCCACCAGTCGATCGGCCTGTTGATCACCGACCTGCGCATGGCGCCTGCCGATGGCCTGGAGCTGATCCGTACCGTGCGCGACTCCAGCTATGCGCAACTGCCGATCATCATCGTTTCCGGCGACGCCAACGTGCGCGACGCGATCGATGCGATGCACCTGAGCGTGCTGGACTTTCTGCTCAAGCCCATCAATACCAAACAACTGGTCAAACTGGTCAAGCGCGAACTGGGGGTGTTGTAGGAGCGCGCTTGCCCGCGACCGGCTGCGCAGCAGTCGTAAATTCTCGGAAACGCTGAAAATTTACGACTGCTAATACATCCGCAAAATCTACGAAACGCCACAATTTTACGACTGCTAACGCAGCCGGTCGCGGGCAAGCGCGCTCCTACACCCCCCGTCAGTTCATCTGGCGTGCCTTGAATTCACGGCGGCGGCGGTGCAGCACCGGCTCCGTATAGCCGTTGGGCTGGCGGGTGCCTTCCAGCACCAGTTCGACTGCCGCCTGGAAGGCGATGTTGCTGTCGAAGTCCGGGGCCAGCGGGCGGTACAGCGGGTCGTTGGCGTTCTGCCGGTCGACCACCACCGCCATGCGTTGCAGGCTTTCCAGCACCTGCTCGCGACTGACCACGCCATGCCGCAGCCAGTTGGCCATGTGCTGGCTGGAGATGCGCAGAGTGGCGCGGTCTTCCATCAGACCGATGTCGTTGATGTCCGGCACCTTCGAGCAGCCCACGCCCTGGTCGATCCAGCGCACCACGTAGCCGAGGATGCCCTGGGCGTTGTTGTCCAGCTCGTTGCGCAGCTCTTGCGGTGTCCAGTCCGTGTTGGCTGCCAGCGGGAGGGTCAGGATGTCGTCCACCGAGGCCTGTTGGCGCGTGGCCAGCTCGGCCTGGCGGGCAAATACATCGACCTTGTGATAGTGCAGCGCGTGCAGCACCGCCGCCGTGGGCGAGGGCACCCAGGCGGTGTTGGCGCCGGCCAGAGGGTGGGCAATTTTCTGTTCCAGCATCAGCGCCATCAGGTCGGGCATGGCCCACATGCCCTTGCCGATCTGGGCCCGGCCCTGCAGGCCGCAGCGCAGGCCGATGTCGACGTTGGCGTTCTCGTAGGCGCCGATCCATTTCTCGGCCTTCATCTGCGCCTTGCGCACCATGGGGCCGGCTTCCATCGAAGTGTGGATTTCGTCGCCGGTGCGGTCCAGGAAGCCGGTGTTGATGAACACCACCCGCTCGCTGGCGGCCTGGATGCAGGCCTTGAGGTTGACCGTGGTGCGCCGCTCCTCGTCCATGATGCCGACCTTGAGGGTGTTGCGGGTCAGGCCCAGCACCTGTTCGATGCGTTCGAACAGTTCGTTGGTAAAGGCCACTTCTTCAGGGCCGTGCATCTTCGGCTTGACGATGTACACCGAGCCGCTGCGGCTGTTACTGCGCGAGGTGTTGCCCTTGAGGTTGTGCATGGCTGCCAGGCTGGTCACCAGGCCGTCGAGAATGCCTTCAGGCACTTCGTTGCCGTGCTTGTCGAGGATGGCGTCGATGGTCATCAGGTGGCCCACGTTGCGGATGAACAGCAACGAGCGGCCATGCAGGGTGATTTCACTGCCTGCCGGTGTGGTGTAGCTGCGGTCCGGGTAGAGAGTGCGGGTAAAGGTGTCGCCGCCTTTGTTCACCGTCTCGGCCAGGTCGCCCTTCATCAGGCCCAGCCAGTTGCGGTAGACCAGGGTCTTGTCGTCGGCATCGACGGCCGCGATGGAGTCTTCACAGTCCATGATGGTGGTCAGGGCGGCTTCTAGCACGATGTCCTTGATCCCGGCCGGGTCGGTCTGGCCGACCTGGCTGCTGGCGTCGATCTGGAGTTCCAGGTGCAGGCCGTTGTGCTTGAACAGGATGGCAATGGGCGCGGCGGCATCACCCTGCAAACCGACCAGTTGGCGTTCATCGCGCAGACCGGTCTGCTCGCCGTCGTCCAGGTTCACCAGCAGCTTGCCATCGACCAACGCATAGGCCGTGGCCTGGACATGCGAGCCACGGGCCAGCGGCACGGCCTGGTCGAGCAACTGACGGGCAAAGGCGATCACTTTGTCGCCACGCACCCGGTTGTAACCCTTGCCGCGCTCGGCGCCGCCTTCATCACTGATGGCATCGGTGCCATAGAGCGCGTCATACAGCGAGCCCCAACGGGCATTGGCGGCATTGAGGGCAAAGCGGGCATTCATCACCGGCACCACCAATTGCGGGCCGGCCAGGCGCGCGATTTCGTCGTCGACATTCTGGGTGCTGATCTGCACCGCGTCAGGTTCGGGCAGCAGGTAGCCGATGTCCTGCAGGAACGTCTTGTAGGCGCTGGCGTCAAGCGTGCTGCCGGCCTGTGCCTGGTGCCAGGCATCGATTTTGGCTTGAAGCTCGTCGCGCCTGTCCAGTAAGGCGCGGTTCCTGGGGGCCAGTTCGTGGATCAGGGCGTCCGCGCCGCTCCAGAAGGCCGCAGCCTCGATGCCGGTTCTAGGAACGGCTTCGTTCTGCACGAAATCGAACAGGACCTTGGCGACCCGCAGATCGCCGACTTGAACGTATTCAGTCATTGCCTTGCCTCACTCTGCTCAGCGGTGTTGCGCCCTGTTGCTGCGGGCACAGTTGATTGATTGTGGTATTTGTTGGGTGTGAAACCACTTATGTAGTGCGCGCCGAGGAATACTACATGATGATTTGACGGGTGAGAATGCGACTAAAATACGTCACCAAACGACCGAGCAGTTCTGTTGGGTCATATAAGACACAGGCCCTGGTATCGTTCTGGCAAGGCAATGTCGGCCTCTGCACAAAACCGTACAGGAATCGTGCCGGACCGGTCTGACCAGTAAGCACGCTTGAAGGGTGCCCTATACTCATCGGCAGTCGACTGCATTGCCATCATTCAACACCAAGAGGAATTGCCTGTGAATCATCTGGTCGTCACCGTGGTTGCCCCTGACAAACCGGGGCAGGTCGAGCGTATCGCCCACTGCATTGCCGAACATGGCGGCAACTGGCTGGAAAGCCGCATGTCGCGCCTGGCCGGGCAGTTTGCCGGCATCCTGCGCCTGAGCGTGCCCCTCGAGCAGCGTGATGCGCTGGTCACGGCACTGCACGAGCTGGCCGCGCATGACATCCGCGTGCTGCTGGCCGAAGAGTCAGAAGAAGCAACGGTGGCCTGGACGCCCATTCATATGGCATTGGTCGGCACCGACCGCCCTGGAATAGTGCGCGACATCACCCGCCTGCTGGCCGGGCAGGGCGTCAACGTCGAACGATTGGTCACCGAAGTGATGACTGCGCCCATGAGCGGCGAGTGGCTGTTCCGCGCTGAGGCGGTCCTGGGCGTGCCCGCCACCGTGACGCTGGACGATTTGCAGGCGCGGTTGGAAACGCTGGCGGATGACTTGATGGTAGAGCTGGAGTTGCGGGAAGACCCGGCCGCTTGAGGTTATCCAGTCTTTCCCTGCACCTGCCTGTGGATAACCTGGGGAATCAACCCGCCAGGCCACGTGCAGCAAGGCCTGACATGAGTTGATCAAAAAATAGCCAGGCCGCTCGGCTTGTGCACAATTATCCTGCGCCTGCCTGTGGATAAGCTTGGGGTATGTGCTTGCAGCCCTTGGCGCACAAGGGCTGCAAGAAGTTGGTTGTTTTTTGATCAGGCTCGTTTGCGCATGTTGACCCAGGCATCGACGCTGTAGATGGCCAGCCCCGCCCAGATAAAGCAGAACGTGATCAGCGTGCTTGTCGCCAGGTGCTCGCCGTAGACGAACACGGCCAGCAGCATCACCAGCGTGGGCCCGATGTATTGCAAAAAGCCCAGCGTGGCAAACGGCAGGTGCCGGGCGGCGGCGTTGAAGCACACCAGCGGCACCAGGGTGACGGGGCCGGCGGCGGCCAGCCAGAAGATCATTGAGCTGTGCAACACGTCCGGCTGCAGGCTTTGCGCCTGCGGATGAAGCAGCAGCCAGCCCAGGGCCAGCGGCACCAGCAGCCAGGTTTCCACGACCAGTCCCGGCAAGGCGGCCACCGGGGCTTTCTTGCGGATCAGCCCGTAGAAGCCGAAGGTCAGGGCCAGGGCCAGCGACAACCAGGGCAGGCTGCCGACGTGCCAGACCTGCTGGGCCACACCGGTGGCGGCCAGGGCCACGGCCAGCCACTGGATCGGGCGCAGCCGTTCACCCAGCAGCAACATGCCGAGCAATACGTTGATCAGCGGGTTGATGTAGTAGCCCAGGCTGGCTTCGAGCATGCGCCCGTTATTGACCGCCCAGACATAGATCAGCCAGTTGCTGGCGATCAGCGTGCCGCTCAGGGCCAGGATGGCCAGGCGCCGGGGGTTGTCGCGCAGCTCCTTGAACCAGCCGGGGTGTTTCCACAGCATCAGCAGCAGCGAGCCGGCCAGGGCCGACCAGAGTGCGCGGTGGATGATGATCTCCACGGCCGGCACCGACTGCACGGCTTTGAAGTAGAGCGGGAACAGGCCCCAGATGATATAGGCGCTCAGGCCCAGGATTAATCCGCGCCGCGGATTGGCAGTGTGCATGGTGCTTCCTTGTACTGCTGTTTTTGTCAGTCCGGTCAACAGTGGTAGCGCCGCCTGTGCGGCGCGATAAAGGTCAGAACAGTTTCAGTGGCTCTTCCTGCAGGGCAGAGAGTTGCTCGCGCAGGGCCAGGATATGGTCGCCCCAGTAACGCTCGCTGCCAAACCACGGGAAACTGTGCGGGAATGCCGGGTCGTCCCAGCGGCGTGCCAGCCAGGCGCTGTAGTGCATCAGGCGCAGGGCGCGCAGCGGTTCGATCAGCGCCAGCTGGCGGGGCTCGAAGTCGTGGAATTCGTTGTAGCCGTCCATCAGCTCGGACAGTTGCCCCAGGCATTCCTGGCGATCACCGGCCAGCATCATCCAGATGTCCTGCACGGCAGGGCCCATGCGGCAGTCGTCCAGGTCGACGATATGGAACATCTCGTCGCGGCACATCATGTTGCCGGGGTGGCAGTCGCCGTGGATGCGGATGTTGGTGTGCGGCGTGGCGGCGTAGGCGTCTTCGATGCGCTTGAGCAGGTCGCGGGCCACCGATTCGTAGGCCGGCAGCAGCGAGCGCGGGATGCAGTTGTTGTTCATCAGGTAGTTGAACGAGTCATGGCCGAAGTTCTTCACGGCCAAGGCTTCGCGGTGTTCGAAATCGCGGGTGGCGCCGAGCGAGTGCAGGCGGCCCAGCAACTGGCCCAGGCGGTAAAGCTGGTCGAGATTGCCCGGCTCCGGGGCCCGCCCGCCACGCCGCGGGAACAGGGTGAAGCGAAAGCCGCCATGTTCGAACAGGGTCTTGCCGTCGTGCACGATCGGCGCCACGACCGGCACCTCGATGCCTTCAAGCTCGGCGGTGAAGCTGTGTTCTTCCAGGATCGCCTCGTTGCTCCAGCGCTGCGGGCGATAGAACTTGGCGATCAAGGGTGCCTGATCTTCGATGCCGACCTGATAGACCCGATTCTCGTAACTGTTGAGCGCCAGAATACGGGCGTCGCTGAGAAAGCCGATGCTCTCTACGGCGTCCAGCACCATGTCGGGGGTAAGGGCTGCGAAAGGATGGGACATGCGGGCTCCTGTACGCAACGAACCGTTGCGTCGACCGGCGATGGTAACGCAGAGCGCGCATTCAGTGCTGCTGTTCCGCTGTGACCGTAGGAGCGGCTTTAGCCGCGAACGCAAACGCTGCCGATGTGTGCCCTTCGCGGCTGAAGCGATCCGATGCCCGGCCCCTTCGCGACCGCAGGTCGCTCCCACAGGGGCCTTGAAGGGTCAGGCGCCGATCACGCCACCGTCCTCGCGGGTGATGACCATGACCGAGGAGCGTGGCTTGCCGCCGGGCAGGTGCTCGGGGAAGGTCGAGCCGCCGTTTTCGCCGGGGTGCTGCAGGCCGACGAACATCGTTTTGTAGTCCGGGGCGAAACTGATGCCGGTGACTTCGCAGCCGACCGGGCCGACCATGAAACGGCGGATCTCGCCGCTGTGCGGGTCGGCGCAGAGCATCTGGTTGTTGCCCATGCCGGCAAAGTCGCCCTTGTTGCTGGAGTCGCCGTCGGTCTGGATCCACAAGCGCCCGGCGGCGTCGAAGCTCAGGCCGTCGGGGCTGTTGAACAGGTTGGCGGCGTTGATATTGGCCGAGCCGGCCTGCGGGGTGCCGGGGTGCACGACCGGGTTGCCGGCGACCACGAACAGGTCCCATTCGAAGCTCATGGCCGAGGCATTGTCGTCGGCCTCGCGCCAGCGCAGGATCTGGCCGTACTGGTTTTTCGCCCGTGGGTTGGGGCCGCCGACCGGTTGCCCGTCGTCGCCGCGCTTGATGTTGTTGGTCAGGGTGCAATACACCTGGCCATCCTTGGGGCTGACCACGATCCATTCCGGGCGGTCCATGCGCGTGGCCTTGACCACACTGGCCGCGAGCCGGGCATGAATCAACACTTCGGCCTGGTTATCGAAGCCGGCCGCCGCGTCCAGGCCGTTCTTGCCGTGGGTCAGTTCGACCCAGCGGCCCTGGCCCTTGGGGCGGTCGGGGTTGTTGTCGCCGCCATCGAACTGCGCCACGTACAGCGTGCCGTGGTCAAGCAGGTCACGGTTGGCCTTGGGGTTGGCGGTGTCGATCTTGTCGCGGCTGATGAACTTGTAGATGAACTCGCCACGTTCGTCGTCGCCCATGTACACCACCGCACGTCCGCCCTTGGTCTGCGCCAGGGCCGCGTTCTCGTGCTTGAAGCGACCCAGCGCCGTGCGCTTGACCGGCGTGGATTCAGGGTCGAAGGGGTCGATTTCCACCACCCAGCCGTGGCGATTGACCTCGTTGGGAGTCTTGGCCACGTCAAAGCGGGCATCGAACGGGTGCCAGCCAATCTCCTTGCTGGCCGCCACCACGCCGTAGCGCTTGAGGCCGGCATCGAAGGCTTGCTGCGGGTCGCTGCTGCCGAAGCAATCGGTGAAGTTCTCTTCGCACGTCAGGTAGGTGCCCCATGGGGTCTTGCCGTTGGCGCAGTTCTGGAACGTGCCCAGGGCATGGCGACCGCTGCTGTCGGCGGCGGTCTTGAGCCAGTCGTGGCCGGCGGCCGGGCCGCTCAGGGTGATGGGCGTATTGCCGTGGATGCGCCGGTTGAAGCGTGAGCCCTGGACGAACTGCCATTGACCGTTCTGGCGGGCGATCTCGATCACCGAGACGCCCTCGGCGGCCAGCGCCTTGCGCACCTCTTCAAGCGACTGCGGCGCCTGGCCGTGTGCGTAGAGGTAGCGGTAGTTGGTGTATTCGTTGTTGATCGCCAGCAGGGCGCGGTCCGGATGACCAGGCATCGGGAACAGGCTCATGCCGTCGTTGTTGTCGCCGAACTGCACCTCCTGGGCTTCGGCGCTGCCATTGCCACTCGGGTCGAAGGCCGGTCCGTCAGCCTGCAGGGGCTGGCCCCAACTGATCAGCACCGAGGCGCGATAGCCCGGCGGCAGGCTGACGCTGTCGGCGGTGGCCGTGGCAATGCCGTCAAACCCCAGCAGGGTGCGGTTGGCCTCGCTGACGCCGGTGGCCAGGGCGGTGCGGCTGAGCAGGTCACCGCCCAGAAACAGCGCCGCGCCGCACAGGGCACCAGCACCGATGAAGCGGCGGCGGGTCAGGCCCACCAGGTTTTCCAGGTCGGTAGGCTGGTGTTCTTTTAATAGTTTCATCGTCACGGCTCCCACGGATGTGGCAGCCACATTAAGTGATCGTGATGACGAAATTGTGTCGGTGCGATGACGTCCTGTGCGCTCAGACGAGCGTGCCCAGCAATACGTGTGAAGGCGCGAACTGCACCTGCACCGCGCTGCCGCCGGCGAGCCCCAGTGCGCTCAGCTGTCCGGGCGTGGCCAGCGCACACAGGGTCTGACCGTGGGGCAGCCCGATGCGCACTTCGCAGGGGCCGTCTTCGGCGTCCAGCAGGGTGTCGATCTCTCCGTGCAAGGTATTGTGGTTCGGGCGGGGGGGCTGGTCCGGCGCCAGCAGTTGCAGCCAGCCGGCCTTGATCAGCGCGACCACCTCGACGCCTGCCTCAAGGTCCAGGCGCAGGCAGCTGTCGTGGGTGATCTGCGCGTCGATCAGTTGCCCGCCAGCCAGCGCCAGGTGCACGGTGTCGTTGTTGCCCTGGCGAGTGATGTGCTGAATGCGTCCGAGCAACTGGTTGCGGGCGCTGGTGCGCAGGGTCAGGCGGCTGAGCAGGTCGAAGTCGGCGTCGCTTTCGGCGGCTTCCAGCACCTGGGCCTGCAAGGCCTGCAGGCGCTGATAAAGGCGCAGGATACGTTCGCCTTCGGCCGACAACGTTGCACCGCCTCCGCCGCGCCCGCCGACGCTGCGCTCGACCAGCGGGCGATGCGCCAGGTTGTTGAGTTCGTCGATGGCGTCCCAGGCGGCCTTGTAGCTCAGCCCTGCGCTTTTGGCCGCCCGGGTGATCGAGCCTTGCTCGGCAATGTGCTGCAGCAGGGCAAGGCGCTGCGGGCGGCGCACCATGTATTGGCTCAGTGAAGGCGGTAGCGGCATGGCGGGCAGTCGAAGGCGGATGATGCGCCCGAGTCTACCCTCAATCCTGCGGGGCGGGCGTGCGCGCCAGGCAGTAGATGTCAACACGCCGGGCGCCGGCCTGGATCAGCAGGTGCGCCAGCGTCTGGGCGGTGGTGCCGGTGGTCAGCACGTCGTCGACCACGGCCAGGTGCCGGTCGCGTACGGCGTGGCGGTCGCGCAGGGAAAAGGCATCGGCCAGGTTGTGCTTGCGGGCCCTGGCATCCAGCCCTTGCTGCGACGGTGTTTCACGAATGCGCTGCAACTGGCGTTCATCCACGGGTATCTGCAACGTTTTTCCCAGCCAGCCGGCCAGCATCGCCGCCTGGTTGAAGCCGCGCTGGCGCAGGCGCTGGCGGGCCAGGGGCACGGGCAATAAAGCGTCGGGGCGTGGCAGGCCTTCATCGAAACGGTGTTGCAGGTACAGCGCCATCAGGTCAGCGAGCAGCCGGCCCAGCGGCCATTGCCCCTGGTGCTTGAAGCGAGTGATCAGCCGGTCGACCACAAAGCGATATTCCCACGGCGCAATCACCTGGCTGAAGGCTGGCGGTCGCAGGCGGCAACCGGTGCACAGGCGCTCAGCACCCGACAACGGCAAGGCGCAGCCCGGGCATTGTGCTCCCAGCCACGGCAACTCGGCCTCACACGGCACGCACAGCGGCAGATCGGTGTCGCTGGGTTCATCGCACAACAAGCAAAATTGTCTGTTTTTTAACCAGATGTAAACCTGATTATCTTTGCATGGTTGACAAGGCATGGCCGTTCCTTAACTATGCCGAAATTCAAGCCGAACAACCGCGTCGCGCCTGTGGTCTTTGCGCTCCGGTGCGGTGTTCTTCAACTGTCAGATTCCAAAAAGGAGCCGCCCGATGAGCGCCAGCACCACCGCCACCCTGCGTCACGACTGGACTTTAGCCGAGGTCAAGGCACTGTTTGTGCAGCCTTTCAATGACCTGTTGTTTCAGGCGCAGACGGTGCATCGCGCTCATTTCGATGCCAACCGCGTGCAGGTCTCGACCCTGCTGTCGATCAAGACCGGCGCTTGCCCCGAAGACTGCAAGTACTGCCCGCAGTCGGGCCACTACAACACCGGCCTGGACAAGCAGAAGCTGCTCGAGGTGCAAAAGGTGCTGGAGGAGGCCGCCCGGGCCAAGGCCATCGGTTCTACCCGGTTCTGCATGGGTGCGGCCTGGAAGCATCCCTCGGCCAAGGACATGCCCTACGTGCTGGAGATGGTAAAAGGCGTGAAGGCGCTGGGCCTGGAGACCTGCATGACCCTGGGCCGGCTTGACCAGGAGCAGACCGAGGCGCTGGCCTCGGCAGGCCTGGATTACTACAACCACAACCTTGATACGTCGCCGGAGTTCTACGGCAGCATCATCACGACCCGCACCTACAGCGAGCGCCTGCAGACCCTGGCGTATGTGCGTGAGTCGGGGATGAAGATCTGCTCGGGCGGCATCCTGGGCATGGGCGAGTCGCTGGACGACCGCGCCGGGCTGCTGATCCAGTTGGCCAACCTGCCCGAACACCCCGAGTCGGTGCCGATCAACATGCTGGTCAAGGTCGCCGGCACGCCACTGGAAAATGCCGAGGACGTCGACCCGTTCGACTTCATCCGCATGCTGGCCGTGGCGCGCATCCTGATGCCGCAATCGCATGTGCGGCTGTCGGCCGGTCGCGAGGCCATGAACGAGCAGATGCAGGCCCTGGCATTCTTCGCCGGTGCCAACTCGATCTTCTACGGTGAAAAACTGCTGACCACCGCCAACCCGCAGGCCGACAAGGACATGCTGCTGTTCAAGCGCCTGGGCATCGAGCCCGAGGCCGGGCAGGACCACGCCGATGACGTGCACCAGGCGGCCATCGAGCAGGCGCTGGTCGAGCAGCAAGGCAGTGCGATGTTCTACAACGCCGTTTCGGCCTGAGCAGGCGAGGTCAGCATGGCTTTCGATCTTCAGGCGCGCCTTGATGCACGCCGCGCCGCGCAGCTGTACCGTCAACGCCCGTTGCTGCAGAGCCCGCAAGGCCCGCTGGCGGTAGTCGACGGGCAGCCGTTGCTGACCTTTTGCAACAACGACTACCTGGGCCTGGCCAACCATCCGCAGGTGGTGGCCGCCTGGCGGGCCGGCGCCGAACGCTGGGGCGTGGGCGGCGGGGCGTCGCACCTGGTCATTGGCCACAGCGGGCCGCACCACGATCTGGAGCTGGCGCTGGCCGAGTTTACCGGGCGCCCCCGGGCGCTGTTGTTCTCCAATGGCTACATGGCCAACCTCGGCACGGTCACGGCGCTGGTCGGGCAGGGCGATACGGTGCTCGAAGACCGCCTAAACCATGCCTCGCTGCTCGATGCCGGCCTGCTCAGCGGCGCGCGCTTCAGCCGCTACCTGCACAACGATGCCGTCAGCCTGCAAAGCCGGCTGGCCAAGGCGGCGGGCGACAGCCTGGTGGTCACCGACGGGGTGTTCAGCATGGACGGCGACATCGCCGACCTGCCGGCCCTGGCCCGTACCGCGAAAAGCCGAGGCGCCTGGCTGATGGTCGATGATGCCCACGGGTTCGGCGCGCTGGGTGCCAGCGGCGGCGGCAGTGTCGAACACTTCGGCCTGGGCCTGGATGACGTGCCGGTGCTGATCGGTACCCTGGGCAAGGCCTTTGGTACGTCGGGGGCCTTTGTGGCCGGCAGCGACGACTTGATCGAGACGCTGATTCAGTTCGCCCGGCCTTATATCTACACCACCAGCCAGCCGCCGGCGCTGGCCTGCGCGACGCTCAAGAGCCTTGAACTGCTGCGCAGCGAGTCGTGGCGGCGCGAGCATCTGGCCGCGCTGATCAGCCAGTTTCGCCACGGCGCCGGGCAGATCGGACTGCAGTTGATGGACAGTTTCACGCCCATCCAGCCGATCCTGATCGGCGATGCCGGGCGCGCCATGCGTCTCTCGCAATTGCTGCGCGAGCGCGGCCTGCTGGTGAGTGCCATTCGCCCACCCACCGTGCCCGCCGGCAGCGCCCGCTTGCGGGTCACGCTGACCGCCGCCCATACGTGCGAACAAGTGCAACGTTTGCTGGAGGCCCTGGCGCAGAGCTGGGCTCTGTTGGGCGAAAATGAAGTGCAGCAGGCCACGCATGCGTGACCGTTTGCTGTTGTTGCCCGGCTGGGGCCTGGGTGTCGCGCCGCTGGAGCCTTTGGCCGCCGTGCTGCGCGGGCTGGATGCGCACCTTGAGGTCGACATCGCGCCCTTGCCGCAACCGGGCAGCGCCGATGTGCAGGCCTGGCTCGATGAACTGGATGCACGGTTGCCGGAGCACACCTGGCTGGGCGGCTGGTCGTTGGGCGGTATGCTCGCCGCCTTGCTGGCCGCCCGACGCGGCGAGCGCTGCCGTGGGTTGCTGACCCTTGCCAGCAATGCCTGTTTCGTGCAACGCCATGACTGGCCGCACGCCATGCCCGAGGCGGATTTTGCCGCGTTCGTGGCCGGCTGCGAACACGACCCGCAGGCGACCCTCAAGCGGTTCGCCCTGTTGTGCAGCCAGGGCGGTGGCGACCCACGTGGCGTGTCGCGTCAGCTCAACGCCACCTTGGCGGCGGTCGCGCCACCGGTGCTGCTGGACGGTCTGCGGGTGCTTGGGCAACTCGACATCCGCCAGGCCTTGCAAGACTTCGCGGGCCCCCAGTTGCATGTGTTTGCCGGGCGCGATGCCCTGGTGCCGGGGCAGGCGGCCAGTGATGTGCTGGACCTGCTGGCGGATGTCGAGACGGGCCTGATCGAACAGGCCAGCCATGCTTTTATCCTGGAAAGCCCGCACAGTGTGGCGGCGACGATCCGGACCTTTGTGCGCAGGGGGCGCGATGACTGATCTTTCTGGTGTACCGCTGCCGGGCGGCTTGCCGGCCAAGCGGCAGGTGGCGGCGTCCTTTTCCCGCGCAGCGGCCAGTTACGACAGCGTGGCCGACTTGCAGCGCGCGGTGGGGCAGCATCTGTTGGCGCAACTGCCGGCTGATCTGGATCCGGCCCGCTGGCTCGACCTGGGCTGTGGCACCGGGCATTTCAGCCGCTTGCTGGCGTCGCGTTTCGCCGCTGCACAAGGCGTGGCGCTGGACCTGGCCGAAGGCATGCTGCACCACGCGCAGCCGCAGGGCGGGGCGCAGCATTTCGTGGCCGGCGATGCCGAGAGCCTGCCGTTGCAGGACCAGTGCTTGGACCTGGTGTTTTCCAGCCTGGCGGTGCAATGGTGCGCTCACTTTGCCGCTGTACTCAGCGAGGCACGTCGGGTATTGCGCCCCGGCGGAGTGTTTGCGTTTTCCAGCCTGTGTGTCGGCACGCTGGACGAACTGCGCCGCAGCTGGCAGCAAGTCGACGGCCTGGTGCATGTCAATCGCTTCCGTGAACCGCAAGCCTACCAACACTTGTCCACAGTCAGCGGCCTGCGCCTGCGCAGCCTGGAGGTGCGCCCGCACGTGCTGCATTATCCGGATGTGCGCAGCCTGACCCATGAACTCAAGGCCCTGGGCGCGCATAACCTCAATCCGGGGCGCGCCACCGGCCTGACCGGCCGCGAGCGTATTCGCACGCTGGTGCAGGCGTATGAAGCCTTTCGCCAACCGCAGGGTTTGCCGGCCACTTATCAGGCGATCTATGTCGTGCTGGAAAAACAGTCATGAGCGCTGCCTTTTTCATTGCCGGGACCGACACCGACATCGGCAAGACCACCGTGGCTGCTGGCCTCTTGCACGCGGCCCGGCGGGCGGGCCTGAGTACGGCGGCCGGCAAGCCGGTGGCTTCCGGCTGTGAATCGACTGCCAACGGGCTGCGCAACGCCGACGCCCTGGCCTTGCTGGCGCAGTGCACCACAGCGTTGACCTATGAAGAGGTCAATCCCTTTGCCCTGGCGCCGGCCATTGCCCCGCACCTGGCCGCGCGGGAAGCCGGGCTGGACCTGGGCGTGGCCACTCTGCTGGCGCCGATGCAGCGCCTGCTGGCGCGTCAGGCCGGTTTCACCCTGATCGAGGGCGCCGGTGGCTGGCGCGTGCCGCTCAGTGGCGACGAGCATCTGTCTGATCTGGCAATTGCCCTGCAGCTGCCGGTTGTCCTGGTGGTCGGCGTGCGCCTGGGCTGCATCAGCCATGCGTTGCTGACGGCCGAGGCGATTGCCCGCGACGGCCTGGTGCTGGCCGGCTGGGTGGCCAATATTGTCGATGCCCAGACCTCACGGCTTGAGGCCAACCTGGCGACATTGGCTGAACAATTGCCGGCACCTTGCCTGGGGCAGGTGCCGCGACTGTTACAGCCTGTTGCTGAAAGCGTGGCCCAATACCTGACGGTTGCGCCGCTACTGGCACTCAGGTGACTGATATCAAAGGCGCTTTGCCGTTTGATCAAGATTCAGCCTATGGTCAGGCATGTTGCCATTAGTCTTTTTGTTGGGCATTTTGCCGCTATCCCTGTTTCAATAGGCCTTGCTTCCTATGAGCTGAGGACTGGCTTATGCAAATTTCCATGAACAACACGCTGTATCCAGGCCTGAGCGCAATCCAGGTCGGGCAGAACCGTGTCGATCAGGCGGCCTCTCAGATCGCCAGTAACAGCATCGAAGTGTCTGGCCGCAGCCAGTCCTCCGACTTCCAGCTGGAAAACCTGCGTTCGGTCGACCGCAGCCAGCGTTCCGACCTGCCGGCCAACATCGTTGAGCTGGAAGCTGGCAAGTTCCAGGTCGAGGCGGGCGTTGCTGCGCAACGCGCCAGCAGTGAAGCGCTCGGTACGCTGATTGACACCTACGCCTGAGCCCTTCAGGTGTTTTTACCTCTGACGCCGTGCCCTTGAGCACGGCGTTGTCGTTTCTGCGCGTAGCGCTGTTTCAAGGCCGCAACCGGCGGCCCCTCGACTAGACTCCTTCAATGACCCCCCGTTCTGGCTACAGGCCACGGTCCGTGCGGCCTTGCGCCGGTTCAGGACCAGCGGTGGGCAATGCGCTATTGACAAGGTCCGGGTGTAAACGTAAGTTTCAAACATCTGTTTGATCGGTAGGCGCTGTAAGCGCCAAAAGCGTTGAAAGTGTTCCCATCACGACCGATCAGTCATTCATACGGGATTCACCAGCAGAGGTTACAAGCTATGCCTGACTACAAGGCCCCCTTGCGTGATATTCGTTTCGTGCGTGATGAGCTGCTGGGTTATGAAGCCCATTACCAGAGCCTGCCGGCCTGCCAGGACGCCACGCCCGACATGGTCGACGCCATCCTGGAAGAAGGTGCGCGGTTCTGCGAACAGGTGCTGGCCCCGCTCAACCGCGTGGGCGACATCGAAGGCTGCCAGTGGAGCGAGGCAGGCGTGAAGACGCCGACCGGCTTCAAACAGGCCTACAAGCAATTCGTCGAAGGCGGCTGGCCGAGTCTGGCCCATGATGTCGAGCACGGCGGCCAGGGCCTGCCCGAGTCGCTGGGGCTGGCCATCAGCGAGCTGGTCGGCGAGGCCAACTGGTCGTGGGGCATGTACCCCGGCCTGTCGCATGGCGCGATGAACACCATTTCCGAGCACGGCACGCCCGAGCAGCAGGAGACCTACCTGACCAAGCTGGTGTCCGGCGAGTGGACCGGCACCATGTGCCTGACCGAATCGCACTGCGGCACCGACCTGGGCATGCTGCGCACTCGCGCCGAGCCTCAGGCTGACGGCTCCTACAAGGTTAGCGGCACCAAGATCTTCATTTCCGCCGGCGAACACGACATGGCCGATAACATCGTCCATATCGTGCTGGCCCGCCTGCCGGATGCACCGGCCGGCACCAAGGGCATTTCGCTGTTCATCGTGCCCAAGTTCCTGCCCGACGCCCAGGGTGGCCTCGGTGAGCGCAACGCGGTGGCCTGCGGTTCGCTCGAGCACAAGATGGGCATTCACGGCAACGCCACGTGCGTGATGAACTTCGACGGCGCTACCGGTTTTCTGATCGGCCCGCCGAACAAGGGCCTGAACTGCATGTTCACCTTCATGAACACCGCGCGCCTGGGCACTGCACTGCAAGGCCTGGCCCATGCCGAAGTGGCGTTCCAGGGCGGCCTGCAATACGCCCGCGACCGCTTGCAGATGCGCTCGCTGACCGGCCCCAAGGCCCCGGACAAGGCCGCTGACCCGATTATCGTGCACCCCGATGTACGGCGCATGCTGCTGACCATGAAGGCCTTTGCCGAAGGCACCCGGGCCATGGTGTATTTCACTGCCAAGCAGGTCGACATCGTCAAGTACAGCCAGGACGAAGAACAGCGCAAGGCCGCCGATGCCCTGCTGGCCTTCATGACCCCGATTGCCAAGGCGTTCATGACCGAGGTGGGCTTTGAAGCGGCCAACCATGGCGTGCAGATCTATGGCGGTCACGGCTTCATCGCCGAGTGGGGCATGGAGCAGAACGTGCGCGACAGCCGTATCTCGATGCTTTACGAGGGCACCACCGGCATCCAGGCCCTGGACCTGCTGGGCCGCAAGGTGCTGATGACCCAGGGCGAGGCGCTCAAGGGCTTTACCCGGATCGTCCACAAGTTTTGCCAGGCCAACGAGGGCAATGAAGCCATCGCCGCGTTCACCGCGCCACTGGCAGCGTTGAACAAGGAGTGGGGCGAACTGACCATGAAGGTCGGCATGGCCGCCATGAAGGACCGCGAAGAAGTGGGCGCCGCTTCTGTGGACTACCTGATGTTCTCGGGTTATGCGTGCCTGGCCTACTTCTGGGCCGACATGGCACGTGCCGCAGCGCAGAAACTGGCCGAAGGCACCTCGGAAGAGGCGTTCTACACCGCCAAGCTGCAGACCGCGCGCTTCTATTACGAGCGCATCCTGCCACGCACCCGCACCCATGCGGCGGCGATCGTATCGGGCGCGGCCAACCTGATGGACATGAAAGAAGAAGACTTCGGCCTGGGTTATTGATCGGCTGGATCCTTCATTTTTCGCAGGCGCGCCCCGCTGCTTCTACGGGGGGCGCGCCGCTCCTGCGTCATGCTTCCTTTATCATTCGATCAATGTTTCCCGATTCCTGCCGTTACAGAAATTAGTTGGCTATTTGGTTCCTACCGAATGCATTACTAACCTAGCAAGGGCACAATGCCACCATGCCGGGCCATTTTCTGATGCCGAGTAGGAGACATCCCCCTTGTTGCGTCCCTCTGCTGCACGATTGAGTCATTTCTTGCCTGCCGGTGTTCTGTTCGTGGCCGGCCTGGCGGCAGCTTATGTCAAAGACCTGAGCGTTTTCTTCACGTCCCTGTTCAATGTCCTGCCAACGCTGGTCCTGTTGCTGGGTGGCGCGTATTGCGCGGTGTATCGGCGCCAGCGTGAACTGGCCTTGATGGTCACGGTGTACATCGCCTACTACCTGCTGGACACCCAGACCGACTTCTACCGTGATAACGGCATGGTCCGCCAGGACGCCGCCGTGGTCTTTCACCTGATGTGCCTGCTGTTGCCCTTGCTGTTCGGCCTGTATGCCGCCTGGGAAGAACGCACGCACTTGTTCCAGGACCTGGTGGCGCGGCTGGCGGTGTTGCTGGTGGTCGGTGGCGTGGCCCTGGGGCTGGAGCAGAGTTACCCGGTCGAAGTGCAGAACTGGCTGGCCGAGATTCGCTGGCCGCTGTTGCATGGTGCATGGATGAGCCTGATCCAGCTGTCCTATGTCATGTTCCTGATCGCCTTCGGAATATTGGTCTGGCAATACCTGAACAAACCCCGGCCGTTGCATGCCGCCCAACTGGTCGGGTTGCTCGGCCTGTTCTGGGCCTTGCCCAAAACGTTCATCCTGCCCTTCACCCTGAACATCATGTGCAGCCAGGTCATGCTGATGATTGCCGCCGCCGTGGCGCAGGAAGCCTATCAGATGGCCTTTCGTGACGAGTTGACCGGACTGCCCGGCCGCCGCGCGCTCAATGAGCGGCTGCAGCGCCTGGGGCGCAACTATGTGTTGGCAATGAGTGACGTGGATCATTTCAAGAAATTCAACGACACCCATGGCCACGATGTCGGCGATCAGGTGCTGCGCCTGGTGGCCAGCAAACTGTCGAAGATCACCCAGGGCGGCGGCAAGGCCTATCGGTATGGCGGCGAAGAGTTCGCCATCGTCTTCCCCGGCAAGACCCTGGAAGACTGCATGCCGCACCTGGAAGCGGTGCGCGAGACCATTGCCAATTATCAGATTCAGTTGCGCAACCCCGAGAATCGTCCTCAGGATGATCAGCAGGGCCGGCTGCGGCGCAGCGGGGCCCATGCGGGCAGTGTCTCGGTGACGATCAGTATCGGCGTGGCCGAGCGTCAGTCCGAGCATCGCACCGCCGAAGAGGTGCTCAAGACAGCCGACCAGGCGTTGTATGCCGCCAAGGGGGCGGGGCGCAACTGTGTGGTGGCGTACGGTCAGGCCCAGAAGCGCAGCGCGACGCGCATGGCCGACGCCAGCTAGGCCACGCCAGGGCTGAACCTGCATCAATGTACAGCGCAGGCCTGGCAGACAGGCTGACTCAAAGGCCCTTGCACGAGCCCTTCCTTCTTGCATTCACCGCATCCCTGGTGGCCGGTCAACAGCGGCTGGAAGGGGTGTTTTTCATGACCGTTAGCGACTATTCGGTCACAAGCGGACCCTATGTGTCGCAATAGTTGTTCAGATACACTCGAGCTCTTCATTGTCCGGCCTGGCCTGTAGCCGGTCCGTTTATCTGTTCTGTCTCTCGTTTCCCGTTCACGAGGTATGCCATGGCTGACTACAAAGCGCCGCTGCGCGATATGCGCTTCGTCTTGAATGAAGTGTTCGAAGTCTCCCGACTCTGGGCCCGATTGCCGGCCCTGGCTGAGGTGGTCGACACCGAAACGGTCGATGCCATCCTCGAGGAAGCCGGCAAGGTCACCAGCAAGAGCATTGCGCCGCTCAGCCGCAGCGGCGATGAAGAAGGCTGTCACTGGAACGACACCGTGGTCACCACCCCCAGCGGTTTTCCCGAGGCTTATCGCACCTACGCCGAAGGCGGCTGGGTGGGCGTGGGCGGCAACCCCGAGTTCGGCGGCATGGGCATGCCCAAGGTGGTGGGCGCGCTGGTCGAAGAAATGCTCAACTCGGCCAGCCTGGCCTTCGGCCTGTACCCGATGCTCACCTCCGGCGCCTGCGTGTCGCTCAACAACCACGCCAGCGAGGCCCTCAAGGCCACTTACCTGCCCAATATGTATGCCGGCACCTGGTGCGGCTCGATGTGCCTGACCGAAGCGCATGCCGGCACTGACCTGGGCATCATTCGTACGCGTGCCGAGCCCCAGGCTGATGGCACCTACAGCCTCAGTGGCAGCAAGATCTTCATCACCGGCGGCGAGCACGACCTGACCGACAACATCATTCACCTGGTCCTGGCCAAGCTGCCCGATGCGCCGGCCGGACCCAAGGGCATTTCGCTGTTTCTGGTGCCCAAGTTCATGGTCAACGACGATGGCAGCCTGGGCGCGCGCAATGCGGTCAATTGCGGCTCCATCGAGCACAAGATGGGCATCCAGGCTTCGGCCACCTGCGTGATGAACTTCGACGGCGCCGTGGGTTATCTGGTGGGCGAGCCGAACAAGGGCCTGGCGGCGATGTTCACCATGATGAACTACGAGCGCCTGGGGGTGGGTATCCAGGGCTTGGCATCCGGCGAGCGCTCCTACCAGAACGCGGTCGATTACGCCCGTGAGCGCCTGCAAAGCCGCGCACCGACCGGTGCGCAGCAACGCGACAAGGTCGCTGATCCGATCATCGTGCACCCCGATGTGCGGCGCATGCTGCTGACCATGAAGGCGCTCAATGAGGGCGGCCGGGCGTTTACCGCTTATGTGGCGCTGCAACTGGACATCGCCAAGTACAGCGAAGACGCCGCCGAGCGCCAGCGCGCCGATGCGCTGGTAGCGCTGCTGACCCCGGTGGCCAAGGCCTTCCTGACCGACCTGGGCCTGGAGATCACCGTTCATGGCCAGCAGGTGCTGGGGGGCCATGGCTACATTCGCGAATGGGGCCAGGAGCAACTGGTGCGCGACGTGCGCATCACCCAGATCTATGAAGGTACCAACGGCATCCAGGCGCTGGACCTGGTGGGGCGCAAGATCGTCGGCTCGCAAGGACAGTCGTACCGGCTGTTTTCCGATGAAGTGCGTCAGTTCATCGACGGCGCCGACAGCCGGTTGGCCGAGTTCGTCGAGCCACTGCGTCTGGCGCTGGACAAGCTTGATGACCTGACCGGGTTGATCCTGGCGCGTGCGCAGCAGAACCCCAACGAGATCGGCGCGGCGTCCGTGGAGTACTTGCATCAGTTTGGCTACACCGCCTATGCCTGGATGTGGGCGCGCATGGCAGGCGCGGCGCTGGGCAAAGAGACGCAGGAGGCGTTTTATGCCAGCAAGCTGGGCACCGCACGCTTCTATTTCGCCCGCTTGTTGCCGCGTATTCACTCGCTGGACGCCTCGGTGCGCGCGGGCAGTGAATCGCTGTACCTGCTGGAGGCCTCGCAGTTCTGACGGTGTTTGTCGGGCGTGTAAGCCAATGCTTACACGTCGTGGTGGCAAATGACCTCTTCCCCAAAAATGGATCCAAAGATAATCTTGCTTCCAAGGACGTCGCGCAGGATGCGCAACCAGAATAACAGGGACACGTAGGGAAGCCTGCCAGGACGGCGGGAAGAAATGGATGTCAGGGAAACAGTCTGGAAAACCCCGCTTAGGCGGGGTTTTCTTTGTGTGCAGGTTTTATCTCACGCGTTCAGTGATGGCGGTCTGCCAGAAGCCATGGAACCCCTGCAGCAGGCCAGGGTCGATTGAGCACAGGCTATAAAAGCCTTTCAATCAGGAGCTTACCCATGGACATTCTTCGCATCATCATCGCTATCCTGCTGCCTCCACTGGGCGTGTTCATGCAAGTGGGCTTCGCCGGTGCCTTCTGGCTCAACATCCTGCTGACCCTGCTGGGCTACTTCCCCGGCATCATCCACGCCGTCTATATCATTGCCAGCCGCAAGTAACCGGTCTGCTGCCAGTCAGGCCCGATAACGTTCGGGTCCGGCCTGGCTGAGTTCGATCCATTGCAACTGGTGGGCCCGGCCGATGAAATTATCCACATCGGTGCCCATTTCCGGCAGGTTGGGGTAGTTGACGTGCAAGGTGTCGATGATCTGCTGGACAGTACGCCGGCCATCGACCAACTCACTTATCCACGTCTTGATGTCGTCCAACTGTACGTTGCCTCCGGGGCTTACGTGCAACAGACGGCCCTTGCCGTCTTCACCCACTTCCAGGGTGCAGCCAGGGTGCCAGTGCGGGATAAGTGAGCGGTCAAGCCTGAGGTGGTGCGGATGACCCAGTTTCATGGTGATGTCCTCCCAGGTTGCCCGCTCAGGCACGAGCGGGCAGGCACTGCAACCCTCGACGGTGGTCATGCAAGAACGGATTGCCGGCCTTCCTGCAAAGTGTAGTGCCCACTTGCAATCACGCGACAGCTTTCATCGATACAACGCAGCACGACGATCACCCAGATAGTCATTGAGAGCCTTGGCGTCCTTGATCCGTTGTGGCTGCATATCGGCAATCAGCAATTGTTCGTCTTGTTCCGCCAGCGCCGGGCGGCTGCCATCCGGGCCGTTGAGGCTGCTCAGGCCGCAGTAATGCACCGTGTCTTCGCGGCCACAGTAGTTGACGTAGGCCAGGTAGCACTGGTTCTCGAAGGCCCGGGCGCGCACCGTCACTTCACAGACGAAGTCGAACGGCACCATGTTGGCGGTCGGCACCACGATCAGCCCGGCGCCGGCCAGTGCCAGGCGGCGTACGGCCTCGGGAAACTCCACGTCGTAGCAGATCAGCAGCCCCAGCCGCCAGCCGTCGAGTTCGATCAGCGGAAAGTGGTCGGTGCCGGCGCTGAACATGTTTTTGTCCAGATCCCCGAACAGGTGGGTCTTGCGGTAGTTGCCCAGGCGGTTGCCATGGGCGTCGATCAGTTGCGCGGCGTTGTACAGCCGGCCGTCTTCGCCGCGCTCGGGGTACCCATAGGCAATGGCGACGCCGGTATGCCGGGCGATCCCGGCAATCTGCCGCGCCGCCGCACCGTCGGCGGGCTGGGCCAGGCGTTGCACAGCGGCCGCGCCGATGTTGTAGCCGGTCAGGAACATTTCCGGGCACACCAGCAACTGTGCGCCTTGTTGCGCGGCGGCTTCTGCCTGGCGGGCCAGGCGCGTCAGATTGGCGTCGATGTCCAGCGGCAGCGGCGGGCATTGATAAAGAGCGATACGCATGACACCTCCGGGTTATTCAGGCAGGGCGATCGGGCCCAGTTCATCGAATACATCGCCCGGGCCCGGGTTGTCCGCATGGGTGCGGCCGCCAAACTGGGTCATGATGCCCCAGACCGCGTTGAGCGAGGTCTGCACCGCGCCTTCGACCCAGGCCGGCGTCCAGGAAATGTCGTCCCCGGCCAGAAACATGCCGCGCTGCTCGCAGGGCAAGTCCTGCTGCATGAAGTGCGCGTACATACGCTGGTTATAGCGGTAATGCCCCGGCAGTGCGCCCTTGAAGGCGCCGAGAAAATGCGGGTCTGCTTCCCATGAAATGGTGATCGGGTCGCCGATGATGTGGCTGGCGATGTCGACCTTTGGGTAGATTTTCTTCAAGGCGTCCAGGGCCAGGCGCACGCGTTTTTCGGTGGGTTGCGGCAGCATTTTCAGCGCATCGCTCATCCAGGCATACGACAGGCAGATCACACCCGGCTTACCGTCGCCGTTATCGAACAGGTAGGTGCCGCGGGTCAGGCGGTCGGTCAGGGTCATGCTCATCAGGTCGCGGCCGGTTTCCGGGTCCTTGTCCTTCCAGAACGGCCGGTCGACCATCACGAAGGTCTTGGACGACTGCATGTAGCGGGTGCGGTCCAGGGCCATCCACATTTTTTGCGAAAACAGCGATTCCTCGCACTCGATCTGAGTGGTCAGCACCCAGCTCTGGCAGGTGGTCAGCACCGCCGCGTAGTGGCCTACATTGCCCCAGTTGTCGGTCACGGCCAGTTGGCCATCCGAGGCGCGGGCGATGCGCTTGACACCTGTGCGCGGCGCCCCCAGGTGCAAGGACGCCAGGCTGGTGCCGGCCGGCCAGTGGGCGCAGCGCTCGGGCGCATGGCGCCAGATACCCAGCGGCACCTGCTGCACGCCACCGACGATCAGGTGCTGGTTTTCATCGCAGTTGGTCATGACCACGCGAAAGATTTCCAGCATCGAATTGGGAAAGTCCGAGTCCCAGCCACCGGTGCCGAAACCGACCTGGCCGAATACTTCGCGGTGGTAGAACGACAGCTTGGCGAAGGCCTTGGAAGTGGCGACGAAGTCATAGAAAGTGCGGTCGTCCCACAGCGGCACCAGCTCGTTCCACAGGGTTTTCAGTTGTTTGACGTCACGGTCGCGGATCGCCTGCTGGATCGCGGCGAACTGCGAACCGGCCTCCAGGGCATCGGCCCAGGCGTCGGCCACTTCCTGGAACAGGGGCGGCAGGTCGCTGAGGCTTTGCGCGTAATAAGTGTTGCCTTCCAGGTCGACCACCGTGCTGCCGCTGGCCGGGGTCAGCGGGTTGGGAAACGGCTGGGTGTCCAGGCCGAGTTTGTCGACGTAATGAAAGAAGGCCGTCGAGGAGGCGGGAAAGCGCATGCCTCCCAGCTCGGCAATGATGCCCTCGGCGCCTTCGAAGGCTTGCGAGCGCAACCGCCCGCCCATTTGCGAGGCCTCGTAGACCACCGGTTTCAGGCCCAGCTTCATCAGCTCGTAGGCGGCCACCATGCCGGCAATGCCGGCGCCGATGATCGCCACTTCGCGGCCATGCTGTTCGACCGGGATGCTGCCCAGGCCTGCCGGGTGGGTGATCCAGTCATCGAAGGCAAAGGGGAAGTCCGGGCCATACATGGTGATCGGCTTTTGAACGTCTGCGCGGTGGCGGGTGTGTTTCATGTCTGATGGCCCTGATCGACTGCGGGTGCGGTTAGGCAACAGTCTAGGCAGGGATAGGTACGTTAATAAGACACAATATGTCGTCGATGTGTCGAGAGTAAGGTTGATATGACGAACTGGATGATCATTATGACGAAACTGCCCGTCTCAGACCGGTTGGCTGCGGTCGATCTTGCTGCTGAGGATGATCGAAGTGGTGGTCTTTTCCACGCCCTCGACACTGCCGATCAGGTCGAGTAACTGGTCGAGCTGTTCAGGCGAGTCGGTGCGCAGCCAGGCCACGTAATCGAATTCGCCACTGACGGCGCACAGTTGCTGCACCTGGGGCAGCACGCCGAGCCGGCGCAGCACTTCCTTGCCCGAGCGCGGCTGCACGGTGATGCCGACATAGGCTTGCAGACCGCCATCGGCCACCCGCTGGCCAAGGCGCACACCGTAGCCGGTGATAATGCGGGTCTTTTCCAGCCGCGCCAGGCGCGAAGTGACCGTGGTGCGTGCGATGCCCAGTTGCCGGGCCAGCACTGCCACGCTTTCACGCGCGTTCAGTTGCAGGGCAGCGATCAACTGGCGGTCGATTTCATCGAGAACGGGGGGGCGGGTGGTGGACAAGGGCATCTCCTGACAGGGCCGCTGCATGGTAGGAGATTAAGCGCGCTGGGGGTAGGAGCGCGCTTGCCGGTATGCCGGACCACCGCGACCGAGTGCGTAGCGCTCGCAAAATCTAGGAAACGCCACAAATTTACGACTGCGAACCCATCAGGGATCTATGAAACACCACAACTTTACGACTGCTAACGCAGCCGGTCGCGGGCAAGCGCGCTCCTACGGGCGTGCGAACTGTTGGTAGTTTTCGGCAGTGACGAGCTGGGTTGGCAGCCAGACATCGCCCTGAATCGGTTGTTTGTTGATCAGTGCCACCGCGGTGTCGACGGCCTTGGCGCCCATGGCCACCGGGTCGCGGAATACGCTGACGGTGAGCATCTTGTTCTTGATCGCCATCAGGCCGTCGGGGGTGCCGTCGATGCCGCCGACCAGCACGTTCGACTGCCCGGCGGCCTTGAGTGCCATGGCCGCGCCGATGCCCATCTCGTCGTTGTTGGACGCTACGGCATCGATCTGCTCGCCCGACACTACCCAGCTGTTCATGATGTTCATGCCCTGGTCGCGCTGCCAGTCGCCGCTCTGTTGCTCGACCACCTTGATGTCCGGGAATTGCTGCAGCACATCCTTGACCCCGTCAGTGCGCTTGCGCGTGTCGCTGTGCGCCAGACGCCCGAGAATGATTGCCAGGTGGCCCTTGCCGTTCATTTTCTCGGCCAGGTACTGCATCTGCATGCGGCCGATGGCGCGCTCGTCGGTGCCGACGAAGACCACCCCGGGCGGTAGGGTGTCGACTTCGGGACGGCTGTTGACGTACACCAGCGGGATGCCGGCCTCACGGACCTTGGCGGTGATGCGCTGGGTGGCGGCGGTGTCGGCCGGGTTGACGATGATGGCGTCGACCTTCTGGTTGATGAAGCTCTCGACCTGGCTGAGCTGGCGACCGACATCGCTGGCCGAATCCTCGACCTGCAGGCGCACGCCGTCAGGCGACTTTTTGGCCTGGTCCTGCATGGCACCCACCAGGTAGGAAATGTAGTTGTCGAGGTTGCCCACCGTAACGCCAATGCGCAGCTCTGCGTGCGCGGCCATCGACATGACCAGCGCGCAGGCGCCCAGCAAGACTCGTTTCATGATGTGATCCCGTCCTTGTTATTGTTCGAATCAAAGATGGAATCGACAGTAGTGGAAGATAAATTCTGAATCAATTCTGTTTTAAAAAATATTTTCCATGGATGTGCTTTACAGCTTCCAGCGTCGCGAGGTCTTGTCCAGGCGCGCTTGCAACTGTTGCAACGTGTGCGTCAATTGCTGGGTCATCAGCCGGTAACCGGTCAGCCCGTCCGGGACTGGCGCCGCAGTGGCAGGCTCGAAATTGCGCTTGAGGTGTTCGGTGGCGCCGGTTTGCAACGCTCGCGCCATGCCTAGCAAACGTCGGCGGTTCTGGCGGTAATCGGCATCCAGCGCTGCCTTCAGGGTCGGGTCGGGATTGGCCGGGCGGCTGTTGGCGAGAATCTCCAGCAGGCTCAGGCACATGCGGAACTGGCTTTGCATGGTGTCGAGTTCGACCATGGAAATCTTCACTTCCTTGGACACCGACGGCAGCAGCGAGCGCAGCTGCAGCATGGTGGCGTTGAGGCTGGCGGCGAGTTTGAGGTGCTCGTCGGCGGTCACCGACTGGCCCTGGCTGATGCGCCCGTAGACCTTGGCGCAATCACGCAGGCCGCTGGCCAGGTTGTAGCGCCAGGAAAACACTGCGTACAGCGGCAGCGCGAACGAGAACGCCAGCGCCAGGACAATACCGATCAGGATGTCCACGGTGCGCCACAGGCCGTCGCTGATCGGGTTGACCCCGTGGCCGGCCACGATGAACAGCGTGATGGCTGATAGCAGCGCGGTGTAGCCGCCCTTGCCGATGGCGTGATAGGCGAAGAAGCCGCACATCACCGACATCAGGCAGTAGGTCAGCAAGGACATTTCCAGGTAGCCCTGTTGCACCACCACCAGCAGCCCCAGGCCTGCCCCGATCAACGTTCCGTACGCGCGCTCCACCGACTTCTTGCGGATATTGCCGTGGTGTTGCAGGCCGCCGATCACGATCAGCATGGTCACCGAGGCCCATTCGCCATGCGGCAGGTTCAGCCCGCTGGTCAACAGGATCGACACCAGCAAGCCGACCGAAATGCGCGCGGCGTGGATCAGGCGGGCATGGCGGTAACGGCGGTAAGGGTCCAGCAAGGGCCGCAGCACAGGGCGCAGCCAGGAGGGGATGGAGGCGGGGCGGATCGTGAACATGCGTGGGCGTACCGTCGGCTGAGGAAGACACAGTAGGCCATAAGCGCAAGCGATTGTGGCACCGACCTACAGGCCTAATGGACAGCGCCGACGGCGAAACGATCAGGCCCGGCGTGTCGAGAACCCGCTGCCGGGCTCATCGGCAGGCCCGCCGGGCACGCTTACCAGGCCATTTCGCCCTTGGCCACCTTGGCGCTCAGTTCCAGGCTGGACACCTCGCCCAGGTCGGGATAACGCGTCTTCATGGCCTCGATCAGGGCATTGGCGTCCTGGCTGCGCGCCGCTTCCTGGTCGAAGGCGCGGATGTAGCCCGCCGTGAAGGCCGGTGACTCGGCGCTGGTGCGCGGCCCCGGCAGGGCGTGGCCCGGCACGATGACCGAGGGCTTGAGGCTTTCGATTCTGGCCAGGGTGCCCAGCCAGTCCTGATGCGATTGGGCGCTCTGGGTGTCGGCCATCCAGACATGCTGATTGTTGGCCAGGACCACGCCACCGACCACTGCCTTGATCGAAGGGATCCAGACGAAGCTGCGATCAGGTTGCGGTCCGTCCAGGCCGACGACTTCCAGCGCCTGGCCTTCGAGCTCAAGGCGATTGCCCTTGAGCACCTTGGGCACGATGAGCCGGCGCGGGGCATCGGCGCCCAACTTCGGCCCCCAGTAGGCCAGCTTGTCCTTCATGGTGTGCTGGATGTGCTCGACAGTGGGCGCGCTGGCCAGCACCTCGACGTCCGGGAACGCATCGACCAGCGTGTCCAGGCCGAAGTAATAGTCCGGGTCACCGTGGCTGATGTAGATGCGCTTGAGCGGTTTGCCGCTGCGCTTGACCTTCTCTACCAGTTTCTCGGCCTGGCCCTTGCCAAACTGGGCATCGATCAGCAGGGATTCATGCTCACCGGTGACCAGCACCGAGGACACCGGGAAAATGGCCTCATGGCCCGGATTGTAAGCGTCCAGGGTCAAGGGTGGCGCGGCCAGGGCACTGGCGCTCAGGCTCAGGGCCAGGCTGGCAAGCAGGGTGGAAACCAGGGGCGTCGACATGGCGGACTCCGATACTGAGGGAGTGCAGACGATACGGGCTGGAATCGGTCAGAAAAATGCTAGATTCCCGGCATGTTTGTTGCGAAAAACGGACGAATGAATGGACCGTATGTTGGCCATGCAGGTGTTTGTCACCGTGGTGGAGTGTGGCAGCCAGACGGCGGCCGCTGAGAAACTGGGGTTATCACGCCCGGTGGTTTCCCGTTGCCTGCAGGACCTGGAGGCCTGGCTGGGCGGGCGTGTATTGCATCGCACCACGCGCCGACTGGCGCTGACCAGCATTGGCAGCGAAGTGCTGCCCAAGTGCCGGCGCGTGCTGGAGCAGGCCGCCGATATCCAGGCCAGTGTCGCCCGACCCGAGGATGAACCGCGTGGGCAGGTGCGCGTCACCGCCAGCACCTCGTTCGGCCAGGCCCGATTGACCGCGGCGGTGGCGGCGTTCGTGGTGCGTTACCCGAGGGTCAGGGTCGACCTGCAATTGCTCGATCGTACGGTCAATCTGGTCGAGGAGGGCATCGACCTGGCGATCCGCATCAGTGACGACATCGACCCGCAATTGATCGCCCGGCGCCTGGCCCGCTGCGACTCGCATGTCTGCGCCTCGCCGCAGTACCTCAAGCGGCACGGCACACCGACCCGGCCTGAAGACCTGGAGCCGTATAACTGCCTGACCCATGCCTACCACGACACAGCCCTGTGGCGTTTCGAGCGTGACGGCGAACCCCTGGCGGTGCGCGTCAGCGGTACGATCAGCAGCAACGATGCGGTGGCCTTGATGCAGGCGGTGCTCAACCATGCCGGCATCGGCCTGCTGCCGGCCTACCTGGTGGCGCCGCTGATCCGCAGCGGGCATCTGGTGGCGTTGCTGCCTGACTGCCAGCCGACCAGCCTGGGCATTCACGCGGTGTATGCCTCGCGCAAGCACATGCCCGTGGCGCTGCGGGCGTTGCTGGACTTTCTGGTCGAGTGGTTTGCCGGGGTGCAGGACTGGACGTAAGGCGGCGCTGCGATCTTACGGGGCCTGCAGTGGTCTGGGCGCCGGCGTTGTGTCGTATGGCAGGTCCGGTGGGCGGGCGTGGCGCAGCAGGTCGAGCATCCTTGGCAGGCAGACGTGCTTGAGGTCGTAGCGCTCGACGATGGTCTGGCGCGCCTGGTCGCGCAGCGCCTGGTAGCGGGCCGGGTCGGCCAGTGTTGCGGCAACTGTCTCGGCCAGGCGCCGGGCGTCGAAGAAGTCGACCAGCAGGCCATTGTGGGCGTGCTTGATGACTTCCGTGACCGGTGGGGTATCGGAAGCCACCAGCAGGCACCCGGCGGCCATCGCTTCGAGCATCGACCACGACAGCACGAAAGGGTAGGTCAGGTAGACATGCGTCGCCGAGACCTGAAGGATCTTCAGGTAATCGGCATACGGCACCTGGCCCACGAAGAACACCCGCTGCCAGTCGACCTGGTCCTGTAGCTCGGCACAGTAACGCTGCCGCCAGGACTGGCCTTCGGGCAGGCGCTCGCCGTAGCTGACGCGGTCGCCGCCGACAATGACCACCCGCGCACCGGGCCGCAGGGCCAGCAGCCCGGGCAGGCTGCGCATGAAGGTATGGAAGCCGCGGTAGGGTTCCAGGTTGCGGGCAATGTAGGTCACGACCTCATCGCCTGCCGTAAAGCGCTGGCCGTTGATCTCGACCCAGGCCGCCGGCTCGGGTTTGACGACCTGCGTATCGATGCCTTCGTGGATCACTTCGATCTTGTGCTGCAACTCGGCCGGGTAGCGCGATTGCTGCCAGCCGGTGGGCGAAATGCCCTGGTCGCAGCCGACCAGGCTGTGCAGTTGCGTGCTGTTCTTGAGCCGCACGCGCAGGCGGTCGTCCAGGGTCGCCGGAAATTGCGGGTCGAAGCCGACATCGCCGCCCGTGCCGTGGTAGTAGTACTCGAAGTACTGAATCAGGCGTGCCTGGGGAAAGACATCCTTGAGAAACAACCCTTCGCCCCAGCCGGGATGGGCGACGATGACATCGGGCTGCCAGCCTTCCTCATCGCGCAGCTTGAGCAGCAACCGCACCACCGTCTGCCCGCGACGCACATGGCCTTCGAAGTCTTGCAGGTAGTGGTGAGTGTGCTTTTGGCCACCCGCACCACGCTGGTAGCCCAACAGGCGAATGCGCGGATGCAAGGCGCCGCGCGCCTTGAGGTTGGCGGCCTCGCCCAGGGCAATGACCTGGTTGTCCGGGTCATCGGCCAGCGCCTTGGCGACGTGGCGAAACTGGCCGGGGAAGTTCTGGTGGATAAAAAGGTAGCGCATCGAACAGGCCCCGGCCCGATTGTAGGGCTTGTGGATAGGGAGTGAGTCATATGTAAGGCAACTGAAGGGTCAGGCTTGATTGGCAAACGCTATTGAAACAGAAAAAGGCGCAGCCGAAAAAAATGGCCTGCACCCTGCGGTACAAGCCATCTTTGTTCTGCGTGTCAGCCGCTTACAGGATGAAGTCCGCCGCCACCAGGGTGTTGACCCCGGTGAGCCCGATGGCGAACTCGGCATCGCCGTCGGCGTCGGTGTTGCCGTACAGCACGCCGGCCGCCAGCTTGAGTTGGCCGGCCGTGGTGAAGGCCGCCGTGGCCCCGATCAGCGTGCCGATGAAGGCATCGTTGGCCGCGGTGGCGGTGTTGGCATCGAGCGTCGACAAATCGATACGGTCGCCCTTGGCAAAGTCAGTGATGAGGTCCCACGTGGTGCTGGTGGTGCCCATTTCCGACAAGGCGTTGAAGTCGAACACATCGTTGCCCGCCCCACCCGACAGCACGTCCTTGCCGGCGCCGCCGACCAGGGTGTCGTTGCCGGTATGGCCTTCCAGGGTGTCGTTGCCCTGGCCTCCTGTGAGAATGTCGTTTCCTTCCCACCCGAGTAAGCGGTTAGCCATACCGTTTCCGATAATGTTATTACCCAACGCGTTGCCTGCACCGTTAATGTCGGTGCTGCCAATCAATATGAGGTTTTCAATATTGTTAGCCAGTTTGTGGCTGATAGCTGCATAGACAAGGTCGACTCCCCTGTCTGCAGATTCCACCACTTTGTCCAGTGCATTCTCAATGTAGTAGGTGTCATTCCCTGCGCCGCCAATCATTGTATCGGCACCTGCCTTGCCATCGAAGATGTTGTTGTAACCGTTTCCCGTTAATGTGTTGTTTGCGGCATTTCCTGTGCCGTTTAAAGCAGCGGCAGTGTTGGCCAGAAGCAGGCTTTCAAGGCCGCCTGCCAACACATAGTTGTTGATCGAGGTTACTACCATGTCAACTCCAGATGTGTCCGAGATCACATCTCCGAGATGGTCTACATAATAAGTATCGTTACCGTCACCCCCGTTCATGGTGTCGGCACCGGTGCTACCGTCCAAGGTGTCATTGCCTTCTAATCCATAAAGTACGTTATTGAATTCGTTACCGGTCAGCCGGTTGTGGTCGGTACTGCCCACGGCATTGAGGGCTGTGGCAGCGCCGGCCTGCAGGGTCAGGTTTTCAATATTGGAGTGGCTGTCGGTGGTCGAGACACCGCTGACATAACCGCCCAGGCTGGTGCTCAGGGTGGTGATGACGGTGTCGTTGCCGGCATTGGAGTCTTCGCGGACATAGTCGGAGCCGGAGTCGACATAGTAGGTGTCGTTGCCATCACCGCCGACCATCGAGTCATTGCCGACACCCCCATTGAGGATGTCGTTGCCCGCGCCGCCCAGCAGCGAGTCGTTGCCGGCCCCGCCCAGCAAACTGTTATTGAGCTCGTTGCCAGTGATGAGGTTGGCCAGCTCGTTGCCGATGCCAGTGAGCGCCGCGCCGGTCAGTTGCAGGTGCTCGACGTTCGCCGCGAGGGTGTAGGACGCCAGTGACGAGCGCACGGTGTCGGTGCCTTCGCTGGCATTTTCCACCACGCGGTCACCCGTGCCATTGACCAGGTAAATGTCGTCGCCGGTGCCGCCGACCATCGAATCGTTGCCGGTGCCGCCATCGAGGGTGTCGTTGCCTGCACCGCCCACTAACGTGTCATTGGAAACGAAGCTGCTGATAGCGATCGGCAGCGAGGCACTGACCATGGTGCCGGCCGACGACAGGGTCATCAGTTTGGCGGTGATCTGGTCGGTGCCGCTGGCGCTCAATGTAATGGCCGATGATTCGAAGCGCAGGCCCAGCGGGGTCACGGTGAAGCTGTCGGAGCCGATCAGGTCGATCAGCTCGCCGTTGCGGTACACCTCGACCCAGGCGCCTTCGGCCAGCGCCAGCACGGAGGTATTGAGCAAGGTGGTGTCAAGGTCTTCGGGGTTGGTGACGATGATTGCCGAGTTGTTGTCCAGGCCGTCATCGAGCAGGTCGAGCGGGTTTTCCGAGGCGCCGTTGCCCATGCCGATGGCGCGGATCGAGGTGCCGTCGGTACCCAGCTGGCGAATCAGGTTAGCGGTGTCGAGGTAGGAGGTGCCGTCGGTCGGTGCGCCATCGGACAGGAAAAACACAATGTTTTTCCCCGAGCCCAGCGACGACAGGTAGTTCTGGGTCTGTTGCAAGGCTGCATTGTAGGCGGTGCCGCCGTCGGCCTTGAGGCCCAGCAACTGGTCGTACAGGTCGACGCGGCCATTGGCATCGCCGTCGGTGCCCGGGTTGCCCCGGTAGAGGACCTCGGCGGTGTCATCGAACTGGATCAGCGAGACATTGGCCTGGCCACCCAGGCCGCTGGCGATGATGGTGTCGTTGAGCTTCTTGACCGAGGCAATCGCCGCGTCCAGCA
Source organism: Pseudomonas viridiflava (assembly GCF_900589395.1). Classification (GTDB taxonomy): domain Bacteria; phylum Pseudomonadota; class Gammaproteobacteria; order Pseudomonadales; family Pseudomonadaceae; genus Aquipseudomonas. Next base: position 85,683 of record NZ_UUIS01000093.1, read on the forward strand.
CCGAGTTGCTGTAGTTGTCGCCGTTCAGGTCGCCGACATCGGTGGTGCCCTGGAAGGTGCTGGTCATGCTGCCGGAATGGTCGACCACGTAGACGATGTTGACGCCGGTATTGCCCAGGCTGACACCGCTGATATTGCCGGTGATCTTGACCGTGCCGTTGGCTTGCTCGGGCGCGGAAATGGTCAGTGCCACGACCTGGCCATCGACAGTAGCCTCGCCTGAGCTGATGGCGTTTTCGGCGCTGCCGCTGTCGCCCACCAGCAGGTCATTGCCGTCGCCGCCGACCAGGCTGTCGTTGCCGCCGCCGCCCAGCAGGGTGTCGTCGCCGGCCGCGCCGGAGATGGTGTTGTTGGCCATGTTGCCAACGATACGGTTGGCCAGGGCGTTGCCGGCCATGCTCGCGGCACTGGCAAGCATGACGCCATTTTCAATGTTGGCGCCCAGCGTGTGGCCCGACAGGGCTGTGCGCACGGTGTCGACGCCGCCGCCTGCGGCCTCGCTGATCACGTCACCGGCTGCCAGCACATAGGTGTCGTTGCCGGCGCCCCCGGCCATGGTGTCGGCACCGGCGCCACCGTCCAGCCAGTTATCGGCGGCATTGCCGGTCAGTTTGTTGGCCAGCGCATTGCCGATGCCTTTGTAGGCAGTGCCTTGCAAAACCAGGTTCTCGACGTTGTTGCCCAGCGTGTAATTGAGGCTGGCATACACCGTGTCGGAGCCGCCGGTAGCAAGTACGGCGTTGGTTTCGGTGACCACATCGCCGGCCTGGTCGACGTAGTAGCTGTCGTTGCCGTCGCCGCCGTTGAGGATATCGGCACCGGCGCCGCCGTCCAGGGTGTCATTGCCTGCGCCGCCGGTCAGCCCATTTTTTCCGGCATTGCCAATAAGTTGATTAGCACCATTGTTACCGCCACCATTGAGATTGGTGCTACCTGTCAGCACTAGATTTTCAAGGTTGGCAGCGAGAGTCAGAGAGACTGTGGACTGCACAGTATCAATGCCCTCATTGGCGTTTTCGATGATTACATCACCTGCCCCAACAATATAAGTATCATTGCCAAGCCCGCCAATTAGTGTATTGGCACCTGCATGGATGTTGGCATTGAGTACATTGTTCGCACTGTTGCCTGTGGCTGTCAGGCCTGCAGTTGTTCCGATTAGCGTTATGTTTTCGAGGTAAGGTTTGGAAGCAATAGAGTAGCTGATGCTTGAAATAACTGTATCAATACCTTCGTTGGCCTTTTCGTCAACAATATCGCCTGCAGCTGTAACGTAAAACGTATCGTCACCTGTCCCACCCGCCATGGTGTCATTGCCACTGCCTTTGATGGTGTCGTTGCCGCCCAAGCCTGATAACTGGTTGGCTCCACTGTTACCCACAATCAGATTGTCTCTTGCATTGCCGCCAGCATTAATTGCCGCCGTGCCGGTCAGCGTCAGGTTCAGGCCATAACTGGGCAAGGTCATACTTGTGGCAGAACTGAAATCCTTGGTGAAGTTGACCAGCCCGTTCAGTTCGGCCGCCGTCACGCCGTTGAGGTAGGCCGTGTTGTTCAGGTTGGCCAGCGAGTTGCCGATCGTCGTGGCCGCTGCCGTGTCGCCGGACAACGCATAGAAATGCATGATTACCTGGGTCTGGCCGGCCGCCAGGTTCAGGTTGTACGAAGTCACTTGCTGGTCGACGGACGTGGCGCTGACCGCGCCGGGAGAGCCGGCGCCGCCCGAAACAATGTGGGTCAACGCCGGGTAGCTGGTGTTCGAGGCGCTGCCATAGGCCGCCCAGTCATCGGCGGCGGTGCGGGTGGTGTCGCCGCTGGAGGTCGCCAGGGTCTTGGTGTTGCTGTCGTAGTAGACATCGTCCTTGAGGTCGATCTTCACGGCCTTGGCCGTGGTGCCGGTGTTGGTCACGATTTCCAGCATGCGCACGTAGCCATCGGCCACGAACGTCTTGCGCTCCACCGAAATACCCGCCGAGGTATTGGCGCCGGTCACGCTGTGGGTGTTGGTACCCGCCGTCGCTGTCGCCCAGTTCAGGTAAGTGGTGCTGCTGGAACCTGCGACGTACACCGACAACGAGGTGTTATCCAGGGCATCCTGTGTGGACGTGCTGCCAGGCAGGTACTTGCCTCGGGCATCCTGAAGGTTGCCGTTGCTGTCGATAGACCAGTTATTGCCGAGTGCATCCGTATAGTTGAGAGACACGTCCGTTCCCTTGCATGAAAAAGTGATGGCGTTGGTTTTTTTCGGTGACACAGCGTGTCAGGCGCGGGCTACGCCTTGATGACGTGCTGGCGTCAGCCGTATTCGGTAGGAAAGTCGCGGGGGGAAAGCAATGACAGGTCGAGCTCGACACTCCGGGTGTGCGTCGAGGCGGCACAGGCGTAGAGGCCGGCCGTGCGGTTGCCAATCAAAACGAGATGCCTGAAAGACATGGTCCAGCCTTCCCTGACGGACAAAATGGGCAGCGTAATGTGTACAGAACAGACACATTTGCGAACAAATGGCATTGTGCCCGTTGCCCGCGAACTTGCCAATCAGGCGCGTAGAAGGTTTGTGATGCAGTGCTGGAAAAGAGACGCGCCTGGTCGGTAGAGACCGGCCAGGCGCGCGCCAGGCGGCTCGTCACATGAGCGTGACGACGACCTTGCCCTTGGCGCGGCCTTGCTCGACCAGGCGCAACGCGTCGACCGTGGCCTCGAAAGGGAAGGTGCGGTCGATGACCGGCCTGATCACACCGGACTCGACCAATGCGGTGATTTCGCGCAATTGCGCGCCATCGGCCCGCATGAATACAAAGGCATAGTGCACGCCCTTTTTACCGGCCTTGCGGCGGATGCCGAAACTCAACAGGCGCATGGCCTGCCGCAGCCCCCAGGACAACCCTTGTGCCTGGGCAAACGCCGGGGTGGGCGGCCCCGAGATGGAGATCAACTGGCCGCCGGGCTTGAGCACGCTGAGCGATTGCTCAAGCACCTTGCTGTCCAGGCTGTTGAGCACCACGTCATAACCACTGAGCACGTGGGCAAAATCCTGCTGGGTGTAGTCAATGACCACGTCCGCCCCCAGTGCCTTGACCCACTCGACATTGGCGGTGCTGGTAGTGGTTGCGACAAAGGCGCCCAGGTGCTTGGCCAACTGGATGGCCACCGTGCCGACGCCGCCTGAACCGGCATGAATCAACACTTTCTGGCCTTTCTTCAGGCGCGCGGTTTCCACCAGCACCTGCCAGGCGGTCAGCGCCACCAAGGGCAAGGACGCCGCCTGCACCATGTCGAGGTTGTGCGGTTTCAGCGCCAGCGCCTGTTCATGCACCGCGATCCGTTCGGCGAACGTGCCTATGCGGTCTTGCGGTGGGCGTGCGTAGACTTCATCGCCCGGTTTGAAGCGCTGCACGGCCGGGCCCGTGCCCACCACCACCCCGGCCAGGTCGTTGCCCAGAGCCTGCGGCAATGCATACGGCAGGATCAACTTGAACTCGCCGGTGCGAATCTTCGCGTCCAGCAGGTTGACGCTGGCGGCATGCACCTGAACCAGCACATCGTGCGGTCCCACCGCAGGCTCGGGCACCTCATTGAAACTGCCGCTGTGCTTGCCATAGCGATCGATTGAAAAGGCTTTCATGGGGAGGGGTCCTGGTTGCCAAGGGGCGGGGTGGGTGGCGGGCAGGCCAGGCCGGTGTCAGGCCCGATAACGCTCGGCCACCTCGGCCTGGCGGATGTCACTGAGCAAGGCCTGGCGGGCGCCCTGCAAGGCTTCCCAGCGAGCAGCGTCCTGCAAGGGCGGAATGGTCACCGTTTCCCGGCGATCGAAACCGACCAGCGCGGCATCGACCAGGTCGTCGACTTCCATGATCTCGGCAATGGTGTTGATGTCGTAACCGCCCCGTTCCCAGATGGCGGTGCGCGTGGCTGCCGGCAGCACCGCTTGCACATAGACGCCTTTGGGGGCCAGTTCCAGGCTCAGTCCCTGGGACAGGAACAGCACGAATGCCTTGGTCGCGCCGTACACCGACATGCCGAACTCGGGTGCCAGGCCCACCACCGAACCGATATTGATGATCGCACCTTCACCGGCCTGTACCAGGCGCGGCGCAACGGCGCTGGCCAGGCGCACCAGGGCCGTGGTGTTGAGCGCAACCAGCTGCGCGATGCTCTCGGTGCTCTGCTCGATGAACGTACCGGACTGGGCCGCACCGGCATTGTTGATCAGGATGCCGATGCGGAGGTCTTCACGCAGGCGCGTTTCGACAGCCGCCAGGTCGCCTGACTGGGTGAGGTCGGCCTGCAGTACATCGACGTTCACCTTGTGCTCGTCGCGCAAGCGGGTGGCCAGGGCGTCCAGCTTGGCCAGGTCGCGGGCAACCAGCACCAGGTCGTGACCGCGCTGGGCAAAGCGTGCGGCGTAGGTGGCGCCAATGCCGATGGAGGCGCCGGTAATCAGAACAGCAGGGCGAGCAGTCATGAGGTCGTTCTCTTGAGAAAAGATGGGTCAGGGTGGGAGGCGGGTGGCTTAGCCTTGGCGGGCATCGGTGTGGGCCAGCGCCGGGTAGTCGATGTACCCCTCTGCGCCGCCGCCATACAGGGTGGCGGGGTTGAAATCTGCCAGCGGTACGCCGGCTTGCAGGCGTGCTACCAGGTCCGGGTTGGCAATGAACGGCCGCCCGAATGTGACCAGGTCGGTCTGGTTATCGCGCAGGCGGGCGTTGGCCAGGTTCAGGTCATAACCGTTGTTGGCCAGGTAGGTGCCCTTGAAACGCTGGCGCAGCGCATCGAAATCGAAGGGCGCTACATCGCGTGGGCCGCCGGTCGCGCCTTCGACCACATGCAGATAGACGATGCCCAGGGTATTGAGCTGGTCGACGAGGTAGTCGTATTGCGCTTGCGGCTCGTGGCTGGAAATACCGTTGGCCGGCGAGACGGGCGAGATACGCACGCCGGTGCGGTCGGCGCCGATCTCGGCCACGACGGCGGCTGTCACTTCCAGCAATAGGCGGGCGCGGTTTGCAACCGAACCGCCATAGGCGTCGGTGCGCACATTGGCGCCGTCCTTGATGAACTGCTCCAGCAGGTAACCGTTGGCACCGTGGACCTCGACACCGTCGAACCCGGCGGCTATGGCGTTGGCGGCGGCCTGGCGGAAATCGTTGACGATGCCAGGCAACTCATCGATCTCCAGGGCACGGGGTGGCGATGCATCCACAAAGGCGTTGTTGACGAACACCTTGGTCGCTGCCGGCAGGGCCGAGGGGGCAACAGGGGCGGCGCCTGCGGGTTGCAGGTCGACGTGCGAAACCCGGCCCACGTGCCACAGCTGCAGGAAAATCCGCCCGCCCTGGGCATGCACCGCCCTGGTCACCTCGCGCCAGCCTTCGATCTGCGCCTGGGTGTAGATGCCGGGCGTGTCCTGATAGCCCTGGCCCTGCTGCGAAACTTGCGAGGCCTCGGAAATCAGCAGGCCGGCAGAGGCCCGCTGGCTGTAATAGGTGGCCGCGAGCTCACTGGGCACAAAGCCGGCGCCGGCCCGGTTGCGTGTCAGCGGGGCCAGGACCGCGCGGTTGGACAGCGTCAGGGCGCCAAGGGTGTAGGGGGTAAACAGATTCCGGTCGGTCATGAGGGGGGTGTTTCCATGCCAGTGGGTGAAAGACGGCTGCGCCAGATGGAGTGGGGTGTGAGCGCGTTGAATTAGGATGATGTTCAAAATCTAAACTGTCAATGGTTTTGATTATGATCAAAATCTAAATTCGGAGGGGCGGCCCGGTATCACACAGCACACAGGGGTGTAGGAGCGCGCTTGCCCGCGACCGAGTGCGTAGCGCTCGCAGAAATCTCTGAAACGCTGAAAATTTATGACTGTGAACACATTCAAAATCTGCGAAACGCCACAAATTTACGACTGCTGACGCACTCGGTCGCGGGCAAGCGCGCTCCTACCTGGCGTTGAACGTTATGGCCAGTAACGCCAGTGGATTATTTGTGTTTGATGAGAGGTGAGCAGGGCTGGGGAGGGCTGAGTAACCAGCCATCATTACACAGCACACAAGGGGGCGGTGTAGGAGCGCGCTTGCCCGCGACCGGCTGCGTAGCAGTCGTAAATTTGTGGCGTTTCACAAATTTTTCGGTCATTAGCTGCAGATTTTCAGCGTTTTGGAGATTTTGCGAGCGCTACGCACTCGGTCGCGGTGGTCCGGCATCCCGGCAAGCGCGCTCCTACCGGGCGTTGAACGCTATGGCCGGTAACGTCAGTGGATTATGTGTGTTTGAGGAGGGCGAGAAGGGTGTCCGCTGGCGGACTTAGCGTTTCTTGCTGGCGCGCTGTTGTCTGGCGCCTTTTGATGAGTGTTCTTGCGGGGTTTTCAAGTGCGGTGTCGTGGGCGGCGTTACGCCTGTGCTAACCCCACCGGCCAGGCCATCGCTGCCAGTGCTATCCAGCGAGTCCCGGGCTTGCAGCCAATGTTCGAAATCCTGGCCATGAGGCTTGCCCTGCTTTTCCCAGATGTCATAAGCCGCTTTCCTGATGGTTTCTTCATCCATGCCAATGCTCCTGTTGGCTGTTTCGGTAAACGGCAGGGGAGGTGGACTCCCCTGCACCAGTCTGCTTAATGGCGCGCACCGCCATGACTGTTCGAGCCGCCCTTGCTGCCGGCCTCGGACGCTTTCTGCGGATCATTGGCAAAGTTGCCGCCGCTGTTCGAGCCGCCCTTGCTGCCGGCTTCGGCGGCCCGTTGCGGGTCGTTCTTGAAGTTGCCGCCGCTGTTCTGGCCGCCCTTGCTGCCGGCTTCGGCAGCCCGTTGCGGGTCGTTCTTGAAGTTGCCGCCGCTGTTCTGGCCGCCTTTGCTGCCGGCTTCGGCGGCCCGTTGCGGGTCGTTCTTGAAGTTACCACCGCTGTTCTGGCCGCCCTGGCTGCCAATGTCCTGGTAGAACTCTTTATCGTGGCTGGCCGAGGTGGCTTCGCCGCCTTTCTTGCCGGCTTCGCTGACACTCATGCTGCCGTGTTTGTCATTGGTCATTTCCATCGTCCTCATAACATTCACCTGCGCGCAGACAGGTACTGGAGCGAGTTGTGTTTCCGGTGGCCCGGAAGCGGAGTATCGATAAGGGCCGTTGCTGACATTCAGGTCATGGCTTTTGCAGCGGAGTTGGAACTGGCCAAGCCGCAACGGATGAATAAGGATCAACGTGCCCTACCGGTAATGCCGTCGTGAAGAAGAGGCAGCAGCGCCGCCTCTAAAGACCGGGCTCAATCACGATTGGCGACCGCCGCCGTGGCTGTTCTGGCCGCCTTTACGGCCGGCTTCAGATGCTTTTTCACGGTCATTGGCAAAGTTGCCACCCGAGGCCTGGCCGCCTTTTCTTCCGGCTTCGGACGCCTTGGCGCGATCGTTGGCGAAGTTGCCAGGGTTTTTGTTAGTTGTCGTCATGATGGCTCTCCAATATCAATTACTCAGTGGGTAAGTGTCCATTTACGTAACGGACATACACTCTGATACAGCGCCATCGAAAATTGTTTTCGGATTTTTAAAGTTCACCGATAAACGGTATTAGTTGTGAATAAAGTTGGACAGAAACTTTATATTTCTTGCCGCTTCGTCTAAGTTTTGGATGAGCTCGAATGAGGGTATTAAAGTTGAATTACAGGTGTTTTGAGGGTTGATAAAAAAGGCGAAGCTGTAGTATCAGGCCGGCAGTTACAGGCGCTTTGATATGTCCGATACCCCCCCTGTTGAGCAGCCCCGAACAAAAAAGGCGCCGACCGCAGATGCGGCCGGCGCCCGGCGTTGTACACGTCAGCCTATGAGGCTTTGGCAGGCTGCAATTTTTCCAGGGTGCCGATCAGGGTTTCCATGTCCACCGGCTTGCCCAGGTGGCAGGTAAAGCCGGACTGCACGGTCTTCTGCACGTCCTTGCCAGCGCCGTAGCCGGTCAGTGCCACGCTGGGGGTGTCGCTGAAATTGGGCAGGTGACGAATCGCCTGCATCAGCTCGTGGCCGTTCATGCCCGGCATGCCGATATCGGAAATGAACACGTCCACCTCGAGGGCCGGGGCCGCCTCCAGGGCTTTGACAGGATCGGAAAAGGTCTGGACTTCAGCCTCCTCCATCTCCAGCAGCAGCCTGAGGGTTTCGAGTACGTCGGGCGAGTCATCGACCAGCAGCACCTTGACGCCTTGCAAGCGCCCGGCAGGCTCTTCATCGGGTGTGTGCTCCGGCAGGCCGGTGTCATCTGCCAAGGCGGGCAGCATCACCGTGAAGGTGCAACCTTGGCCCAGTCCGTCAGAATGCACGCGGGTGTGTCCACCGTGAGCTTCGACCAGCTGGCGCACCAGTGACAGGCCGATGCCCAGCCCTTCGCGCTGGTGCGAGGTGTGCTGGATCTCGGCCTGGCTGAACAGGTCGAAGACTTTCTCCAGATGCTCGGGCGCGATGCCAGCGCCGCTGTCGATGACTTCCAGCCTGATCCAGCCCTCTGACTGTGCCGCCGCAATCCGGATCGAACCGCATTGCGGGGTGAACTTCACCGCATTGCTGACCAGGTTCCAGATGATCTGCTCAAGACGGGTCGGGTCGGCGTCGACAAACAGCGCCGGCTCGTGCGTTGCGGGCAATTCCAGGCTGATGCGGTGTTCCGGGTTGTGATTGATGATGACCGTATGGATCTCGGTCAGCACCTTGCCCAGGTCGATGGGGGTGCGCTTGAGCTTGAGCTTGCCGGTCCTGACCCGGGCGACATCGAGCAGATCATCGATGATGCGCGCCTGGCTGGCCACCGCTTCGCGAATGGTGCCCACGGCCTTGGTGGCCGAGGACGTGGTCTTGATGGCCGGCAGGCGTCGCAGCAGTTCGGCATTGAGCTGGATCAGGTTCAGCGGGTGCTTGAGCTCGTGGGACATGACCGCAAAGAACTCGTCCTTGAGGTGACTGTTGTTCTCGGTCTCGGCCAGGCGTTGCAACTGTTCTTCCTGATGCTGCTTTTGCCCGGTCAGGTCCCGGGCCATCTTCACATAGCCCTTGAAGTTCTGGCCCCTGAGCACCGACACCTCGCCGCTGCAGAAGAACAAATTGCCGTCCTTGCGCACATGCCAGCGCTCATCTTCGGCGCGGCCCAGGCGCTGGGCCTTTTGCAACTCGCTTTCCGGCACGCCGGCGGCCCGGTCTTCGGCGGTAAAGAGAAAATCGAAGTAGCGGCCTTCGGCCTCCTGCTTGCTGTACCCGAACATCAGTTCGGCACCCCGGTTCCAACTGGTGACCACGCCCTCTTCGTCCTGCACGATGATGGCGTAGTCCAGCGCGCTCTCGGCGACCAGGCGCATGCGCTCTTCGCTCAGGCGCAGTTGCTCTTCGGCGGCCCGGCGCTTGGTGATGTCGATGAAGGTCAGCACGGTGCCGTCGATATGGTCTTCGTTGGAGCGATAGGGCAGCAACCGGGCAATGTACCAGCGGTCATGGGTGCTGCTGACTTCGCGCTCGATGGTGGTCAGCGACTCGAACACGTCGCGGGCGTCCTGGCCCAGGGTGTCGTAGTGCAGGCGATGAGTGATGTCCAGCAGCGAGCGGCCGGTGTCGACCGCCAGCATGCTGAAGATTTCCGTGGCCGCCGGGGTGAACCACTTGATGCGCAGGCTGCGGTCGACGAAGACCGTGGCGATATCGGTGGAGGCGATCAGGTTGGTCAGGTAGTCATTGATCTTGTCGGTCTCGTCGACCTTGGTCTTGAGCTCGTGGTTGACGGTCAGCAGCTCTTCGTTGATCGACTGCAGCTCTTCCTTGCTGGTTTCCAGCTCTTCGGTGGCCGAGCGCAGTTCTTCATTGATGGCCTGCATTTCCTCATTCGAGGCCTTGAGCTCCTCGGCAGAAACCTCCGAATGCTCGATGGTTTCCTGCAGTTGCAGCTTGGTGCGTTGCAGCTCGCCCTCCAGGTTGGCCATCACGTGGTTTTCGGCTGAGTCGAACGTGAAGAAGGCGCCCGGGTATTCTTGCGCGGTGCTCTCGATGAAGGTCACCAGGAAATAGGTGCCTCCCGATTCCTCGTCGTGATACGGCTTGATCTCCATGCGCACTTGCACAGGCGCCTGGTCCTTGCTCATCTCGACTGGCCTTGAGTGCACTTCCTGGCCGTTCTGGTTGGCCTGGAACAAGGCCGTACGCGCTTCCAGGCGCAGCTCGGGCGCGATCAGCGTGACCAGGCTGTGAGACATCTCGCCACTGACATAGCGCAAAAAGCGCACGGCTTCTTCGCTGGTGTGCAGGATGTCGCCCTGGCCGTCGACGATGATGCTGGGCGGTGCCGCATGGCCGATGGCGCGCAGGTGAATATCCGAGAATGCCTTGCGCTTGACCCTGATGGGCGAGGCCATGCGCGTTGGTGAATCCTGGCGCACGATGTTGTTGCGGGCCAGGGTCGGCGGCTTGCGCGGAATCGAGGCGCCGGACAGGGCCCGGTAGATACGGTTTTTCTTGTCGACCGGGGCAAACAGGTCGCTGCACAGGTCGGCCGATTCCGAACTGCCCAGAAACAGATAGCCGCCCGGGCGCAGGGCAAAATGAAAGGTCTGCAGGATTTCGCGCTGCACTTCCCGGTCGAGGTAGATCATCAGGTTGCGGCACACCACCAGATCGATTTGCGAGAACGGCGGGTCGCTCAGCAGGCTGTGCTGGGCGAACAGCACGCGCTCGCGGATTTCCTTGCGGATCCGGTAGTGATTGCTCTCCTTGATGAAATACTGGCGCAGGCGCGAGGGCGGCACATCGGTGATGATCGCTTCCAGGTAATTGCCGGCCCGGCCCACCGCAATGGCGCGGGCGTCGATGTCGGTGGCGAACACTTGCAGGCGGGCGCCGCTGTCTTCGACCTGTAATTGATCACTGAACAGCATCGCCAGGGAATACGCCTCTTCGCCCGTGGAGCACCCGGCCGACCAGATGCGGATTTCCTCGCGCTGTTGCGTCGAGGCGGTCGGGATCCTGACCAGCTCGGGCAGGACGTCACGCTCCAGAGCCTCGAAGGCTTCGCGGTCACGAAAGAAATTGGTCACCCCGATCAGCATGTCGCCCAGCAGCGCCTTGGTTTCTTCCGGATGGCCCTTGAGGTACTGGTAATACGCGCCCAGGCTTGATTGCGCGGTGACCTGCATGCGCCGCTCGATGCGCCGCAGCACGGTGGCGCGCTTGTAATGCTTGAAATCATGGCCGGTGCCGGTGCGCAGCTGCACGAGAATGTCGAACAGGGCCTGCTCGGCCTGGGCCGCCTCATGCTCGCCAGCAGGCGCCAGGGCCTGGATCTCGGGGTCATCGTTGACGGGCAGGATGATTTTCTGTGAGTTGCTCCAGAGCTCCAGCAGCCTCTGCGGCATTTCCACCACCGGCATGACCAGGTCGACCTGCCCGGTCTCGATGGCGGCCCGTGGCATGCTGTCGTATTCGGCGTCGTTGGGCGATTGGGCGATGGTCACGCCGCCCTGTTCCTTGATCCGTGAAAGCCCCACCGCGCCATCGGACCCCGTGCCGGACAGGATCAGGCAGAAAGCCCGCTCCTTGTGCACGTCGGCCAGGTCGCGGAAGAAATGATCGATGGCCACATGGCCACCCCGACGCGGCTCCGGGGTCGAGACGCGCAGGTAGCCGTCGTTCATCAGCAGGTGATGCGCCGGCGAGATCACATAGACCTTGTTGCGCTCTATCGGCACCGGTTCGGTGACCTGCAGCACGGGCATGCGCGTGGACTCCTGGATGATCCGGTCGGCAATGCTCTGATGGTCGGGCGAGAGGTGCAGGATAATGACGAATGCCATGCCGTTGTCCTGGGGCATGTGCTGAAGAAGCTCTTGATCGCATGAAAACCGCCCGCCGAGGCGCCGATGCCCACGATGGGAAATGTCAGGTCGCTGGGCTGCAGCTCCCTGCGCTGGGGAACATTCGGAGAGCGCTGCGTAGGGTGCGACATCTATCTGCGTCCTTACAATAAGATCAAAAGAGTGGAGCAGTGGGTGCCGTTCGAACGTGACCACTCCTGGATTCGAACTGACGCTCAGCGGCGTGAGGCGGCGATGAGGCAAACGGTCGAAGAGCATAAACCGTAATAAGGCCTTTATAAAACACAGGCGTGCACACACAGGACAGTCGCCGTGACTTTGGCAAATAGCCACTAATGGGCGCGGCCGATGCGAAAGTGCAACTTTGACCATAGAGAGCAATTCCCTTTGTCAGTGATATTTCTGACAAATGGCCGCTTCGTTTGAAGTGTATTGTTCATAAAGTCTTTGCTGTTTGAACGCCGCAGACACTGTTGTAGGAGCGCGCTCTGCCCGCGACCGAGTGCGCAGCGCTCGCAAAATCTGCGAAACGCCACAGATTTACGATTGTTAACCCATCAGGGATCTATGAAACGCCACAAATTTACGACTGCTAACGCACTCGGTCGCGGGCAAGCGCGCTCCTACCTGGCGGTGAATGCCAAAGCCGGTCAATCAGCAGGGTAGGGTGGGGTGTTGCAGGTACTCGATGACGGCGGCGATGGCGGGCAGTGGCGGGGCCTGCCTGGTGGCCTCCGTGGCCGGGCACCAGGGGTAGCTCAGCCCTTGCAACCAGTTCATGACAGGCACCAGCTCAGTGGCCGGGATGACCTGCATGGTTTCGATCTGGATCGTCAGGTGAGCCACATGCCCTGACTGTGGATCAAACTGCCAGCGGTAGTCGCCGCACCCCACGCGCACATCGCCCGTTTGCTTGTCAGACATGCCCACGAACCATTTGCAGGTATGGGCCGGCACCTGCGTTGCAGGCGGCTCACCGACGCAGAAGGTGTAGATGTTTTCGTACGTTTGGTTAAAGCGGCGCACCAGTGTCTCAGCAATGGCCGGTCGGCCTTCAAGGTGAGCGGGGAATGAAATGGCGTCCGTACGGACAACCATTTCCACGCAGGCCTCAGGCGTGAACGCCTGGCGCAAGAGGTCGGGGCGGTTTCCATCCTTGCCCAGAATGTAGTTTTCGATCGCGTGGCGAGGGGTTGGCATGCAGTTCACAGTCCTGTGTGGCCGTTCGATGGTGGGGTACAGCGTTGAGACGCACAGGCGCTTTCAGGCTGAGCGTTAGAAAGCGCATGCAAGGCCTCTAATGCCTAGACGTGATAGGTGCTGTCAGGCACGTCGGTGATGAACATGTAGCCAGGCGCATGGGTGATGGCGAACGGCACTCCGGAGGCGACGACCGCCGCTTGCGGGGTCACGCCACAGGCCCAGAACACTGGCACCTCACCGGGCTCGATGCGCACCGCGTCGCCGTAGTCGGGGCGACTCAGGTCCTGGATGCCCAGTAACGCCGGCTCGCCGATGTGCACGGGCGCACCATGCACCGACGGGTAGCGTCCCGAGATGCCACTGGCCTCGGCCACGCGATGAGCCGGGATCGGTCGCATCGACACCACCATTTCGCCTTGCAGGCGACCGGCCGGCCGGCAGGCGCGGCTGGTGCGGTACATCGGCACGTTGCTGCCATCAGCAATATGCCGCACTTCGATGCCGGCTTCCTGCAGCGCCGTCTCGAAGGTGAAGCTGCAGCCAATCAGGAAAGCCACCATGTCGTCGTGTTCAGCCCAGGCCTGGGTGGCGTCGGTGACTTCCTCTGCCAGTTTGCCATCGCGCCACACGCGGTACAGCGGAATGTCGGTGCGCAGGTCGGCGCCTTGGGCCAGCACGGTGAACGGGCTGCCGGCATCAGTGACGTCGAGGATCGGGCAGGCCTTGGGATTGCGCTGGGCGTAAAGCAGAAAATCGTAGGCCCAATCGCGGGGCAGGGCGATCAGGTTGGCCTGGGTCATGCCTGGCGCGATGCCGGCGGTGGGCATCACCCGGCCGTCGCGGTAGGTGGCGCGCGCACTCTGTGCCGCAGCGATGGCCGCTTCACGGGCGCGTTCGAAAGCATTCATGAGGGATCTCCGTTAACGATTGCAGGGGCATGGCGCCTGGCGTGCCAGGCGCGGTTTACAGGCCATCTCGAACACGGCAGGGTTGGAGCCGTGAGCGTCGCTTGAGACAGCCAGGATTGGCGGTCAGACCACGTTGAGAAAGGCGAAGATCGGACCGACCGATTTGGCCGCCATGTACCAGGTCAGGGCACAGGTAATGACGCCCAGCACCAGCAGCCAGCGTGGGTAGTGGTAGTTGTTCATGAGGTCGGCCCGGCGCCAGCCCACATAGACAAAGATGCTCAGGCCGAGCGGCAGGATCAGGCCATTGAAGCCGCCGGCAAACACCAGCAGCGCCGCCGGGGCGGTGCCGAGCGAGAGGTAGATCAGCAGCGACAGGGTGATGAACACCACGGTAGCCCGGTTGCGACTGCGCTCGTCCAGGGACGGGCGGAACACGGTGATGAACGACATCGAGGTGTACGCCGCGCCGATCACGCTGGTGATGGCCGCCGCCCACAGGATCAGGCCGAAAGCGCGCAAGCCGAATTGCCCTGCCGCCGCCTGGAACGCCTGGGCGGCCGGGTTGGCGCCCTTGCCCGAAAGGTCGATGACCACGCCGCTGGCCACCACACCCAGAATTGCCAGGAACAAGACGTAGCGCATGATGCCGGTGACCAGAATGCCGCTCAGGGCCGCACGCGTGACCTCTTTCACATGCTCTTCGCCAACCAGGCCGCGATCCAGCAGGCGGTGGGCGCCGGCATAGGTGATGTAGCCGCCGACCGTGCCGCCGACGATGGTGGTGATGGTGGCGAAGTTGATCTGGTCAGGCCATACCGTTTGGCGCAACGCCTCGCCGAGCGGCGGATTGGAAGCGTAGGCGACGAACACGGTAAGCCCGATCATCAGCAGGCCCAGCACCACGATCATGCGATCGACGGCCAGTCCGGCGCGGTGCGAAAGGAAGATGCCGATGCCGGCCAGGGCGCTCAAGGCCCCGCCCCATTTCGGATCAAGCCCCAGCAAGGCGTTGAGCCCCATGCCGGCCCCGGCGATGTTGCCGACGTTGAAGACCAGGCCACCGAAGATCACCAGCACCGCCAGCAGGTAGCCGCTGCCGGGAATGGCCGCGTTGGCAAGGTCGGAGGCACGCATGCGGGTCAGGCTGACGATGCGCCAGACATTCAGTTGCACCACGAAGTCGATCAGGATCGATGCCAGGATGCCGAATGCGAACGCGGCGCCCATGGTCGTGGTAAAGGTGGCTGTCTGGGTGATGAAGCCCGGGCCGATGGCCGACGTGGCCATCAGAAAGATGGCCCCGATTAAGGAGGAGCGGCGTGACTGGACGAACTCACTGGTGGTCTGGGCTTGCATGGAACACTCCTCGCGTCTGGGTAGGGTCTGCAGGGTGTAACGCAATCACTGTGCCATACAGGGCTAAAAGCGTTCAGTTGTTGATTCCAGATGGTTTTATTGTTCAACAATGATTGTTGATGTATGGGTTCATGTGCACCAGATTGTTACTCAGCTACCCTGTGATGCTACTTATTGAAGCACCACGCGCTTCTTTCTTGTCCCCCAGACCAGGCTCTGGTGGAATATCGCCGCCTCTTCGCCCTCGGGATCATTCATGAACGACCACGCGCCGACCCCTCCACGCACCCTGGGCGAGTCCATCACCCAGGAAATACGCCGAATGCTGGTCGAGGGTGAACTCGCGCCTGGCCAGCGCTTGTCAGAAGCCGCGCTGGCTGAAAGCCTGGACATCTCGCGCAATACCTTGCGCGAGGCCTTCCGGGTGCTGACCCGCGAGGGCCTGCTCAAGCATGAGCCCAACCGTGGCGTCACCGTCATCGAGCCTGACATGGCGTCGATCATCGACATCTACAGGGTCCGCCGTTTCATCGAATGCAAGGCGATAGGCCAGGGGTATCCCCAGCACCCGGGCGCGCTGCACATGCGCCAAGCCGTCGAGCTGGGCCAGCGTGCGCGTGAAGCCAAGGACTGGGTCGCGGTCGGCACGGCCAACATGATTTTCCACAAGTCCATTGTCGAACTCGCCGACAGCTCGCGGCTGGTCATGTTCTACCAGCAGATCTCGGCCGAGCTGCGTCTTGCCTTCGGCCTGCTCGAAGACCCGCAATTCATCCACCTGCCGTTTCTCGACATGAACGCTGCGATTCTCACGTGCGTCGAAGAGGGCCGGGCCGATGATGCGAAAGCCATGCTCGACGCGTACCTGGTGCACTCGGAGCGTACCGTGCTGGCGGCCTACGCACGGAGTATGAACCGCCAGGCGTAAGGTGGGCAGGCGTCAGGCTTTCTTCAGTGCGCCAAGCAGCAGGGCCAGCACCGCCAGGCTCGCTGCGGCCAGGAAGGTCACATGGAACGCGTGACCGATGACCGGTGCCGTACTGTCGGCCAGCGCGTGCTGGCCCAACAACGAGGTAAACAGCAGGGGCGGCAGCGAGGCCCCGGCAATCAATCCCAGGTTGCGCGACAACCCGAGCAACCCGGCCAGCAGGCCCTGGTGCTCAGGGTCGGCCTGGACCATCACCAGGGTGTTGTTGGCAGCCAGGAACAGTTGAAAGCCCGGAGTCATCAACAGCAAGGCCAGCACGTAGCCGCGGACACCGACCAAGGGCGCCAGCGTCGCAAAGGCGACCAGGCCCACGAAGGTGAGCAGCAGGCCGGCCATCAGCGTTCGGTCTGCGCCAAAGCGATCCACGGCCCGCCCCGCCGGTACGCCTGACAGCGCCGCAGCGATCGGCCCTGCGGCCATCACCAGACCGGTTTCGGCGTCGCTCAGGCCAAGCCCGAACGACAGGAAAAACGGGCCTACCACCAGCGTGGCCATCATCAGCATCCCCACCAGCAGGTTCATCGACAGTGAAAGGGCGATCACGCGGCCACGCACCAGGGCCACGGGAACAAGCGGGTTGGCGACGGTCAGCTCGGTGCGGATGAACATCAGCAGCGCTACGGCGGCCAGTGTCATCAGCATCCAGGGCTGGACCCTCACACCCAGCCGCCCACCGGCCGCAGACAGCCCCAGGCCGGCCAGCGCCGTCGACAGCCAGACGCTGCCCGCCCAATCGATACGGCAGGCAGAAGGGCCGGTGCTTTCGGCCTTGAACAGGCCGCTCAGGAGCAATGCCAGCAGGCCAACGCCACACAGGGTCAACAACGCGAACACAGAACGCCAGCCATACACACCGACCAGTGCGCCGCCTAGCGCCGGCCCCAATGCCGTTCCTACGGCGGACAGGGTGCCAAACAACCCCATCGCCGCACCCAACCGCTCTTTGGCCACCAACGCCTTGGCCATGGACAGCGGCAACGACATCAGAATCGCCGCCCCCAGGCCTTGCACCACACGGCCCGTGATCAGCCAGCCCAGGCCGGGGGCCAATGCGCAACCGGCAGAGGCCAGGGTAAACAGCGCAACGCCCACGACGAGCACACGCCGGTTGCCATGGATATCACCCAGGCGGGCGACTACCACGATGGCCGCCGTGACCGTCAGCAGGTAGGACAACACTACCCACTGCACCGCCTGCACGTCTGTCGAAAAGGCCCTGGCCAGACTGGGCAGCGCCACCGTGGCGATACTGATGCCCAGCGCCGCCAGCATGATCGAGCCGGCCAGTGCGGCGATCAGCAGGGTGTTTTGCACGCGAGTTAAGGGGGGTTGCATGGGCGACTCCTGGCCGTTTCAAAGGGCGATGAGTCACTGTGCGGGTTCAAGTGGACTTGAGGTCAAGCCGCAGATAATCACGGCCTTGACACCGCCCCAAGGCGGTACGCTGTCGCGTAGCAAAAAAGGATCGAAGGAGCGCGCTGGCCGGAATGCGGGACCATCGCGACCGAGTGCGTAGTGCTCGCAAGATCTGCGAAACGTCATACATTTACGACTGCTGGCGCAGCCGGTCGCCGGCAGAGCGGGCTCCTACGAGATCTGTGCACGTATTTGCGTCGCCGCCATCGCCGGCAAGCCGCCTCCCACATGGATCGAGTATTCAGGGGCATAGGCAGCGTTCGCAGTGGAGGCAGGTCGTTCAGATGAAATTTACCTGTTTCTGATTGGCGCTGAACCTGTGGGAGGGGGCTCTGCCCGCGACAGCGTCAGTGAATCCAGCCCATCTGCTGCGTTTGCACCTCGGCAGTCGCGGGCAGTGAAGCGCGCACCGAGCCGAACTGTTCAGCTTGCCAGGTGAAGTGCGGCCATTCGGGGTTTTGCCAGATCCAATAAGGGGAACTCATTACGCTTGCTCAGGTGTGAGCCGATTAGCCAGTCTATTCGGCTCACGGCCTAATGAGAGCCGCCTCCCACATTGGGTTTTGTGACGCGGGGATGGGCAGGCTGTTTTACCGAATTTTGCGCAAGAAAAAGGCCAGCTCGAAGGCTGGCCTTTTCTCTGATCTGGTGGGCCCACACGGACTCGAACCGTGGACCAAAGGATTATGAGTCCTCTGCTCTAACCAACTGAGCTATAGGCCCTTTTGCAGGTCGCGGATTATAACGGGGGTTGCCCGGCTGTGCTATCTGAAAAATCCGAAAGGCGTGTACGAAGGTACTTTTCCTCAAATTCCTTTGCCGGCAGCGCCGGGCTGAGCAGGTGGCCTTGCAGGTGCTGGCAGCCGGCGGCCTGCAGCCAGTGTTGCTGTTCCAGGGTTTCGACGCCTTTGGCCACCACGGTCAGTTGCAGGCTGCGGCCCAGGGCGATAATGGCGTGGACGATGGCGGTTTCGTGTGCCGCGTCGGGCAGGCCGCGGGTGAAGGCGCGGTCGATCTTCAGGGCGTGCAGCGGCAGGCGCTTGAGGTAGCCCAACGAGGAATAGCCGGTGCCGAAGCTGTCGATGGCCAGTTGGATACCCAGTTGCCTGAGCGCGTTGAGCACGTTCAGGGTGTGCTCGGTCTGGCCCATGATGCAGTGTTCGGTGATTTCCAGTTGCAGGCTGCCCGGTGTCAGTTGGTAATCGGCCAGCCGTTGCTGCACGCGGTCGAGCCATTGTGGCTGGCGCAGCTGGGCGCCGGTAACGTTGATCGACAGCGGCCCGAAGGCCGGGGCGTGCCGGCGCCATTGCTGCAACTGGCGGCAGGCGTTTTCCAGTGCCCAGTCACCGATGGCCAGCAGGCTGCCGCTTTCTTCGGCCAAGGTGATGAAGTGTTCGGGCGGGACTTCGCCGAGGCGGGGGTGGTGCCAGCGCAGCAGGGCTTCGGCGCCGACCAGATGTTGCTCCGGCAGGCTGAACACAGGCTGGTAATGCAGGCTGAGCTGCTTGCGCTCCAAGGCCTGGCGTAGCTCGCGCTCCAGTGTCAGGCGCTCGCCCAGCCGGGTGCCAAGGTCACAGGTGTAGGCTTCGATACGGTTGCGGCCCTTGGCCTTGGAGCGATACATGGCGGCGTCGGCGTGCTTGATCAGCGTGGCAGCGTCCAGGCCGTCGTCGGGGAACAGGCAGCTGCCGATGCTGGTGTGCACGATCAACCGGTGTTCGCCGGCCTGCAGTGGCGTGTTGAAGCTGCCCAGCAGTTTGCGCGCGATGCTGTGGGCATCGCTGGGGTGCGCAAGGCCCGGCAAAAGAATGACGAACTCGTCACCGCCCAGACGTGCCACGGTGTCGATGTCGCGCAGGTGGTCCTTGAGCCGCTGGGCGATGGCCTTGAGCAGCAGGTCGCCGGTGGCGTGGCCGAGGCTGTCATTGATGTGTTTGAAACGGTCGAGGTCCAGAAACAGTACGGCGCCCAGGCTGCCGGTTTCCTGGCTGTGCTGCAGGGCCTTGCGCAGGCGTGTTTCGAACAGCAGGCGGTTGGGCAGGCCGGTCAGCGGGTCGTGGTGGGCCTGGTGGTCCAGGCGGGCGTGGGCGTGCTTGAGGCTGGAAATATCGGCCAACAGGGCCACGAAGTGCGAGCACTTGCCGTGGTTGTCGCGCACGGCGCTGACGGTCAGCCAGCAGGGCCAGAGCTCGCCGTTCTTGCGCCGGTTGCAGACCTCGCCCTGCCAGTGGCCTTCAGCGTTGAGGCGGTGCCAGAGCGCGGCGTAGAAGGCGCTGTCGTGCTGGCCGGAGGCGAGCAGGCGCGGGGTCTTGCCGAGCGCGTCCTGTTCGCTGTAGCCGGTGATGTGGCTGAAGGCATGGTTGATGACATGGATGCGTTGCCGGGCGTCGGTGATCATCATGCCGGTATGGGTATGTTCGATGGCCAGGCTGGCCCAGTGGCGCTTGTGCGCGCTGGCGTGGTGGTCGATGAGGTCGGGCATTAATCCATGCATGGGGTTCACTTTCATGTTGGCGCGGGCTGATGGAGGCATCAGAGGGCCGGCTACAACAGGAAACCGGAGCGAGGCGGGCGATTTTTTTTACACCCGTTGCGTACACAGTTGTAGGTCAGATTTGGCGAGCGTGCAGGCTAAATGACGGCTGGAAGGTGCGGGGCAGGGCGTGCGGGCTGAAAAGTGCCAGGGCCTGAAACGCAAAACCCCCGGCAGGCCGGGGGTTGTGTTCAAGCGCTGAAGCTTATTCGTCCAGGAACGAACGCAGGTGCTCGCTACGGGTCGGGTGACGCAGCTTGCGCAGCGCCTTGGCTTCGATCTGACGGATACGCTCACGGGTCACGTCGAACTGCTTGCCGACTTCTTCCAGCGTATGGTCGGTATTCATGTCGATACCGAAGCGCATGCGCAAGACCTTGGCTTCGCGGGCGGTGAGGCCCGACAGCACTTCGCGGGTGGCTTCCTTGAGGCTCTCGACCGTCGCGACGTCAATCGGCGACTGCATGGTGGAGTCCTCGATGAAGTCGCCCAGGTGCGAATCTTCGTCGTCGCCGATCGGGGTTTCCATGGAGATCGGCTCTTTGGCGATCTTCAGTACCTTGCGGATCTTGTCCTCAGGCATTTCCATGCGCTCGCCCAGCTCTTCCGGGGTCGGTTCGCGACCCATTTCCTGGAGCATCTGCCGGGAAATACGGTTGAGCTTGTTGATCGTCTCGATCATGTGCACCGGAATACGGATGGTGCGCGCCTGGTCGGCAATCGACCGGGTGATGGCCTGACGGATCCACCAGGTGGCGTAGGTCGAGAACTTGTAGCCACGGCGGTATTCGAACTTGTCCACCGCCTTCATCAGGCCGATGTTGCCTTCCTGGATGAGGTCGAGAAATTGCAGGCCGCGGTTGGTGTACTTCTTGGCGATGGAGATCACCAGACGCAGGTTGGCCTCGACCATTTCCTTCTTGGCACGGCGGGCCTTGGCCTCACCGATGGACATGCGACGGTTGATGTCCTTGATTTCAGCGACGGTCAGACCGGTTTCTTCTTCCAGGTCGCGCAGCTTCTGCTGGCAGCGCTGGATGTCAGGCTGGAAGCGTCCGATGGCTTCGGCGTGCTTGCTCTTGCCCTTGGCCAGCGAGTCGGTCCAGCTCAAGTCGACTTCGTTGCCCGGGAACTGGCGCAGGAACTCGGCACGTGGCATGCGGGCATCACGCACGCACAGTTGCATGATGGCGCGTTCCTGGGCACGCAGGCGCTCCAGCGAGCCACGAACACGCTCGACCAGCACTTCGAACTGCTTGGGCACCAGCTTGATCGGCATGAACAGGTCGCCCAATGCCTGCATCTGGGCAATGGCGTCCTTGTCGCTGCGACCTTTCTTCAGGGCCTTGAGGGTGATCGCCAGTTGATCGGCCACCGCGCCGAAGCGCTGCTGGGCCAGAACCGGGTCAGGACCGCTTTCGACTTCGTCTTCTTCGTCGGTGGTGCTTTCGGCCTCTTCCTCTTCGTCGTCACCGGCGGCCTTGGCCACTTTCTCGTCGATGGGTGGCGGGACTTCAGCGGGCGGCGCAATGCCGTCGTCCGGGTCGATGTAGCCACTGAGGACGTCCGACAGGCGGCCGCCTTCGGTCACCACACGATCGTATTCGGACAGGATGTAGTCGACGGTGCCCGGGAAGTGGGAGATCGCCCCCATCACTTCGCGAATGCCTTCTTCGATACGCTTGGCGATTTCGATTTCGCCTTCGCGGGTCAGAAGCTCGACCGTACCCATTTCACGCATGTACATGCGCACCGGATCGGTGGTACGACCGATGTCGGTTTCGACCGCCGCCAACGCTGCAGCCGCTTCTTCAGCGGCTGCCTCGTCGGTGTCGGTGTCGGCCAACATCAGGGCGTCTGCATCCGGAGCACTCTCGTGGACCGGGATCCCCATGTCGTTGATCATGCGGATGATGTCTTCCACCTGCTCGGGATCTGAAATATCCTCGGGCAAGTGGTCGTTGACCTCTGCGTAAGTCAGATACTTCTGCTCACGACCCAGGGTGATCAACTCTTTGATACGAGACTGCTGTTGCGCTTTTCCGGACATAACACCCTATCCACTGAAGGTCTTGGCGGGCAAAAAACAAGCCGAGGATTATACCCGAGCTAGGACCTCACGCGCCAGTTGAGGTCGGGTTTTGTGTCTGCTGTTTACGGCAGAGCAAGCTTAAGAGCTGGGTTTTTTCGTCTGCAGTCAGCCCTGTCTGCTTTTCTTTGGTGATCAAACGGTCGAGGCTTCGCTCGCGCTGGCGGGCGGTTAACCTAGTTATAGTGTCGAAAAACTGTTGTTCAAGGTTGCCGGCTTCGATCAGCCATTCCTTTTCGGCCAGCGCCCTGAGCAATCGGCCCTGTTCGGTGCCATGCCAGCGCGCTATCAACTGTAACGACCGCAAACCCGGATTCTTTTGCCGGGCTTCGATCAAGGCCACCAGAAGCTGTGTCGGCAGGTTCTCTTCATCGGCAAACTGGCTGGCATTGTCGACCTTTTCAGCCAGCTCCGGGTGGTGCAGCAAGGTTCGCAGGGCGGTCTGCATCGGTTGCTCGACCGACACCGGCGTGCGGGGCTGGCGGGGTTCGAAGTCGCGCCGAGGTCCTTTCTTGTCCCACGGTTTCTTGTCCCATTGCTGCTTGCCCTGACGGCCGGTCGGACCACCGCTTTTCGGTGGCGCCCACTGCGGCTGCTCGTCGAAGCCCTGATAATCGCCGGCCGGCGGCGGATAATCGGCAAAGTCGGGCATGCCTTCGTAATCGGCATGGCCGCCCTGGCTGGCCGGTGCAGGCGCGCTTTGCGCCAGCTGGCTCATGGCCTCGCCGCTCAACCCGGTGATCTCGCTCAGGCGCTGGCGCATCAGGGTCCGCAGGTTGGCGCCCGGGACCTTTTCGATCAGGGGCGCTGCCAGCGTGGCCAGGTGGGCCTTGCCTTCCAGCGAGCGTGGGTCGGCTTCCAGCGACAGTTGTTCAAAAAAATAATCGGCCAGCGGCTGCGCATGCTGGTTGATGCGCGCCTTGAAGGCGTCGGTGCCTTCGGAACGCACCAGCGTGTCCGGGTCCTCGCCTTCGGGCAGAAACAGAAAACGTGCCCGGCGCCCGTCCTGCAGGCTCGACAGGGTGGCTTCCAGGGCGCGCCAGGCGGCGTTGCGGCCGGCCTGGTCGCCGTCAAAACAGAACAGCACGCTGGGCACCACACGAAAAAGACGCTTGAGGTGTTCTTCGCTGGTGGCCGTGCCCAGGGTGGCGACGGCATTGCGCAGGCCTTGCTGGGCCAGGGCGATGACGTCCATGTAGCCTTCGACAACAATGATCTCGTCAAGGTTGCGATTGAATTTGCGCGCCTCGAACAGGCCGTACAGCTCCTGGCCCTTGTGGAACACCGGCGTTTCGGGCGAGTTGAGGTACTTGGGCTTGTCGTCACCCAGTACCCGTCCGCCAAAGGCGATCACCCGGCCGCGGCTGTCGCGGATCGGGAACATCACCCGGTCACGGAAGCGGTCGTAACGCTTGCCGGTCTCGGTGTTCTCGATCAGCAGGCCGGCATCGATCATCACCTTTTGCTGCAGGGTGTCGCTGCTCAGGTGCTTGTACAGGTTGTCCCAGCCCGGTGGTGCAAAGCCCAGGCCGAAGTCGCGGGCGATTTCGCCGGACAGGCCGCGGCCCTTGAGGTAGTCCACGGCCGCCTTGCGTGCCGGGTGCCCCTTGAGTGCCTGGCGATAGAACTCGGCGGCAGCTTCCAGCAGCGGGTACAGCGGCGAATCGGTGGGCTGGCGCGCTTTCTGGCCGCGTCCGCCTTGTTCGCGCGGCACTTCCATGCCGGCGGCCTTGGCCAGTTCCTCGACTGCCTGGGGGAAATCCAGGTTGTCGTGGTCCATGATGAAGCCCAGTGCATTGCCGCCGGCACCACAACCGAAGCAGTAGTAGAACTGCTTGTCGGGGCTGACGCTGAACGACGGGGTCTTTTCCTTGTGAAACGGGCAACAGGCGACGTGATTTTTGCCGGCTTTCTTGAGCTGCACGCGCGAGCTCACCACATCGACGATGTCGGTGCGGTTCAGCAGGTCGTCAATGAAACTCTGGGGAATCAGCCCGGCCATGGCATTCTCGTCAGGCGCAATGCGATGAGTGAGTATGGGTCATTGTCGTGCATCCGTGGCGTTTGTCTGTGCAGGGCCCGCAGGGGTCTGGCAACGCAAGGATATGCCGCTTGAGTGGTGCAATGACGGTCCTGCTCGATATTTCGGATGAAGGATCAAGGCAGGGCTTTCAAGCACGCTGATCCGCGCTCTGGGGAGAGGCGAATAATGTGGCCCGTGAAACAGGCAGGATTGTGTTGACGGAGCGCCCTTGGCGAGCAAGCGCTTCGGGCGGCCTCTGTCAATGAAGCATGTTGCATGTTGCGTGAACTGCAAATGCCGACAGCCCGGCTTTGGGCCGGGCAAGGCATTCGCTTGCGATGTCAGTCTGTAATCAGTACAGACGAACGGCGCGGCGCTGTTCGCGCTGAACTTTCTTGGCATGACGCTTCACAGCAGCTGCTGCTTTGCGCTTACGCTCAGAAGTTGGTTTTTCATAGAATTCGCGGCTACGAACCTCAGCCAGAACACCGGCTTTTTCGCAGGAGCGCTTGAAACGACGCAGAGCTACGTCGAAGGGTTCGTTCTCTTTAACTTTGACGGCTGGCATCCAGAGCTACCTTCATTCATTACCGGGGTCAACGTTTCGTGCAAAAACGCACTGAAATACGTCGGTTTTTAAGGGTTGCGGATGTTACCCCTTCGCGAACGGGAATGCAAAGCCTCTGATCGAAAAGGGTTGGCCGGCGTCATGAGCGGCGACTATGATGCGCGCCTTCGAATCCGCCCCTCTGCAAAGGCGCACCCCATGCTAGTACTGGGACTGGAAACTTCCTGCGACGAAACCGGCGTCGCGCTTTACGACAGCGAAGACGGCCTTTTGGCCGATGCGCTGTTCAGCCAGATTGACCTGCATCGCGCTTACGGTGGCGTGGTGCCGGAGCTGGCCTCCCGCGATCACGTCAAGCGCATGCTGCCGTTGATCCGTCAGACGCTGGCCGAAGCCGATCGGGTCGCCACCGACATCGATGCCATTGCCTACACGGCGGGCCCCGGCCTGGTTGGCGCCTTGCTGGTGGGGGCTTCCTGTGCACAGGCGCTGGCCTTTGCCTGGGATATCCCCGCCCTTGGCGTGCACCACATGGAAGGGCATTTGCTGGCCCCCATGCTGGAGACGCAACCGCCTGAATTTCCGTTCGTCGCTTTGTTGGTGTCGGGGGGGCACACCCAGTTGGTACGCGTCGATGGCATCGGCCAGTACGAAGTGCTGGGCGAAACCCTGGACGATGCGGCCGGTGAAGCGTTCGACAAGACCGCCAAGATGATGGGCCTGCGCTATCCCGGCGGTCCGGAGATTTCCCGACTGGCGGTCGACGGAGTGCCGGGACGCTTTGTGTTCCCCAAGCCGATGACGGATCGACCAGGCCTGGATTTCAGTTTCAGCGGGCTTAAAACCGCCGCGCTCAATGCCTGGCAGCAGTGCCAGGCGTCTGGCGACGACAGCGAGCAAACCCGTTGCGACATCGCGCTGGCCTTCCAGCATGCCGTGGTGGAGACTCTGACCATCAAGTGCAAGCGTGCGCTCAAGCAGGCCGGCCTCAACAGCCTGGTCATCGCCGGCGGCGTGAGTGCCAACAAGGCATTACGGGTTTCGCTCGAGGCAATGCTGGGCCAGTTGCAGGGCCAGGTGTATTACGCCCGCCCTGAGTTCTGCACCGACAACGGCGCAATGATTGCCTATGCCGGCTGTCAGCGGCTGCTGGCAGGACAGAAAGAAGGTCTGGCCATCAGTGTCCAGGCCCGCTGGCCGATGGAGCAGTTGCCGGCGATCTGAGGCGCTGAGTCAGGTTTTTTACGACTTATGATCGCGATCGTCGTTAAAAATGACGTTCCTGGCCGCTGAGCAGGTCGCGCAGATTGCCACGATGACGCCACACGATGAGCAGGGTAAGCAGGCTCACTGGCAACAGGGCCTGGGGCTCTTGCCAGGCCAGCAATGGCAGGGTCAGCGGCGTGGCGATCAGTGCGGCCAGGGAGCTGGTGCGGGTCAGGTAGGCGGTCAGGGCCCAGATGGCGATGGCCAGGGCGGCGGCAGGAGGATACAGGCCCAGCAGCATGCCGGCGGCAGTGGCCACGCCCTTGCCGCCGCGAAACTTGAAGTACAGCGGCAGCATGTGGCCGATCACCGCGCACACCCCGATCCAGGCCTGGTCGCGCAGATCGAGACCGCAGGCATTGGCCAGCAGCACCGGCAGCAGGCCTTTGCCAAGATCGCCCAGCAGCGTCAGGATGGCGAGCTTCTTGCCGGCCAGGCGCAGCATGTTGGTGGCGCCGGCATTGCCTGAGCCACCGTTGCGTGGATCGGGCAGGCCGGTGAACTGGCTGAGCAGGATGGCAAAGGACAGTGAGCCGAGCAGGTAGGCGAAGATCGCCAGTAACCAAAACATGCTGACCATTCCGGGCTAGGATGCCCCTGATTCTAACGGCGCATCGCGCCCTTGTCGTGCAGTGGAGAAAAGTGCTTGGACAGAGTGTTCATCGAGGGGCTGGAAGTCGAGACGGTGATCGGCGCCTATGACTGGGAGCGTGGCATTCGCCAGTGCCTGCGCCTGGACCTCAGTTTTGCCTGGGATAACCGGCCGGCCGCGGCTGGCGACGACCTGAGCAAGGCGCTCGATTACGCCAGTGTCAGCGAGCGCATCCAGGCCTTTGCGGCACAAACGCAGTTCCAGTTGGTGGAAACCTTTGCCGAGCGACTGGCCGAGGTGTTGATGCAGGAATTCCACATTCCCTGGCTGCACATCAGACTGACCAAGCCGGGCGCAGTCGCTGCCGCCAGGGGCGTGGGCGTGGAGATCGAGCGCGGATGTCGCTAACCCGGATTTTCCTGGGGCTGGGCAGCAATATCGATCGTGAAAAGCACCTGCAGGCAGGGCTTGAAGCACTCGATGGCCTGTTGCTTGACCTGCACTGCTCGCCGGTATTCGAAAGCCACCCGGTGGGCATCAAGAGTGGGCCGTTCTTCAACCTGGTGGTGTCGGCCCTGACCGACCTGCCGCTGATGGTGCTGGACCGGCGCCTGAAGCTCATCGAGGCCGACAACGGCCGCTATGCGCCGGATCGCAAGGGGTTGCCGCTGGATATTGATGTATTGCTGTATGGCGAGCAGGTAGGCACCTTCGATGGCCTGGTGCTGCCGCGCGCTGAAATTCTCAGGAATGCCTTCGTGTTGCAGCCCCTGGCGCTGATTGCGCCAGAGTGCCTGCATCCAGGCGTGGGCGAGTCGTTTGCCGACCTGTGGGCCCATGCGCAGATCGACCAGCAACTGTGGCCAGTAGCGTTCCAGTGGCGCGGTCAGGACCTGACCCCGCCAGGGTTGTTGTAGGAGCGCGCTTGCCCGCGACCGGCTGCGTTAGCAGTCGTAAATTTGTGGCGTTTCGTAAATTTCGAATGTGTTCACAGCCGTAAATTTGTGGCGCTCCATCAATTTTGCGAGCGCTACGCACTCGGTCGCGGGCAGAGCGCGCTCCTACGGCGCAGCACCTATCGGTCAAGTGCGGTATCCGCCTTATAAACCTGCAAGGCGTGCAGGCGTGCGTCCTTGAGGGCGTTGCCCAGATCCTGGCCCTTGAGGCCCTTTTCCAGCAGCGGCTGCACAGGCACCGTGCGGGCGGCGTTGGCCGCGCCTTGCAGGTAGGCGGCCTGTGGATAAAGCTGATCTTCACAGCCTGGGCGCGCGCGGGCGTCCATCTCACACGCGGCAATGAACTCTTCAAAGCGCTGCGGGCGGCGGTAAACGTCAAAGTTGTGCAACAGCTCCAGCAGGACCGCTGGCTCAAGGGTCAGGGCCTGGTGTCCATGGGGCAAGTGCCGTCCAGCCAGGTATGCCAGCTCCTGGCACTCCCGAGGCGCGCGAAAGCGCTCGTTGATCGCCTTGATCGAGGCCGCGCTCAGGCTGTGCAGCAGACAGGCCCAGCGCACGCTCAGCGGCTGCAGGTGCCGCAGGTGCCGGGCACACAGGTGCAAGGTGCTCAGGGCATGCCCGCCAGCATCGGTTTGAGGGGCGTGTGACTCATCGAACAGCGCTTCGATTTCCGGCATCAATTCTTTCAGCGCGCCGCATTCATGCAGTACGCGAATGAACACGTCCGGGCGCTCTTCCATCAGGGCGCGTGAGATTTCCTTCCAGCAGCGCTCAGGCGTCAAAGCCTTGAGTTCGCCCGACTCGCTGAGCTGGCGCATCAGCGCCAGTGTCTCGGTAGCCACGCTGAAACCGCGTGGTGCGTAGCGTGCGGCAAAGCGGGCTACGCGCAAGACTCTGAGCGGATCTTCGGCAAACGATGGCGAAACGTGACGCAGAATACGGGCTTCCAGATCGCGTTGTCCGCCGTACGGATCAGTCAGATTGCCGTCTTTGTCCTCGGCGATGGCATTGATGGTCAGGTCTCGGCGGATCAGGTCCTGCTCCAGCGTAACGTTGGGGCTGGCATGAAAGACAAAGCCGCCGTAGCCGACGCCGCTTTTGCGTTCGGTGCGCGCCAGCGCATATTCCTCGCCGGTCAATGGGTGAAGAAAAACCGGAAAATCAGTGCCCACCGGTCGATAACCCTTGACCAGCATTTCATCGCCGGTGGCGCCGACCACAACCCAGTCGACGTCAGTAACCGGTTGTCCCAGAAGACGGTCGCGTACGGCGCCGCCCACTTTATAAATCTGCATAAAAAACCTCCGTAAGCGCGACAGGATAAACCTTGTGCCGCGCCGGCGGAGGTTAAAACTGCATGACGAATGCAGTTCAGAGGTGGTGGACCACGCCCATGTCGACCCGCGGATAGTCACCGTCGGCGTGTTCGCTGCGGGCAGGCACGTGATGGGTCTTGACCAGTTGATCGCCCTGCAGGCTTTCGAGGTGGACATCGAAACCCCACAGGCGGTGCAGGTGCTTGAGCACCTCCTCGGTGGAGTCGCCCAGCGGTTTGCGGTTGTGCTGCTGGTGGCGCAGGGTCAGCGAACGGTCGCCGCGGCGATCGATGCTGTAGATCTGCACATTGGGCTCGCGATTGCCCAGGTTGTACTGGGCCGACAGGGTTTCGCGCACCGTGCGGTAACCGGCCTCGTCGTGAATGGCCGGTACCAGCAGCTCGTCTTTCTGGTCATCGTCCATGATGCTGAACAGTTTGAGGTCGCGAATGACCTTGGGCGACAGGTACTGGAGGATGAAGCTTTCGTCCTTGAAGCTGCTCATGGCGAACTTGAGGGTGCTCAGCCAGTCGCTGCCGGCAATTTCCGGGAACCAGTGACGGTCTTCATCGGTGGGGTGCTCGCACATGCGGCGGATGTCCTGGAACATCGAGAAGCCCAGGGTGTAGGGGTTGATACCGCTGTAGTAGGGGCTGTCGAAGCCTGGCTGGTAGATCACGCTGGTGTGCGACTGGATGAATTCGAACATGAAGCCGTCGGTGACCAAACCCTCGTCATACAGGTCGTTCATCAGTGTGTAGTGCCAGAAGGTCGCCCAGCCTTCGTTCATGACCTGGGTCTGGCGCTGCGGGTAGAAGTACTGCGCGATCTTGCGCACGATGCGCACCACTTCACGCTGCCAGGGTTCCAGCAACGGGGCGTGCTTTTCGATGAAATACAGGATGTTTTCCTGGGGTTCGGCCGGGAAGCGCGCGTTGTCTTCCTTGCTGCCCTTGCCGGCGCTTTTGGGGATGGTGCGCCACAGGTCGTTGATCTGCCGCTGCAGGTGCTCTTCGCGGTCCTTCTGCCGGCGCCGCTCTTCTTCGGCAGAAATCGGGTAGGGGCGCTTGTAGCGGTCCACGCCGTAGTTCATCAGTGCATGGCAGGAGTCGATCAGGTCTTCCACAGCGTCGATACCGTGGCGTTCCTCGCACTGGGTGATGTACTGCTTGGCGAAGACCAAGTAGTCAATGATCGAACTGGCGTCGGTCCAGGTGCGGAACAGGTAGTTGCCCTTGAAAAAACTGTTGTGCCCATAGCAGGCATGCGCCACCACCAGTGCCTGCATGCACATGGTGTTTTCTTCCATCAGGTAGGCGATGCACGGGTCGGAGTTGATGACGATCTCGTAGGCCAGGCCCATCTGTCCCCGTGAATAGGATTTTTCCGTGCTCAGGAACTGCTTGCCATAGGACCAGTGGTGATAGCCCAGCGGCATGCCCACCGAGGCGTAGGCGTCCATCATCTGTTCGGCGGTGATGACCTCGATCTGGTTGGGGTACGTGTCCAGGGCATAACGCTCGGCGATACGGCTGATTTCGCGGTCGTAGGCCTGGATCAGTTCAAAGGTCCACTCTGACCCGGTGGAGAGGGGCTGGCGTTTCTGGTCTCTGGCGGTCATGTGGCTAACCTGCGCTGGAAGAGTTCTCGGAAGACCGGGTAGATATCACCGGCCGACACCAGCTGCTGCTGGGCAAAGGTATCGGCGAACGCTTCGCCGATGCGCTCGTATTCGAACCACAGGGCCTGGTGTTCGCGCGGGGTGATTTCCACATAGGTGTAGTACTGCACGAACGGCATGATCTGCTTGGTCAGGATCTCGCGGCAGATCGGCGAGTCGTCGTTCCAGTTGTCGCCATCGGAGGCTTGCGCGGCATAGATGTTCCAGTCGCTGGCCGGGTAGCGCTCGGCCATGATCTCCTGCATCAGTTTCAGCGCGCTGGACACGATGGTGCCGCCGGTCTCGCGAGAATAGAAAAACTCTTCTTCGTCCACTTCCCGGGCGCTGGTGTGGTGACGGATGAACACGACGTCGATCTTGTCGTAGTTTCGCTTGAGAAACAGGTACAGCAGGATGAAGAAGCGCTTGGCGACATCCTTGGTGGCCTGGGTCATGGAGCCGGAAACGTCCATCAGGCAGAACATCACGGCCTTGGAGCTGGGGTTGGGTTGCTTGACCAGCAGGTTGTACTTGAGGTCGAACGTGTCGAGGTAAGGCACGCGGCGGATACGTGCCTTGAGACGTTCGATTTCTCCTTCCAGCTCCTGGATATCGCCGAAGTTATCCGGTTCTTCGCGCTTGATGCGCTCCAGTTCTGCCGTAGCTTCGCGCAGCTTGGCGCGGCTGCTGCCCGATAGCGCGATGCGCCGGGCATGGGCCGAACGCAGGGTACGAATGATGTTGATGCGTGAAGGGTTGCCCTCGTTGCTGATGCCGGCACGCACGGTCTTGAAGGTGTCGGTGCCCACCAGGTTGCGCTTGACCAGATTGGGCAGCTCAAGGTCCTCGAACATGAATTCGAGAAACTCCTCCTGGGTGATCTGGAACACGAACTCGTCCATGCCTTCGCCGGAGTTGCTCGCCTTGCCAGGCCCTTTGCCCCCCCCGCCGCCTTGCGGGCGGGGGATGCGCTCACCGGTGGTGAATTCCTTGTTGCCCGGATGAACCACGGTTTGCTTGCCACCGCGGCCATGGTGCAGGACCGGCTCGTCAATGTCGCGGCCGGGAATGCTGATCTGCTCGCCGTGCTCCATGTCGGTGATGGAGCGCCGGCCGACGGCTTCTTCTACTGCCTTCTTGATGTGATCACGGTAGCGCCGCAGGAAACGCTGGCGATTCACCGTGCTTTTATTCTTGCCATTGAGGCGTCGGTCGATCACATAACTCATCGGGAGCCCTCCGGGCAGCTGCAAGTGGGATGCAGCCTCAAGCCGCAAGCCGGTCATCGCACGGCCTGGATTGGCCCGTTCCGGCTTGCCGCCTGAGGCTTGAGGCTTACAGCTGCTTCACTGCGACTTGCGTACGCGCAGGTACCATTCCGAGAGCAGGCGCACCTGTTTGTCGGTGTAGCCCCGTTCGACCATCCTGGTGACGAAGTCATTATGTTTCTGCTGGTCTTCCTTGCTGGCCTTGGCGTTGAAGCTGATGACCGGAAGCAGGTCTTCGGTGTTGGAGAACATTTTCTTCTCGATCACCACCCGCAGTTTCTCGTAGCTCAACCAGGTCGGGTTCTTGCCGTTGTTGTTGGCGCGGGCGCGCAGGACGAAGTTGACAATCTCGTTACGGAAATCCTTCGGATTGCTGATGCCGGCCGGTTTTTCGATTTTCTCCAGTTCTTCGTTCAAGGCCACCCGGTTGAGGATTTCGCCGGTTTCCGGGTCGCGGTATTCCTGGTCCTGAATCCAGAAATCGGCATACAGCACATAGCGGTCGAAGATGTTCTGCCCGTATTCGCTGTAGGACTCCAGGTACGCTGTCTGGATTTCCTTGCCGATGAACTCGATGTAGCGCGGCGCCAGGTACTCCTTGATGAAGCGCAGGTAGCGCTCGCGGGTTTCGGCCGGGAACTGCTCCTGCTCGATCTGCTGCTCCAGCACATACAGCAGGTGCACCGGGTTGGCGGCGATCTCATGAGGGTCGAAGTTGAAGACCTTGGAGAGGATCTTGAAGGCAAAGCGGGTCGACAGGCCGGTCATGCCTTCGTCGACGCCGGCACTGTCGCGGTACTCCTGGATCGACTTGGCCTTGGGGTCGGTGTCCTTGAGATTTTCACCGTCGTAGACCCGCATCTTGGAATAGATGTTGGAGTTGTCCGGCTCCTTGAGGCGCGACAGCGTGGTGAACTGCGCCAGCATCTTCAAGGTGTCGGGCGCGCAGTGAGCCTGGGCCAGCGAGCTGTTGACCAGCAGTTTTTCATAGATTTTGATCTCATCGCTGACACGCAGGCAGTACGGCACCTTGACGATGTAGATCCGGTCGATGAACGCTTCGTTGTTCTTGTTGTTGCGGAAGGTATGCCACTCCGATTCGTTGGAGTGGGCCAGCAGGATGCCGTTGAACGGAATCGCGCCTAGGCCCTCGGTGCTGTTGTAGTTGCCTTCCTGGGTGGCGGTGAGCAAGGGGTGCAGGACCTTGATCGGTGCCTTGAACATTTCGACGAACTCCATCAGGCCCTGGTTGGCCCGGCACAGTGCGCCCGAGTAGCTGTAGGCGTCTGCGTCGTTCTGCGGGAATTCTTCGAGCTTGCGGATATCGACCTTGCCCACCAGCGCCGAAATGTCCTGGTTGTTCTCATCCCCCGGCTCGGTCTTGGCGACTGCGATCTGGTTGAGGATCGAGGGGTACAGCTTGACCACCTTGAACTGACTGATGTCACCGCCAAACTCGGCCAACCGCTTGGTGGCCCAGGGCGACATGATGGTGCTCAGGTAGCGTCGCGAAATGCCGAAGTCTTCTTCGAGGATGTCGCCATCTTCGGCGGCATTGAACAGCCCCAGTGGTGATTCAAAGACCGGAGAGCCCTTGATGGCGTAGAACGGGACTTTCTGGATCAGTTGTTTGAGTTTTTCAGCCAGGGAGGATTTACCACCCCCTACCGGCCCGAGCAGATAGAGGATCTGTTTCTTTTCTTCCAGGCCTTGGGCGGCGTGGCGGAAATACGAAACGATCTGCTCGATGCACTCTTCCATGCCATGGAAATCCGCAAAGGCCGGGTAGCGGCGGATGACCTTGTTGGAAAAGATTCGCGACAACCGCGGGTTGACGGACGTATCCACCAACTCGGGTTCCCCTATGGCCAGCAACAGGCGTTCTGCTGCCGATGCATAGGCGCTTCGGTCACGTTTGCAGAGCTCAAGGTACTCCTGTAGTGAGAGCTCTTCCTGGCGTGTGGTTTCGAAGCGTTGTTGGAAGTGGCTAAAAATACTCATGACGTCACCTCGCTCGATACGTTGAGCCGGCGGCGGATCGTCAGTCGATGCTGGCAGCAGCTGAGTATCCAGATGCCGTTACCCCCCAAACACCATGAAAGTAACTACCGATGACCCACGCGCCGGTGTACCGGCTCTCCCCTGATTACGGATGGCCTGTGGGTAAGAATAGATGGCTTTCGGGAAGATAAAGAAGGGATGTGAAAATAGTCTGGCCAACCGTTCATCGGATTCAGGCTCAAACCCGCGTCGTACGCGGCTTGAGCCTGCATGAAATTTTTTTGCACTCAGCCCTGTGCAGTGTCGTCGGGGTAAGTGGCGCGCCACAGCTCGAAACCGCCGTCGAGGCTGTACACGTCCGAGAAGCCCTGGCCCACCAGATAGGCTGCTGCGCTCTGGCTGGAATTGCCGTGGTAGCAGACCACGACCAGAGGCTGGTCCAGGTCGGCCTTGGCGATGAAATCGGCGATGGAGTGGTTGTCCAGATGCCGCGAGCCGCTGATGTGCCGGGTGGCAAAGGTTTCCGGATCGCGGATGTCGACCAGCACGGCGCCCTGTTCGCGCAGGGCATGGGCCTGGTCGGGGGCAATGCGTTTGAATTCGGTCATGCTGAAAACTCCTGGGCTGAAAACGAATCAGGCATGGCTGGCGCCGGCCGGGGGGTGGTCGGCGGCGTGGCCATCGGGGGTGCAATTGCAGTGATGGCGTTGCAGGGTGTCGACGTTGAGCAGTGTCATGCTGCCGCCCCAGACGCAACCGCTGTCCAGGGCAAAGACATCGGGCTCCTCGCAACGGCCTTCAAGGGCGGCCCAGTGACCGAAGATGATCTTCACGTCACGGGTCTTGCGCTGTGGGTGGCTGAACCAGGGGGCGTAGCCGGGCATGGCGGTCTCGATGCCTTCCTTGCCCTTGAGGTCCAGCCGGCCGTCGCTGGTGCAGAAACGCATGCGGGTGAAATAGTTGGTGATGACCCGCAGGCGGGTGGTGCCTTGCAGGGTGTTGTCCCACCGGGCAGGTTCGTTGCCATACATGTTGGCCAGGAAGCGCTCGTACAGTTTGTCGTCCTGCAGCGCCTGCTCGACCTCGCCGGCCAGCTTCAGGGCTTTCTTGAGCGACCACTGGGGCGGGATGCCTGCGTGGGCCATGGCAATGTTGCGCTCGGCGTCGTAGTGCATCAGTTTCTGCCGGCGCAGCCAGTCGAGCAGCACCGGGCAGTCGGGCGCCTCGATGATTTCGCGCAGGGTGTCGGACTTTTTCAGGCGTTCGACGTGCCGGGACGCGGCCAGCAGGTGCAGGTCGTGGTTGCCCAGTACGCAGGTGAGCGAATCGCGGATGCCGTACAGAAAACGCAGGGTTTCCAGCGATTGCGGGCCCCGGTTGATCAGGTCGCCCACCAGCCACAGCCGATCGCTGCCGGGGGTGAAGCGGACCTCATCCAGCAGGCACTTGAGCGGTTCCAGGCAACCCTGCAGGTCACCGACGGCGTACACCGCCATCAGTGCAGGGCGCCCGGCACGGCCAGGCGGAAGGGGGCGATGATGGCGTCGAAGCGTTTGCCGTCTTCGGCCAGCATCTGGTAGCTGCCCTGCATGTTGCCGACCTTGGTGGGCATGACCGTGCCGCTGCTGTAGGTGTGGCTCTGGCCGGCGGCGATCAGCGGTTGCTCACCGACCACGCCGTCGCCGCGCACTTCTTCGACCTGGCCATTGCCGTCGGTGATGACCCAGTGGCGCGACAGCAACTGGGCCGGCAGTTCGCCGTTGTTGTGCACGGTGATGGTGTAGGCGAAGGCGAAGCGGTCGTGCTCGGGGTTCGATTGTTCGGCGAGATAGCGCGTAACGACGCTGACATCAACCTGGTAACGGGAATCGGACATGCGGAAGGCCTTGAAAACGAGAGCGGAAATAACGCAAGCACCGGCTCAGTCTAGGCCATCTACAGGGAAGTCACTGAATATGAACGTCCCTGCAGTGGCCTTGCCGGTCATTGGACGGGCGGTTTCTCGCTGAGCTGGTCAGCCAGCCGGACAAACGCCGCAAGGTCGAGCTGTTCGGGGCGCAGACTGCCATCGACCCCGGCCGCTGCGATCTCGTCGCTGGTCAGCAGCAGCTTGAGGGTGTTGCGCAGGGTCTTGCGCCGCTGATTGAACGCTTCGCGCACCACGCGCTCGAGCAAGCGATGATCCTTGGCCGGGTGCGGCAGGGTGTCGTGCGGCACCAGGCGCACGATGGCCGAGTCGACCTTGGGCGGCGGGTTGAACGCGCCAGGGCCCACGTTGAACAGGTGTTCCACGCGGCAGTGGTACTGGACCATGATCGACAGGCGACCCCAGTCGCCACCGCCGGGGCCGGCCGCCAGGCGCTCGACCACTTCCTTTTGCAGCATGAAGTGCATGTCGCGGATCAGGCCGGCATTGCTCAACAGGTGAAAGATCAGCGGGGTCGAAATGTTGTAAGGCAGGTTGCCGACCACGCGCAGGCTGTTGGGGGCGGCATCCAGGCTGGTGAAGTCGAACTTCAGGGCATCGCCCTGGTGCAGGTTGAAGTTCGGCTTGCCGGCGAACTGGCTGTTGAGGATCGGAATCAGATCCTTGTCCAGTTCGACCACGTCCAGCTGTGCACCACTGCCCAGCAAGCCTTCGGTCAGGGCTCCCTGGCCCGGGCCGATTTCCAGCAGGCGGTCTTCGGGGCGGGCGCGGATGGCGCGCAGGATGCGGTCGATGACGCCGGCGTCGTGCAGGAAGTTCTGGCCGAAACGCTTGCGCGCCCGGTGTTGGTATTGCTCGGTCATTAGGGGGTCTCGGCCATCTGGTAGGCGGTTTGCAGGGCGACCTGCAGGCTGCCGGTATCGACCTTGCCGGTACCGGCAAGGTCCAGTGCGGTGCCGTGGTCGACCGAGGTGCGGACGATCGGCAGGCCCAGGGTCACATTGACCGCCGCGCCAAAGCCCTTGTACTTGAGTACCGGCAGGCCTTGGTCGTGATACATCGCCAGCACCGCGTCGCAGTGCTCCAGGTATTTGGGGGTAAACAGAGTGTCGGCGGGCAACGGGCCGCGCAGGTCCAGGCCTTCGCCGCGCAGACGCTCCAGGGTGGGTTCGATGATGTCGATTTCTTCGCGGCCCAGGTGCCCGCTTTCGCCGGCGTGGGGGTTCAGCCCGCAGACCAGGATACGCGGGTACCGGATGCCGAACTTGCCGACCAGATCGGCGTGCAGGATGCGGGTAACGCGCTCCAGGCGCTCGGCAGTGATGGCGTCGGCCACCTCGCGCAGCGGCAGGTGCGTGGTCACCAGCGCCACGCGCAGGTCGCCGGTGGCCAGCATCATGACCACCTGGTCGGTGTGGGTCAGTTCGGCGAGAAATTCGGTGTGCCCGGAAAAGGCGATGCCGCCTTCGTTGATCACGCCCTTGTGCACCGGGGCGGTAATCATGCCGGCGAAGTGCCCGTCCAGGCAGCCTTGGCCTGCACGGGTCAGGGTTTGCAACACAAAGGCGGCATTGGCCTTGTTCAATGTGCCGGCAATCACCGGCGCCGGCAGCGGCGTATCCCAGACATAGAGGCTGCCGGCCGGTGCGGGCACATCCGGAAAAGCGTCCGGGCCGACCGGCAGCAGGTTGACAGCCACGCCCAGTTGCACGGCCCGCTCAAGGAGCAGGTCGTGGCTGGTAATGGCGATCAGGGGGTGTGGCTGGGGCTGCGCGGCGAGCAGCAGGCACAGGTCGGGACCTATGCCGGCGGGCTCGCCGGGCGTCAGTGCGAAACGCCTGGGCTTCACTGAGGTGCCTGGGCGGCGCCAGGAAGCTTGATTTCGACGTAGGCTTCGTCACGGATCTGACGCAGCCAGGTTTGCAGCTCTTCATCGTACTTGCGGTTGCGCAGCACGGTCAGGGCTTGCTGGTCGCGCGCCTGGGTGGTGGTGTCGGTGGCCCGACGACCCAGCACTTCCAGGATATGCCAGCCATAGTTGGTCTTGAACGGCTTGGACAGCACGCCTTGTGGCGTCTCGTTCATGGCTTCGCGGAATTCCGGCACCAGCGAGTTGGGATCGACCCAGTTCAGGTCGCCGCCATTGAGTGCCGAGCCTGGATCTTCCGAGAAACTCTTCGCCAGGTCGGCGAAGTTGTCGCCGTTCTGGATACGCTCGTAGAGCTTGGTCGCCAGACGCTGGGTTTCGGCTTCGCTGCGGATCTCGCTCGGCTTGATCAGGATATGGCGCACATGCACTTCGTCGCGCATCTGGGCCTGGCCCTGGCCGCCGCGTTTTTCCAGCAGCTTGAGGATGATGAAACCGCCGGGCGTACGTGCCGGTGGGGTGACATCGCCCACCGGCATGGAGCTGAGCATGTCGCCAAACGGTGGTGGCAGCTGAGCGGCCTTGCGCCAACCCATGTCACCGCCGTCCAGAGCACTTTCACTGGCCGAGCGCGCGACGGCGATCTGGGCGAAGTCAGCACCTTTTTTCAGCTGGTTGTAGATGTCCTGGGCCTGGCTGGCCGCTTTCTGGATCTCGCTCGACGAAGCGCTGTCCGAGGTCGGGATCATGATATTGGCCAGGTGGAACTCTTCGGAGAGCTGCGCCTTGCCCATGTCCGAGGCCAGGAAGTTCTTCACTTCCTGGTCGGTGACCTGAATGCGCTCGGCCACCCGACGCTGACGCACGCGGCTGATGATCATCTCGCGACGCACCTGCTCGCGGGCAGCATCGTACGACAGACCGTCCTGGGCCAGGGCGGCGCGGAACTGCGCCAGGCTCATGCCATTGCGCTGGGCAATGGTTTCCAGGGCCTGGTTGAGTTCTTCGTCGCCGATGCGGATGCCGGAGCGATCGCCCATCTGCAGTTGCAGGTTTTCCAGGATCAGGCGATCCAGGACCTGGCTTTGCAGCGCTTCGGCAGGCGGGGTGCCGCCGCCGCGCTTGGCGATGGTCTGCTGGACTTCGCGCACGCGCTGGTCCATCTGGCTTTTCATAATGACATCGTTATCGACGATGGCCACTACGCTGTCCAGCGGCTGGACGGCCGCGTGGGCCGCACCGCTCAGGAGAAGCGCGCCCAGCATCAGCGGGCGCAGGCCGTTACAAAGCTTTGTCTTCACGTTCACGATAACCTTGAATGCCGTTGTCGAGGAAACTCTCTACCTTGGCGCCAGTCACGCCACCGAGGCCCTTCAACACAAGTTGTAGGAATACGCCGCGGTCGCCTTTTTCGTTCTGTGGCGCTTCCTGGCTGTATTCGTCGTAGTCAACCCAGTAGCGGCTGATCAGGCGCAGCTTCCAGCAGCAGCTGTCGTACTCGAAACCACCGAAGGCTTCCAGGGTGCGGGCGCGGTTGTAGTCATACTGCCAGCGGCTGATCAGGCTCCACTGCGGCACGATCGGCCAGATGACCGAAAAGTCGTGCTGCTGGATCTTGTAGTAGTCCTTCACGTAGCCAGGCTGCCCCGCGGTGCCGTAGTCGCCGCCAATGGACCATTTGCCAGTGCTCTGGTCATAGCGCACCTGGTCGTTGCGATAGCGGTAGCCGACGTTGACGATCTTGCCGGGGGTGTCCTCAGGCTGGTAATGGAACATCGCGCTGCCGGAACGGGTGCTGTGGCTGTCCGGATCCCAGTTGAAATCGGAGTTGAAGCGCCAGTCGCGGTTGAAGCGGAACTCGTATTCCATGCCGATCGGCGAGACATTGGCCTGGGCATCATCACGCTCGGTGTAAACGATGCCGGGTAGCTGCACCTTGCGATCTTCGAAGTACAGGGCCTGGCCGATGCTGAAGCGCTGACGCTCGAAGCCGTCTTCCTCGATCCAGCGGTTGGTCACGCCCAGCGACAGCTTGTTCTCGTCACCGATGCGGTCGGAGCCGACGAAGCGGTTGTCACGAAACAGCGACGCATAGTTGAAGGTGGTTTCCGAGGTGTCGAACACCGGGATGTCGTTCTGGTCCTTCTCCGGTACATAGAGATAGAACAGGCGCGGCTCCAGGGTCTGGCGGTAATCCTTGCCGAACCACTGGGTGTCACGGTCGAAGTACAGGCCGCTGTCGACGCTGAAGACCGGTACGCTGCGGCTCTGGCTGCTGCTGTATTTTTCACCCGTGGTGTTCAGTCTGGTGTCGAGCAGGTCGGCCTTGCCGCGACCATCCAGGTCCAGGTCGTACTGGGTGTAGACGTACTTGAGCTTGGGCGTCAGGAAGCCGTAGGTCGAGTTCATCGGCAGGCTGATCGACGGTGCCAGGTTCAGGCGGTCGCCGTTGGCACGGGCCAGGCCCTGGACGTTGTTGTCCAGGCGCGAGCTGACGTTGCCGTCTTCATCGACAAAATTGCCATTGCGCAGGTCACGGTCGAAACGCACCAGCTCGGTCTGATAGTCGAACTTCAAACCGCCCGGGTTGTACGGCAGGGTGCCGTCCAGGGTCAGCTGTGGCAGGCGGTTGTACGGCGTGATGTTGGCCACGGTCGCCAGCTTGTAGGCCTGGGCGTTGAGGCGCGCGGTGTAGCTGTCGCCACGCCAGGTCACAGCGCCCTGCTGGTTGATGAAGTCGGTCTTGGAGATGCCGATCTGGTCAGTCTGCAGGTCCTGGAAGTAGTACGGGTCGCTGATGTCGGTGTAGTCCACCTCGGTCATCAGGCGCGAATCCAGGCCACCCTTGTGCTGCCAGTTGATCATCCAGCGTGTCTTGTCGTAATCGCTCTGCAGCTTGCGATCATCGTTCTCGTCGTTGAGGTACGCACCACCGAACTGACCTTCGCTGCTCTTGGTCAGGTAGCGGAATTCGCCTTCCATCAACAGGCCGCGCTTGGTCATGTAGCGCGGGTAGAGCGTGGCGTCGTAGTTGGGCGCCAGGTTGAAGTAGTACGGGGTGACCAGCATGAAGCCGGTGTCGCTGCCGCTGGCGATGGTCGGTGGCAGGAAGCCCGACTGGCGACGGTCATCGATCGGGAAGTAGATATACGGTGTGTAGAGTACCGGTATGTCCTTGACCCGCAGGGTGACGTTGGTCGCGGTGCCGAAACCGGTGGTCGGGTTCAGCGTGATGTTGTTGCCCTTGAGCGTCCAGGCATTGTTGCCCGGCTCGCACGAGGTGTAGGTACCGTCCTTGAGGCGGATGATCGCGTTTTCGGCGCGCTTGGCGTACAGCGCGTTGCCGCGGATGTTCGACTTGTGCAGCACGTACTCGGCGTTATCGACCTGGGCTTCACCGGTGTCCAGTTGCACCTCGGCGCGGTCGCCGACGATCAGGGCGCCCTTGTCGCGCAGGCGCACGTCACCGTTGAGCTCGCCACGGTTCTCGGCCTGGTGCAGGGACGCCTCCTGGGCCTGGACCTGCATGCTGCCCTGGCGGATGACCACATCACCGGCCAGGGTCGCAATCTGTTCTTCCTGCTGGTAGCGCGAGGCCTTGGCACCGATGAACATCGGCGACTCGTCCATGGGCGTGGTGTCATCCATGCCCGGGCGCAGCGGCTCGACATAGGCACCGGAGCAGTAAGGCGCGGTTTCGGCCAGTTGCGCGGCACTGAGCTTTTCACGCGGCACCCAGTCGAGGTGACTGTAGTCGGCGCTGCGCGACGTCAGGCCCTTGCCCTTGGCCTCGGTGACCAGCACAGGCCGCGGGCCGGACTCGGTCGACGAGCCACCTGCATCCTGCGAGCCTGCGGAACTGGCCGTGGTGCTGTGCACCGGACGAGGCGGCAACTGCGCTTCGCTGGATTTCGGCGCGCAGTTCCAGGCTCCCGAAGCAGACACCGAACAGTCATACTGTCCGGCGGCAACCGCGTAGGGAATGGCCAGGGGTTGCATCGCCAGCAGACTGCCGGTTACCAGCAACGGAAATTTTTTACGAAACGCGGGGGATTTCAATGCCATCTTATTAGTCCGGGCTTCCTGCGCGCCATCTGCCCGCGGGGGGCCGCACGCCTTTCGATGGGCTGAAAAAGATCCCGGATCATAAAGCATGACCCGCTTGACGGCTAGGGCCGTCGGAGACCCTTGTAATGCAAGACCACGATATACGCTTGAAAAAACTCCAGGTTTGGCTCGATGAGCAATTACCCGTGCTGTTCCAGAGCCAGAACTGGGGCGCCGTGCCGGCGGCCACGTTGACCGCCGCCAGCAGCGACGCCAGTTTTCGGCGTTACTTTCGCTGGGAAGGCGCCGGGCGCACTCTGGTCGTCATGGATGCGCCACCGCCGCAGGAAAACTGCCGGCCGTTCGTGGACATTGCGCACCTGTTGGCCACCAGCGGTATCAATGTGCCGGTGATCCACGCCCAGGACCTGGAGCAGGGCTTTCTGTTGCTCAATGACCTGGGCCGGCAGACGTACCTGGAGGTGATCGACGCCGATAACGCCGATGCACTGTTCAGCGACGCCATCGAGGCCCTGATCGCCTATCAGCAATTGCCGATGGACGCGCCTTTGCCCAGCTACGATGTGGCGCTGTTGCGTCGCGAGCTGGAGCTGTTTCCCGAGTGGTACGTGCAGCGCCACCTGGGCCAGGCGTTGAGCCCTGAGCAGCAGGCACTCTGGCAGCAAGCCAGCAGCCTGCTGATCGACAGCGCCCTGGCCCAGCCCAAGGTGCTGGTACACCGTGACTTCATGCCGCGTAACCTCATGGCCAGCGAGCCGAACCCGGGCGTGCTGGATTTCCAGGACGCGGTGTATGGTCCGGTGACTTACGACATCACGTGCCTGTTCAAGGATGCGTTCCTGAGTTGGCCCGAGGCGCGGGTGGCGCAATGGCAGAAACAGTACTGGGAGCAGGCGCTTGACGCCGGCATTGCCGTGCAGGCCGACTTTGCCGAATTCCAGCGAGCCTGCGACCTGATGGGCGTGCAGCGCCACCTCAAGGTCATCGGTATCTTCGCGCGCATCTGTCACCGCGACGGCAAGCCGCGCTACCTGGGCGATGTGCCGCGCTTTTTCTCTTATATACAGACCGTGCTGGCCCGACGTCCGGAGCTGGCTGTGCTGGGGCAGTTGCTGAGCAGCCTTGAGCCGTCTGTCGAGGTGCCGGCCTGAGGGCCGCACCGTTTACCTGATTTCATGAGGCTTGAATGAAAGCGATGATTCTCGCCGCCGGCAAAGGCGAGCGTATGCGTCCGTTGACGCTGACCACACCCAAGCCGCTGGTGCGCGTTGCCGGCGTACCGTTGATCGAATATCACCTCAAGGCCCTGCAGGCGGCAGGCTTCGAGGAGGTCGTGATCAACCATGCCTGGCTGGGGCAACAGATCGAAGACCATCTGGGCGATGGCCAGCGCTTTGGCCTGAGCATCCGCTATTCGCCCGAGGGCGAGCCACTGGAAACCGGCGGCGGAATTTTTCGCGCATTGCCGCTGCTGGGCGAGCAGCCCTTTGTGGTGATCAGTGCCGATGTCTGGACCGACTACGACTTTGCCAGGCTGCGCATGCCCCTGGCGGGCCAGGCGCATCTGGTGATGATCGATAACCCGGCGCATCACCCGACCGGCGACTTCTCGCTGGTGGACGGCCAGGTGCGTGACGATGACACAGCCGCGCAGCGCCTGACCTACAGCGGCCTCTCGATCCTGCACCCTGCGTTGTTTGCCGGGTGCGAACCGGGTGCCTTCAAGCTGGCGACCTTGCTGCGCCAGGCCATGGCCTGTGGGCACGTGACGGGCGAACATTTCACGGGGCGCTGGGTGGATGTTGGCACCCATGAACGCTTGGCCGAGGTCGAGCGCTTGTTGGCAGAGCCTCACTGATGTTGTGGCCGGGCACCTTGATCGGGGCGGGCATCGGCTATGCGGTGGCCAGCATTCCAGGCGCATTGCTCGGTACGGTGCTGGGGCAGGTGGTGGACCGGCGCCTGCAACTGCGTCACTGGCCGCAGTTACGCGAGCGGCTGGGCGGTCGGGCTGCGATTGGCGATGAAGAACTGCTGTTCGTATTGCTCGGCCGGCTGGCCAAGAGCAATGGTCGGGTGCTGCCGGTGCATATTCACCAGGCGCGCGCGCAGATGAAAGCCCTGGGGCTGGACGAGTCCGCACGGGCGCGGGCGGTGGCGGCCTTTAACCGGGGGCGTGACGGGCGCGAAGGCTTGCGTGTCTACCTGCGTCATTGGCGCAGTGACTCGGTGACAGGGGAGGCGCTGTTGCAGGCCTGTTGGCGCATGGCCTGGGCCGACGGCAAGGTGACGCCCATCGAGCGGGCGCTGATCGGCACTTGGGGGCAGTGGCTGGGCTGGTCGCCGGCCAGGATCGACGCGTTAGGCGCCGAGCATGACCCGCTCAAGCCCAGGGCGCCCGCTATTGTCGATGGTTACCGCGGCGCCCTGTCGTTGCTGGGCGTGAAGGCGGATGCCGAGCCGCAGGCGATCAAGCGCGCCTACCGGCGGTTGCTCAGCCGCCATCACCCCGACAAGCTGACCGGCGCCGGTGCCAGCGCCGCCAAAGTGCGCGAGGCCACCGAAAAGACCCGCGAGCTGCACAGCGCCTATGCACTGATCAAGGCGCGGCGCGGGTTCCGGTAAGCGCAGGACCGGCCGGCCCGTAGAACCGGCCGGCATCTGACGGCGGTGTACGCTTCGCGACTGAAGCCGCTCAAACATAAATCAAGTTGCTGATTTTATTGAGTTTAAAAATAACTTGTGGGAGGCGGCTTGCCGGCGATTGAGCGCGAAGCGCTCACAGAAATAGATGAGCACTGATATTTCACGACGGCTGACGCAGCCGGTCGCGGTGGTCCGGCATTCCGGCAGAGCCCCTCCCACAGCCCCCTGTTCGCTGCGCGACAACGCTGCGCCTTGGCGCTGTACCAGTGACACCGGGTAGGCTCCTACGGTGTAAGCCAGCAACACACATCGGCGGCTGTTTCTGGAGGGTGTTATTCAGCCTGCACCCAGCCGCGGATACGGCGGAAGATCTGTTCCTGTTCGGCGTCGGCATTGCCGGCCATGTCGACCAGGCCGATCTGGGTGTAGCCCGGGCCCTTGGTGCGCTTG
Organism: Pseudomonas viridiflava; assembly: GCF_900589395.1. Taxonomy (GTDB): domain Bacteria; phylum Pseudomonadota; class Gammaproteobacteria; order Pseudomonadales; family Pseudomonadaceae; genus Aquipseudomonas. The sequence continues at coordinate 130,593 of NZ_UUIS01000093.1, forward strand.
CTGGTTTGCAGGCGTTGTTCGGCGTTACCGCCCTGGTGGTTCTTGTAGATGAAGTCGGCGGTCTTGACCTTGAGGTTCGGGATCAGCTCCAGCAGTGACGGCATGGCATCCCGCGGCTCGCGCGCGTTCACCAGTACCAGTTTCTGCACCTTGGCATCGGCCCGCTCGTTGGCGAAACGGGTCGCCCAGTAGGCACCGCTGTTGTGGCCCAGCAACACAATGCTGCGGGCCTTGTTCTGCAGGGCAAAGGCAATGGCGCTGTCGATGCGGGAAAAGATCTGCTCGGCTTCGGCCTGCGCGACAGCCTGGGCGGCAGCTGTCTGGGCCGCGATCTCATCGGCTGCCGGGGTGAGCGCTTCCTTGCCGGCTTCGCCGCTCGGTTCATTGGCTGCCGGGGCGGTCGCCGCGTCGGGAGCAGGCTCGGCCTCGCGGGTCAGCAAGGCCGGATCCTGGGTGTCGGGCAGCGGCAGGCTCAGGGTGGCCCAGCCGATGTCGGGAAACTTGCGTCGCAACGGGCCGACCACGTGCGGCCAGTCGGCCGACTCACCCGCGCCGGCCACGATGATCACCGCGCCTTGCGGGTCGTCGCTGTTGGCCGGCTTCCACAAGGCCAGGAATGACGTGCTGCCGGCCTGCAGCTGTTGCAGGTCCTGGGCGGGCAGGCGTCGTTCCAGGGCCTGGGCTTCTTCCTGTTCGCGCGACAACAGCGGTGCACGTTCGATGGGAGCATCGGCTGCCGGCGTTGCAGGGGCCGCGGGCGGCGCATCGGCCGCCGCGGCCGGCAGGCCCTGGGTCAGGCTCAATGACAGCAGTAATGCAGGAAACATTGCGCGAAGGGTCAAGGACATCGGATATTCCAGATCAGAATCCGTACTGGCGGTTTGATCAGTGCCGGTACGGTTGGCGAATGAGCAGTGCAACAGACGAGAAGCATGCCTTGATGATAGCGGTTGTACGTGTCTTTTTTATCGGCAGCCTGGCGGTGCTCTTGATGCTGGTCGCCGTCGGGGCCCGGGCCGGGCAGGCGTCGTCCCCGGTGCAGATGAGCCTTGGCGAGGAACAGCAGCGCTGGCTCGACCAGCACGGGCCCTTGCGTGTCGGTGTCGTGCTGCGTGCGCCCTATGCGCAGTTCGATCAGCGGCTACAGCAGTTGTCCGGGGCCAATATCGACCTGATGAATGCGGTGGCATCGGCCTTGCGCGCCGAGCTGTCGTGGCGCACCTATGCCGACCAGGCGTCGATGGAAAAAGCCCTGGCCGCCGGTGAACTCGACCTGGCGCCCGGCCTGATGCAGACCCCCGCCGGGCTGCGGCTGTGGCTGTTTTCCGACCCTTACCTGCGGGTCTCGCAATTGCTGGTGGGCGAGCGTGACGGCAGCGGCACGGTGGACCTGGAAACCCTCGACTCGCTGTCGCGGGTGGCGGTGCGCATGCCGGGGCCTGCCGCCGACTACCTGCGCACCAATTTCCCGCACCTGAACCTGCAAGGCGTGCCGCTGGAGCGCCAGGCCTTGCAGTTGCTGCTCAGCCAGCAGGCGCGTTATGCCGTCGTCGATGAAGCGCAACTGAGTCGGTTGTTTCGCGAGCCGGAGTTCGCCGGGCTGACCATTGTCGGCGACATCGGCCTGCCGCAGTTGCTGCGCATCGCCTCACGTCGCGATGCGCCGCTGTTGGCCGCCATGCTCGGCGACGCCTTGCTGGCGATCCCGGCCAAGCAACTGGACCAGTTGCATGCGCGCTGGATGCCGCTGACCTCCTCACGCTTCAGCGAATCGACGACGCTGTGGAAAAACCTGTGCGTGCTGCTGTTGGCGATGGTGTTGGCGTGCCTGGCGATTGTTTTCTGGCAGCGGCGCATGCAGCAGACCCTCGAGCGGCAGTTGCTGCAAGCGCGCGAAGACATCGTCCGGCGCCTGGCCAACGAGGAGGCCCTGCGCCTGGCGCAGTTTTCCATCGACCAGAGCACGGTCGGCATTCTCTGGGTCAACTGGGACAGCCGCGTGCGCTATGCCAACCGGGCCGCCGAAACCATGCTCGGTTATCCGCCAGGTGCGGTGGTCGACCGGCCGCTGATCGACTTCGAGCCCGGCCTGCACATGGACCGCTGGCTGAACCTGTGGCGCAACGCTCGCTCCAGCGACGATGGTCCGCAGGTGTTCGAGACCAATTGCCTGCGTGCCGACGCCAGCCTGCTGCCCACCGATGTGTCGCTGAGCTTCCTGCGTTTTCGCGACGCTGAATACCTGGTGGTGTTTCTCAGCGATGTCAGCGAGCGGCGCCGTGCCCATGAGCAATTGCGCGAGCTGTCGGCGCACCTGGAAAGCGTACGCGAGGAAGAAAAAGCCCGTATTGCCCGCGAGGTGCATGACGAGTTGGGCCAGATGCTGACCGTGCTCAAGCTGGAAACCTCGATGTGCGAGCTGGCCTATGCCGACCTCGATCCGGGCTTGAGAGACCGGCTCAACAGCATGAAGCGCCTGATCGCGCAGTTGTTCCAGCTGGTGCGCGATGTGGCCACGGCCCTGCGCCCGCCGATTCTGGACGCTGGTATTGCGTCGGCCATCGAATGGCAGGCCCGGCGGTTCGAGGAGCGCACGCAGATTCCTTGCCTGGTGCTGGTGCCCGACAACCTGCCGGCGCTCAGCGATGCCCGGGCGGTCGGCCTGTTCCGTATCCTGCAGGAGGCGCTGACCAACGTCATGCGCCATGCACAGGCGCATTCGGTTCAGATCAGTCTGACCCTGGCCGATAACCTGCTGTGCCTGAGCATTGCCGATGATGGCCAGGGTTTCGATCCGCAGGCCGCGCGCCCCACCTCGTTCGGGCTGGTGGGCATGCGCGAGCGGGTGCTGATGCTCGGTGGCCGGCTGGAGCTGGACAGCGAGCCGGGCGAGGGTACGGCCCTGCATATTTATATTCCGTGGAATCCGGTAGGAGTAAGCGCGTGATTCGTGTCCTGGTAGCTGAAGATCACACCATTGTGCGCGAGGGCATCAAGCAGCTCATCGGCCTGGCCAAGGACCTGCAAGTGGTGGGCGAGGCGTGCAATGGCGAGCAGTTGCTCGAAACCTTGCGCCATGTGCCCTGCGAGGTGGTGCTGCTGGACATCTCGATGCCCGGCGTCAACGGCCTGGAGGCCATCCCGCGTATTCGTGCCCTGACCAACCCGCCGGCCATTCTGGTGCTGTCGATGCACGACGAGGCGCAGATGGCGGCGCGGGCGCTGAAGGTCGGTGCGGCCGGCTATGCCACCAAGGACAGCGACCCTGCGCTGTTGCTGACCGCGATTCGCCGGGTGGCGGCTGGCGGTCGCTACATTGACCCGGACCTGGCCGACCGCATGGTGTTCGAGGTGGGGCTTACCGACAACCGACCCTTGCATTCGCAATTGTCGCAGCGCGAGTTCTCGGTCTTCGAGCGCCTGGCCCAGGGCGCCAACGTCAATGACATCGCCCAGCAACTGGGACTGAGCAGCAAGACCATCAGCACCCACAAGGCGCGCCTGATGCAGAAGCTGAACATTCATTCGCTGGCGGACCTGGTGAAATATGCCATGGAGCACAAGCTGCTCTGAACACGCGACATGCCTGATTGCGACATGCCTGATCTCTGGGGTAGGAGCGCGCTTGCCGGAATGCCGGACCACCGCGACCGGCTGCGTTAGCAGTCGTAAAATTGTGGCGTTTCCGAGATTTTTGCGAGCGCTTCGCACTCGGTCGCGGGCAAGCGCGCTCCTACAGGCGGTGCCGGGGGGGGGGGATGGGGGTGTCCAATTGCGTCATCGGTGTAGGGCGATCCCTACACGCACCCTTCCAGTGCGCCTAGGTCAATCTCTCCCGGCCACCGATTTGCGCGGGCTGCGGCCTGCCCTAGGCTTGAGCCCACGCAGTCATAACAAAGGTGTGGGCAATGAGCGACGTCGATGCAAGCGCTGGAACCAATGACGTTCTGGTCAGCTTTCGTGGTGTACAAAAAAGCTACGACGGCGAATCGCTGATCGTCAAAGACCTGAACCTGGACATTCGCAAGGGCGAGTTCCTGACCCTGCTCGGCCCATCCGGCTCTGGCAAGACCACCAGCCTGATGATGCTGGCCGGTTTCGAGACTCCCACCGCCGGGCAGATCCTGCTCGGGGGGCGCGCCATCAACAACGTGCCGCCACACAAGCGCGACATCGGCATGGTGTTCCAGAACTACGCCTTGTTCCCGCACATGACCGTGGCCGAGAACCTGGCCTTCCCGCTGACGGTGCGTGGCCTGAGCAAGACCGACGTCGGCGAGAAGGTCAAGCGTGCGCTGGGCATGGTCCAGCTTGACGCCTTTGCCCACCGTTACCCTGCACAAATGTCCGGCGGCCAGCAGCAGCGCGTGGCCTTGGCCCGTGCCTTGGTGTTCGAGCCGCAACTGGTGCTGATGGACGAGCCGCTAGGCGCTCTCGACAAGCAATTGCGCGAACACATGCAGATGGAAATCAAGCACCTGCACCAGCGCCTGGGCGTGACCGTGGTCTATGTGACCCACGACCAGGGCGAAGCCTTGACCATGTCGGACCGGGTGGCGGTGTTCCACCAGGGCGAAATCCAGCAGATTGATGCCCCGCGCATCCTGTACGAAGCGCCGAAGAACACCTTCGTGGCCAACTTCATTGGCGAGAACAACCGCCTCAACGGCCGGCTGGTCAGCCAGGACGGCGAGCGTTGCGTCGTCGAACTGGAGCGTGGCGAGCGGGTCCAGGCCCTGGCTGTCAATGTCGGCCGCGCCGGCGACCCGCTGACCTTGTCGATCCGCCCCGAGCGCATCAGCCTCAACGGCCACAGCGAGCATTGCGCCAACCGCTTTTCGGGCCGTGTGGCCGAGTTCATCTACCTGGGCGACCACGTCCGGGTGCGCATGGAAGTGGCCGGCAAGACCGACTTCTTCGTTAAACAACCGATTGCCGAACTCGACCCTGCCATGCGCGTGGGTGATGTCGTGCCCATCGGCTGGCAGACCGAGCACGCCCGTGCGCTCGATCCGCTGCAAGTGCAATAAGGCATCGCCTACCCTTAGAGACGGAACAATCGTCCTACTCATTGCTAAACCAACACTGCCCGTGGAGAGAAGAATAAATGCTCAAACCATTGAAGTTCACCGCTATTACGCTGGGGATGATGTGTGCAGCGCACGCCATGGCAACCGATCTGACCGTCATTTCCTTCGGTGGCGCCAACAAGGCGGCCCAGGAAAAGGCGTTCTATGCCCCATGGGAAAAGGCGGGCAACGGCAAGATCATCGCCGGTGAGTACAACGGTGAAATGGCCAAGGTCAAGACCATGGTCGACACCAAGAGCGTGTCGTGGGACCTGGTCGAAGTCGAGTCGCCTGAGCTGTCGCGCGGCTGTGATGAAGACATGTTCGAAGAACTCGACCCTGCGCTGTTCGGCAAGAAGGAAGATTTCGTTCCTGGCGCCCTGAGTACCTGCGGCGCGGGCTTCTTCGTGTGGTCCACCGTGCTGGCCTACAACGCCGACAAGGTCACCACCGCACCGACCAGTTGGGCCGATTTCTGGGACACCAAGAAATTCCCTGGCAAGCGCGGCCTGCGCAAGGGCGCCAAGTACACCCTGGAATTCGCCCTGATGGCCGACGGTGTGGCGCCTGCCGACGTCTACAAGGTCCTGGCCAGCAAGGACGGTCAGGACCGTGCCTTCAAGAAGCTCGACGAGCTCAAGCCGAACATCCAGTGGTGGGAAGCCGGTGCCCAGCCGCCGCAGTACCTGGCCTCGGGTGACGTGGTCATGAGTTCGGCCTACAACGGCCGCATCGCTGCCGTGCAGAAAGAAAGCAACCTGAAGGTGGTGTGGAACGGCGGCGTGTACGACTTCGATGCCTGGGCCATCCCGAAGGGTTCGAAAAATGCCGAAGCGGCGAAGAAGTTCATTGCCTACACCCTGCAGCCCGGCCAGCAGAAGATTTACTCGGAAAACATCGCCTACGGCCCGGCCAACACCCAGGCAGTGCCGTTGCTGGACAAGAACATCCTGAGCGACATGCCGACCACACCGGAAAACATCAAGAACCAGGTGCAGATGAACGTCGCGTTCTGGACCGACAACGGCGAGTCCCTGGAGCAGCGTTTCACTGCCTGGGCTGCCAAGTAAGCGCCTGACCCTGCCACGGACCGAGGGGCGTTCCGGCAATGGAGCGCCTCTCTCGTCACACGCCTCGTTCAAAGATTTCCGGAGTTCCTATGGCCACCGCCGTGCCCCTGTCTGAAGGCGCCAGCCCCACTCTCAAGCAACGTCTGGCCCGTGCCGAGCGGGTCAACCGCTTCAAGGCTCAGGCATTGATCGCGCCGTTGGTTATCTTCCTGTTGCTGGTCTTTCTGGTGCCCATTGCCGCGCTGCTGTTCAAGAGCGTGAACAACCCGGAAGTGGTCAACGCCTTGCCGACCACCATCGTCGAGGTGCAAAAATGGGATGGCAAGGGCCTGCCGCCGGAGGCCGCGTACGTGGCCCTGAGCCGCGACCTGGCCGATGCCCGTAAGAATTCGACCCTGGGCGACTTGTCCAAGCGCCTGAACATGGAACTGGCTGGCTACCGCAGCCTGCTGACCAAGACGGCGCGTGCCTTGCCGCTGCCGGCAGAACCGGCTTCTTATAAAGACGCGCTCGAAGCCATGGACGAACGCTGGGGCGACCCGGCCTACTGGCAGGCGATCCGTCGCAATACCAGTAGCATCACCCCCTATTACCTGCTGGCCTCGGTCGACCATCGCATCGACGATGTCGGTGAAGTGGCCGCGGCCTCGCCTGACCAGGCGATCTACCTGGACATCTTTGCCCGCACCTTCTGGATGGGCCTGGTGATCACCGTCATCTGCCTGGTGCTGGCGTACCCGCTGGCCTACCTGCTGGCCAGCCTGCCGGCGCGGCAGAGCAACCTGTTGATGATCCTGGTGCTGTTGCCGTTCTGGACCTCGATCCTGGTGCGGGTCGCCGCCTGGATCGTGTTGTTGCAATCGAGCGGGCTGATCAACAGTGCATTGCTGGCAATGGGCATCATCGACAAGCCGCTGGAGCTGGTCTTCAACCGGGTCGGGGTCTACATCTCGATGGTGCACATCATGCTGCCGTTCATGATCCTGCCGATCTACAGCGTGATGAAGAACATCTCGCCCAGCTACATGCGCGCGGCGATTTCCCTGGGCTGCCATCCGTTCGCCAGCTTCTGGCGGGTGTATTTCCCGCAGACCTACGCCGGCATCGGTGCCGGTTGCCTGCTGGTGTTCATCCTGTCGATCGGCTACTACATCACGCCGGCGCTGCTGGGCAGCCCGAATGATCAGATGGTCAGCTATTTCGTGGCCTTCTACACCAACACCAGCATCAACTGGGGCATGGCCACGGCATTGGGCGGCCTGCTGCTGTTGGCCACCATCGTGCTGTACCTGATCTATAGCTGGCTGGTCGGCGCCAGTCGCCTGCGCCTGAGCTGAGGAGAGTCATCATGCTGAGCCCTTACACCTCGCCCATCGAGCGAATCTGGTACTACGCCTTGCGCATCATCTGCGCGCTGGTGCTGCTGTTTCTGGTGCTGCCGGTGCTGGTGATCATACCGCTGTCGTTCAACTCCGGCAGTTTCCTGGTCTACCCACTGCAAGGGTTCTCGATGCAGTGGTACGAGAACTTCTTCCAGTCGGCCGAGTGGATGCGGGCGCTGAAGAACAGCATGATCGTCGCCCCGGCGGCGACCTTCCTGGCCATGGTGTTCGGTACCCTGGCCTCGATCGGCCTGACACGTGGCAATTTTCCCGGCAAGGCACTGGTGATGGCGCTGGTGATTTCGCCGATGGTGGTACCGGTGGTGATCGTCGGTGTGGCCAGTTATCTGTTTTTTGCCCCGTTGGGGCTGGGTAACAGCTACACCTCATTGATCCTGGTGCATGCGGTGCTGGGCGTGCCGTTCGTGATCATCACCGTGTCGGCGACCCTGCAGGGCTTCAACCATAACCTGGTGCGGGCCGCTGCCAGCCTGGGCGCTTCGCCGCTGACGGCGTTTCGCCGGGTGACCCTGCCTTTGATTGCACCGGGGGTGATCAGCGGTGCGCTGTTTGCCTTTGCCACCTCGTTCGATGAAGTGGTGGTGACCCTGTTCCTGGCCGGTCCCGAGCAGGCCACGCTGCCACGGCAGATGTTCAGCGGCATCCGCGAGAACCTCAGCCCGACCATCGCCGCGGCGGCGACCTTGCTGATCGCCTTTTCAGTGGTGCTGTTGCTGGTGCTGGAATGGCTGCGCGGACGCAGCGAGAAGCTGCGGGTGCAGGCGGAGTAGGGCCGCAGCATCCCCCCGATCTGTAGGAGATCATCCTGTGCCACTGGCAAGCAAACATGGACCCGGTGTAGGAGCGCGCTCTGCCCGCGACCGGCTGCGTTAGCAGTCGTAAAATTGTGGCGTTTCCGAGATTTCTGCGAGCGCTTCGCACTCGGTCGCCGGCAAGCGGGCTCCTACAGGTGTGAGTTTTATAGCCAATAAAATCAATAAGTTGCTTTGTGTTTGAATGAGGGCGGTTTCAACCGCGAGGGGCGCAACGCCATTCCCGGCTGAAGCCGGTCCTGCGCAATATTGCGAAACGTTAGCGTACAATGCGCGCCACCGTGATTCAGTCCAGACAGGTGCGCCATGCAGCCCTTCGTTATTGCTCCATCGATCCTTTCCGCCGATTTCGCCCGTCTGGGCGAGGAAGTCGACACCGTGCTGGCCGCCGGTGCCGACTTTGTCCACTTTGATGTCATGGACAACCACTACGTCCCCAACCTGACCATCGGTCCGATGGTCTGTGCCGCGCTGCGCAAGTACGGTGTGACCGCGCCCATCGATGTGCACCTGATGGTCAGTCCGGTGGATCGCATCATCGGCGACTTTATCGAGGCGGGTGCCACCTACATTACCTTTCACCCTGAGGCCACCCAGCATGTCGATCGCTCGCTGCAACTGATCCGTGACGGCGGCTGCAAGGCCGGCCTGGTGTTCAACCCGGCCACGCCACTGAACCTGCTCGAGTACGTCATGGACAAGGTCGACATGATCCTGCTCATGAGCGTCAACCCGGGTTTTGGCGGGCAGAAGTTCATCCCCGGCACCCTGGACAAGCTGCGCCAGGCCCGTGCGCTGATCGACGCCTCCGGGCGCGAGATCCGCCTGGAGATCGATGGCGGCGTGAATGTGAAGAACATCCGTGACATCGCCGCGGCCGGTGCCGACACCTTCGTGGCCGGTTCTGCGATATTCAATACACCGGACTACAAGCAGGTGATCGATCAAATGCGCAGCGAACTGGCAGCCGCTCGCTCATGAGCGGCCTGGAGCAGCTCTTTGGCGACCAGTTGCCCAGGCTGATCATGTTCGATCTGGACGGCACCCTGGTCGACTCGGTGCCTGACCTGGCGGTGGCCATCGACAAGATGCTGCTGGCCCTGGGCCGCCCGGCTGCGGGGCTTGAGGCGGTGCGTGCCTGGGTCGGCAATGGCGCGCCGGTACTGGTGCGCCGCGCCCTGGCCGGTGACCTGGAGCACAGTGGTGTCGACGATGCGCTGGCCGAGCAGGGCCTGGCGCTGTTCATGCAGGCCTATGCCGAGAAGCACGAATTCACCGTGGTCTATCCCGGCGTGCGCGAAACCCTCAAGTGGCTGCAGAAAAAAGGCGTGGAAATGGCCCTGATCACCAACAAGCCGGAGCGGTTCATCGCGCCCTTGCTGGATGAGATGAAGCTGGGGCGGTTTTTCCGCTGGATCATCGGCGGCGACACCCTGCCGCAGAAAAAGCCGGACCCTGCCGCCTTGCTGTTCGTGATGAAAATGGCCGGTATCGCGCCGACCCAGGCGCTGTTCGTGGGCGACTCGCGCAGTGACGTGCAGGCGGCCAGGGCTGCCGGTGTGGCCTGCGTGGGCCTGAGCTATGGCTATAACCATGGCCGCCCGATTGCCGACGAATCCCCGGCGCTGGTGCTCGACGATTTGCGCAAGCTGATTCCCGGTTGCCTGGATCAGGGCGCTGAGATACTGTTGCCGCACATTGAACGCCCCTCCCATAGAGATTCCATCGTGGTGGTCACTCACAAACTCTGGATGAAAGTCATCAAGGCCCTGGCCCGCTGGCGCTGGCGCGCCTGACTTTTGTTCCGGCCGCCTGCGGCCCGTTTGCCTGACTGACCGTTTTTATCCTCAAACCACGAGGCGACTCATGAACCGTGAAGAATTCCTGCGTTTGGCCGCTGAAGGCTATAACCGCATCCCGCTGGCCATCGATACCCTGGCCGACTTCGATACGCCGCTGTCGATCTACCTGAAGCTGGCCGACCAGCCCAACTCCTATCTGCTGGAGTCGGTGCAGGGCGGCGAGAAATGGGGCCGTTATTCGATCATCGGCCTGCCGTGCCGCACCGTGTTGCGTGTGCATGGCTACCAGGTCAGCGTGACGTGCGATGGCATCGAGACCGAACGCCTGCAGGTCGAAGACCCGCTGGCGTTCGTCGAAACCTTCAAGGCCCGCTACAACGTGCCTACCCTGCCGGGGCTGCCGCGCTTCAACGGGGGGCTGGTGGGTTATTTCGGCTATGACTGCGTGCGCTATGTCGAGAAACGCCTGGCCAATTGCCCCAACCCTGACCCGCTGGGCGTGCCGGACATCCTGCTGATGGTGTCGGACGCGGTGGTGGTGTTCGATAACCTGGCGGGCAAGATGCACGCCATCGTGCTGGCCGACCCGGCGCAGCCACAGGCCTACGAGCAGGGCCTGGCGCAGCTCGACGAACTGATGGACAAGCTGCGCCAGCCACTCACGCCGCGCCGCGGCCTGGACCTGACGCGGCCGCCGGCCGGCGAGCCGGCGTTTCGTTCCAGCTTTACCCAGAGTGACTACGAACGCGCGGTGGACACCGTCAAGCAGTACATCCTGGCCGGTGATGTGATGCAGGTGGTGCCGTCGCAACGGATGTCCATCGACTTCAAGGCCGCGCCCATCGACCTGTACCGCGCGCTGCGTTGTTTCAACCCGACGCCGTACATGTATTTCTTCAATTTCGGCGACTTCCATGTGGTCGGCAGTTCGCCGGAGGTGCTGGTGCGTGTCGAGGATAACCTGGTCACCGTTCGTCCCATCGCCGGCACCCGCCCACGCGGGGCGACCGAAGAAGCCGACCGGGCGCTGGAAGAAGATCTGCTGTCCGATGACAAGGAAATCGCCGAGCACCTGATGCTCATCGACCTGGGCCGCAACGACACCGGCCGGGTGTCGGAAATCGGCTCGGTGAAGCTGACCGAGAAGATGGTCATCGAGCGTTATTCCAATGTCATGCACATCGTCTCCAACGTCACCGGTCAGTTGAAAAGCGGGCTGACCGCCATGGACGCGCTGCGCGCAATCCTGCCGGCCGGCACCTTGTCGGGTGCGCCGAAGATTCGTGCCATGGAAATCATCGACGAGCTGGAGCCGGTCAAGCGCGGCGTCTATGGCGGCGCGGTGGGTTACATGGCCTGGAACGGCAACATGGACACCGCCATTGCCATCCGCACGGCGGTGATCAAGGACGGCGAGCTGCATGTGCAGGCCGGTGGTGGCATCGTCGCCGACTCGGTGTCGGCGCTGGAGTGGGAAGAAACCATCAACAAGCGCCGTGCCATGTTCCGTGCCGTGGCGCTGGCCGAGCAGTCATAAGCAGACGCCGGCTGTAGGAGCCCGCTTGCCGGCGACCGGCTGCGTTAGCAGTCGTAAATTTTCAGCGTTTCATAGATCCCTGATGGGGTTAGCCGTCGTAAATTTTCAGCGTTTCATAGATCCCTGATGGGGTTAGCAGTCGTAAATTTTCAGCGTTTCATAGATCCCTGATGGGGTTAGCCGTCGTAAATTTTCAGCGTTTCATAGATCCCTGATGGGTTAGCAGGCGTAAATTTGTGGCGTTTCGCAGATTTTGCGAGCGCTTCGCACTCGGTCGTCCGAGTGCGGCCCAGGCCAATCGCGCGCCTACTGAGATGTACCGGTACCTACGACGCCATCAAAAGTCCAGGCTCACACCGACGTTGACCCCTTGCTGGGTCAACGCGTCGTTCTTGCGCCAGGTGTAGCCGGCGCGCAGGTTCAGGTCACGGGTCAGTTGCTGGCTCAGGCCGAGGCTGGCGCGGTTGAGGTTGCGCTGCGGGGCATAACCTTGCAGCTCGAAGTCGAGCAACGGCACGCTGTTGAGCGACAGGCGCAATTGTTGCGTGTCGGTCTCGAACTCGCGCTCATGGGCAAGCTCACCAAACACCTGGGTGGCCGGGGCGATCTGCCATTTGCCGAGCACACCGGCGCCCAGTCGACGCGAGGTACGTTCCTGATCATCGAAGCCCAGCGCGGTCGACGCCTCGCCGCGTTCGCGGTAGCCATCCACGGTCACCCGGGCATAGTCGGCGCTGATGAACGGTGACAGGTTCCATGCGCGATTGCCCCCGGCCAGGTCGTAGCCGATGCGCGCGCTGAATGCCCACAGATGGCCGTCGGTATCACCTTTTTCCTGGCCCTGGCTGGCGCCCAGTGCGAACTGGCGTTCGGCCTTGGCGTAGTCCAGCTGCCCGGCAGACGCGCTCAGGTCGCCCCATGTGCGGTTGCCCTGGTACTGCAGGAAGGCGCTGGCGATGTAGCTGTCGAGCCGGTAGTGCGAATCGTGCTGGCCGGCGTCCAGCCGTTGTCGATAGGCGCCGGCAACCAGGCCGGTGCGCCAGTGCTCGGCAAGGCGGTAGCTGCCGCCCAGGGTCAGGTTGTAGCCTTGCCCATCGGCGTTGGCGCCGCTGCGTTGTGCGTCGATGTCAAGGTGCTGGCCGCTGGCATTGAGGAGGCTGCGCCATTGCCCGACGGCTTGCCAGGCGCCGAGGTCGGCAAGCCATTGCGTGCGCAACTCGTCTTGCTGGGCGCGCAGGGTGGTGTGGGCCATTTCCGGCAGCAGCGTCAGTTCCCAGGGCGCGGCCAGCAATGAGTAGGCGTAATCGGCCAGCAGGCGCTGGGCAGCTGTGGTCGGGTGTACACGATCGTTGAAGAACAGCCGGTCAGGGTCGGGACTCGTACCGTTGATGCCGTAGACCGGGTTGGCCACACAACCGTCGCCGCTGAAGCAGGTGCCGATGAGGCTGGTATCGGTTGCAAAGCCGAAGCGGGTCGGATCGTTCACGGCTTCGTTGATCAGCAAGGGAATGTTCAGGGGGATGATGTGTGCATCGATCAGCGTCAGACGCTCAACCAGTGCGGCGTTGAATGCCGCACTCAGGCCCGAGACCGCCGGTTGCAGCGGGCTGTTACTGAAGGCCGGTGTATTGCCGATGTCCGGTAGCAGCCAGACCACGATATAGCGCGCTCCGGCCTGTTGCAGTGCCTGTGCACTGTCGGCCAGGCGTCCGGCGGCCTGCCGGGCCTCACCGGGACTCGACACCCGTCCTTGCAGGAAGTCATTGCCGCCGCCGGACAGGTAGTACAGCGCATTCGGGTCGGCGCGCAAGCCGTTGCCGGGCAGGTAGCCAGGACGGCTGCGCAGGACGGTGCCGGAGTCTGGCAGTGTCACCTGTGATTGTGCGGTGATCGACTCGAGGATCTGGTCGGTACGGTAACCGCCGACGGCCCAGTTATTACCGTCTGCCTGACCCAGTGCGGCATTGATCGGTGAGGTTGATGCCCCCAGGTCTGTCGGTGCTACACCCAATTGCTGGCCCAGCAGCGTTGAAGAAGTCAGACCACTCGATTCGCCGCTCCCAGGGCGATACGTGGGGCCGGTGCGGTTGGTAAAGCGCAAGGAGGCCCCTTGCGGGCCGGCCAGGTCAGGGAACTGGCCGGCGTCCAGCAGACTGTCGCCGAATACGAACAGGGTCGAGTAGGGCGCCGCCGTGGCCAGGGGCGATACGCACGCCAGGGAAAGCAGTCCGGCAGTAAAGGGCTTGCGCAGGCGTGTAAGCGAGGTTTTGTTGGGCATGTGCGGGACTCTGTATTGTTATCCCCATGACCCTAGCAAGCCTGTCGCGGTGCGCCAGTGATCAAGGCGCTTTGTGTCGTGTGTGACCCCTGCCTGTCTGTTTTTTGTGAGCTGATGCGTTTTAACGGTCGGTTTCTGATCGGATATTGCGTCGGTTTTATCGCGTACAATCATTGCGCCGTTCAACCCGGTACGCTAATGTCCCGAAACGTTCAGATGAGACTCCCTCCGTGACAATTGTCAGCAAACTCTTGATGCGCGTTATCAAGGCTCACGCCCGTTGGCGTTGGCGCGCCTGACTCTTTCTCCTGCCGGCCTTGCCGGTCTCGTAACGATGTACCCCGCTTGTTGCTGCCATTCCCAACCGGATGCCCTCGTTGCCCGGTGGCGGGAGAATGGTGAGCGCCAGAATCGCGTGGGACCCTATTCAAAGTCAGCGATTCAAGAGGTGAGCCCATGTTGCTGATGATCGATAACTATGACTCTTTTACCTATAACGTCGTGCAGTACCTGGGTGAGCTGGGTGCCGACGTCAAGGTGATCCGCAACGACGAATTGACCCTTGCCGAAATCGAAGCGCTCGCGCCCGAGCGCATCGTGGTGTCACCAGGCCCGTGCACCCCTAACGAAGCGGGTGTATCGCTGGAAGTGATCCGCCACTTTGCCGGCAAGCTGCCGATTCTGGGCGTCTGCCTGGGGCATCAGTCAATCGGCCAGGCCTTTGGCGGCGATGTCGTTCGCGCCCGGCAGGTGATGCATGGCAAGACCAGCCCGGTGACCCATGAAGACCAGGGCGTGTTCGCCGACCTGAACCAGCCTTTGGTGGTGACCCGTTATCACTCGCTGGTGGTCAAGCGCGAAACCTTGCCCGACTGCCTGGAAGTCACTGCCTGGACCACGCATGCCGATGGCTCGGTGGATGAAATCATGGGCCTGCGCCACAAGACGCTGAACATCGAGGGGGTGCAGTTTCATCCCGAGTCGATCCTGACCGAGCAAGGTCACGAGCTGTTCGCCAACTTCCTCAAACAGACCGGCGGCACGCGTCAGGTACAAGGACTCTCTGCATGAACACCCCCATTACGATCAAGGCTGCCCTGGACCGGGTGGTCAATCATCTGGACTTGAGCACCGAAGAGATGAGCCAGGTCATGCGCGACATCATGACTGGCCAGTGCAGCGAGGCACAGATCGGCGCGTTCATGATGGGCATGCGCATGAAAAGCGAAAGCATCGATGAAATCGTCGGTGCGGTGTCGGTGATGCGTGAGCTGGCCGGCCGGGTCGAGTTGCAGACGCTGGACCGGGTGGTCGACATCGTCGGCACCGGCGGCGATGGCGCCAATATCTTCAACGTCTCCACAGCTGCCTCGCTGGTGATTTCGGCGGCCGGCTGCACGGTGGCCAAGCATGGCAACCGGGCGGTATCGGGCAAGAGCGGCAGTGCCGACCTGCTTGAGGCCGCCGGTATCTACTTGAACCTGACGCCGGTGCAAGTGGCGCGCTGCATCGACAGCGTGGGCATCGGCTTCATGTTCGCCCAGGTGCATCACGGCGCCATGAAATACGCCGCCGCGCCGCGCCGCGACCTGGGCTTGCGCACCCTGTTCAACATGCTGGGTCCATTGACCAACCCGGCCGGTGTCCGTCATCAGGTGGTGGGTGTGTTCAGCCAGGCCTTGTGCCGTCCCCTGGCCGAGGTGCTGCAGCGCCTGGGCAGCCAGCATGTACTGGTCGTGCACTCTCAGGACGGCCTGGACGAATTCAGCCTGGCGGCCCCTACCTATGTGGCCGAGCTGTATAAAGGCGAGATCCGTGAATACTGGGTCCAGCCCGAAGACCTGGGGATGAAAAGCCAGAGCCTGTATGGCCTGGTGGTCGACAGCCCGCAGGCGTCGCTGACCCTGATTCGTGACGCACTGGGCAAGCGCAAGACCGAGAGCGGGCAAAAAGCCGCTGAAATGATTGTGCTCAATGCGGGTGCTGCGCTCTATGCTGCAGATTATGCCTCGAGCCTCAAGGAAGGCGTCGAGCTGGCGCACGATGCCTTGCACACCGGCCTGGCCCGGGAAAAGCTCGAAGAACTGGGCGCCTTTACCGCTGTATTCAAGCAGGAGAACGAAGGATGAGCGTGCCAACGGTTCTGGAAAAAATCCTGGCTCGCAAGGCCGAGGAAGTCGCCGCGCGTCGTGCCTTGGTAAGCCTGGGTGAACTGGAGCGCCAGGCCGCCCTGGCTGATGCTCCGCGTGGTTTTGCGACGGCGCTGCTTGAGCAGGTCAAGCGCAAGCAGCCGGCGGTCATCGCCGAGATCAAGAAGGCATCGCCCAGTAAAGGCGTGATCCGCGAACATTTCAATCCGGCCGAGATTGCCGTGAGCTACGCCAGCGGTGGAGCGACCTGCCTGTCGGTGCTGACCGATATCGATTTTTTCCAGGGTGCCGATGCTTATCTGCAGCAGGCGCGAGCCGCCTGCACGCTGCCGGTGATCCGCAAGGATTTCATGATCGACCCTTATCAGGTCGTTGAAGCCCGTGCGTTGGGCGCCGACTGCATCCTGCTGATTGTCTCGGCACTGGACGATGGGCGCATGGCGGAGCTGGCGGCGACGGCCAGAGGCGTCGGTCTGGATGTGCTGGTCGAGGTGCATGATGGCGATGAGCTGGAACGCGCACTCAAGACCCTCGATACACCGCTGGTCGGGATCAACAACCGTAACCTGCACACCTTCGAGGTCAGCCTTGAGACCACGCTGGATCTGCTGCCACGCATCCCGCGCGACCGGCTGGTAATCACCGAGAGCGGTATTCTCAACCGTGCCGATGTCGAGCTGATGGAGATCAGCGATGTCTATTCGTTCCTGGTCGGTGAGGCGTTCATGCGCGCCGAGCAGCCGGGGGCTGAATTGCAGCGTCTGTTCTTCCCCGAGCGCGGGGCATTGATCACCAGCGCGCCCGTCCTCGACTGAGGCTGCCAATGCGTGCGCCTGTGATCGTCAGGACCGGTATCGAGCAAGGTTTGCAGGCCGAACAGGCATTGCTGGCCGCCGTATGTGCCGGTGAGGCCGAGCATGGATTGCTGTTCTGGCAGCCCGACGAGCAGGCGCTGGTGATGCCGCGGCGCATGAGCCGACTGGCCGGATTCGATCAGGCCGCTCAGGCGCTGGCCGAGAGTGGCTGGCCGGTGCTGTTGCGTGAAAGCGGCGGCGAGCCGGTGCCACAGTCGCCGGCCACGGTGAACATTACGCTGGTGTACGCCCAGCCGTCGGGCGACATGGACCGTGACCGGATCGAAACGGCCTATCGGCGCCTGTGCCAGCCGTTGCTCGATGTGCTGACCGCGCTGGGCTGTCACGCGTCGCTGGGGGAGGTGGACGGCGCCTTCTGTGACGGTCGCTACAACGTCAATCTTGACGGTCGCAAACTGGTCGGCACTGCACAACGCTGGCGCCAGGCACAAGGTGGCGCCCGGCCGGTGGTGCTGGCGCACGGTGCCTTGCTGCTGGACAACCAGCGTGAAGGTATGGTGGCAGCCGTCAATCGCTTCTATGCCTGTTGCGATCTGCCGTCGCGGGTGCGGGCGAGCAGCCACATCGCACTCAATGAAGTCCTTCCAGGACACGATGTAACCGGGCGCCTGTTCCAGGTATATGAACAACTGCTGGCCGGACTCTGAGCCACCCTCAGCGGGTGCCGAATACCACCATCGTCTTGCCCTTGACGTTCACCAGGTTCTGCTCTTCCAGCGACTTCAGCACCCGGCCGACCATTTCTCGCGAACAGCCGACGATACGCCCGATTTCCTGGCGCGTGATTTTGATCTGCATGCCATCAGGATGAGTCATGGCGTCGGGTTGCTTGCACAGGTCGAGCAGCGTGCGGGCCACGCGGCCGGTGACGTCGAGAAAGGCCAGGTCACCGACCTTGCGCGTGGTGTTGCGCAGCCGCTCGGCCATCTGCGTGCTCAGGGTGTAAAGAATGTCCGGTTCCTGGTGGCTAAGTTCACGAAACTTGTCGTAGGAAATTTCTGCAACTTCACACTCGGTCTTGCTGCGCACCCAGGCACTGCGCAGTGATTCCTGGCCAGGTGGTTCAAAAAGTCCAAGCTCACCAAAGAAATCGCCGCTGTTGAGGTAGGCGACGATCATCTCGCGGCCGTCGCTGTCCTCAATGGCAATGGTGACCGAACCCTTGATGATGAAGAACAGCGAGTGCGCCTTTTCGCCGGCGCAGATGATATTGCCGCGCACGGGATAGCGGCGACGCTGTGCGTGAATGAGAAGCTTGTCGATGCTCTTTGTTCTTGAAGTGAGGGCTATAGCGAACATGCGTGCATCCCGGAAGTGTCTTTCGCCAAATGGCTTGCCTAAGGTATCGGCTATCGAACAGTTCTCGCCAGTATTTGACAACACTTTGCCGTTATTTAAGAAGTTTCCTACGTAAAGGCTTAAACAGCAGGTTCAATACACGGCCGGCTGCGTCCTGCATCGTGGCTTGCGCTGAAGCGGCAAGACCCCCTAATCTGGCGACCCTTTTTTTCAGCAGTGGAGTCTGGCGATGAAAGCACGCATTCAATGGGCTGGCGAAGCCATGTTCCTCGGCGAGTCAGGCAGCGGTCATGTCGTGGTCATGGACGGTCCGCCGGAGAGCGGTGGTCGCAATCTGGGCGTGCGGCCGATGGAGATGGTGCTGATCGGCCTGGGCGGCTGCAGCAATTTCGATGTGGTGAGCATTCTCAAGAAGTCGCGTCAGCCGGTCGAAAGCTGCGAGGCGTTTCTGGAGGCCGAGCGCGCCACCGAGGACCCCAAGGTGTTTACCCGTATTCACCTGCACTTCGTGGTCAAGGGACGAGGGCTCAAGGAAGCGCAGGTCAAGCGCGCCATCGAGCTGTCGGCCGAGAAGTACTGCTCGGCGTCGATCATGCTCGGCAACGCCGGGGTGAAGATCACCCACGATTACGAGATCATCGAGCTGGGTTGACAGGTTGCGGGTCAGCAAAAAGGCGCCCGGCAGGCGCCTTTTTTGTGCGCAGTGTTCGCTTCAGAGCCGGTAGGTGGTCTTGGTCATGACCTTGGCCAGCAGGCCCATGCCGAACTTGACCGGTGCCGGAAAGCGAAAGCCGCCGGCCTCAAGGGCTGTTTCGGCGTGATGCGCTTCATCAATGCGCATCTGTTCGAGGATCGCCCGGGATTTCTCGTCGGCCGCCGGGATCTGTTCCAGGTGTTCGTCCAGATGCTTGCACACCTGGTCTTCGGTGGCGGCGACAAAGCCCAGGCTGATCTTGTCGCTGATCAGGCCGGCGGCCGCGCCAATGCCGAACGACAGCCCATAGAACAGCGGGTTGAACACGCTGGTATGGCTGCCCAGTTGGTGCAGGCGCTGTTCGCACCAGACCAGGTGGTCGACCTCTTCCTCAGCAGCGTGCTCCATGGCCTTGCGCACCTGCGGCAGTCTGGCGGTCAGCGACTGGCCCTGGTACAGCGCCTGGGCACAGACTTCGCCGGTGTGGTTGATGCGCATCAGGCCGGCGACATGGCGCGTCTCGGGTTCGTCCATTTTGTGCTCGGGGCGCACGATGGCTGGCGACGGGCGTTGGGAGTGGCCGCTGGAAGGCAGCAGTGTGCGCATTGCGCTATCGGCCTGTAACAGCAGTCTGTCGATGACCGAGTAATGACGTTCGGTTGCCATGGGCACCTCCGGTGATATCCATTGGCCCCAGTCTAATGCAATCGTGTCGCTGGGGGCATGGGCCAGGTCAGCCCTGCCGATCGGGCAATCGGCAGGGCGCCCCGGCTAAGTCGTTGAATAGATTGATCAGCCTGGCGGCCAGGTCATCTGGCGCTTGCCCAGCACGTGCATATGAATGTGATAGACGGTCTGCCCACCCAGTTCATTGCAGTTCATGACCACACGAAAACCGTCCTCGCAGCCCAGTTCGACGGCCAGGCGCTGGGCGGTGAACAGGATATGCCCGGCCAGGGCCTTGTCCTGTTCGGTCAGGTCGTTGAGGGTGGCGATGGGCTTTTTCGGAATGACCAGGAAATGCACGGGCGCCTGCGGGGCGATGTCGTGGAAAGCCAGCACCTGGTCGTCTTCGTAAATGATATTGGCCGGGATTTCCCGGTTGATGATTTTGGTGAACAAAGTATCCACAGCCGTTTGCTCCTTGAGGTGGGGACCGCCAGCAGTGTACTGAGCCGTGCCGGGCTCGCCCACCGCTTTGTGCCGGCTCAGTGGCAGCGCCTTTTGTTGATCAGGCCGCTGATGCGCCGGGTCAGCCAGCGCGAGCCCAGGCGCGGGGCGAAGGCGCGCCATGCGTTGCCCCAGCCGGGAACAATCACGGCGCGGTTGCGAGCCAGGGCGCGCACCGTGTGCAGTGCCAGTTCTTCAGGGCTCATCATATGGCGTTCGTCGATGTTGACCTGGGCGTTGCGCCAGAAGGGGGTGCGGGTGGGCCCCGGGCAGAGCACCGAGACCTTGACCCCGTTCTTGCGGCCTTCTTCGCGCAGGGCTTCGGAGAAGTGCAGCACATAGGCCTTGCTGGCGGCATAGGTGCTCATCCAGGGGCCCGGCTTGAAGGCGGCTACCGAGGCGATGTTGAGAATCTGCCCGCCGCCCTGCAGGGCCATCAGGTTGCCCACGGTGTGGCACAGGCGGGTCAGCGCCAGGATGTTCAGGTCGATCAGGTCCTGCTCGGCCGCCCATTCCTGGCCCAGGAACGGGCCACAGGTGCCGATGCCGGCGCTGTTGACCAGCAGGTCGATGCAGCGCTCGCCGTCTTCGAGTTCCAGCAGAAAGCCTGACAGGCGCAGCGGCTCGCCCAGGTCGCAGGCGCGGAACAGGACTTCGACGCCGAAACGCTGGGTCAGCTCCAGGGCGATGGGTTCAAGGTGCTCGCGCTGACGGGCCACCAGGATCAGATTGCGCCCACGACGCGCGAGGGCTTCGGCCATGGCCAGGCCGATGCCGCTGGAGGCGCCGGTAATCAGTGCGTAACGGGTCATGCAGGTCTCCAGTGAGCATCGTGCGCCCGGCCATGGATGGCCGGGGTCTTACAGGCTTCGTTCGCCTTTGAAAAACTGATTGGGGGCAGGTCTGGCATTGTCGCTCTGGCTATTGTCGTCATAAGGCAATGACTGCTCATACAGCTCGATTGTGCCTCGCAGTTGCTCGGTCATGGCGGCAATGCTGCTGAATACGGTCAACAGGATAAACAGGACGATAACCACCAGCCACAGCACAGAGAGCACCTTGACTGCGCGGGTGTTTGGCGGTGGCGGCGCACCGTAGGCATTGGCCCCGGCATTGCCCGGCATGAGCACCATCACGAAGGGGAAGACACTGCCCAGGAGCGGCACCAGGTTGAGCAGTAGAAACCAGCCCGACCAGCCGATGTCGTGCAGCCGTTGCACGCCCATCTGAATACTGACCACCGCCAGGGCGATCACGGCCACGGTGCTCAGCAGTCCGCCGGCCACCAGCGACACGCTCATCACGGCGGCGCAGACCGAGGCGGCCAGCATGAAGGCGCCGATCAGCACCAGCGACCAGGCCAGGTAGCGCAGGCGGCCGATGCGGCCTTGGACACTGAAGACTTTCAGGTCATGGCTCACCACCGGGGTATCGACCGCTGCCTTGGGGGGCGCGTAGGGCGACGCTTCCAGTGGGTCCGCAGGGGTGCGATACGGAGCGGGTTCGCCAGTTTCCTCAAGGCTCAGGCTGATGGCCGGGTCCGGCTCGAGGCGTGCATCGATGCCGGCTTCGTGCAGGGCCTTCAGGTAGCGATCGGCTTCGCTCTGGATCAGCCCGCGCTTGAGCGCCACAGGCTGGCCGTTGAACAGCCGCTCGATGGCCGACACGTCGCTCTTGAACAGCTGTGCCAGATTGAGCTTGGCGGTTTCCAGGCTCACGCCTTGGCGCAGTTGTCCTTCGAATACAAGCTTGAAGTGGGTGTCGGTCATGCAAGGCTTCCTTGTCCGGGGCTAGAACGGTTTGACCACAACCAGAATGACAATGGCCAGCAGTATCAGCACAGGGATTTCATTGAACCAGCGATAAAACACATGGCTACGGCCTTTTTCGCCACGCGCGAAGCGTTTGACCTGTGCGCCGCACATATGGTGGTAGCCGATCAGCAGCACGACCAGGGTCAGCTTGGCGTGCATCCAGCCCTGAGTGAACCAGGCTGGGTTGAGCCAGGCCAGCCAGCCGCCAAACAGCAAGGTGGCGATCATCGCCGGGCCCATGATGCCGCGGTACAGCTTGCGCTCCATCACACAGAAGCGCTCGCGGCTGGGGGTGTCTTCGCTCATGGCGTGATAGACGAACAGGCGTGGCAGGTAGAACAGGCCGGCAAACCAGCACACGAGCGCGACAATGTGCAGCGCTTTGATCCATAGATAGAGCATGGGGACATCCTTCAGGTTCACGGTGGCCGAATAGTAGGGGCCTTGGGCGCTTACGTCACGTTGTCGGTTGTCGCATCGGTCCGGCCGCCCTATCATCGTGGGCTTTCCAGTTGTTTCGTTGAGGACAGGTTATGGTCAAGGTCGGTATCGTCGGCGGCACGGGTTACACCGGGGTTGAGCTGCTGCGCTTGTTGGCGCAGCACCCGCAGGCGCAGGTGGAAGTCATTACTTCGCGCTCCGAGGCCGGCGTGGCCGTCGCCGACATGTACCCCAACCTGCGAGGCCATTACGACGGCCTGGCATTCAGCGTGCCGGACATCAAGACCCTGGGCGCCTGTGATGTGGTGTTCTTTGCCACGCCGCATGGCGTTGCGCATGCGCTGGCCGGGGAATTGCTGGCCGCCGGTACCCGCGTCATCGACCTGTCGGCGGACTTTCGCCTGCAAGACGCTGCCGAGTGGGCCAAGTGGTACGGCCAGCCGCATGGTGCCCCGGAGCTGCTTAAGGACGCCGTCTACGGCTTGCCGGAAGTCAATCGCGAGCAGATCAAGAGTGCGCGCCTGATTGCTGTGCCGGGCTGCTATCCGACCGCCACCCAGTTGGGTTTCCTGCCGTTGCTCGAAGCGGGCCTGGCCGACAACAGCCGTCTGATTGCCGACTGCAAGTCGGGTGTAAGTGGCGCCGGGCGTGGCCTGAGCGTCGGCTCGCTGTTCTCCGAAGCCACTGAAAGCTTCAAGGCCTACGCCGTCAAGGGGCACCGGCACCTGCCGGAAATCAGCCAGGGGCTGCGCCGTGCTGCCGGTAGTGATGTGGGCCTGACCTTCGTGCCGCACCTGACGCCGATGGTTCGTGGCATCCATGCCACGCTGTACGCAACAGTCGTGGACCGCTCTGTCGACCTGCAGGCGCTGTTCGAAAAACGCTACGCGGATGAGCCGTTCGTCGACGTATTGCCCGCCGGCAGCCATCCGGAAACCCGCAGCGTACGCGGTGCCAATGTGTGCCGGATCGCGGTGCACCGTCCGCAGGGTGGCGATCTGGTAGTGGTCTTGTCGGTCATCGATAACCTGGTCAAGGGCGCGTCGGGCCAGGCGATCCAGAACCTGAACATCATGTTCGGCCTGGACGAACGCCTGGGTCTGTCACATGCCGGCATGATGCCGTAAGGCTTGCGACGACCGGGCCTGATCCGGCCCGGTCAGCGGGATCCCTATAGTTGACCTATTTTCTCGGACAAGCGGATAATGCCCGTCATTACGCATTACGACGGCTGACGCCGGGAGATATCTGACATGAGCGTTGAATCCTTCACTCCAGTGGCTCTGGAATTCACCCCTGGTGCTGCGCACAAGGTGAAAACCCTGGTCGATGAAGAGGGCAATGATCGTTTGAAGCTGCGTGTCTTCGTGACCGGCGGCGGTTGCTCGGGCTTCCAGTACGGCTTTACCTTCGATGAAGACGTGGCCGAGGATGACACCATTGTCGAGCGCGAGGGCGTAAGCCTGGTGGTCGACCCGATGAGCTTCCAGTACCTGGCCGGTGCCGAGGTGGATTATCAGGAAGGCCTGGAGGGTTCGCGCTTTGTGATCAAGAACCCTAACGCGACCACGACCTGCGGTTGCGGCTCGTCGTTCTCGATCTGATTGCCGTGCTTCAATGCAAAACGCCGCGCTGATGCGCGGCGTTTTGCATTGAGCGGTCTGGAGCCAGTCAGGCGGGATAGATCGCGCCCAGCACCCGCAGGCCGCGTGCGCCCGTCACGGTCGGGCGGTTGGCCGGTACACCTTCCAGACAGCAATGGGCCAGCCAGGCAAAGGCCATCGCTTCGACCCAGTCCGGATCGACACCGAACTTTGCCGTGCTGCTGACGCGTGTGGCCGGCAACAAGGCCGCCAGGCGGTTCATCAGTGTGAGGTTATGAGCCCCGCCACCGCATACCAGCAGTTCGGTGGTGCTCGACTGCGCTGCCTGCAGCGATTGAGTGATGCTCAGTGCTGTCAGTTCCAGCAGCGTCGCTTGCACATCCTGGTCGGGCAGGCCTGCAAATGGCCGCAGATGCTGGTGCAGCCAGGTCAGGTTGAACACCTCGCGCCCGGTGCTTTTCGGTCCGCGGGCGTTGAAGAACGGGTCGCTGAGCAGGGCGTTGAGCAAGGCTTCGCTGACCTGACCGCTGGCGGCCCACTCACCGTCACGGTCAAAGGGCAGGTTGCGCCGTGATTGGATCCAGGCGTCGAGCAGCACGTTGCCGGGACCACAATCGAAACCCGACACCGGCCTGTCCGACTCGATCAGGCTCAGGTTGGTGAAGCCCCCTACGTTAAGCACGGCACGATGATCGTTGTTGTCATCAAAGAGTGCTTCATGAAAGGCCGGCACCAAGGGCGCACCCTGGCCGCCGGCCGCGACGTCGCGACGGCGAAAGTCGGTCACGACCGTTATTTCGGTCAGCTCGGCCAGCAGGGCAGGGTTGCCGATCTGGATGCTGAAGCCGCGAGCCGGCTCATGACGGATGGTTTGACCGTGGCTGCCGATGGCGCGGATCTGACCGGCCACCATATTGTTATCCTTCAACAACGCCAGGACACCCTCGGCCACCAGCCGGACCCATTTCTGTTCGGCAATCGCCGCACGGGCCAACTCATCATGGCCGCTGGCACACAGGTCGAGCAGTTCGACGTGCAGGTCCTGCGGCATGGGGATGTAGTGCGTTGCCAGCAACCTGGGACGATCGTCCTGTTTCACCAGGGCGATATCGAACCCATCGAGGCTGGTGCCGGACATGACGCCGATATAGAAGAAGGCCATGGATTACCTTTTATTGGAGGCCAGCTTGGTGGCCTTGTCCTGATCCATGCGCGCCATCAACGGCTGGCTCATTTGCATGAAACGCTGTTTTTCGGCCTTGGCGATCGGTTCAGCCATTGGCAGCTTTTGACCCAGTGGGTCTACATGTACGCCGTTGACCTGGAATTCATAGTGCAGATGCGGGCCTGTCGAAAGACCGGTGGTACCAATATAGCCGATGACCTGGCCCTGCTTGACGCTGCCGCCGGTTTGTACGCCCTTGGCGAAACCCTGCATGTGGCCGTAGAGCGTGCGATAGGTATCGCCGTGCTGGATGATCACGGTGTTGCCATAGCCGCCACGACGCCCGGCCAGCAGAACCTTGCCGTCGCCGGTGGCCTTGATCGGCGTGCCACGAGGAGCGGCATAGTCGACACCCTTGTGGGCGCGGATCTTGTTCAGGATCGGGTGCTTGCGGCCCATCGAGAACACCGAGCTGATGCGGGCGAAGTCAACCGGCGTGCGGATGAACGCCTTGCGCATGCTGTTGCCTTCGGCGGTGTAGTAGTTGGTGTTGCCCGACTTGTTGACGTAGCGCACTGCCGTGTAGGTCTTGCCACGGTTGGTGAAGCGGGCCGCGAGGATATTGCCGGTGCCGACGGTCTTGCCGTTGACGACCTTCTGTTCGTACACCACGTCGAATTCGTCACCCTTGCGCAGGTCCTGGGCGAAGTCGATGTCGTAGCCGAAGATATCGGCCATTTGCATGGTCATGCTGTGGGCCAGGCCCGCGCGTTGTGCAGAAACCGACAGCGAGCTGTTGATCACACCATGCACATAAGCGTTGCGCGTGTCGGGCTTGCTCGTTTCGCGGCTAAAGGTGTAGCCGCTGTCAGCCTTTGAGAGGCTGATCGATTCCAGGTCGCTGAGCTTGCTGTGAAGTTTGGTGAGCTGACCGTCCGGTGACAATTCGAATTGCAGGATCTGGCCGTTTTGCAGCCTGGTGAACTGCTTGGCCTGCTTGTCGCCGGCAATGACGTCGTGCACGGCCGTGGCTGGCAAGCCGACTTTCTCGAACAGGGTCGACAGGGTGTCGCCCTTGGCCACGACCACTTCGCGGTGGTTGGGATTCTTGGCCGGGGCTGTAGCTACAGCAGGCTTGGCTGGGGCTTGTTCGGGCTCGGTAGCCGCCGTTTCTTCGGCGTTGTCTTCAGGTGTATCGATCTGGGCGAAAGGCGAGGCGGCGTCCTGCGGTGTGGCCTGGACTGCGTTTTGAGCGTCTTGATCCTGAGTGTGCTGCTCGGCAGACATTTCAAGGTCAAGGTTGAGATTGGTGCGTTTGGCTTCTACTTCACTGGAAGGGAAGACCAGAAGCGCCAGGCTTAGCAGGGCGGCGATGCCGCTGGCGGCCAGCAGGTGGCTCTTCGGATAAAGCGGGGGCGCTTTAGGCGGTGTGTCGATCATAGGTAGTTTTGACTTTGAAAAAGGGTGAAAAGGAAAAGATGAATGACATGATGAAGATGAAATAACTGTATAAAATATAACCAAATCCAGCGCGAAGCAACCCTGGCCGAGAGACGGTCGGGAGCGGTGGCTGTGCGCCGGGCAAAAACTTGTAATTGGGCGCTGATCTTGTATGGTTGGTTCCCTTTGAATCGGGGGTGATATGAAGTCGGTTGAAGAGCAGTTGGCGCTGATCAAGCGCGGCGCGGATGAGCTTCTGGTCGAGGCTGAGTTGGTCGAAAAGCTCAAGCGTGGCCAGCCACTGCGAATCAAGGCCGGTTTCGACCCGACCGCGCCCGATCTGCACCTTGGGCACACGGTGCTTATTAATAAGCTGCGTCAGTTCCAGGAACTGGGTCATCAGGTCATCTTCCTGATTGGTGACTTCACCGGCATGATCGGTGACCCAAGCGGCAAGAGTGCGACGCGTCCTCCGCTGACCCGTGAGCAGGTACTGGCCTATGCCGAGACCTACAAGGCTCAGGTGTTCAAGATCCTGGATCCGGCCAAGACCGAGGTGGCGTTCAACTCCACCTGGATGGACAAGCTCAGTCCTGCCGACTTCATTCGCCTGTCTTCGAACTACACCGTGGCGCGCATGCTCGAGCGCGATGACTTCGACAAGCGCTATACCAGCAACCAGCCGATTGCCATCCACGAGTTCCTCTACCCCTTGGTGCAGGGCTATGACTCGGTGGCCTTGCGCGCCGATGTCGAGCTGGGCGGCACCGATCAGAAGTTCAACCTGTTGATGGGGCGTGAGCTACAGCGTGCTTATGGTCAGGAAGCTCAGTGCATCCTGACCATGCCATTGCTTGAAGGCCTGGATGGCGTGAAGAAGATGTCCAAGTCTCTGGGCAATTACGTTGGCATCCAGGAAGCACCAGGCGTCATCTATAACAAGCTGGTGTCGATTCCTGATTCGCTGATGTGGCGCTACTTCGAGCTGTTGAGCTTCCGCTCGATGGAAGATATCAATGCGCTGAAGGCCGATTGCGAAGCCGGTGCCAACCCGCGCGATATCAAGATCAAGCTGGCTGAAGAGATCGTTGCACGCTTTCATGGCGAAGAGGCTGCGGCCAATGCGCATCGCTCGGCGGGCAACCGCATGAAGGACGGGGAGCTGCCTGAGGACCTGCCCGAGATCGTGGTCACTTCCGACCAGGACATTCCTGTAGGTGCTGTGCTTAATAAGGCAGGCCTGGTCAAGAATGCTGCCGGTGCGCGCGATCTGCTGGCAGCGGGCAGTGTACGTATAGATGGTGAGGTGGTTGATCGCACCTTTATATTCAAGGTAGGGGCGACCCATGTTTGCCAGGCCGGCAAGAAGGCATTTGCCCGCATTACCTTGCGCGTTGAAGAAAGTTCAAATTAAGTGTTGACGCCCTGTCTCAGCGCTCTATAATGCGCACCATTCCCACCGCGGAAGAAACTGAAAACTCCTTGAAGATCAATGAGTTGGATAAGAAATCGGCGAGGGGGTGGTGCTGGCCTCAGGGTCGCAGCGGTGAAAAAGGCAGTTGACAGCAAGTTTCAATGCTGTATTATTCGCCTCCCGCTGATGAGTTGATTGAAAGATCGCTCGGCGCGCAAGTGATGGAAGTTACAGAGTTGCTCTGAAAACTTCCGAAAA
>NZ_UUIS01000072.1 GCF_900589395.1 Pseudomonas viridiflava
CGCCGGTCTTGGCAAACTCCGGCACGCGATCGGAGATTCTAAGTTTCGGCATCGGGAACGGCTCGCGGGTAAGCTGCTCGTTGAGCATGTCCAGATGGTTCTCGTAGACATGGGCGTCACCAATGAAATAGGTGAACCAGCGCGGCGTGTAGCCCGTCAGACGGCCGATCAGGCTCAGCAGCGCAGCCCCCTCGGTCAGGTTGAACGGCGTGCCCAGACCCAGATCGTTCGAACGAATGTAGAGGGTCAGCGAGATTTCACGCGTCTGCGGGTTCGGATGCAACTGGTACAGCAGGTGGCAAGGCGGCAGCGCCATCTCATCCAGCTGTGCACAGTTCC
>NZ_UUIS01000025.1 GCF_900589395.1 Pseudomonas viridiflava
GAGCATTGGAACCACCTGATCCCATCCCGAACTCAGCAGTGAAACGATGCATCGCCGATGGTAGTGTGGAGCTTCTCCATGTGAGAGTAGGTCATCGTCAAGATTCAAACCCAGAACCCCTGATCGCTTTGCGGTCGGGGGTTTTGCTTTGCGCGGAATAAACCATTCCCTGGTCGCTGCGATCAATCCTCACTCAGGCAATATCGCCTCCCCGCCGGCCACATAAAGCTGCTCATACCGCGCCATGCTCTCGGCAAGCCTCTGTCCGAGATAAACATGCGCATGCCCCAGCCATTGCAGAATCTGCGCCGACTCGGCGTGATAAGACGTCCGCTTGGCATGTCTCCAGGTCACAGGAGCCGATTGCAGATTGGTAATGCGATCACACAGTTTGATCACTGCCGCCTCGCGTGAGTGCTCGGCGATTGCCTGCAAGTAACGCACTTCTGAAAAAGGCACGATCAGGTTCTTGCTCAGGCTGGCAACCGTTGAAGTGACTTTTACACCGAAGACTTCATTCAGCGTTTCCTGAGCGGTGTTCGTATCCTCCAGCACGTCATGCAAAAGAGCCGCTGGAAGAGCAACCTCAAGCGCGCCCACGGATTCTTGTCGGTCTGCGAAGATCAGCTCATTGGCAACCATGGCGACATGCGTGGAATAAGGCAGCTCAGAGGCTTTCATCTGTTGTCCCAGATGGGCTTGGGAGGCGAACAGCCAGGCCTTGTTGTAGAGATGCTGAATATCGTTACGGGTCATATGAAATCATCCTGGGGTGCGTTTGAAAGCAGCTTACTCATAGAGCCAGGGTTTGAGCTCCTTGAGATTAGCCACCACGATCTGCTGCGCTTCAGGGTAAGGCTCCGGATTCCTGTGATCGATCTGGTAGCGTTGCAACACATACTTCACCCGTGCGCTACGACTGGGAATGATCAACTGCCCCCTCTGCATACTAAAACCGGTTTCGATAATAGCCTGCTGAGCCTCATCCGGGCGCCCATCGGGCCTTATGAGCACCGTCACCTCAATATTCCGCCCGGTATCCGAATCGATCCTGTTTTCTGTCTGGTCATCACGTCGATCAGGAATACCTCTGAATCGGCTCAAGACAAAATCGCGGTATTTACGGTTTTCCTCTCAACAGGCCCGAACGTGCCTGCGCATTCCGGTATAGACCGGCGTATGAGGGGCAATGATCCGTCCTTCATGTATCGGGCTTTTCATAGAGGCATGTTCGATGCCCAGGCGCATACGCCAGTGCAAGGCCTTCGATGTGGGGAGCCCGTGCTCTGTTCTGGCACAGCAGGTGCAGATAAGGGCTGGTACTGTGGCCAGCCGACCTTCCACCACGCTACCGTCTTGATCAATCAATAACGAAGTGCCGGGGCTCAGCGTACCTGCCTGATCTCATGCTGCCATTCATGGTGGCTCCCTGTGCGCGAATGATTTACCTGTATAAATCTACATTCTGTACGTGTTGCTAAACGCTACTTACCCTGTGGCTGTTTTCGTCTCTAAATGATTCATGTAAGGAAACAGGCATGGCGTCCGATTTCATTTCTACAGGAGCGTTACTGGCAATGACCAGAGTCGCGCTGCAGCGAGCTGGCTCCCCATGAACAGACTTGAACGAATCAGGGGCTGTCTGCTGGGCGGTGCGGTGGGTGATGCCTTGGGAGCTTCGGTGGAGTTTCTGGGATGGACGGCCATCGAGAAGAAGTTCGGGGGAGCGGGGATCGTGGATCTTCAATCAGCCTATGGCGTAATGGGCGCCATTACCGATGATACGCAGATGATGCTGTTTACAGCCGAAGGATTGTTGCGGGGGTGGGTGCGTGGATACTCGCAAGGCATCTGCAACGTTCCCGCCGTGATCCACCACGCATTGCTGCGCTGGCTGATGACCCAGAATCACGCGCCGCTAACCGCTGTAACACTCAACGGCTGGCTGGTTCAGGAGCGTGCCCTCTGGTCTCGACGTGCGCCAGGTAACACCTGCGTCAGCGCTCTGATGGCCAGCCGGCATCTTGGCTTTGCGGCCGAAAATGACAGCAAAGGATGCGGCGCGGTCATGCGTGTTGCGCCCTGTGCCTTTTTCGCAGATCCCTTTGAAACGGCCTGCGAATCCGGACGTCTGACCCACGGTCATCCAGCCGGTTATCACGCTGCGGGCCTGTTCGCCGACATCCTGCAACGCATGAGCGAGCAGACCGTCAGCCTTGAGCATGCCCTGAGCGCAAGCCTGGCGGCTCACGGCCAGAAACCCGGCATGGACGAAGTGCGCACCAGTCTTGAAAAGGTCTTGTTCTATTTCTATGAAGGCTACCAGCCAACGCCGGATCGTATCGACAAGTTCGGTGGGGGATGGATTGCCGAAGAGGCTCTGGCCATCGGCGTCTGGTGTGCACTTTCGGCGCCTTCCTTCGAGCAGGGCGTGATCAATGCGGTAAACCACAGCGGCGACAGTGACAGCACCGGACTGATTGCCGGGCATTTGCTGGGAATCCAGTACGGCCTGGCGGCAATCCCGGTCCGCTGGCTCGAACGACTGGAATTACGCAATGTGATCGAAAAGGTCGCTGTAGATATCGAGCGGGTGCCAAGAGATTACCGGGGCGGCGCAGGTGCCTTCGATCAGGGCATCGAAGCCGATTACCCCGGCAATTGACCCGTGCCGATCAAGGCGCTGGCCCGATTCATTGAACGCTCACGCTCACCTGCCGACTAACTCCCAACAAGCCACCTGGATCTGAATGCGGGTCAGGTGGTGTTTTACCTGACTGTAAGGGGTGCCGGCCATCGTGCCGACGCCACTTGCATAAGTGGATAGGGGGCTTCAATGACTGAGGGTCTGACAGGACTTTTTACGCACTACACGGTTTTGGGAATCTCACTGGCAAGCTGGATCTTTGCATTCTGTGCCGCCACGTTGAGCTACATTCTGGCCAGAACCGCGATTCGTTTCGTGCTCAAGCGAATACAGGCACGATCAACCACCGCCAATGGCCATTTGAGCCATATCGCAGGTCAGGTGCTTTCAGGCACCAGCCACACACTGTTGCTGCTGGCATCGATCCTGATCGGCATCGGCATTCTCGATCTACCTGAGCGTTGGCTCGGTCGTGTCAGTAGCCTCTGGTTTGTCGTGGCTGCCTTGCAGGTCGGGCTTTGGCTGAACCGGGCTATCGCGCTGGCCTTGCATCGCTACTTTTCCCGCCACAGTACTGCCGGTACGTTCCAGGCCAGCGCGTTGGCAACCTTGAGCCTCTGGGGGGCCAAGGTGCTGCTCTGGGCCGTGGTCCTGCTGGCAATGCTGTCCAATGTCGGAGTCAATATCACCGCGTTTGTGGCCAGCCTGGGTGTGGGCGGCATCGCCGTGGCCCTGGCCGTGCAGAACATCCTCAGCGATGTCTTTGCGTCACTGTCCATTGCGGTCGACAAACCGTTTGAAGTCGGCGACTTCATTGTCGTGGGTGCGCTCGCCGGCACCGTTGAACACGTCGGCCTGAAAACCACCCGTATCAGAAGCCTGGGTGGTGAGCAGATTGTAATGGCCAACGCCGACATGATTGGCAGCACTATCCAGAACTACAAGCGGCTCCAGGAGCGGCGCATTGTCTTCGAGTTTCGCCTGACCTATGACTGCTCTGCCGAGCAGATCAGGCAGGTTACGCAACGGGTCGAAGAGATTATCAGGGGTGAAGACAAGGCCAGGTTCGACCGGTGCCATTTCAGGAGCTTCGGTGAGCACTCGCTTGAGTTCGAAACGGTCTACATCGTTCTGGACGCCAGCTATAACGTCTACATGGACGTGCAGCAGACCATCAATCTGCAGATCATGGAAATGATTGCCGAGGTCCAGGCAAGCTTTGCCTTCCCATCGCGCACGGTTTACGTCGCCTCGTTGCCCGAGCCTGTAAGTACGAGTCCCACGCTGCACAAAGCCCCACGTTCCGAGCATGCCTGAACTCTGTTTTCGTCAGGTTTCAGCGTCTTACAAAAGCAGCAGCAGCGTTGTTGCCTGTAGCGATCGCTGACAGAACCACTGGCACATCTTCGGCCTGTGCCAGCAACCCTGGCACAGGCCGCCTCTGAGCCCGCCTCAGGGGGCAGGTGGTTTATACCCGGCAAGCATCTTCAGCACGTCATCGTGCGAGCCGCTTGCCTCGGCAAATCGCAAAGGTTTGGCCCGCTCGACGACAAGCTCGCGTGGGGTCGGGGTGATCTTGAGCAGTTCGAAGATTTCATCCAGGAACTCGTCCAGAGGCATGGCATGTTCGTCGTTTTCCTGCCCGAGCAGCGTGGTGCGTACACCCGGCGGTGCCAGCTCGATAACCTCGACTGGCGAGTCCTCCAATTGCACACGCAGACTTTGAGTGAACGAATGAACGGCCGCTTTGGTTGCACTGTAGGTGGGTGTTGCAGGCAGCGGAACGAAAGCCAGCGCCGAGCTCACATTGATGATCGTGGCACTGGGCTGTTTGAGCAGATGTGGTGTGAATGCGTAGACCATGCGGATCGTGCCGAGCAGGTTCGTGGTCACGGTGTCTTCAGCCGTGCTGAGGTTTTGCCCATTGGCAAGATTTTCCCACAGCATGATCCCGGCATTGTTGATGAGCACATTAAGGTCCGGATGGCTGATAGCCAATGCCGCGCTGTTACGCTGAATAGACTCAGGATCGCAGACATCCAGTACCACAGATTCGATACCTGGGTGCTGCGACACGATCTTGTCGAGCAGGGCCTTGCGTCGCCCCGCGATGATGACCTTGTTACCTGCCTGGTGAAGCCTGAGCGCCAGGCCCAGGCCGATACCCGAAGTGCCGCCGGTGACCAGAATCGTGTTGCCAGTGCCGTTCATAGTAAACTCCAGGATGAGTTGAACCGGACAGGTGTCCATTTGCGCAAGCTACCGGACAGCTGTCCGCTTTGCAATGAGATGTGCCGTAATCAAGGAAAAATTTTGCACATGAGTGACGAATTGGTAATGCGTTCTGACGCCAGGAAGAATCGCGAACGGATCCTGGAGGTCGCAGTGGTAGAGCTGACCCTCGACCCTACTGTTGCCCTGAGCACGATTGCGAAGAAAGCCGGTGTGGGACAAGGCACTTTCTATCGGCACTTCGCTACCCGAGAGAGCCTGGTATTCGAGGTCTATCAATTCGAAATGCAGCAGGTGGCTTCAATGGCGCAGCAGTTGCTGGCAACAAAACCACCCAGGGAGGCGCTGCGGGAATGGATGGATTGCCTCGCTGAATATGCAATGACAAAGGCGGGGCTGGCCACGGCCATACGGCAAGCCGCTTCGGCCTATGAGTTTCCAGGCAAGTCGGGTTACGCGCCGGTCCAGGACGCGGCTGATTTACTGTTGCGGGCCAATGAGCAGGCCGGAACAATTCGCGGCGGGGTCACCCACGATGACTTCTTTCTGGCGATTGCGGGCCTGTGGCAAATAGACGCTCAAAGTGAGTGGCGTCCACGTCTTGCCAGATTGATGGACCTGGTGATGGATGGCCTGTGCGCGGGCAGCCCCAAGGGCTGAAAAGAAGAACTGGCGTTGATGAGCCAGGCAGTGATCGCTGGGACTGGGAATTTCAGGCATTAAAAAGCCGGCTTGTGGCCGGCTTCTCGTTGGCGATTTTGGTTTATTTTTGGTAAACCGCAACCACCTGCAAAAGGTGCATCCGCAAGGGATGCTGATCTGGAATCCAGGGCGCTTGTATGAAGCGTCTGGTCAGGTATCGACGCGCGGGCGGTCGATGCCGTAAGTGGCGCACAGAATACTGGCATTCGGCTGCAAAGCCCAGCCCTGAAACACTTTGTGACCTCAAGACCGGCCTTCTTCAGCGGTTGATCGCCGGCGGCTTGCGTGGGTTGAGGGTCGACCACCAGAAAATCCAGCCAAGAATACGAACAGGCTGTCGAGCCACTTGTTCGGCGCTGAAGGATTCGTCGGGGTATTCGTGGCTATTGTGGCTGCGCAGGCGCAACCCGCCGTTGGGCAGACGATACAGATAACGTATGCGCAACAGGCCGCCGTGCTCCAGCGCGTACATTTCGCCGTCGACCACGTGCTTCGTGCGACAGTCGACCGCCAGCAGCGACCCGTCCTGCAGGCGGTCGGCCATGCTGTTGCCGCTCATCATGAGGCACAGTGTCTGTTTCGGGTCGATATCCAGATTGTGCAACATCGCCAGGGCCAGGCGGACTTTCTGTCCTGGCACCTCTGCCAGTGCGCTGTGTCCGGTTTCACTTTCCTTGAACACCTGGATTTCCACATCCGGTCCCAAGGTGTTGCGGCTCGGTTGCGGTGCAACCTGCAGGGGGCTGCCGGTGCTTTCGTTCGCCGGTTCCGTGGGGTGCTTGGGTCCTTCGCCGGTGCGCAGCCAGCGGGCATTGACGGTCAGCAGCTCGGCCACTTCTTCCAGCCGGGCCATGGGAATGCCGCGCTTGAACCAATTGTTCACGTGTTGGGGCGTTACCCTGCGATTGGCAGCAAAGTCCGTTGCCGAAAGATGGCATTCGCGCAAGAGGATGCGGAGTCGATCACCTGATGTATTCATGGGGCGGGAGTTTACGAGTCTGCTGCCGGCGTTTAAATGAACGAAGTGTTCAAATGCGCAGTGCTTCGAATTCTTGTGAATAAGCCGTGCTACAGATGCCAAGAGGGTTTGTAGGACATTTCTCAAGAGTGATTTTTCACGTTAAACAGGCCGTGCGGGGGCAAGGCCGACACGTCGCAGGCTGCGCCATGTTTAAGGCCATCAGGCAGCAGGCGTGATTTTTATACGTGTTTTTACCAGGCGGGGGATGAGTCGGTACGGCGCAGGGAAATTGAAAGGCGGCGAAGCGCCCCACAGGACGCTTCGAGCCATGGAAAATCGATCAGCCCTTGAAGGCTTCGACCGACTTCAGGATTTCGGCACGGGCAGCATCGGCGTTGCCCCAGCCTTCGATCTTGACCCACTTGCCTTTTTCAAGGTCCTTGTAGTTCTCGAAGAAGTGCTTGATCTGCTCCAGCAGCAGCGGTGGCAGGTCGGTGTATTCCTTCACATCGACATACAGCTGGGTCAGTTTGTCGTGCGGAACCGCGATGACCTTGGCATCGCCGCCGCCGTCGTCGGTCATGTGCAGGATGCCGACTGGACGGGCGCGGATGACCGAGCCTGGGGTCACCGGGTAAGGGGTCACCACCAGCACGTCCAGCGGGTCACCGTCGTCGGCCAGCGTGTTGGGGATGAAACCGTAGTTGGCCGGGTAGAACATGGGGGTGGCCATGAAACGGTCAACGAACAGGCTGTCGGTGTCCTTGTCGATCTCGTACTTGATCGGCGCATGGTTGGCCGGGATTTCGATCGCGACGTAGATGTCGTTTGGCACATCTTTGCCAGCCGGAATCTTGCTGTAGCTCATTGGACTTGGTCCCCATAGTTGAACAGACAGGTTTTGACGCAAACCGCCAAAAAGTGGCCCGGATTATAGGCCTATTCCAGGGGGGTTGCCATGCACGGGGCATTATCCATCAGGCGTAGACGTCACCGGCCGATAAGCCGGATCAAGCTGCTGCAGGTTTTTCAGGCGTGACAACGGATCCTGGCGATAGAACTGCCCGAGTTGCTCGTAAACCGCAGGGTAGGCTTCATGCAGCAGGTCTGGCGCGGTAAAGAAATACTCACTGGTAACGGCAAAGAACTCGGCCGGATTTTCTGCGGCGTAAGGGTCGATGACCGTCTCGGCCTCGGGATCGGCATCCAGTTGGCGGTTGAGGTCATCGAAGGCCGCTTGCATGGCGCTGGCCCAGGCGCCGATGGACATGCTTCTGTGCAGCGGTGGCAAGCCGTTGGCGTCGCCATTGAGCATGTCGAGCTTGTGCGCCAGCTCGTGTATGACCAGATTGTACGCATCCCAGCCACCGCCTGAGGCCACACCCGCCCACGCCAGGATGACAGGCCCCTGGTGCCACGCTTCACCGCTGTGCTCGCCCTCGTATTGGTGCTCGACGCCGCTGGCGTCGCGATAACGCTGGGGGCTGAGGAAGTCGTCGGGGTAGATCACCAGCTCATGAAAGCCTTGATACCAGTTGTGGTCGCCAAGGTTGAGCAACGGCAATTGTGCCTGGGCTGCCAGGAACAGCCGTTGCTCATCGTTCAGGGTCACGCCCGCCAACGGGGTCAGGTGCTTGTCCTGCAGAAACAGCACGCAGGCGTCGCGCAGGCCGGCCAACTGTTGCTCGCTCAGGCCGTCAAGGATCGGCAAGTGCCCCAGTACCTGCTGCCAGAGCGGCGCAGGCACCGGATGGCGATCCAGGATACGTTGTCGACGCCATTTGGCGAATGACCACATAGGCTCAGCGTACGTGCGCCGAACGGCCAAAGCGACCGCGTACCAGGCCGATCAGCATGGGCAAAAGCGAAACCAGGATGATCACCAGCACCATCAGGGTCAGGTGCTTTTTGATGAACGGCACGTTGCCGAAGTAATAGCCCAGGGTCACCAGGCTGCCGACCCACAGGATCGAGCCCAGCACACTGAAGGTGAAAAAACGCAGGTAAGGCATGTGCGCGACACCGGCGACGAACGGCGCGAAGGTGCGCAGGATCGGCAGAAAGCGCGCCATCGTCACGGTCTTGCCACCGTGGCGCTCATAGAACAGGTGCGTACGCACCAGGTAATCGCGGCGGAAAATCTTCGAATTGGGCTGGTTGAACAGCTTCTCGCCCATCGTTCGGCCGATGACGTAGTTGGTGCTGTCGCCCATGATCGCCGCCAGCATCAGCAGCCCGCCCAGCAATACCGGGTCCATGCCGCCGCCGGCAGCCACGGCCCCGGCGATGAACAGCAGCGAGTCGCCAGGCAGGAAGGGCATGATCACCAGGCCCGTCTCGCAGAAAATCACCAGAAACAGGATCGCGTAGATCCAGGCACCGTAGTTGGTTACCAGCAGGTCGAGGTAGGCATCGAGATGCAGGATGAGGTCAAGCGGGTTGAAATCCATTTGAGTACCTGGGCAATCAGCATGATTTTGACCGCCGATGTCGATAACGCAGAAAACGACGAGAGCAGACGCGCGGCATTATAGAGGTAGAACCACCCAATAGGGCGTAACCAGATGTGAGGGGTGGTTACAGATTGATGCAAGCGGTCCGGATCGATAGGCATCAGTCCGGGACGAAGGGCCAGGCAGGCTGGCGCACGGCCGGGTTCGCCCTGAAATTGAGCGAACCGCCGTCGACTAGCGAATAAGGCGGGAAGGGCGGCAATCAGCGTTCGCTGATCGGCAGCACGTAGTTCTTGAACTGAGTGTCTTCCTTGAAACCGATGGACTCGTAGACCTTGTGCGCAACCTCGTTGTCGATGCTGGTCGACACCCGCATGCGCACCGCTTGCGTATCCCTGGCCATCTTCTTGGCGTGCTTCATCAAGTGATCGGCCACCAGCTGGCGCCGGGCGTCTTCGGCGACGTAGATATCGTTGAGGATCCAGACACGCTTGAGAGACAGTGACGAATAGCTTGGATACAGCTGGCAGAAGCCCAGTAATCGGGTGTCGTCGTCATTGGGCTGGGCCAGGTAGATGACCGACTCGTCACGGCGCAGCCGTTTTTCAAGAAAGTCCCGTGACGAATCCGGGAAGGGCAGCTCACCGTAAAATTCGCGGTATTTCACGAATAACGGGGTCAGCAGGTCCAGATGTTCCAGCGTGGCTTTGATGATCCGCATGGGTAGGCCTCAACTTCGCTATGGGCTGATGCGCATTTCGGGCAACGGTTCGATGCTGCCTGCCGGCTTTAGAAAGCGCAATCTAAAGCGGTTTGTCAGACCGCTTCAGATCAATGGCAGCGTGCGCGCGGGCTTAGAAGAAGCCCAGCGGGTTGATGTCGTAGCTCACCAGCAGGTTCTTGGTCTGCTGATAGTGGTCCAGCATCATCTTGTGGGTCTCACGGCCGACACCGGACTTCTTGTAGCCGCCGAAGGCCGCGTGCGCCGGATACAGGTGATAGCAGTTGGTCCACACGCGGCCTGCCTTGATGCCGCGCCCCATGCGGTAGGCGCGATTGATGTCGCGGGTCCAGACCCCGGCGCCCAGGCCGAACTCGGTGTCGTTGGCAATCGCCAGGGCCTCGGTCTCGTCCTTGAAGGTGGTGATGCTGACCACCGGACCAAAGATTTCTTCCTGGAACACGCGCATCTTGTTGGTGCCCTTGAGCAGCGTCGGCTGGATGTAGTAGCCGGTCGCCAGGTCGCCTTGCAGCGCCTCGACCTTGCCTCCGGTCAGCAGCTCGGCGCCTTCATCGCGGGCGATGTCCAGGTACGACAGGATCTTGTCGAACTGTTGCTGCGAGGCCTGG
This sequence comes from Pseudomonas viridiflava, assembly GCF_900589395.1. Classification (GTDB taxonomy): domain Bacteria; phylum Pseudomonadota; class Gammaproteobacteria; order Pseudomonadales; family Pseudomonadaceae; genus Aquipseudomonas. The sequence goes on from NZ_UUIS01000025.1 coordinate 10,346, forward strand.
GCGCCGACCATGGTGTCGGTGTCCAGCGGGTCGCCACGCTTGATCTGCTGGATCTTCTTGAGCACCACTTCAAGGAACTGTGGATAGATCGATTCCTGCACCAGGGCACGGGACGGGCAGGTGCAGACCTCGCCCTGGTTGAAGAACGCCAGCACCAGGCCTTCGGCAGCCTTGTCGATGAATTCCGGCTCTGCGCTCATGATGTCTTCGAAGAACACATTCGGCGACTTGCCGCCCAGCTCCACGGTCGACGGAATGATGTTCTCGGCGGCCAGCTTCATGATGTGCGAGCCCACCGGGGTCGAGCCGGTGAAGGCGATCTTGGCAATGCGCTTGCTGCTGGCCAGTGCTTCACCGGCCTCGCGACCAAAGCCCTGGACCACGTTGAGCACGCCCGGCGGCAACAGGTCGCCGATCAGCTCCATCAGCACGGTGATGCCCAGCGGCGTCTGCTCGGCCGGCTTGAGCACCACGGCGTTACCGGCGGCCAGGGCCGGGGCCAGTTTCCAGGCCGCCATCAGGATGGGGAAGTTCCACGGGATGATCTGTCCGACCACGCCCAGTGGCTCGTGAATGTGATAGGCCACGGTGTTGCCGTCGATCTCGGCGGCGCTGCCTTCCTGGGCGCGCAGGGCACCGGCAAAGTAGCGGAAGTGATCGGCGGCCAGCGGGATGTCGGCGTTGAGGGTTTCGCGGATGGCCTTGCCGTTGTCCCAGGTTTCGGTCAGCGCCAGGACTTCCAGGTTGGCTTCGATGCGGTCGGCAATCTTCAGCAGCACCAGCGAGCGGGCCTGCACCGAGGTGGCGCCCCAGGCCTCGGCGGCGGCATGCGCGGCGTCGAGCGCCTTGTCGACGTCTTCGGCCGTGGAGCGGGGGAATTCGGCGATCGGCTGGCCGTTGACCGGCGAGGTGGTGGTGAAGTATTGACCCTTGACCGGCGCGACGAACTCGCCGCCGATGTAGTTACCATAGCGCTCCTTGTAGCTGACGATGGCGCCTTCGGTACCGGGATGAGCGTAACGCATGGTGTTGCCTCCTGAGCGGGTTCGTTCTTGTTCTGGGACTGTCGCCTGAGCGTTTGATTCATGCAGTCCTCAAGCGTAGGCCATAAAGCCGGGGCCCGAAGCTGAACTTTAGGCGTAGACGCGGTCGATACAGCGCACAAACACAGGGTGCGATTTAACGGTCGCTGGGCTAACCTGCGCGAACGATTTTCGAGGTGGTCATGCATATTCATATTCTTGGTATCTGCGGCACGTTCATGGGCTCGCTGGCGGTCCTCGCCAAGGAACTGGGGCATCGCGTCACCGGTTCCGACGCCAACGTCTATCCGCCAATGAGTACGCAGCTGCAGGCTCAGGGCATCGAACTGACCCAGGGCTACGACCCTGAGCAACTGGACCCGGCACCGGACCTGGTGGTGATCGGCAACGCGCTGTCGCGCGGTAATCCGGCCGTGGAACATGTGCTCAACCGTGGCCTGCCGTATGTCTCGGGCCCGCAATGGCTGGCCGACCATGTGCTGCAGGGCCGCTGGGTGCTGGCCGTGGCCGGAACGCATGGCAAGACCACCACCAGCAGCATGCTGGCCTGGGTACTGGAACATGCCGGGATGGCACCGGGCTTCCTGATCGGTGGCATTCCACAGAATTTCACGGTCTCGGCCCGGCTGGGCGATACGCCGTTCTTCGTGGTCGAGGCTGACGAATACGACAGCGCTTTCTTCGACAAGCGCTCCAAGTTCGTGCACTACCGTCCACGCACCGCGATCCTCAACAACCTTGAGTTCGACCACGCCGACATCTTTCCCGACCTGGCCGCCATCGAGCGCCAGTTTCATCACTTGGTGCGCATCATTCCCAGTGAAGGGCTGGTGATCCACCCCACCACCGAGACCGCCTTGCAGCGCGTGCTGCAGATGGGCTGCTGGACGCCGGTGCAGACTACCGGGCAGGGCGGCCAGTGGCAGGCACGCCTGCTCAGCGAAGACGGCTCGCGTTTCGAGGTGCTGTTCGACGGTCAGCTACAAGGCGTGGTCGAGTGGCCAATGACCGGCCAGCACAACGTTGCCAATGCCCTGGCAACCCTGGCGGCTGCCCGGCATGTCGGCGTGCTGCCGGCCCAGGGCGTCCAGGCCCTCAGCGCCTTCAAGAGCGTCAAGCGACGCATGGAAGTGGTTGCCGAGATCAACGGCATCACGCTTTACGACGACTTTGCCCACCACCCTACGGCCATTGCCACGACCCTGGACGGGCTGCGCAAGAAGGTCAATGACGCGCCGATCATCGCCGTCATCGAGCCGCGCTCCAATTCCATGAAGCTGGGCGCGCACCGTGACGGCCTGCCTGAAAGTGTGCAGCAAGCCGATCAGGTGGTCTGGTATGCGCCGGCCAACCTGGGCTGGGACCTGGCCGCCACGGCCGCCCAATGCACGGTGCCGGCCGTGGTCTGCGATTCCCTCGAGGCCATCATTGCCCGGGTCAAAAGCCAGGCGCAGCCCGGCACGCACGTGGTGATCATGAGCAACGGCGGTTTTGGCGGGCTGCATGGCAAGCTGGCCGAGGCGCTGCAATGAGCGGCCCGGAGCGCATCACCCTGGCGGTCACCGGCGCCTCAGGCGCGCAGTACGCCTTGCGCCTGCTCGACTGCCTGGTGCGCGAGGACCGCGAGGTGCACTTTCTGATCTCCAAGGCCGCCCAATTGGTCATGGCCACCGAGACGGACGTGCGCCTGCCACCCAAGTCGACAATGCTGCAAACCTTTCTGACCGAGTACACCGGCGCGGCTGCCGGGCAGATTCGCGTCTACGGCCGTGATGACTGGATGTCGCCGGTGGCCTCGGGCTCCGGGGCGCCGGCTGCGATGGTGGTGGTGCCGTGTTCCACCGGGACCTTGTCGGCCATTGCCAGCGGCGCCTGCAACAACCTGATCGAACGGGCCGCCGATGTCAGCCTCAAAGAGCGCCGCACGCTGATTCTGGTGCCGCGCGAGGCGCCGTATTCAAGCATTCATCTGGAGAACATGCTCAAGCTGTCGAACATGGGCGCTATCATCCTGCCAGCATCCCCCGGCTTCTATCATCAGCCGCAGACCATCGACGACCTGGTGGATTTCGTGGTGGCGCGCATCCTCAACCTGCTCAACATTCCCCAGGACATGCTGCCGCGCTGGGGCGAGCACCATATGGGCAGCGACTGATCGTTGCCGGGACGCTCATGCGGCCCGGCACAGCGCATGGCTCATTTGCCTAGTTTGCGCAACTCATCGGACTCCACCACCCGCACCCCGTTCTGCTCCTCCAGGGCCAGCCGCCACAAGGCCCGCGCCAGGCTGCAGGCTTCGATGGCGCCGTATTTTCCGGGGATCAGCTTGGCAATGGGCGCCGCCAGTTGCTCGGTCCAGCGGGTTTCGGTGCGGTTGCCCACCAACAGTGAAGGCCGTGCCAGGGTCAGTTGCGGCCAGTCCTGGTCGATCAGGGCCTGTTCCATTTCACCCTTGGTGCGGTTGTAGAACACGCTTGATTTCGCATCGGCCCCAATCGCGCTGATCACCAGCAAGTGGCGGGCGCCCAGGGCGCGGGCCCGTTCGGCAAAGGCCACCACCAGGTCCAGGTCGACGGCCCGGAAAGCCTCCTGCGAGCCGGCCTGCTTGATCGTGGTGCCCAGGCAGCAATAGGCAATGTCCACGCGGCCATCCAGGGTCGGCAACAGCGTGGCCAGTTCGCCGATGGGATTTTCCAGGTGGGCGTGGCGGGCCAGAGGCCGGCGTGTCGGGGCCAGCACGCGGCTGACCGTGGGTTCGCTGAGCAGACGATCGAGCAAGTGCTCGCCGGTCAGGCCGGTGGCGCCGGCCAGCAGGATATGTTGCGGCGTCAGGTACATAATAGTTCTCCCTTGCTGCTTACAGCCTAGACGCTCACGGTACGACAACGCTGGTGTGGCGCCTAACGGCTACTTGAGGTATTCGCATCCTTGCGTATCAACGTTGTGTTCAGTGCACGTTCTGCCTGATGTTTGCGCAACGACTGCCAGCGGGCAATCACCCCCTTCGGTGCCCACATCTGGGGTTCGGACGCTTCGAAATTGTCTTCGATCTCACGCTGGGCGACATAGGCGCCGGCGCGTTCGAACGCTTGTTTCAAGTCATCGGTTTCGACCAGCGCCTTGGCAAATAGTGCTTCGCCAAAGTAAGTGAAGTCGGCCTCTTCGGAGCAGCCGAAGGAGACCCGGTCCGCCCGCGAGGCAGTGATCACCAGGGTCCGTTCGTCCTTGAGGGGGGCAATGAACCCTCCCGAATAACAGGCCGAGATCACCACGACCTTGTCACGGTTCTTCAGCGGCGCCATCAACACGGCCAATTCATCGGCGGGCAGGTCCGACAGCGACAGGCGCGGCTGGTCGAGTACCAGTTCGTGCTCCGAGGTGCCATGGCTGGTCAGGTAAATGAAGATCAGGTCTTCCGGGCCGCTGCGCTGGGACAGGGTCTGCACGGCGCGGCTGATGGTTTCGCGGGTGGCCAGGGGCCGGTTCTGCATCTGATCGCGGTGGTTGACCAGGCTTACCTGGCCATGGGCGCCGAAGCGTGTTTTCAGCAGGTTGCTGACATAATCGGCCTCACGCATGAACACGCTCTGCTTGCCGTCACCGCCGACCACCAGGCTGTACAGCTCCACCGCCGGCGTCGAGGCCGGCACCGCCTTCAACGCGCTGTCGAGCAGCGCGCCCTGGGCCAGCAGGCCGGTTTCCAGGCTGTCGGGCAGCAGGTTGCCCTGTTCGTCGCGCACCTGCTGGCCGTTGGCCCAGACCCCTTTTTGCACGCGACCGTCGGCCTGCGTCAGCACGCCGGGGCCCTGGTAGGTGTCATTGGCAAAGCGCCCGACATACGTGCTGCCATCGGCCAGGCGCAGATGACCTTCGCCCATGAAGCGCCAATTGTTGAATTCGCCCTGGTAACGGCTGCCGTCGGCGCCGATCAGTTCGCCCTTGCCGGTGAGGGCGCCATTCTTGAACTGGCCGCTCCAGACATCCCCCTCGCTGTTCTCATAGCGGCCCTTGCCGTCGAGCTGGTTGTCATGAAAGTTGCCCAGGTACTGGTCGCCCTCGGGGCTGGTGAAGGTGCCGTTGCCCTGCAACTGGCCGTTGACGAAGCGCCCGCTGAACTGATTGCCGTTGGCGTCGCTGCGCACGCCTTCGCCGTCGGGCTTGCCCTTGACGAACTGGCCCTGGTACTGGCTGCCGTCGTCCAGTTCCAGCCGGCCCGGGCCGTCGTAGAGGTCGGCCTTGAACTGACCCCGGTAGAACACGCCCTTTTCCTTGAGCGTCCCTTCTCCGTCGCGGCGACCCTTCTTGAAGCCGCCGACATAACTGCCATTGCGCGTGGTCAGGCTGCCCTGGCCGCTGAACAGGCCCTGCTCGAAGCCCCCTTTGTAGACATCGCCGTTGCTGGCGTGCCATTCGCCCTGGCCATGCCACTGGCCGTTGTCGAACTGGCCGGCGTACCAGCTGCCGTTGGGGTAGTCGATGCGGCCCTGGCCTTGCAACAGGCCATTGACCAGATCACCCCGGTAGCGACCCCCGTCCGGCAGGCGGCCGTCGGGCGGCAGCAGGGATTCGCCATCTCCGCAGCCAGCAATCAGAAGGGTCAATGCCAGGGGTGCAAGCGCGCGCATGTCAGGTCTCGACGAGGTGTCTGTCCGGGAGGTGTGCGCCGGGCGAGGGCCAGGCACACGAAAGTGCGATACAGCAGGCGCGAGTATGCCGCAGCGTGTCGGGGCGGCGAAACAGTCAGTACAACTGTTTGTTGCCCGTCAGCGTTACACGAAGCACAAGGTCAGGGGTTCTGCGATATAGGCCGGCTTGTCCTGGCCCTCGATTTCCAGGGTCACCGTCCCCTTGAGCAACCACTGGCCGGGTTTCTTTTCCGTGACGTGGGTGAGTTGCAGCTGGAGCCGCACGCGCGAGCCGACGGCCACCGGCTGGATGAAACGCACGCTGTCCAGGCCATAGTTGACAACCATTTTCAGGCCTTCGGGCAATACCAGCAGATCACCCATGAGCGCGGGGATCAGCGACAGCGACAGAAAACCATGGGCGATGGTGCCGCCGAAGGGTGTTTGCGCGGCCTTGACCGGGTCGACATGAATGAACTGAAAGTCGCCGGTGGCTTCGGCAAACAGGTCGATCCGGTCCTGTTCGATGGTCAGCCAGTCGGAGTGTCCCAGGTCCTGGCCCACATAATCCGCCAATTGGGCTACCGGTACATAAGGCATGTCTCTCTCCTTGAGGTGTCGTGCATTGAATGAGTGCCCCGCCGTGCGGGCTGCTGAAGATCAGCAGAGGCGGGCGGGTTGGTCAAGTTCTGCCGGGTCTGTCGATGGTGGTCTATAGCCTGCGCCCAGGCATGCCTATAATGGCGCCGCGAATGGTCACCTGCGAGAGTCACGCATGCTGCTACGAGGACTGACGGCGCTGGTGGTGTTCCAGCTGCTGGGAACTGCACTCAATCATCTGTTCATCCCCGTCCTGCCAGGGCCGATCATCGGCATGATCCTGTTGCTGGTGTTTTTGCTGGTGCGTGGCGAGGTGGACGCGTCCATCAGTCTTGCCGCCAGCAGCCTGCTGCGCTATCTGCCGTTGTTGCTGGTACCGCCGGCGGTGGGCGTGATGGCGTATGCCGCCGCCATCGCCGAGGATTTCTGGGCCATCATCGCAACACTGGTGGTGTCGCTGGTGCTGTCGATGATCTTCGTCGGGGTCTTGATGCAAAAACTCACCGAGCGTCAGGCACGCCGCAAGGAGCCTTCATGATGCTGGACTGGCACGGCGCGTGGGTGTCGGTGATCCATCATCCGTTGTTCGGCATCGGCATCACGCTGGCCGCCTACCAACTGGCGGTTGCCGCCTATGAGCGCACCCGCTGGGTCTTCCTGCAACCGGTGCTGGTCTCGATGCTGGTGCTGATCGGCATCCTGCTGGCGTGCGGTATCGAGTATGGCGAATACCGTAAAAGCACCGACATTCTTGGTGTGCTGCTGGGGCCGGCTACCGTGGCGCTGGCCGTGCCGCTTTATCTGAATCTGCGCCGGATTCGGCAATTGTTCTGGCCAACCTTGACTACGCTGGTGCTGGGCGGTGTCTTCGCCACGGGCGCCTGCCTGCTGCTGGGCGTGCTATTGGGGGCCGACCACATGATGCTGATGACCATGGCGCCCAAGTCGGTCACCTCACCGATTGCCATGCTGGTGGCCGAGCAGATGGGCGGTGTCGCTGCGCTGGCGGCGGTGTTCGTATTGATTACCGGCGTGCTGGGGGCTATCTGCGGCCCGGCCTTGCTGTCATGGGCCCGGGTCGAGCATCCTGCGGCGCGCGGCATGGCTCTGGGCCTGACCGCGCACGCGGTGGGGACTTCGCTGGCCTTGCAGGAAGGTGAAGAAACCGGAGCGTTTGCCGCGCTGGCCATGAGCCTGATGGGCGTGGCCACCGCGCTATGCCTGCCATTGGCGGTGTCTTTGATTGTTTGAAGGAGCTTGTTATGACCTTGCCGCTTTTCCCGCTCAATGCGGTGCTGTTTCCGGGGTGCGTGCTCGACCTGCAGTTATTCGAGGCCCGCTATCTGGACATGATCGGCCGGTGCATGAAACGCGGTGAAAGCTTTGGCGTGGTGTGCATCACCGAAGGCCGTGAGGTTGGTGCCGCCCCGGACGGCTATGCGCTGATCGGCTGCGAGGCGCAAGTCTGCGATTTTCAGCAGCAGGACAACGGCCTGCTGGGGATTCGCGTGGTGGGTGGACGACGTTTTCGAGTGGTGCAGGCCGAGGTGCAGCGCGACCAGTTGCTGGTCGCTGACGTGCAGTGGCTCGAAGACCTGCCGGAGCGGCCCTTGCAGGAAGAGGACGCCGACTTGGTGGCATTGCTGCATGCCCTGGCCGAGCACCCCATGGTCGCGGCGCTGAACATGGGCCTTGAAGCCCAGGGCCAGCAATCACTGGCCAACCAGTTGGCCTACCTGCTGCCGTTCAGCGAGCAGGACAAGATCGACCTGCTGGAAATCGACGACCCCGAGGATCGCCTGGAGGCGATCCAGAACCTGCTCGACGACCTGCAGGGCGACGGCTGACAGCGCTCAGGGCAGGTACTGGTAGCGCTGCATCGCGTGCGACAGCGCGTTGACTGCGAACACGCCCAGCAGCGCGGTCACCGAGGGCAGCAGCAGCCACCACACCCGTGGCGACATGGCCGGCAGCGGCGTGCGGTGCTGGATGATGGTCAGGCTGGCCGCACAGATGCCCAGCGCAAGCATCATGCCGGCGAGAATGTCGGTCGGCCAGTGCACCCCGAGATAAACACGTGACATGGCAATCGACAGCGCCGGAATGGCACCCAGTACCAGCCAGGCCAGGCGCAAGCGCACCGGCTGGTTGCGGCCGGCCAGCACCGCCAGGGTCATGAACAGCGCAAAGGCCGCCGAGCTGTGGCCGCTGGGCATGCTGTAGCTGCTCAGCGGATCAAGCAGCACATCCGGGCGGGCGCGGGCAAACAACAGCTTGAGTGCGCCGTTGGCCAGCGCGGTGCCCAGCAGGGTCATCAACGCAAAGGCGGCATGCCGCCATTGGCGGGCGATCGCCAGAGCCAGGATCACCACCCCGGCGGCCAGCAGCTGGGCGGTGAAATCACCCAGGCTGGTCACCAGCAAAACGATGTTTTGTGCCGTTTCGCTGCGGTGCTCCTGAATCAGCGTCATCAGGCCCTGATCGAAGCGGTCCAGGTGCGGCCAGCCAACGAACAAGGCCGCCATCACCAGCAGGCACAGGCCACTGATCAGCTTGGTGGCATAGCGCTGCTGGCGCATGCTGCTCTGGATGCTCAGCCCGAACAGGATCGCCAGACCGGCACCGACCACCGCCGCTTCGCTCCAGAAGCCTTCCGGCAGCGGCAGGCGAATGGCCGCGCCGGCGGCCCAGCCCGGCAGCAGGTAGGCAATCGACCAGCCCATGGCGGCAAGGATGCTGACGGCCAGGAAGCGTATGAACGGCATGTCGCACATGCCGGCGATCATCGGCAACATCGGCCGCAGCGGTCCGATGAAGCGCCCGACCAGCAGGCTGGCAATGCCGTAGCGCTGGAAATAGGCCTCCGCGCCCGTCATCCACTCCGGGTGCGAGCGCAAGCCGGGCAGGCGCCGGATGTTCTGATGAAAGTGCCGGCCCAGAAAATAGGACACCAGGTCGCCCAGCAGGCCGCCGAGCACGCCCAGCAACAGCACCTCGCCCAACGGCAGGATGCCGCTGCCGGCCAGGGCGGCGATGGCGAACATCAGCACGGTGCCCGGGACCACGATCCCGGCAATTGCCACGCATTCGACAAACGCCACGACAAAAATGGCCACTGCCACCCACGATGGGTTGGCCGTCAGCCAGCCGGTAATGCCGTCAAGCCAATGACCCATGGTCAGTTTCCTTGATCCAGATAGAAGTAATCGCGGCCTTCGACCTGACCGCGACGCAGTGGGTTCCGTGTGCACCAGCGGGCTTGTTCGGCGTCCACGAAGCGGTACATCAGGTGCTCGTCGCGCCCGGCTGGAATGCCCAGGCGAGTGGTCTGGATAATACAGGGCTGCAGGCCGACGTCTTCAACGAACAAGCGCTGCGGATCGAAACGTTGCCCATCCCACACCGGCACTTTCAGGCCCAGGGCCCGGCATAACAAGGTCTGTCCGGCGCACAGGCGCTGCGGGTCACGCAGGTGCCCGCTGGCGTCGGGGTTGTTCAGTTGCATCTGCGCCAGGGCATTGGCATCGCTGACGTCGTCCGTCCACGGCATGCCAGACTTGATCAGCACGGCATTACCGGGCCCCTGGGCACTGAAATTCAACGAATCGCCACCCCGGGCGTAATACATGTAGATATGCCCGCCATCGAGAAACAGCGCCCGGCGTTTTTCGGTGTAGCCCAGCGAGGCATGGCTGCCTTTTTCGGCCAGGTAATAGGCTTCTGTCTCGATGATGCGCGCGGCCAGCCATAGCTCACCGACCTTGTGACGAATCACCTTGCCCAGCAGGTCGCGGGCCAGCACTTGGGCGTCACGGTTGAAGAAAGCATCGGGCAAGGCTGTAGGCATAAAGGCTCGCGAGTGATGGCAAGGCGCAGAATCATAACAAGGGCGGCCTGAAATGCAGCTCAATCCTTGGGTTCGTTGCGCTTTGTTGTTTCTGGAAGTGACAAGATATTGCCTTGTGCAGCTGCGGTCATCTGTAAAGCCTGCGCAACACGGCGTTAATGAAGATTTAACAAGGATGTCGACCATCCGCCTGTCTGCGCTGTCGTTCGGGCGGCCCGACAGCTATAATCGACCGCTTTCCTCTTTGCCAAGACATCCTGAGACCATGACTGAGTCTGTTCTTGACTACATGACCCGCCTGGGAAGCGCTGCCCGCCAAGCCTCGCGCGTGATCGGCCGGGCCAGCACCGCGCAAAAGAACCGCGCCCTGCTGGCCACCGCCGCCGCGCTGGATGCTGCGCGTGCCGAGCTGTGCGCTGCCAACGAGCAGGACCTGGCCCACGGTCGGGCCAATGGCCTGGAAGCTGCGCTGCTCGATCGTCTGGCGCTGACCCCGGCACGCATCGACAGCATGATCGTCGGGCTGCGCCAGGTGGCCAGCCTGCCGGACCCGGTCGGCGCGATCCGCGACATGAGTCATCGTCCGTCCGGTATCCAGGTGGGCAAGATGCGCGTGCCGCTGGGCGTGGTTGGCATCATCTACGAGTCGCGGCCGAACGTGACCATCGATGCTGCCAGCCTGTGCCTGAAGTCCGGCAACGCGACCATCCTGCGCGGCGGCTCCGAAGCCATTCACTCCAACCGCGCCATTGCGGCGTGCATTGCCCGTGGCCTGAGCGAAGCCGGTCTGCCGGCCGGCGTGGTGCAAGTGGTCGAAACCACCGATCGCGCAGCGGTCGGCGCGCTGATCACCATGCCCGAGTTTGTCGACGTGATCGTTCCGCGTGGCGGCAAGGGCCTGATCGAGCGCATCAGCCGCGATGCCCGCGTGCCGGTCATCAAGCACCTCGACGGCATCTGCCATATCTACATCAGCGCCCATGCCGACCTGAGCAAGGGCCAGCAGATCGCGTTCAACGCCAAGACCTACCGCTACGGTATCTGTGGCGCCATGGAAACCTTGCTGGTCGACCAGGCCGTGGCCGCCGATTTCCTGCCGGCCATGGCCGCGCAACTGCGCGAAAAGGGTGTCGAGCTGCGCGGCTGCGAGCGCACCCGTGCGCTGATCGAAGCGCTGCCGGCCACTGAAGAAGACTGGCACACCGAATACCTGGCGGCGATCCTGTCGATCCGCGTCGTGGCCAGCCTGGATGAGGCCATCGAGCACATCAACCACTACGGCTCGCATCACAGCGACGGCATTGTGTCCGAGCATCAGGGGCAGGTCCGGCGCTTCATGGCCGAGGTCGACTCCAGCTCGGTCATGGTCAACGCGCCGACCTGCTTTGCCGACGGCTTCGAGTACGGCCTGGGGGCCGAAATTGGCATTTCCACCGACAAGTTGCACGCTCGCGGCCCGGTCGGGCTGGAAGGCCTGACGTGCGAGAAATATATCGTGATCGGCGATGGCCAGTTGCGTGGACAGGAGCCTGTCTGATTTGAGCCACTCCGCGCCCGCCTTGCCCAGGCGCATCGGCATGTTGGGCGGTACGTTCGATCCGGTGCACATCGGACATCTGCGTGGCGCCCTCGAAGTTGCCGAGCTGCTTGGCCTCGATGAATTGCGCCTGACGCCCAGCGCCCGGCCGCCGCATCGTGAGTTGCCGAACGTCTCGGCCCGGGACCGCCTGGCCATGGTGCGTTGCGCCGTCGCCGGGGTGGCACCGTTGACGGTGGACGACCGTGAGCTGGCCCGCGACAAGCCGTCCTACACCCTCGACACCCTGGAGTCGATGCGGGCCGGGATGGACCGCGACGACCAGTTGTTCCTGCTGCTGGGATGGGACGCATTCTGCAGCCTGCCGGCCTGGCACCGCTGGGAGCAACTGCTGGAACACTGCCACATCGTGGTGCTGCAACGTCCGGATGCGGACAGCGAACCGCCCGAAGCCTTGCGCAACCTGCTGGCGGCGCGGGCGGTCAGCGACCCGTTGGCCCTGCCGGGGCCGGGCGGGAACATTACGTTTGTCTGGCAGACACCGTTGTCGGTGTCGGCCACCCAGATCCGCCAATTACTGGCCGATGGCCGATCGGTACGCTTTCTGGTACCGGATGCGGTTCTGGCCTATATCGAAGCACACGGGCTGTACCGTGCGCCGGATACCGACGGAGCACCCTGATCCGCTTGCACGGCAAGCCACCGGGTGTGTCCACATTGATGAGTGAATGAGTTTTTATGACCAAGCAAAAATTGAACAGTGAAGAAGTCGTCAAGCTGGCCACCGCCGCACTGGAAGATGTAAAAGGCGCCGATATTCTGGCCATCGACGTACGTGACAAGACCAGCATTGCCGACTACATGCTGATCTGCACCGGTACTTCCAACCGCCAGCTCAACGCCCTGGTCGACAGCGTGCGCGAGAAGGTCAAGGCCGCCGGCGTGCAACCGTTGAGCGAAGAAGGCAAGGGCGACAGCGACTGGGTACTGCTGGACCTGGGTGATGTCGTGGTGCACGTGATGACCGCTGCAGCCCGTCAGTTCTATGACCTCGAGCGTCTGTGGCAGGGCGCCGAACAAAGCCGCGCCGCCAGCGCTGCACACCACACCCCAGGTTTCGAATAAGCCGCTGTCGTGCGTATCCGCCTGATTGCCGTAGGCTCGCGCATGCCCAAGTGGGTCGAAGAGGGCTGGCACGAGTACGCCAAGCGCCTGCCTTCGGAGCTGTCTCTTGAGTTGGTCGAAATCGCGCTCAATACCCGTGGCAAGAACGCCGACGTGGCGCGCCTGATCCGTCAGGAAGGCGAAGCCATGCTGGCCAAGGTGCAACCGGGCGAGCGGATCGTGACCCTCGAGGTGCAGGGCAAACCCTGGAGCACCGAGCAACTGGCCGGTGAACTCGATCGTTGGCGCCTGGATGCCCGTACGGTCAACCTCATGGTCGGCGGCCCGGAAGGGCTGGCGCCGGAGGTGTGCGCGCGCAGCGAGCAGCGCTGGTCGCTGTCGCCGCTGACCCTGCCGCATCCGCTGGTACGCATCCTGATCGGCGAACAGATCTATCGCGCCTGGACAGTCCTGTCCGGGCACCCTTACCACAAGTAGTTCGCCCTCTAAATGTCCCAGCCGATCCGCCTCAAAGACCACGAGAAAGACGCACGCCTGGTGCGCAGCCGTGTCGTGGTCGGGGCTGTGGCCATCGTGCTGCTGATCTGCGTGCTGATTGCACGCCTGTATTTCCTGCAGGTCATTCAGTACGACTATCACTCCACGCTGTCGGAAAACAACCGGGTCCATGTCCAGCCGATCCCGCCCAGCCGCGGCCTGATCTTCGACCGCAACCGTCTGGTGGTCGCCGACAACCGGCCCAGTTTCAGCCTGAGCATGACCCGTGAGCGGGCCGGCGACTGGGCCGGGGTGCTCGACACCATTGTCGAGGTGCTGCACCTGAGCCCCGATGACCGGGTCATTTTCGAAAAGCGCATGAAGCAGGGACGCCGGCCGTTCGAGCCGGTGCCCATCCTCTTTGAACTGACCGAAGAGCAGATCGCCCTGGTGGCGGTCAACCAGTTCCGCCTGCCCGGTGTCGAGGTGGTGGCGCAACTGGTGCGGCATTACCCGCAGGGCGCGCATTTCGCGCACTCGGTGGGCTATGTCGGGCGCATCAACGAGAAAGAACTCAAGACCCTCGATCCGGTCGCCTACAGTGGCACCCACCACATCGGCAAGACCGGCATCGAGCGTTTCTACGAAAACGAACTGCACGGCCAGGTCGGCTACGAAGAAGTTGAAACCAACGCACGCGGTCGCGTGCTGCGGGTGCTTAAACGCACCGACCCGGTGCCGGGCAAGGACATCGTCCTGAGCCTGGACATTCACCTGCAGGAAGCGGCCGAAGCGGCACTGGGCGGTCGTCGCGGGGCCGTGGTGGCGCTGGACCCCAATACCGGTGAAGTGCTGGCCATGGTCAGCGCCCCCAGTTTCGACCCGAACCTGTTCGTCACCGGCATCAGCTTCAAGGCCTATGCCGAACTGCGCGATTCCATCGACCGGCCGCTGTTCAACCGGATCCTGCGCGGTCTGTACCCGCCCGGCTCGACCATCAAGCCGGCGGTGGCCATCGCCGGGCTTGACGGCGGCGCTGTGACGCCGGTTTCGCGAGTGTTCGACCCCGGCTACTACCAGTTGCCCAACTACGATCACAAATACCGTAACTGGAACCGCTCCGGTGACGGCTGGGTCGACCTGGACACCGCGATCATGCGTTCCAACGACACCTATTTCTACGACCTGGCGCACAAGCTGGGCATCGACAAATTGTCGGTCTACATGAACAAGTTCGGCATCGGCCAGAAGGTTTCGCTGGACATGTTTGAGGAATCTCCGGGCCTGATGCCGTCCCGGGAATGGAAGCGCACCACGCGCCGCCAGGCCTGGTTCCCCGGCGAGACGCTGATCCTGGGGATCGGCCAGGGCTACATGCAGGCCACGCCGCTGCAACTTGCCCAGGCCACCGCGCTGGTGGCCAGCAAGGGCAAGTGGATTCGCCCGCACCTGGCCCAGACCATCGAAGGCCAGCCACCGGTCGATCCCAACCCGATGCCGGACATCATCCTGCGCGACCCCAACAACTGGGGGCGGGTCAATCATGGCATGCAGGAAGTGATGCACGGTGCCCGCGGCACGGCGCGCAAGGCCGCCGTCGGTGCGCAATACCGCATCGCCGGCAAGAGTGGTACGGCCCAGGTCGTGGCCATCAAGCAGGGCGAGAAGTACGACCGCACCAAGGTCCAGGAGCGCCATCGCGACCACGCCCTGTTCGTCGGCTTTGCCCCGGCCGACAACCCCAGGATCGTGGTGGCGGTGATGGTCGAGAACGGCGAGTCCGGCTCCGGCGTCGCCGCCCCCGTGGTGCGCCAGGTCATGGACGCCTGGCTGCTGGACCAGAACGGCCACCTCAAGCCCGAATACGCAGGCTCCCTCAACCCCGAACGCGGCGCCGCACCGACCGCCGAGGCTGCTGCCCGTGAAGAGTAATTTCGACCGAATCCTGTCCAGCGAAGACGTCATGCGCCGCCGCGCGACGCTGTTGCAGCGCATCCATATCGATGGCCCGTTGCTGGTATTGCTGCTGATCCTGGCGGCCGGCAGCCTGTTCGTTCTGTATTCGGCCAGCGGCAAGAACTGGGACCTGCTGCTCAAGCAGGCCAGTTCCTTTGGCCTGGGCATGGTCGCGATGGTGATCATTGCCCAGTTCGAACCTCGCTTCATGGCCCGTTGGGTGCCGGTGGGCTATGTGATCGGGGTGATCCTGCTGGTGGTGGTCGACATCATGGGCCACAACGCCATGGGCGCGACCCGCTGGATCAACATCCCCGGCGTCATCCGCTTCCAGCCTTCGGAATTCCTGAAGATCCTGATGCCGGCGACCATTGCCTGGTACCTGTCCAAGCGCACCCTGCCGCCGCAGCTCAAGCATGTGGCCGTGAGCCTGGCGCTGATCGGCGTGCCTTTCGTGCTCATCGTGCGCCAGCCGGACCTGGGCACCTCGCTGTTGATCCTGGCCTCTGGCGCCTTCGTGCTGTTCATGGCCGGCCTGCGCTGGCGCTGGATCGTCAGCGTGCTGGCGGCGGCGGTACCGGCGGCCGTGCTGATGTGGTTCTTCTTCATGCACGACTACCAGAAGCAACGGGTCCTGACCTTTCTGGACCCCGAGAGCGACCCGTTGGGCACCGGCTGGAACATCATCCAGTCCAAGGCCGCCATCGGCTCGGGCGGGGTGTTCGGCAAGGGCTGGCTGCTGGGCACCCAGTCGCACCTGGACTTTCTGCCGGAAAGCCACACCGACTTCATCATTGCGGTGCTGGGCGAGGAGTTCGGCCTGGTCGGCATCTGTGCGCTGCTGATCATCTACCTGTTGCTCATTGGGCGCGGGCTGGTGATTACCGCTCAGGCCCAGACCCTGTTCGGCAAACTGCTGGCCGGGGCACTGACCATGACCTTCTTTGTCTATGTGTTCGTCAATATCGGCATGGTCAGCGGTTTGCTGCCCGTGGTAGGCGTCCCGTTGCCCTTCATTAGCTATGGGGGAACTTCGCTGGTGACGCTACTGTCAGCGTTTGGAATTTTGATGTCGATTCATACCCATCGCAAATGGATCGCACAAACTTGATCAAGGTGAACTATTCAATGCAAGCAGTGCGCAACTGGGCTCGCTACGCTCCGCTGGTTGGCCTGGTGGGAATTCTTGGCTCGCTGCAAGAGGCCATGGCCGGTGCCTACGAAGGCTCACCGCAGGTGGCCGAGTTCGTCGGTCAGATGACCCGCGATCATGGTTTTGCTGGCGAACAGCTGATGGCCATCTTTCGCGAGGTTGAGCGCAAACAGGCGATTCTCGACGCGATTTCGCGGCCGGCCGAGCGGGTCAAGCCGTGGAAGGAATACCGGCCGATGTTCCTGACCGAGGCGCGCATTGCCCGCGGCGTCGACTTCTGGCGCCAGCATGAAGCCGCGCTGGCGCGGGCCGAGCAGGAGTACGGCGTCCCGGCACAGGTGATTGTGTCGATCATCGGCGTCGAGACCTTTTTTGGCCGCAATACGGGCAACTACCGCGTGATCGACGCGTTGTCCACGCTGGGCTTTGACTATCCGCCGCGCGCCGATTTCTTCCGCAAGGAGCTGCGCGAGTACCTGCTGCTGGCCCGCGAGCAACAGATCGACCCGATGACCGTCAAAGGCTCCTACGCCGGCGCCATGGGCCTGCCGCAGTTCATGCCCAGCAGCTTTCGCGCCTACGCCGTGGATTTCGATGGCGATGGCCACATCAACATCTGGACCGACCCGGACGATGCCATCGGCAGCGTGGCCAGCTACTTCAAGCGCCACGGCTGGACCGCCGGACAGCCGGTTGTCAGCCGTGCCAGCGTACAGGGCGCGCAGGTCGACAAGGGCCTGAGCCCCGGCCTCGACCCGGTCATGAGCCTTGGGGAGTTGCGAGCCCTGGGCTGGGCAAGTCATGATGCGCTGCGCGCCGACCTGCCGGTCACCGCCTTTCGCCTCGAAGGCGACCAAGGCCCTGAATACTGGATAGGATTGAACAATTTTTATGCAATCACTCGTTACAACCGCAGCGTGATGTACGCCATGGCTGTGCATCAGTTATCCGAATCGCTGGTTCAAGCTCGAGGCTTCAAGTAATGCGGGCAAGTTCCTCACTGAAACTGCTGATGTGCGTCGGGCTCGGGCTGGTACTTGCCAGTTGCTCGTCGCCCAGTCGCTCTCCCCAGAAAAGCGGCAGCGGTCCGGTTGTGCGCGCCACGCCGGGCCTGGACATCAACCGTGCCCACAAAGACGGTGCGCCCTGGTGGGACGTCGACATCACCAAGATTCCCGACGCCACCCCGACCGTGCACACCGGCGCCTTCAAGGCCAACCCCTACACCGTGCTGGGCAAGAACTACTTTCCCATGAGCGACGGCCGGCGCTATGTCGCCACCGGCACCGCTTCCTGGTACGGCACCAAGTTCCACGGCCAGAACACCGCCAACGGCGAAGTCTATGACCTGTACGGCATGAGTGCCGCGCACAAGACCCTGCCGCTGCCCACCTATGTCAAGGTCACCAACCTGGACAACAACCGCACGGTTGTCCTGCGGGTCAACGACCGTGGGCCGTTCTATTCGGACCGCATCATCGACCTGTCATATGCCGCTGCCAAGAAGCTCGGCTATGCCGAAAGCGGCACCGCACGGGTCAAGGTCGAAGGCATCGACCCGCAGCAGTGGTGGGACCAGCGCGGCGGCCAGGCACCGCTGATGCTCAGCCAGCCACAAGTGGCGCCCAAGGCCGTGGCGCCGGTGATCACCGCCTCCACCGGGACGATCGAGCAATGGACACCGCCGCCCCAGCAACATGCCGCCCCGACCGTGCCGTTGCAGATCGAGGCAAAAAAAAACGATTCAGGATCAGCCGCTGGGCTGTTTCTCCAGGTGGGCGCCTTCGCCAACCCGGATGCTGCGGAACTGCTGCGCTCGAAGCTGAGCACAATGGTCCGGGCGCCGGTGTTCGTCAGTTCCATCGCACGCAACCAGCAGACACTCTATCGCGTGCGGATGGGGCCAGTGGCCACCCAGGGTGAAGCCCAGCAGTTGCAGGACAGTGTAAGGTCGGCCAACCTGGGTTCGCCCAGCATGGTGACCCCTGATTGATCGCGCCGCCTGCCGTCCTCACGGCAGGTACACGCACCGCATCATGGCCTCAACCTGCCGGGCAGAGCAGTAGGTGACGATGCATTGCCAGGCCAGGCCTGGCGTCACGGGAAACGGGAAGGTGCGTCCTTCCACGGATCCTTGAGTTTTGCCCGCGAGGGCATGTTTGCCATCAGCAATTTAGAGAGACGGATGAACATCACAACCTTTGCAAAACGTTTGTGCCTGCTAGTGCCACTGATCATCACGCCTGCTGCCTGGGCTGTAGAACAGATGACACCGGCGGCACCGCAACTGGCCGCCAAATCCTACGTGCTGATGGATGCCTCCAGCGGCAACGTTCTGGTTGAGAACAATGGCGACCAGCGCCTGCCTCCGGCCAGCCTGACCAAGCTGATGACCGCCTACATCGCGACCCTGGAAATCCGTCGTGGCCAGATCGGCGAAAACGATCCGGTGACCGTCAGCGAGAACTCCTGGCGCACCGGCGGTTCGCGGATGTTCATCAAGGTCGGCAGCCAGGTCAGCGTCAGCGACCTGCTGCACGGGGTCATCATCCAGTCGGGTAACGATGCCAGCGTCGCCCTGGCCGAGCACATTGCCGGCAGCGAAGACGCGTTTGCCGACATGATGAACAAGACGGCTGCCGACCTGAACCTGACCAACACCCACTTCATGAACCCCACCGGCCTGCCGAACCCCGAGCATTACTCCTCGGCGCACGACATGGCCAAGCTGGCCCGGGCGATCATCCATGAAGACCCGGCTCACTACGCGATCTACTCGCAGAAAGAGTTCTTCTGGAACGGCATCAAGCAGCCTAACCGCAACCTGCTGCTGTGGCGCGACAAGACCGTCGACGGCCTGAAGACCGGCCACACCGACGAAGCGGGCTATTGCCTGGTGTCTTCGGCCGTGCGTGACGGCATGCGCCTGATCGCCGTGGTGTTCGGCACCAATAGCGAGCAGGCCCGTGCCGCTGAAACCCAGAAATTGCTGACTTATGGTTTCCGCTTCTTCGAAACCCAGAACTTCTACCAGAAGGGTGCCGAACTGGCCCAGGCCCCGGTCTGGAAAGGGGCTACCCGCCAGGTCAAGGCTGGCCTTGCCAACGACCTGAGCCTGACCATGCCCAAGGGGCAGATGAAGAAACTGTCCGCCAGCATGATCATGGCCCCGCAACTGGTCGCACCGATCGCCAAGGGCGATGTCATCGGCAAGGTTGAAGTGCGCATGGAAGACAAAGTGGTGCACACCGCTGACCTCATCGCCCTCGAAGCCGTCGAGGAAGGTGGCTTTTTCCGCCGCGTGTGGGATAGCATTCGCCTGTTCTTCTTCGGTTTGTTCAACTGACAATCCAGAAATCAATGCCGACTCTCTCGCCGCCCGTCCGTGATCCGGACAGGCGGCGTGTCCGTCGTCACGGCTTGTGAGACCTTTACTGCCATGACCGATACCGATGTACAGCCACCAAGAATCGAATTTCCCTGCGCCGACTACCCGATCAAGGTGATCGGCGACACCGGCGTGGGGTTTACCAACAGCGTCCTCGAGATCCTCAAGAGGCACGCCGAGGTGGACATCAATACACTCGCCGAGCGCCAGAGCAGCAACGGCAAGTACACCACGGTCCAGTTGCACATCATCGCCACCGGCGAGGATCAACTGCGCGACATCAATAGCGCCCTGCGCGCGACGGGTGTCGTGCACATGGTGCTCTGATGAGCGATGTCCTGGGCATTCGCGAGCTGGGGCTGGTCGACTACGAGCAGGCCTGGCATGCGATGCAACGCTTCACCGACAGCCGTGGCCGCGAGGCCGGCGACGAGGTCTGGCTGGTGCAGCACCCGCCGGTGTTCACCCAGGGCCAGTCCGGCAAGGCCGAGCATTTGCTGCTGCCGGGCGATATTCCTGTCGTACAGGTCGATCGTGGTGGCCAGGTGACTTATCATGGTCCCGGCCAACTGGTGGCGTACCTGTTGCTTGATGTCAGGCGCAAGGGCTGTGGCGTGCGTGACCTGGTCACGCGCATCGAAACCTGCCTGATCGATCTGCTGGGCAGCTACGGCGTGGTGGCGGCGGCGAAGGCCGAAGCGCCAGGCGTCTACGTCGAAGGCGCGAAAATCGCTTCTTTAGGCCTGCGCATCCGCAACGGTTGTTCCTTTCATGGCCTGGCACTGAATGTCGACATGGACCTGGAGCCGTTCCGGCGTATCAACCCCTGCGGTTATGCAGGGCTGACGATGACCCAGCTGAGTGAGCATGCCGGGTCAATAGAATTTGCCGAGGTCAGTGCCCGGCTGCGCACGCAGCTCGTCAGACACCTCGACTATGCTGAGCAGGCGACCCTTACGGGCGGAATAGACTGATATGACTGATACCGTGCAAACCCTGATCCCGACACTGGATGTGTCCGAGCGTGCGCCACGCCCCAAAGTCGAAGCAGGCGTCAAGCTGCGTGGCGCGGAAAAAGTCGCGCGCATCCCGGTCAAGATCATTCCGACCGTCGAACTGCCGAAGAAACCTGACTGGATCCGCGTGCGCATCCCGGTTTCGCCGGAAGTCGACCGTATCAAGCAACTGCTGCGCAAACACAAGCTGCACAGCGTCTGCGAAGAAGCGTCCTGCCCCAACCTGGGCGAGTGCTTCTCCGGCGGCACCGCCACGTTCATGATCATGGGTGACATCTGCACCCGTCGCTGCCCGTTCTGCGATGTGGGCCATGGCCGTCCCAAGGCTCTGGACACCGAAGAGCCGCACAACCTGGCGGTGGCGATTGCCGACCTGCGCCTGAAGTACGTGGTCATCACCTCGGTGGACCGCGACGACCTGCGTGACGGCGGTGCCCAGCACTTTGCCGACTGCCTGCGCGAAATCCGCAAGCTGTCGCCCAACGTGCAGCTCGAAACCCTGGTGCCCGACTACCGTGGGCGCATGGACGTGGCGCTGGAGATCACCGCCGCCGAGCCGCCGGATGTCTTCAACCACAACCTGGAAACCGTGCCGCGCCTGTACAAGGCCGCGCGTCCGGGGTCCGATTACCAGTGGTCGCTGACCCTGCTGCAACGCTTCAAGCAGATGGTGCCGCACGTACCGACCAAATCCGGCCTGATGCTGGGCCTGGGCGAAACCGACGAGGAAGTGATCGAAGTCATGCAGCGCATGCGCGAGCACGACATCGACATGCTGACCCTGGGCCAGTACCTGCAACCGTCGCGAAACCATCTGCCGGTGCAGCGTTTCGTGCACCCGGACACCTTCGCCTGGTTCGCCGAGGAAGGCTACCGTATGGGCTTCAAGAACGTGGCCTCCGGGCCGCTGGTGCGTTCTTCGTACCATGCCGACGAACAGGCCAAGATCGCCAAGCAAGCGCTCTGATCGCAGGCCATGAAAAAACGGGCCGGATAGTGATATCCGGCCCGTTTTTTTGTGTGCGCTGAATGCAGCGGCAGGCTTACGGCTGTCGCAGGCTGTTCAGCAACTCGTGCGTGGGGTAGCCATCGGCGGGCCAGCCCAGCGCCTGCTGTGCGCTACGGATGGCCTTGCGGGTGTTGGTGCCGATGATCCCGTCTGGTGTGCCAGCATCGTACTGGCGGGCACTGAGCAGGCTCTGCAGCTCGATACGCTCGGAGCGGCTGAGCGGCAGATCGGTACGCGGCCAGCTGCCGACAACATAGCCGGCGCCCTTGAAGCGATCGCCCAGCATGCTGATGGCCATGGCGTAGGAGCTTGAGTTGTTGTACTTGAGAATGGCCCGGAAGTTGTCCAGCACCAGGAAGGCCGGGCCACGGTAACCGGCGGGCAGCAGCAGGGAGGCCTGTTGCTGGGCAGCGGCGGGCGGCAGCGGCGTGCCGTCAGGCAGCTTCAGGCCCAGCTCCTGCCATTGCGCCAGGCTTTTGCGGATCGCCGGGTCCGCCAGGGCATAGTCGAAACCGCTGGCCAGGACCACTTCATAGCCCCACGGCTGGCCGCGCTGCCAGCCCGAGCTTTGCAGATAATGCGCGGCCGAGGCCAGGGCATCGCTGGGGCTGGTCCAGATGTCGCGACGACCATCGCCATCGAAGTCCACGGCATGGGTGTTGTAGGTGGTCGGCATGAACTGGGTCTGGCCCATGGCGCCGGCCCACGAGCCGATCATGCGGTCGGCACTGATGTCGCCCTGCTGGATGATGGTCAGGGCGGCCAGCAGCTGGCTCTGGGCAAAGGCCGGGCGGCGGCCTTCATAGGCCAGCGTGGCCAGCGAGCGGATCACCGACTGGCTGCCCTGGAACTGGCCGAAGTTGCTTTCCATGCCCCAGATGGCGACCAGGGTCTGGCGGTCGACGTTGTAGCGTTGCTCGATGGCCTGCAGTTCGCTGGCGTATTGGGTCAGCAATGCCTGTCCCTTGCGCACGCGGGCATTGGAGATGGCGTTGTCGAGGTATTCCCAGACCGGGCGGCTGAATTCAGGCTGGCTGCGGTCAGCCTTGACCACGCTCATGTCCGGCGTGATGCCGGCGAAGGCAGTGTCGAAAACATCGGCACGGATACCGACCTGCAAGGCCTGGTTGCGAAAACCGGCCTGCCATTCGCTGAAGCTCACAGCGGGCTGGATGGCCAGGGCATCGTCGACCGCCAGTGGCGAAACGGTTGCTGGCGCTGCATTCGCTGTAGGCGTGGTGCCGGTCTGGAGCGGGGTGGCATCGGCGGCAGTGGGCTTTTCAGCGCAGGCCACCAGGGCAATGAGGCTTGAGGCGGCGATCAGCTGGCGCAGTGGCCAGCGCGGGGTAAAACAGAAGTGCATGCTGGGGTCCAGGCAAATACCGTTAGGTGCAGACCTTAACACGCCAGCCAGGTTGCAGGGGCTGTGAAAGTGACGACATTTATCAGGCGGCCATAAAGTAAAAAGCCTCCCGGTCTTTCGACTGGAAGGCTTCGCGGCGGTAGCTGCCTTTGCCCTTGGCCGGACGTTCCTGGCGGCTGCGGAACAATGGCTGGGCAATGATGGATTTGGCCTTGTTGGGCCGCTTGTTCTTGCTCATGGCAATAACTCCCTCAGGTGAATGCGGGGCGCATGATCGGACATGACGCGCAGCGTGTCCAATAGACCCGTGCTATGAAGCGACCGTCACTCTAATCACGCATACAAGTACTGACAGATTTTGCTGGATAGTGAATTCACCCTTTGTAGGAGCGCGCTCTGCCCGCGACCGAGTGCGCAGCGCTCGCAAAATTTATGGAACGCCACAATTTTACGACTGCGAACGCAGCCGGTCGCGGGCAGAGCGCGCTCCTACACAACGGTCCCATGTAGGCTGCTACGGCAATTGCAACCGTTGCCCCGCCATCATCAGCGCCAGCCGCGCCAGGCTGCTCCACGATGAACCCGGGGCCTGGCCCTTGATCTGCGCGTCGATCTGCTGAGCGTCGAGCAGCAACTGGTTCCAGCGTTTGCTGGACAGCCGCTGCAAGGCCTTGCCCATGAGCGGCTTGCGCTTGTCCCAGACCGGCGGCCGTGCCGAGCTGAACACCTTGTCCAGCGGCATGCCCTGGCTGAACTGCAAGGCCATGGTCGCCAGCGCACGCAGCTCGCGGGTCAGCGCCCAAAGAATCACGGGGGTTTCCACGCCTTCGCCGCGCAGCCCTTCCAGGATGCGCAAGGCATGGGCCGCATCGCCGGCCAGTACGGCATCGGTCAGGCCAAACACATCGAAGCGCGCACTGTCGGCCACGGCGGCCTGGACGGTCTCGACGGTAATCTGTCCGTCTTCGGCCATCAGCTTGAGCTTTTCGATTTCCTGCGCGGCGGCCAGCAGGTTGCCCTCGACCCGGGCGGCAATCAGCTCCACTGCATCCTGAGTGGCGGCAAGCCCGGCCTGGGACAGGCGCTGGCGAATCCATTGCGGCAACTGGTTGGCGTCCACCGGCCAGATCTGCACGAACTGGCAATGCGTACCGTCGACCAAGGCCTTGCCCCATTTGGTCTTTTGCGCGCTGCCATCGAGCTTGGGCAGGCTGATCAGCAACAGGGTGTCTTCGGCCGGGCGCGAGCAGTACTCGATCAGCGCCGCAGCGCCCTTGTCACCGGGCTTGCCAGACGGCAGGCGCAGTTCCAGCAGGCGCCGTTCGGCAAACAGCGACAGGCTGGCCCCGGCCTGGAGCAGGGTGCCCCAGTCGAAGTTGGCGTCGGCACTGAACACCTGGCGTTCATCGAAGCCTTGCTGGCGCGCAGCGGCACGGATGGCATCGGCCGCTTCCTGGCACAGCAAGGGGTCATCGCCACTGACGATATAGACCGGTGCGAGTGTGCCTTGCAGGTGTTTGCCGAGTTGGGCGGGAGCGAGTTTCATGGCGAGGCCGGCGATCGGGGCCAGCTGGCTGGCCCCGTAAGGTTTAGCGGGTCGGGATTTCGACAGGCGACTGCTGAGGCGTGGCATCACGCAGGCGCTGTGCATCCTGGCGGGCTTGTTCTTCGGCACGGGCCACTTCATCGGCACGGGCCTGCAGTTGCTCCAGGCGGTCCGGGGTCAGCTGTTGCAGGCGTGCCAGCAGGCGCTGGATCAGGTCGTTGCGCATTTCCTGGCGGATCTGCGCTGCTTCCTGGTCGGAACCGGTCAGGTTGTTGCCGTCGTGCACGTAGATGCGGTCGACGCTGACCTTGTCACCCAGCAGGAAGCGGTCCTGGATACCATGGATCTCGTAATCCAGGGTGGTGGTGAGCTGGTACTCGGCAGAGCGGCCGGAACCGGAGTAGCTGGCAGTGCGCTGGCTCTCGGATTCGTTGACCAGTTGCAGCTTGTACTGCGCGCCGGTATAGACGTTGACGCCGGAGCTGGTCAGCACGCGCGTCAGTTGGGTCACGGTGTCGCCATAGGAGTTGCGGGCGCTGACGTCCAGTTCCTTGATGGCCAGTTCGTTGCTGCCGGTGCCGCGCAGCTGGAAGCCACAGGCGCTCAGCATCACAGCCAGACCCAGCACCAACAGATTGCGTTTGATCATCTTTATATTCCCCTTGAATCCGTCTGGGGCGCTCGTGCGCACCCTGGAAATAGGCCGGGCGCCCGAACCTGTCGGGCGCCCGGGGCCATCAGCTTGCGACGATATTGACCAGTTTTCCTGGCACTACGATGACCTTGCGGATCGTCAGGCCGTCGATGAAGCGCAGCACGTTCTCGTTGACCCGGGCGGCGGCTTCGATTTCTTCGCGGCTGGCGCTGGCCGGCATTTCGATCTGGCCACGCAGCTTGCCGTTGACCTGAATCACCAACTGCAGGCTGTCCTGCACCAGCGCGTTTTCATCCACGACCGGCCAGCCGGCGTCGATGACCGGTGTGGCGTGGCCCAGGCGCTGCCACAATTCATGGCTGATGTGCGGCGTGATCGGCGCCAGCAGCAGGGCGACGGTCTGCAGGCCTTCCTGCAGCAGGGCGCGATCCTGTTCGCTGGCTTGCGGGGCCTTTTCCAGCACGTTCATCAGGGTCATCACCTGGGCAACGACCGTGTTGAATTTCTGGTGCTGGCCAATATCCTGGCTGGCCTGCCTGATCGCCTGGTGAATCGAACGACGAATGACTTTCTGCTCGTCGTTCAGGGTCGCCAGGTCCAGGCTGCCCGGCAGGCCCTGGGCCACATGAGCCTGGGCCAGGCGCCAGACACGGCGCAGAAAGCGGCTGGAACCTTCGACGCCCGAATCGGACCATTCCAGGCTCTGGTCGGGCGGCGAGGCGAACATCATGAACAGGCGGCAGGTGTCAGCGCCGTACTGGTCGATCATGGTCTGCGGGTCGATGCCGTTCTTCTTCGACTTCGACATCTTTTCCGTGCCGCCGATCTGCACCGGCAGGCCGTCGCTGGTCAAGGTGGCGCTGATGACCTTGGCCTTGGCGTCACGCTCCAGGGTCACGTCGGCCGGGTTGATCCAGGTCTTCTTGCCGCTGGTTTCCATGCGGAAGTAGGTTTCGGCATTGACCATGCCCTGCGTCAGCAGGTTCTTGAACGGCTCATCCGAATTGACCAGGCCTTCGTCGCGCATCAGCTTGTGGAAGAAGCGCGCGTAGAGCAGGTGCAGGATGGCGTGTTCGATGCCGCCGATGTACTGGTCGACCGGCAGCCAGTGGTTGGCCGCTTTCGGGTCGACCAGGCCACCTTCATAGTGTGGCGAGGCGTAACGGGCGTAGTACCAGGACGACTCGACAAAGGTGTCCATGGTGTCGGTTTCACGCTTGGCCGGTGCGCCGCATTTCGGGCAGCTGCACGCGTAGAATTCGGGCATGCGCGCCAGTGGCGAGCCGGCGCCATCCGGTACCACGTCTTCAGGCAGCACGACCGGCAGTTGATCTTCCGGTACCGGCACGTCGCCGCACTGTTCGCAATGCACGATCGGGATCGGGCAGCCCCAGTAGCGCTGGCGGCTGATGCCCCAGTCGCGCAGGCGGAACTGGGTGCGCGACTGGCCCAGGTCTTTCTTGATCAGTGCCACTTCGATGGCGTCGAACGCACCCTGGAAGTCCAGACCGTCGAACTCGCCGGAGTTGATCAGTTCGCCGTGCTCGCCAAACGCGGCCTGCCATTCGCCGGTCACGTCATCGCCGGCGCTGGTGCGCACGACCGCCTTGATCGGCAAGCCGTACTTGGTGGCGAATTCGAAATCGCGCTCGTCGTGGGCAGGCACGGCCATGACTGCGCCGTCGCCGTAGTGCATCAGCACGTAGTTGGCGACCCACACCGGCAGTTTTTCACCGGTCAGCGGGTGCTCGACGAACAGCGAGGTCGGCAGGCCTTTCTTTTCCTGGGTCGCGACATCGGCTTCGGCGACGCTGCCGCCCTTGCACTCATCGATGAAGGCTTGCAGCTCGCGATTGCCTTGCGCGGCCTGGGTGGCCAGCGGGTGCTCGGCAGCGACGGCGACGTAGGTCGCGCCCATCAGGGTGTCGGGGCGCGTGGTAAAGACTTTCAGGGCACCGGCCTGGCCGATGCTGGCCTGGTCGTACGGGAACTGCACTTCCATGCCACGCGACTTGCCGATCCAGTTGCGCTGCATGGTCTTGACCTGCTCGGGCCAGCCCGGCAGATCGTCCAGGCTGGTCAGCAGTTCATCGGCGTAGGCGGTGATCTTGAAGTAGTACATCGGGATTTCGCGCTTCTCGATCAGCGCGCCCGAACGCCAGCCACGGCCGTCGATGACCTGCTCGTTGGCCAGGACCGTCTGGTCGATCGGGTCCCAGTTCACGGTGCCGTTCTTGCGGTAGATCACGCCTTTTTCGAACAGGCGCGTGAACAGCCATTGTTCCCAGCGGTAGTAATCGGGCTTGCAGGTGGTGACTTCACGCGACCAGTCGATCGCCAGGCCCAGGCTCTTGAGCTGGGTCTTCATGTAGTCGATGTTCTCGTACGTCCACTTGGCCGGGGCGACGTTGTTGTCGATGGCGGCGTTTTCTGCCGGCATGCCGAAGGCGTCCCAGCCCAGCGGCTGCAGGACGTTCTTGCCGAGCATGCGCTGGTAGCGGGAAATTACATCACCGATCGTGTAGTTGCGCACATGACCCATGTGTAGCTTGCCGCTGGGGTAAGGAAACATCGACAGGCAGTAGTAAGTCTCCTTGCCTGGCTGTTCACTGACTTCAAAGGATTTTTGCTCGTCCCAAAAGGACTGGGCGGCGGCTTCGATTTCGCGGGGCTGATAGAGTTCGTGCATGGCTTTTTTTACTAGAGATGGGTGACCCTTGGCCTCTTCATCGCTTCGCCGGGTCAGGCGTGCACCGGGGGTGATGGCCTGGGCGGTGCGTCATGACTCGAGTGAGCGCAAGTGGGGTTAAGGAAACGCCGTAGCATACATGAGCGCTGTCTACCGAGGGAAACCCTGATTGCGCAGCCCGATGGCAAAAGGGCCGATGAACGACGCGTTCAACGAATAGTTCCCGCCGTTGGTCGCAGTTTCGCGCCTGTTTCAATAGCAGCGCTAAGCTCAACAACGAGGGTATGTTCTCTCTTCGACGAGGTGAGCGGATGACAGAGTTGCAGCACATATCAGGCACCCCTGAGCTGTATGAGCGTTTGATCAATCGTATGGAGCTTGCGCTGGAAACGGCAAACACGGCCGTTCGTCTTCGTAACGAGTTGCTCGTCGAGCTTGAAATCGACGGTCTGAGCGATGACGAGATCGAGCTGATCGAGGCCTACCTTGAAAAAGGCGCGCGGGAGGCCGGCGGGGTTGTTGGGAAGATGTCGCCGTACAGTCTCACGGCAACACCCGAACCATCAGGTGCACTGCAGGCCGCGTCGGTGCCGGCCAAGGTCGTCTGGCTCAAGGACGCGCGAGGCGCCCAGAGCCCACGCCGATCGAGCCGCCACTCAGCGACTACATTCAGGTTCTGACCATCGCGAGCTGCGGGCTCGTCTTTCAAGCATTGTCGCTTGGCACCATTGCTTCTAGGCTTCGGACATCTGTGGAGATGTCCGATGCCTTTACGCTACCTGTTCAAAACCCTGCTGCTGCCCCCCGGTATTCTGTTCGTGCTGCTGTTGATGGGCTGGTGGTGGCGGCGTTCAAGGCCGCGCCTGGCGCTGGGCTGCTTTACGCTGGGGATAGGCGGGCTGTGGCTGATGAGCCTGCCCATCGTGGTCCAATACGCCGCCCGTGGCCTGGAACAGGTACCGCCGCTGCCCCGCGCGCAGTGGAGCACACTGGCGCAGCAGGCCGATGCGATCGTGGTGCTGGGCAGTGGCCGGGAACGAAACTCGCCCACCTGGGGCGCGGATGCCTCGACGGCAATGGGCCTTGAACGCCTGCAACTGGCGGCGCGGTTGGCCAAGGCGTCCGGGTTGCCGGTGCTGGTGACCGGCGGCCTGCATTATGGCGAGCCGCCCAGCGAAGCACGGATCATGAGCGACGGTTTACGCGAGGATTTCGGGGTCGAGGTTCGCTGGCTGGAGGAGCAGAGCCGTACGACCTGGGAAAACGCCACCCTGAGTGCCGAACAGTTACTGCCCCAGGGCGTCAAGCGCGTGGTGCTGGTCACCCACGCCTGGCACATGCCGCGAGCACGCTGGAGCTTCGAGCAGGCCGGCTTTACCGTCATCGGTGCGCCGGTGGGGTTTCTCGGCGTGGACAACGCCCGGCCGTTCGGCGGCTGGCTGCCGGAGAGCCGCGCCTTCGGCCAGAGCGCTGTACTGCTCAACGAAACCGCAGGCCTGCTGGTCTACCCGCTGGCGTACCCGTAGGAGTGACCAGCGGTCGCGAATGCCGCGGTGAATCAGGCGGGGCCCTTTCGCAACCGTTGGTCGCTCCTACGGTTCTACGGTTCTACGTGGCGGGCACGGCGCGCGGTGACCAGTGCCCAGCCCAGCAGCAACACGCACACGATGCCCAGCGGCCAGGAGCGCCAGCGCAGGTACGGTGTCAGTTCATGCATGGGCACCACTTCGCCATACAGGATGCCGCGTTCGAACGAGGGCAGCCGGGTGGTGATCCGGCCGTACGGGTCGATCAAGGCCGTGACGCCGTTATTGGTGGCACGAATCATCCAGCGTCCGGCTTCCAGGGCGCGCATCTGCGCCATCTGCAAGTGCTGCAACGGGCCGATGGAGGTGCCAAACCAGGTGTCGTTGCTGACGGTCAGCAGCAGGTCGCTCCTGGCCGCCAGCCCGGCGGCAAATTCCGGATACACCACTTCGTAGCAGATGTATGGCGCGATCTGGTAACCCTGGGCCTGTAACAACGGCTGGTCGTGCGGCCCGCGGGCGAAATCCGACATGGGCAGGTTGAAGAATGCGATCAGGCCCCGCAGCAGGTCCTGCAAGGGTACATATTCGCCAAATGGCACCAGTTTCTGTTTCAGGTAGGTGCCGTCGCCAACGCCGGTCACGGTGATGCCATTGTAATAACGGTACTCACCCTCATGGTTGGCCTGGCGCAAGGGAACGCCGGTGATCAGTGCCGAATTTCGGTCAGCGGCAAAGCGTCCCATCATGCTCAGGTAGCCTTCGGCCATTTCCTTGAGCACCGGCACGGCCGTTTCCGGCCACACGATCAGGTCAGCCTGCTTGGAGCGCAGCGTCATGTCGCGGTACAGCGCCAGTTGCGCGTTGAGGTGCTCGGGGTCCCATTTGAGGATCTGCTCGACATTGCCTTGCAGGGCCGCGACCGTCAGCGGCTTGCCGGCCGGTGACGTCCAGGCATGATCCTTGAGCGCCAGCCCGACGACCCACGGCGCAACCAGCAACGCCACGCCGCCTGCCAGCCATGAGCGCTGCGCACGCAAGCGTGGCAGGTTGCACAGCACGGCGGCGGTCAGTGCCAGGGCGAAGGACACCAGCCACACACCGCCCAGCGGTGCCAGGCCCGCCAGCGGGCCGTCGAGCTGGCTGTAGCCGGAATAGAGCCACGGAAAGCCGGTCAGGAACCAGCCACGGAACGCCTCCTGGGCCACCCACAACGCTGCAAACGCCAGTGCGTCGGCCAGTGGTTGCCGGTCACGGCGCAACCAGCGTGCCCAGGCCCAGGCGGGCAGCGCGAAGAACCAGGCAATGGCGGCGATGAACGACAGCATCAACAGGCCCGCCAACAGGGCCGAAGCCCCGCCGTAGGTGTGGATGCTGACGTAGATCCAGCTGGTGCCGGCACCGTACAGGCCAAAGCCATAGCACCAGCCGCGGCCCAGAGCCTGGCGCGGGCTCAGGTCGCGCAGCCCCAGGTAGAACAGGGCTGCGGCCAGCAAGGCCAGCGGCCAGATATCGAATGGTGCAAGGGCCAGTGTGGTAAGGCCGCCGGCCGCCACGGCCAGCAGGTTACCGGGCCAGCCGGGGCGTGTGATCCAGCGCATCAAAGGTCCTTAATACAGCGTATGACGGGTCAGGCCCGCGACAGTGGGCTCAGGCGCAGCAGGTGAATGCGACGGCTGTCGGCGTTCAGGATGCGGAAGCGGTAGGCGCCGATCTCGGTGATCTCGTTGCGCTTGGGCAGATGACCGAAGGCATTCATGACCAGGCCACCCACAGTGTCGAACTCGTCGTCGGAGAACTCGCTGTCGAAGAACTCGTTGAAGCTCTCGATGGGCGTCAACGCCTTGACCAGGAAATCACCGCTGGGCAACGGCTTGATGTAGCTGTCTTCTTCGACGTCATGCTCGTCCTCGATGTCGCCGACGATCTGCTCCAGCACGTCCTCGATGGTCACCAGGCCCGCCACGCCGCCGTATTCGTCGATGACGATGGCCATGTGATTGTGATTGGCGCGAAACTCGCGCAGCAACACGTTCAGGCGCTTGGACTCGGGCACGAAGGTGGCCGGGCGCAGCAGTTTGCGGATGTCCTGGCTGTCACTGTCCTGCTGCAGGATCAGTGGCAGCAGGTCCTTGGCCAGCAGGACGCCCAGCACGTCGTCGTGGCTTTCACCAATGACCGGGTAGCGCGAGTGGGCGGCATCGATCACCGCCGGCAGGAATTCGCGCGGGGTCTGGGTGGCGCGGATGCTGATCATCTGCGAGCGCGGCACCATGATGTCGCGTACTTGCAGGTCGGCCACCTGGATGGCGCCTTCGACGATGGCCAGCGCCTCGCTGTCCAGCAGTTTGTTCTGGTGTGCCTCGCGCAGCAGCTCCAGGAGCTCCTGGCGGTTCTTGGGCTCGTGGGCAAAAGCCTGGGTCAGTTTGCCCAGCCATGACTTCTGCCCGTTGCTCGATCGATCTTCGCTCATGGCCCTTACTCGTGGTCCTTGCTTGGTGTTTCTGAATGATGAGGTTCTTCGCTGTCGTCGTCCGCATACGGATCCGGGTAGCCCAGTTCGGCAAGCAACGTTCGTTCCAGCGCTTCCATTTCTTCGGCTTCGTCATCGTCGATGTGATCGAAGCCAAGCAGGTGCAGGCAACCATGGATCACCATGTGCGCCCAGTGCGCCTCGGGGTGCTTGCCCTGTTCCTGCGCCTCGCGGTTGACCACCGGCACGCAGATGACCAGGTCGCCCAGCAGCGGGATGTCCAGTAGGTCATCGGGTACATCGGCCGGGAACGACAGCACGTTGGTGGCGTAATCCTTGTGCCGCCAGGTGTGATTGAGCGCGCGGCCTTCGGTTTCATCCACCAGCCGGATGGTCATCTCCGAATCGGCCGTGCGCGGGCGCAGGCCCGTTTCGCACCAGAGGCGAAACTGGGCTTCGGTGGGCGCTGCGGTGGTGCTGGCAATCTGCAGGTCCAGCTCAAGCATTGCGGTTGCCTTCCTCGGGCCGCGCCTCGAAGCGCTCGTAGGCTTCGACGATGCGCTGCACCAGCGGGTGGCGGACAACGTCCTTGGGCTGGAAATGGGTAAAGCTGATGCCCGGTACATCCTTGAGCACATCGATGACGTGCGCCAGGCCCGATTTGGTGCCACGCGGCAGGTCGACCTGGGTGATGTCGCCGGTGATCACGGCGGTGGAGCCAAAGCCAATACGGGTCAGGAACATCTTCATCTGCTCGACGGTGGTGTTCTGACTCTCGTCGAGAATGATGAAGCTGTTATTAAGGGTGCGACCGCGCATGTAGGCCAGCGGAGCAATCTCGATCACCTGCTTCTCGATCAGCTTGGCCACATATTCGAAACCGAGCATCTCATACAGTGCGTCGTAGAGCGGGCGCAGGTACGGATCGATCTTCTGCGCCAGGTCGCCGGGCAGGAAGCCAAGCTTTTCGCCGGCCTCGACCGCCGGGCGGACCAGCAGGATGCGGCGGATCTGCTCGCGCTCCAGGGCATCGACCGCACACGCGACCGCCAGCCAGGTCTTGCCGGTACCGGCAGGGCCGATGCCGAAGTTGATGTCGTTGCCCAGGACCGCCTTGACATAGCGCTGCTGGTTGAGCCCGCGCGGGCGAATCATGCCCTTCTTGGTGCGCAGGGCGACACTGGCTTCGCTGACCGGGTCCTGTTGCTCGCCGGTTTCCAGCAGAAACAGGTGCACCATGTCCGGGGTCAGGTCGGCTGCCTTGGTTTCCCGATACAGACGGCGCAGCAGGTTTTCTGCCGAGGCGGTGAGACTGGCATCGCCGATCAGTTCGAACTGATTGCCCCGGTTGCGGATCTCGATGTCCATGCGCTGTTCGATCAGGCGCAGGTGCTCGTCGAATTGTCCGCACAGGTTGGCGAAACGATGGGCCTCGAAGGGTTCGAGGGTAAAACGATGAGGTTCTATAGGTGCGTTCAAGGTCTTCTTTTTGGCCGCCTGACGGCTGTTGGGGTTGAACTGAAGAATAACCCCAGTACTGCCTGTGCGAAAGGTCTGACTTGTAATGACGCGCGCTTGCCGGAATGCCGGACCACCGCGACCGAGTGCGCAGCGCTCGCAAAAATTGATGAAACGCCACTATTTTTACGACTGCTGCGCAGCCGGTCGCGGGCAGAGCGCGCTCCTACAGAGCAGGCTATTCGGGCAGGCACCGACTGGTAGGAGCCCGCTTGCCGGCGACCGAGTGCGCAGCGCTCGCAGAGATAGATGAAACGCCACTATTTTTACGACTGCTGCGCAGCCGGTCGCGGGCAGAGCGCGCTCCTACAGAGCAGGCTATTCGGACAGGCACCGACTGGTAGGAGCCCGCTTGCCGGCGACCGAGTGCGCAGCGCTCGCAGAGATAGATGAAACGCCACAAATTTACGACTGCTAACGCAGCCGGTCGCGGTGGTCCGGCATTCCGGCAGAGCGCGCTCCTACCAGGTGGCGTTACTGCAACAGCGAGCCGCGCAGCGAGTGGGGCTGGGCGGCGTCGATGTGCACATCGACGAACTGACCGATCAGGGCGGGGTTGTCACAGCTGAAGTTGACGATCCGGTTGTTCTCGGTACGTCCCTGCAACTGGCCCGGGTCTTTCCTGGAGTAGTCGGTGACCAGAATGCGCTGGGTAGAACCGACCATCTGTCGGCTGATCTCGAAACCCTGCTGGTTGAGTCGGTGCTGCAGGGCTGCCAGGCGCTGCTTTTTCACCTCTTCAGGTGTTTCGTCCTTCAGGTCGGCCGCCGGAGTGCCGGGGCGTGGGCTGTAGACGAACGAGAACGAGAAGTCGAAGCCCACGTCCTGCACCAGCTTCATGGTGTTTTCAAAGTCTTTTTCGGTTTCGCCCGGAAAGCCGATGATGAAGTCCGAGCTGATGCAGATGTCCGGCACCGCCGCCTTGAGCTTGCGCAGCCGCGATTTGTACTCCAGCACCGTGTGGTTGCGCTTCATGGCCGCCAGGATCCGGTCGGAGCCCGATTGCACCGGCAAGTGCAGGTGCTTGACCAGTTCGGGCACCTCGGCATGGGCCTGGATCAGGCTGTCGGAGAACTCCAGCGGGTGCGAAGTGGTGTAGCGAATCCGGTCGATGCCCTCGATGGCCGCCACGACACGGATCAGGTCGGCCAGGTCGGCCACGCTGCCGTCGGGGTTGACGCTGCGATAGCCGTTGACGTTCTGGCCCAGCAGGGTGACTTCACGTACGCCGTTTTCTGCCAGGTGAATGACTTCACCCAGGACATCATCGAATGGACGGCTGACTTCTTCGCCGCGGGTGTAGGGCACCACGCAGAAGGTGCAGTATTTGCTGCAGCCTTCCATGACCGAGACATAAGCGGTCGGACCGTCGACGCGGGGTTCGGGCAGATGATCGAACTTTTCGATTTCCGGAAACGAGACATCGACCTGCGGCAGGCCGCTGACGCGGGCGGCATCGATCATTTCCGGCAGGCGGTGCAGGGTCTGCGGGCCGAAGACCACGTCGACATAGGGCGCGCGATCACGGATGGCGGCGCCTTCCTGGCTGGCCACGCATCCACCAACGGCAATCACCATCTCGGGGTTGGCCAGTTTCAGCTCACGCCAGCGGCCGAGCTGGGAGTACACCCGGTCCTGGGCGCGTTCGCGAATCGAGCAGGTATTGAGCAGGATCACGTCGGCATCTTCGGCGCGCGCGGTGACTTCCAGGGCTTGATGTTCGCCCAGCAGATCGACCATGCGCGAGCTGTCGTACTCGTTCATCTGGCAACCGTGGGTTTCGATGTAAAGCTTCTTGGTCATGCTCACTAGTCTGCTGATTCAAAGAACCGCGCATTATAGGGGGGATACGTGCAGTGATCTAGCATTGCCTGTCCAGCGGCCATGCTATAATCCCGCTCTTTTCACCTCTGTGATCATTGCCTGTCGACCATGACCAAACGCGAATCTCCCATCTACAAAGTTATTTTCCTCAACCAGGGCCAGGTGTTCGAAATGTACGCCAAGCAGATCTACCAGAGCGATCTGTGGGGGTTTCTTGAAGTGGAGGAATTTGTCTTTGGCGAGCGCACGACGGTGGTCGTGGACCCCAGCGAAGAAAAACTGAAGGCTCAGTTCGAAGGGGTCGTGCGCAGTTTTGTACCGATGCACTCGATCGTGCGCATCGATGAAGTCGAGCGCATGGGCACGCCCAAGATCAGTGAAGCGAAGGGCGGCAGCAATGTCATGCCGTTCCCGGTGCCAATGCCGGAAAAATAGAACCAGCCACACCGGCTGCACGCACCCCGCTGCTAAGGCAGCGGCGAAAAGGGCGTGCGGCCTTCGGCGGTCTGCAGTTCCAGCAGGTACTTACGGAAAATCTGCCCCAGCACCTGGGTGGCGATTTCCAGTTCATTGCGCTGCATTCTGGCCGAGACTTCATCGGCCGCGTCCAGGGCGTCTTCCGAGCCATTGACCGCCGCCATCTTCAGCACGACATACGCCTGGATATTGTTCACCGGCACGCCTTCACCGGCGGCAAACATCGAACCCAGCCGGTATTGCGCCTGGGCATGGCCCTGCAGCGAGGCTTTCTCGAAGTAGTTGAGGGCCTGGCCCAGGTCACGCTCGGTCTGCTTGCCTTCGTAGTAGAACTCGCCCAACTCGTATTGCGCCTGTGCATCACCCGATTGCGCGGCCTGCTGGCAGGCGCTCAGGGCCTCGGGCAGGTTCTCGGGCAGCGTATTGAGGGTGCAGCGACCCATCGCTGGGATCAACAACGAGTTGCCGCCTGCTGCCTGGGTCAGCAGGGGATAGACAAGCAACAGGCAGCCCAATGCAAGGGTGCGGCCGGTGCGGTTCATGGGAGTCGACGTGCCTCTGGAAAAAGATGCGGGCGTACCGTGCAGCTAAGGTGCTGGCTGCGCATTATGAAATAAGCAGAGCCTACCTTACAAAGTGTTTACGGATTTTCTGCTGCACGGCTTTTAAAAGCCTTGTTTTAAGAGGGTATGGCACTAACCGCTGGGCGCCCGCCTGAGCGCAGGCAGGCGCCTTTGCCTTATCCGAGCGCGGCGAACGCCTTTTCGGCAGCATCCAGTGTCAATTGCAGCTCGGCCTCGCCGTGGGCGATGGAGGTAAAGCCGGCCTCGAAGGCGCTCGGGGCCAGGTACACGCCGCCTTCGAGCATCAGGTGGAAGAAACGCTTGAAGCGCTCGGCATCGCTGGTCATCACGTCATGGAAGGTGACGATGTCCTTCTTGTCGGTGAAATACAGGCCGAACATGCCGCCGGCCTGGGTCGTGGTGAAGGCGATACCGGCGGCGTCAGCCCGCGCCTGCAAGCCGGCCAGCAGGCAACGGGTGAAGGTGTTCAGTTCGTCGTGAAAGCCTTCGCGGCTGATCAGGCGCAGCGTGGTCAGCCCGGCGGCCATGGCCAGCGGGTTACCCGACAGGGTGCCGGCCTGGTAGACCGGGCCCAGCGGAGCGATGTGCGACATGATCTCGCGCTTGCCGCCAAAGCAGCCCACCGGCATGCCGCCGCCGATGATCTTGCCGAAGGTCGACAGGTCCGGTGTGACGCCGTAATACGCCTGGGCACCGCCCAGGGCGACCCGAAAGCCGGTCATTACTTCGTCGAAAATCAGCACCACGCCGTGCTCGTCGCACAGGGCGCGCAGGCCTTGCAGGTAACCGGGTGCGGGCGGTACGCAGTTCATGTTGCCGGCCACCGGCTCGACAATGATGCACGCCACTTCCTGGCCGACTTCGGCGAGCATGGCGCGCACCGCTTCGAGGTCATTGAACGGCACGGTCAGGGTGTGCCTGGCAAAGGCTGCCGGTACGCCGGGCGAGCTGGGCACCCCCAGGGTCAGGGCGCCGGAGCCTGCCTTGACCAGCAGGCTGTCGGAATGGCCGTGGTAGCAGCCCTCGAACTTGATGATGCTGTCGCGGCCGGTGTAGCCACGGGCCAGGCGAATGGCGCTCATGGTCGCCTCGGTGCCGGAACTGACCATGCGCACCATTTCCATCGACGGGACCAGCGAGCAGACCAGGTCGGCCATCTCGGTTTCCAGCGCGGTCGGTGCACCATACGACAAGCCGTGCTCAAGCTGGGCACGCACGGCATCGAGCACTTGTGGGTGGCTATGGCCCAGGATCATCGGCCCCCAGGAGCCGACATAGTCAACGTAGCGTTTGTCGTCTTCGTCCGTCACGTAGGCGCCTTCGGCATGCTTGAAGAACAGCGGCGTGCCGCCGACGCTCTTGAACGCGCGCACCGGGGAATTGACGCCGCCGGGGATGTGTTTTTGGGCGTTGGCGAACAGTGTTTCGGAACGGGACATGATCGGGTCTCTGCTTTTGAAACGGGAAGTCGTGTCTGCGCCTGAAGGGCAAGAGCCAGGCAGTGTCGTGCGGCGCAGGAGCCGGCACTATAGCAAATGCAAATTGACTGGCGGCTGTCGATGTCCGATTTCAGCCAGACGTGCGCGCCGGGCTGGCTTAAAGTCGGGCCTATGAAAATCCTCGACCCGCACATCTGTTATGCCGCCTTTGTCGCCCGTGACCGTCGTTTTGACGGCTGGTTCTACATGGGCGTGTCCTCGACCGGCATTTACTGTCGGCCGGTGTGTCCGGTGCGCGCGCCGCTGGCGCGCAACTGCACGTTCTTCACCTCGGCGGCAGCCGCCGAGCAGGCCGGCTTTCGTCCTTGCCTGCGCTGTCGCCCGGAGCTGGCGCCCGGCCACGCCGCCCTGGATGCGCCCGAGCGCCTGGCCCAGGCCGCCGCACGGCTGATCGAGGACGGCTTTCTCAATGATCGCAACCTGCAAGACCTCGCACAGCGGATAGGGGTCACTGCACGCCACCTGCGCCGTCTCTTCGAGACGCACTTCGGCGTGACCCTGATCGCATTCGCCCAGACCCAGCGACTGCTGGTCGCCAAGCGCCTGCTGACCGAAACCTCGCTGCCCATGGCCGAGGTGGCGCTGGTCGCCGGGTTCGGCAGCGTGCGGCGTTTCAACGATGTCTTTCAGGCGCGCTATGCCCTGAACCCATCGAACCTGCGCAAGGCCCGGTCGGCCACGGCCGCACCCAGCCTGAGCTTCGAGCTGGCTTACCGGCCACCGTTTTCCTGGCCCGGCGTCCTGGCCTTCCTGGCTCATCGTTGCATTGCCGGGGTCGAGCGGGTCGACGCCGACAGCTATTGCCGCGCCCTGGCGCTGGAGCACGCCGGCGTGCGGCTGACCGGCTGGGTCAGGGTGCGTCATGCGCCTGAGCGTCATGCCTTGCGGGTCGAAATGTCCAGCGGTCTGCAACCGGCCATTGTGCGTGTGCTGGGCGTGCTGCGGCGAGTGTTCGATACCGGTTGCCGACCGGACCTGGTCGATGCGCACCTTGGCGCCCTGGCTGAAGGCTTGCCGGGCATGCGTGTACCGGGTGCCTTCGATGGGTTCGAGATCGCCGTGCGTGCGGTGGTCGGCCAGCAGATCTCGGTGGTCCGTGCCCGGCAGATCCTGGGACGCATTGCCGAACGCTACGGTACGCCTGTGACACAGGCACCTGACGGTCTGGCGCATGCGTTCCCGTGCGCCCAGGCGCTGGCCCGGCTGGAGCCCGAGGCGCTGATTGCCACCAGGCTGATCGGCATTCGCGCTGAGGCGATCATTGAGGTCGCCAGCGAAGTGGCGGCCGGTCGTATCGTGCTGGAGCCGCTGGTGCCGCTGGAAACAACGCTGGCGGCATTGCGCCGGATTCGCGGCATCGGTGAGTGGACCGTGCAATACATTGCCATGCGTGCACTGGGCTGGCCCAATGCATTCGTGCAGGGCGACGCGGTGCTGAAAAAATACCTGGGCTGCGCCACGGCCGCGCAGCTCGATGAGCAGGCCAGCCGCTGGGCGCCGTGGCGGGCGTATGCTGTGGTGCACCTGTGGCGTTTGAGTGAGGAGGCAAAGCAATGAACGCGGGTTACCTGTTGAACAGCACCTTGGGCGATATCGTCCTGCGTGCCGAGGACGACGCCCTGACCGGCGTGTTCTTCATCGGCCAGAAGCATTACCCCGAGCGCTTGCTGCTGGTCAATGACGACACGCGCGTGCCGCGCATCATCGATCAGGCCCGTGAACAATTGCAGGCGTTCTTCAACGGCGAGCTGCAGGTGTTCGACTTGCCGCTGCGCGCCAGAGGCACGCCCTTCCAGGAGCAGGTGTGGCAGGAACTGGCGCGCATTCCCTATGGCGAGGTGCTGTCGTATGGCGCCATGGCCCGCAAGATGGGCCTGAGCCCGGGTCATTCACGGGCAGTGGGCACGGCCAATGGCCGCAACCCGATCTCGATCATCGTGCCGTGCCATCGGGTGGTAGGCGCCTGCGGTGACCTGACCGGCTACGCCGGCGGCGTCGATCGCAAGCGCGCCCTGCTGGCGTTGGAGTGCGCGCAGGGCTTCAGGCTGGGGTAGGAGCGGCTTCAGCCGCGAAGAGGGCGATAAGTTCGCTACAGGTGCGGTGACTTTACTGGTCATTTCGCGACTGAAGTCGCTCCCACAGAAGCAATAGGCATCTAAGTGAACAGCATTGGCTTCAGCCGCGAAAGATCGCTCGGTATTGGCTGTCTAGCGACCCAGCAGAGCGTTGAACGCCTTGGCCCGGCGGGTCACTTCGGTAGCGCTGTCAGCGCCGAACAGGCCATTGACCACGGCCAGCAGGTCGGCGCCGTGTTCCACCAGCGGTGCGGCGTTGTCCAGGGTAATCCCGCCAATCACTGCAATGGGCAGGTTGATCCGTGCGCGCACCTGCCCGAGCAGCTCCAGCGGCACGGCCGGCGCATCGGGCTTGGTCATCGAGTTGAAAAACCGCCCGAACGCCACATAGCTGGCGCCGTCGGCCTTGGCCTGTTCGGCCAGTTCCAGCCGGCCGTGGCAGGTCGCCCCCATGATCGCCTTGTGGCCCAGCAAGGCCCGGGCATTGGACAGCGAGCCGTCGGTCTGGCCCAAGTGCACACCAACACCCAGGCGCGCCGCCAGTTCAGCGTCATCGTTGATGATCAGGCGCGTCTTGTAGCGCTCGCACA
Source organism: Pseudomonas viridiflava (assembly GCF_900589395.1). Classification (GTDB taxonomy): domain Bacteria; phylum Pseudomonadota; class Gammaproteobacteria; order Pseudomonadales; family Pseudomonadaceae; genus Aquipseudomonas. Next base: position 50,941 of record NZ_UUIS01000025.1, read on the forward strand.
ACTTGAGCAGTTCGCTGGCTTCGCGCAGGCGGCGCGATTCGTCATGGGTCTTGTCGCGGTACTGCAACAGTGTGACGCCACCCTCAAGAGCAGCCTCGACGTAGGACAGGAACCGGCCTGCCAGAAGCTGGCCGTCGGTAATGGCATACAGGCCGCGTAGCTTCATTGAACAGGCCTCGGCAGGGTGATCACGAACAGAAATCCAGTGGCAGGCGACGCGGTACGAACTGACCCCGGCCCAGCAGGTCGGCATCGCGCAGGGTGCGCCAGGTGTAGTCCAGCGCCGACTCGACAGCACTGACCAGTTCCTGCCCCAGCGCCAGGCGCCCGGCGAGGGCACTGGCCAGGGTGCAACCCGAGCCATGGTAGCTGCCCGGCAGGCGCTGGCAGGTAAAGGTGTGCGGCGGGCGGCCACGGATGTACAGGCGGTTATGCACGCGCTCTTCATCACCATGGCCGCCGGTGATCAGCAGGTGCTGGCAATACTCCAGCAGGCGCTCGGCGCACTCGTCGGCACTGCCTTCAGGGAGTTCAGCCAGGATGCGGGCTTCGGGCAGGTTGGGTGTGGCGATGGTCGACAGCGGCAGCAAGCGCTCGCGCATCGCAAAGCCGACTTCGTCCTTGCCCAGTCGGCCGCCACCGCCAGCGCGCAGCACCGGGTCACAGACCACCGGCAAGTGCGGGTGAGCGCTGAGCAGACCGACCACCGTGTCGACCATTTCCAGCGAACCGAGCATGCCCAGCTTGACGGCTTCTACGGTCGAGTCGTTGAGCACGGCATTGGCCTGGGCCAGTACCCATTCACGATCCAGCACGCGAAAGTCGCTGACATTGACCGTGTCTTGCACGGTCAGCGCGGTGACGGCCGCAGCGGCATGACAACCCTGGGCCAGCAGGGCTTCGATATCGGCCTGCAAACCGGCGCCACCACTGGGGTCATGACCGGACAGGCAGAGAACTACGGGGCGGGTGCTATAGAGAGTGTTCATGGTGCGCGAGCTTATCACTAACCCGACGCCGGTCGCTGCCGGTGCCCGAAATTTTCCGCAGCGCACCGAAGGCACGGGCCTCGGCGTCGGTTGCACTGTGCCGTGCCGCCGGCAACCGGCGTCTGATGCGCTATGTCGCGGTCTTGGCGTATGTGTCAAAGACATGTGCCTGCGGGCGATTAACAGCTATCCTTGACGGTCTGTGTAGCTGCACAAGCAAAAGGCCCGCCCGCTGCGGCCTGCAGCGCCGCCTGGCACTGGATCACAGAACCTATTGAACCTGCTTGAAGGATCGAAAACTGCAGGGCGTCGCTTCATGGATCGATCAAGCGCGACGGACTACCTTGGGGCTTTCATGTTGCGCTACTTGCTGACATTGCTGGTTGCCTGCCTGCCACTGTGGGGCCAGGCCGTCGAGTTCGACGAAAGCACCCGCAATCTGCCATTGGGTCAATGGACCGATGTGTTCGAAGACACCAGCGGCGCTGTTGACATCGATCAGGTCAGTGCGCCGGGCATGGCCCAGGCTTTCCGGCCATTGGGCGAAAAGACCCTCAACGCCGGCTATTCGCGCTCGGCCTTCTGGATGAAGATCAAGCTGTCCTACCAGCCGCGCGACCCGGCGCTGCATGCCGACTGGCTGCTGGAACTGGCGTATCCGCCGATAGACCACGTCGATGTGTACCTGTTCGATGCCGGGGGGCGCCAGCGCATGAGCTGGAAAACCGGCGACATGCTGCCGTTTTCCAGTCGCCAGATTCGCCAGAACAACTATGTCTTCGAGCTGCCGCTCAAGCCCGGCGAAAGCATGACCGCCTACGTGCGCGTCGCCAGCCGTGGCTCGGTGCAGGCCCCGCTGAACCTGTGGTCCAGCCATGCCTATCTTGAGCAACAGCCGGCACGTATCTATATCCTCGGGCTGATCTATGGTGTGCTGCTGGGCATGTTGCTCTACAACCTGTTCATTTACGTGAGCGTGCGCGACACCAGCTACCTGTACTACATTTTGTACATCGCTTCTTTCGGGTTGTATCAGGTCTCGGTCAATGGCGCGGCCATCGAGTACCTGTGGCCTGACAACCCCTGGTGGGCCAACGTGGCCACGCCGTTCCTGATCGGGCTTTCGGTGCTGTTTGCCAGCCAGTTCACGCGCAGCTTTCTGCAGACCGCCCTGTTGGGGCGCTGGCTGGACAACGTCCTGATCTGGGTGATGGGCAGTGCCGGCGTGGTCATGGCCCTGGCCCTGTTTGCCGACTACGGCCTGGCGCTGCGCATGGTCACATTGCTGGCCGTGGTGTTCACGGTGCTGGTGTTCACCACCGGTATCATCGCCTCGTTCAGGCGGGTCAGGGTGGCCCGCTATTTCCTGGTGGCCTGGTCGGCGTTTCTGTTTGGCGGCCTGATCAATGCCATGATGCTCATGGGCTACCTGCCCAACACCTTCCTGACCATGTACGCCAGTCAGATCGGCTCGGCAATCGAAGTCGCCTTGCTGTCGCTGGCCCTGGCCGACCGTATCAATCATGCCCGTGAGTTGCAGGCGCAAAACCTGCTGGAGGCGGGCAGGGACCTGGAGCGGCTCAACCAGCAACTGGCAACGAGCAACCGGCTCAAGGATGAGTTCCTGGCCACGCTGACCCATGAACTGCGCACACCCATGAATGGCATCATCGGCTCCCTTGAGTTGATGCGCACCGTGCCCATGGACGTCGAATTACAGATGTACCAGCAGACGGCTGCCGGTTCCTCCCAGGACATGATGCACCTGATCAACGGCATGCTGACCCTGACCGAGCTGCAGGCAGGTGTGCTGTCGGCCCGGGCCGAATCCTTCGAGTTGCACAACCTGACCCGTCGCCTGCGGTCGCGCTTCATCGGCCCGGCGCAGGCCAAGGGCCTGCAGTTGCGCCTGGACATGGACCCCCGGCTGCCGCGTTGCCTGCGTGGAGACCCGGACAAGCTGTACCAGTGCATCGAATGCCTGCTCGACAACGCGATCAAGTTCACCCGCCACGGCACCATCACGCTGCGTTTGCGCAATCAGTCCCGCGAGCCGGACAACTGCCAGTTGCAGATCGATGTGATGGACACCGGCATCGGTTTCAAACGGCTTGACGACGCAGTGCTGTACCAGCGGTTTTTCCAGGTCGACAGCTCGATGACCCGTGAATACGGCGGTCTGGGCATTGGTCTGGCGATCTGCCGGCAATTGATCGAGCTGCAGGGCGGACGCCTCAGCCACCAGTCCGAGCCCGGGCGGGGCAGCTGTTTCAGCCTGACCCTGCCCTTGCCGACAGTGGCCACTGCCGTTTGCCTGCAAGAGGGGAAATGCACTGACACTTCGTCCGGTATGGCGCTTTTTAACCTGCGGGGTGCGTGATTCACTGACAGGCCTTGTTTGCGACTGACCGAGGAACGCTGAATGAACCTGCATTCATTGGCCCGGACCCACGACGTCACCAACCAGCCGCCACCGCTGGACGGCATCAACCTGTACCGCATCGACCTGCCGTTGCAAGCCTGGGTCCAGCGTTTTGGCGCCGCTTGGGCCGACCCGCGCATCGACACCTATGGTGCCTTGGCCGGCGGACCGCTGATGGAGGCAGGTTTTCTGGCCAATCGTCACACGCCGGTGTTCCACAGCCATGACCGCTACGGCCACCGCATCGACCTGATCGAATTCCATCCGGCCTGGCATCAATTGATGCGCACCGCCATCGAACATGGCATTCCATCCCTGCCGTGGCGCGAGCCACAGCCGGGTGCCCACGTGGCGCGCGCCGCCATGAGTTACCTGCACACCCAGGCTGAACCGGGCAGTGGCTGCCCGTTGACCATGACCTTTGCCAGCGTACCGGCGCTCAAGCTGGAGCCTGATCTGGCCCGTGCCTGGCTCCCCAAGGTACTGGCCACCGAGTACGACCCACGCAATGTCGGCATGGCGCACAAGGCCGGCGTCACTGTCGGCATGGCAATGACCGAGAAACAGGGCGGCACCGATGTGCGCGCCAATACCACCCATGCCCATCCGGTGGGCAACCGCGGCCCGGGGCAGGCCTATGAGCTGGTCGGGCACAAGTGGTTCTGCTCGGCACCGATGTGTGATGCCTTTCTGACCCTGGCCCAGACCGACAAGGGCCTGAGCTGTTTCCTGCTGCCACGCCATCGCCCGGACGACACGCTCAACGCTTTCCAGATCCAGCGCCTCAAGGACAAGCTGGGCAACCGTTCCAATGCCTCGTGCGAGGTCGAGTTTCGTGGTGCGCTGGCCTGGATGCTGGGCGAGGAAGGGCGCGGCGTGGCCACTATCATCGAAATGGTGGCCATGACCCGCTTCGACTGCATGATCGGTTCCAGTGCCCTCATGCGCCAGGCCCTGACCCAGGCCACCCACCATTGCGCGCACCGCCAGGTGGGCGGGCGGGTGCTGGCGCAGCAGCCACTGATGCAGAACGTGCTCGCCGACCTGGCCCTGGAAAGCGAGGCCGCCCTGGCCCTGACCTTGCGCATGGCCCATGCCCTGGACCGCGCCGACGATGACCATCAGGCGCGTTTCATTCGCCTGGTGACGGCGGTGGGCAAGTACTGGATCTGCAAGCGGGCCCCGGCGATGATCAACGAGGCCGCCGAATGCCTGGGCGGTGCCGGCTACATCGAAGACAGCATCCTGCCGCGCTTGTACCGCGAAGCGCCGGTCAACTCCATCTGGGAAGGCTCGGGCAATGTCCAGTGCCTGGACGTGCTGCGGGCCCTGGCGCGCGAGCCTGGTGTGCTCGATACCCTGATCGACGAGCTTGACGACGGCCGTGGCGATCCCGACCTGGTCGCTCATGTGCGTCGCCTCAAACAGGACCTGGGTGATCATCAGGACCTGCCGTACCGCGCGCGGCAACTGACCGAAGGCATCGCCGTGGCCTTGCAGGCGCGACTGTTGCTCGATGCCGGCGTCAGTGCAGTCAGCGATGCCTTCATTGCCGGTCGCCTGCGCTCGCCGGCAATGGCCTATGGCGCGCTGCCCAGGGGCGTGGACTGCGCAACATTACTGGCGCGTGCAGCGCCACAGGTGAGTTAGGATGCAGCACTGCATGTCAGACAGGATCCTTACCGTGAGCCACGCTTTTGTTGTCGTAGAAACCGCCGAACAGGCCGTCCAGCACCTGGCCGAGCTGCATGAGCGCGCCACTGGCGCCCTGAACCAGGCCCTCAAGCGTTACCTCAAGGAGCGCATCGAGCCCGATGCCGAGCAACGTGCGCTGTTTCGCTATCCCGAACTGCGTCTGACCTATGCCTCCAATGGCGAAGTACCGACTACCACACGTGCCTACGCCAAGGTCCAGTTGCCCGGCACCTACAGCGTGACCGTGACCCAGCCGGCGTCGTTTCGCAAATACCTGCTCGAACAGCTCGGCCCGCTGATCCGTGACTTCAATGTCACCCTGGAAGTGGGGCTGAGCGACAAGACCATTCCTTATCCGTATGTGGTCGAGCAGGGCGATGAACTGGCTGGCACCGGCATCACCGCCGCTGCGCTGGCGCGGGTGTTCCCCAGCACTGACTTGTCCGCCACCACCGACGGCATCGCCGACGGCCTGCACGACTGGGCCAATGCCGACCCGTTGCCGCTGGCGCTGTTCGACGCTGCCCGCACCGACTTTTCGCTGCGCCGCCTGGTGCACTACACCGGCAGCGACTGGCGCCATGTGCAGCCGTGGATCCTGTTGACCAACTACCACCGTTACGTCGACCAGTTCATCATGCATGGTCTGGAAACCCTGCGTGACGACCCGCGTTTCGTGCGCCTGGTGCTGCCGGGCAATGTGATCGTCGACAAGAGCATGGACGCCGAAGAGGCGCAGAGCGTGGTGGCCAGCGTGGTCTGGCACCGTTATCAGATGCCGGCCTATCACCTGGTGGCCGAAGACGGCCATGGCGTGACCCTGGTCAATATCGGCGTCGGCCCGTCCAATGCCAAGAACATCACCGACCACCTGGCAGTCCTGCGCCCGCACTGCTGGCTGATGATCGGCCACTGCGGCGGGTTGCGTCAGTCGCAGACCATCGGCGATTACGTGCTGGCCCATGCCTACATGCGCCGCGACGGCATCCTGGACCGCGTGCTGCCGCCGCACATCCCGATCCCGGCTTTGGCCGAGGTGCAACTGGCGTTGCAGGAAGCAGCCGCCCAGGTCACCGGCGAGCGCGGCGAAGAACTCAAGAAACGCCTGCGCACCGGCACGGTCCTGACCTACGACGACCGCAACTGGGAACTGCGCTGGGCCCAGGAACGCCCGCTGATCAACCTGTCCCGTGCCGTTGCGGTCGACATGGAAAGCGGCACCATCGCCGCGCAAGGCTACCGCTTGCGCGTACCCTACGGCACCTTGCTGTGCGTCTCTGACAAACCACTGCACAGCGAAATCAAGCTGCCGGGTTCGGCCAATGCCTTCTATAACCGCGCCGTCAGCCAGCACCTGAAGATCGGCATCGCCGCCCTGGACCTGCTGCGCGCCGAGCTCAACTCCCTGCATTCACGCAAACTGCGCAGCTTCGACGAGCCACCGTTCCGCTGACAGCCCGTGCAGGCGCGCCCCGTAGGAGCGCGCTTGCCGGAATGCCGGACCACCGCGACCGGCTGCGTCAGCAGTCGTAAATTTTCAGCGTTTCATAGAATTCTGTACGCGTTCACCGTCATGAATTTATGGCGTTTAATCAATTTCTGCGAGCGCTTCGCACTCGGTCGCGGGCAAGCGCGCTCCTACACGTCTACAATGCGGGCTCTGTTTTTTCCGGTTACCGTCATGTCCCGCATTCAACGTCCCGCGCCCCGGCGTCCCGTCTCTGGCAAGGCCGCCGCCCCGCGGCGTGCCGCCAAGGCGCCGCCGGCCGAACCGAAGCTGATCCTGTTCAACAAGCCTTTCGATGTCCTGACCCAGTTCAGCGACGATCAGGGGCGCGCCACGCTCAAGGACTTCATCGACATTCCGGGCATCTACCCGGCCGGCCGCCTGGACCGCGACAGTGAAGGTCTGCTGCTGCTGACCAATGACGGCCAGTTGCAGGCCAGGATTGCCGATCCCCGGCACAAGCTGGCCAAGACTTACTGGGTGCAGGTCGAGGGCGAGGTGAGCGAGGCGCAGCTGCAGCAACTGCGCGATGGTGTGACGCTCAACGACGGCCCGACCCTGCCCGCCCAAGCCCGTGCGCTTGAAGCGCCGACGCTGTGGCCGCGCAATCCGCCGGTGCGCTTTCGCAAAAGCATTCCGACCTGCTGGCTGGAACTGGTGATCAAAGAGGGGCGCAACCGCCAGGTCCGGCGCATGACCGCCGCTGTCGGCCTGCCCACCTTGCGCCTGGTGCGCGTGCGCATCGGACCGTGGTCGCTCGACGGCCTGGAACAGGGGCAGTACCGGGAACTGACCCACTTCACGCTTTGAGCTACAAGCTACAAGCAGGGTAGGAACCGCATTGGCTTGCCGCTGCTTTACGGGCGCAGGTGGGTGAGCGGCATTTCGGTGCTGGCCAGCACCTGGTTGAGTACGAAGCTGGACTTGACGCTGGTCACTCCGTCAATGCGGGTCAGGTGGCCCAACAGCAGCTTCTGGTAATGGTCCATGTCCGGCACCACCACCTTGAGTTGATAGTCGGCGTCCATGCCGGTCACCAGGCTGCATTCAAGCACCTGGGGCAGGTTGCGGATGTGCTGCTCGAAATTCTCGAAGCGTTCAGGGGTGTGGCGGTCCATGCCGATCAGCACGTAGGCGGTCAGGCTCAGGCCCAGCTTCTTGCGGTCCAGCAGGGCGACCTGGCGCACGATGTAACCGTCGTCTTCAAGCTGCTTGACCCGCCGCGAGCAGGGTGAGGGTGACAGGCCGATGCGCTCTGCCAGCTCCTGATTGGAGATACGCGCATCGCGTTGCAATTCGGCCAAAATGCTCAGGTCGTATCTGTCGAGCTTGCTCACGATGTTCACCTTTCTAAGTTCTATTGCGCTGAAATATTGATCTCAAGCGAAAAATTGCGCAAGTGGGCTTTTTTTCAGCAATCTTCGCAATCCTCTGCTGCGCCTGAAAGCCTATTCTTTTCAACACCAATCACTGCCCGGACATCACGTCCATTGCAGTCGGTCGAATCAGACCAGCTGCGGCCTCCCACCCGATCGGGTGGACCAGGCCCCCGGGCTGCACCCTGTCCAGAAGACGGTGTGACGTGAGCCGGCGCCACAAGCGTCGAGCCAGGACGAAACATCCCAAAGGGGCCCCAGGGCCTCTTTTTTCATGCCTTGCAGGAATGATCAGTCAAGGGCGATGCGGGCAACTCATGCGGGAGCGGGCTCTGCCCGCGACGGCGGCGGCATAAGCGCAACAGCTGTATTGGTTTTACGGGCCCTGTCTTCGGGCCGCCGCCCGAGCGCTTCTGCACAGCTCTGATAAAGTGCACTCAAGACGCCGCGCAGAACCCCATCGCCGTCTTGCAGTCCTAATAACGTCTCTTTCCTGTTCGGGTGAACACAGCATGAAAACCGGCCTCTGGCAGTTCGCGGTTCCGAGTCTGTTGTGCCTGAGCCTGGCCGCCCCTGTGCAGGCTGGCGATCAGTCCCCCAGCGAGCTGCGTGGCGCCAATCCCCAGCAGCAGAACCAGCAACGTCAGGCCGAGCGCCAGCAGGACCGGCAGATCCAGCAACAACAGCAGCAGATGCGCAGCGTCGAGCAACAGCAGCAACAGCAGATCTACCAGCAACAGCGCGAGCAGCAACGGCAGATCCAGGATCAGCAAAATCAGCAGCGCCAGGTCGAGCGCCAGCAGGACCGTCAGGTTCAGCAACAACAGAACCAGCAGCGCAACGCCGAACGCCAGCAGCAACAGCAGCAGTACCAGCAACAGCAGCAACAGCGTGAGCAACAGCGCCAGATCCAGACGCAGCAGCGCCAGGACGAGCGTCAGCAGCTGCAGCAACGCCAGGACAACCTGCCGCTGCAAAGTGCGCCGCGCCAGTCGTGGCAGACGCAGCCACCGCGCCAGGGCAATTATCAGGACCTGCCGCGCGACCAGCGTCCGCGCCAGGACTGGGCGGGGCGTCCGGACGGGCGCGGCGATGGTTGGGGGACCGGGCCACGCTACCGCCCCGGCAACAGCCTCAATCAGGTGCCGCGCGGTTACTCGCGTATTCCGTGGCGCGGCCAGGAGTACTTCTATGCCGACGGCTACTGGTATCGCCCGCAGGGCGAGCGCTACGTGGTGGTAACGCCACCCCAGGGTGTGCGGGTGAGCAGCCTGCCGGCGTACTCACAAGAACTCTGGGTGGGCGGCTCGTTGCTGTTTCTGGCGGCGGGCAGTTACTACGCCTGGCAACCCGACAGCCAGGACTATGTGGTGGTCAACCCGCCGCAGGCTCAGGTGGACAGCCAGGGCGCGCCGCCCTCTGCCAGTCAGTACGATCCGTCGTTCTCGCCCATTGCCGGCCAGACGCCGGAGCGTGTCGAGTACGACCGCTACCAATGCTACCGCTGGGCCGCCGACCGCAGTGGCTTCGACCCCGCCAGTGTCACCTATGCGCCCGCCGAGGAAGTCATCGACACCTATCGCCAGGCGATGGGGGCGTGTCTGTACGAGCGCGGCTACAGCGTGCAATAGCCTAGACGATCACGTCGGTTTCTGCCCGACCACTTCCTGCGGGTCGGCATGCACCAGCACTTCGGCCTGCGGGTACTGCGCATGAATGGCCGCTGCAGCGCGGTCGCACAGCGCGTGCGCGACCGACAGTGTCAGCGAACCGGGCAACTCGAGGTGCACCTGCACAAACCAGATCTGTCCGGAAATGCGCGTGCGCAGATCATGTGCGCCCAGTACACCCGGCACCCCGCGCGCCAGTTCCAGCATCCGTGCACTGACCTGGGGCGGGAGCTCCTGGTCCATCAGCACCGAGAAGGTCTCGCGGGCGATCTGCACCGCACTCCAGACGATGTACCCGGCAATCGCCAGGCCGAACCAGGCATCGGCCTGCTGCCAGCCCAGCCAGGTCAGGCTCAGCGCCAGCAGGATGCTGACGTTAAGCAGCAGGTCCGAACGGTAGTGCAAGGCATCGGCCTTGATCGCGCTGGAGCCGGTGATACGGATAACCTTGCGCTGAAAACCCAGCAGCGCCACGGTCAACCCCAGCGCCAGCAAGGTCACGACAATGCCCGGCAGTGCCGTGCTGAGTGGCTCGGGGTTCTGGATGCGCTCGATGGCCTGGATGCCGATCAACACGCCGCTGACCGTGATGAACAATGCCTGGGCCATGCCCGACAAGGCTTCAGCCTTGCCATGCCCGTAGCGATGGTCGTCATCGGCCGGGCGCAGGGCGTAATGCACCGCCAGCAGGTTGAGCAATGAGGCAGCGCCATCAAGCAGCGAGTCGGTCAGCCCGGCCAGCAGGCTCAGCGAGCCGCTCATCCACCAGGCCACGCCCTTGGTGACGATCAGTACGATCGCCACGGTCAGCGAAGCCCGGGTGGCCAAGCGCAACAGGCGGGTGTGTTCAGCGTTGGCGTGCATGTAGGACACCCTGCGGACTCTTCAAATGTTCAGGTTCGGATCCGTCTCAGGCCGCCGGGCGCAGGCCCAGGCTGGCCAGTTGCTCAAGGCTGCCCTTGTGCTGGATCAGGCGCGGATCGTCCAGCGGGAACGTGCGGCCCAGTTCCTGTTCCAGGATGACCTGCAGCTTCTGCGTGTCGACGCTGCCATCGGCCTTGACGGCCGGCTTGAGCTTGACCGGGTCGACCTGCGCCTGCTCGTTGGGCGCGTAGTAGATGGCGCCGGTAGCGAAGTCCACCCCCAGGGCAATCACACCCGGAATCACATAGAACAACAGGCCCAAAGCATCGAGCACGACAATCGCCGGGTCGACCTTGCCGTCGATCTGGCCACGGCGGTCGGGGTAGAAAATGCTGCCGCAGGCGGACAACTGGGTCAGCAGCGTGGCGGCCAGAACGCCACCGATCAAACGCGAAGCAAGGCGCATGGGAAAACTCCTGTAGTAAGAGGGGGGCAACTATACAAGGCAAAGACTGCGGGGCTAAGACTATTGCGCCTGGCACAGGTTCGGGTGCAGAAATTTTCTGCAGGCTTAAGGGGGCATGAAAAGCGCGTTATAGTTCGGCGGGTTCGATTCTTTTCAATCATGCAGGGCGATCACGATTTATGGTCAAGGCAGCTTCCTCTCCCCGGTCCGGGGCGGACTTCTGGTTACTGCACATCGAGTTGCAGGACTGCGTACCTTCTGTATGGCGCCGGTTCGTCGTACCGTGCGATATCGACCTGGAGAAGTTGCATGAGGTCTTGCAGGGCGTGATGGGCTGGGACAATGAGCACCTGCACGCCTTCCGTATTGGCGACAAGGTCTATGGTCCGCCCGATGAGCTGCTCGATGACGACCCGTGGCGCAGCCCTGCCGAGCCTGAGTCTCTGTATACCCTGAGCGAGGCGCTGGGCAGAAAAAAGAGCTTCATCTATCTTTATGATTTTGGCGATGACTGGTACCACAAGGTCACGGTCGAAAAGCGCGGCCTGTCGTCCAGCGCGTTCCCCCAGGCGGCTTATTGCCTCGAGGGCGCCAATGCCTGTCCCCCGGAGGACATCGGAGGCGTGCCGGGCTATGAATTGATGCTGGAGGCGCTGGCTGATCCTGCACATCCCGAGCACAAGGGAATCAAAGAAGTATTCGGCAATGAGTTCGATCCCGCCCTGTTCGACCTGGAGGAAACCAATGACTGGTTGAAGCAGTTCGACCCGCTGGACGCCCGTGAGGTCTACCAGGTGCTCAAGGAACTGGCATTGGGCCAACGCACGTTGTGCAAGACCGATGAACAACTGGACAACGAAACCGGTGACGAGCCGCTGCTGGTCACTGTCGATGACTGGTTGCTGGCACTGTCGTTCGATGAACAGGGCCTGGCCCTGTGTCAGTTCTGCCGCGCCCCGGATGGCCGGCTCGGCTCGATGCAGGACTGGCACCGGGCTGGCACTGACCCGGTGGCATTTCTCAGCGCCTGGGAGCTGCAACAGGTCGAGGGGCTGTTGCAGGGGTTGTAGCCGCTGGGTTATAGCCCCCGGCGCTGTTGCCCCGGCGCCCGCTCGGTATACTGCCCGCCCAGTTCGGGAGTAGCCCATGATTGCCTTGCCCATCGACGCTGTATTGCCGGCCCTGCGCCAAGCCCTCGACGAGCGCCACGAGGTGGTGCTTGAAGCCCCGCCCGGCGCCGGCAAGACCACCCGCGTGCCGCTGGCGTTGCTTGATGCGCCGTGGTTGGCGGGGCAGACCATCCTGATGCTCGAACCACGCCGGCTGGCCGCGCGCGCCGCGGCCGAACGGCTGGCCAGCGAACTGGGCGAGAAGGTCGGTGAAACGGTGGGTTACCGCATTCGCCTGGACAGCAAGGTCGGGCCCGGGACCCGCATCGAAGTGGTGACCGAAGGCATCCTCACCCGGCGCTTGCAGGATGATCCGGCGCTGGAGGGCGTGGGGCTGGTGATCTTCGACGAATTTCATGAACGCAGCCTGGACGCCGACCTGGCACTGGCCCTGAGCCTCAACGGCCGTGAACTGTTGCGCGACGAGCCGCCGCTCAAGGTGCTGCTGATGTCCGCCACGCTCGAAGGCGAGCGCTTGTCGGCCTTGCTCGACGATGCGCCGGTGGTGCGCAGTGAAGGGCGCATGTTCCCGGTGACAATCCAGTGGGGGCGGCCGTTCCAGCCGGGCGAGTTCGTCGAGCCGCGCGTGGTGCAGACCGTGCTCGATGCGCTGGGCAACGAGACCGGCAGCCTGCTGGTGTTCCTGCCGGGGCAGGCCGAGATTCGCCGAGTGCATCAGCAACTGGCCGACGCCCTGGGTGAACGAAGCGACATTCTGCTGTGCCCGTTGCATGGTGAACTTGACCTCAACGCCCAGCGCGCCGCCATCGATCCGGCCCCGCCCGGCGCGCGCAAGGTGGTGCTGGCCACCAACATTGCCGAGACCAGCCTGACCATCAATGGCGTGCGCGTGGTGATCGATGCCGGGCTGGCGCGGGTGCCGCGCTTCGACCCGGGCAGCGGCATGACCCGCCTGGACACCCAGCGCATTTCCCGCGCCAGCGCCACCCAGCGCGCCGGCCGGGCCGGGCGCCTGGAACCGGGCGTGTGTTATCGGCTGTGGTCCGAGGCCCAGCACGAGCAATTGGCGGCCTATGGCAGTGCCGAAATCCTCCAGGCCGACCTGGCGGGCCTGGCCTTGCAACTGGCCCGCTGGGGTGTGGAGCCGAACCAGTTGAAGTGGCTCGACCTGCCGCCCATGGCCGCCTTTGCCCAGGCTCGCGACCTGTTGCAGCGCCTCGGTGCGCTGCAAACAGATGGCCGCCTGACCGGGCATGGCCAGGCCATGGCCCAAATGCCGGCGCACCCGCGCATTGCCCATCTGCTGTTACGCGGCCAGTCATTGGGGCTGGCCGACATGGCCTGTGACGTCGCCGCCTTGCTGGGCGAGCGCGACATCCTGCGTGGCGTCGGCGCCGACCTGCACAGCCGCCTCGTCCTGCTGTCGGGCGAGCAGAAGGCCCAGCGCAACGCACAGGGGGGCGTGCAGCGCGCCCGGCAACTGGCGCGCCAGTACCGCAGTCATCTGCGCGGCAAACCGGCGCAGGCCGTCAGCGATCCCGACCATCCGCGCTGGCTGGGCGCCTTACTGGCGCTGGCCTACCCGGACCGGGTGGCGCGCCAGCGACGCCCCGGTGGGGCCGAGTACCGCCTGGCCAACGGTCGCGCCGCGTTGTTTGGCGACAGCGATGCCTTGATGAAGCACGAATGGCTGGTGGTCGCCGACCTGGGCAGCCGCCAGGGCCAGCGCGAAGAGCGCATTTACCTGGCCACCGATCTGGAGCCTGCGCTGTTTGATACGGTGCTGGCCGAGCAGGTGCGCAACGTCGATCAACTGGACTGGGACGAGCGCGAAGGCGTGCTGCGCGCCGAGCGCCAGCGCAAGGTCGGCGAACTGGTGCTCGGCAGCGAACCGCTACCAGGCCTGGATGAGGCCGCGCGCGGGCAGGCGCTGCTGGGGCTGGTGCGACGCAAGGGGCTGCAATTGCTGGCCTGGACGCCCGAGTTGCGCCAGTGGCAGGCGCGGGTCAACCTGCTGCGCGCGCTGGATAGGCAACAGCAGCCTGCCAGCGACTGGCCGGACGTCAGCGACAGCGCCTTGCTCGCCAGCCTGGAACACTGGTTGCTGCCGTACCTGGGCAAGGTCACCCGGCTCAGCCACTTCGGCGCGCTCGATTTGTCATCGATGTTGCGCAACCTGCTGCCCTGGCCATTGCCGCAACGCCTCGACGAACTGGCGCCCTCGCATATACAGGTGCCTTCCGGCTCGTCGGTGCGCCTGGACTACAGCGAACACCCGCCGATCCTGGCCGTGCGCCTGCAGGAGCTGTTCGGCCTGTCCGACACCCCGCGCATCGCCAACGGCCGTCAGGCCGTCAAGCTGCACCTGTTGTCCCCGGCGCGCCGCCCGGTGCAGGTGACACAGGACTTGGCGAGTTTCTGGCGTACGACCTACAGCGAGGTCAAGAAGGATTTGAAAGGACGCTACCCCAAGCATTACTGGCCGGATGACCCGCTGGTGGCCGAAGCCACCGCACGGATCAAGCCCCGCAAGGGGTGAGGGACAGGGGACGAGCGCTCATCAGGCAGATTGCTGGATATTAAACTCACTGTTTGCAGGAGCCCACCCTGTGTCACTGACACCGCGCCAAGGCGGCGCGCCAAGGCGGTGCGCTTTCGCGCAGCAAGCATGTGGCCAGGTTAAAGCGCGCTTGGCCTGGGCCGTACTCGGACGATCGAGTGCGTAGTACTCGCAAAAATTGATGAAACACCACTATTTTTACGACTGCTGCGCAGCCGGTCGCCGGCAAGCGGGCTCCTACGGTAGTGAATTAATATCCAATAAAATCAATAATTTATTTTGTGTTGATGAGCGTGCGGCAGCGGTCTCTCAGCGCTTACCCGCGGCGGCGATCATAGTAGTAGCGACGATCGTGGCGGTCATGCTGACGGTAGTGATGGCGCGGTGGCGGCGCATAGCGGCGGTGCTGATAGTGGGAGCGGGGCGGCGCGTAGTAATGGCTGCGATATTCACGCGGCGCCGGGCGACGATAGTGATGACGGTCGTCGTAGCGGTCGTTGCGCGCCAACAGAGTGGCCGGGGCCGTATCGACCGTCGCGCCGGCAAACACAGGCGCGGCCAGGTGGCGATCGGCGGCGCCGGCAGTACCGGCGACCAGCAGGCTGGCGGACAACAGTACAATTCTGGTGATCTTCGAAAACATGGTGTGTCTCCTGATGTGGCCTGTGTATTGGCCATGTATCCATAAGACACCGCGTTGTTGTAAATCCAGGTACAGAGTCTGTAAAGGTCAGGTAAAGGTCCCGGCGGCCGGCAAGCCAGAAATGACCGATTCAAACGTTATGGCAGGGCGTGATGAATCCTCGACGCCAAGCCGTTGTCTGCATATGACTCATTCAATGACAGGAGTTGATCGATGACCCAGGATGAAACCGTGGACTACACCCGAGTACCCGCCGGCATGCAGCCGTTTCCGGCGCCAGAGTCGGTGTTCGTGCCCGACCAGCAGGAGCTGGCCATCCACTTGCACCCTTTGTTCAGCCTCGACATCAGCACGGTCAATCCCGAGTGGTCGGGTGTGCTGCACATGCTCAGCCCGCTGGAGCCCTATGAAAGCCTGGTTGGTGAACTCACCGAATGGGACGGCTATCACGGCGACCTGCTCAAGACCAACTGGATCGGCTTCAAGCTCGAAGACGGGCGTTACCGCCTGTGCGGCGACCCGCGCTATTTCTTCTTGCACAAGGACAATGCCGATCTGCCGGACCCGCACCCCGGGGCCCGGGCCGACCTTGAGCGCCATTACGCCGAGCAGCACCAGGCCTACGCGAAGGCCGCCGAGGTGTACAAGGCCCGTGGCATTCTGGTGCGCCCGGACTGTGATCACGACGATCCGGTCACGTTCGTCGAGCAACTGGGCGGCGAGGCGGGGCTGGGCAACTGGGTCGAGACCATCGAGTTTCCCAAGGAGATCATCGAAGTCGATCCCGACAACGGCGACTACCTGGTCTATCCCCTGAGCCCGGCCGGCAACCGCTTTTATCACGTGGCCAGCGCCCACGGCTGGAACTACCGCAGCGCCGGGGCTGACCTGATCGTGATGCTGTACGAGCCCATCGAAGGGCTGGTGCTGTTTTCGTTCGATTACAGTTGAGTCGGCCGACACTCAAAAGCTCATCTTCACCCCCGCCTGCACGCTGCGACCAGCCGCGGGCACTTCATCGCGCAGAATCGAGCTGGCGTAGCGCACCGTCTGGTTATTGAGGTTGTCGCCCTTCACAAACGCCAGCCACTCGCTCTGGCCCACTTCGAAGCGGTAGCCAAGGCTGGCATTGAGCGTGGTGTAGCCATCGCTGTCACGTTCGGCGCGCGGCACGCGGTGCTGGGCGCTGACGTGCTCGGCGCCAAGGCTGGCCTGCCACTGGTTGTAGTCCCACAGCAGCGCAGTGTTCAGACGCAGCGGTGCAATGCGTGGCAGGGCCTCGCCGGTGTCGCGGTTATTGGCGCGGGTGTAGTCGGCCGAGCTTTGCAGGGCGAAGTTGCCATACGGCGTTTGCGCCAGGCGCCACAGGTCCTGGGCTTCACCCCCCCAGAAGTCGGCCTTGACGCCGCTGTACAGGTATTCGGGCAGGGCGTCATCGTCGCTGGCGGCGACTTCTTCACCGTCGTCGTTCAGGGAGCGACCGCTGCCCAGCAGGCCTATGTAGTTGGAGAAGCGGCTGTAGAAAACCCCGACGCTGCCTTTATGGGTGCCGTTGTCGAAGCGCAGGGCCAGGTCGGTGGACCAGGACTTTTCCTTTGCGGCATTGGCATCGCCCACTTCATAGGTGCCAGTGGCTTCGTGCGGGCCGTTGGCGTACAGCTCGTAGAAGGTCGGCGCGCGTTCGGTGTAGCTCAGGGTGCTGGCCAGCGACCAGATATCGGTCAGTTTATAGACCGCGCCGAACGACAGGCTGCCGGCGCTGAAGCTGTGGCTGGTGTCGCTGCCTTCGAAGCGTTCGTTGCCGTCGGCCTCCGGGCGCAGGCGGGTGTGTTCCAGGCGGCCGCCCAGGGTCAGGTCGAGGCGCTCGCTGGCTTGCCAGTTCTCCAGCACGAACAGCGCTGCACTGTCGGTGTCGGTGCGCGGCACGAAGGCTTCGGCGCCCAGGGCCTGGAACTGGCTGCTGGCGACCTGCGCACCGATCACCCCTTCCAGCGGGCCGAGGGGGTTGTGCCGGGCCTCGATGCGGGCCTCATAGCCATCGTTCTTGAATACTGTGCCGGTTGCACCGTCTTCAATCTCGCGGTGCTCGTACGTGGTGTGGCCAAAATCCAGCTTCACCGAACTGAATGGGCCTTCAAGGTCGTGGATTTCCGAGGCCAGCGCGTAGTGGCGCTGTTCCATGTCGATGCGTACCGCCTCTTCGGCCGGCGAGCCGTAATTGCTGTCGTATTCGTCGTAGGACAAGCCGACAAAGCCATGATCCCAATGGTAGGCACCACCGATGGCACCGCCGTCCTGACGCCCGTCGCTATTGGCCACGCGGTGCTTGCTGTCGTCGCCGTCGAGAGCGCGTTGATCACGCGAATGGGCGTAACCGGGGATGCGCAGGTCGTTGAACTGGCGCGAGTTGGCGTCCAGGTGCAAGGCAAAGTTGCCGTCGCCCGCTTCCAGCTTGCCGGCGCTGCTGCGGGTGGTGTCCGCGCCGCCATAGCGCAACTCGCCGCCGCCGTGCACCCCGTCGACCGGCTCGGTGGGGATGCGGTTGTCGAAGGTGTTGACCACCCCGCCCACGGCGCTGCCGCCGTACAGTAAGGCCGCCGGCCCGCGCACGACTTCGATGCGCTCGGCATTGGCGGCGTCGTAGGGCACCGCATGGTCATACGACAGCGACGAGGCATCCAGCGCGCCGACGCCGTTGCGCAGGATACGAATGCGGTCGCCATCGAAGCCACGGATCACCGGCCGGCTGGCCGCCGGGCCAAAGTAAGTCGATGACACCCCGGGCAGGGTATTGAGTGTCTCGCCCAGCTGTGCCGACTGGCGCAGGGTCAGTTGATCGCCTTCTACCACGCTGGTCGGCGACGCCAGGGTGTCGCTGCGCAGGGGGTTGGCGGTGATGACCTGCGGGTCGAGCATCACGGCTTGAGCGGCGTAGACGGGCTGGGCGGCGAGCAACGCGCCAGCCAGGGTGGAAAGGGGAAAGGCGAATCGGGCGCGCATCGAAGTGATCCTTGGGGTTTGAATTGTTATGTTACAACATAACAATATTTCGTCCAGGTGAAACTGCGGGCTCGTTGCAAGGGAGGGGGTAGGAGCGCGCTTGCCGGAATGCCTGGCCACCGCCACCGGCTGCGGAGCAGTCGTAAATTTGCAGCGTTTCGCAGATTTTGCGAGCGCTGCGCACTCGGTCGCGGGCAGAGCGCGCTCCTACGGGCGTTTGGGTAACAGCAGGCGTGCCAGGACGGGCAGGTGATCGGAGATGTCCAGCGTGTCGGCCTGGCGCACCTGTGCGTCGAGGCGCTTGAGACTGGGGTTGAAGAACAGATAATCCAGGGTGCGGTCCGGGCCGTCGAGGCGCGGGTCGTTGGGCCAGTGGGTCAGCCAGCGGCGGCGCTCGATGCCGCTGGCTTCGCTGTTGTCGGGGATCATCGGGTAGGCGTCCCACAACCGGTGCAGCGGGCTGTCAGCCGGGTAGGGCTGGCGTTGTTCTACACTCAGGCGCGCATATTGGCCCAGCGGCAGCAGGTTGAAATCACCACCGATCAGCCACGGCGTGCCATTGCCGGTCAGTTGATCGAGCAACCGGGCGATGGCTTCGACCTGCTGGTGCAAGGTGTCGTCGCCTGGCCGGGGCGCATACAGCTGGGTATTGATCGCTGCCAGCCGGTTGCCATCGCTCAGCGGCAGGTAGCTGACCAGCAGCGCAGGCTTGGGCTGGAACTGACGCAGTACGACATTGACCGGCTGCACCGGCAATTGCAGGCGCTCGGCGCTGTCGATTCGGTAGCGGCTGAAGGTCGAAAGCTTCAGGCCGACGCTGCCCCAGATGTGCGGATGCGGCACGAATTCGGCCTGCCATTGCCACGCTTGGGTGTTGCAGGGGTAGAGGTCGACCAGCCGTTCCTGGAGCAGGGCGACCTGGTTCTGGTAATCGGTATTCTTGGCGCCGTCGCCGGCTTCCTGCAGCAGCACCAGGTCGGGTTGTTCATCACGGATCACCCGCACCACTTCATCAAGGTTGAACGCCAGGTCCTGGGCGGTGGGGCGTTCGTCCGGGTCGCTGCCGGCGGCCGGTTCGTACCAGAACACATAGCGCTTGCCGGCCAGGTACTGAATGTTCCAGGTCATGACCTTCAAAGCCTGGCCGGGCACCAGCAGCGGCGCCGTTGAGGTGCTGCAAGTCGCCGCAACCGGCTCGCGCGCCTGCGGGCGCCAGGTCAGGTGGTAGACCGCCAGCCACAGCCCGGCGATCAGCAGCAGGGTCAACACGATCAGACGCAAAAGGATTCGGGTCATCGCGCGGATGGGCCTCCTGATGGACTGGGCTGAGCATAGCCGACAACCCGGGCTCAGTCGTTGCGCGTGTCACCCTCGACCAGCATGAACAGCCGGAACATCACCACGCCCATGAACAGTTGCAAAAAGCTGCCCAGGCTGTCGAGCATCAGCGACACGCCAGGTTTCTGTGGCTCGGGCAGCAGGTACAGGCCGATGCCTTCGATCATCGACAGCGGAATGTAGAGGCACAACAGGCACAGCAGGATGCGCAGGAAATGCCCGTTGGTCATGTGCATGCTCTCGCGCATGGCCATCATCGGCGTGCGCTGGCGCAGCACCAGCAGGTATTCGCTGAACGCCAGCTTGATCATCAGCCACAGGCCCGGCAGCACGAAAAGTGACAGGCCGAACATGATCAGCAAGGTGCTGACCGCCGACAGCACCGCAAAGCCGGGCCACAGGCGCAAGGTCATGGCCCAGATGTCGACCGTGCGCGGCTGTTCGCCCCGGGTACGGGCATCAAGCAGCAGGATCAGCGCGCCGCTGTACAACGGATAGAAAAACAGGCCCACCACCAGTTCGTAGGCGTGCGAGGCATTGCTGGCCACGGCATTGCCGACCGCCTGCTTGACCAGCGCTTCGAGCACCACCAAGGGCAGGCACAACACCGCGATGCTGATCAGGTTGTGACGAAAGAAGTACAGCGAATCCTGGAGGATATTCAGCGGGTTCATGGTGGTCGGTCATGGGAAAAGGGCGGCGAACACTGTAGCCCATTGCCTGACGCGCCACCAAGCGCGCCCGTCTGCAGCGGGCTTCTTAACTTTTTTGTCATGTGCTTGAACCGCCCTGGGCCAACCCCATAACGTGAGCAAGGCCGTCCTATGGCCTTTTACGATCCTTGCGAGGTGCGTATGAACAACCAAGAGCAAACCCTGATTGATGAGCTGTTCGCGAAGCTGAAAAATGCCGAAGCCGCCGCCGGTGCCCGTGATGCGAGCGTCGAGGCGCACATCAACGAGCACCTGCGCCGCCAGCCGGCCGCGCCTTATTACATGGCCCAGGCGATCGTGGTGCAGGAAGCGGCGGTCAATCAGCTCAATCAGCAGGTGCGCGAACGCGATGAGCAGATCCGCCAGCTGCAGGCCCAGGTGCAGCAGACGCGCAGTGCACCGGCCAGTGGCGGCGGCTTCTTGTCCGGACTGTTCGGCGGTAACCAGGCGCCGCGTCCGGCGGCGGGTGGCGGCTGGAACGAGCCCGGCAGCGCACCGCCTGCCGCCCCGGCGCCGGTGCCGGCCAAGGGCAGCGGCTTTCTTGGCAGTGCCCTGCAGACTGCGGCCGGCGTGGCAAGCGGCGTGATGCTGGCGCAAGGCATCAGCAGTCTGTTCGGTCATCACAGTGCGCCACAGGAAATCGTCGAGGTGATCCAGAATTCACCGTCGTCAGGTTATCCACAGGATGACTGGGGTCGCCAGGACCAGGATGACCTGGCCGACGATCAGGGCGGTGCATTCGACGACGATGACAGCTTTGTCTGACTCAGCAGCCCCGACGGTTTCTGCACACGCGCACATCGACCGCGCATAACTGGCATACTGCGTGCTGTTTGCATTCAGGGAAGTGACAGTGAAAAAGATCGCGGTGTTTGCCGATGTGCAGAACCTCTACTACACGGTGCGCCAGGCGCACGGCTGCCACTTCAACTACGCCGCGTTCTGGGCCGACGTCAGCCAGCACGGGCAGATCGTCCAGGCGTATGCCTATGCCATCGACCGCGGCGACAGCAAACAGCAGCAGTTTCAGCAGATCCTGCGCAACCTGGGCTTTACCGTCAGGCTCAAGCCCTACATCCAGCGTAGCGACGGCTCGGCCAAGGGCGACTGGGACGTGGGCATCACCCTGGATGTGATGGAGCATGCCGCCGAAGTCGACGAAGTGGTGCTGGCTTCCGGCGATGGCGACTTCGACCTGTTGCTCGAACGCATCATTGACCGCTACAAGGTCGAGGCCGTGGCCTATGGTGTGCCGGGGCTGACCGCCAATTCGCTGATCCGCGCCGCCACCCGCTACGTGCCCATCGAGGGCGCGCTGCTGCTCAAGAACTGAATACCGGCTACTGCAAGGGAAAAAGATATTGATCGTGGAACGTATTGCCGTCATCGACTTTGAAACCACGGGCATCTCGCCCGGCCCCGACTGCCGAGCCACGGAAGTGGCGGTGGTGATCATGGAAGAGGGACGCATCGTTGACCGCTACCAGAGCCTGATGAACGCCGGCGTGCGCATTCCCGAATTCATCGAAGCCCTGACCGGCATCAGCAACGCCATGATCCGCACGGCGCCGGCGGTCGAGCAGGTCATGGGCGAGGTCGCCGATTTTGTCGGCAGCACACCACTGGTGGCGCACAACGCTTCGTTCGACCAGAAGTTCTGGGATTTCGAGCTGGGCTGCATCCAGCGCAAGCGCGAGCAGAGCTTTGCCTGTTCGATGCTGCTGGCCAGGCGGTTGATTCCCGGCGCGCCCAATCACAAGCTCGGCACCCTGACCCGTTACGCGCGCCTGCCCACTACCGGCCAGGCGCACCGGGCCATGGCCGATGCCGAGATGGCCGCCAACCTGATGGGCTACATGACCGGCCAGTTGCGCAGCCAGCATGGCCTGACCTGCATTTCCCACCAGATGCTGTGTGGCCTGCAAAAGGTCCCGGCGGCGCGGATCCTGGAAACCCTCAAGCGTCAGCGCGGACTTTAGGTACAGGCGCTGCACCACTGCCCAGATGACCGGCCGGCAATGGCCGCTCGACCGGCGTCGACAGCACGATCGAGGTCTTGCTGAAACCGAAGCGCGCCACGCGATCAAGCAACTGCTCCAGATGCTCCATTGAGTCCACGGCGGCGCGCATGATCACGCACGGGTCGCCTGTAACCCGGTGGCACTGGATCAGCTCGGGAAACCGGTACAGCTCTTGATAGGCCTGCTGGTTGCCATGGCTGCCCAGGCGCAGCTCGATCATGCACTGGATCGGCAGGCCGACCTTGGCCAGGTTGATCGTGGCCTGGTAACCGGTGATCACCCCCTGGCTTTCCAGTTTGGCAATGCGCTCGGCCACCGCCGGCGCCGACAGGTTGACCCGTCGCGCCAGCTGCGCGAATGACGCGCGGCCGTTTTCCAGCAGCGCATCGATCAGCATGCGGTCGTATTTATCCAGTTCCACAGGGCGTCTCCCGAAGACAAAAGTGCCGGCTATCGAATCAAAGGCCAAAGCCGGGCAGTACCGTTGATTCGAAATTATTCGCGCAGTTTAAACAGGTTTATCGGCTTAAGATTCCCCGGGCGCATTCCTAAAATAGGCTCACCATAAGAATGGATTCCGAGCCTGCCATGCCGACTGCCCGCCGCTTTCCCCTGTTACTCATTGGTGCCTTTCTGGCCCTGTACCTGATCTGGGGCTCCACTTACCTGATGATCCGCATTGGCGTAGCTTCCTGGCCGCCACTGATGATGGCCGCGATACGGTTTCTGATTGCCGGCGCACTGATGTACGGCTACCTGCGCTGGCGCGGGGTGCCGGCACCGACCGGCGCGCAGTGGAAGGCGGCGGCGATCATCGGTTTTCTGTTGCTGGGCTGCGGCAACGGCGGAGTGACCCTGGCCGAACATGCCGACGTGTCTTCGGGCGTGGCGGCGCTGGCAGTGGCGACCATGCCGCTGTTCACCTTGTTGTTCGGGCTGTTCTGGGGCAACCGCACCACACGCCTGGAATGGGCCGGCATTGCGCTGGGCCTGATCGGCATCGGCCTGCTCAACCTGGGCTCCAACCTGCAGGCCAGCCCGTATGGCGCCGCCTTGCTGATCTTTGCCGCTGCCGCCTGGGCGCTGGGCTCGGTGCTGAGCAAGCACCTGCCGTTGCCCAACGGGCCGATGGCCAGCGCTGCCGAGATGCTGACGGCCGGCGCCATGCTGATGGTTGCCAGCCAGTTGAGCGGCGAGCGCCTGGAACAGATGCCCACCGCCGCCGGTTGGGGTGCCCTGGCGTACCTGGTGGTGTTTGGCTCGATCGTGGCGTTCAGCGCCTACATGTACCTGCTCAAGAACGTGCGCCCAGCCGCCGCCACCAGCTATGCCTACGTCAACCCGGTGGTGGCGGTGGTGCTGGGCATGCTGTTCGCAGGCGAGCACGTCGGCCCCGAGGAGGCGCTGGCGATGCTGGTGATCGTCAGTGCGGTGATCCTGATCGGTCTGCCGCAGTGGCGTCGGCCGATGGTCACCCAGGCGTCAACCTGACGGACAGACCGGCGACAGGGTAAACTGCGCGCCTTGCGCTGAATTTTCCCTACGGTATTTCCATGACATTCGCTTCTCTTGGCCTGATCGAACCCTTGCTGCGTGCGCTTGAGGCGCTGGGCTACCAGACCCCGACGCCTGTCCAGGCCAAGGCGATTCCCGCCGTGCTCGAAGGCCGCGACCTGATGGCCGCCGCCCAGACAGGCACCGGCAAGACCGCAGGCTTTGCCCTGCCGCTCCTGCAACGCCTGACCCTGGAAGGCCCCAAGGTGGCGGCCAACTCGGTGCGCGCCCTGGTGCTGGCGCCCACCCGTGAACTGGCCGAGCAGGTGCACGCCAGCTTCAGCCAGTACGCCGAGCACGTACCGTTGAGCACCTATGCGGTGTACGGCGGCGTTAGTATCAACCCGCAGATGATGCGCCTGCGCCGTGGCGTGGACGTACTGGTGGCAACCCCAGGCCGTCTGCTGGACCTGCACCGGCAGAACGCGGTCAAGTTCAATCAGGTGCAGGTGGTGGTGCTGGACGAAGCCGACCGCATGCTCGACCTGGGCTTCTCCGAAGAGCTGCGTGGCATCTACAACGTGCTGCCGAAAAAGCGTCAGACCCTGTTGTTTTCCGCGACCTTCTCCGACCCGATCCGCCTGATGGCCGGGCAGATGCTCGACAACCCGCTGAGCATCGAAGTCAGCCCGCGCAATGCGGCCGCCAACACGGTCAAGCAGTGGGTGGTGACGGTCGACAAGAAACGCAAGACCGAGCTGTTCATTCACCTGCTCAAGCAGCAGCGCTGGGGCCAGGTGCTGGTGTTTGCCAGGACCAAGGTCGGTGTCGACCAACTGACCGAGCGCCTGCAAGGGCTGGGCATCAAGGCCGACGGCATTCACGGTGATCGTCCGCAAGCCACCCGCCAGCGCGCGCTGGACAGTTTCAAGGCGCGTGAAATCCAGATTCTGGTGGCCACCGATGTCGCTGCCCGCGGCTTGGACATCGATGATCTGCCGACCGTGGTCAACCTCGACCTGCCGATCGTGGCCGAGGACTACGTGCATCGCATCGGCCGCACCGGTCGTGCCGGGCAGACCGGCGAGGCGATCTCGCTGGTGTGCGCCGATGAAGTCGAGCAGCTGGCGGCCATCGAAGTGCTGATCCGCCAGACCCTGGTGCGCAACGACGAACCGGACTTCATCCCCGATCACCGGGTGCCGGTCACCGACGCCAGCGGGCAGATCCTCAAGAAGCCGAAAAAGCCCAAGAAACCCAAGGCCAGCGGTAAGGGCAACCTGGGCAAGTGGGTCGACAGCGGCGACATCGAACCCACCGCCCCGACGGCCAAACCGGTGCGCAAGGTCCCGGTCTTCAACACCGGCCCGCGCAAGCGCAAGCCTTGAAGACGGTGGCAGGGGCGTGGGG
The DNA here is from genome assembly GCF_900589395.1 of Pseudomonas viridiflava. GTDB lineage: Bacteria > Pseudomonadota > Gammaproteobacteria > Pseudomonadales > Pseudomonadaceae > Aquipseudomonas. Next base: position 76,239 of record NZ_UUIS01000025.1, read on the forward strand.
ATAACGGCGCGTTGTGGTTCAGCGCGATAGCCAGCGCAGCATGCCCTGCGCGGCGGCTCGCCCGCTGGCAAAGCAGGCGGTGAGCAGGTAGCCGCCGGTCGGGGCTTCCCAGTCGAGCATTTCGCCGGCGCAGAACACCCCCGCAACGGCCTTGAGCATCAACTGCTGATCCAGCGCCTCGAAGCGCACGCCGCCGGCGGTGCTGATCGCCTCGTCCAGCGGCCGGGCCTTGACCAGCCTCAGCGGCAGCGCCTTGATTGCCTGGGCCAGCAACGCCATATCGTTGAAATGCCCGCCGGGCGCCAGCTCGCGCAACAGCGCGGCCTTGGCGCCGTCGAGCCCCAGCTGGCCGCTCAAGTGCTTGCTCATCGAGCGCGACCCGCGCGGTTTGCCCAGCGCCTTGTGCACCGCCTCCAGCGGCTTGTTCGGCAGCAGGTCGATCAGCACCGTGGCCTGGCCGTGGCGGTTGATCTGCTCGCGAATCGGCGCCGACAACGCATACACCAGGCTGCCTTCGACGCCACGCTCGGTGAGCACGCATTCGCCCGGGCGTGGCGGCAGGTTATCCACTGTCATGGCAATGTTCTTCAGCGGCGCGCCGGCAAATTTGCTGCGCAGCACCTCGCTCCAGGCGCTGACCTCAAAGCCGCAGTTGCTGGCCTGCAAGGGCGCGGTCTCGACGCCCTTGGCCTGCAGCCACGGCAGCCAGGCGCCATCAGAGCCCAGCCGCGCCCAACTGCCCCCGCCCAGCGCCAGCAGCACTGCCGCCGGGCGCAGGGCCAGTTCGCCTTCGGGGTTGGTCACGCGCAGGCTGCCGTCATTGTTCCAGCCCAGCCAGCGGTGGCGGTTGTGCAGCACCACACCGCCCTCGCGCAGACGCTTGAGCCAGGCGCGCAGCAAGGGCGCCGCCTTCATGTCGGCGGGAAACACCCGTCCGGAACTGCCGACAAAGGTGTCGATACCCAAATCGTGAATCCACTGCCGCAGCGCCGGGACATCAAAGCCCTGCAGCAACGGTTCGATGGCCTGCGCCCGCTCGGCATAGCGCGCAACGAATGTCGGGTAGGGTTCGGAATGGGTGATGTTCATGCCGCCGACCCCGGCCAGCAGGAACTTGCGGCCCACCGATGGCATGGCGTCATACAGATCGACCCGCACACCCGCCTGGCTCAGCACCTCGGCTGCCATCAACCCGGCCGGTCCACCCCCGATGATGGCGACGGATGCAGGGGCAGTGGAGGTCGATGAAGTCATGGGCAAACCGAGGGTCGTGGCACGAAAGGGGTGGGCATTCTACCTGAGATCAGGTGGTGTGAATCTGCAGGCGCGGCTTCAGCCGCGAAGAGGCCTGTACATTCGCGACCTTTTCGCGGCCATGGATCTGATCTACAGCCCCCTCTCGACCCACACTTTCTGCGCCCTGTGGTGCAGGATGCCGTGGCGGCGCGCCAGGGCCTGGCGGTCCTTGCTGTAGCCGCCACCAATCACGCCCATCACCGGGATATCGCGCCCCAGGCAATGGTTCAGCACCGCTTCGTCGCGGGCGGCCAGGCCCTGGTCGGTGAGGTTCAGGTAGCCCAGCGCGTCATCCTTGTGCACGTCGACGCCGGCGTCGTACAGCACGATGTCGGGCTTATGGAACGGCAGCAGGTAATTGAGGGTTTCGTCCACCACCTGCAGGTAGTCGGCATCGCCCATGCCCATGGGCAACGGGATGTCCCAGTCGCTTTGCGCCTTGCGCGCCGGGAAGTTCTTTTCGCAATGCAGCGACACGGTGATGGCGTCCTCGGTGTTGGCCAGCAGGCGGGCGGTGCCGTCGCCCTGGTGCACGTCGCAATCGAAGATCAGCACCTTGCCGACCCGACCGCTGCCCAGCAGGTACTGGCTGATGATCGCCAGGTCATTGAAGATGCAGAAGCCGGCCGGGTAGTCGTAATGAGCGTGGTGGGTGCCGCCGGCCAGGTGGCAGGCCAGGCCATGCTGCAGGGCGTGCTCGGCGGTCAGTAGCGAGCCGCCCACGGCGCGCACGGTGCGCCGGGCCAGGGCTTCGCTCCACGGCAGGCCCAGGCGCCGCTGGTCTTCGCGCGACAGGGCGCCGCTCATGAAGCGTTCTATATAGGCGCGGTCATGGGCCAGGGCCAGAATGTCCGGCGGGCACAACGACGGGCGCAGCAGTTGCGCATCGCCGGTAAGGCCGCTGTCGACCAGGTGATCGCGCAACAGACGGAACTTGTCCATCGGAAAGCGGTGGTCGGCCGGAAAGGGTGGGCTGTAATCGTCATGGTAGATGAGCGGCAGGGACATTTTTCATGCGCTTGAGGGTCCAAGCGCGATAGTGCCAGTAATGCCATCAGGCGCACAGCCGTGTCGCATGATCATCGCCAGAATCAGAATCGCTCCGAGGAATGATGGATGGAACCCATACTCACGCTCGACAGTGCGCGATTATCGATGCGCCAATGGCGCGATGACGACCTGCCGGCCTTTGCCGCCCTGTGCGCCGACCCGCAGGTGATGCGTTACTTCCCCGAGCCGCTGACCCGCTTGCAGGCCGCAGCGATGATCGGTCGCCTGCGCGGGCATTTTGCCGAGTTGGGGTTTGGCCTGTGGGCGCTGGAGCGCAAGGACACCGGGGCTTTCATCGGTTTCACCGGCCTTACGGTGGTGGGCTTCGAGGCGCCGTTCGCGCCGGCCGTGGAGATCGGCTGGCGCCTGGCGCGCGAGCACTGGGGCCTGGGCTTTGCCAGCGAAGCGGCCTGGACGGCGCTGGGGTGTGGCTTTGACCGGCTGGGGCTGGATGAAATCGTATCGTTCACGGCCCGCAGCAACCTGCCTTCGCAAAAGGTCATGCAGGCCATCGGCATGCAGCCCGACCCGCTGGGCGACTTCGATCACCCGGCGCTGCCGGACGGGCATCCGCTCAAGCCCCATGTGCTATACCGCATCAATCGCGAACAATGGCTCTCGACCCTGCAAGGCTGAGCGATTCTGTATCATCACGGTTTTTCACCCGCCGCCCTGGGCGCGCGGATCCGTTTAGCTGCAAGGAGTTATGAATGAGCCGCGTGCTTGAAGACCTGGTTGACCTGTTGACCCTGGAATCCATTGAAGAAAACCTGTTTCGCGGTCGCAGCCAGGACCTTGGCTTTCGCCAGCTGTTCGGTGGCCAGGTGCTGGGCCAGTCGATCTCGGCCGCCAGCCAGACGGTCGAGGATGACCGCCACGTGCATTCGATGCACGGCTACTTCCTGCGCCCCGGCGATGCCCAGTTGCCGGTGGTTTATCACGTCGACCGAGTGCGCGACGGCGGCAGCTTCAGCACCCGGCGGGTGACCGCGATCCAGAAGGGCAAGCCGATCTTCACCTGCAGCGCCTCGTTCCAGTACGACGAAGAAGGCTTTGCGCACCAGGCAGCGATGCCCGATGTGGTCGGCCCCGACGACCTGCCGTGCGAGCTCGAACTGCTGACGCGCAATGCCCACCTGATTCCCGAGGCCATGCGCGAGAAATTCCTGTGCCCCAAGCCCATCGAGTTTCGCCCGGTCACCGCCGAAGACCCTTACAACCCCAAGCCTGGCGAACCGGTCAAGTACGTGTGGTTCCGGGCCGACGGCGCGCTCAAGGACATCCCGGCGCTGCACAAGTACCTGCTGGCCTATGCCTCGGACTTCAACCTGCTGACCACCTCGTTGCTGCCGCACGCCAAGACTGTCTGGCAGCGCGACATGCAGGTTGCCAGCCTGGACCATTCGTTGTGGTTCCACAGCAACCTGCGCGCCGATGAATGGCTGCTGTACGCCATGGACAGCCCGTGGGCCGGCAATTCGCGTGGTTTCTCGCGTGGCAGCGTGTACAACCGTGCCGGCCAGCTGGTGGCCTCGGTCAGCCAGGAAGGCCTGATTCGCCATCGCAAGGACTGGGCATGATGACCCTCGACCGGATCCGCCACTGGGTGTTCGACATGGACGGCACCCTGACGGTGCCGGTGCACGACTTTGCGGCCATCAAGCGCGCGCTGGACATTCCTCAGCAGGCAGACATCCTCGGTCACCTGGCCAGCCTGCCGGCCGACGAGTCGGCCGCCAAGCATGCCTGGCTGCTGGAACACGAACGTGAGCTGGCACTGGGTTCGGTGGCGGCAACCGGTGCGGTGGACCTGGTGCGCGAGCTGGCCGGGCGTGGTTGCCGCCTGGGCATCCTGACCCGCAACGCGCAGGAACTGGCACACATCACGCTGGAGGCCATCGGCCTGGCTGACTGTTTTGCCGCCGAGCACGTGCTGGGCCGCGAGAACGCCACGCCCAAGCCTGATCCGGCCGGCCTGCTGCAACTGGCCGGCGCGTGGGAGGTGGCACCGGCCAAGATGGTGATGATCGGCGACCACCTGCACGACCTCAGTTGCGGCCGCGCCGCCGGTGCCCGCACGGTGCTGGTCAACCTGCCGGAAAACCCCTGGCCGGACTCGACCGACTGGCACGTACGCGACTGCAATGCGCTGCGCGAGCTGCTGGTATGAACCTGCAGGCCTGACCGGGCCGTGAGCGGCCAGCGCTACGAAAAATCCTGAACGTTCACGTCCTTTTCGCAGCTAAAGCTGCTCCTACAGCGGCTTGAACAGCACAGCCTGGCTTTGTGGGGCGGTAAAGATGCCGTCGCCGTTATGGCCTACGCCGGGCACTTCGACCACGCGCTGGTTCAGGCCGGTGGGGTGGCGCTTGAGCAGGTAGTCATAGTAGTTGTGCCCGCGCACCAGGCGGTTGGCGCCCTGGGCCTCGGCGGCGCAGGTCTTGTCCAGCGACGACTGGGCGGGATCGTTGTCGAGCAGGCCCAGCAGGTAGGTGACATCGCGCTGCACGTAGTCCTTTTCCAGCTCACCGTGCTCGACCCTGGCGGCATAGGCCGGCAGTTTGTTCAGGCCGTATTTCCAGTCGTTGAAGCCCGGGCAGGATTTTTCCGAAACGGTCTGCGGGCGTTGCGCGTCGAACCAGGCATATGAGGACGGCGTGGCAACCACATAACGCAGGCGAATGCCCTGCTTGTGCAGGAGGGCTTCCTGCCTGCCGCCCAGCAGGGCGTAGCGCTGGGCCATTTGCGCGCCGCCGGAGTGGCCGGCGATGACGATTTCCTTGAGGTTGGGAAACAGCTTGTCATCGCTCAAACGCTTGAGAATGTGGTCCAGCACGGTGAACGAACTGACCGCCTGCGGGCCGATGGATGGGCTGCCGCCGATCCAGGCGTCTTCATGCCAGCGCAGGATCGAGTCGGCCAGGTGATGGGCGACGATGTCGCGCTCGTCCAGGAACTGCGGTGCGATCAGCAACGTACGGCTGCGTTCGTGGGACTGATTGGCGGCGCGCTCCATGGTGCGCAGGTAGGTCTGGGCGTTGCGCTGGCGACCATGCAGCACAATCACCACGCGCTGGATCTGTGGCTTGGGCCGCACCCATTCCTGGCTAAGGCCCAGCGTCGCCTGGCTGCCGTTGATGCCCAGGCGGTCAGGACTGATGGAGTTGACGGGCGAGCCTTCGGCATGGGCATTCAGGCTGGCGAGGGCGGTGCTCAACATCACGGCCAGCCACAACGGTTTGATCATCGATTACAGGCTCTTGGCGGCGAACGTGTCGCACTGGTTGATATTGCCCTGGGCAAAGCCGGTCTTGAACCAGCGCACCCGTTGTTCGGATGTCCCGTGGGTAAAGGAGTCGGGCACCACATGGCCGCGCCCCTGGCGTTGCAGGCGGTCATCGCCAATGGCGTTGGCTGCATTCAATGCTTCTTCAATATCACCCGGCTCCAGCCAGTTCAAACGCTTTTGTGCACTGTTGGCCCAGACCCCGGCGTAGCAGTCGGCCTGGAGCTCCTGGCGCACCAGCAAGCCGTTGGCGCCTTCCATGCGCTCGCCGCGCTGGCGGGCCTGCTGGACCTTGGCCGAGACGCCTTGCAGGGTCTGTACATGGTGGCCCACTTCATGGGCAATCACGTAGGCCTGGGCAAAGTCGCCAGCGGCCGAGAAGCGCTGGGACATTTCCCGGAAGAAGTCCAGGTCGAGGTAGATCTTGCGGTCGGCCGGGCAGTAGAACGGGCCGGTGGCCGAGGTGGCATAGCCACAGGCTGAACTGACCTGACCGTTGAACAGGATCAGTTGCGGGTCCTGATAGCCAGGCAATGCGGCTTTCCAGTGATCTTCGGTGTCGCCCAGCACCGACCGCACGAACTCGGCTTGCGGGTCGTTGCCGGCCGGGCGCTGCGTCGGACTGGCCGGCTGGGTCTGCGGGGCCTGCATCTGCCCGGTCAACTGGCCGAGGATCTGCATCGGGTCTTGTCCGGTGATCAGGCCGAACACCACGATCAGCGCCACACCGCCCAGCGTCAGGCCCTTGCCGCCCATGCGCCGGCCACCGCCACCGCCTTGTCCGCGCTCATCGACTACGTTGTCGCTACGTCGGCCTTTTTTCCACAGCATTGGACTGCCCTCGACACACACTAAAAGAGTGTTGTTGGTATAACCGACGCGCGCCAGCCCGTCGGTCATTTAATTGACGTTGATTTTCTCGGGCGGTGTTGCATCGGCGAAACGGTTGACCTGGCGCAGACTCTTGAAGCCGACCATCCAGGCCCCGACCACGCCCAGCGTGCACAGGCTGCCGGCAATCGCGGCCGGAATGGCACCGATCAGCGAAGCGCTGGTGCCGGCGCGAAACTCACCCAGCTCGTTGGACGACCCGATGAACAACATGTTCACTGCATTGACGCGCCCGCGCATGGTGTCGGGCGTGGAGAACTGCACCAGCGCCGAGCGGATGTACACGCTGACCATGTCGGCGGCGCCGGCAATCAGCAGCGCAATGCACGACAGCCAGAACAGCGTCGACAAGGCAAACACCAGGTTGGCCAGGCCGAAGATGCCTACGGCGATGAACATGGTCAGGCCGACATGGCGATCCAGCGGGCGCACGCTCAGGTAAATGCCGGTGACCAGTTCGCCCAGGCTCATGGCGCTGCGCAGCACGCCCAGCCCTTGCGGTCCCAGGTCCAGCACTTCATGGGCGTAGATCGGCAGCAGCGCGATGACGCCGCCCAGCAGCACGGCAAACAGGTCCAGGGAAATGGTGCCCAGAATGATCGGTCGCGAGCGTATGAACGCAATGCCGGCGGTAAAGCGCTGCCAGGCGCCGTCTTCAAGGTCGAGCCTGGGCATGGCGAACTTCACCGGCACCAGCGCCAATAGCAAGATGCCGAGAATGAACGCCGCCACGCAAATGGCGTAGGTAAGCTCCGCGCCGCCCAGTGCGTACAGTCCGCCGCCGATCAGGGGGCCGGCGACGGTGGAGCTGCGCATGATCACGCTGTTGGTGGCAATTGCCGAGGCCAGGCGCTCGCGCGGCACGATCTGCGGCAGCAAGCTTTGCAGTCCGGGACCGGTAAAGGCGCGTGCGGCGCCATAAAGCAGCAGGGCGGCATATACCAGCCGCACGTCATGCAGGTCGTAGAACGAAAACACCAGCAGGATCACCCCGCACAGCGCCTGCACCAGCCAGCTCAGGGTCAGGATCAGCTTGCGGTCGTAACGGTCGATCAGATCGCCGGCCGGCATCAGCAGCAACAGCATGGGAATGAACTGCGCCAGGCCCGCATAGGCCAGGGCCATGGGGTCGCGGGTCATGTCATAGATCTGCCAGGCCACCACCACCGCCTGGATCTGCATGGCAAACATGGCCAGCAGGCGCGCCGCCAGAAACGCAACGAAACCGGGCTGGCGCAGCAGGCCCGACGAAGTGGAGACCGAAGCGGGGGGTTCAGAACTCAAGGCAGGTACCCATGACACACAAATGAGCGAGTGCGCGTTATACCGCAAATGATAGGTAGCTGCCTATTGAATGCCGTGCATGGCAATGTCCCGGCGCCACCAGGGCGCCATGAACATGCCTGTAGGAGCGCGCTCTGCCCGCGACCGGCTGCGTTAGCAGTCGTAAATTTGCAGCGTTTCGCAGATTTTGAATGTATTTACAGCCATGAATTTGTGGCGTTTCCGAGATTTTGCGAGCGCTACGCACTCGGTCGCGGGCAAGCGCGCTCCTACAGCCCCCAGGTCAGCGGCGTACCAGCAACACCCCCGACTCCATATGGTGCGTATACGGGAACTGATCGAACAGGGCGCAGCGCTCGACCCGGTGGGTGTCGTGCAGTTGGGCGATGTTGGCGGCCAGGGTTTGCGGGTTGCACGAGATGTACAGGATGCGCTCGAAGCGGCGGGTCAGCTCGCAGGTGTCCGCGTCCATGCCGGCGCGTGGCGGGTCGACAAACACGGTGCCGAAATCGTAGCTTTTCAGGTCCACGCCCTGCAGGCGGCGGAACGGCCGTACGTCATTGAGCGCCAGGGTCAGCTCTTCGGCCGACAGGCGCACCAGCGTGACGTTGTCCACCGCGTTGTCTTCCAGGTTGGCGAGGGCGGCGTTGACCGAGGTCTTGCTGATCTCGGTGGCCAGCACCTTGCGTGCACGGGTCGCCAGCGGCAGGGTGAAGTTGCCGTTGCCGCAGTACAGCTCCAGCAAATCATCCTGGCGCTCGCCCATGGCCTCGAAGGCCCAGTTGAGCATTTTCTGGTTGACCGTGCCGTTGGGCTGGGTAAAGGCGCCTTCGGGCTGGCGGTAGCGCCAGGTGCGGCCGGCCACGTCCAGTTCTTCAGTGACGTAGTCGCAGCCGATCACCAGGCGCTGCCCGCGCGAACGACCGATCACACTGACCTGCAGGTCGGCAGCCAGCCCCTCGGCCTCGGCCTGCCAGGCGTCGTCGAGCGGGCGGTGGTAGCACAGGGTGATCATCGCATCGCCCGCCAGGGTGGTCAGGAAATCCACCTGGAACAGCTTGTGGCTGAGGGCCTGGCTGGCCTGCCAGCGCGCGCGCAACAGCGGCATCAGTTCATTGATGCGCCGGCTGGCGATGGGCAGGCCGTCGAGCAGGATCGGGGTGTGCTTGTCGCCGGGGGCGAACATCGCATAGTGACGCTGCTGGTCTTCACGCCACAGGCGAAATTCGGCGCGCAGGCGAAAGTGTTCCAGCGGCGAGTCGAACACCTGTGCGGCCGGTGCATCGAACGGCGCCAGCAGGTCGTGCAGGCGGGTGGCTTTTTCGGCGAGCAGACGGTCGTAGCTCGCGGGGTCGAAGGAAACACTCATGCGTTGAACCAGCCCAGCTTGATGACGAACAGGATCGAGAGGATCACCAGCGCAGGGTTGAGCTCGCGCCAGCGTCCTGACAACAGCTTGATCGCCGTCCAGGAAATGAAGCCAAAGGCAATGCCGTTGGCGATGGAGTAGGTGAACGGCATGGCCAGCGCGGTAATGACCACGGGCGCGGCGACAGTGATGTCGTCCCATTCGATTTCGGCCAGGCCCGAGGCCATCAGCACCGCAACGAACAGCAGCGCCGGTGCGGTGGCGTAGATCGGCACGCTGGCTGCCAGCGGCGCAAAGAACAGCGCCAGCAGGAACAGCACGGCGACCACGATGGCTGTCAGACCGGTGCGCCCGCCGGCACTGACGCCGGCTGCCGACTCGATGTAACTGGTGGTGGTCGAGGTGCCCAGCAGCGAGCCGGCCATGGCGGCGGTGCTGTCAGCCAGCAGCGCCCGGCCCATGTTCGGCATGTGACCGTCCTTGCCCATCAGGCCGGCGCGCTTGGCGACGCCGATCAGGGTGCCGGAGTTGTCGAAGATGTCGACGAACAGAAAGGCGAAGATGATGCTCACCAGGCCCACATCCAGGGCACCCATGATGTCCAGTTGCAGGAAGGTCGGCGCCAGCGACGGCGGCATTGACATCACCCCGGCAAAGGGACTGAAGTCGAGCACGATCGACACCAGCGTCACGGCAAGAATACCGATCAGTACGGCGCCACGGACCTTGAGGGTTTCCAGGGCGATGATCAGGAAAAAGCCCAGCGTGGCCAGGATCGGCGCCGGCTGCCTGAGGTCGCCCAGGCTCAACAGGGTGCTGGGGTTGCCGATCACGATCTTGGCGTTCTGCAGGGCGATCAAGGCCAGGAACAGGCCGATGCCGGCGGCAATCGCCGAGCGCAGCGCCAAAGGGATGCTGTTGATGATCCATTCGCGGATGCGAAAGATCGACAGGATGAAAAACATCACCGCCGACAAAAACACCGCCCCCAGCGCCACTTGCCAGGTATGGCCCATGTGCAGGACCACGGTGTAGGTAAAGAACGCATTCAGGCCCATGCCCGGCGCCAGGGCGATCGGGTAGTTGGCGATCAGGCCCATCACCGCCGAACCGATGGCCGCGGCCAGGCAGGTGGCGACGAACAGTGCGCCCTTGTCCATGCCGGTCTCGCCGAGAATGCTCGGGTTGACGAACAGGATGTAGGCCATGGCCAGGAAGGTGGTGACCCCCGCCAGGATCTCGGTGCGTACGTTGGTGTTGTGGGCCTTGAGGTGGAACAGCCTTTCCAGCATGTCGAACTCCGCTGCGGTGGCTCGGAAAAGCCGCGCATGATAGCAGCAGGCTGCGCAGATGGCTGCACGCTTGTCGGCACGCGTTGATGGCCGCCCCCGCGCCTACGACGGCGGCGGGAGGGCTCTCATCAAAAAATAACGTACTGACTTTACTGAATATTAAATTCCCCCGTAGGAGCGCGCTCTGCCCGCGACCGAGTGCGAAGCGCTCGCAAAATCTCGGAAACGCTGAGAGTTTACGGCTGTAAATCTACGAAACACTGAGGATTTACGGCTGTAATCTGCGAAACGCTGAGGATTTACAGCTGTAATCTACGAAACACTGAGGATTTACAGCTGTAAATCTACGAAACGCTGAAAATTTACGACTGCTGGCGCACTCGGTCGCGGGCAAGCGCGCTCCTACCGGGCCAGCAGCCAGTGCTGCAGATCCGTGGCGTTCATCGGCCTGGCGAACAGATACCCCTGGGCCACGTGGTAGCCCTGTTGCTTGAGGATCTCGTACTGGCCTTGGGTTTCGATGCCTTCGGCGACCACGGTCAGGTTCAGGCTGTTGCCGATGTGGATTACCGCATCGCTCAGGGTGCGGCTGGTGGCGTCGTTCTCCAGGTCCATGACGAAGCTGCGGTCGAGCTTGAGTTCCTGGATCGGCAGGCGGCGCAGGTAGCTCAGGCTCGAGTAGCCGGTGCCGAAGTCGTCCATTGCCAGGCGAATGCCCAGGGCATGCACGTCGTTGAGCACCTTGAGGGTGCTGGGATTGGTGTCCATGAGGATGTTTTCAGTCAGCTCCAGGGTCAGGTCGCCGGGGCTCAACTGATGCTCGTCCAGCAAGGCCATGAGCATGCTGGGCAGTTCCAGGTCGTGGAAGTTGGTCGGTGACAGGTTGACCGAAATCGACGGCAGTTGCGCCCCGTTGCGCCGCCACTGGGCCAGTTGCCGGCAGGCCTCGCGCAGGCCCCACACCCCCAGCTCGACAATCAGCCCGCACTCTTCGGCCAGTGGAATGAACCGCACCGGCGACACCTGGCCCCAATGCGGATGGTTCCAGCGTGCCAGGGCCTCGACCCCATGCACGCTGCCGTCGGCCATGTTGACCTGCGGCTGGTAATGCAGCTCCAGGGCATTATCCTGCAGGGCCTGTTGCAGCGCGGTCTCCATGGCCTGGCGTTCCTGGGCCAGCTGGTTGAGTGCGTGGCAGAAGAAGCTGAAGCGCCCGCGCCCGGCATGCTTGGCCTGGTACATGGCCATGTCGGCGCGGTGGATCAGAGTGCCCATGTCGTGACCGTCTTCGGGAAACATGCTGACCCCGATGCTCACCGACGGGCACACCCGGCTGCCACCGATGTGGCAGGGTTGGCCGATGGTCAGCTTCATGTGCTCGACCAGTTCGGTGACATGGGCGGTGTCGCAGTCAGGCAGCACCACCACGAACTCGTCGCCCGACAAGCGCCCGATGATGTCCCTGGAACTGCGGTTATCGAGCAGCCGGCGGGCGATGATTTGCAGCAGTTCATCGCCGGCCGGATGGCCGAGCGAGTCGTTGACCAGCTTGAAGCGGTCGACGTCGATGAACAGCACGGCCAGACGGGTCTTGTTGCGCAGCGCTGCATGAATGGCCTGTTCGGCGTTGGCCAACAGCAGGCTGCGGTTGGGCAGCTCGGTCAGGCTGTCGTAGAACGCCAGCTGGCTGATGTGTGCCCGGCTTTTTTCGCGCTCGATCGCCAGCGCACACAGCGGCACGATGACGTCCACCAGGCGCTGGTGAAACGTCGAAGGACCGCGCACATCCTTGAAGTAGAAGGCCAGTGTGGCGATGACGCGCCGGTCGCTGCCCATGATCGGGGTCGACCAGCAGCTCTTGATGCCGTGCGGCAGCTCAAGGTCGCGGTAGGCCTCCCACAGCGAGTCGCTGGCAATGTCGCGAGAGGTCACCGGCTGTCGGCGAAAGGCGGCCGTGCCGCAGGTGCCGACACCTTCGCCGATCTTCACCCCCTCCATGATCTGGCAATAGCTGGCGGGCAGGCTGGCAGTGGCCAGCGGATGCAGCACGTTGTGTTCGTCCACCAGCAGCATCGAGGTGATCACTTCCGGGGCGATGCGTTCGATTTCCCGGCAGGCCAGCAGCATCAGGTCTTCGAGCGGGTCTTCGCGGACCATGGCGTTGAGCATGCTGTGCTGCAGCACTTCATGCATCTTGGTGCTGGTGATGTCGGTCAGGATGCCCACCGCATTGATCAGCCGGCCCTGGGCATCGAGTACCGGGTTGACCACCACGCTGCACCACAGGCGTTCGCCGTTTTCTATATAGGCCAGTGATTCAGTCTTCACCGACTGACCGCGCGCCAGCGTCTGGCGGCTTTCCAGCACGGCCAGTTCGGCCATGTGCGGGGTCAACAGGGTGGCCGGATATTGGCCACACACCTGATCGAGGCGGTAGCCGAACATGCGCTCGAAGCCGGCATTGACGTAAACGATACGCCACTGTTCGTCAGTGATGACGATGGCGTTGTCGGTATGGTCGGTGACCAGCGACAGCAGGCGCAGGCGCTCGCTTTCTTCGTGCTGGCGCGTGACGATCTTGAGGCTGGTGGAATAGAACACCTGATCGCCACTGACCACCCGTGCGATCGAGGCGGTGCACCAGTGCTGGCTGCCGTCACGGTGCTGGATGCGAATATCCGGCAACTCGCCGTCACGGTCTTGCAGTTGCTGGTAATAGGTCTGCACCGGCAATGGCATCAGGCATCTTGCGTCCTGGCCGATCACGTCCCGGCGATTCAGGCCCCAGAGCTGCTCGGCCGCACGATTGAACAGCACGACACCGTTGTCGGCGTCGCTCACCACCACGCTGTTGCTGGCCTGCTCGATGAACTGTACGAAGAGGTCGGAAAGGCTATGGGTTAGGGGCATGCACGTCCTGTGACTCTTCATGAGGTGGCGGCACCGTGACGACGAATCACGTCAGGGTTATTCAATAGCACAAGGCCATTATCTGGGGAAGTGCCGTTGGTGCTGCCGGTGTCTTCCCTGGCGATCCACCTTCGTGTTGCAACAGGGTGAGGCATCTGGTCACGCGACAACGTACCACGCAGGCGACGCAGGCAAATGCAGCTAATCTTTCAGCGTCGGTTGACCTGGATCAAAACGATCGAACGCAAGCAGGCGTCAGTCGTCATACAGTTGATGCCAAGCGCATCGCAATTTTGTGTCGAGGGCTCATCAGAAGCCCCCTGGCGCACTGTAACCGCCCTGACCGTGGGGCATCGTTGCTGGTGCAAGCCGGCAGCCGCAGCATCTGAGGAATAGCCTTATGTTCGGTTTGGAGTCGCTCGATCTCGCCCGGATTCAGTTCGCGTTCACGATTTCGTTCCACATTCTGTTTCCGGCCATCACCATCGGCCTGGCCAGTTACCTGGCCGTGCTCGAAGGCCTGTGGCTGAAAACCCGTAATGATGTGTACCGTGACCTTTATCACTACTGGTTGAAGATCTTTGCCGTCAACTTCGGCATGGGCGTGGTCTCGGGCCTGGTGATGGCCTACCAGTTCGGCACCAACTGGAGCCGTTTCTCGGACTTTGCCGGCGCCGTTACCGGCCCTTTGCTGACCTATGAAGTGCTGACCGCGTTTTTCCTCGAGGCCGGCTTTCTGGGTGTGATGCTGTTCGGCTGGAACCGTGTGGGCCGTGGCCTGCACTTTTTCGCCACGATCATGGTGGCGGTGGGCACGCTGATCTCCACCTTCTGGATCCTGTCGTCCAACAGCTGGATGCAGACCCCGCAAGGCTTTGAAATCATCGACGGCCGGGTCATCCCCACCGACTGGTTTGCCGTGGTCTTCAACCCGTCGTTCCCGTACCGCCTGACCCACATGGCGATTGCCGCCTTTGTGGCCACTGCGTTTTTTGTCGGTTCGTCGGCGGCCTGGCACCTGCTGCGCGGTCGCGACAATCCGGCGGTGCGCAAGATGCTGTCGATGGCCATGTGGATGGCCCTGCTGGTCGCGCCCATCCAGGCAGTGGTCGGCGACTTCCACGGCCTGAACACCCTCAAGCACCAGCCGGCCAAGATTGCCGCGATCGAAGGGCACTGGGAAAACGTGGGCGACGAGCCTACCCCGCTGATCCTGTTTGGCTGGCCCGACATGAAACAGGAGAAAACCCTGTATGCCGTCGAGATTCCCTACCTGGGCAGCCTGATCCTGACCCACAGCCTGGACAAGCAGGTACCAGCGCTCAAGGAGTTCAAGCCTGAAGACCGGCCCAACTCGACCGTAGTGTTCTGGTCGTTCCGGATCATGGTCGGCCTCGGGATGCTGATGATCCTCACCGGGCTCTGGAGCCTGTGGCTGCGCAGGCGTGAGCGTATCTATCAGTCACGACCGTTCCTGCGCCTGGTGCTGTTGATGGGACCGTCTGGCCTGATCGCGATCCTGGCCGGCTGGTTCACCACCGAGATCGGGCGCCAGCCCTGGGTGGTGTACGGCCTGATGCGCACCGCCGATGGCGTGTCCAACCACAGCGTGGTGCAGATGAGCATCACCCTGGTGATGTTCGTGGTGGTGTACTTCGTGCTGTTCGGTGCCGGCTTCGTCTACATGATGCGCCTGGTGCGCAAGGGGCCGCAGCCGCATGTCGAACACACGCCGCGTGGCGGTCCGGGCCAGACCCGTACGCCGGCCCGCCCGCTTTCGGCGGCCGTCGAAGGCACGCAAGACGACGACAACCTCGATCGACTGGGCAAGGGGAACTGAGCCATGGGCATTGATCTTTCGCTGATATGGGCTGTGATCATCGTTTTCGGGATCATGATGTACGTGGTCATGGACGGTTTCGACCTGGGCATCGGCATCCTGTTTCCGTTCATGAAGGAAAGCCACGACCGCGACGTGATGATGAACACCGTCGCGCCGGTCTGGGACGGCAACGAGACCTGGCTGGTGCTGGGCGGAGCCGGCTTGTTCGGTGCCTTCCCGCTGGCCTACTCGGTGGTGTTGTCGGCGCTGTACCTGCCGTTGATCTTCATGCTGGTGGGGCTGATCTTTCGCGGCGTGGCGTTCGAGTTCCGCTTCAAGTCGTCCCAAGCCAGCCAGCACTGGTGGGACAAGGCGTTCATTGGCGGCTCGCTGGCCGCCACGTTCTTCCAGGGCGTGGCACTAGGGGCCTTCATCGAAGGCATGCCAGTGGTCGACCGCCAGTACGCCGGGGGGTCGCTGGACTGGCTGTCGCCGTTTCCATTGTTCTGTGGTCTGGCCCTGATCGTGGCGTATGCACTGCTGGGCTGCACCTGGCTGATCATGAAGACCGAAGGTGAGCTGCAAAAAGCCATGCATGACCTGGCACGGCCCCTGGCCATCGGCGTGCTGGTGGTGATGGGCATCGTCAGCCTGTGGACGCCGCTGTCGCACCCGGCCATTGCCGAGCGCTGGTTCAGCATGCCCAACCTGTTGTGGTTCATGCCGGTGCCGATCCTGGTGCTGGTGACCATGTACGGGCTGTTCAAGGCCGTGGCCCGCAACGCGCACTACACACCGTTCCTGCTGACCCTGTTGCTGATCTTCCTGGGCTACAGCGGGTTGGGCATCAGCCTGTGGCCGAACATCGTGCCGCCGTCGATCAGCATCTGGGAGGCCGCTTCGCCGCCGCAGAGCCAGGGTTTCATGCTGGTGGGCACGCTGTTCATCATCCCGTTCATCCTGGGGTACACCTTCTGGAGCTACTACGTGTTCCGCGGCAAGGTGACCACCGAAGACGGCTATCACTGAGTGCTTGATGACTGGAGGAACGCGTGATGAGTAGCAACAATCCCCGGCATGACGACGACCCGGCGATGAACAAGCCATTGTGGCAGCGCCTGGCCTGGCTGGGCGGCATCTGGGCCGGCAGCGTGCTGGCCCTGTTCATCGTCGCCAGCCTGATGCGCATGTTCATGAGCGCTGCGGGCCTGACCACCCACTGATCCTGGCGCCTGCACCCCATCCCGTGTTTCGTGGACACGGCATTTCGTACCCTCCTGAACGGGCTGTGAAGGAGGGTTTTTACGTGTGCGGGGTTACTTGCGGGCCTTGAGAATCACGAACTTGGGCGTGGCGGCCACCTGCTCTACATCGCGGAACAGCCGCGCCAGCTTGGCGTGGTAGCCCAGGTGCCGGTTGCCGACGATGTACAGCGCGCCGCCTTGCACCAGCGTGGCCCGGGCCTGGAGGAACATGCGCCAGGCCAGAAAGTCACCGACCACCTGCTGCTGATGAAATGGCGGGTTGCACAGCACCACATCCAGAGAGTCGTCAGGCTGGGTGGCCAGCCCGTCGGCCGCCCGAATCGTCACCAGGCGCTCGCCCAGTGCGGCGTGCCAGTTCTGCGCCGCCGACTGCACGGCCATATACGACTCGTCGACCAGCGTGTACTCGGCCTCGGGGTTGTCCAGGGCGCTGGCAATGGCCAGTACGCCATTACCGCAGCCCAGATCCGCGACACGTGCCTTGCCCAGGCCCTTGGGCAGCCAGGGCAGAAAGGCCCGCGTACCGATGTCCAGCCCGTCGCGGCAGAACACATTGGCGTGGTTGACCAGCTCCAGCGCCGGCTGCTCGAGGCGATAGCGGGTCGGGAACGGCGAGGGTTGGACTTCCCTGGGCTCGGGCGTGGCAAACAGCAGGCGGGCCTTTTTCACCGCCAGCGATGCCTGCACCGGGCCCACGTACTCTTCCAGCAGCTCGCCGGCCGAGCGTGGCAGGTGTTTGATCATCGCGGCCGCCACCACCTGGGCGCCCGGCGCCAATTGGCCTTGCAGGCGGATCAGTTGCTCTTCCAGCAGCGCCAGGGTCTTGGGAATGCGGATCAGCACCCAGTCGAACGGCCCGCTCAACGGCTCACTGGCAGGTATCACGGTAACGGCATCGATGGCCATGCCATTACGGGCCAGGTTGATTTCAAGGGCGCTGCTGGCCAGAAAGGAATCACCGCTGCTGGACACCGTCGCGTGCGCCGCCAGGCTGGCAGCCAGGCCGCCGAAGCTGTCGTTGAGCACCAGTACGCGGGTGTGCAGGTTCAATCCCTGTCCGGCAACGTGATTGAGCAGGTACTCGTCAGCAGCATCGAACGCCTGCAAGGGTTCGTTCGGTTGTTCCGGCTGACGAATCAGGTCGAGTTGGGCAAAGGCGCTTGAAAGCAGGGGCATGGCAGGAAACTCTGGGCAAACAACGGGCATCACGCACGTCCGGCACCTGCCGGGCGGGCATAAGGTGCGTGATTCTACGTGCTTTTTGCCCTTTGGGACCTGCCATTGTGGTCCGCACTTCAAAGGGTCCCGAATACACCGCTCAAGGCAGCCTGCACGGCCGCTGCGGTCTTGTTGCAGACCCCCAGCTTCTGAATGGCGCTGGCAATATGAAAATGAATGGTTCGCTCCTTGAGACGCAAGATGATTGCAATGTCGCTGGCTGTCTTGCCTTTGGCGGACCACTTGAGTATTTCGATTTCTCTTTTCGTCAAGGCACTGTTTTGTGAAGGTTGTGATGACGCGAGTCTGGCTGATTCCATGATCGCCTCCATGCCGGTCTGGCGAGACCCTTCAGTGAGGGTTCTGTCAGTTTAGAAAAAAGCGCGGGTGATTCTTGGTGGAGGAAAACCATCCAGACGGATGGGGTGATGGCGTTTTTGTGGTCAAAGAGGTGTTGCTGCTCTGAAACCCTTGTTTGTTATGGAATAACGCTTTTTGACACTGCCTCGGTTTCTTCTCTGAAACAGGTGAAAAAGAACCAAATAGTCTAAATACAGCTTGGTCGATAAAGCAGTAAGGGCATGTCACTACAAACAGACGGTGTTTCTCGACAAGCTTTTGCGGGACACTGCAGGCCTGCCATTCATGTTCAGGAGTTGCAAGCACACCATGACCGTCAGCGACGACAAGTTCACCCGGCAAACGCTGCAGCGCGTGACCCCGTTGACTACCAACCTGTTTACTCTGCGTGTCAGCCGCGATGCCGGCTTTCGTTTCCGCGCCGGACAGTTCGCCCGCCTGGGCGTGACCAAGGCTGACGGCAGCACCGTGTGGCGTGCCTACTCGATGGTGTCTTCGCCTTATGACGAGTTTCTCGAATTCTTTTCCATCGTGGTGCCGGACGGCGAGTTCACCAGCGAGCTGAGCCGCCTGCGTGAAGGCGATGAACTGCTGGTCGAGAAGCAGGCGTTCGGCTACCTGACCCTGGACCGCTTCGTCGATGGCCGCGACCTGTGGCTGCTGGCGACCGGCACCGGCGTTGCGCCGTTCCTGTCGCTGCTGCAGGATTTCGAGGCATGGGAGAAATTCGAGCGCATCATCCTGGTCTACAGCGTGCGCGAAGCCGCAGAGCTGGCGTACCAGCCGCTGATCGAAGAACTGACGCAGCGCGACTACCTGAGCGACTATGCGCACAAGTTCCTGTACCTGCCAGTGGTCACACGCGAGGCTTATCCCGGTGCCCTGAACAGCCGCATCACACGACTGATCGAGGACGGTGACCTGGAGGCGGCGGCCAGCCTGGAGCTGAGTCCTGAACATTCACGGGTCATGCTGTGTGGCAACCCGGAAATGGTCGACCAGACTCGTCAGTTGCTCAAGGAGCGCAACCTGCAACTGAGCCTGAGCCGCCGGCCGGGACAGGTGGCGGTCGAGACCTACTGGTAAGCGCCCGACCGTTCCAGGCCATTACAGCAGCGGTTTTTTCGGGTCGACCACCACGGGCTCTGCCGGCTTGTGCTGCTCCTTGAGCAGGTCACGGATTTCGCCCAGCAACACTTCCTGCTTGGAAGGTGCAGCCGGCAGGCTCGGGGCCTTGGCTTCTTCGCGCTTGAGGCGGTTGATGGCCTTGACGCCCATGAAGATGGCAAACGCCACGATGATGAAGTCGACTACCGTCTGGATGAACTTGCCGTAGGCCATGACCACCGCAGGGGCTGCGCCTTCGGCGGGGCGCAAGGTAATGGCCAGGTCGCTGAAATCAACACCGCCGATCAACAGGCCCAGAGGCGGCATGATCACATCGCCCACGAACGACGAAACGATCTTGCCGAAGGCGGCGCCGATGATGATACCCACGGCCATGTCGACCACATTGCCCTTGACGGCGAATGCCTTGAATTCGTTGATAATGCTCATGGTCATTCCTTGTTACAGATGAGTGGATCCGCTGCAGTGTAATCGAGCGGCGTGCAGGATGCCGCTGTTTGGTACCGGTTCAATCGACCTGACAGGAAAAGCTAAGTTTTATTCGATTGTGCAATAACGCGCTTCAGCGCATTGCATGAGCGGCCGTTCACCTGCGTTATCATGGCCGCTTTTGCGGGCGGACTTTCTCATGGCCAAGGCCAAGCGCTTGTACGGTTGCACCCAATGCGGTGCAACCTTTCCCAAATGGGCCGGGCAGTGCGGCGAATGCGGCGCCTGGAACACCCTGGTTGAAACCATGCTTGAGAGCGGTGCCGCCGCGCCCCCCAGCGGGCGGGCCGGCTGGACCGGGGCGCAGGCGCAGATCAAGACTCTGGCCGAGGTCAGCGTCGAGGAAATTCCGCGCTTCTCGACCCGCTCCACCGAGCTGGACCGAGTGCTGGGCGGTGGCATGGTGGACGGGTCGGTGATCCTGATCGGCGGTGATCCTGGCATCGGCAAATCCACCATCCTGCTGCAGACCCTGTGCCATCTGGCCGAGAGCATGCCGGCGCTGTACGTCACCGGCGAAGAGTCCCAGCAGCAAGTGGCCATGCGCGCACGGCGGCTTGGCCTGCCGCAGGACAAGCTGCGGGTGATGACCGAGACCTGCATCGAGTCGATCATCGCCACGGCGCGCAGCGAGCAGCCCAAGGTCATGGTCATCGACTCGATCCAGACCATCTTTACCGAGCAACTGCAATCGGCACCCGGCGGCGTGGCCCAAGTGCGCGAGAGTGCGGCGTTGCTGGTGCGCTATGCCAAGCAGAGCGGCACGGCAATCTTTCTGGTCGGCCACGTGACCAAGGAGGGCGCCCTGGCCGGCCCGCGCGTGCTGGAACACATGGTCGACACCGTGCTGTATTTCGAAGGCGAGGCCGACGGTCGCCTGCGCCTGCTGCGCGCGGTGAAGAATCGCTTTGGCGCAGTGAATGAGCTGGGCGTGTTCGGCATGACCGACCGTGGCCTCAAGGAAGTGTCCAACCCCTCGGCGATCTTCCTGAGCCGGGCCCAGGAAGAGGTGTCGGGCAGCGTGGTCATGGCCACCTGGGAAGGCACCCGGCCGATGCTGGTCGAGGTGCAGGCCCTGGTCGATGACAGCCACATGTCCAATCCGCGCCGGGTCACCCTGGGCCTGGACCAGAACCGGCTGGCCATGCTGCTGGCGGTGCTGCATCGCCACGGCGGCATCCCGACCCACGACCAGGACGTGTTCCTCAACGTGGTGGGCGGGGTCAAGGTACTCGAAACCGCTTCCGACCTGGCCTTGATGGCTGCCGTGATGTCCAGTTTGCGCAACCGGCCCTTGCCCCATGACCTGCTGGTGTTCGGCGAGGTCGGGCTGTCGGGAGAGGTGCGTCCGGTGCCCAGCGGCCAGGAACGTCTCAAGGAGGCGGCCAAGCACGGTTTCAAGCGCGCCATCGTGCCCAAGGGCAACGCGCCCAAGGAGGCCTATGAAGGGTTGCAAGTGATTGCCGTGACACGCCTGGAGCAGGCGCTGGACGCGTTGTTCGAGTAGGCCCGATCATGCCCGGCGGCCTGCGCGCGCAGGCTCTGGGACAAGGGTTGCAGCGTAACCCGATTAATTTTCATCCAGACCATCGTAGGGGGGTGGCCTTTCGCTCTGACAAGACTACACTCGCATCGTCGGGTTATGCTGCCGCGTCGCCACAAGCGACCACACAACCGCATGATCCAGAACTTCTAGTCATTTCTGCTGGAATAAAAAAATGAAAAATAATAACAGTCTGATGCGCCATGTACCCTGGGTACTGTTGGCCATCATTGGGGCTTGTGCCCTGGGGGTCGTCGCGCTGCGTCGCGGCGAAGCAATCAACGCCTTGTGGATCGTGGTGGCCGCCGTTGCCATCTATCTGGTGGCCTTTCGTTACTACAGTCTGTTCATTGCCAACAATGTCATGCAACTGGACCCGCGCCGTGCAACGCCGGCGGTGGTCAACAACGATGGCCTGGACTACGTCCCGACCAACAAGCACATCCTGTTCGGCCACCACTTTGCCGCCATCGCCGGCGCCGGGCCTCTGGTCGGTCCTGTGCTCGCCGCGCAAATGGGCTACCTGCCCGGCACGCTCTGGCTGATCGCCGGCGTGGTGCTGGCCGGCGCGGTGCAGGACTTCATGATCCTGTTCCTCTCCACACGCCGTAACGGCCGGTCGCTGGGCGACATGGTCCGTGAGGAAATGGGCCGCATTCCCGGCACCATTGCCCTGTTCGGCTGCTTCCTGATCATGATCATCATCCTGGCGGTGCTGGCGCTGATCGTGGTCAAGGCCCTGGCCGAGAGTCCGTGGGGCATGTTCACCGTCATGGCGACCATTCCGACGGCGATGTTCATGGGCATCTACATGCGCTACATCCGTCCGGGGCGCATCGGCGAAATCTCGATCATCGGCGTGGTGCTGTTGCTCGGCTCGATCTGGCTCGGCGGACTGGTGGCGGCCGACCCGGTCTGGGGCCCGCGCTTCACCTTCACCGGCGTGCAGATCACCTGGATGCTGGTGGGCTATGGTTTTGTTGCCGCCATGCTGCCGGTCTGGCTGCTGCTGGCACCGCGTGACTACCTGTCGACCTTCCTCAAGATCGGCACCATCCTGGCCCTGGCCATCGGTATCCTGATCCTGGCGCCAGAGCTGAAAATGCCGGCCCTGACCCAGTTCACCGACGGTACCGGTCCCGTCTGGAAAGGCGCATTGTTCCCGTTCCTGTTCATCACCATTGCCTGCGGCGCGGTGTCGGGCTTCCATGCCCTGATCTCTTCGGGCACCACGCCCAAGCTGCTGGACAACGAAGTCAACGCCCGCTACATCGGTTACGGCGGCATGCTGATGGAGTCGTTCGTGGCCATCATGGCCATGGTCGCCGCCTCGGTGATCGAGCCGGGCGTGTACTTCGCCATGAACAGCCCGGCTGCCGTGGTTGGCAGCGATGTGGTGTCGGTGGCCGCCAAGGTCAGCGAATGGGGCTTTCTGATCACGCCGGAGCAACTGACCGCCGTGGCCAAGGACATTGGCGAAAACACCATCCTGGCCCGTGCCGGCGGTGCACCGACCCTGGCGGTCGGTATCGCGCAGATCCTGCACCAGGCCTTGCCGGGTGAAAACACCATGGCCTTCTGGTACCACTTTGCGATCCTGTTCGAGGCGCTGTTCATCCTGACCGCGGTCGACGCCGGTACCCGTGCCGGTCGCTTCATGCTCCAGGACCTGCTGGGCAGCTTCGTGCCGGCCCTCAAGCGCACCGAGTCGTGGACCGCCAACATCATCGGCACCGGTGGCTGCGTGGCACTCTGGGGTTACCTGCTGTACCAGGGCGTGATCGACCCGCTGGGTGGCATCAATACCCTCTGGCCGCTGTTCGGCATCTCCAACCAGATGCTGGCCGGTATCGCCCTGATGCTCGCCACCGTCGTGCTGATCAAGATGAAGCGCCAGCGCTATGTGTGGGTGACCATGCTGCCGGCGACCTGGCTGCTGATCTGCACCGTGACCGCAGGCTTCATCAAGCTGTTCGACC
Source organism: Pseudomonas viridiflava (assembly GCF_900589395.1). GTDB lineage: Bacteria > Pseudomonadota > Gammaproteobacteria > Pseudomonadales > Pseudomonadaceae > Aquipseudomonas. The sequence continues at coordinate 99,421 of NZ_UUIS01000025.1, forward strand.
CTAACCCGGCAGTGGGCTTCCTGGCCCTGGCCAAGAAGTACAGCACGGCGGCCGATGCCGGTCAGATCCTGGCCCCGGCCAAGAACGTCGACCAGATGCAGCACGTGATTTTCAACGCCTACACCAACGCCGGCCTGACGATCCTGTTCCTGTTCGTGGTCTTCAGCATCCTGTTCTACGCCGTGAAGGTCGGGCGTGCAGCCTGGAGCAAGACCGAACGTACCGACAAGGAAGCGCCTTACCAGACCATGCCTGAAGGTTCGCAAGTCTGATGACCACTCACAGAGGATCTGCCCGTGTTCAATGACCTCGGCCGTCTCGGCAAATACCTGGGCCAGGCGGCTCGCCTGATGGTGGGCATGCCTGACTACGACAACTATGTCGAGCACATGCAGGGCAAGCACCCGGACAAGCCGATGATGAGCTACGAGGAGTTCTTTCGGGAGCGCCAGGAAGCCCGTTATGGCGGCAAGGGCGGTCCGAAGTGTTGCTGATTCTTCCGAACCGCTGATCTGTGTGATTGTTTGACCGACGCGCCACAGGCCCTGCCTGCGGCGCGTTTTGATTTTTGCCACAAGCATCCTGCCAAGGAGCCCCAATGAGCGAGTTGCAACCCATCCCCGTCACCGTGCTGACCGGTTTTCTGGGCGCCGGCAAGACCACCTTGCTGCGTCACCTGCTCAAGGCCGAGCATGGCCTGAAGATCGCGGTGATCGAAAACGAATTCAGCGACGCCGGCATCGACAGCCAGTTGCTCGGCGACGAGCCGGTGCAGGTCATGACCCTGTCCAACGGTTGCGTGTGCTGCACCATCCACACTGACTTGACCAAGGCGCTGTACCTGCTGCTCGAACGCCGTGACAGCGGCGAAATCGCCTTTGACCGTCTGGTGATCGAGTGCACCGGGCTGGCGGATCCTGCGCCGGTGGCACAGACCTTCTTCATCGACGAAGACCTGCGTGATCGCTATATCCTCGACGGCATCATTACCCTGGTCGACGCCGCACATGCCGACGTGCACCTGACGCAGACCATCGCCCAGGCCCAGATCGGCTTTGCCGACCGCCTGCTGGTGAGCAAGCGCGACCTGGTCGACGACGACGCCTTCGAGGCCCTCAGTGCGCGCCTGACCCGCATCAACCGCCGTGCACCCATCCGCATCGTCGATCACGGCCGCATCGACCTGGCTGAGCTGCTCGACGTGCGTGGCTTCAACCTCAATGCCGACCTGGGCGGCGGCATGATCCTGCGCCCGCTGGCGCCGGTGGGCAACAGTGGCGACCGCATTTCCAGCCTGGTGCTGCGCACCGACCAGCCGCTGGATATCGACAATCTGAGTACGTTCATGAATGAACTGCTCGAAGACCACGGCAAACAACTGCTGCGCTACAAGGGCGTGCTCAACATCAAGGGCGAGCCGCGCCGCCTGGTGTTCCAGGGTGTGCTCAAGTTGTACGGCTTCGATTGGGACACCGAATGGGCCGAAGACGAACCGCGTGAAAGCGTGATCGTGTTCATTGCCGATGAACTGCCGGAAGAGAAAATCCGCGCAGGCTTTGCGGCGATGGCGGGGTGAAACGGATCGAAGCCCGCGACCGAGTGCGAAGCGCTCGCAGAAATCTGTGAAACGCTGCAATTTTACGACTGCTACGCAGCCGGTCGCGGGCAGAGCGCGCTCCTACCGGGGGCCAGTGTTTGCTGCGCGACGGCGCTGTATTCGCGACCACACGCAGCGTCTTGACGGCAAAATCAGCGCTCCTTGCACGCCTCCAGTTCTGCCTGGGTCTCCAGGCGAGTGACAATGCCCAGCCGGTATTTGCAGTAGTCCATGACCTCTTGCCGCTCCTGCGGCGTCAAGGCGGCCAGTGGCTTGTCGTCGGCATCGCTGGCAAACAGGTTGACGAACTCCAGCTGAAACGTCGGGTGCTGCTTGATGAAGAAAACGGTCTTGTTGTCTTCAGCCCAGCGGGTTTCGTAGTAGCCGACAAACAAAGCGGCCACGAGGGCGAGGGCCGATAAAGCAATGAGTTTTTTCATGGTTGAGTCGCACTCCTGTGGGTCTCATGGCAGGGTGAGCGTTCCTGAAACATCAAGCGTCCCGACAGGCTTTGAATGCCTTCACCGTGTTCAAGTCGGTTTCAATACCCAGGCGGTACTTGCAGTAATCGATCACGTGCTGTCGCTCCTGAACGGTCAATTCATGCAGGCTTTTTTCAAAGTTTGGATGAAAGATTCTATGGAATACGACCTGTAATGTAGGTTTCTTTTTGATGAAGAACACGGGCAGCGGATCATCCAGCAGCGCCTGCAATTTCTGATCGTCGACATTGCCCGACTCATCAATGGGGTGATGCCATGCAGCGGGATCGGGCAGGCGTGCAGGTCGGTCAGGCGCGACACGGGAATCATGGGGGCAACCTCGTGGGGGCGGGGTGTGCAGCCTGACGCGGGTGGCCGAGTGCTTGATGTAGGGCGTTTCTGCGGATTGTGCAGGAGATGGCTGCGTGTGCTGTTCAGGCACGCGCCCAAGAAAAAGCCCGGCGCAGAGGCCGGGCTTTTTCAGGGTGCGGCAAACAGCGCTATCAGGCGCCGTAGACCGGCAGGCGGGCGCAGATGGCCTTGACCTTTTCACGTACGGCGTCGATCACGGCTTCGTTGTTCAGGTCGGCGAGGATGTCGCAGATCCAGCCGGCCAGTTCCTTGCAGTCAGTCTCGTTGAAACCACGGGTGGTGACAGCCGGGGTGCCGAAACGCAGGCCCGAAGTCACGAACGGCGAACGCGGGTCGTTAGGCACCGAGTTCTTGTTGACGGTGATGTAGGCGCGGCCCAGGGCTGCGTCTGCGTCCTTGCCGGAGATGTCCTGCTTGATCAGCGAGAGCAGGAACAGATGGTTCTCGGTGCCGCCGGAGACCACGTCGAAACCGCGCTCGATGAACACGCCGGCCATGGCCTTGGCGTTCTTGACCACTTGCTGCTGGTAGGTCTTGAACTCAGGCTGCAGCGCTTCCTTGAAACACACGGCCTTGGCGGCGATGACGTGCTCCAGCGGGCCGCCCTGGGCGCCCGGGAACACGGCGGAGTTGAGCTTTTTCTCGATGTCGGCGTTGGCGCGCGCCAGGATCAGGCCGCCACGAGGACCGCGCAGGGTCTTGTGCGTGGTGGTGGTGACCACGTCGGCAAAAGGCACCGGGTTGGGGTAGACGCCCGCAGCGACCAGGCCGGCCACGTGGGCCATGTCGACGAACAGGTAGGCACCGACCTTGTCGGCGATTTCGCGAAAGCGCGGGAAGTCCAGCACCTGCGAGTAGGCCGAGAAGCCGGCCACGATCATTTTCGGCTTGTGTTCGACCGCCAGGCGCTCGACTTCGTCGTAGTCGATCAGGCCGTTGCCGTCGATGCCGTACTGCACGGCGTTGTACAGCTTGCCGGAGGACGACACGCTGGCGCCGTGGGTCAGGTGACCGCCGTGGGCCAGGCTCATGCCCAGAATGGTGTCGCCGGCCTGCAGAAGGGCCAGGTAGACCGCTGCGTTGGCTTGCGAGCCGGCGTGCGGCTGGACGTTGGCGTAGTCGGCGCCGAACAGTTCCTTGGCACGATCAATCGCCAGTTGCTCGACCACGTCGACGTATTCACAGCCACCGTAGTAGCGCTTGCCCGGATAGCCTTCGGCGTACTTGTTGGTCAGGGCCGAACCCTGAGCTTCCATGACGGCGGGACTTGTGTAGTTTTCCGAAGCGATCAACTCGATGTGCTCTTCCTGGCGCACGGCTTCCTGCTCCATGGCATTGAAGAGATCGGGGTCGAACTTGGCGATAGTCAAATCACGGCTGAACATGGCTGTCCTCGGGAGGTCGGAGCGGAAAAGGGGGGCATTCTACCCCATCGGCTTTTATCTGGCATATGAAAGGCAATCATGTGCTGGATGAATGGCCCACAGGACAGTCGTAGGAGCGCGCTTGCCCGCGACCGGCTGCGTTAGCAGTCGTAAATTTGTAGCGTTTCGCAGATTTTGAATGTGTTCACATCTGTAGATCTTCAGCGTTTCATCAATTTTGCGAGCGCTACGCACTCGGTCGCGGGCAGAGCGCGCTCCTACAGGGCCGTTTAATCGAGCATGAAGAGGGCGTCATTGCTGAACTGCGCTTCGAAGTGTCCGGCCGACATCGGGCGGCCGAACAGGTAGCCCTGGACTTCGTCGCAGCCGTGTTCGCGCAGAAATTCCAGTTGCTCGTGGGTTTCGACGCCCTCGGCGATCACCGCCAGGTTCAGGCTGTGGGCCATGGCAATGATTGCCCGGGCGATCTGCGCGTCCTGTTCGCCTGAGGGCAGGCCATCGACAAAGGTGCGGTCGATCTTGAGCACGTCGATCGGGAACTGCTTGAGGTAGTTCAGTGATGAGTAGCCGGTGCCGAAGTCGTCGACGGCAATGCTCAGGCCCAGGTTCTTCAAGCCGTCGAGGATCTGCATGGCTTCGCTGACCTCGCGCATCAGGATGCTTTCGGTCAGTTCCAGCTCCAGGCAGGCGGGCGGTACGCCGATGTCGCGCAGGATTTCGGCGATGCGTTCGCCCAGTTGCCCATCGGAGAACTGCCGCGCCGATATGTTCACCGAGATCTTGGGCACGCGCACCCTGGCCTGGTGCCAGGCCTTGAGCTGGCGGCAGGCTTCGGCCAGCACCCAGTCACCGACGTCCACCACCAGGCCAAGCTCTTCGAGCACCGGAATGAAGTCGTTCGGCGGCACCAGGCCGCGGCGTGGATGGCGCCAGCGCAACAGGGCTTCGGCACCGGTCAGGCGCTTGCCGTCGCCGCTGAACTGCGGCTGGTAATACAGCACGAATTCCTGCTGCTCCAGCGCATGACGCAGGTCGCTTTCCAGCTCCAGGCGCTCCAGGGCGGTGGCGTTCATGTCAGCCTGGTAGAACTGGAAGTTGTTCTTGCCGCGTTCCTTGGCGTGGTACATCGCCGTGTCGGCGTTCTTCATCAACTGGCTCAGCTCGTTGCCATCCTGCGGGCTGAGGGCGATACCGATGCTGGCCGTGACAAAGAACTCGCGGCCTTCAAGCACAAACGGAGTCACCAGGCTGGTCAGGATCTGCTCGGCCACATGGATGGCGCGGTTCAGCGCGCTTTCACGGGTGGCGCCCGGCTCCAGCAGCAGGGTGAATTCGTCGCCACCCATGCGCGCGACCGTGTCGTCGTCGGTCACGCAGGCCAGCAGGCGGCTGGCCATTTCCTTGAGCATGCGGTCGCCGGCCGCGTGGCCCAGCGAATCGTTGATCGGCTTGAAACGGTCCAGGTCCAGGAACATCAGCACCACCCAGGCGCCTTGGCGTTCGGCATGTTGTAAGGCCGAGTGCAGGCGGTCCTGGAACAGCGTGCGATTGGGCAGGTGGGTCAGGGCGTCGTAATAGGCCAGGCGGTGAATGTGTTCCTCGCTGGCCTTGCGCTCACTGATGTCGCTGAAGAAACACACATAGCTGGCGAGGTCGCCCTCGTCGTCGAGCACGGCCGTGATGCCTGCCCACGCCGGGTATTGCTCGCCGTTACGGCGCTTGAGCAGCACCTCGCCTTCCCAGCTGCCGTGCTGGTTGAGTTGCTTGAGAATAGGCAGCAGGTGCTTTTCCTGCTCGTACTCGACGGTGAGCAGGCTGGGCAGTTGATCGAGCACTTGCGCCACTTCATAGCCGCTGACCCGGGTGAACGCCTCATTGGCCTGGACGATGTAGCCCGCCGGATCGGTGATCAGGATGGCCGAGGTCGAATGCTCGAAGACCGTGGCAGCCATGCGCAGGTCTTTCTCGGCGCGGCGCTGCTGGCTGATATCACGGCCCACGCCGAGAATGCCTTCGAAGCTGCCGTGCTCGTCCCAGACCAGCACCAGGCGCAGCTCGATAGGAATCTTGCGTCCGTCGGCGCGCAGGCTGTCGAACAGGAACAGGTGGGTGTGCAGCGCATTGCGCAGCTTGTCCAGCTCGGCCGGTTTGTTCAGTACCTTGCGAATACGTGCAATCAGGGTATGGATCGGCAGCAGCTGCTGCGGGTTGGCAATGGTCGCGCTCCAGCCGTTGTGCAGGATCCAGTCGGCGCTGTAGCCCAGTACGCCCTCTACCGAGGGGCTGACGTAATTGAGCGCCAGGCTGCTGTCGGTGGAGAAGATCACATCGCTGATGCTCTCGGCGAGCATCCTGTAGCGCTGTTCACTGTCGCGCAGTGACTGGCTGGCCGCCATCTGATCGGTAATGTCCTTGGCGATGCCGATGATGCGGGTGACCTGATGCTCCTTGTCCCAGGCCATGGCCTGCTCGCGGATGTCGAAGCAGCGCCAGTGGTGCTGGTGGTCGCGAAAGCGCAGCACGCATTGCAGCAGTTCGTTGTGGGCATGATGACGCTGGCGCAGGCGCATGTCCCGGTAGGCGCGGGCGTCGTCCGGGTGCAGGAGGATTTCCCAGAAAAACTCGCCCATCGCGTGCAGCTCGGCCTTGCTGTAGCCCAGGGTCTGGCCCAGATGGTGGTTGCTGTAGATCATCCGTTGGCTGAGCACATCCTGCACATAGAGGTGATCGGGTACGGTGCGTACCACGTCCGACCAGAAGCTCTCGCGGTCTTGCAGCGACAGCTCGATCTGCTTGCGGCTGGTAATGTCGCCAATGCTGAGAATCACCGCGTCAAGGTCGGCTTGTGCCTGTGGCAACCGCATCACCAGCCACAGGTGCTGGTCCTGGCCGCCTTCCTGGGTCAGGCGGATTTCCAGCTCCAGGCGCTGCTGGCCGTCGAGCATCGCCTCGATGATCTGCGGGCCGATGCCGATCCAGGCAGGCGGGGAGCCGGCAATCAACTGTTGCCAGGCCTGCTCGCTGCCTTCGATGGCCAGCAGGTCCAAGGCGACCTGGTTGACCTCGGTGATGTGCAGGTGCTGCAAGAGGCGCCTGCGCTGGCCGGGCTGGTTGTCGAGCAGCCTGTGCAAGTCACGGGTGGTCTTGATCTGCAGGCTGTCGAGCAGCGCCGGCAGCGCGGACATGTCCAGCACGCAGAGTGCGACGCCGGTGCCTTCGAAAATACCCTGGTAGCGACGCCGGCTTTCCAGCAGTTGCCCCTGGCGCCGACGCAGGCTGATCAGGGCCATCAATGGCAGGATCGAAAACAACAAGGCCAGGGCGCACTTGACGATCAGGGGGATCAGCAGGTTCTGGCGCTCACGGTAGGCATCAAACAGGCCGCGCAATTGCCAGTCACTGTTGCTGATCGGTTGCAGCAGCACCGTCTCGGCGCTGCCGGCGTTCCTGTAAGTGTCGCGCACCAGTGTCTGCTGACCTTCGCGGCTTTCCAGGCGCCACAGGTGGATGAAGTCGTGGTCGTATTGCTGGGTCAGGCTCTTGAGCACATCGATGCCCAGCCTCAAAACCCAGTAATCGCCGCTGAAGCTGCCGGCCTGGCGCAACAGCAGATAGACCCGGTTGCCGTCATCGCCGTGGGTGTAATAGAAGGGCCGGCCCTGGGCCTGGGCCAGTTGCTCCTTGAGAAAGGCGGCGTCAAAGGTGCTGCCGGCGCTGTCCTTGATGACGTCCCCGACCGGATTGAGCCATACCACGCTTTGCAGGGCCGGCAGGGCTTGACGCAGTGGCGCGAGCGTCGATGGTTCACCCAGGGACTGGCCTGTGGACCTGGCTTCGTCGAGCAGGCTGGTACTGACCTGCGCACTGAGGGCCATGTTCAGGCTCAGGCGATCGGCAAGCTGGGTGCTGTAGTCGAGGCTGCGCTGGCGCTGGCGATCCTGGTTTTGCCGGAACTGCTCGAACGATTGCCACAACAGCAAAGCGAGCATCACCAGCACCAACGCCGCCAGGACACCTTTCAATGAGCTGCGCAAAGGCACATGCCGTGTGCTTGTGGCGCTGCGTGGCGATGAGGAAGAGGTTTGTAGAGGCAAGTCGTTGTTCCTGACTACTGGACTGAAGCAGCGAATGCGCGATGCACTATAAGCCGGACGCCCAAAGGGCGGCTAGCATGCCTTGAGTCATGGCAAAGTGCTAGTTCGGCAAGCCAGGCATTGGCAGCCCCGTTTCCTGCCCTGAGTGGGCAGGCTCCCTGCCTGGGTTTGTCTGATTTGCGCCAGCCTTCACCTTTTTGAGCGTAGCTTGCAAATACGACTGGCAGGACGATAAAAACCATCACATCCGACGCGTCGGCGACGCGGCTTGAGCGGGGTGAACATGAGGCCTGGTCTTGCGAAATTCGTCCGGTGTCATGCCCATCAGTCTGCGGAACATGCCAATGAAGGCCGAGGAGCTGCTGTAGCCCAGGTCCAGGGCAATGGCTTCGACGGTCATGGGCGATTCCAGACGTTCCAGAGCATGCATCACGGTCAGTCGCTGCTTCCACTGCGCCAGTGACATGCCCAGATCGCGCTGACAGCGGCGCAGCAAGGTGCGTTCGGTGGTGTTGGCCATTTTGGCCAGCGCCTGCAGCGAGCAGGCGTCGCCAGGGTTGCGCTCGAGCCACTGCAAGACGGGCGCCAGGACCGGATCGTCCGAACCAGGCAGATAGCTGCCGGCGCGCGAGGTCTGTTTCAGCTTGTCGAGCAGCACCTGCAACAAGCGTTGATCCTCGGGACATTGCGGCAGGCCGGGTGGCGCTGCGTGCAGGTCGTCGAGCAGGGCGCGGATCAACGGGGTGATGGTCAGGGCACAGGCCTGTTGCGGCAGGTCGGTGCACAGTGAGCGGGCAACATACAGCGAGCAGTGACAGGCTTCGTAGCGATTGCGCCCGACATGTTCGGCCTCGGGCGGCAGCCACACACCATAGTGCGGCGGCGCCAGGAAGTGCTGGTCGCGCATCTTGATGTCCATCACGCCGCTGTATGAGTAAACAAACTCGCCCCAGGGATGACTGTGCACCGGGTAAGTGCTCGAGGCCGGGACCCAGGCGCTGCGAAAGTAGATCGGCGCGGGAATCTGGTCGGTGAACGGCGGCAAATGCAGGTGTCGGGCTGTCTGGACCATGGGCAGGTTGTCTTGGCTGGGCGGCAAGTGGCGATTATGCGCTATAGGTTGTCGGTTTGGCGCTATATATGGCTGATCGGTCGCGCCCACACTCTGTGGACTTTTCGCATGAGTGCCGATCATGAACACACGTCAGCCTGTCGATGCCCGTGCCGCCGCGCTGATGTGCGGCCTTTGTGCCTTGTGGGGCCTGCAGCAAGTGGCGATCAAAGTGGCGGCGCCCGACATGGCGCCGTTGCTGCAGTTGTCGATCCGCTCGGGGCTGGCGGCGCTTCTGGTCTGGGGAGTGATCCTCTGGCGCGGCGAGGGGCGCGGCTTTGATCGCGCCACGCTGGGGCCGGGCATCATGGTCGGGTTGCTGTTTGCCGTGGAGTTTCTGTTCGTGGGTGAGGGGCTGCGTTACACCAGCGCTTCACGGATGGTGATCTTTCTTTATTGCGCGCCGATCTTCACTGCCATCGGCCTGCACCTGTGCGTGCCGGGCGAGCGCCTGAGCCTGTTGCAGTGGGGTGGAATCGTGACCGCCTTCGTCGGTGTGGTGGTGGCGTTCTATGGCCCGGCCGACAGTGCGGCGGCGGGCGCCGATCAACGCCTGGGCGATGCGTTCGGGCTGTTGGGTGCCATTGCCTGGGCGGCGACCACTGTGACCGTGCGCGCCACTCGGCTGGCATCGGCCCCGGCCAGCCAGACCCTGCTGTATCAACTGCTGGGTGCGTTCGGCCTGTTGCTGGTCGTCGCCTGGGCCAGCGGCCAGACCGATTTCCAGCTGTCGCGCACCACCGTGCTGAGCCTGGCGTTCCAGACGTTGCTGATTGCCTTCATGAGCTACCTGACATGGTTCTGGCTGTTGCGCCATTACCTGGCTTCACGCCTGGGGGTACTGTCGTTCCTGACCCCGTTGTTCGGTGTGGTTTTCGGCGTCTGGCTGCTCGATGAAACCCTGGAACCGGCCTTTGTGACCGGTGCGCTGCTGGTCATGGTGGGCATCGTCGTAGTCAGTGGGCATGACCTGTTCAGGCAGCGTCTTGCCGGTCGTCGCCTGAACAACCTCTAGCCCGCTCAATCGCACCTGCCGCGCCGGCGCTCATGGCCGGCCACCGTTTGTCCCTCTGCCAGCCACCGCCGAGTTAGGTTAAGCTTGCCGACCCTGAGCGCAGCCGCTTTTACACAGCCTGGCCTGCGCTGCTGTCGCTTTCAATGCGGCCCGCCACTCTCCGGCACGGCCTGCACCCACTGGCGGCGTCTCATGGCCCGACGAGTGGCCATTCTTGTAGCCTTGCCTGCGTGGCAGGGTTTTTCATTTGTGTTTTCAAGCGAGGTCCACGTTTTGGCTCAATATGTCTACACCATGCATCGGCTGAGCAAAGTAGTGCCGCCGAAGCGCGAAATTCTCAAGAACATCTCCCTGTCGTTCTTCCCTGGCGCCAAGATCGGCGTGCTGGGCCTGAACGGTTCGGGCAAGTCCACGTTGCTCAAGATCATGGCCGGCGTCGACAAGGAGTTCGACGGTGAAGCCCGTCCGATGCCTGAGCTGAACGTCGGTTACCTGCCGCAAGAGCCGCAACTGGACCCGGAAAAGACCGTTCGCGAAGTGGTCGAGGAGGCCGTCAGCGTCATCAAGGACGCCCAGGCGCGCCTGGATGAGGTCTATGCCGCCTACGCCGATCCGGACGCCGACTTCGACAAGCTGGCCGCCGAACAGGCCAAGCTCGAAGCCATTCTGCAGGCCAGCGATGGCCACAACCTGGAGCGCCAGCTGGAAGTGGCTGCCGATGCCCTGCGCCTGCCGGCCTGGGACGCCAAGGTCGCGGTGTTGTCCGGTGGTGAGAAGCGCCGCGTGGCCCTGTGCCGCCTGCTGCTGTCGGCCCCCGACATGCTGCTGCTCGACGAACCGACCAACCACCTGGACGCCGATTCGGTGGCCTGGCTGGAGCAGTTCCTGCACGGCTTCCCCGGCACCGTGGTCGCGATCACGCACGACCGTTACTTCCTCGACAACGTCGCCGGCTGGATCTTGGAACTCGACCGCGGCGCCGGCATTCCGTACGAAGGCAACTATTCGGGCTGGCTGGAAGCCAAGTCCGATCGTCTGGCCCAGGAATCCAAGCAACAGTCGGCCCATGAAAAGGCCATGAAAGAAGAGCTGGAATGGGTGCGCAAAGGCGCCAAGGCCCGCCAGTCCAAGTCCAAGGCCCGTCTGCAACGCTTTGAAGAAATGCAGTCGCAGGAATTCCAGAAGCGCAGCGAGACCAACGAGATCTACATCCCGGCCGGTCCGCGCCTGGGCGACAAGGTCATCGAGTTCAAGAACGTCAGCAAAGGTTATGGCGATCGCGTGCTGATCGACAACCTGTCGTTTGCCATGCCCAAGGGCGCCATTGTCGGCGTGATCGGCGGCAACGGCGCCGGCAAGTCGACCTTGTTCCGCATGCTGATGGGCAAGGAACAGCCGGACTCGGGCAGCATCGAGATCGGTGAAACCGTGCAGCTGGCGTGCGTCGACCAGGCCCGTGACGACCTGGACGGCAGCAAGACCGTGTTCCAGCAGATCTCCGATGGTTCCGACCAGATCCGTATCGGCAACTACGAGATTCCGTCGCGCACCTACGTCGGCCGATTCAACTTCAAGGGCGGCGACCAGCAGAAGTTCGTCAAGGACCTCTCCGGCGGTGAGCGCGGTCGCCTGCACCTGGCGCTGACCCTCAAGGAGGGTGGCAACGTCCTGCTGCTCGACGAACCGTCCAACGACCTTGACGTCGAAACCCTGCGTTCGCTGGAAGAGGCCCTGCTGGACTTCCCGGGCGCCGCGATTGTGATTTCCCACGATCGGTGGTTCCTGGACCGTGTGGCCACTCACATCCTGGCCTATGAAGACGATTCGCAAGCCGTGTTCTTCGAAGGCAACTACACCGAGTACGAAGCCGACCGCAAGAAACGTCTGGGCGACGCTGCCGCACAGCCGCACCGCGTAAGGCACAAGAAGCTGGCATAACCCGCCGGTTTTCGTTGCACAAGAATGGGGCCTAAAGGGCCCTATTTTTGTGCCTTTAAAATGACCGCAGGAACGGCTTCAGCCGCGAATAGCGCTTATTAATTTATATATTTGCACCATAAAATTTCATTAAAACGACATTTCGCTCTTTTTAAGTGCGTTATGCCTTGGTAGAGTCCCGGAAAAATTCCTACAAGTCATCCTTCTCCGAGACGTTCCCCATGACCGAATCTGTCGACCATTTCCTCGCCCGCCTCAAGCTTCGTGACCCGGCGCAGCCTGAGTTTCACCAGGCCGTGGAAGAAGTATTGCGCAGCCTCTGGCCGTTCCTGGAAGCCAACCCGCATTACTTGCAGGCCGGCATTCTGGAGCGCATGGTCGAACCGGAGCGGGCCGTGCTGTTTCGTGTGTCGTGGGTCGACGATCAGGGCAAGGTGCAGGTCAACCGCGGTTACCGTATCCAGATGAGCAGCGCCATCGGCCCGTACAAGGGCGGTCTGCGTTTCCACCCATCGGTGAACCTGAGCGTGCTCAAGTTCCTGGCCTTCGAACAGGTGCTCAAGAACTCGCTGACCTCGCTGCCCATGGGCGGCGGCAAAGGCGGCTCGGACTTCGATCCCAAGGGCAAGAGCGATGCGGAAGTCATGCGCTTTTGCCAGGCCTTCATGAGCGAGCTGTACCGCCACATCGGCGCCGACCTGGATGTGCCGGCCGGTGATATCGGTGTGGGCGGTCGCGAGATCGGCTTCATGTTCGGCCAGTACAAGCGCCTGGCCAACCAGTTCACGTCAGTGCTCACCGGCAAGGGCATCACCTACGGCGGCAGCCTGATCCGCCCTGAAGCCACCGGCTACGGCTGCGTGTACTTCGCCGAGGAGATGCTCAAGCGCCAGGGCCAGGCCATCGATGGCCGTCGCGTGGCGATTTCCGGCTCCGGCAACGTGGCCCAGTACGCCGCCCGCAAGGTCATGGACCTGGGCGGCAAGGTGATCTCGCTGTCCGATTCCGAAGGCACGCTGTACATCGAAGCCGGCCTCAGCGATGCGCAGTGGGAAGCGCTACTGCAATTGAAGAACGTCAAGCGCGGCCGTCTCAGCGAGCTGGCCGGGCCTCTGGGCCTGGAATTCCGCCAGGGCCAGACACCATGGAGCCTGGCCTGCGACATCGCCCTGCCGTGTGCCACGCAAAACGAACTCGACACTGAAGACGCCCGTACCCTGCTTCGCAACGGCTGCATCTGTGTAGCCGAAGGCGCCAACATGCCGACCACGCTGGAGGCGGTGGACCTGTTCATCGAGGCCGGCACCCTGTTCGCGCCGGGCAAGGCGTCGAACGCCGGCGGCGTGGCCGTCAGCGGCCTGGAAATGTCGCAGAACGCCATGCGCCTGGCATGGACGGCCGGGGAAGTGGACAGCAAGCTGCACGGCATCATGCAGTCGATTCACCACGCCTGCGTGCACTACGGCACCGAAGCGGACGGCAGCGTCAATTACGTCAAGGGCGCCAACATCGCCGGCTTCGTCAAAGTCGCCGACGCCATGCTGGCGCAAGGCGTGGTCTGATTCGCACTGCCCCGGTAGGGGCGCGCTTGCCGGAATGCCGGACCACCGCGACCGGCTGCGCAGCAGTCGTAAAATTTCAGCGTTTCGCAGATTTTGAATGCGTTCACATCCAGAAATTTGTGGCGTTTCATCAATCTTGCGAGCGCTACGCACTCGGTCGCGGGCAGAGCGCGCTCCTACAGCGTTATCAGGCGTACGGTAGCCAGTGCGGGGCGCAATAAGGGGGATCAAGGGCTGCCGGGGTCGGCTTCGATTTCCAGTATTTCGATCATCCGGTCCCCGGCCGGGCGTTTCCACAGTACCTCGTCGCCCGCATGTGCGCCCAGCAGCGCACGACCCAGCGGTGAGCCCCAGTTGATCAGGCCGTGGCTGGCGTCGGCCTGATCCTCGCCGACCAGTTGCACTTGCTGACGCTGGTCGTGTTCATCGGCATACGTGACCTTGCTGCCGATCTGCACCTTGTCGGTGGACAGTGCGGCCGTGACGACCATGGCACTTTGCAGGCGCTGGGTGAAGTAGCGCAGGTCGCGTTCCAGATCGACCAGGCGCTGTTTATCGGCGCTGTCGCCCAGCTCCAGTTGTTGCCGGTGCAAGGCCTGCAGTTCGCTGACCTGATTCTGCAACAGCACCAGCCCGTGGGCTGTGACGTAATTGGGTTGCTCGCTGACCTGCCGTTCGACCGGCTGGCTGGCCTGGGATGCAGCGTTGTCTTCGTTTACGAAAGCGCGACTCATGGTGTCCTCCCTGCGTGTGAAGGTTAGGCAGCCACAGGGCCAAGACGTTCGCGTAATGACTAGTCGGGGCGATAGGCGCGGGCCTTGTCGCGGGTTTTCTGTCGCTCCCATTCGCGGTCGCGGTCGTTGCCCCAGCTGTTGGTTTCGCGGTCATGATTGACCTGCATCGCCTGGCACTGGCGAAAGCCATCGGCCCAGCCCTTGGCGTACAGCGGCTCTTTCAGGTCGCGCGGTACATTCTTGCGATACTGCCCGCCGATGGCGCCAGCCGCTTGTCGACCGCTCCCGCAGCCATCCTGGAAGCCGTCGGCAAAGGCCGGTGGATAGCCTTCTGCAAGCAGTTGCTCGTGGGTTGACTGGCAACCCGCGAGCACGACGATCAAGCCCAACAACGCGATACGCCTGTTCATGACCGATGTCCTCGATGAATGAACAGAGTCTAGTCCAGGCGTTGTTCATCCGCCGTCAACAGCGTGTCGAAAAGCTGTTCAGTAGTGGTACCAGCGGGCCTGCAACATGACCTCATTCTGTGGCCCACCCAGATGGCTGAAGTCGCGCTGTGCCGTCAGGCGCAGGCCCAGGTTGCGCGACACTTCCCACTGCTGGTTGAGGCTGATGCTGCGGCGCACTTCGCCGTTGGTGAAGTAATCGCCCTTGGCCTCCAGGCTCAGGTTGCCCAGCGGGTTGCGCCACAGCAGGCCGGTGTCGAAGCCGGCCGCCGGGGCGACGAAGGCGGCAAAGTCATTGTTGTGCTCGACGCGCACCGTGCCCAGGGCAAAGCCCAGCAGGTTGTCGTCCAGTTGCCAGGTGCCACCGGCGCCACCGTTGACATGGCTGACCAGCGTCTGGTCGCCGTGCTTGCCTGGCACCCGTTCCAGGCCGCCGGCCACTTGCCAGGACCAGGGCTTGAGCAGTTCGGTGCGTGGGGTCATCGAGCGGATGGTCGCCAGGTCCAGGCGTTGCAGGTGCCACTCGTTGCCTTCGTACTGGCGCAGTTTCAGTTGCAGGATCTCGATCTGCGCCCCCAGCGGGAAGCCATAGGCGTTGTCGTTCAGGTCGTGGTAGGCCATGCGCAGGCCGTACTCGGCAAAGGCCCTGTCGTCCCGGCTGCCGACGCCCAGTTGCCAGGTGCGCGACTCGTGGCCTTCTTCAGGCAGCCCGGGCTGTTCGATCTGCAAGGCCGGGGGCGGGTTGCGGTTGATCGATTGCAGCAAGGCAAAGCTGCGCTGCGCGGCCTGGCTGTCACGGGCCTGGCCGTTGGCGCGGTAGCGCTCCAGGCGATACGCCGCGTCCTGGATCAGGGCGCGGCGCTCGGCCGGCTGAGCCAGATAAGCGGCGTCCTGCAGCCGGGCCGTGTCGGCGCTGATGGCCAGCACCCATTGCTGCTCGTCAGGATCAAGAGGCTCGGCGCGGCTGAGCAGTTCGCGCTCGCGAGAAGGCCGGTATTCGGTCTTTTCCACCAGACCGGCGGCCTTGATGGCTTTTACCGTGTCGGTCGGAATGGCGGTGAGGTCGAACTGATCGGTCAGCTTCAGGCCCGGGCGGGCGATTTCCAGCAGTTCCAGCAGGCGATAGGAGCAATTTTCGTCGAAGAAGAAGTAGCTGAAGCGGATCTGCTTCAATTCCCAGACATGCTCGACCATGCGCTCGGTTTCAACGGTGCTCAGGTTCAGCCGGTACTCCCACAGGTCGCGGTTTTCCAGGCTGCGGTATTCAGAGAGCTTTTCCTGGTACGGGACCATGGAGAACAGGCCGGGGTAGCCGCCTGCCAGGCCTTTCCAGGCATACAGGATGCTGTTGTCCATGCCTTCGATGTAGGCGCCGAAGTTGATCGCGTAGCTCAGCAGCGTGGTGTTGTTGGCCCGGGCGCTGGCCGGGTCGATGCGCAGCAGCGTATGGCCGAACATCGACGAGGGGCTGTTGAGGTAGGCCGCCGGAAAGATCAGCACGGTGCTGTCGGGGGCCACGTCCTTGAACCAGGCCTTGAACTCGCTGCAATCCACTGTCGGCAGGTCGCGCAGGTGCAGTTGATCGCGCAGCCAGCGGGTGCGGGCCGGGTAGACGCACTGGGCATGCTGTTGTGCGTCACCGACCGGCGCCTTGATGGCGGCCAGGGTCGCGCTCAGTTCGGCCTGCGGATCATGGGCGCCGTTGTCGGCCAGGAAAAACCGCGGGTCATCGACATAACTGCGCCAGCCACCCAGGCGGGTCTGCTGGTAGTGGCCCAGTGAGATCCAGAAGGGATCACTGGCCAGTTGCTGCAGTCGCCCGTGCTCTACGGAAAGTGTGCCCGCTTGAGCAGCTTGAGGGGCCGCGCACAGCGGGGCACAGACCAACAGCGTCAGACAGGCGAGACGTTTGAGCATGGGAGGGCAACTGTTCGAAAAGAGAAGACCCGCCCCTTGTTACAGAGGCGGGGGCACGCGTCAAGCCTGGGTAGCGTACTTGGCCAGGGTTGGGTCGTTTTTCAGGACATCGAGGGTCTTGCTATGAACGTCTTCAGCGGTGGCGTCGGCCTTGGTGAAGATTTTCGAGAAGTTGTCATGGGTGACGGCCGCGAAACGCTCGCGGTCTTGCGGCGCAACGCCCAGGATCACGGCGTAGGTGGTCAGCGCTTCGCCCTGGCCCATCGCCATGTCCTTGGACAGCTCATCCATCATGCCATTCATGGCCAGCCAGGATTTACCGCCGTAGGTCAGTGCACTGTTGGTCGAGCAACCGTTGGTGCCGCTGGTCATGCCGAAGGTGGCGTTGCCAGAGGTGCCGTTGGTGGTAGAAGCCAGGAAGTGAGCCGGAGTGCCACGCTGGCCTTCGAACAGCATGTTGCCCCAGCCGCAATCCGGACCGCCTGGCGCTTGAGCCATGGCGTTGACGGAAACAGCGGCAAAGAGCGTTCCAAGAAGAATCCGTTTCATAGCTTTATTCTCTTTGTGTGCGACCTGAGTGGGTCGGGATTGTGCGTCATTGCGTCAGTGCAAATGGCCATGATCGGCAACGTGCGCAATTTTGAGTGTGGCCCATAGGTGAGGGTTCCGCGATTTGTTGCCGATTATTGCGCTTTGTCGTGAATAGACGAGATGTTGTCGCCGCTTGCAAGGCGCCGCCATTGCCTGCGCCTTGCAAGTGATGTCCGGCGGGCGCCAGAATGCCGCTATCTGCCCGCGTGATGTAAGGAACACTGATGCCCGATTCTGTAGCTGCCAGTCTGCGTCTGGCGCCACAAGCGCTGACCCGTCCATTTACCGCTGAACAGTTCGCGTTCCAGACCACCAACGATCTGGAACCCTTTCGCGGAGTCCTCGGCCAGGAGCGTGCCGTTGAGGCCTTGCAGTTCGGGGTGGCGATGCCACGTCCCGGTTACAACGTGTATGTCATGGGAGAGCCTGGCACAGGCCGCTTTTCGTTCGTCAAACGCTACCTCAAGGCTGAGGCCAAGCGCCTGCAGACCCCGTCGGACTGGGTCTATGTCGACAATTTCGAAGAGTCGCGCGAACCCCGGGCCCTGGAGCTGCCTTCGGGCACGGCAACGGCGTTCATCGCCGACATCGGCGGCCTGATCGACAACCTGCTGGCGACCTTTCCGGCGGTGTTCGAACACCCGTCCTACCAGCAGAAGAAAAGCGCGATCGACCGCGCCTTCAACCAGCGCTATGACCGCGCCCTGGATGTGATCGAGCGCTTGTCGCTGGAAAAGGACATCGCCCTGTACCGCGACAGCTCCAATATCGCCTTCACGCCGATGGTCGATGGCAAGGCGCTGGACGAGGCGGAGTTCGCGCAGTTGCCCGAGACCGAGCGTGAGCGCTTTCACGAGGACATTTCAGGCCTGGAAGAGCGCCTGAACGAAGAACTGTCGAGCCTGCCGCAATGGAAGCGTGAGTCGAACAACCAGCTGCGCCAGCTCAACGAAGAAACCATCATCCTGGCCCTGCAGCCATTGCTGGCGCCGTTGTCGGAGCAGTACGCCGAGAACGCTGCGGTGTGCGCCTATCTGCAGGCCATGCAGGTCAACCTGCTCAAAACCGTGGTCGAGCAACTGGTCGACGACAGCAAGACCGATGCCCAGGCGCGCAAGCTGCTTGAAGACCAGTACAGCCCCAGCCTGGTGGTCGGCCATACCCACGGCGGCGGCGCGCCGGTGGTGTTCGAGTCGCACCCGACCTATGACAACCTGTTCGGCCGTATCGAATACAGCACCGACCAGGGCGCGCTGTACACCAGCTACCGGCAGTTGCGCCCCGGCGCACTGCACCGGGCCAATGGCGGCTTTCTGGTGCTGGAAGCCGAAAAGCTGTTCGGCGAGCCGTTTGTCTGGGACGCCCTCAAGCGCACCCTGCAATCGCGCAAGCTGAAGATGGAGTCGCCGCTGGGCGAGCTGGGTCGGGTGGCCACCGTGACCCTGGCACCCCAAGTGATCCCCTGGAGCGTCAAGGTGATCATCATTGGCTCGCGCTCGCTGTACTACACCTTGCAGGACGTCGATCCGGACTTTCAGGAAATGTTCCGGGTGCTGGTCGACTTCGACGAAGAAATCCCGATGGTCGACGAAACCCTGGAGCAGTTCGCCCAGTTGCTCAAGACCCGCACCTTCGAAGAGGGCATGGCGCCGCTCACCGCCGACGCCGTGGCGCGCCTGGCCACCTACAGTGCACGCCTGGCCGAGCACCAGGGGCGTTTGTCGGCGCGCATCGGCGACCTGTTCCAACTGGTCAGTGAGGCCGATTTCATCCGTCAACTGGCCAATGAAGAACTCACCGACGCCGGGCACATCGAGCGGGCGCTCAAGGCCAAGGCCACGCGTACCGGCCGGGTCTCGGCGCGGATCCTCGACGACATGCTGGCCGGCATCATCCTGATCGACACTGATGGCGCCGCGGTGGGCAAGTGCAATGGCCTGACCGTGCTGGAAGTAGGCGACTCGGCCTTTGGTGTGCCGGCGCGGATCTCGGCGACCGTTTATCCGGGCGGTAGCGGCATCGTCGACATCGAGCGCGAGGTCAACCTTGGCCAGCCGATCCACTCCAAGGGCGTGATGATCCTGACCGGTTATCTGGGCAGCCGTTATGCCCAGGAATTTCCGCTGGCGATCTCGGCGAGCATTGCCCTGGAGCAGTCCTACGGGTACGTCGACGGCGACAGCGCTTCGCTGGGCGAGGTCTGCACCCTGATCTCGGCCTTGTCGCGCACGCCGCTCAAGCAGTGCTTTGCCATTACCGGTTCGATCAACCAGTTCGGTGAAGTGCAGGCGGTGGGCGGGGTCAACGAGAAGATCGAGGGCTTTTTCCGGTTATGCGAGGCGCGTGGCCTGACCGGCGAGCAGGGCGCGATCATTCCGCGTTCCAACGTTGCCACCCTGATGCTCGACGAGCGGGTGTTGCAGGCCGTGCGAGCCGGGCAGTTCCATATCTACGCGGTGAGCCAGGCCGACGAGGCCCTGAGCCTGCTGGTGGGCGAGCCGGCTGGCGAGCCGAACGAGGAGGGCGAATTTCCCGAAGGCAGCGTCAATGCCCGCGTGGTCGAGCGGCTGCGTGACATCGCACAAATGCTCAGCGATGAAGACCTCAAGGAAGAGCTGGAAAAGGAGCCGGCGCAGCTGGCACCTGAACTCAAGCTCTGAATTGATGGGCTGTAATGCCGGAGGGTTCACATTCTCCGGCATCCGTTCGTCCTGCTCGCGTGTGCCTGAGGTTTTTTCCTCTATGCTCAGGGATCAATGCGGTTGCCTGCGCAGTGGCGCTTCGAAGGCCACTGTGTCCATGAGGAGGAACCTGCCATGTCGCGAAGCCTTTGCCTGACCCGTCACTGCCTGGGACTGGTAACGCGGATCGAATGCATCGTTCGGCCCTTGGGTGAAAGCGGGCTGTGGACGTTACTGTTCGCGGCTGGCATGTCGGGCGAGCAGCCTTCGGCAATCAAGGCCCAGGGCCCCTTCCCGAGCGCCCGCGCCGCCGAGACAGTGTTGCAGGCCATTGCCGACAGCCTGAGCCTGAACGGCTACCAGTTCTGTGACGACCTGCCCATCTGGAGCCTGCACCTGCAAGGCGAGCTGCGCCGTCTCAACAGCCAGATGACCCATAGCCAGCGCTCCTCCCTGTAAAAACTGACTGCACTCAGTTTGTGGGAGGGGGCTTTGCCTGCGATGAGGCCGGTGAAACTGAACCCTCTCTGCAGATCTGTACCGCCGCCATCGCCGGCAAGCCGCCTCCCACAGGATTGATGTCGCCCAAGGTCTCGTGTCTGGCATCAGACTGTGGGAGGGGGCTTTGTCCGCGATGGGGCCAGCAAGACCGGTGCATCTGCTGTGCCTGCACCGCCGCCGCTTTCCACAGCTCATTGCATCGCCCTGCTGCGCGGCATTTTGTCGCGCTTCAAGAGTGGTCATGGCGTCCTGATATACTCGCGCGCCCATTTCCAGTCACAGGCGAGTCCCGATGGAACGTTTCTTTGAAAATGCCATGTATGCATCGCGTTGGCTGCTGGCCCCGATTTACTTCGGCCTGTCCCTTGGATTGTTGGCGCTGGGGCTGAAATTCTTCCAGGAAGTCTTCCACGTTCTGCCCAATATCTTCTCGCTGGCCGAAGCCGACCTGATCCTGGTCTTGCTTTCGCTGATCGACATGGCGCTGGTCGGTGGCCTGCTGGTCATGGTGATGATCTCCGGGTACGAGAACTTCGTCTCGCAGCTGGACATTGACGAAGACAAGGAAAAACTCAACTGGCTGGGCACCATGGACTCTTCGTCGCTGAAGATGAAAGTGGCAGCGTCCATCGTGGCGATTTCCTCGATCCACTTGCTGCGGGTGTTCATGGACGCGCGCAACATCGAGACCGAATACCTGATGTGGTACGTGATCATCCACATGACGTTCGTGATTTCGGCCTTCGTGATGGGTTATCTGGACCGTCTGACCAAGCACTGATCCTCACGGCATTGCCGCTGGCGGTGTTGCGGTAGGGCCAGCGTGCCCAATTATGCTAGGCTGGCCGCCCTTTTATCCGGGGTGCCGGGTCGCTGATGGCGCAGGTCGCAAGGTTTGCGAGCGTTGTGCACCAGGCACTCCCTTGCGGAGCAGCGTTATGTCCGAAGTCAATCTGTCCACCGACGAAACCCGCGTCAGCTATGGCATCGGCCGCCAGCTGGGCGACCAACTGCGTGACAACCCGCCGCCGGGCGTCGACCTGCAGGCCATCCTCACCGGCCTGACCGACGCCTTCAACAGCCAGCCAAGCCGTGTCAGCCAGGAAGACCTGTCGGCCAGCTTCAAGGTCATTCGTGAAGTCATGCAATCGCAGGCGGCGGCCAAGGCCGAGCAGGCGGCGGCTGCCGGTGTCGCTTACCTGGCTGAAAATGCCAAGCGTGAAGGCATCACCACCCTGGCCTCGGGCCTGCAGTTCGAAGTCCTGAAGTCCGGTGATGGCGCCAAGCCGAGCCGTGAAGACCAGGTGCGCACTCACTACCACGGCACCCTGATCGACGGCACCGTGTTCGACAGCTCCTACGATCGTGGCGAGCCTGCCGAGTTTCCAGTAGGCGGCGTGATCGCCGGCTGGACCGAAGCCCTGCAACTGATGAATGCCGGCAGCAAATGGCGCCTGTACGTGCCAAGCGAGCTGGCCTACGGCGCTCAAGGCGTTGGCAGCATCCCGCCGCACAGCGTGCTGGTCTTCGACGTCGAGCTGCTCGACGTTCTGTAAGCCGCAAGCGCGCCGGCTGAGCGATCCCGCAAGGGCGTTCAGCCGCTGCGCTGTCCAGCCTTCACAGGCTCAGCTCACCCATCGGGCGCAACGCTCGCGCATAGCAAAACAGAAACAGGTTGCGCACCAGCTCCTTGAGCACCACCGGCTCGCTCGAAGTGAGGTCGTTGACATCCAGGTCGCCCTGATCGCGCAATTCTTCCAGCGCTTGCTCTTCCAGTACGGCACATACCTCTCCCGTCTCGCGATGCAGAATGCGCAGGTAAGGTTGGGGGCGGTCCAGCCATGCATCGATCAAATAAGTCATCTTCCATCTCCTGTCTCGATTTGATGAGAATAATTCTTATTACGATAATAGCAAGTCTCTATTGAGATAAATTCGCATTTTCTGGCGGGCGGTCGTTTGCTTCTGGTGTGGATGAAGGGGCATTGGAGGCTTGGGCTGCGTCCATCAAGCACAATGCGATTTACTTGGATATTGGGTTTGCCGCTGTAGGAGCGCGCTCTGCCCGCGACCGAGTGCGTAGCGCTCGCAAAATTGATGAAACGCTGAAGATTTACAGATGTGAACACATTCAAAATCTGCGAAACGCCACAATTTTACGACTGCTACGCACTCGGTCGTCCGAGTGCGGCCCAGGCCAAGCGCGCTCCTACACCGCTCCCGTGTTTGCTGCGTGATAGTGCTGTGTCAGCGCCCAATAAAAAGCCCGTCGCAAGGACGGGCTTTTTCATGGCAAGCGGTGAATCAGTGCGTGCGTGCGACCGCAAACTCGCTCAGTTCCACCAGCGCATCGCGGTACTCACTCGGTGGCAGGGCTTCGAGGCAGGTGATGGCGCGTGCCACGTAGTCGCGGGCCATCTGCGCGGTGTAGTCCAGGGCGCCTGCGTTCTCGACGGCAGTGCGGATGCTCTCCAGATCGTCAAGGCCGCCTTTCTGGATTGCCTGGCGCACCAGGGCAGCCTGTTCGGCGGTGCCTTCACGCATGGTGTAGATCAAGGGCAGGGTGGGCTTGCCTTCAGCCAGGTCGTCGCCGACGTTCTTGCCCAGGGTCTCGGCGTCACCGCGGTAGTCGAGCAGGTCGTCGACCAGCTGGAACGCCACGCCCAGGTGGTCACCGAAGGTGCGCAAGGCTTCGCTCTGCTCGACACTGGCGCCACACAGCGCGGCGGCGCTGTGGGTGGAGGCCTCGAACAGCATCGCGGTCTTGCCGCGAATGACCTCCATGTAGACCTCTTCGGTGGTGCTGGCGTCACGAATCTTCGACAGCTGCAGCACCTCGCCCTCGGCAATGACCCGGGTGGCCTTGGAGAGGATTTTCATGACCTCCATCGAGCCCAGTTCGACCATCATTTCGAACGAGCGCGAATAAAGAAAGTCGCCGACCAGAACACTGGGCGCATTGCCCCACAGGGCGTTGGCCGTCGAGCGGCCACGGCGCATGCCGGACATGTCGACCACGTCGTCGTGCAGCAGGGTGGCGGTGTGCAGGAACTCGATAGTGGCGGCCAGCAGGCGCAGGTCGTCGCCCTGATGCCCCAGGGCCTTGCCGCACAACAGCACCAGCAGCGGACGCAGGCGCTTGCCGCCGGCCGAGGTGATGTAATCGCCGATCTTGGAGACCAACGGCACGCGTGACGTGAGTTGCTGCTTGATGATCAGGTCAACGGCACTAAAGTCGTCCGCCACCGCGCGGTAGAAAGCTTGGGGTTGCATCAGCGACAGGTGCTCCAGATAGGTTGCGCCGCATGCTAGGTCGCGGGTCAGGGTGTGTCAAGGCGTGTTGGCCGGGCACTTGCAAGGTATCGAAGGCTTGCGTACAATCGCGCACCCTTACTTTCTTGGGCAGCACCTGCCTTACGCAATTGCATTAAGGTCTCCAGCCTGATGCAGCCATGCCAGCCGACACTCTACCTATAAAGAGCTGGGTGAGCAGGATTTTCGGAGAGATACCATGTCTTACGCAGTAATCGTTACGGGTGGCAAGCAGTACAAAGTCGCCCCGGGTGAATACCTGAAAGTTGAAAAACTGGAAGTCGCCACTGGCGAATCCATCACTTTTGACCGTGTGCTGCTGATCGGCAACGGCGACGAAGTCACCATCGGCGCTCCTGTCGTTGCTGGCGCTACCGTTGTCGCTGAAGTGATTGCACAAGGTCGTCACGACAAGGTTCGCATCATCAAGTTCCGTCGTCGTAAGCACCACATGAAGCGCCAGGGCCACCGTCAGTGGTACACCGAGATCAAAATCACCGGTATTCAGGCGTAATTCAGCCTAATCCTCATTTGGAGAATTGACTCATGGCACACAAAAAAGCCGGCGGTAGTACTCGCAACGGTCGCGACTCAGAAAGTAAACGTCTTGGCGTTAAAATCTACGGCGGCCAGGCCATCATCCCAGGCAACATCATCATCCGTCAGCGTGGCACCGAGTTCCACGCCGGCTACGGTGTTGGCATGGGCAAAGACCACACCCTGTTCGCGAAAGTGGAAGGCGTGGTGAAGTTCGAAGTGAAGGGCGCTTTCAATCGCCGTTACGTAAGCATCATTCCGAAGGCTGAAGCCGCGGCAGTGTAATTACGTGTTGCATGAAAAGCCCTGTCTTGCGACGGGGCTTTTTCGTTTTCGGTGGTGGTGAGTCTCTTGCAAAGCTGTCTGTGCGAGCTGTTGTGATACGGGCCCTGGCCCTCTGGTTTTTTGATCGGTGTCGCAGCGCTCATCTTTGCAAGAGGCTTATGAATTCATGTGGTTTTGCTCGTCCTCGTGACGGGAGCAAGTGTTATGAAATTTGTTGATGAAGTATCGATTCGCGTAAAGGCCGGTGACGGCGGCAATGGTTGCATGAGCTTCCGTCGGGAAAAATTCATCGAGAACGGCGGCCCCAACGGCGGCGACGGTGGCGATGGTGGTTCGGTGTACATGGTTGCCGACGAAAACCTCAACACCCTGGTCGACTACCGTTACACCCGTCACTTTGACGCGCAGCGTGGCTCCAATGGCGGCAGCACTGATTGCACCGGTGCCAAGGGCGAAGACATGATCCTGCGCGTGCCGGTCGGCACTACAGTGATCGACGCCGGCACCCAGGAAATCATCGGCGACCTGACCAAGGCCGGCCAGCGCCTGATGGTCGCCCAGGGCGGCTGGCACGGCCTGGGCAACACCCGCTTCAAGTCCAGTACCAACCGGGCGCCACGCCAGACCACGCCAGGCAAGCCAGGCGATCAGCGTGACCTGAAGCTGGAGCTTAAAGTGCTGGCCGACGTCGGCCTGCTGGGCCTGCCGAACGCGGGCAAGAGCACCTTCATTCGCTCGGTGTCGGCCGCCAAGCCGAAAGTGGCGGACTACCCGTTCACCACGCTGGTGCCGAACCTGGGCGTGGTCAGTGTCGATCGCTGGAAAAGCTTCGTGGTTGCCGACATTCCGGGCCTGATCGAAGGCGCTTCCGAAGGCGCCGGCCTGGGCATTCGCTTCCTCAAGCACCTGGCGCGTACCCGCCTGCTGCTGCACCTGGTCGACATGGCGCCGATGGATGAGTCCAGCGCCGCCGATGCCGCCGAGGTGATCATCAACGAGCTGGTGCGCTTCAGCCCGGCCCTGGCCGAGCGTGATCGCTGGCTGGTGCTGAACAAGTGCGATCAGTTGCTGGAAGAAGAGCAGGAAGAGCGCAAGCGCGAAATCGTCGAGCAACTGGGCTGGACGGGCCCGGTGTACGTGATCTCGGCCATTGCCCACGAAGGCACCGAGCGCCTGTCGCGGGACATCATGCGCTACCTGGAAGACCGTGCCGATCGTCTGGCGCGTGATCCGGCCTACGCTGAAGAGCTGGCCGAGCTGGATCAGCGCATCGAAGACGAGGCGCGTGCCCAGTTGCAGGCGCTGGACGACCAGCGCGCCCTGCGTCGCAGCGGCGTGAAGAGTGTCGAGGATGTCAGTGACGACGATTGGGATGATGATCTGGACGATGAAGACGGTCCGGAAATCATTTACGTCCGCGACTGATCGCATGCAGTAAACTGACGCCGCTTTCGAGCGGCGTTTTTGTGTCTGCTCTGTTTGTATGAAAAATTCGTATTCAACAACTCTCTGGCTAAGGTTGGAAGATGATGCGCAGCAAAGTGACAGGTGCCCAACGCTGGGTCGTGAAGATCGGCAGTGCCTTGCTGACTGCGGATGGCAAGGGGCTGGATCGCTCGGCAATGGGCGTGTGGGTCGAGCAGATGGTGGCGCTGCATGAAGCGGGTGTCGAGCTGGTGCTGGTGTCCTCCGGGGCCGTAGCGGCGGGCATGAGTCGTCTGGGCTGGACCACGCGACCGAGTGCGATGCACGAGTTGCAGGCCGCTGCGGCCATTGGCCAGATGGGCCTGGTGCAGGCCTGGGAATCGAGCTTTGCCGAGCATGGCCGACACACGGCGCAGATCCTGCTGACCCATGACGACCTGTCCGATCGCAAGCGCTATCTGAATGCGCGCAGCACCTTGCGCGCCCTGGTCGAGCTGGGCGTGGTGCCGGTGATCAATGAAAACGACACCGTGGTCACCGACGAGATCCGCTTTGGCGACAACGACACCCTGGCGGCGCTGGTGGCCAACCTGGTCGAGGCCGACCTGCTGGTGATTCTGACCGACCGCGACGGCATGTTCGATGCCGACCCGCGCAACAACCCCGATGCCCGGCTGATTTTCGAGGCGCGCGCCGATGATCCGGCGCTTGATGCCGTGGCGGGTGGTACTGGAGGGGCGTTGGGGCGTGGTGGCATGCAGACCAAGCTGCGTGCGGCGCGGCTGGCGGCACGCTCGGGGGCGCACACCGTCATCGTCGGTGGGCGCATCGAACAGGTGCTGTCGCGCCTCAAGGCGGGCGAGCAACTGGGGACGCTGCTGTCGCCGGAGCGCGAAATGCTCGCGGCGCGCAAGCAATGGCTGGCCGGGCACCTGCAGACCCGCGGCACGCTGGTACTCGACCAAGGCGCGGTGGCGGCGCTGGTATCGGACAACAAGAGCCTGCTGCCAGTGGGCGTCAAGCTGGTGCAGGGCAGTTTCCGCCGCGGCGAAATGGTCGTGTGCGTTGCGCCTGATGGGCGTGAAGTCGCGCGCGGCCTGAGCAACTACAGCGCCATCGAGGCGCAGAAGATCATTGGCCAGTCCTCCGAGGCCATCGTCCGGGTGCTGGGCTACATGGCCGAGCCTGAGCTGGTGCATCGCGACAATCTGATTCTGGTCTGAACAAGGTGGGGATGAACATGCGGCATGCGCTCAAGAAAATAACAGCACTGGCGCTGTTCGGGTCGGTGCTGGGCGGTGCCTTGCCGGCACTGGCCGAGGAGATCGGCCAAGTGTCGACCGTGTTCAAGCTGGTGGGCCCCAATGACCGGATCATGGTCGAGGCGTTCGACGATCCTGGGGTCGAAGGCGTGACGTGCTACCTGTCGCGGGCCAAGACCGGCGGCGTCAAGGGTGGCCTGGGGCTGGCCGAAGACCGTGCCGAGGCGTCCATCGCCTGCCGGCAGGTCGGGCCGATTCGCTTCAAGGGTGCGCTCAAGGATGGTGAGGAAGTGTTCAAGGAGCGCACCTCGCTGGTGTTCAAGACCATGCAGGTGGTGCGTTTTCTCGACAAGAGGCGCAACACGCTGGTGTACCTGGTCTACAGCGACCGGCTGATCGAGGGCAGTCCGCAGAATGCGGTCACGGCCATTCCGATCCTGCCGTGGCCGCAGGCGGTTGCCACGCCCTGATTCGCTGTGCCCGGCCCGCAAGCGTGTTTTCGGGCGCGGTGCGGCCCAGCCGGGCAGGGGAGTGCTTTTTCGCAGGCAATAAAAAACCGACCCTGAGGTCGGCTTTTCAAGAACAGATCAATCAAGCAGCTTCTTTCAGCGCCTTGATGTGACCGTTCAGGCGGCTCTTGTGGCGAGCAGCCTTGTTCTTGTGGATGATCCCTTTGTCGGCCAGGCGGTCGATGACAGGAACAGCCAGGGTATAAGCGGCTTGCGCTTTTTCTGCGTCTTTTGCGTCAATGGCTTTGACCACATTCTTGATGTAGGTACGAACCATGGAACGCAGGCTGGCGTTGTGGCTGCGACGCTTCTCAGCCTGTTTTGCACGTTTTTTGGCGGAAGGTGAGTTGGCCACCGTCAAGCTCCTCGAAAGACTTTATGAATTAGCTTACAAACAAGGCCGCGAATCATGCCGATGAGCGGAAGTGTTGTCAAGGGTATATGCCAGGTTCCGCTGAGCGGTCATAGCATAACGCCGGTGCTTCACTTCCCTGGCGCGACCTGTAAACTCGCGCACTTTGGCTTCGGACCCGTTTGGGGCGCGGAGTATTGCATGCATGAGTCGTTTGGTCGAGGCGCGTAACTTTTTCAATGAATCTGCTCAAGTCACTGGCTGCTGTCAGCTCAATCACCATGGTGTCCAGAATCCTGGGCTTCGTGCGCGACACCATCATTGCCCGCGCCTTCGGGGCCGGCATGGCGACCGATGCCTTCTTCATCGCCTTCAAGCTGCCCAACCTGCTGCGACGCATCTTTGCCGAGGGGGCGTTTTCCCAGGCATTCGTACCGATCCTGGCCGAGTACAAGCAACAGCAGGGCGAGGAGGCCACGCGCACCTTCGTGGCCTATGTCTCGGGCCTGCTGACCCTGGCCCTGGCGCTGATCACCCTGTTGGGCGTGGTCTTCGCGCCCTGGATCATCTGGGCCACGGCGCCGGGCTTTGCCGATACCCCGGAAAAATTTGCGCTGACCAGCGATCTGCTGCGGGTGACCTTTCCTTATATATTGCTGATTTCGCTGTCGTCACTGGCCGGTGCGATCCTCAATACCTGGAACCGCTTTGCCGTGCCGGCCTTTGTGCCGACCCTGCTCAACGTCAGCATGATCGGCTTCTCACTGTTCCTGATCCCGTACTTCGACCCGCCCATCATGGCGCTGGGCTGGGCGGTGCTGGTCGGCGGGCTGTTGCAGTTGCTCTACCAGCTGCCGCACCTGAAAAAGATCGGCATGCTGGTACTGCCGCGCCTGAACCTGCGCGATTCGGGCGTATGGCGGGTGATGCGGCAGATGCTGCCGGCCATTCTCGGTGTGTCGGTCAGCCAGATTTCGCTGATCATCAACACCATCTTCGCCTCGTTCCTGGTGGCCGGGTCCGTTTCATGGATGTACTACGCCGATCGTCTGATGGAGTTGCCGTCCGGCGTGCTGGGCGTGGCGCTGGGCACCATCCTGCTGCCGACCCTGGCCAGGACCTACGCCGACAAGGACCGCCACGAGTACTCGCGCATCCTCGACTGGGGCCTGCGCCTGTGTTTCGTACTGGTGCTGCCATGCACCCTGGCGCTGGGCCTGCTGGCCGAGCCGTTGACCGTGTCGCTGTTCCAATATGGCCGGTTCGATGCCCACGATGCCGCCATGACCCAGCAGGCGCTGGTGGCCTATTCGGTCGGCTTGCTGGGGCTGATCCTGATCAAGGTGCTGGCGCCGGGCTTCTATGCCCAGCAGAACATCCGCACGCCGGTGAAGATCGCGGTCTTCACCCTGATCGTCACGCAATTGCTCAACCTGGCCTTTATCGGGCCGCTGCAGCATGCGGGCCTGGCCCTGGCGATCAGTGTCGGGGCGATCATCAACGCCGGCCTGCTGTTCTGGCAGTTGCGCCG
Source organism: Pseudomonas viridiflava (assembly GCF_900589395.1). Taxonomy (GTDB): domain Bacteria; phylum Pseudomonadota; class Gammaproteobacteria; order Pseudomonadales; family Pseudomonadaceae; genus Aquipseudomonas. The sequence continues at coordinate 129,063 of NZ_UUIS01000025.1, forward strand.
CCAGGACCTGTTCCAGCCGCAGCCGGGCTGGGCGAAGTTCCTGTTCAAGCTATGCCTGGCCGCCGGGGTGATGTCGGCCGGGCTGCTGGGCCTGATGCATTTCATGCCGGCCTGGGACCAGGGCGGTATGCTGGAGCGCTTCGTGCGTCTGGGCGGGCTGGTGGTGGCCGGAGTGGTGATTTACTTTGCCATGCTGCTGTTGCTGGGCTTTCGCCTCAAGGATTTCGCCCGCAAGGCGATCAGCCTGTAGGAGCGCGCTTGCCGGAATGCCGGACCACCGCGACCGAGTGCGTTAGCGCTCGCAGAAATCTGTGTAACGCCACAAATTTATGACTGCCAACGCAGCCGGTCATCGATATGCCGTCCAGGCCAGGCACGCTCTCATGATTTTATTGGCTATTAAATCCACCGCTCGTAGGAGCGCGCTTGCCCGCGACCGAGTGCGTTAGCGCTCGCAAAAATTGTATAGACGCTGAAAATTTACGACTGCTAACGCAGCCGGTCGCGGGCAAGCGCGCTCCTACTGATCGTCATTACCTGTCGTCCGTGCGTTTGTCTGGGTATAATCGGCCACTTTATGAGCAAGAAGCGCGTTATGCAGCTGGTTAGAGGCCTCCACAATCTGCGCCCCCAGCACCGGGGCTGCGTCGCCACGATTGGCAACTTCGACGGGGTTCACCGCGGCCACCAGGCCATCCTGGCGCGTCTGCGTGAGCGGGCGGTCGAGCTGGGCGTGCCCAGCTGCGTGGTGATTTTCGAGCCGCAGCCGCGTGAATTCTTCGGCCCTGAGACCGCGCCTGCGCGTCTGGCGCGCCTGCGCGACAAGATCGAGTTGCTGCGTGCCGAAGGCGTCGACCGGGTGCTGTGCCTGTCGTTCAACCAGCGTCTGAGCCGTCTTGATGCCGCCGCCTTCGTCGACACCATCCTGATCGACGGTCTGGGTGTGAAGCACCTGGAAGTCGGTGACGATTTCCGCTTCGGCTACGACCGCAAGGGCGATTTCGACTTTCTGCAACAGGTCGGTGCTGCCCACAGCTTTACTGTCGAGGCGGCGCAGACCGTCGAGATAGACGGCATACGGGTCAGCAGCACCAAGGTGCGCAAGGCCCTGGCCGCCTCGGACTTCGTCCTGGCCGAGCGCCTGCTCGGTCGCCCGTTCGCGATTGCCGGCCGGGTGCTGCATGGCCAGAAGCTGGCCCGCCAACTGGGGACCCCCACCGCCAATGTGCAGCTCAAGCGCCGTCGCGTGCCCTTGAGCGGGGTCTATCTGGTCAGCACACACATTGATGGCCAGACATGGGCGGGGGTGGCCAATATCGGCGTACGCCCGACCGTGGCCGGTGATGGCAGCGCCCACCTCGAGGTGCACCTTCTGGATTTTGCCGGTGATCTCTATGGCCGGCGTTTGACGGTGGTCTTCCACCACAAGCTGCGCGATGAGCAGCGTTTCGCCTCGCTCGAGGCGCTCAAGACGGCGATCAATGCGGACGTCGCCGCCGCCCGTGCCCACTGGCATGGCCAACCGCTAACCAAGAGCCTGAAATGACCGACTACAAAGCCACGCTTAATCTTCCGGACACCGCCTTCCCGATGAAGGCCGGCCTGCCCCAGCGCGAGCCGCAGACCCTGCAGCGCTGGGACAGCATTGGCCTGTACCAGAAGCTGCGTGAAATTGGCAAGGACCGTCCCAAGTTCGTCCTGCACGACGGCCCGCCCTATGCCAATGGCAAGATTCACATCGGTCATGCACTGAACAAGATCCTCAAGGACATGATCGTGCGCTCCAAGACCCTGGCCGGCTTCGACGCCCCGTACGTGCCGGGCTGGGACTGCCACGGCCTGCCGATCGAGCACAAGGTCGAAGTCACCCACGGCAAGAACCTGTCCGCCGACAAGACCCGCGAGCTGTGCCGTGCCTACGCTGCCGAGCAGATCGAAGGGCAGAAGGCCGAATTCATCCGCCTGGGCGTGCTGGGCGACTGGGACAACCCGTACCTGACCATGAACTTCGCCAACGAGGCCGGTGAAGTCCGTGCCCTGGCCGAGATGGTCAAGGGCGGTTTCGTGTTCAAGGGCCTCAAGCCGGTCAACTGGTGCTTCGATTGCGGTTCGGCCCTGGCCGAAGCAGAAGTCGAATACCAGGACAAGAAATCCTCGACCATCGACGTCGCCTTCCCGGTTGCCGATGACGCGAAGCTGGCCGCCGCCTTTGGCCTGGCCGCGCTGCCCAAGCCGGCCGCCATCGTGATCTGGACCACCACCCCGTGGACCATCCCGGCCAACCAGGCGTTGAACGTGCACCCCGAGTTCACCTACGCGCTGGTCGATGTCGGTGACCGCCTGCTGATCCTGGCCGAAGAGCTGGTTGCCTCGTGCCTGGCGCGCTACGCGCTCGAAGGTTCGGTGATCGCCACCGCCACCGGCAAGGCGCTGGAACTGATCAACTTCCGCCACCCGTTCTACGACCGCCTGTCGCCGCTGTACGTGGCCGACTACGTCGAGCTGGGTGCCGGCACCGGTGTTGTCCACAGCGCCCCGGCCTATGGCCTGGACGACTTCAACATCTGCAAGCAGTACGGCATGAGCAACGATGACATCCTCAGCCCCGTGCAGAGCAACGGCGTGTATGTCGAGTCGCTGGAGTTCTTCGGTGGCCAGTTCATCTTCAAGGCCAACCAGAACATCATCGACAAGCTGGCCGAAGTGGGCAGCCTGCTGCACACCGAAACCATCAGCCACAGCTACATGCACTGCTGGCGCCACAAGTCGCCCTTGATCTACCGCGCCACCGCGCAATGGTTCGTCGGCATGGACAAGCCGCCGGCCACCGGTGACACCCTGCGCAACCGTGCCCTCAAGGCCATCGAAGAGACCAGGTTCGTACCGGCCTGGGGCCAGGCGCGCCTGCACTCGATGATCGCCAATCGCCCGGACTGGTGCATCTCGCGCCAGCGCAACTGGGGCGTGCCGATCCCGTTCTTCCTGCACAAGGAAAACGGCGAGCTGCACCCACGCACCGTCGAGCTGATGGAAGAAGTCGCCCAACGCATTGAAAAAGCAGGCATCGAGGCCTGGTTCAAGCTGGATGCGGCCGAGCTGCTCGGTGACGAAGCGGCCCAGTACGACAAGATCAGCGACACCCTGGACGTCTGGTTCGACTCCGGCACCACGCACTGGCACGTCTTGCGCGGCTCGCACGACATCGGCCATGACAGCGGCCCGCGTGCCGACCTGTACCTGGAAGGCTCCGACCAGCACCGCGGCTGGTTCCACTCCTCGTTGCTGACCGGTTGCGCCATCGACAACCACGCCCCTTACCGCGAACTGCTGACCCACGGCTTCACCGTCGATGAAAAGGGTCACAAGATGTCGAAGTCGCTGGGTAACACCATCGAGCCGCAGAAGGTCAACGACACGCTGGGCGCCGACATCATGCGCCTGTGGGTCTCGGCCACCGACTACTCCGGCGAAATGGCGGTTTCCGACCAGATCCTGCAGCGCAGCGCCGACGCCTACCGGCGGATCCGCAATACCGCCCGCTTCCTGCTGTCGAACCTGACCGGTTTCAACCCGGCCACGGACCTGCTGCCGGCCGAAGAAATGCTGGCGCTGGACCGCTGGGCCGTGGACCGCACCCTGCTGCTGCAGCGCGAGCTGGAAGAGCACTACAGCGAATACCGTTTCTGGAACGTCTACTCGAAGATCCACAACTTCTGCGTGCAGGAGCTGGGCGGCTTCTACCTGGACATCATCAAGGACCGGCAGTACACCACCGGTGCCAACAGCACCGCGCGGCGCTCCTGCCAGACCGCGCTGTTCCACATCAGCGAGGCGCTGGTGCGCTGGATCGCGCCGATCCTGGCGTTCACCGCCGACGAGCTGTGGCAGTTCCTGCCGGGCGAGCGCAACGAATCGGTGATGCTCAACACCTGGTACCAGGGCCTGAGCGAACTGCCGGAAGGCTTCGAGCTGGACCGTGCCTACTGGGAGCGGGTCATGGCGGTGAAGACGGCCGTGAACAAGGAAATGGAAAACCTGCGCGCGGCCAAGGCCATTGGCGGCAACCTGCAGGCCGAAGTGACCCTGTATGCCGAAGACGCCCTGATCGCCGACCTGAACAAGCTGGGCAACGAGCTGCGCTTCGTGCTGATCACCTCCACGGCCACCGTGGCGCCGCTGCTGTCGGCCCCGGCCGATGCGGTGGTCACCGAGGTGGCGGGCCTCAAGCTCAAGGTGGTCAAGTCGGCCCACGCCAAGTGCGCGCGTTGCTGGCATCACCGCGAAGACGTGGGCAGCCACGCTGACCATCCGCTGATCTGCAACCGCTGTGCGGACAACATCAGCGGCGCCGGCGAGGTGCGTCACTATGCGTGATAACAGCCTGTCGGCACCCGGTGGCCGTTTCGGCCGCCTGGGCTGGTTGTGGTTGACGCTGCTGATCCTGGTCGTCGACCAGGCCAGCAAGTACTACTTCGAGCACTCGCTGAACCTGTACCAGCAGATCATCGTCATTCCGGACTACTTCAGCTGGACCCTGGCGTACAACACCGGCGCTGCCTTCAGCTTCCTGGCGGACGGTGCCGGCTGGCAGCGCTGGCTGTTTGCCCTGATCGCGATCGTGGTCAGTGGCGTGCTGGTGGTCTGGCTCAAGCGCCTGGGGCGTGACGACACCTGGCTGGCGATTGCGCTGGCCTTGGTGCTGGGCGGGGCGCTTGGCAACCTGTACGACCGCGTCGTACTGGGCCATGTGATCGATTTCATCCTGGTGCACTGGCAGAACCGCTGGTACTTCCCGGCGTTCAACGTGGCTGACAGCGCCATCAGCGTCGGCGCGGTGATGCTGGCGCTGGACATGTTCAAGAGCAAGAAAACCGGAGAGGCCGTTCATGACTGAATATTCGGCAAGCGAACAGCGCATTGGCCAGAACACTCAGGTCACCCTGCACTTTGCCCTGCGCCTGGAAAACGGCGACACGGTAGACAGCACCTTCGACAAGTCGCCGGCGACCTTCAAGGTCGGCGACGGCAACCTGTTGCCGGGCTTTGAGATGGCGATCTTCGGCTTCAAGGCCGGCGATCACCGCAGCGTGCAGATCCTGCCGGAAAACGCCTTTGGTCAGCCCAACCCGCAAAACGTGCAGATCATGCCACGCTCGCAGTTCGAGGGCATGGAGCTGTCCGAGGGCCTGCTGGTGATCTTCAACGATGCCGCCAACACCGAATTGCCCGGTGTGGTCAAAGCGTTCGACGATCAACAGGTGACCATCGACTTCAACCACCCGCTGGCCGGCAAGACACTGGAATTCGAAGTGCAAATCTTCGACGTGACGGCGTTGAACACCTGACCCGCCGCTGGCCTGACGTAGGAGCGCGCTCTGCCCGCGACCGAGTGCGCAGCGCTCGCAAAATTGATGAAACGCCGCAAATTTATGGCTTGGAATCTGCGAAACGCCGCAAATTTACGACTGCTAGCGCAGCCGGTCGCGGGTAAGCGCGCTCCTACACCGGTGATCAGCCCCACAATACGAGGCACAGCATGCACATCAAACTCGCCAACCCCCGCGGCTTCTGCGCCGGCGTGGACCGTGCGATCGAAATCGTCAATCGTGCCCTGGAAGTGTTCGGCCCGCCGATTTACGTGCGTCATGAAGTGGTTCACAACAAATTCGTCGTCGAAGACCTGCGCTCGCGTGGCGCGATCTTCGTCGAGGAGCTTGATCAGGTGCCCGACGACGTCATTGTTATCTTCAGTGCCCACGGCGTCTCCCAGGCGGTGCGCAACGAGGCGGCCGGGCGCGGCCTGAAAGTCTTCGACGCCACCTGTCCGCTGGTGACCAAGGTGCACATCGAGGTGGCCAAGTACAGCCGCGACGGGCGCGAATGCATCCTGATCGGCCACGAAGGCCACCCGGAAGTCGAAGGCACCATGGGCCAGTACGACGCCAGCAATGGCGGCTCGATCTACCTGGTCGAGGACGAAGAGGACGTTGCCAACCTGCAGGTGCGCGACCCCGAGCGCCTGGCCTTCGTGACCCAGACCACGCTGTCGATGGACGACACCAGCCGCGTCATCGACGCGCTGCGCACGCGCTTCCCGGCCATTGGCGGACCGCGCAAGGACGACATCTGCTACGCCACGCAAAACCGCCAGGATGCGGTCAAGCAACTGGCCGACGACTGCGAAGTGGTGCTGGTGGTGGGCAGCCCCAACAGCTCCAACTCCAATCGCCTGCGTGAACTGGCCGAGCGCATGGCCACGCCGGCCTACCTCATCGACGGCGCCCAGGACCTGCAACGCAGCTGGTTCGACGGCGTGACCCGCATCGGCATCACCGCCGGCGCCTCGGCTCCCGAAGTGCTGGTGCGTGGCGTGATCGAGCAGTTGCATGCCTGGGGCGCGACCGGCGCCGAAGAGCTGATCGGTCGCCCGGAAAACGTCACCTTCTCGATGCCCAAGGAACTGCGCGTCAAGTCGCTGACCTGAGGCGTCAACCGCAGTAGGCCTGACTGGCCTGCTGCTCGATGACCCGCACCTGCCCGGTCACGGCCACCACCACCTGGTAGTGGCTGGCCGGGCGGTCGTTCAGGCACACGAACAGGGTGCCATTGCCCGCCCCTAGCAAGTCGCCCAACCCGCCGAACCTGAGCCTTTGCGCAACCTTGCTGTTGCCGACAATGCGCACCTGGCCACTCAGCCTGCGTTCGATCAGCAGCGCCTCGTCCGGGATGTCGGCATTGTGCTCGGTGAGAATGCGCCAGCCCTGGCTCCAGTCGTCATCGACCGCCTGGATGCTGACCGCCTGGTTGCGGGTAATGGCCGCGACCCTGGCCGAGCGGATGCCGCTGGCCAGCTCCCGCGCCGCCGCCAGGCGCTGCTGGGCCTGTAGCATCTGGCTCAGCTGCGGTACAGCCGCCTGGGTCAGGATCGCCACCATGGCCATGCCGACCATCAGCTCTACCAGCGTAAAACCGCGCTCTTTCATCAGTTCTCCCTCCCTGGAAGTACATTTCCTACACTCGTCATGGCCAAAGGACCGTATATCCCTCTAGAGTGGTCCCATGTTGCAGCGGCTTTATAGTCGTTACGTCAAGGAGACACCCAATGCGCGATGCAACCAAGGGGTTCAGCCTCGTCGAACTGTTAATCACTGTGTCGATCGTGGGCATACTGGCCGCCGTTGCCATGCCCAATTTTACCCAGACAATGCAGGGCAACCGGGCTGATACCGAGGTGGGTGACCTGCAACATGCGCTTAACTATGCGCGGTTGGAAGCGATCAACCGCGGGGTGACCATGCGTATTGCACCGATCACAGCGGGCGACTGGACCTCCGGCGTCAGGGTCACTCGCGCCAGCGACGCTTCCGCCGTGTTGCGTACGGTAGAGGCCCTGTCTGGCGGTGCCACGCTGGGCACCGGCAATGTGGCGGCCCTCGAATTCAATAACCTGGGTGGCCTGTCGACGCCTGGCGCCAACGTGACCATGACCTATACGCGCGGCACGATCACCAAGACGCTGGGGATTTGCCTGACTGGACGAATCTTGAATGGAAGCTGCCCATGAATCGCACCCCCCGATGTACCCAGGCCGGCATGACGCTGATCGAGGTGCTGGTCTCGCTGCTGGTCCTGGCCATCGGCCTGCTGGGGGCGGCGGCCATCCAGATCAATGCCCTGAAATACACCGACAGCTCGGCCATGGCCAGCCAGGCCAGCTTTATCGCCTATGACATGCTCGACCGCATTCGCGCCAATGTGGATGGCAATGCCACGCTCAATGGCCCGACCGATGTGCTGGCGACCTATGCGCTGGCCAGCCTGAGCGCTGCCCCCACGTTCGGCACCAGTGCGCGCGACCAGGACCTGATGGATTTCAAGAGGAATATCGAGGCCTTTGCCGGCACCACCGCCGGGGCCAACAGCAGGATCTCGATCGACAGACCGGTGGTGACCATTACCATCGTCTGGGACGAAACCCGCGCTGACAGTGCCGCAGCGCTTGCTGCCGGGCAGGCACCGGCCACCACTAATCAGGGCTCCTTTGTGCTCAGTTCACGGGTCGGGGTGACCCCATGAGGCGGGCCAGCCGGGGCTTCGGCCTGGTCGAAATCATGGTCGCGCTGGTGCTGGGGCTGGTGGTCAGCCTGGGCGTCATCCAGATCTTCACCTCGTCGCGGGCCACCTTCCTGAGCCAGAACGCCGCCGCGCGCATGCAGGAAGATGCGCGCTTCGTGCTGAGCAAGATGATTCAGGAGCTGCGCATGACCGGGATGTATGGCTGCCTGGGTTTTACCAGTTATGTGCCGGTGTCGCCGGCTATTGCGGTGCCGGCAGCACTGGATAATCCGATCCAGTGGACCAATGCCACCAGTACCTTGACGTTAGTCACCGCTGACATCGGCACCGCCGGTACTGCGCCCAGCTGGACCATCCTTTCTGACTGCCAGACCAGTCCGCAACTCTATGAAGGTGCTCGTGCGCCTGCCGCCGGGCAGACGGCCTTTCCGTTGCGCCAATTGGTGTACAGCTACAGCAACCGCACTTTATCCCTTAACAACCAGCCCTTGCTGCAGAACATCAGTGCATTCAACGTATCATTTGGTGTCGCCGGCAACCCGATGAGCTATACCAATGCCATTACCCTTGTGAATGCCGGTGCCATCCGCAGTGTGCGCCTGAGTCTGACCCTGACTGACCCCGATGGCCGGGTCGAAGATCAGCCCTATTCCATGGTCGCGTACCTGCGCAATCGCTTTTGAAGAGGCCGGATGCAATGAAGAACCTGCCGTTGCATACCGCGCCCACCTTTGCCGCCCGCCAGCGCGGCATGGTGCTGCTGGTCAGCCTGGTGTTTCTGCTGCTGTTGACGATGCTGGGCATCTCCTCGATGCAGAACGCCACGTTGCAGGAGAAGATGGCCGGCAGCGTAGGCAACCGTAACAAGTCCTTTCAGATGGCCGAGGCGGTCTTGCGCCGGGGCGAGTCGACCATCGTCAGTGGCTTCAGCCTGGCCCGATGCATCGGGACCGTCGCGTGTGCGCCACCTGCCGAGTCGACCAGCGTGACGGGGCCAGGCGTCAATGCCACGTCGGGAGTGAACTGGATCAGCACGAATGAGGGGCTGTACGGCATTCAGTACCTGGGCACCACGAACACGCCGATCAAACGGCCGGCCACGTGTCCTGGCTCGGGGACGGTCATGATGTACCGGGTAACGGCAGTGGCCGTCTTTGCTAACTCGCGCACGGTACTGGAGAGCATCTATGCCAATTGCTAGGGCTCTGCGCCATGGCCTGAGAATTGTCTGGGGTGCCGTGCTGGCCTTGTACCTCGCCGCGCCGGCCTATGCCTTCAATCCCTCGCAGGTGCCGCTGCTCAGCTCGTCTGCGGTCACGCCCAACGTCATGCTGCAAGTGGATAACTCCGGCAGCATGGACACCATTCTGACTGCGCCTGGCTTTAATGCCTCGGCGAACTGGGGACCTGTCTACAAGGCCAGTTACAATTGTTTTCTATTCCTGTGCGGTTATTCGCCCGAGCCGATCAGTAATGGCACGGCCGACTATGTGTTTGTTGGCAGTTTGAGCCGGGGCAACTGCAACAATGGCTCCTATGCGTTCTATCGCAGCGCCAACTCGTCCGCGTCGTCAGTTATCTGCATTGCGCTGGCCGACCCGGCCGGCTCTGGCGATACCCGCTACCCCATCGATTACCTGGCTTACCTGGTCTCCGAAGTAGTGGCCGGGCGCAGTGTCTCGGGCATCCCCACCCAGAGCCGCCTGGGCACGGCTATCTCCGTGGCGCTGAACCTGGTGCAGAACAACCGGGCCCTGCGCATCGGGCTGGCCGGTTATAACCCTCCCAGCGGTGGTGATCCGGGGCCGGGGGGCAAGATCATCCAGCCGATTGCCGACCTGTCACCAATGGCTGCCACGACCTACCAGGCTGCGGTCACCCAGCAGACGGCCGATGCCAACTACACCAGCCTGCGCAATGCCATTTCGGGCATCAGGGCCGAGGCCAACACGCCACTGGCTGAAACTTACTACCAGGTGACCCGCTACATGCGCGGCCTGGCGCCATCGCCGGCCTACACCGGCTCGCCCACCACCTTCACCAGTCCGATCCAGTACCGCTGCCAGAAAAACTATAGCGTGGTGATCACCGACGGCCTGCCCACCTATGACCGAGACTTTCCTGCCAACGACCCTGACGATCCCAGTGCCTGGCTGCCCAATTGGGACCGTATCGCCAACGATGGTCCCAATCCTGGGGGGGATGGCGAGGGCGACACCCTGTACCTGGATGACATCGCCAAGTTCGCCTACGACATCGATATGCGCAGGGATTCGCGAACAGCCGGTGGCGACCTGACTGGCAAGAGCTGGGACACGGCGGGTTTCCCGACGCAGAACATGAACACCTATGCCATCGGCTTTACCCTGGATAACCAGATGCTGATCGATGCGGCCGACAGCAACCATGGCCGTGGCCTGTACTTCCAGGCCAATGACAGTGCCGGGCTCAATACGGCGCTGAACCTGGCACTGAGTGATATCTATGCCAAGGCCAGCTCCGGTGGCGGTGGTGCAGCCAACACCTCGACACTGCAAAGCAGCAGCCGTTTTTACCAGACACTGTATGACCCGGCGGACTGGCGCGGCACTGTCCGCGCCTTCAACCTCAATCCCAGCACCGGTGCCGTCGGCAGCGTCGCCTGGACGACTGACACCACCATCATCAGCAGCTCCACCGCGCCGACCTTCGAATCCTGGAGCACCGGCACGACCCCGGCCCGTATCAGCCTGGACTTCAACAACTTTGCCCCGGCCCAGCAGGCGGTCCTCAACGCCAACCTGCCCACAGGAGTGACCGGCGCGAACCTGATCAACTGGACCAAGGGCACGGCCAACGCCAGCCTGCGCACCCGGACCCGCTTGCTGGGCGATATCATCAATTCGCCGCTGATTGCAGCCATGGGCAGCGACAAGACCGCCGCCGACCTGGTGGGCGATCCGACCTACGACAATTACCTGAATGCCAAGGCCGGCAGCATGACCAGCAGCCTGCTGGTTAATGCCAACGATGGCTTCTTCAACGTGCTTGCCCTCGGCGACGGCACACGTCGTTACGCGTATATGCCGTCCACGGCCTTGTCTTCCTTGTCGACGATCGCGTCGACCAACTATGGCCTGGGCGTGCACAAGTTCACCGTCGACGGCCAGATTGCCGTGTTCGATACCCAGGCTGGCTCCGGTACGGCCTGGCGAACGGTGGCTTATGGTGGCACCGGCGCAGGCGGTAAGGGCTTCTTCGCCATCAAGCTGTTCGAGGGCACCAGCAATACCATCAGTGCACTGTGGGAGGTCAAGGCGCCCGACACGTCCGACACCAACAACCGGTTCAATAACCTGGGCTACACCTATTCCAGGCCCGAAGTGGCGCGCATGGCCGATGGTACCGGCATCATGGTCGTGGGCAATGGCTATGGCAGCTTCACCGGCCGTGCTTCGTTGTACGTGATCAACGCCAACACCGGGGCCTTTATCACTGAAATCCAGACACCAGTCGTGGTCAGTGGCGAAACCGATAACGGCCTGTCATCGGTCAGGCTGTTGGTCAATGCGCAGAATGTGGTACAGGCCGCCTACGCCGGCGACCTCAAGGGACGGATGTGGAAATTCGATCTCAGCTCGGTCGCCGCCAGCAGTTGGCGCCTGGCCTTCAATGGGCTGCCGCTGTTCACCGCGCCGCGCGGCAATGCCCAGCCGATCACGGTTCAGCCGCTGATACTCGACCATCCGCAGAACGGCAAGATTGTCTATTTCGGCACCGGCAAGTTCAGCGAGACCACCGACAAGCAAACCACCGCCCAGCAAGCGTTCTATGCCATCTGGGATGCCAGCGCGGGCACGGGCAACATTGTCGAGAACAACCTGCAGGTGCAGAACGTCAGCGGTTCGGTCACCGGCAGCAATGCAACCTACTTCACCTCCACCACCAATAGGGTGGACTGGGCCTCGCGCAAGGGCTGGTACATGCCACTGGCCACCGCCGCGCCTTATCTGGGCGAACGCATCATTTACCCGGCGCAGAACACGCGGGGCCGGATCATTTTCACCACCGCGGCGGTCAACTCGACCGACCCTTGTGAAAGCACCGGCACCGGTCGCCTGTTCGAACTCGATGCGGCCAGTGGCGCAATGCTCAGTTATCCGGTGCTCGACACCAATGGTGACGAACGCTTGAACGACCTTGACGCACTGGTTGCCGGCAGGGGGTTTGGTGGCGGTATTCCGGTATTGGCGGCCTACATTGCGGGCAGTGGTGGTATCAATGACAACCGCTACGTGATGGTCGGTACGCAGGTCGAGAGACTGATCGAGCCGCCAGGGCCTGCCAATACCTATCAACGCATCATGTGGCGACAGATCCAATAATCAGGAGCACGCATGACCAGCAAGAACCGTGGTTTTACCTTGATCGAACTCATGATTGTCGTGGCGATTGTCGGTATTCTGGCCGCCATCGCCTACCCCAGCTACACCGAGTACGTGAAGCGCACGCACCGGGCGGCAATTGCCAGCCTGCTGAGTGAGCAGGCGCAGGTGCTGGAGCGCTGGTATTCGAAAAACGGGGCCTACAACACCCCGGCGCCGGGGCCGTCCATTTCAGGGGGTAACGCTCAGTACGGCATTGTCGCAGTGCTCAATGCCCAGGATTTCAGCCTGGCCGCCACCGGCAGGGGGGTAATGCTGAACGACAAGTGCGGTGTGTTTACCCTGACCAACACCGGCGCTCGCACCAACCCAGGGGCTACCGGCATGACGCCCAGGGAATGCTGGAACCGCTGATTTTCTGATTCGACCTGAGACCAAGATGCCCGAGCAACCCATAGTGATCATCGGCGGCGGCGTGATCGGCCTGCTGACTGCCTGGAACCTGGCCCGCGAAGGGCAATCTGTCATGCTGCTGGAGCGTACCGAGCTGGGGCGCGAGTCGTCCTGGGCCGGGGGCGGTATCGTTTCGCCGCTGTACCCGTGGCGCTACAGCGCGGCGGTTACCGCGCTGGCGCATTGGTCGCAGGATTTTTATCCACAGCTGGGCGAGCGCCTGCATGCGCAGACCGGGCTGGACCCACAAGTGCACACCACCGGCCTGTACTGGCTCGACCTGGACGATGAAGAGCAGGCGCTGGCCTGGGCGGTGCGTGAGCAGCGGCCGCTGAGCCGGGTCGATGTGTCGGCGGTGCACGACGCAGTGCCGGCGCTGGGCCCTGGCTACACACGGGCCATCTACATGAGTGACGTGGCCAATGTACGCAACCCGCGGCTGGTCAAATCCCTCAAGGCTGCCTTGCAGGCCATGCCGGGCGTGGAGATTCGCGAGCAGTGCCAGGTCACCGGGCTGGTGCACGCACACGGCAAGGTCCTGGGTGTGGCCACGGCCCAAGGGGTTATCCACAGCGAGCGGGTAGTGCTGGCCGCCGGGGCCTGGAGCGGCGAGTTGCTCAAGCCCTTGGGAGTCGAGTTGCCGGTGGCGCCGGTCAAGGGCCAGATGATCCTGTTCAAGCGCGCGGCGGACTTTTTGCCGAGCATGGTGCTGGCCAAGGGGCGTTACGCGATTCCGCGCCGTGACGGGCATATTCTGGTGGGCAGCACGCTGGAATACGAAGGCTTCGACAAGACCCCGACCGAGGTGGCCCAGGCCAGCCTCAGAGCCTCGGCCATCGACCTGCTGCCGGCGCTGGCCGACGCGGACATCGTCGGCCACTGGGCCGGACTGCGGCCGGGTTCGCCAGAGGGCATTCCGTTTATCGGCGAGCTGCCGGGGTTTGCCGGGCTGTGGCTCAACTGCGGGCATTTCCGCAACGGCCTGGTGCTGGCGCCGGCGTCGTGCCAGTTGCTGAGCGATCTATTGCTGGGGCGTGAGCCGATCATCGACCCGGCCCCGTACGCGCCGGCCGGCCGCGTATAGACACCAGGCACCGCTCTCATCAAATATAAAATAACTTATTGATTTTATTGGCTATAAAATTCACACCTGTAGGAGCGCGCTTGCCCGCGACCGAGTGCGAAGCGCTCGCAAAATCGGCGAAACGCCACAAATTTACGACTGCTAACGCAGCCGGTCGCGGGCAAGCGCGCTCCTACAGCGGTGAATTTAATCTCAAATAAAATCAGTAAGTTATTTTTTGATGAGGACGCAGTGCCCTTGAGCGAGCCGATTGGCATCAATCCAGCCCCAGCTTCTTGAGCCGATAGCGCATCGAGCGGAATGACAGGCTCAGGCGCTGGGCGGCGGCGGTGCGGTTCCAGCGGGTTTCTTCCAGGGCCTGCAGGATCAGCTTGCGCTCGATGCTCTCCAGGTAGTCTTCCAGGTTGTCGATGCTTGCCAGGCTGTGCGCGTCGCCTTCGTGTACGCTGGCGCTGTCGGCCAGGCGCAGGTCGGTGGCCAGAATCTGGTCGTTCTCGCACAGGGTATAGGCCCGTTCGAGCATGTTCTCCAGTTCGCGCACATTGCCCGGAAAACGGTAGTTCTTCAGGGTTTCCTGCGCCTGCGGGTGCAGCCTGGCCAGTGGCTGGCTGTAGTGGCTGGCCAGGCGCTGCAAGACGCTGGTGGCCAGGGTCTCGATGTCTTCACGGCGCTCGCGCAGGGGCGGGACACGCAGTTCGATGACATTGAGCCGGTAGTACAGATCCTGGCGAAAGCGGCCGGCGCCCACTTCAAGGTTCAGGTCCTTGTGGGTCGCGCACAGGATGCGCACGTCCACCACCTGTTCCTGCTGGCCGCCGATGCTGCGCACGGATTTTTCCTGGATGGCACGCAGCAGCTTGACCTGCATGCCCAGCGGCAGGTCGGCCACTTCATCGAGAAACAGCGTGCCGCCATTGGCGGCCTGGAACAGGCCGGGCTTGTCTTCATGGGCGCCGGTAAAGCTGCCTTTGCGATGGCCGAAGAATTCGCTCTCCATCAACTCCGATGGAATCGCGCCACAGTTGACCGGCACGAACGGCTTGTCGATGCGCGGGCCCTGCTCATGGATCAGCCGCGCCACCAGTTCCTTGCCGCTGCCTGATTCGCCGCTGATGTAGATCGGCGCCTGGCTGCGCGCCAGCTTGTCGATCTGCTTGCGCAGGGCGCGCATGGGCGGCGAGTCGCCCAGCAGACGGCTGTCGATGCTGCGCTCCGGCGGCGCGCTGCCCGGCAGGCGCAGGGCGGCGCTGACCAGTTCGCGCAGACGCGTCAGGTCCACCGGTTTGGTCAGAAAGTCGAACGCCCCGGCCTTGAGCGCGCCGATGGCCAGGTCGACATTGCCGTGGGCGGTAATCATCGCCACCGGCACTTGCGGGTAGTGCTGCTGGATATGCTGCACCAGTTCCAGGCCGTTGCCGTCGGGCAGGCGCATGTCGGTCAGGCACAGGTCGAACGGCTCGCGCTTGAGCCAGTCCCGGGCCTCGTTGACGCAGCGGGCGCTGCGGGTGTCGAGTTTCATCCGGCCCAGGGTGATTTCCAGCAGTTCGCCAATGGCCGGCTCATCGTCAACGATCAGGATCTTTTGCCGTGGGGTCATGCTCAACTCAACTTGAACGGGTGGGCGAAGGTAATGCGCAGGCAACTGCCGCCAACCGGGCGCATGGAATAATCCAGGTGCGCCTGGTTGCTTTCACACAGCTCGCGCGACAGATACAGGCCAAGCCCGGTGCCTTTGCTTTGCGTGGTGAAAAAGGGCTCGAAGAGCGTACCGAGGTGCTGTTCGGCCACGCCGTTGCCGTCATCCAGCACTTCCAGGGTCGGCAAGTCACTGACCGGATGATGGTACAGGCGCAGCCAGACTTGCGATTGCTCATGCACCTGGCCGCTGTGACGCAAGCCGTTGTGCACCAGGTTGCTGAGGATCTGTTGCAGGTGCTCGGGGTCCATGCGTGTGGTCAGCAGGCCGGTACCGATGTCGGTGTGCAACTGTTGATGAGGCGCGGCGCTGGTGCGCCATTGGGCAACGAAGTCCGTCAGCCAACTGGCCAGGTCCAGCAGCTGGACTTCGGTTTCGCGCCGGCGCGACAGTTGCAGGACGTTTTCGATGACCACGTTGATGCGCCGTGACTGGTCATGAATGATCTGCCCCAGGCGGCGGTCGGCGTTGCTCAATTCTTCTGATTCGTTGAGCAATTGCACCGCATGACTGACCGCGCCCAGCGGGTTGCGTATCTCGTGGGCAATGCCGGCGGTCAGGCGTCCCAGCGCTGCCAGCTTGAGTTGCTGGGCCTGATGGGCGATTTGCGAGAGGTCTTCGAGAAACACCAGCGTCTGGCGCTGATCGCTGCGGTTGAGGGTGGCGAAGCTGGCCTGGAGTACGGGGCCGCCTGGCGAGTTCTTGAAGCTGCCCGGTATCCGGATCGGATTCATGCGCCAATGCTGCAGGCGCTCGACGAGGGGCGGACAATAGTGGTCGATCACCCGGCCCACCAGGTGTTCATGACCCAGCAGGGTCAGGGCGCTCTGGTTGGCCAGCAGCACCTGGCGGCTGGCGTCGAGCACCACGATGCCGGTGCGCATGCGTTGCAGGATCAGGCCGTTGAGTTCTTCGAGGTTGTCCACATCGGCGGCGCGCTGTTGCGCCAGCCCCTCGCTGACTTGCAGGCGTGCGGTCAGGGCCTGCATCAGCAGGGCAGCGGCAAAGCACAGCGCGCCCAGGCTGCCGGCCTGGACATAATCATTGGAGGTCTTGCTGTTGCTCAGGCTCAGGTAGAACGTCAGGTAGATGATGCCGATCGCTGACAGTGCGGCAATCAGCAGGCCGATACGCCCGCGCAGCAGAATGTTGCTGATCGCGACCGAAGCGATCAGCAGGTTGCCAATGCTGCTGGCCGGCCCGCCACCGGCATAGAACATCCCCGAGAGCAGCACCACGTCGCTCAGCGCCAGGCTGAACATCTGCGCCTTGTGGCGCGGGCGCTCCAGCAGCACGATCACCAGGATGTTGAACACCAGGTAAATCCAGCAACCGGCCCGGAACAGGTTCGGGTTGGCCATTTGCAGCAGCTCGGTGTCCAGGTCGGTGGACACCAGCAACACCAGCATGATGCCGATGGTCAGGCGATACAGGTGGTAGAGCCGCAGGATCCGTTGCGCCAGCGGGCTGCCGAGCGAGAGCGTCTCAGTGTTCACGCGAGGCAGGGCCCTGGAGCCTGTGTGCCTCGCTGCAAAACCATTGCTGTTCCTGGCTCAATGCACGGTCGCGAGGAAGGTGAACGCCACAATGGGCACAACGCACCATGGGCGCTGCAACCGGCTCGGCCGGGGGCGCAGGCTTGCGCTGTGGTGGGTTGAGCAGGCGCTTGATGAACCAGATGGCCGCCGCAATCAGGACGACCCACAGAAGGAGGCGAATCATGGTTTACCGCTTGAAAATGGAAGATGCGGGCATTGTAGTAGGAAAGGCCGGGCAGCGCTGCGCTTTGACGGCGCTCCAAGGTGGCATGCCAAGGCGCAGCGCTGTAGGAGCGCGCTTGCCCGCGACCGGCTGCGCAGCAGTCGTAAAATTTCAGCATTTCGCAGATTTTTACGAGCGCTGCGCACTCGGTCGCGGGCAGAGCGCGCTCCTACAGCGGTGAGTTTGATATGCAATAAATCAGTAGGTTTTTTGAAGATAGGCGGCTTGTCGGCGACAGCGGCGGTACAGACGTAACATCGCGGCAATGATGCAGATAAAAAAAGAGGCCCGCAGGCCTCTTTTTCAACAGCGTGCAGCCTTAGTCGAACAGGCCGAACGTGGCGTAGCTGAACCACGAGCGGCTTTTCTTGCCGGCCGCTTTGTCGGCTTCTTCGGCCTGCTCGTCGAGCTCGTCCTGGTTTTCCGGCAGCAGCTCTTTGGGAATGGCCGACTTGGCGTCCTGGTACTGACGCACGATGTCCTGGTTGGCGCGGGTTTCGCCCGGTGGCAGCGGGGCGCTGCTGCCGATCATGCCCAGCGTTGCCTTGGACAGCCACGAGCGGTTGTCGGCCTCGGGCTCACGCGGGGTGAACTGGCCATCTTCCAGTTGCGGGTGGTTTGGGTAGTTGGTCTTGAGCACTTCCAGGCTGGTGGCGGCCAGGTCGTCCAGGTGCAGGCGCTGGTAGGACTCGACCATCACCGCCAGGCCGTCACCGACCGAAGGGGTTTCCTGGAAGTTTTCCACCACATAACGGCCACGGTTGGCCGCTGCGACATAGGCCTGACGGGTCAGGTAATAGTCGGCCACGTGAATTTCGTAGGACGCCAGCAGGTTGCGCAGGTAGATCATGCGCTGCTTGGCATCAGGCGAATAACGGCTGTTGGGGTAGCGGCTGGTCAACTGGGCGAACTCGTTGAACGAGTCACGCGCCGCGCCGGGGTCGCGCTTGGTCTGGTCCAGCGGCAGGAAGCGCGCCAGCAGGCCCACGTCCTGGTCGAAGGAGGTCAGGCCGCGCATGTAGTAGGCGTAGTCGACGTTGGGGTGCTCAGGGTGCAGGCGGATGAAACGCTCGGCTGCCGATTTGGCCGCCTCCGGTTCACCGTTCTTGTAGTTCGCATAGATCAGCTCGAGCTGGGCCTGGTCGGCGTAGCGGCCGAACGGGTAACGCGATTCCAGCGCCTTGAGCTTCTCGGTGGCGCTGTTATAGCTGTTGTTCCCCAGGTCGTTCTGCGCCTGCTGGTACAGCTCGACTTCGCTGAGGTTCTCGTCAATGACTTCCTTCGACGAGCAGGCCGCAGTGGTTGCGAGGATGGCGATCAGCAGCAGGTGTTTCACTTGCATGGCGGCTTGCGTCCTATAACGGCCTGCTGTCTTGGGCGGGGCCGTCCTGTTATGATGAGCGCCCCGCGAAAACTGTCGGGGCAAAAGACGCCGTATTTAACCACAAGCGCGCTGCCGAAACCAAAGGCTAGCCGCCTTCCAGTCTGGCCATGTCCGAAAATATAGAACTAAGCGCAGAGGTACCGTCCGAATCGGGTGGTCAACGCCTCGATCAAGTCGCCGCCCAATTGTTTGCCGAATACTCGCGTTCGCGCCTTGTCACCTGGATCAAGGACGGCCGTCTGACGGTCGACGGCAACGTCTTGCGTCCGCGCGACCTCGTCTACGGCGGCTCCATTCTGCAATTGACTGCCGAGCAGGAAGCCCAGGGCGAGTGGATCGCCCAGGACATCGCTCTGGACATCGTCTACGAAGACGATCAGATCCTGGTCATCAACAAACCCGCCGGGCTGGTGGTCCATCCGGCCGCCGGTCATGCCGACGGCACGCTGCTCAATGCCTTGCTGCACCACGTGCCTGACATCGTCAACGTGCCGCGTGCCGGCATCGTGCACCGTCTCGACAAGGACACCACCGGTCTGATGGTGGTGGCCAAGACGCTGCAGGCCCAGACCCAACTGGTCAACCAGCTGCAGGGTCGTACCGTCAGCCGTATCTACGAGTGCATCGTGATCGGCGTGGTCACCGCCGGCGGCAAGATCGACGCCCCGATCGGTCGCCACGGCCAGCAGCGCCAGCGCATGGCGGTGATGGACAACGGCAAGCCGGCGGTCAGTCACTACCGGGTGCTCGACCGTTTCCGCTCCCACACCCATGTGCGGGTCAAGCTGGAAACCGGCCGTACCCACCAGATTCGCGTGCACATGGCGCATATCAACTTCCCGTTGATCGGCGATCCGGCCTACGGTGGACGCTTCCGCATCCCGCCGGCCGCCAGCCAGACCCTGGTCGAGTCGCTCAAGACCTTCCCGCGTCAGGCGCTGCACGCCCGCTTCCTGGAACTGGATCATCCGGTCACCGGCCAGCGCATGCGCTGGGAATCGCCATTGCCTGAAGATTTTGTCTGGCTGCTGTCGCTGCTCAAGCAGGACCGCGAGGCGTTCGTCGGGTGACAATCGACTGGCTGACGCCCGAGTGGCCGGCGCCGGCCTCCGTACAGGCCTGCGTCACCACGCGGGCTGGCGGCGCCAGCCTGGCACCGTTCGACAGCTTCAACCTGGGCGATCACGTCCAGGACGACCCCGCGGCCGTGGCCAGCAATCGCTTGCACCTGACCTCGCACCTGAATGTACGGCCAGCCTGGCTGCGCCAGGTGCATGGCGTGGCAGTGGCGCACGCTGATCCGGCCCGGGTCGACGAGGCCGATGCCAGCTGGAGCGACACTCCGGGGGTCGCCTGCACCATCATGACTGCCGATTGCCTGCCGGCCCTGTTCTGCAACCGTGCCGGTACCCGCGTGGCCGCTGCGCATGCCGGCTGGCGCGGCCTGGCCGCCGGTGTCCTGGAAGCCACGGCCGACAGCCTGCAGAGTGCGCGGGACGATGTCCTGGTGTGGCTGGGGCCGGCCATCGGCCAGCCGTCCTTCGAAGTGGGTGACGAAGTGCGTGAAGCCTTCCTGTCGACCCACCCTGAAACAGCCGCTGCTTTCGTACCCAGCATCAATGCCGGGCGCTGCATGGCCGATCTCTACGCCCTGGCGCGCTTGCGCCTGGCCGCGCACGGCATCCAGGCTGTTTACGGCGGCGGTTTCGATACCTTTACCGACGAACGGTTCTTTTCCTATCGCCGTGCCGCGCGCACCGGCCGCTTCGCTTCCTTGATCTGGATCAGCCCGGCCTGACCTGTATCAACGGTCTGTCACTTGAAACCCTCAGAATTGTCCGCATCTAACGGGTATCCAGCAGGTTTTCTTTATAGGTGTGTTCATTGCTCCGGCCTGCTCAAAAGGAAGGTGACTAATGCGTATCGACAGATTGACCAGCAAGCTCCAGTTAGCATTATCCGACGCCCAGTCGTTGGCGGTCGGTTTCGATCACCCGGCCATTGAGCCCGCTCATTTATTGCACGCACTGCTTGAACAGCAGGGCGGCTCGATCAAACCGCTGCTCATGCAGGTCGGCTTTGACATCAACAGCCTGCGCAAGGAACTGGGCAAGGAGCTCGACGCCCTGCCGAAAATCCAGAATCCCACGGGCGATGTAAACATGTCGCAGGACATGGCGCGCCTGCTCAACCAGGCCGACCGCCTGGCGCAGCAGAAGGGCGACCAGTTTATCTCCAGCGAGCTGGTGCTGCTGGCGGCCATGGATGAAAACAGCAAGATCGGCAAATTGCTGCTAGGCCAGGGCGTCAGCAAGAAAGCCCTGGAAAACGCCATCAATAACCTGCGCGGCGGCAATGCGGTCAACGACCCCAATGTCGAGGAGTCGCGCCAGGCGCTGGACAAATACACCATCGACCTGACCAAGCGCGCCGAGGAGGGCAAGCTTGACCCGGTGATCGGCCGCGACGATGAAATCCGCCGCACCATTCAGGTGTTGCAGCGCCGCACCAAGAACAACCCGGTGCTGATCGGCGAGCCTGGCGTGGGCAAGACCGCCATTGCCGAAGGCCTGGCGCAGCGCATCATCAATGGCGAAGTGCCCGATGGCCTGCGCGGCAAGCGCCTGCTGTCGCTGGACATGGGCGCGCTGATTGCCGGCGCCAAGTTCCGCGGCGAGTTTGAAGAGCGCCTCAAGTCGCTGCTCAACGAACTGGGCAAGCAGGAAGGCCAGATCATCCTGTTCATCGACGAACTGCACACCATGGTCGGTGCCGGCAAGGGCGAGGGCTCGATGGACGCCGGCAACATGCTCAAGCCGGCCCTGGCGCGTGGCGAGCTGCACTGCGTCGGCGCGACCACGCTCAATGAGTACCGCCAATATATAGAGAAGGACGCAGCGCTTGAGCGACGCTTCCAGAAGGTACTGGTCGAGGAGCCGAGCGAAGAAGACACGATCGCCATCCTGCGCGGCCTTAAAGAGCGCTATGAAGTGCACCACAAGGTGGCGATCACCGACGGCGCGATCATTGCCGCCGCCAAGCTCAGCCACCGCTACATCACCGACCGGCAACTGCCCGACAAGGCCATTGACCTGATTGACGAAGCGGCCAGCCGCATTCGCATGGAAATCGACTCCAAGCCCGAGGTGCTGGATCGTCTGGAACGCCGCCTGATCCAGTTGAAGGTTGAATCGCAAGCCCTCAAGAAGGAAGACGACGAAGCCGCGATCAAGCGCCTGGAAAAACTGCAGGTCGAGATCGAACGCCTGGAGCGCGAATACGCCGACCTTGAAGAAATCTGGACCTCGGAAAAAGCCGAAGTCACCGGCTCCGCGCAGATTCAGCAGAAGATCGAGCAGTCGCGTCAGGAGCTGGAGGCCGCGCGTCGTCGTGGCGACCTGAACCGCATGGCCGAACTGCAGTACGGGATCATCCCCGACCTGGAGCGCAGCCTGCAGATGGTCGACCAGCACGGCAAGCCGGAAAACCAGTTGCTGCGCAGCCGCGTGACCGAGGAAGAGATTGCCGAGGTGGTGTCCAAGTGGACCGGTATCCCGGTGGCGAAGATGCTCGAAGGCGAGCGCGAGAAGCTGCTGAAGATGGAAGGGCTGTTGCACCAGCGCGTGATCGGCCAGGACGAAGCGGTCATCGCGGTGGCCAATGCCGTGCGGCGCTCGCGTGCAGGGTTGTCGGACCCGAACCGCCCCAGCGGCTCGTTCATGTTCCTGGGCCCGACCGGCGTGGGCAAGACCGAGCTGTGCAAGGCGCTGGCGGAGTTTCTGTTCGACACCGAAGAGGCCATGGTGCGCATCGACATGTCCGAGTTCATGGAGAAACACTCCGTGGCGCGGCTGATCGGCGCCCCGCCGGGCTATGTCGGTTATGAAGAGGGCGGTTACCTGACCGAGGCCGTGCGGCGCAAACCCTATGCGGTGATCCTGCTGGACGAGGTCGAGAAGGCGCACAGCGATGTGTTCAATATCCTGTTGCAAGTGCTCGAAGACGGTCGCCTGACCGACAGCCACGGGCGCACGGTGGATTTCCGCAATACCGTGATCGTCATGACCTCCAACCTGGGGTCGGCGCAGATCCAGGAACTGGTCGGTGATCGCGAGGCCCAGCGGGCAGCGGTCATGGACGCGGTGGGCACGCACTTCCGGCCGGAGTTCATCAACCGCATCGACGAGGTGGTGATCTTCGAGCCGCTGGGTCGCGAGCAGATTGCCGGCATTACCCAGATCCAGCTGAGCCGCCTGCTGGGCCGCCTGGCCGAGCGCGAGCTGAACCTGGTGCTGAGCCCGGAGGCGCTGGACAAGCTGATCGCGGTTGGCTACGACCCGGTGTATGGCGCACGGCCACTCAAGCGTGCCATCCAGCGCTGGATCGAGAACCCGTTGGCGCAGTTGATCCTGTCGGGGCGTTTCGTGCCTGGCTCGACCATTACCGGCACACTGGTCGACGACGAGATCGCCTTTGCCTGAAAACAGGCTGCAGGACCGGCCGGGCGACAATGCGCTCAGCCGGGAAGGGTGCCACCTTTTATAAAGAGGGCACCTTCCCTGCAAGGCGGACCGTACCAAGGCCTTTGACCCTATGAAAAAGGCCTTCTGAAAAAAAATCGCAAATCATTGTAGTAAAAGCAATTTAGGGTGTTGACAGGTGTTTTGAATCTTGTAGAATGGCGCGCCTCAGAGACGTGAACGTAACGCGAAACGCGAAGCGCAAAGGTCGATGAGATTGGATCTGAAGACGTTCCGCGATAGCTCAGTTGGTAGAGCAAGTGACTGTTAATCACTGGGTCCCTGGTTCGAGTCCAGGTCGTGGAGCCAGATTCAGGTTCTGGTTGTAAAAGGTTGTACGTGTCGGGGTATAGCGCAGTCCGGTAGCGCGCCTGCTTTGGGAGCAGGATGTCAGGAGTTCGAATCCCCTTACCCCGACCATTCTTTGGGTCGTTAGCTCAGTTGGTAGAGCAGTTGGCTTTTAACCAATTGGTCGTAGGTTCGAATCCCACACGACCCACCATTTTTGGTCTTGCAACATTGGGCCGAATCTTAGGGAAATGATGCCACTTGCATCATTCTTGTTAAAACACCCCTCACGGGGTGTGTTTAAGCAGTAACGGGGTATAGCGCAGTCCGGTAGCGCGCCTGCTTTGGGAGCAGGATGTCAGGAGTTCGAATCCCCTTACCCCGACCATTTTCACTTGGCTTTGCCAGGGCGAAAATCCGGATTCACAGCCAATCGCTGTGAATCGAACAAAAAAGGCGTCCCTCGGGACGCCTTTTTTGTTGTGCCTTTTATCGGCCTGACAGGGGCATTGGGCCATTCAAGGCGTTGCCAGGCGCGTTCAGGTGCCTGGCTTGCGACAGGGCAGCAGGCAATCCTCAAACCTGCTTGAACAGAGCGCCCATCCGCTCTGGCAAGCGCTTTGACGAAACCAGCATCAGCCGTTGGCTCGCACGGGTCATGGCCATATAAAGCCGGCGGGCGTTCTGCTCGCGATCATTGTCGCTTGCGCGCTCCAGTCGCTGGGCATCGAACAGGTGCTCAAGCCCGATCAGCAACACGGTGTGAGCTTCCAGGCCGGTGGCCGAGTCCAGGTTGGCGATGCGCAGGCTGTCGGTCTTGTTGGGTGCAGCGTCCTTGGTGTTCAGGTTCCAGACGTGTTGGGCGCCCAGCGCCTGCTCCAGGCGTTTGATCAGCTGTTTCCTGTCAGTCGAAGGACCATACAAAAGCAGCATGCGCGACAGAGGCAGCCCTTGCGTCTCACGTAACGCGATCAGTTCGTTGCACGCCTGCTCCAAGGCATCCTGGGTGGAAGATGACAGCAGCAGCAAGGGAGGCGTCCCTTCGTCCATGCCTGTGAAATCCGGTTGCAAGTAATCATCAGGATCGGTCTGGGTCAGATCAGCCAGCAATTGGCCGGCTGCACTGAGCAGCGCCTGTGTGGTGCGGTAGGACCTGCGCAGTTTCTTGGTCTTGCCAGACACGTCCAGGCCCACACGTTTCCAGCTCAGCCTGCTTTTCAGAAACCCCTGGTTGGGGTCGGCACACAGAAACAGCGTGCCCTGGCTCTGCTGCAAAGTGGCGTTCAGCAGCTGGAACCACGAAGGCGCGAAAAACTGGGCCTCGTCGACCAGAATATGGTGGTAGCGCGTCAGTTTTTCCGGCTCGCTGGCCAGGCACAGGTCGCGGCCCAGTGCACTCCATAGCCGCAGCCTGGGTGTTTGCGTCAGCAGGGCCGTGCTGACCTTTTCGTACAGCGACCAGATTTGCTGGCGCTCTTCCTTGCGCAATGCAAAGCCCTGGCCGGCCCGGTCGACGACAAGGTAATCGGCTTGCCCGGCAATGACCGTGTCATTGATAAAGTGAAACTCATCGAGCACCTGCGCATTGGAGGGCTTGAGGTCTGGGCATGTCAGGTCACGGTAGTGCTGGATGAGCGCTGTGGCAGGGCCATCGGTAAACGGCATCTCCGGTTGCTCATGGAATCGGTTGACCCATTGTTGGCGGACCCAGCTCGAAGCCGTCTTGATGGTCAGGTTGGCCGGCTTGTCTCCATAGGCGGTCTTGAGCCGGTGCAGCAGGTCCTTCACCACCGGTGCATTGTGGATCAGCATCAACACCTGTTGATCGGGAAAGCGCCGTGCCAGGATCATTGCGCGATTCGCCGCGATCAGGGTCTTGCCACTGCCGGCGACGCCATTGACCAGGCGCACGGAAAAGTCGGCGACCGTCTCGACTTGCTCGAAGGGCAACTCCAGATCGAGCTTGCTGGCCCATTCCTGCTGGGCGTCAAGGAAGAAACGCGTGGCCTTGGCGCTGTTATCGCGCACCATTTGACGACGCGTGGTGCACAACCCCGGTATTTCCGCTTCCGGGAAGTACTGGCTCATCAGTGCCTGGTGCGCATCGGACGTCAGTTGCCCTAGCAATCTGGGCAACTGCACGTGGCCTTGCTCGATGAACGTCTTCTTCGACATCAGGCGGATGTCATGCGTCTTGGCATAGTGATTCCACAGCACCTCGCTCTGTTGCGAATCGCAATCCCACATCACCACCAGCTTGCCCGCGCCGCTCGAGCCAAGCGCATGCATCTGTGCAAGCAGTGCCCTGAAACGGGCCTGTTGCTCGGTGGCAAACAATTGCGCAGGGTCGAGCGCCTCGAATGACTGCTCGAACACAACGATCGCCAGCCAGCGATACGGTTCATGTTGCAGGAAAAGATCGGGCGCCCAGTGATCCTGGCCCAGCGTGGTGCGAACCACATAGTCACCTTCCAGCTTTCTGAACATGCGTCGTGATTGCAGCATGGCGCCGGTGCTGCTTTGTCCCTCGGGTATGAAAAGTGTCATGGCGCAAACTCGACTCTCTGGCATGAGGCAATCATCTGGCGGTAGGCACTGGCCCAGGCTGTGACCTTGTCGTCGTCGCAGACGATGCCGTTTTTAAGTTCCGGGCCAATGACAATCAGCTTGGTCATGGCGCGAGTGATGGACACGTTGAGGCGCTCTGGCTGAAAGAAGAACTCGCCGATTTTGCCAATGAAGCGTTCGTCGCCGCTGGCCAGGGACAGGATGATCAGCTCGCGTTCCTGGCCCTGCATGCGCTCGACGGTGTCGGCCACGACCTGGCGCGCAGCCTCGCGACCAAAGCTTTGTGCCAGCAGCGTGCGAATCATCCGGCCCTGGGCGCGATAGGGCGAGACAATGCCGATTTCATGCAGGGAAAGCCCCATGGCCACGGCCATTTCGCACAGTCTGACCACCCGTTGCGCATCGCGTGGGTTGCGGTTCTTTGCGCGGGTGTCATCGGTCGCGATGAACACTGCACACGCCTGGGGTGCCAGCGCTTCATGCGCCACGACCGTCGACGGCGTGCCTTGCAGGCAGCGCGACGCATTGGGCCCTGCAGCATGCAACAAGCCTGCGTAGTAAGCCTGGCTGGGCCACTGAGTCAGCCAGCGGTTCATGCGGTAGGTTTCTTCGAGCATCACGGTGTGAGCGGCATTCTGCGCCGTCAGGCGGGCAAAGATCGACATGCCATGTCCGTCCAGGATCGACTGTGACTGGATGACTGGAGGCAGTTGTTTCTGATCGCCGATGAAGATGAAGCGTTTGCCCTTGCGCATGGCCATCAGGGCCAGGGGCAAGGTGATCTGGCTGGCTTCGTCGAAGATCACCGTGTCGAAGCTGTATTTATCCAGCACGGTGCAGGTGGCAAACGGCGTCGCCCCCATGACGTAGCCTTGATTACCCGGCGGGCAGGACGTCCAGTTGACCGGTTCTTTCACCCAGTCGACGCTGGCGTCGAGGTCTTCACGGCGACCGCCTACCTTGACCACGGCGACGCCGCGCCCGGCAATCTTGACCAGCGCGTTGTTAATGGCCATATGCGTGTGCGACGTCACCAGCACGCGCTCGTTGCGGGCCACCAGCAACTGGGCAATCAACGCCAGGGCGCGGGTCTTGCCGGTACCGGGCGGACCCTGGATGCAAGCCACCTGTTCAGCCGCAAAGGCCATGCCCACCGCCAGGGCCTGCTTGTCGTTGCAGCCTTCATCGACCGCCAATTGTTCGGCGTGCTCGAAGTCGGCCTCGTTGAAGGTGATGCAAGGCGTCGGACCAAGCAGTGGCAGGAGGGTGTTGTCGGCAGGGGCGATCGAGGCGATCTCATCCAGCGCCTGCACGTACCATCCTGTGAGGTCCATGCCGTCCGGGTCGGCATAGCACGGCCCTTGCTCGTACTGTTCCCAGATCATCGGCGCCAAGTCATCGCTCAACAGCCAGCGACCTTCCTCCTCACGCTCGAACTTCACGCGTGGACGCAGCAGTTGGGTCCTGACGTCGCCCAGATGCAGGCGCAGCATGTCGCCCTCGCGGTAGCGCGACTCGTTATCGGCCGGGTACGCCCAGAACTGGACAGGGTTGTTGGTGCGTTCCAGATGGGTGAAAGCCTGGGTCCAGCCGTGAAGAAGCTTATCGGGCAGCTCACGTTGCCAGGTCTGTTCCAGGTGTTGCTGGTTGGCGTCGCGCTCCGCATAAACGAAGGCATAGAGCGTGTCGAGCAGCGCTTGCTGGTCCTGCATGGCGGTGATTGTCCTTCATCAGCGACGACATGAAATGCAAATGTTACATATCGTTCGTAATGAATGCGAATCAATGCCGCCGCAACCACCGTCCCGGCGCGAGGCCAAGGCTTTCTTCAGGGGGCGCCCAGTTTCGGGAAGGGTGATAAAGCGGGGGGGATGTGCGGGACGTTGAGACGCCCCGCAGCAAGGTCAATGCAGTTTCATGCGTGGCTCGGTGCCTTTGCCGATGCGGCTGCCCAGCATCAGCATCAGCGTGCGAAACGCCCCGTACAACGCCGTCTGGTGCATGCGGTACAGCGAGACATAGAACATCCGCGCCAGCCAGCCTTCCAGCATCACGCTGCCGGTGAGGTTGCCCATCAGGTTGCCGACGGCCGAGAAGCGCGACAGCGAAATCAGCGAGCCATAGTCCTTGTAGCTGTATTCAGGCAGCGTCTTGCCCTCGATGCGCAAACGCAGCGACTTGGCCAGCAGCGAAGCCTGCTGGTGCGCGGCTTGGGCACGAGGCGGCACATTGCGGTCGGTGCCTTTTTGCGGGCAGGCCGCGCAATCGCCAAAGGCGAAGATGTTTTCATCGCGGGTGGTCTGCAGGGTCGGCAGCACCTGCAACTGGTTGATGCGGTTGCTTTCCAGCCCATCCAGGTCCTGCAGGAAGCCCGGTGCGCGAATACCCGCCGCCCAGACCTTGAGCTGCGCCGGGATCACCTGGCCGCTGCTGGTCACCAGGTTATCGGCCGTCACTTCACTGACCGCCGCATTGGTCAGCACCGTGACACCCAGTTTTTCCAGGGTTTTGTGCACCGGGCCACCGATACGCTCGGGCAGGGCCGGCAGCACGCGTGGGCCGGCCTCGATCACCGTGATGCGCAGGTTTTCCGGCTTGAGGCGCCCCAGTCCGTAAGCCGCCAGTTCGTGCGCGGCATTGTGCAGCTCCGCGGCCAGCTCGACGCCCGTGGCCCCGGCGCCGACGATCGCCACGGTGATCTCCTGAGTGTTGTTGTCTTGCCCGGCGTGCGCACGCAGGTAGTGGTTGAGCAGTTGCTGGTGAAAACGCTCGGCCTGCTTGCGGGTGTCGAGAAACAGGCAGTGCTCGGCTGCGCCCAGCGTGCCGAAATCATTGGTGGTGCTGCCCACCGCGATCACCAGGCTGTCGTAGTCCAGGCTGCGGGCGGGCACCAGTTCGTTGCCATTCTCGTCCTGGGTAGCGGCCAGGTGAATCTTGCGGCTGGCACGGTCCAGGCCGGTCATGCGCCCGAGCTGGAACTGAAAGTGATTCCACTTGGCCTGGGCCACGTAGTTCAGCTCGTCTTCATAGGAGTTGAGCGAGCCGGCGGCCACTTCATGCAGCAGCGGTTTCCAGATGTGGGTGAGGTTGGCGTCGACCAGCGTGACGCTGGCAGTGCCTTTCTTGCCCAGGGTCTTGCCCAGCCGGGTGGCCAGCTCAAGACCACCGGCGCCGCCGCCAACGATGACAATGCGATGAGTCATAAGGATTACTCGTAAGGTTAAGGAAATCGGCAGGCACGATCCTGGCGAGCGCAAGGCAGCTCATAGCGGCGGATCGGGCTGAAAAAGGGAGGCGTCGTACGATTACTGCGGCCCGCACGGGAGCAGGCCACGCCACACAGGGCAGGCGCTCGACCGGATACAGGGCGTTCAGGAAATGGCTGGGCACAACCAACGACTCATGTTCGATAGGGTATAGACGCAATAGACCGCCAATACGCTACAAGGTTTGCAGGTCGAGTGGTTCGACCTGCAGCGTGTCGCACAAGCGAATGATTCCACTTTGTATCACCCGGGCCGTGATACCGCCATGCCCGCGTACCGCCTGGAAGGTGCCCAGGCCCAGGTTCTGCTCCAGCCGTGCGCAGGGTTGGCACCAGCCGGTGGTTTCCAGGATCGCCTGGCCGATGCGAAAGCGCCGGTTCTTGAGGCTGAACAGGTTGATGCCGCTGATCACCAGGTTGCGCCGCAGATCCTGCGCCAGCACCGGCCGGTCGGCCGGGCGCCCCAGCAGCGAGCTGATGACCGCCAGGTGTTCCCACTGGATCAGCGTCACCTGCCGGGCATTGCGCGGGCCGGGGCGGGCATGGTCGCCGGTCAGGCCGGCTTCGCGACGTGCCTCGACCGCCTCCAGCTCGATCATTGCCGACCGCGATTGCGGGCGCACGCCAATCCAGCGCACCTGGCCCTGCTGCGGTACATCGGCAATCAGTTGCTGCAGCGGACTCATCACAGGCTTATTCCCACATCGAACACCACGGTGCGGCCCAGGTTGGTGCGCAGGAAATCCGGCGCACCCGGATGCGCGAACAGCACCCGGGCAAAGTTGGAGCCCACCAACGACAACGAGCGCCAGCCCTGACGCAGGTATTCGGTGGGCGGCGGAAAATGGCTGTTGAGGTCCAGTGCTTCACGCTTGAGGCTGGCAAAGGCGATGATGTCGAGCTCGCCCAGGTCCAGGCCGCGTTCGCGGTAGTTGCTGGCCTTCTTGCTCAAGGTCGGCGCCAGACGTCGCAGCAATGCCGGGGCCGGCACCCGCTTGGGCTTGGCCTCGCGCCGCACCAGTTGGCTGAGCGAATAGGCACTGCGCCGGCGGGCGAGCTCTTCACGCCATTCATCATTGAGTCGCCGGCCTTCGTCGATCACGAAAAACACCTCGAAACGCGCGTCATGAAACAGCACATCCGGCGGCTCCTGATTGGCCGGCAGGAAATCCTCGTGACGGTGCGGGATGTTCAAGCCCTGCAACAGGCGTTCGCACACCCAGCGCTCACGCTCCCACTTTCGCGCATTGGAAAGAAAGGCATTGGCTTGTTCGGCCTGATTGGTCAGCAGGCGCAGGTAATCTGGATCATCCATGGGCCGTCGCATCGCAGTGACTGAGAATGAAAATGCCCTGTGCAGGCGGTGTGTCATGGCTGTAGCCTGCCACGCGGCACACAGGCGCACAATCGCCGTCTGCATGGCCCCCGATGACTCAACATGAGGACAACGCCTTGAAATTGCTGTCTATCCTGCTGCTGGTACTGCTGCCCTTGAGCGCCCAGGCGCTACAGCGCGGTGATCGCCTGACCCCCTGGACCCTGCTGGACCAGTACGACCAGCCCTACACCCTGAACGATCAGGCGCAGACCCTGCTGGTGGCCCGCAGCATGGACGCCGCCAAGTTGCTCAAGACCGCGCTGGAAGGCAAGCCCAAAGGCTTTCTGGAGGCCCGCCACACGGTGTTTGTCGCCGACATCCAGAAGATGCCGTCGATCATCGCCACGATGTTCGCCATCCCGAAAATGCGTGACTACAGCTACCGGGTGATCCTGGACCGCGAATCACGCGTGGTGCCGCAGTACCCAGGGGACGAGGATAAGATCCTGTGGCTGCAATTGCGTGACGGCAAGGTGGTCGACCAGCAGCAGTTCGGTGATGCCCAGGCCCTGCGCAGCGCGCTGGAAAAGCCGCAGATGTAGGACCGGCCGGGCGGCGAACCGCCAGGTAGGAGCGGCTTCAGCCGCGAAAGGGCAGCAGCGCCTGTTTCCCGGCTAAAGCCGGTCCTGCGACAAGCCGACCAGTCAAGCATTGCGTGGATTTGTGAGAGGCAACTGCTGGCGATGGCTGTATGACAGGCGCAGCAGGTGTATGGGCCTTGCCAGCCTCATCGCCGGCAAGCCGCCTCCCACAGGATTGATATCGCCCAAGGTTTCGTGCCTGGCACCTGACTGTGGAAGGCTCTGCTGGCGGAGCAGAGCAGCCTCCCACAGGTTTGATGTGACCCTGAATCTCGGCCCTGGCACCGGACTGTGGGAGGCGGCTTGCCGGCGATGGCTATGGAACCGACGCAGCAGGCGTATGGGCCTTGCCGGCCTCATCGTCGGATCACCGCCCAGAATCTCGGCCCTGGCACCAGACTGTGGGAGGCAGCTCTGCTGGCGATGGCGGTATCACAGACGCTGAGAATGTATCGAGACGACTGACTCTTATCACGAGCCGATCGTGGCGCCGACCGTCCCTCCCGGCTGCAGCAGCCTTCGCTCCGGTGTCAGGCCATCAGTGCTCGCGGTACGGCCTTTCCAGCTCTTCGGAGAACAGGTCGTCCTCAGCGTCCGGGCTGACCGGGATCTTGTGTTCTTCCGACGCCCAGGCGCCCAGGTCGATCAGCTTGCAGCGGTCCGAGCAGAAAGGCCGGGTCGGGGTGGCGGGGCTCCATTCAACGGGGGCGCCACAGGTCGGGCATTGAACGAGGGTGGGTTGGCTCATGACTGGCCTCCAGGTAAAGACAGATAAAAGTGATGCAGCCGCTCGACTTCCTGCTGCAGCCAGGTCGGGTCGCGGTCGTTGACCAGCACATCGTCGGCATGACGCAGACGTTCTTCACGCGACGCCTGAACCTTGAGAATGGCCTCGACCTGCGCCTGGCTGACGCCGTCACGCGCCACCGTACGCGCCAGTTGCACCTCGGGCGGCACATCGATCACCAGCACGCGCCGGGTAAGCGTGTACTGCCCCGACTCGATCAACAGCGGCGACACCAGGATCGCGTAGGGCGAGGTCGCCTGCGCCAGGTGATTGGCAATCTCCTCGCGAATCAGCGGGTGCAACAAGGCTTCCAGCCAGCGTCGCTGTTCAGGGTCGGCAAAGATCAAGGCGCGCAGGGCGGCACGGTCCAGCGTGCCATCGGCTTGCAGCACGCCCGCACCAAAGTGCCCGGCGATCTGCTCCAGCGCCGGACGGCCCGGCTCGACCACCCAGCGCGCGGCATGATCGGCGTCCACGGCATGCACGCCAAGGTCCATGAAGCACTGCGCAGCGGCACTCTTGCCGCTGCCGATGCCACCGGTCAGGCCGAGGATCCAGGGTTTTTCAACAGAAGGCGTCATTTGAAACCGGCAAACTGCAAATAAGAGTCGGTTATTTGACCACCCCACAGCAAAGCGATCCACCCCGCAATCGCCAGATAAGGACCAAAAGGCATCGGTGCACCGCCTTCAAGCCGGCGCACCCGCAACAGAATCACCCCCAGCACCGCCCCGACCACCGATGACAGCAGAATGGTCAGCGGCAACACCTGCCAGCCGCCCCAGGCCCCGAGCATGGCCAGCAACTTGAAATCGCCATAGCCCATGCCCTCCTTGCCGGTCACCAGCTTGAACAGCCAGAACACCGACCACAACGACAGATAACCCGCCACCGCGCCCCACAACGCATCGTTGAGCGGGGTGAAAATGCCGAAACTGTTGACGATCAGCCCCAGCCACAGCAGCGGCAATACCAGCGAGTCCGGCAATAACTGGTGATCGACATCGATCATGCTCATTGCCAGCAAGCCCCAGGTCAGCACCAGCATCGTTGCGGTTTGCCAGCCGAAGCCGAAATGCCAGGCAACAAAGGCCGAAAGCAGGCCACAGGCAAGCTCGACCAGCGGGTAGCGTTTGCTGATGGGCGCCTGGCAGCCGGAGCAGCGGCCCTTGAGCAGCAGCCAGCTGACGACCGGGAGGTTTTCCCAGGCGCGGATCTTGTGGTTGCACTGCGGGCAGTGGGAGTGGGGGAGCAGCAGGTTATAGCGCTCGGGCTTGGGAGCGGCGGGGAGCTCGAGGACTTCGCGGGACTGGGCTTGCCAGTCCAGAAGCATCATTTTGGGCAGGCGGTGGATGACGACGTTGAGGAAGCTGCCTATCAAGAGGCCTAGGATCAGGGTGGTGGTGATCAGGGCGGTGGGGGAGGTGGCGAGGAAGTCGAGGAACGTCATGGTTAGACGACTGCCCCGAGCTTGAAGATCGGCAGGTACATGGCGATGACCAGGCCGCCGACGATGACGCCGAGGACAGCCATGATTAATGGCTCCATTAGGGTCGTGAGGGTACTGACCATGTTGTCGACTTCTTCTTCGTAAAAGCTGGCGACCTTATCGAGCATTGTGTCCAAAGCACCAGATTCCTCTCCGATGGCCGTCATCTGGATAGCCAGGCTTGGAAAGACGCCAGTGGAGCGCATGGAAAAGTTGAGCTGCATGCCCGTGGCAACGTCCTGCTTGACCTTATTCACAGCATTCTTGAACACCACGTTTCCCGTAGCACCTGCCACAGAGTCCAAAGCCTCGACCAAAGGAACACCTGCTGCAAAAGTGGTTGCCAATGTTCGGGCATAGCGAGCCACGGATGATTTGTAAATCAACGGGCCTATGAGAGGGACTTTCAACAGGAGCCTGTCAACACGGTCGCGAAATTTCTGCGATTGCTTATAAGCACGCTTGAACAGAAAAAAGCCCACCACGCACATACCAAGAATGGCCAGCCACCATTGCTGAACGATTTCCGATAACCCAATGACCATCAAGGTAAAACCGGGCAGCTCTGCGCCAAAGCTCGCAAACACTGACTGGAATTGCGGCACAACTTTGATCAGCAAAATCAGCGAAACAATCAGCGCCACGATCAATACTGCAATCGGATAGGTCATGGCTTTTCTGATCTTGGCTTTGAGTGCTTCAGTTTTCTCTTTATAGGTCGCGACACGGTCGAGCAGGCTTTCCAAGGCGCCGGCTTGCTCACCGGCATCCACCAGGTTGCAGAACAGATCATCGAAATATTCTGGTTTACGTCTCAGTGCCGTGGCAAAACTGTTTCCTGAGGCCACTTCCTGCTTTAGGTCATTGACCAATGTACGCATGGCCGGTTTTTCGGCACCTTCAGCAATGATGTCAAATGACTGCAGCAGCGGTACGCCGGCTTTCATCATGGTTGCCATTTGACGAGAGAAAAAGGCTATGTCCAGTGGCTTGATCTTCTTGCCCATACTGAAAAGCGACACAGCCTTTTTCCGCACCTTGGTCGGATTGATACCCTGTTTACGGAGTTGGGCCTTGATCAAAGCCTGGTTGTGGCCGTTTAACTCACCACTGACCTTGGTGCCTTTGCGGTCGATGCCTTCCCAGGTGAAGGTGCTGACTTTTACTGCCTTGTTGGCCATGCTTAATCCTTGGTCACCCGGTTGATTTCTTCCAGGCTGGTGATGCCTTGCATGGCCTTGATCAAGCCAGACGTACGCAGGTCATTGAAGCCGTCCTTGCGCATCTGCTCGGAAATATCCAGGGAGTTACCTTCTTCCATGATGATTCGCTCCAGTTGGGGGGTTTTCTTCACGACTTCATAAATGCCGACGCGGCCCCGGTAGCCGCCGTTGCAGTGATCGCAGCCGACCGGGGCGTATAGCTTGAACGTGCCAAGATACGCCTCGGGGAAGCCTTCCTTGAGCAAGGTCTCGTTGGGGATTTCGACTTCTTTCTTACAATGTGGACACAGCTTGCGTGCCAGGCGCTGCGCAATGATCAGATTGATCGCCGTGGCAATATTGAATGCGGCGACTCCCATGTGATGCAGGCGTGTCAAGGTTTCGGCGGCGCTGTTGGTGTGCAGGGTCGACAAGACCAAGTGGCCGGTCTGGGAAGCCTTGATAGCAATC
The DNA here is from genome assembly GCF_900589395.1 of Pseudomonas viridiflava. Classification (GTDB taxonomy): domain Bacteria; phylum Pseudomonadota; class Gammaproteobacteria; order Pseudomonadales; family Pseudomonadaceae; genus Aquipseudomonas. The sequence goes on from NZ_UUIS01000025.1 coordinate 164,430, forward strand.
TCGGCGGTTTCCAGGTCTCGGATCTCACCTACCATAATCACATCCGGATCCTGACGCAGGAAGGCGCGCAGCGCCTGGGTGAAGTCCATGCCTTGGCGGGCGTTCACGTTGACCTGATTGATGCCTTCCAAGTTAATTTCTACCGGGTCTTCTGCAGTAGAAATATTGATATTCACCGTGTTGAGAATGTTCAGGCCTGTGTACAGCGACACTGTCTTACCCGAGCCCGTAGGGCCGGTGACCAGAATCATGCCTTGAGGCTGCTTCAGCGCTTCAAGGTATAAAGCCTTTTGCTCTGGCTCGTAACCCAAGGCGTCAATGCCCATTTGCGCACTGGTCGGGTCGAGAATACGCATGACAATCTTCTCGCCCCACAAGGTGGGCAAGGTATTCATCCGGAAGTCGATAGCCTTGTTTTGAGAAATTCGAAGCTTGACCCGCCCGTCTTGTGGTTTGCGGCGCTCGGAAATATCCAGGCTGGCCATGACCTTCAAACGTGCAGCGATCCTGCTGGCCAGATGAATAGGTGGTTTGGCAGCTTCGTGCAGGATGCCATCGGTCCGGAAGCGTACCCGGAAAACTTTTTCGTAGGGCTCAAAATGTAGATCCGAGGAGCCCATGCGAATGGCGTCCAGCAGCATTTTGTTAACAAAGCGCACCACAGGTGCATCGTCAGCATCATTTTGGCTGGTAAGCGATGTCTCCTTGGCGCTCTCGACGGGCTCTATGTCCAGACCCAAATCCACATCGGCCATTTCTCCGAGCCCACCACCGGTATCGAACAATTTGTCGATGGCATCGGAAAGCTTATCGTCTTCGACCAGAATGGCTTCGGTATTGAGGCCGGTGCTGAACTGAATATCTGTAACCGCTTGGTGATTGGTCGGGTCCGAAACACCTATAAACAGCTTGTTACCACGTCGCCAGAGCGGCATGGCATGATGCTGGCGAACCAATTTCTCGCTGACAAGCCCCTTGGGCTGGCTCTCCTTATCCAGGCTGCTAAGGTCGAAAAAAGGTACGCCAAACTGGTCAGAGGCGACTTCAGCCAGCGTCAGGCTTTTGACCAAGCGGTTCTGAACCAGATAGCTAACTAACGAAATTTTGTCACGGCGCGCCTGTTGGTAGGCCTGCTGAGCAGATTTTTCAGTTAACAGCTCGGACACGACCAATTGCTTGACCAGGCCGGTAAGGACGACATCAGACATAAAACCACCACCTACAGACAGTGGGACGGTTATAGCGTAGTCGGGCGATGCTGCCAAATGAGGATGTGGTATGTGACAGAAAATGTCACTTTCTACGAAATTTAAGGGTGATGGCGGCTGGTACGCCCAGCGAATAGTAATCGGAGCGGTCGTTAAAACTTTGGCATGGCTTGTGCTGGACCTTCGGGTAAGGGCTAAACCTTGACGTTTGGAGATGCAGAAATGAGTGCGCAAAAAGGCTTCACATTGATCGAGCTGATGATTGTCGTTGCAATCATTGGTATTTTGGCTGCGGTTGCCATTCCGTCCTACCAAAATTACACGTTGCGAGCACAGGCCTCTGCGGCGCTCGCCTCAATGGATTCCGCTAAGCTTGCGGTAGCAGAGAACTTTAACAACGGCGCGGTCTCGGGAAGCTCAGCACTGTGCACCGGGGTTGCAGTGACAAGTGCGACGTGTTCTGCAGGTACACTTAATGCTGCTGTCCTCGCTTCTGGTTTGACATTGGTTCAGCTTATTCCAGATTTTACTAATGCCACAACTACAGGCGGTTCAATAACTTGGAGTTGCAAAGTTTCGCCAGCAAAAGCAGCACCGAGTAGCTGTACTGGATCTTAAGATTAAAGTGTAGAAAGGCGCTTTTAGTGCCTTTCTATATTATTTGGTAAGGTCGGAATGTAAGCTATGGTTAGTGGAGGTTTGTTCTTCCTAGTCTGCTTCGCGGTTATGACCGTGGCTGCATGCTTTTTTGAGTTGTCAGGGCACGATAATCAACGCGTTGCAGAGTTGATCGTTGGTTGTGTCTCAATAGTTTTGTTGTTAGTTTTTTCTAACAAGAAGCGTTTGGTTGTTTTTTTTGATATCCGCTCCAAAGTGCTAATTTTTGCTGTTTTTTTGGGTGGGGTTATATCCAGCTCCTTTTCAAAGCAACCTATGTGGGCCTTCACCGAGCTGTCAGTGCTTTTACTCTGTTGCGGCGTTGCCATGGCTTTTGCCCAACAAAGGTTTCGTTGTGATGCTGGGCTCGATGTACTGCTTTTCGGGTTTGTAGTATTTATCTGCACTATAAAAACTGTTCAGTTTTTTTCTTCGGTTGTTGCCGCCTTTTTGACATCTGCTTTGGTGATTGATACAGATCTATTGCTAGATGGTTTTTCCAACAAGCGTTTCTATGGCCAATTCCAGACCTTCACGTTGCCGCTTCTAGCATTGCCGTTGTTATTGCCTGGACGCCGGTCAAGCAAGGCCTTGCTATTCGGCTTACTCACCTGTTGGTGGTTAATTGCAGTGACCGGAGGTACGCGCGGCACTTGGCTGGGTATGTCTGCGAGTGTAGCTATTGCGTTTAGTCTGGGGCGGACTGGGCGATCTTGGGTAGCTTGGCAACTGGCGGCTGCTGCGCTAGGAATACTGTTGTTCATAGGTATCTTCAGTCTGTTACCAGCCTGGCTGGGCATGAGCGTTGATAACTTTGCTGGCGACCGACTTAGTACCTCGTTATCGGCACGTGAAATCCTCTGGCAGCAAGCCTGGAGCATGATAAAAGAGCGTCCGTTGCTAGGATTCGGTCCTATGCATTTTGCCGATATTTGGAATGCTGTAGGTGCTCACCCACATCAGGCTATTCTGCAATGGGCCAGCGAATGGGGTGTCCCCTCGACTTTACTTGTGATGGGGCTGGCCTTTCATGGATTACTTGCTACGTGGAAACTGCAACGTAAGCGTGCTCTTTCCAGTGAGCCCGCTGATCTGCTGCGGTTGTGTTTGCTTACCAGTCTGGTTGGTGCGCTAGCGCAGGCAATGGTCGACGGAGTCATTGTCATGCCTTACTCGCAACTATGGTTGGCACTGGTTGTAGGCTGGTTGTTGGCTTTGCATGAGTGGCGAACGCCACTGCGCCCGGTCGGTCCGATTGTCAGTGAATTATGGCTTGCCAGTTTGATACTGGCCGCTGGAGTTCTACTTTACACCATCGTTCGAGATTTCCCTCAAACTGAGACACGCGAACAGCAGTTTGCCCAGACGTTCGGTGGCCGCTATCTTCCGCGTTTCTGGATGCAGGGTGTGATTGCACTACCAGACCAAAAAAATAGGCAGGTTTCCCCCGTGCGCTAACAAGCAACCCAACGTCGACCCCAGACATCCCCCGCATCCCGCAACCCCATACCCTGCGATGACATTCCCCACTCATCCAGGCACTCTTCCCATGTCTCAAAAACCCATCACCGTCCTGCGCGACACCACCCCATTGCCCGTCGTCGACGCCTGCAAATGGGAGCGCATCGAAGGCGAGCCGCACACGGTCAACCTCAATGCCTACACCTCCGAAGACGGCTCGAAGATCATGGGTACATGGATCTGCACGCCTGGCAAATGGCGCGTGGAGTACGTGAAGTGGGAGTACTGCGATTTCCAGGAAGGCTATTGCATCATCACCCCGGATGGCCAGGAGCCGATTCACTTGAAGGCCGGTGACAAGTTCATCGTTGAAGTGGGTATGAAAGGCACCTGGGAAGTGGTCGAGACGGTACGCAAGTATTTCGTGTTTGCCTGACAGGTTTTGATTTCAGCTGTTCTTTTCTCCTCACCTTTTTGGTCGCGGCGCAAGCTGTGGCCATTTTTTTGGGTTTGGTTTTTTTTGAGGGGGGTTGGCTTGGGGATATTGATTAGAGGCTGAAAATTTACGACTGCTGCCTGCGATTGAGCGCTCAGCGTTCATAGAGTTTTATGAAACGCTGAAAATTTACGACTGCTGCGCAGCCGGTCGCGGGCAGAGCGCGCTCCTACAGCGGTCCGTGTGGTTGTGCGGTAGCGTTGTGTCAGTGACGTGGGTGTGGCATTTCGTGGGCGGGTGGGTGTCGTGATTGGTTTCTGTCTGTGCCGCACTCGGATAATTTGTCCGGTGTGGCCCGGGGGTAAGGTGGCGGGGCGTTTTCATTGGCGTTCGCTGGCGTGTGTTAAACGTGCGACAGCGTGCAAGGTGCGCCGCTTCGACAGCACTCACCGTCAGAAAAAGAGAAGAACAAGACCCATGATCAGCCCCGACTCCAGCGGTCAATTGGCGCAAGGCTTCAAGCCGCGTCACGTCACGATGTTATCCATTGCCGGCATCATCGGCGCCGGTCTGTTTGTCGGTTCCGGCCACGCCATTGCCGCCGCCGGCCCGGCCACGATTCTTTCCTACGCCTGTTCCGGCCTGCTGGTGGTGCTGGTGATGCGCATGCTCGGTGAGATGGCGGTGGCCAATCCCGATACCGGTTCGTTTTCGACCTACGCCGACCAGGCCATCGGCCCGTGGGCGGGGTTTACCATTGGCTGGCTGTACTGGTGGTTCTGGGTCCTGGTGATTCCCATCGAAGCGCTGGCGGCCGGGCATGTGCTCAATCAATGGTTTCCACAGGTCGATGCGTGGCTGTTTGCCTTGCTGTCGATCATTCTGCTGGCAGCGACCAACCTGTTCAGTGTCGCCAAATACGGCGAGTTCGAATTCTGGTTCGCGTTATTCAAGGTCGCGGCGATCATCGGTTTTATCAGCCTGGGCTTTGCCGTGCTGCTGGGCTGGCTGCCGGGGCGTGAAGCCAGTGGCCTGAGCACGCTGATGGAAAACCACGGTGGCTTTGCGCCCAACGGCTACTCCGCTGTAGTGGGGGCGTTCATTACCGTGATGTTCAGTTTCATCGGCACTGAGGCGGTGACCATTGCCGCCGCCGAGTCCAGTCATCCGGCCAGGAACATTGCCCGCGCCACACGCTCGGTGATCTGGCGGATCGGCGTGTTTTATATCCTGTCTGTGTTCGTGATCATTTCCGTGGTGCCCTGGAACGACCCGCAATTGGCGGTGGTGGGGTCGTACCAGCGGGCGCTGGAGATCATGGACATTCCCTTCGCCAAGTTTCTGGTCGATGTGGTGGTGCTGGTCGCAGTTGGCAGTTGCATGAATTCCTCGATCTACATTTCTTCACGCATGCTGTATTCGCTGGGCAAGCGCGGTGAAGCACCGGCGGCCGTAAGGGTGACCTCGAACGTCGGCGTGCCGCGCACGGCGGTGTTTGCCAGCACGATTCTGGGGGCCGTGATCACGGTGGTCAGCTACTTTGCGCCTTCGGGGCTATTCGAGTTTCTGTTGGCCAGCTCCGGCGCCATTGCGTTGCTGGTGTACCTGGTGATTGCGGTTTCGCAATTGCGCATGCGGCGCATGCTGGTCCGGCAGAACGCCGAGATTGCACTGCCGATGTGGCTGTTTCCGTGGCTGACCTATGCGGTGATCCTTTTCATCAGTGCCGCGCTGATCGTGATGATGATCACCCCGGAACACCGCGCCGAGATCACCTCGACCATCGGCCTGGCGCTGGTGATCTCGCTGCTCGGGATTGTCATGGCACGCCGGCATGGACGGCGGGATGAGCCGGGTGGAGTGGCGGAAGGGGCTTGATGGGCTGCGCTCATCCTGCTGATCTTGCTGGATTTTGATTCACCCTTGTAGGAGCGCGCTTGCCCGCGACCGAGTGCGCAGCGCTCGCAAAATCTGCGAAACGCCACAAATTTACGACTGCAAACCCATCAGGGATCCATGAAACGCCACAATTTTACGACTGCTAACGCAGCCGGTCGCGGTGGTCCGGCATTCCGGCAAGCGCGCTCCTACTGGGGTCCTGGTTTGCCGTAAGGGTGTGTGGCGGTCGACGAATCTGCTGTGTCTGTTTCGCCGTCATCGCGGGCAGAGCCCCCTCCCACAGGTTCTGTGTTGGCCAGGTGGCGGTGTTGTGTCAGTGGGAGGCTTCTTGGCGATAGCGTCAGGCAAGTCGACACATCTGCTGCTAACGCCGTCATCGCCGGCAACCGGAGCACCGGTCGGTCTCTGCCCCAGGTTTTGTTCTGCTGAGCAACGGTGTTGTGTCAGTGATAGAGCGCAATCACCTGTGAAACCGGGATGACGCTGGCCCAGGCCGACACCAGTAACAGCAGAGCCATGGCGCGGTTGAAGCGTTGCTGGGCGCGAGGGTGGGTCAGCAGGCGGGCCGCGCCCTGGCCCACCAGCGCCCAGGCTGTCAGGCACGGCAGGGCGACCAGAAAGAAGATGGCGGCATGCAGGCCGTATTCGTGGGCGCGGGCGTCGGTGCCGGCGAATACGCTGATCACCGCCAAAGCCATGAGCCAGGTCTTGGGGTTGATCGCTTGCAGGCTGGCGCCGCTCCAGGCGCCGAGGGGCTGGCTGGCGGTGTCTGGCGTCAGGGACGCGGGTGCGCTGCGCCACAGTTGCCAGGCCAGGCGGCTGATCCAGGCCACGCCGGCCCAGGTCATGGCGGTCTGCAGTCCAGGCAGGCTTTGCAGGATTTCACCCAGGCCCAGGCCGACCAGCAGCACGATCAGCGCGGCACCCGCGCAAGCGCCGAGGGTGATGCGCAAGGCGGCCAGCAGGCCGTGCAGGGCGCTGTGGCTGAGCACCAGGATATTGGTCGGGCCCGGGGTGATCGAGGCGACGAAGGCAAAGGCAATGAAGGGCAGGTACTGGGTCATCGGCAGGCTCCACTAAGGCAGGCTGCGATTGTCGCTGCCCAGGGCTCAGCGGTCTGGAAGGTTTGTGCAGTGGCTGCGGTAGCGGGCCGGGCTCAGGCCGTAGGCGCGGCGGAACCAGCGGCCCAGATGGCTCTGGTCGGCAAAGCCCAGGGCGGCGGCGACATCGGCCGGGGTCAGGCCCTGGCGCAGCAGCTTGCGCGCCAGGCTCAGGCGCAGTTGCACCAGGTACGCATGTGGTGCCAGGCCGTAGGCAGCCTTGAAGGCACGCGACAAACGAAAGCGGTCGACGCCGGTGGCGCCGGCCAGGTCGTCCAGGCCGATGTCCTGCTCGACATGCGCATGCAGGTATTCACGGGCCTTGATCGCCACGCTGGGCAGGCGCAGCGGCTCGGGGCCGGGCGCCCGCCAGTGCAGGGTGCGGCTCAGGGTTTCGAGCAGGTCGTCCAGCGCGGCGTGGCGCACAATGCGCAGGTCCTGATGATGCAGTGCGGAAAAGGCGCGGGCGATGTGCTGCACCAGGGCCGGCTCGCAGGCCAGCGTATGGCTGAAGCCGGGCAGGCAATGAGCCGGGGCGTCTTCGTACAGGGCGCGCATCTGGGCGTCGAGCCAGTGCGGTTGCAGGTACAGCATCGAATAGGTGAAACCGTCTGGCGCCGGGGCGTTACCGTCATGCACTTCGCCGGGCTCCAGCATGAAGGCCTGGCCCGGAAGGCTGTTGTGCAATTGTCGGCGGCAGTTGAACTGCTGCACGCCCTGTTCGGTGATGCCGATCAGATAGCTGTCGTGCCAGTGCGGGTCGTAGGCGTGGCCGGTGAAGTGCGCACGGATCGTCTCGATACCGGTCTCGGCGTCCAGTTTCAGGGTGATCCAGTGGTCTGTGGCCATGCGGGCTTGCCTGTCGATGAACATTGCGCGGGCGCGCCATCCGCCCGTTGTGCAGTATGACCTGCGTACTCAGGAGCGAATCTAGAAGATTTGTGCAGCCTGGCTCATTCGACCCCCATGCGCCGCCGCGCCCGGTTGGCCGAGCCGTTGCGCACCGCCCAGCGCAGCACCGGGGCGACCCGGCGTACGCCGGCACGGACCAGCGTGCGTTTGGTCGGACCTTGTTCGATGGCCAGCATCTGGCTGGCCCAGTCGGGCAGCAGGTCGATGCCGGCCTGCATCATCAGCGCGCCGAACGGCTTGACCAGGCGGTTGGGCGCTGGCTCTTCGAGCAGCAGGCGGATCACTTCATGGCTGCGCTCGGTGCACACCAGTTCGCTGCGGATGGCCTGCAAATAGTCGGCAATAGCCTGCGCCGAATGCGGCACGTCACGCGCGCCCAGTTGTTCGGCCACGTATGCCGTCTCGGTGAAGTAGGCGTCCTGCTCGGCGGTTGACAGGTGCGGGTTGACGTAGCGCAGGTGCGCGGCCATGAAGCTGCTGACCTCGGCGACGTGCACCCAGGTCAGCAGGACCGGGTCGCTTGCAGCGTAAGGCCGCCCGTCGGGGGCGGTGCCGGTGACGTGCAGGTGGATGGTGCGCACCTTGTCGATCAGCCATTGCGCGTCGTGGGTCGAGCCAAAGGTGGTGCCGGAGATGAACTGCCCGGTACGCCGCAGGCGGCCGAGCATGTCCTGGCGAAAGCTGGAGTGATCCCAGACCCCGGCCAAGGCCAGCGGGTGCAGGGTTTGCAGCATCAGGGCGCCGATGCCGCCGATCAGCATGCTGGTGAAATCGCTGTTGACCCGCCAGCACACCGATTTCGGGCCGAACAGGCCGGGGTCGCCCTTCGGGTTTTCCAAGTCCAGTTGCCCCAGGGCCAGGCCGGTCAGGCTCAGGACCTGGGTTTCGATACGACGACGAATGAATTCCATGGGCTCTTATCAGAATCGATACAGGCCTGGAGTATACCGTTGCAGGGGCGCGGGGGCGGCCATTGGTCTTTTCCTTAGGCGATCACCCGCCGCCAAGGCGGCACGCTGTCGCGCAGCACACATCGGCCCGGGAGCGCGCTCCTGCGGGGGTGTAAGCCGGCGGGGTTGAGGCATCGGCATTTGTGGGAGGCGGCTCTGCCGGCGATCGAGTGCGTAGCGCTCGTAAAATATGCGAAACGCTGAAATTTTACGACTGCTGACGCAGCCGGTCGCGGGCAAGCGCGCTCCTACGGGGGTGTCAGCGGTTGAGGCGGTTGTCGATCAGGTCGTCGACCACGGCCGGGTCCGCCAGGGTCGAGGTGTCGCCCAGGCTGTCCAGTTCGTTGCAGGCAATCTTGCGCAGGATGCGGCGCATGATCTTGCCCGAGCGGGTCTTTGGCAGCGCCGGTGCCCACTGGATCAGTTCGGGCTTGGCGAAGCTGCCAATCTCGGCGCTGACGTGCGCCAGCAGTTCCTTTTTCAAGTCATCGCTGGGTTCTATGCCGTTGATGGGCGTGACAAAGGCATAGATGCCCATGCCTTTGACGTCATGCGGGTAACCGACCACGGCGGCCTCGGCGATGTTGTCGTGCAGCACCAGCGCGCTTTCGACTTCGGCGGTGCCGATGCGGTGTCCGGAAACGTTGATTACATCGTCGACCCGGCCGGTGATCCAGTAGTCGCCGTCTGCATCGCGGCGAGCGCCGTCACCGGTGAAGTAGTAGCCGGCATACGGTTTGAAGTAGGTGTCGATCATCCGTTGCGGGTCGCCGTACACGCTGCGGATCTGCCCCGGCCAACTGGCCTTGATCGCCAGCAGGCCGCTGCCGGCGCCTTCGATTTCCTTGCCGTGTTCGTCGAGCAGCACCGGTTGCACGCCAAACAGCGGCCGGGTGGCGCAGCCGGGCTTGATGCGGCTGTCGCCCACCCGCGGGCTGAGCATGATGCCGCCGGTTTCGGTCTGCCACCAGGTGTCGACAATCGGGCAGCGCTGCTGGCCGACCTGATGGAAATACCATTCCCAGGCTTCCGGGTTGATCGGCTCGCCGACACTGCCCAATATCCGCAGGCTGGCGCGTGAGGTGCTTTGCAAGGGGCCAGGGCCTTCACGCATCAGCGCGCGCAGGGCGGTGGGCGCGGTGTAGAAGATGGCGACCTGGTGTTTGTCGATTACCTGCCAGAAGCGCGAGCTGTCCGGGTAGTTGGGCACGCCTTCGAACATCAGCGTGGTCGCGCCGTTGGCCAGCGGGCCGTAGACGATGTAGCTGTGCCCGGTGATCCAGCCGACGTCAGCGGTGCACCAGTAGACTTCGCCGTCCTGGTAATCGAAGACATGCCGGTGGGTCAGGGCCGCTTGCAGCAGGTAGCCGCCGGTGGTGTGCATCACGCCCTTGGGTTTGCCGGTGCTGCCGGAGGTGTAGAGGATGAACAGCGGATCTTCGGCGTCCATCGTTTCGGGCGGGCAGTCATCGCTGACGCCGCGCAGGGCTTCGTGGTACCAGAGGTCGCGGTCCTTGACCCAGTCGATCTCGCCCTGGGTGCGTTCGACTACCAGCACGGTGCTGACGTCGGGGCAGCTTTGCAGGGCTTTGTCGACATTAGCCTTCAAGGGAATGTACTTGCCGCCGCGCACACCTTCGTCGGCGGTGATCACGGTGCGGCAATCGGCATCCAGAATGCGGTCGCGCAGGGCTTCGGGGGAGAAACCACCGAACACCACCGAATGCACGGCGCCGATGCGCGCGCAGGCGAGCATGGCGTAGGCGGCTTCGGGAATCATCGGCATGTAGATGCACACCCGGTCGCCTTTCTTCACCCCGCGCTGCTTGAGGACATTGGCCAGACGCGCCACATGGTGATGCAGCTTTTTGTAGGTGATTTCGGCCGATTCGGTGGGGTTGTCGCCTTCCCAGATGATCGCGACCTGATCGCCGCGTGTGGCCAGGTGGCGGTCGATGCAGTTGTGGCTGACGTTGAGCTGGCCACCCTTGAACCACTGGGCCTGGCCGGTGCGCAGGTCGCTCTGGCAGACGTCGGTCCAGGGCGCGCTCCAGTCGAGCAAGGCGGTGGCTTGTTCGGCCCAGAAGCGCTCGGGTTGCTCGACCGACTGGCGATACAGGCGCTGGTAATCCTCAGGGCTCAGGCGCGCGGCACGGCGCACGGCATCGGCTTTGGGGAATTCGCTGATATCGAACATGACGTTTTCCTTGTTCTTGAGGTGCCTACAAGAATAGGAGTCATGTCACTTGAGGAGGGTTCAACGACGCCTGGCCGGATGATACGGAGCCCAGTAGGAGCGCGCTTGCCGGAATGCCGGACCACCGCGACCGGCTGCGTTAGCAGTCGTAAATTTTCAGCGTTTCATAGATTTCTGCGAGCGCTTCGCACTCGGTCGCGGGCAGAGCGCGCTCCTACGGTGTTTACAGCGTAGGAGCGGTTCGCTTTAGCCGCGGTGACGGCCGCGGAAGTAGTTGATCAGGCCCTGGGTGGAGGCATCTTCGGCTGGCGCTTCATCGCCGCCGGTCAGGCGCTGGTAGACGCCCTTGCCCAGTTCCTTGCCCAGCTCGACGCCCCACTGGTCGAAGGCGTTGATGCCCCAGATCACGCTCTGCACGAACACCTTGTGCTCGTACATCGCGACCAGGGCGCCCAGGCGACGCGGGCTGATGCGTTCGACCACCAGCGTGTTGCTCGGACGGTTGCCCGGAATGACCTTGTGCGGTGCCAGTTTCTGCACCTGCTCTTCGGCCACGCCATTGGCGCGCAGCTCGGCTTCGGCTTCGCTGCGGGTCTTGCCCAGCATCAGCGCCTGGCTTTGCGACAGGCAGTTGGCGTACAGCCACTGGTGATGGTCGGCCACCGGGTTGAAGCTGACGATCGGCACGATGAAGTCGGCCGGGATCAACTGGCTGCCTTGATGCAGCAGCTGGTGGTAGGCGTGCTGGCCGTTGCAGCCGACGCCGCCCCAGATCACCGGCCCGGTGTCAGTGGCGACCGGTGTGCCGTCCTGGCGCACGCTCTTGCCGTTGGATTCCATGTCCAGCTGTTGCAAGTGCTTGGTGATGTTGCGCAGGTAGTGGTCGTACGGCAGGATCGCGTGGCTTTGCGCGCCCCAGAAGTTGCCGTACCACACGCCCAGCAGGCCCAGCAGCACCGGCATGTTCTGTTCGAACGGTGCGTTGAGGAAGTGCTGGTCCATGGTGTAGGCACCCGACAGCAGTTCCTTGAAGTTGGACATGCCGATGGCCAGGGCGATAGGCAGGCCGATGGCCGACCACAGCGAGTAGCGACCGCCGACCCAGTCCCACATCGGGAAGATGTTTTCTTCGCGGATGCCGAATGCCACGGCGGCGGCGTTGTTGCTCGACACGGCGATGAAGTGGCGATGCAGCTCGGCTTCCGAGCCACCTTGGGCCAGGTACCAGGCGCGGGCAGCCTGGGCGTTCTTCAGGGTTTCCAGGGTGTTGAAGGACTTCGACGACACGATGAACAGCGTTGTTTCGGCACGGATGCTCTGCGACAGCTCGTGGAATTCGCTGCCGTCGATATTGGCCAGGTAATGACAGCGCACGCCCTTGTGGGTGTAGGCCAGCAGCGCTTCGGAGACCAGCTCGGGGCCCAGAAACGAGCCGCCGATGCCGATATTGACCACGTCGGTGATCGGCTTTTCTGTGTAGCCGCGCCACAGGCCGTCATGGATGCGCCCGACCAGCTCGGTCATCTGGCTTAGCACCTTGTGCACGTCGGGCATGATGTTGGTGCCGTTGACCAGCAACTTGTCGCCCACCGGACGGCGCAGGGCGGTGTGCAGGGCAGGGCGGCCTTCGGAGGAGTTGACCAGCTCGCCTTCAAACTGCGCCTTGATGGCGTCCTTCAGGCCCACATCGTTGGCCAGGGTTACCAGCAGGTCGCGGGTTTCGCTGGTGATCAGGTTCTTGGAGTAATCGAGAAACAGGCCGCAGCTGCTGAGGGTGAACTGGCTGAAGCGCTGCGGATCGGCTGCAAACGCCTCGCGCATGCTGAAGTCTTGCATGGCCTGGCGGTGTTGGCTCAACGCCTGCCAGGCAGGCAGAGCGGTCACATCAGAAGGGGTGCGGTAGTACGCCATTGCTGGGGGTTCCTTTAACTTGAACGGCCTGTGGACATTTCAAAGCCGCGTCATGCGCGGCAGGTTCTGGGCTCGACGTTGCAGTGCACATCGATGTCCGGGCTTGTCACTCCATGGTCCGCCGGTGTATGCCGACGGTTTGCATGTCTGCGTCCGGGTCGCGCAGGACCCGTGACGCGGACAGGGCAGTCTGTCTCGGTAAGGCAGTGCGAACAGGGTGTTGGTTCAGTTCCAGGCCCGCAATTTGGTTTCAATGAGCGGTGTTCAGGTGCAGGTTGTCGATCAACCGGGTCTTGCCCAGGTACGCCGCCGCAATGACCACCAGGTCGCGGTCATCCGGCGTGGCCGGACGCAGGCTGGTCGCCTCGCGCACTTCCAGATAATCGACGCGAAAGCCTGAGCTTTCAAGTGCCTGTCTGCCTTCATCGAGCAGTTGGGCGAAACCGGTAGTGCCACCGTGCAGTTGCTCGCCGATCCGGGTAATGACCTGATACAGCACCGGCGCCACGGCGCGCTGTTCATCGCTCAGGTAACCGTTGCGCGACGACAGGGCCAGGCCGTCGGCTGCGCGCACGGTGGGCTCGCCGACAATGTGAATGGGCATGTTCAGGTCGCGCACCAGGGCGCGGATCACGGCCAGTTGCTGGAAGTCCTTTTCACCGAACACCGCCACGTCGGGCTGAACCATGTTGAACAGCTTGCTCACCACCGTGGCCACCCCTTCGAAATGCCCCGGTCGGCTGGCGCCGCACAGGCCCTGGGACAGGTGCGGGACGCTGACGCGGGTCTGGTTGTCCATGCCGTTGGGGTACATGTCGGCCACGCCCGGCGTGAACAGCAGGTGGCAGCCGGCCAACTGGAGCTTTTCCTGGTCGGCGGTCAGGGTGCGCGGGTAGGTCGCCAGGTCTTCATTGGCGCCGAATTGCAGCGGGTTGACGAAGATACTCGCCACGACGAAATCGGCCTGTTCGCCGGCGCGGCTGACCAGCGTGGTGTGGCCGCTGTGCAGGTTGCCCATGGTCGGCACCAGCGCGATGCGCTTGCCAGCCTGGCGGGCCTGGGCGACGGCGGCGCGCAGGTCCTGGACGCTGTGGACTGTGTTCATGCCGAGAATCCGTGTTCAGGGGCTGGAAAGCGGGTGTCCTTGACGGCGCTGACATACGCCCGGATAGCCGACTGGATGTCTGGCTGGCCGATCATGAAATTCCTGACGAACTTGGGCACCCGGCCGCTGATCGACAGGCCGAGCATGTCGTGCAACACCAGCACCTGGCCGTCGGTGGCGCTGCCGGCGCCGATCCCGATGACCGGGACTTTCACGGCATGGGTGATTTCTTCGGCCAGTTCGGCCGGCACGCACTCAAGCAGGATCATCGCGGCGCCGGCCTGTTCCAGAGTGATGGCATCGGCGCGCATCTGCCGGGCCTGGGCTTCGAGCCGGCCCTGGACCTTGTAGCCGCCCATGACATTGACGGTCTGCGGGGTCAGGCCCATGTGGGCGCACACCGGAATGCCGCGGTCGGTGAGGTGACGAATGGAGTCGGCCAGCCAGGCGGCGCCCTCGACCTTGACCATGTGCGCACCGGCTTGCATCAGCGTCGCGCTGTTGAGCAGGGTGTGCTCGACAGTGGCGTTGGCCATGAACGGCAGGTCGGCGACGATCAGGGCGCCCTGGTTACCACGTCTGACGCACGCCACGTGGTAGGCCATGTCGGCGGTGCTGACCGGCAGGGTGCTGTCGTGCCCTTGCAGGACCATGCCCAGCGAGTCGCCGACCAGCAGCACCTCGACACCCGCCTCGCTGGCGGTGTGGGCGAAGGTTGCGTCATAGCAGGTCAGCATGGTGATCTTTTCACCCTTGAGCTTGAGAGCCTGCAGCGACGTAACGGTTGTAATCGGCATGTAATTTCTCCATCACCAGGCGCCATAAAAGGGCATCTCTAAAAACTACCCGCGTTTTTAGAGGTGCTCTTTAGCAAGCAGCGCCTGAAAGCAGGCACACCGTCGTGGCGCGGTGTTTCGCAATGGCCTGTTTCGCGCCTATGCACCAACGGGGTTGGCAGCGGGAGGCCTATATTCGTGAGGGAGGGGCATGAAGTCAATTGCGGCTGTTACCCGGGCACACGGGCCAGGGTAACGGGTGACACGCCGTGGTTACACGATTGCGTCAAGACGCTCCAGTCCGGTAAACGGGCACTCGGCCAGCAACTGGCTCAGGGCGCGTCCGTCAGGCAACTGCAGGCCTGGGGCCAGTTCGGCCAGCGGGTAGAGCACGAAGGCGCGGGCGTGCATGTGATAGTGCGGCACCTGCAGGCGCGGCACGTCGATCAGGTGCTCGCCAAACAGCAGGATATCGAGGTCCAGGGTGCGCGGCCCCCAGCGTTCCAGGCGCTCGCGACCCTGATCCAGCTCGATGGCTTGCAGTGCGTCGAGCAGCGCCAGTGGCGCCAGGTCGGTGTCCAGCGCGGCCACCGCGTTGGTGTAGCGCGGCTGGCCGGGCAGCATCGAGTCGCTCACGTAGAACGACGAGGTGCCCGCCAGCAGGCTGCCAGGCAAGCGCTGCAGTGCCTCAAGGGCGTGACGCAATTGCGCGGCCGGTTCGGCGAGGTTGCTGCCCAGGCCGATGTAGGCGCGTTCACTCATCGAACACGCCGGCGCCCTCGCCACCGCTCTTGCGCTTGGAGTTGCTGCGCCGGCGCTTGCGTGGGCCGGTGCCGGCTTCCTCCTTGGTGCCCAGGTCACGAATCATGTCGCGGCGCTGGCTGTCGTTGCAATCCTGGTAACGGGTCCACCAGTCGCCCAGGCCGTCGGTCTGCTCGCCGGCGCTTTCACGCAGCAGCAGGAAGTCGTAGGCGGCGCGAAAGCGCGGGTGGTCCAGCAGCAGGTCGGCGCGTTTGCCGGCGCGGCGCGGCAGGCGCTCCTGCATGTCCCAGATCTCGCGGATCGGCAAGGTGAAACGTTTGGGGATCGCAATGCTGCGGCATTGCTCGACGATCAGGTCGTGCGAGGCCTCGTTCATGGCCGCCAGCGGCGGTGCACCACGCTCCTGCAGGCGCAGGACCTTGGCGGGCAAGGCCGGCCACAGCAGCGCGGCAAACATGAAGGCCGGGGTCACCGGCTTTTCCTGGCGCACGCGCAGGTCAGTATTGGCCAGCGCCTGGCTGATCAGCGTATGGGTGTAGGTCGGGTTGTATTCCAGCGCCTTGGCGGTGGCCGGGAACAGCGAGTCGAACAGTTCGAGGTCGACCAGCATTTCGAAGGTGATCTCACCGTGCCCGGACAGGAACAGCTTGAGGGTTTCTTCGAACAGGCGGGCTGCCGGAATATCACGCAGCATCGGTGCCAGCGGGCGAATCGGCAGGGTGGTGTGTTTCTCGATGCCGAAATTGAGCTTGGCCGCAAAGCGCACCGCACGCAGCATGCGCACCGGGTCTTCCTTGTAGCGTTGCTGCGGATCGCCGATCAGGCGGATCAGCCGGTTGCGGATGTCGTGCACGCCATTGGCGTAATCGAGGATGCGCTCGGTGACCGGATCGTAATACAGCGCGTTGATCGTGAAGTCGCGGCGCTGCGCGTCATCTTCCAGCGTGCCGTAGACGTTGTCGCGCAGAATCCGCCCGCTGGAGTTGCGCGAAGACTGGTTGGTGTCTTCTTCGTCATCTTCGTGCGGGTGGTTGGCGCGAAAGGTCGCCACTTCAATGATTTCACGGCCGAAATGGATGTGAACCAGCTTGAAGCGCCGGCCGATGATGCGCGCGTTGCGAAACTCGGCACGGATCTGCTCGGGCGTGGCACTGGTGGCGACGTCGAAATCCTTGGGATTGATCTGCAGCAGCAGGTCGCGTACACAGCCGCCGACCAGATAGGCCTGGTAGCCCGCGGTTTGCAGGCGCTCGACGATGTTGACCGCATGACGGCTGAACTGGGCACGTTGCAGCGAGTGCTGGTTACTGTTGAGCACGATCGGCGTGGAACGTATGTGTTGCTGCGGCGTGCGCAGCGGGGAACGGAATGACTGGAACAGCTTCTTCAGCATGGGATGCACTGTTTGAAGGAATATTCGGCCAAAACAGGGAGTGACCGCATGATGGGCGGGGATTCTAGCATTTGATCGTGCAATGGTGTAGGAAGCGTCGTCGCGAGGGAGATCTGGAGGGATATTTTCGAGAAGGGAAGGCTCGCTTCCGGACTCCAGAAGCTACCAGGGGAGCCGAAGCTCCCCCAAAGTGCGTGCTCTTTATTTTTATTATGAGTGCGGGCTCTTGTTCTTGTTGGGTGCCCATTCACAGACGTTCTGCCTGTGAAACCTCTCAAATCGAGAGTAAAGAGCAAACGGATTGCTTTGGCCGCTGTAGTGCAATGATCAATCGATCCAACCAGTTCAGGCGCTACCTTGGGGTAGTTTTTGTTGTTCTCGGCCTGGTTGCGGGGCAAGCCCCAAATACAACACCTCTCCAAAAGAATCAGTTAGCTGCGCCTCCGCCATGTTGTTCTTGTTATGCGTGAGTCGTTTCGTCTTGTTTTTATTGTGTGGGTGCATCGGGTTTTTATTTTTCTTGTACTAAGCATATAGCAGGAGCTGTGCCAACTTTTGCAAACCCCTGTAAATACGGGGTTTGGTCCGCCCTGGTCCAGGGGTTGGACGCAAAAAAGCCGGGGTTACGTTACCGTAAGCCCCGGCTTTTGTTACGTCTGGCAAAGCATCGGTAACGTTTTTTGTTCCGGTCAGGGAACTGTTACCCGAAAAACGGTCATGTTTCGTTGGCCACGCCCTTGCGCCGTGGAATGCCCAGGCGCTGGCGGCGTTCCCACAGGCATTTGCGACTCACGCCCAGCTTGCGGGCCAGTTCGGTTTCGGTCATGTGGTCCTGATGTTCCAGGACGAAGTGCTGGAAGTAGTCCTCCAGCGACAGGTCTTCGGTGGGCTCGTGGTTGGTGCCGTTGACGCTGCTGGTCAGTGGCGCCAGGCCCACGAACTCTTCGTCGTCCAGCAGGGCCAGCTCGATGTCGATGCCCAGGTAGTCGGCCGTGATCTCGGCGCTTTCACTCAGGATGACCGAACGCTCCACCGCATTTTCCAGCTCGCGCACGTTGCCGGGCCAGTTGTACTGACGAATGGCCTGTTCGGCATCGGCACCAAATTTCATGTCCGGGCGGCCGGCCTTGGCACTCTGGCGGGTCAGGAATGCCCGGGCGATTTCCAGCACGTCGCTGCCGCGCTCGCGCAGGGCTGGCAGCTTGAGAGCAATGACGTGCAGGCGATAGTAGAGGTCTTCGCGGAATTCGCCGTTCTTGGCCAGGGTCTTGAGGTCGCGGTGGGTTGCGGCGATCAGGCGCACATCGACCTTTTGCGACTGCACCGAACCTACCCGGCGAATTTCGCCCTCCTGCAGCACGCGCAGCAACCGCGCCTGGGCTTCGAGCGGCAGTTCACCGATTTCGTCGAGAAACAGCGTGCCGCCGTCAGCGGCCTCGACCAGTCCGGCGCGTCCGGCGCTGGCGCCGGTGAAGGCGCCTTTTTCGTGGCCGAACAGCTCCGATTCGATCAGGCTTTCGGGAATGGCGGCGCAGTTGACCGAGATCATCGGCGCCTTGGCCCGGCGCGACAGGTTGTGCAGGGCACGCGCGACCAGTTCCTTGCCGGTGCCGGACTCGCCCTGTACCAGCACGTTGGAGTCGGTGGGCGCGACCTTGCGGATCTTGCCGTACAGGTCCTGCATCGGCGCACAGGAACCGATGATGCCGATTTCGCCGTTGGCGTTGCCAGCAGCGGGTTTGTCGGCAGCGCCAGCGGCCTTGCCGGTGCGCTCGCCGGCTGGCGCTGAGGCCTGGCCATGAGTGCTCTGGCGGTCGCGCAGGATACGGGCCACGGCCTGGAGCATCTCATCGTGGTCAAAAGGCTTGGCGATGTAGTCCACCGCGCCCATTTTCATCGAGTCGACGGCCGAGCGCAGGCTGGCGTAGCTGGTCATGATCAGCACCGGCTTACCTTCGCCGAGCCGGATCAGCTCGGTGCCTGGGGCGCCTGGCAGTCGCAGGTCGCTGACGATGAGGTCGAACGAGGGGATGCTGAAATGTTCCTGAGCTTCCTGCACCGAGCCCGCTTCGCTGACCTGGTACTGGTTGCGCTCAAGCAGGCGGCGCAAGGCCGAGCGGATGATGGTTTCGTCTTCGACGATCAGAATATGCGGCATTGATTCAGTTCTCTCGACGGTCTCGGTTCACGGCGGACGTCGCGTCGACATTACGCGGTAAGGTCACCCGGATACGGGTGCCGCGTTGCCGTTCGGGATCGGCCGGGCTGTCGATGGTGATTTGTCCATAATGCTCTTCAACGATGGAATAGACCAGCGCGAGGCCCAGTCCGGTTCCTTCGCCTGGATCCTTGGTGGTGAAGAAAGGTTCGAACAATCGGTCCATGATGGCCTTGGGAATGCCGGTGCCTTCGTCCTCGACGATCAGGTCCACCGTGTGTTCGGACGCCTCGCTCTTGACCCGCACCGCACTGCCGGGAGTGGAGGCATCGCGGGCGTTGGAAAGCAGGTTGATCAGCACCTGAGCCAGACGCTGCGGGTCGCCGTCGACCCAGTGCGCGGGGTCGCACAGGTTGTAGAACTGCACTTCGAAGTTGCGCCGGTTCAGGGCCAGCAGGCCGATGGCATCCTGTGCCACCTCGGCCAGGCACACCGGCTCGTCGCTGTTCTGGTGGGCGCCGGCATGCGCGAAGCTCATCAACGATTGCACGATGCGCGAGACACGCTTGGTCTGCTCGACGATCTGGCTGCTGATTTCGGCCAGCTCCGGGTCTTCTTCGCGTTCTTCGCGCAGGTTCTGCGCCAGGCAGGCGATGCCGGTGATCGGGTTGCCGATTTCGTGAGCCACGCCGGCGGCCAGGCGGCCGATACTGGCCAGGCGCTCGGAATGCACCAGCTTGTCTTCGAGCATCTGCGTTTCGGTCAGGTCCTCGACCAGTAGCACCAGGCCGCTGTTGCCCGGCGCCAGCGGCTCGTCGATGGCCGCCTTGTGCAGGTTGAGCCAGCGAATCTGACCGTCCAGCGGCAGTTTCTGCTTGTGCAGGTGTTCGTCGGGCTCGCTGATGAAGTCGCTGAGCAGGCTTTTCCAGGGCTCGACGATGGTGCTCAGGCGTGAGCCGATCACATGCTGTGCGGGAATGGCCGTCAGCTCTTCCATGGCGCGGTTCCACATCAGGATTTCCTGATCCTTGGCCAGCGAGCAGACGCCCATCGGCAGCTCTTGCAGGGTTTGCCGGTGGTAGCGGCGCAGTGCATCGAGCTCGGCCGCCAGGCCGGTCAGGCGCGAGTGGTAATCCTCGAGCCGGCTCTCGATGAAGTGGATGTCTTCGGTGACGTATTTTTCGTTGCCGGACTTGTAGGGCAGAAAGGTCTCGACCATGTCCTGGGCGACGCTGGGGCCCATCAGGCCGGACAGGTTGGCTTCGATACGGTCGCGCAGGCGGCGCAGGGCATAGGGGCGGCGCTCGTCGAAGGGCAGGTAGAGGTCGCGCAGAGCCTGCTCGACCTCCTTTTGCGCGGCCTTGGCGCCCAGCGGCTTGGCCAGTTGGGTGGCGAATTCCTGCGGTGAGGCGGCAAACAGTTCGCGGCGTTGCGGGCGACGCACGTTGTCCACCGCGCAGGCTTCGGCGGCGCTGACTTCTTCGGGGCTGGCGTTGGTAAACAGCGACACCAGGGTGAACAGCAGCACGTTGGCCGCCAGCGAGGCGATGGCTGCCATGTGCCAGCTGGTGTCGTCCAGCACATAGGTCATGTTCAGCATCGAGAAATAAAAACCATCGAGCTTGCCCAGCAGCGGTAACAGCATGCTGAAGAGCCAGACCGTGATGCCGGCCAGCAACCCGGCCATGAAGCCGCGCCGGTTGGCGGTCGGCCAGTACAGCACCGACAGCACCCCCGGCAGAAATTGCAGGGTGGCGACAAAGGCGACGATGCCCATGTTGGCCAGGTCTTGCTGGGCGCCGAGCATCAGGTAGAAGCAGTAGCCGGCGGCGATGATGGCAATGATCAGACCGCGGCGGGTCCATTTCAGCCAGCGGTAGATATTGCCTTCGGCCGGCGGCTGGTACAGCGGCAGCACCAGGTGGTTCAGGGCCATGCCCGACAACGCCAGGGTGGTGACGATGATCAGGCCGCTGGCCGCCGACAGCCCGCCGACATAGGCCAGCAGGGCCAAAGACTTGCTTTGCACGGCCATGCCGATGCCGAGGGTGAAGTACTCCGGGCTGGTGCGCGCCCCCAGCTTCAGGCCGGCCCACAGGATCAGCGGCACCGCCAGGCTGATCAGCAGCAGGTACAGCGGCAGGCCCCAACTGGCGCTGACCAGCGAGCGCGGGTTGAGGTTTTCGGTGAAGGTCATGTGGTACATGTGCGGCATGACGATGGCCGAGGCGAAGAACACCAGCAGCAACGTGCGCCACGGGCCTTCCTGCAGCGGGGTGTGCAGCGAGGCCAGGGCGGTCTGGTTCTGCAGCAGCCAGACTTCCAGCTGCGACGGGCCGCCGAAGACGTTGTAAAGGGCATAGATGCCCAGTCCGCCCAGGGCCACCAGCTTGATGATCGACTCGAATGCGATGGCAAACACCAGGCCCTGGTGTTTTTCCCGGGTGGCGATGTGGCGTGAGCCGAAGAAGATCGTGAACAGGCTGATCAGGGCGCAGAAGGCCACCGCGACCCGGTTGCGCACCGGCTCGCCGGTCAGGATGCCGATCGAGTCGGCCACCGCCTGGATCTGCAGGGCCAGCAACGGCAGGACGCCGATCAGCATGAAGATGGTGGTCAGCGCGCCGGCCCAGGTGCTGCGAAAGCGAAAGGCGAACAGGTCGGCCAGCGATGAAAGCTGGTAGGTGCGGGTGATTTTCAGGATCGGGTAGAGCAGCACCGGTGCCAGCAGGAAGGCACCGGAAACCCCCAGGTAGCTGGACAGGAAGCCGTAGCCGTACTGGTAGGCCAGGCCGATGGTGCCGTAGAACGCCCAGGAACTGGCGTACACCCCCAGCGACAGGGTGTAGGTCAGCGGATGGCGAATGATCGAGCGCGGGATCAGCCCGCGTTCGCTGATCCAGGCCACGCCGAACAGCACCAGCAGGTAAGCGGCGCTGACCAGCAGCATGTAAGTCAGGCTAAAGCTCATCGGCGTCTCGCTGGCTTTGCAGGATGAACGTCACCACGATGAGGATCAGCCATAGCATATAAGGGCGGTACCAGGCACCTGTGGCGTCGATCCACCAATCCATGATGGCGGGCGAAAACAGATAGATGCCTACCACCAGGAGCAGGACCAGCCGATAGATATACATGCTGCCTCCGGTTGTGCCGCACGGTGCGCCGCTGGGTGATCGATGACCTGCCCTTTTATGGGGCGGATGGGGTGCGGCATGTTAACCAATGTCCGGCAACCTGCAAGCGACGTTTTTCGCAGTGTGCCGCAAGGGCTCTGGCCCGGTCTATTGCAGGCTTTGCAGCTGGGCTTCTGGAATGGCCGGCACCTTGGGAATCCGTTCGGCATCCCACTGGCGCACCGCCTGGCCCAGCAGTTCCTGTGGCGTGGCATAGCGCAGGTGTGCGTCGAGGGGTTGCCCCAGAGCCCGCAGGGCGCGCATCAGCAGGGGCGTGGCCTGATCGGCCGGCAGCGGTGGTGAGCGGTAGGATTTACCGAGCTTGTGGCCGTCGGGCTGGGTGATCAGCGGTACGTGCAGGTAGCGTGGCTGGGCTACGCCGAGCAGCTCCTGCAGGTACAACTGCCGGGGCGTGGAATCGAGCAGGTCGGCGCCGCGCACAATGTCGGTCACACCCTGCCAAGCGTCATCGATGACCACTGCCAGTTGGTAGGCATACAGGCCGTCGCGCCGGCGGATGACAAAGTCGCCGGCTTCACGGCCCAGGTGCTGGCGCTGCAGACCCTGGACCCGGTCGGTGAAGTGGTACTCCACTTCCGGCACGCGCAAGCGGATGGCTCCGGCCTCAGAGGCATGCCCCAGGTTGCGGCACACGCCAGGATAAATGCCATGGAAGGGCTCGAGTTGTTTGCGCGAGCAGGTGCAGGCATAGGCCAGGCCATGGTTGAACCAGCGTTGCAGTATCTGTTCGTAGGCCTGGTGCCGCGCGCTTTGCCGGACGCAGGCGCCGTCCCATTCAAAGCCGTAGGTTTCCAGGGTTTGCAAGATGGCTGCCTGGGCGCCGGCCACTTCGCGTGGCGGGTCCAGGTCTTCCATGCGCATCAGCCACAAGCCGCCGGCGGCACGGGCATCCAGATAGGACGCCAGGGCGGCGACCAGTGAGCCGAAGTGCAGGTAACCGCTGGGCGTTGGCGCAAAGCGCCCGATGTAAGTGGAGGTTTTCATGGGGCGCCATGTTACTGGCCCGTCACGGGCCGGAAAACAAAAAAGACGCCGAGGCGTCTTTTAAGCTCAGACCGGCGATGTTACTTGCCGACTTGTTTTTCCTTGATTTCCGCCAGGGTCTTGCAGTCGATGCACAGGTCGGCAGTCGGGCGGGCTTCGAGGCGGCGGATACCGATCTCGACACCGCAGGATTCACACCAGCCGTACTCTTCATCGATGATCAGTTGCAGGGTCTTGTCGATCTTTTTGATCAACTTGCGTTCACGGTCACGTGCCCGCAGTTCAAGGCTGAATTCTTCTTCCTGGCTGGCACGGTCGGCCGGGTCAGGGAAGTTTGCCGCTTCGTCCTTCATGTGGTCGACCGTGCGGTCGACCTCCACCATCAAGTCCTGTTTCCATTTGTTCAGGATCTTGGTGAAGTGCGCGCGCATGGGCTCGCCCATATACTCTTCACCCGGTGTCGCCTTGTAGGGTTCGAGGCCGCTGATTACATTTTTTTGCTTATCTGGGGTGGGCATGTATGGACCGCCTCTCACTCTTTTCTAATCTGTTGCGCAGGATGTTCCATCACCGACACCCGTCGGCCCTGCAGGTGCAAGCCGGCGAACTTACCAGATCAAATGAGCGTGCGCTACTCCCGGTTGTCGAGCATGGCGCCTGCCTGTGAACGGGCCGTTAACGTGTACCGCTAATAGATGAACTCTAGACATTGCCGGACGTCGTAGTTTGTTTTTTGCCGGGTTATTTGCTCTTTTGAAGGGCGTGTCTACGCCACTGGCCACCCTTGGGTAGAATGGCCGGCAAGTGTGGACAACCTGCGTTCACCTGCGTATCCAGCCGACCCGAGAAGGAAAATCATGGCCCAGCCCTACAGTGCGCGCAGCCGCGCCATCGAACCGTTTCATGTCATGGCCCTGCTGGAGCGGGCCAATGAACTGCAAGCGGCCGGCTTTGATGTCATTCACCTGGAGATCGGCGAGCCGGACTTCAGTACGGCCCAGCCGATCATCGAGGCCGGGCAGGCGGCGCTGGCAGCAG
Organism: Pseudomonas viridiflava; assembly: GCF_900589395.1. Taxonomy (GTDB): domain Bacteria; phylum Pseudomonadota; class Gammaproteobacteria; order Pseudomonadales; family Pseudomonadaceae; genus Aquipseudomonas. The sequence continues at coordinate 188,574 of NZ_UUIS01000025.1, forward strand.
GCAAGACCCGCTACACCGCCGCCCGTGGCCTGCCGGAACTGCGCCAGGCCATTGCCGGCTTCTACGCCACCCGCCACGGGCTGGACATCGACCCGCAGCGTATTCTGGTGACGCCAGGCGGTTCGGGCGCTTTGTTGCTGGCCAGCAGTCTGTTGGTGGAGGCGGGCAAGCACTGGCTGTTGGCGGACCCGGGTTACCCGTGCAACCGACACTTTCTGCGCCTGATCGAAGGGGGCGCGCAACTGGTGCCGGTGGGTGTCGAAGAGCGTTACCAGTTGACGGGCGCCCTGGTCGATCGCCACTGGAATCAGGACAGCGTCGGCGCCCTGGTGGCGTCCCCGGCCAATCCGACCGGCACGCTGCTCAGCCGTGACGAACTGGCCGCGCTGTCCACTGCGCTCAAGGCGCATGACGGGCACCTGGTGGTGGACGAGATCTATCACGGCCTGACCTACGGGGTGGACGCCAGCAGTGTGCTGGAAGTCGATGATGACGCCTTTGTGCTTAATAGTTTTTCAAAGTATTTCGGCATGACCGGCTGGCGTCTGGGATGGCTGGTGGCACCACAGGCTGCCGTGGGCGAGCTGGAAAAACTGGCACAAAACCTCTACATCAGTGCATCGAGCGTGGCGCAGTACGCGGCGTTGGCGTGTTTCGAGCCCCACACGCTGGACATCCTCGAAACGCGCCGTGATGCCTTCAGGCAGCGGCGCGACTACCTGTTGCCGGCCTTGCGCGCGCTAGGTTTCGGAATTGCCGTAGAGCCTGAAGGTGCTTTTTATCTGTATGCCGATATCAGCGCGTTCGGCGATGATGCCTTCGCATTCTGTCGCTATTTTCTGGAAAAAGAGCATGTAGCCTTTACGCCGGGATTGGACTTCGGTCGTCACGGCGCCGGCCACCATGTGCGCTTTTCCTACACCCAGAGCCTGCCGCGTCTGGAACAGGCGGTGGAGCGGATTGCCCGTGGCCTGCAGAGCTGGCAAGGCTGATGCGCTTTTTTCCTGCGCTGGAAACCGGCCGCCTGCTCCTGCGTTACAAGCGCTTTCTGGCTGACATTGAAACCGACTCGGGCGAACGGTTGACCATCCACTGTCCCAATACCGGGTCGATGCTCAATTGCATGCTGCCCGGCGGGCGGGTGTGGTTCAGTCGCTCCAGCGACCCCAAGCGCAAGTTGCCCGGCACCTGGGAGATCAGCGAAACCCCGCAGGGCCGGCTGGCCTGTATCAACACCGGCCGGGCCAATGCGCTGGTCGAGGAAGCGCTGCACGCCGGCATCATCGATGAACTCAACGGCTTTACCGCGCTCAAGCGCGAAGTGCCTTATGGCGTAGAGAAAAGCCGGGTGGATTTTCGTCTGCAGTACCCTGACGGCGATCTGTACCTGGAGGTCAAGAGCGTCACGCTGGGCTTCGATGACTCCTGCGTGGCGGCCTTCCCGGATGCGGTGACCCAGCGCGGCGCACGGCATCTGCGTGAACTGGCCGCCCTGGCGCGTGATGGGGTGCGCGCGGCCTTGTTGTATTGCGTGAACCTTTCAGGCATCGACGCCGTGCGTCCGGCCAGGGAAATCGACCCGGCCTATGCGGCAGCCTTGGGTGATGCGGTGGCGGCAGGGGTGCAGGTGCTGGCTTATGGCGTGGACATCAACGTTGAAGAGGTGCGCCTGGTCAGGCGCTTGCAGGTGCTGGAGCCTGGTGTGGAGCCGGCATAAAACCCGTAGGAGCGCGCCTGCCCGCGACCGGCTGCGCAGCAGTCGTAAAATATCAGCGTCTAATAAATTTCTGCGAGCGCTGCGCACTCGGTCGCGGGCAGAGCGCGCTCCTACGGGTGTGAATTAACCTCAAATAAATCAATACGTTATTTGAGGCTTGATAGGGACGGCAACGGTTGCGAAGGCTGGCTTCTCATGTTTCCAGATCAAGACACCGGTTCGATGAACAGGCCGTCGGCATTCTCCAGGCAGCGCACGGCGTCGAGTGACTGGCCTTCGCAGGGGCCGGCCACGCATTTGCCGCTTTCGATCAGAAACAGCGCGCCGTGATGGGCGCAGTGGATCAGGCTGGCGCTGTCATCCAGGAAGTGGTCGGCCTGCCAGTTCAGGCTGATGCCGCGGTGCGGGCAGCGGTTGCGGTACACGTAGGCCTTGCCCAGGCGTCGAATGGCGAACAACGCCTGGCCGTCAACTTCCAGGCCCAGGCTTTGCCCTTCCTTGAGCTGATGTGAAAGACACAATAGTTTCATGGTGCTGAACCGGTTTTTTCCGATCGCCATTCTGGCATGCCTTGCACTCAGGATGGCTGGCGTCGAGCCCGTTCGAAGAGCACCTTTAAAGGGAGGGCGGGTGCTCAGGCATCAAGCATGAGTCTTCAGATGTTTCCTGAATTTATGTAGCCGATTTCCCTGAATCGGGTATGCCGGCTTCTGACGACCGCCACTGGTTTATTGTCCTGCCCACTGATTTTCGCAGTGGAGGCATAAGCATGAACATCGACAACGAGGTGCAGGCACGTCAGGCCATCGGCCTGCTGGAGCTATTGGCTTTCAGCCAGGAAGACACCGAACAACGCATCGTCAGTCTGTGCCGCAGCGCCTTGACGCCGGTCGGGCCGGTGGCCGGGGTCTGCGTCTCTCCCGTTTTTGTCTGTCTGGCACGAGCTACGCTCGACCGCTTGCAGGGCCGCGACGTGCGGGTCATCGGCCTGGTCAACTTTCCGGCCGGCCGGGCCGATGTCGAGCTGGCGGCGCAGCAGGCACGGGCGGTATTGCTGGCGGGGGGGGATGAAGTGGATGTGGTCTATCCGTTCCGGGCCGTCCTGGCGGGCGATACACAGGTGGGCGCCGAACTGGTTGGCGCCTGCAAGGCTGAATGCGGTCACCGTGTGCCGCTGACCGTCACCCTGGAAACCGGCGACTTGCGCGACCCGCAACTGATTCGCAGCGCCTCGCGGGCGGCGATTGCGGCGGGCGCCGATTTTCTCAAGACCTGCACCGGGCGCCTGGTGGCGCCGGCGACTGCGCAGGCGGCGCGGATCATGCTGGAGTCGATTGCCGAGGTCGGCGGGCAGGCAGGCTTCAAGGTGGCCGGCGGGTTGCGCACGGTGGGCGATGCACAGGTCTTTCTGGCCTTGGTCAAGGGGCGTTTCGGGCCCAACTGGCTTACGCCGCAGCGGGTTCGCCTGGGGGCTACAAGCTTGTTGGGGGATGCCTTGGCGCGCTTGGGAGTACTGGGCGTCGATGAGTTTTGAGCAGGCAAAAAAAGACCCGGCAAAGAGCCGGGTCAAAAACCGTGATTAGCCTGATGAGGAGATAATCTGAGAGTCCGAACCAAGGTCTTTCAGGTTACCGACCAGTCTCGCGACCGGATGTGATAATCATAACGATTCTCATTTCTAAGTCAACACTTCTTTTTGCCGCTCTTTCGGATGTTTCCAGGGCGTGTGTGCAGGCGCGCAGCCGCACGGGCCGTGCCTAGAGCAATGGCATGGATGAAAGCCGGCGCAACGATCCGCCTGTGGGGCACAGGCGGCTTTGCAAGGGGCGGTTTCAGCGGGTGCGGTAGCGCAGGCGCGTGCCGAAATTGACGGACATGAGGATCTCGTCGGCGCTCAGCTCCGGTGGGAAGTAGGTGCCCGAGATTTGCGCATGGGCAATGCTGGCGCCTTCGAGCGAATTACTGCGCAAATCCAGCCCGCGCAGGTCTGCCGAGCGAAAGTAGGCGTCAGTGAAGTCGATGCCGGCAGTGTCCAGGTTGCGCAGGTCAAGCCCGCGAAAATCGCCGCTGCGCATGTCCAGGGTGCCCTTGGTGGGCCTCTGCTGGTTGAAGCCTTCGATATCATCCTTGCGCAGTAGCATGTACAGCGGTGAATCGATTTGCTTTGGCTGGCTCATGACGATTTCCAAGGCTGTTGGATTTATGGCGCCATTATATCGCCACTACTGAGGGCCGTGAAGCGCCATCCGCTTAACGGCCCTTGCGGTTTCAGAGCCCTGGCAGGCGCTGGTGCAGATTTTCGATCAGGGTCTTCAGGTCGCCATCAAGGTCGGTGCGGATGGTCTTGCTCAGCAGGGTTTCTTCGGCGCTCAGCGGTTCGCGATTGGCTTGCTGGGCATGCAGCACGTCCAGCGTGGCTTCGGAAGGGTCGTTGTTCTCGGCCTGGCGTTGTTTCAGCCAGCCCTCGATGACCGACTGCTGTGCTTGGCAGTCCAGGATCAGAAAGGGCACGCCGTAGGTTTGTGCCACATTGGCCGCCGCCTGGCGTTGCGCGTGCTTGAGGTAGGTGGCATCGAGCACCACCGAGAAGCCGGCGCGCAGGACCTGGCCCGCCAGTTCGTGCAAGCGCGCATAGGTGGCTTCGTGGGCCTGGGCGCTGTAACGCTCCTCGGTGCCGCTGGTGGCGAACAGGCGTTGGCGTTCGACATCCGCGCGCAGGCGAATGGTGCCCAGCGACTGCACCAGGCGTTGCGCGACCTGGCTCTTGCCGACCGCTGATACGCCGTGGGTGATGGTCAGGAACGGCGAAGGGATGGCGCTGTAGCTTTCGGCCAGGTTGGCGTAGTTGCGGTATTGGCGCAGCGAGGCCGCGCGCTGTACGCCGTCGGCATCGGCCGGGATGCTGAACAGGGCGATCTTGGCCCGGACCATGGCGCGGTAGGCCTTGTAGAAGTTGAACAGCTCCAGGCCCTGATAGTCGCCGGTCAGCTCCAGGTACTGGCTGATCAGGCGGCGCGACAGGGTCTTGAGCCCGCGGTCTTCGAGGTCCATGGCCAGAAAACCGATGTCGGCATAGACGTCGGTCATACGGAACGGCTCGTTGAATTCGATGCAGTCGAACAACACGACCTTGCCGTCGATCTGTGCGGCATTGCCCAGGTGAATGTCACCATGGCATTCGCGAATGAAACCGTCGGCCTTGCGTTGAACCAACAATGGCTTGAGCCGCTCAAAGCTCGACTCTGCCCAGGCCTTGAGGGCTTCAAGTTGTTGCAGGTCGGCTTTGTCGCTGAGAAAAGGACGAATCTGTTCGAAATTCTGCGCGACAGGTGCCATGACGCTGTCAGGCGAACCCAGTTCGTTTTCAGGTCCTACCTTCGGGGCCGACAGGTGGAAATGGGCAATCTGGCTGGCCAGCTCGTCGATGTGGCCGATGGTCAGTTCGCCATTGGCCTGCAGGGTACTGAGCAGGCCGCTTTGCGGGAACTGGCGCATCTTCAGGGCGTATTCGATGGCCTGGCCGTCACCGCCCAGCTGCGGGGCTTCGGCCGAGCCGGTCAGCGGGATGACTTCAAGGTACAGGCCTTCGGTGAGGCGCTGGTTCAGACGCAGCTCTTCCTGGCAGAAGTGCTGGCGTGCCGACAGGGCTGTGAAGTCCAGGAAGCCGAAATTCATCGGTTTCTTGATCTTGTAGGCGAAGGGGCCGGTGAGCAGCACCCACGAAATATGCGTTTCGATGACCTGAAAACCCTCTACCGGATGGGGGTAAAGGCTGGGGTTCTGCAGGGCTGCGATCAGTGACTGGCTCACGGTCGATCCTTGATGAATGATTTGAAAAATTAATAGCTCAGGCTGGCCATTATGGCTGCTTGGCATGATGCTGCAAACCGCTGGCGCGTGGCTGCGCTTGAACCTCAACACACCCACGCAAACTGCGTATAATCCGCGCCCATGACTCGATCCCGTACCCCCCGCACCCCCAAAAAGCCCGCTACCGGCCGTCTTCGTACCTTGCTGGGCTGGGCGCTGAAGCTCAGTATCGTCGGCGTGGTGATTGTCGCCGGCTTTGCCATTTACCTCGATGCCGAGGTCCAGGAAAAATTTTCCGGCAAGCGCTGGATGATCCCTGCCAAGGTTTATGCCCGGCCGCTGGAGCTGTTCGTGGGCCAGAAACTGAGCCGCGACGACTTCCTGATCGAACTCGACGCCCTGGGCTATCGCCGTGAAAGCGTGGCCAACGGCCCTGGCGCCGCCGCCGTGAACGGCAATACGGTCGAGCTGAACACTCGCGGCTTTCAGTTTTATGAAGGCACTGATCCGGCCCAGCAGATTCGTGTGCGCTTCTCGGGCGATTTCGTTGCCGACCTGGCCTCGGCTGATGGCAGCAAGCTGGCCGTGGCGCGCCTTGAGCCACTGCTGATAGGCGGGTTGTACCCGAAAAACCTTGAAGACCGTATCCTGATCAAGCTCGACCAGGCGCCGCCTTATCTGCTGGAAACCCTGATTGCCGTCGAAGACCGTGATTTCTATCACCACTTCGGCGTGTCGCCCAAATCCATTGCCCGCGCCATCTGGGTCAATGCCTCTTCCGGACGCATGCGTCAGGGCGGCAGTACCCTGACTCAGCAGTTGGTGAAGAACTTCTTCCTGACCAGCGAGCGCAGCCTGTCGCGCAAGCTGAACGAAGCCATGATGTCGTTGCTGCTGGAGCTGCATTACAGCAAGCAGGAGATTCTCGAGGCTTACCTCAACGAGGTGTTCGTCGGGCAGGACGGGCAGCGTGCGGTGCACGGTTTCGGTCTGGCTAGCCAGTATTTCTTCAGCCAGCCGTTGTCGGAGCTCAAGCTGCACCAAGTAGCGTTGCTGGTGGGGTTGGTGAACGGGCCGTCCTATTACAACCCGCGGCGCAACCCCGAGCGGGCCATGGAGCGACGTAACCTGGTGCTCGACCTGCTGGCGCAGCAGGGTGTCGCACCGGTCGAAGAGGTCGAGGCCGCCAAGAAAATGCCGCTGGGCGTGACCCGCACCGGCAGCCTGGCCGACAGTTCGTTCCCGGCCTTCATGGACCTGGTCAAGCGCCAGCTGCGTGACGACTACCGGGATGAAGACTTGACCGAGGAAGGCCTGCGGATCTTCACCGGTTTCGATCCCATCCTGCAGATGAAGTCCCAGGCGGCCATGGACGAAACGTTCAAGCGCCTGGCCGGGCGCAAGGGGGCCGACGAGGTGGAGGCGGCCATGGTCGTGACCAACCCGGAAACCGGTGAGATCCAGGCGTTGCTGGGCAGTCGCAAGGCCGGCTTTGCCGGTTTCAACCGTGCCATCGATGCGGTGCGCCCAATTGGCTCGCTGGTCAAGCCGGCGATCTACCTGACCGCCCTGGAGCAGCCGCAGAAGTACACCTTGACCAGTTGGGTGGCTGACGAGCCGTTCCAGGTCAAGGGGGCCGATGGCCAGGTCTGGAAACCCCAGAACTACGACCGCAAGGCGCATGGCAATGTCTTCCTGTACCAGGGCCTGGCGCACTCCTACAACCTGTCCACGGCCAAGCTGGGCCTGGAGCTGGGCGTGCCCACCGTGTTCAAGACCCTCAACAAGCTGGGCGTGACCCGCGAGTGGCCAGCGTTTCCCTCGATGCTGCTGGGGGCCGGCGGGTTGACGCCGATCGAGGTGGCAACCATGTACCAGACCCTGGCCAGCGGTGGGTTCAATACGCCCATGCGCGCTATCCGCAGTGTGCTGACCGCCGAGGGCGAACCGCTCAAGCGTTATCCGTTCCAGATCCAGCAGCGTTTCGATCCCGGCGCCATTTACCTGGTGCAGAACGCCATGCAGCGCGTGATGCGCGAAGGCACTGGCCAGTCGGTCTATAACGTATTGCCCAAGACGCTGAACCTGGCGGGCAAGACCGGTACCAGCAACGACTCGCGCGACAGCTGGTTTGCCGGCTTCAGCCAGGATGTGCTGGCGGTGGTGTGGATGGGCCGTGACGATAACGGCAAAACACCGTTTACCGGTGCCAGTGGTGCATTGCAGGTCTGGACCAGTTTCATGCGCAAGGCCGAGCCGTTGCCGCTGGACATGGCCATGCCGGACAACGTGGTCCAGGCCTGGGTCGATGCCGCCACCGGGCAGGGCTCTGATGCCAGTTGCCCGAATGCCGTGCAGATGCCGTATATTCGCGGCAGTGAGCCGGTACCGGGCGCAGCCTGCGGCAGTGGTCCCGCTTCTGACGAGTCCGTCATGGACTGGGTCAAGGGCTGGTTGAATTAAGCAAAGAGGGATTGATGTGAAGAAGTGGTGGATTCCAGCTGTAACCGCCCTGGCCGTGCTCAGCGGGTGTGCCAGTGTTCCGCAAGGCGCGATTCCGGTCGTGGACTCCGGTTCCAGGGTGTCCAACAGTGAGCGAGCCAACGCCTCGCGCACGACCGGCTACCGCACCAACACCGCGCCGGTCCAGCAGCCGCAGGCCGTGCCGGCTGATTCCGGGGTGACGGTCATGGTGCCCAACGGGGCTGGCGCCGCCGGCATCCAGACCTACTCGGCGCCGGCCGGCCAGGCGCCGTTCAGTGTCGACTCGGCGCCGGTCAGCGCGGCGCCTGCGTATCAGCCGCCGGTCGAGTCGCCGCCGCTCACGACCAGCAGCTACAGCCAGCCTTCGGCGCCTACCGGCATTCCATCCAACGCCAACCGAGGCGGGGCCTTGTCGGCCGACGAGCAACTGGATGGCCCGGTCCTGGCCTTGCTGACCACCGCCCAGCAACAACAGGGCACGGGCGACCTCAATGGTGCGTCGTCGAGTCTTGAGCGTGCCCAGCGCGTTGCCCCGCGCGAGCCGCAGGTGTTGTACCGTCTGGCCCAGGTGCGCCTGGCCCAGGGCGATGCGTCCCAGGCCGAGCAGCTGTCGCGCCGTGCGCTGACCTACGCCAATGGCCGTCCCAGCCTGCAGGCCAGCCTGTGGGAACTGATCGCCCAGTCGCGCGAGAAGCAGGGCGACGCCGCCGGTGCCGCACAGGCGCGGCAGAAAGCCCGGGTCAATCTGTAATGGACAAGCGCATGCCGGTGCTGGCCGACCACCTGTTGTTGATCGAGCGGGAACTGCGTGAGCGCGGCTGGTGGCAAAGCACGCCGCCCGATGCCAAGGCCCTGGCCAGCCAGGAGCCATTCTGTGTCGACACCATGGCGTTCGAGCAGTGGCTGCAATGGATCTTCTTGCCCAGGATGAAAGTCATCCTGGAGCAGGACCTGCCACTGCCGAAGGCGTCAGGCATTCGCGAGATGGCCGAGATGGTGTACGTCGAGCGCCCCGACCAGGCCCGCACCCTGATCACCCTGCTGGAACGCTTCGATCAGTTGATCGGCAAGGCCGGTTGAGTCTGGTACGGTCCGTCTTGCTCTGCAGGCGGGCCTACAGGCAATACTCGGCAATCGTCTTTTCCGCTTCCTGGATCCGCACCTGACGCTCTTGTTCGTTCAGGCGCTTGAATCCGCCTCCTGCTACCGGCTCGCGCACACGCGGGTTATTTCTGAGTTGTGCGAGGTTGGTGCGCATCGTTTCGCACAAGGCACTGCGCCTGGTTTCGTTGGCCTTGACCTCTTTTTTGACCTTGTCATCGATGGCGCGCTGTTGTGCGTCAGCTTCAGGCGTCGGTGCCGGCGGCGTGACAGAGCCTGTCATCGGTGGTTTCTGGATGTCGACTGGGTTGATCGGCTGGCCGGCCGGCGGCGTGGCGTCGAAATGCGTGACGCCCTGGGCGTCGACCCACTTGTAGATCTGGGCGGCATGGGCGCTCATGCCCATGCCCATCGACAAGGCGACCGAAAGGATCATCCTGCGCATGCGACTTCCTTGATATGACTGTGCAGCGCGAAAGCTATCACATTGCCGCCAGAACCTTCCAATGGCGACCCGGTGTGGGTCATACCTACAAGAAAGCTGACGGATTGCTTGACTTGAGAGGGCCGAATCACAACAATTCAAAGTTCGCTGTAGGGGGACTGCCAGAAGCAGACCGTCTCGGTAGATCATGAGGCGCACATCCGCGTCGACCTGTAACACCCGCAACGCGTTACCTCGCGCTGGGTGGGACCGTTCCGCAACACTCAGGGACATCCCAATACTTGCTCAGTCAGTGCTGACGTAGTCGGCGACCACCGTCGCTCATGCTCTGCTTGGCAGTAAACCTATTAAGACCCGTCCACCGATGGACGGTATTCTGGCGTTTTAGAGGTGAACAACGTGGAGCTTTTATCTGGCGCTGAAATGGTCGTCCGCTTCCTGCGTGACGAAGGCGTTAAGCATATTTATGGATACCCCGGCGGCGCGCTTCTGCACGTCTACGATGCGTTGTTCCAGGAGCCGGCGGTCAGCCACATTCTGGTGCGTCACGAGCAGGCGGCAACGCACATGGCCGACGGCTATGCGCGGGCAACCGGCAAGGCAGGTGTGGTCCTGGTGACTTCGGGTCCCGGCGCGACCAACGCCATCACCGGCATTGCGACCGCCTACATGGACTCGATCCCGATGGTGGTCATTTCCGGTCAGGTGCCCAGCACGCTGGTCGGCACCGATGCCTTCCAGGAAACCGACATGATCGGTATCTCCCGGCCGATCGTGAAGCACAGCTTCATGATCAAGCACCCGAGCGAGATTCCGGATGTCCTGAAAAAAGCCTTCTATCTGGCACAGTCCGGTCGTCCGGGTCCTGTGGTCGTCGACCTGCCCAAGGACATGACCAATCCGGCCGAGAAGTTCGAATACGTTTACCCGAAAAAGGTCAAGCTGCGCTCCTACAGCCCGGCCGTGCGCGGTCACTCCGGCCAGATCCGCAAGGCTGTCGAGATGCTGCTGGCCGCCAAGCGTCCTGTGATCTACGCCGGCGGCGGTGTGATCATGGGTAACGGCTCGGCGCCTCTGACCGAACTGGCCCAATTGCTCAACGCGCCGGTGACCAATACGCTGATGGGCCTTGGGTGCTACCCGGGCACCGACCGTCAGTTCGTCGGCATGCTGGGCATGCACGGCAGCTACACGGCCAACGTCGTGATGCACCATACCGATGTGATCCTGGCCGTCGGTGCGCGTTTTGACGACCGTGTCATCAATGGCGCAGCCAAGTTCTGCCCGAGTGCCAAGATCATCCACATCGACATCGACCCGGCGTCGATCTCCAAGACCATCAAGGCTGATGTGCCGATCGTCGGCCCTGTCGAGAGCGTGCTGACCGACATGGTCGCCACCTACAAGGAAATCGGTCAGGTGCCAGACCAGGCTGCCGTGGCCGCCTGGTGGAAGCAGATCGATGAATGGCGTGCCGGCAGCGACCTGTTCCCGTATGACCGTGGCGATGGCACGATCATCAAGCCGCAGAAAGTGATCGAGACCCTGCATGAAGTGACCGGGGGCGATGCCTATGTCACCTCCGACGTGGGTCAGCACCAGATGTTCGCTGCGCAGTACTACCGCTTCGACAAGCCCAATCGCTGGATCAACTCCGGCGGCCTGGGCACCATGGGCTTCGGTTTTCCGGCGGCCATGGGCGTCAAGCTGAATTTCCCGGATGCCGACGTGGCGTGCGTAACCGGTGAAGGCAGTATCCAGATGAACATCCAGGAACTGTCGACCTGTCTGCAGTATGGCCTGCCGGTCAAGATCATCCTGCTCAACAACGGCGTGCTGGGCATGGTTCGCCAGTGGCAGGACATGAGCTACGGTGGTCGCCACTCGCATTCCTACGTCGAGTCGCTGCCTGACTTCGTCAAGCTGGTCGAGGCCTACGGGCACGTTGGTATGCGTGTCACCGATCTGAAGGATCTCAAGCCCAAGCTCGAAGAGGCCTTCGCCATGAAGGATCGCCTGGTATTCGTCGACATCCAGGTCGATGTGAGCGAGCACGTCTATCCGATGCAGATCAAGGATGGCTCGATGCGCGATATGTGGTTGAGCAAGACGGAGCGGACATAATCATGCGCCACATCATTTCCCTGTTGCTGGAAAACGAACCCGGTGCACTCTCGCGTGTGGTCGGCCTGTTTTCGCAGCGTAACTACAACATCGAAAGCCTGACCGTGGCGCCGACCGAGGACCCGACCCTGTCGCGTCTGACGCTGACCACCGTGGGGCATGATGAGGTGATCGAACAGATCACCAAAAACCTCAACAAGCTGGTCGAAGTGGTCAAGCTGGTTGACCTGTCCGAGAGCGCGCACATCGAGCGCGAGCTCATGCTGGTCAAGGTCAAGGCGACAGGCGCGCAGCGTGCCGAGATCAAGCGCACCACGGATATCTTCCGCGGGCAGATCGTCGACGTCACCGCCAGCGTCTATACCGTGCAGTTGAGTGGTACCAGCGACAAGCTGGACAGCTTCATTCAGGCCATCGGCACCGCCGCTATCCTGGAAACAGTTCGCAGTGGCGTAACGGGTATTGCCCGCGGCGACAAAGTGCTGAGCATCTGATCTATTTGCAATTTGGCCTGAAGGCCAAGATAACAGGGGATTACCATGAAAGTTTTCTACGACAAAGACTGTGACCTTTCGATCATCCAGGGCAAGAAAGTCGCGATCATCGGCTATGGCTCCCAGGGCCACGCTCAAGCGTGCAACCTGAAGGACTCCGGCGTTGACGTCACGATCGGCCTGCGCAAAGGTTCGGCCACTGTCGCCAAGGCTGAGGCCCACGGCCTGAAAGTCACTGACGTGGCTTCCGCCGTTGCCGCTTCCGATGTGGTCATGATCCTGACTCCCGATGAGTTCCAGGGCCAGCTGTACCGCGACGAAGTCGAGCCTAACCTGAAGAAGGGCGCTACCCTGGCCTTCTCCCATGGTTTCTCGATCCATTACAACCAGGTCGTGCCACGCGCTGACCTGGACGTGATCATGATCGCGCCAAAGGCCCCTGGCCACACCGTGCGTACCGAGTTCGTCAAGGGCGGCGGTATTCCTGACCTGATCGCGATCTACCAGGACGCCTCGGGCAACGCCAAGAACGTTGCGCTGTCTTACGCTTCGGGCGTGGGCGGCGGCCGTACCGGTATCATCGAAACCACCTTCAAGGACGAGACTGAAACCGACCTGTTCGGCGAGCAGGCTGTTCTGTGTGGCGGTACTGTCGAGCTGGTCAAGGCCGGTTTTGAAACCCTGGTTGAAGCGGGCTACGCGCCGGAAATGGCCTACTTCGAGTGCCTGCACGAACTGAAGCTGATCGTTGACCTCATGTACGAAGGCGGTATCGCCAACATGAACTACTCGATCTCCAACAACGCCGAATACGGCGAGTACGTGACCGGTCCTGAAGTCATCAACGAAGAATCCCGCAAGGCCATGCGCAACGCTCTCAAGCGCATCCAGGACGGCGAGTACGCGAAGATGTTCATCAGCGAAGGCGCGACCAACTACCCATCGATGACCGCCAAGCGTCGTAACAACGCTGCGCACGGCATCGAAATCATCGGCGAGCAACTGCGCTCGATGATGCCTTGGATCTCGGCGAACAAGATCGTCGACAAATCCAAGAACTAAGTTCTCGGTGCTTTGAAAGAACGCGGCCCATGGGCCGCGTTTTTTCGTTATGGCAGGTAGGACGTGTCTCTGGTCGCTTTGTATGGGGCGTGCTGCAAGGTCAATGGCACGCGCATCTGGTATAAAGCTGCATCGTCTGTTGCCGAACCCTCGTGGCAGACACCTGTCCAACTTTTTCAAACCGCTGCAAGGTAATTTTCATGAGCGAACGTCCTGAGGAGTCCCGCAAGGGTTCCGACGCCGAAAGCCTGCTACCGATCGATGAGCACGTGGAAGAGGGGCATGATGCCGAAGGACGCAAAGTCCGTCACCGTGGCATCTATCTGCTGCCAAACCTGTTCACCACGGCCAATCTGTTCGCAGGCTTTTATTCCATCATCAGTTCCATGAGTGCCCAGAGCGCAATGAGCGCAGGCGATGCGGCAGGGGCGAGCAAGTATTTTGCCTTCGCCGCCATCGCCATTTTCATTGCCATGGTGCTCGACGGCCTCGACGGCCGAGTGGCGCGCATGACCAACACCCAAAGCGCCTTCGGTGCCGAGTACGACTCGCTGTCGGACATGGTGGCTTTCGGCGTGGCACCGGCCTTGCTGGCATTCGGCTGGGCCCTGGGTGACATGGGCAAGGTCGGCTGGATGGTCGCCTTCATCTATGTGGCTGGCGCGGCCTTGCGTCTGGCGCGCTTCAATACCCAGGTAGGCACGGCCGACAAGCGCTACTTCATCGGCCTTGCCAGTCCGGCGGCGGCCGGTGTCGTGGCCGGTGTGGTCTGGGCGTTCAGCGATTTCGGCATCCAGGGCTCCAAGCTGTCCTTCCTGGTGGCCTTGCTGGTCGCTGCCGCCGGCATGCTGATGGTCAGCAATATCAAGTACAACAGCTTCAAGGAGCTGGATCTCAAGGGGCGCGTGCCCTTCGTGGCCATTCTGGTGGTGGTGCTGGTGTTCGCTGTGGTGTTCAGTGATCCACCGCGCATCCTTCTGCTGATTTTCCTGGCGTACGCGCTTTCAGGTCCTGTTCAGTATTTGCTGCGTCTACGCCGACGCAAGTGAGCTGATTTTCTGCATACTCCATGAGTCTATGGGTGAGCCTGTCACCGATGCCGTGGAGTTATCATGCTGATCAAACTTCCCTCCACATCCGACTCTCGCGAGTCGGATGTCACGCCTGAATCCTTCTATCTCTCCCGCCGTGCCTTGCTGGGTGGCTCGTTGGCCATGGGCGCCATGTCTGCGTTACCGCAGTGGGCGAATGCTGCCGATCCTTCTTTATATGCTGACGTGGAGCCGAGCAAGGCGCCGGCCTGGCTGGCCGACAAGCTGGGTGCGACCCGCTGGCAAGCCATGACGGTCAAGAATGAGACCATTACGCCTTATAAGGACGCCACTCACTACAACAACTTCTATGAATTCGGCACTGACAAGGGAGACCCGGCCAAGAATGCTGGCTCTCTGAAAACCGAACCGTGGAGCGTGGTGATCGACGGTGAGGTCGGAAAGCCCGGGCGCTATGCTCTGGAAGACTTCGTCAAGCCTCATCAACTGGAAGAGCGGATATATCGGCTGCGCTGCGTAGAAGCCTGGTCGATGGTGATTCCGTGGATCGGGTTTCCGCTGGCCGAGTTGCTCAAGCAGGTCGAGCCAACGTCCAAGGCCCGTTATATCCGCTTCGAAACCCTTCAGGATCCGCAGTCCATGCCGGGCCAGCGTTCCGGCTTTGCGCTGATCGACTGGCCTTATGTCGAGGGGTTACGGCTGGATGAAGCCATGCACCCGCTGACGATCCTGGCGGTTGGCATGTATGGCCGCGAGCTGCCCAATCAGAACGGAGCACCGCTACGTCTGGTGGTGCCGTGGAAGTACGGGTTCAAGGGGGTGAAGTCCATCGTGCGCATCAGTCTGGTCAGTGAGCAGCCGAGTACCACTTGGCAGAGTATTGCTGCCAGCGAGTACGGCTTCTATGCCAACGTCAATCCGCAGGTCGATCACCCGCGCTGGAGCCAGGCGCGGGAGCGGCGTTTGCCCAGCGGCCTGTTCAGCCCCAATGTACGGCAGACCGAGATGTTCAATGGCTACGCCGAGGAAGTGGCTTCCTTGTATGCCGGTATGGATCTGCGCAAGGACTACTGATGCGTTACGGATTATGGCGGGCAAGTGTTTTTCTGATGGCGTTGGCGTTTCCGGTCTTCTGGCTTTATCAGGCCTGGAGTCTTGCTCTGGGGCCGGACCCTGGCAAGGTGTTGGTGGATCGATTGGGGCTGGGGACGTTGATCCTGCTTCTGATCACCCTGAGTGTCACCCCCTTGCAACGGTTGAGCGGGTGGGCGGGGTGCATGGCAGTGCGTCGGCAGCTGGGATTGTGGTGTTTTGCCTATGCGCTGCTGCACCTCAGTGTTTATGCGCTGTTTATCCTGGGGCTGGATTGGGGACAGCTCGGCGTCGAGCTGGTGAAGCGGCCTTACATTATTGTCGGGGCGCTGGCGCTGATTGGCTTGCTGGCTCTGGCAGTGACGTCCAACCGTTACAGTCAGCGTCGTCTTGGGCGCCGCTGGCGAAGACTTCACCAACTGATTTACGTGATTCTTATTCTGGGCCTGGTGCATATGCTGTGGATCGTGCGCGCCGATCTTGAAGAGTGGTCAGTCTATGCAGGTATGGGGGCATTTTTGTTGATGCTGCGTATCCCTTATATAGCCCGCAGAATCCCGCGCTTGTTGAAGGTTCAGCGATAAGTGACAGTTTTTTGAAATTAAGTGTTGACGCCCTGTCTCAGCGCTCTATAATGCGCACCATTCCCGCCGCGGAAGAAACTGAAAACTCCTTGAAGATCAATGAGTTGGATAAGAAATCGGCGAGGGGGTGGTGCTGGCCTCGGGGCCGCAGCGGTGAAAAAGGCAGTTGACAGCAAGTTTCAATGCTGTATTATTCGCCTCCCGCTGATGAGTTGATTGAAAGATCGCTCGGCGCGCAAGTGATGGAAGTTGCAGAGTTGCTCTGAAAACTTCCGAAAATAATCACTTGACACGTTACGCAGGCGCTGTAGAATGCGCGCCTCGGTTGAAGCGAACAGCTCAACCAACCGCTCTTTAACAATTGAATCAAGCAATTCGTGTGGGTGCTTGCGGTGTCAGACTGAGAGTCAACTGATTATCAGCAAC
>NZ_UUIS01000088.1 GCF_900589395.1 Pseudomonas viridiflava
TGAACTGGTCAAGTAATAATGGACACCTGTTAAGGTTTTCAAGCTGCCAGCTTCTCTGCCTGGACAGGTGACCGGTAGCGGTTATAGCTGTGAGGCCTGACGGTGTTGTAGCGCGTTATGTAGCGCTGCACATCTGCTCGGGCCTCGTGCTCAGAATCGTAGCCCTCGGCTGGTACCCACTCTGACTTCAAACTTCCAAAAAAACGTTCCATCGGAGCATTGTCCCAACACTCACCTTTGCGACTCATGCTTTGCCGACACCCATGCTCAAGCAGCTCATTTCTGAATTTGTGGCTGGTGTACTGACAGCCTTGATCCGAATGAAACATGGCGTTCCTGGGTCTGCCTCTGAGCTCAACCGCCATGCGTAATGCCTCGCACGTCAACTCTGAGTCCGAGATCATTGAAAATGCCCAGCCCACAATACGACGGGCAAACAGATCCAGCACCGCAGCAAAATACATCCATCGCTTGCCTACCTTGATATACGTCACATCCCCGCACCACACCTGATTGATCGCCATAACATTGAACTTGCGCTTGAGCAGATGCGGCGCGATTAAAGCCTCTGTCCCGGAGGATTTATATTTGTGCGGCCGACGCTGAGAACTGATGATGCCGGCTTCTCGCATCAAGCCTGCGACCTTGAATCGTCCAATCTGATGCCCTTGATCCTGCAGCAGGCTGGCCAGTGACCGCGCCCCTGCCGAGCCTTTGGAGGCTCTGTGCTGCTCAATCAGGGCGGCCTTGAGCTTTTCTCGCTCAGGGTCGACCTTGCCCTGGCGCTGACGCCAGGCGTAAAAACTACTGCGACTGACTTCAAGTACACGACAGCAGTCGTTAACGCCGTAACGCTCGCCCAGCTGTTCGATCAACGAGAATGATCTTTGGCGTCCAAAAGCAGGAGAGCGCTGGCTTTTTTTAGGATTTCAATATCCCGATCCTTTTGCCGAAGCAAGGCCTTGAGTTCCTGAATTTCTCGCAGATCGGCGGTAAGGGCTCTGGCCCCCTGCGTGACCGAGCCTTGACGTTCCTTGCGAACCTGCGCCACCCAGCGCCGCAAAGCCGTAGGACCGATATCCAGGCTGGTACAAACTTCAGGGACTGATTGCCCTTCGTCCAGAACCATGCCTGCTGCCTTGAGCTTGAATTCATTCGAGTAAGAATTACGCATATTCATAAACACCTCGGATTTGGGCGCAATCATAGCGCCCGATAGAGGTGTCCAGAATCATTAGGCCAGTTCA
>NZ_UUIS01000018.1 GCF_900589395.1 Pseudomonas viridiflava
GTAAGAATTACATGAGAGGGCGTATTGCCTTTGCCATCCAGCAAGCCCACCAGCCATTGGCCGGCGGTTTCGTCTGCTTGCTGTATGCGATGCGAAAAGGCGGGTGCCGCAGCGGGTGTGCTCATTGTTCGGTGTTAATCATCGGCGGTGGCAACTGGTCCTGGCTCCACTGCCAGAATGTCAGGCCATAGTCGCTGCCTTCGATGTTGGGAAATTTAACACCCTGCTGGAAATAGCGCAGTGAGTTGGCTTTCGCCATGGTGAGCCACCAACCGGTTTTGGGGCAGATTTCACCGGCGGCCTTACGCGGTGGATGGGGAACGATCGGCTTGGATGGGTTGGGCGGACTGCTGACGCTGCGGGCGTAATCCACCAAGTCCTTTGGGTAAAACGGCATGTCGCGATAAGTGCTGTCGTCGATGCTGAGGATGAAGGTGATTGCCCCGGCTTCCAGCGACCAATAGCCGGGGAAGAGTGCGCTCTTGTGCCGGTTGTGATAAGGCTCGCGCCGGCTCGCCAAATACCACTCTTTCAAATATCGAGCCATCAGAGCAGGGCGTTGATCAGGCTCGGCCTGAAAAATATGGCGGGTTTTACGGTACGGCAGTTGCCGGGTGTAGATCGTGGAGCCGGGACGACCGGGAAGATACGGGGCTACCAGGGCTTCCAGCAAAGCATCCTGATCGTCATTTTCATGGATGAGCAGGTCCATGATGTTGTGGAGTTCGGCGGAGTGGTTGAGGAGGATCGCGAAACAGATGAGTTGTAGAGCGACCCAGTACCCAGTGTCGTAGAGATCAATATGTGGAACTTTATGCCCATCATTCTCGTTGCTTTTTTCAAAGCTCAAATTGTGGGTGGCAAAATCCTGCCACGCGCAAACGGATCCAGATAAAATCTCAGCTATTTCTCTCACAGGAGCGCCTGCTGAGTAACTGTAAATAATAAGATTTAGTGTTTGCTCTGCGCGACTGTGCGAAGCGAGCATTTTTCTGCTAAATGGTATATCTGATGAATCCATGCTTGTTTTTAATAGAGGAATGAATTTAATGGCATTGCCAAGCACATTTGAATAGTCTCTATATGTTTGTAGTGGCTCTCTTTTTTGAGTAGACCACTCTGGCTGTGATAGTGCTTTCATGTTCAGGTCATCAGTATGTTGTCAGGGATGGTAATAATCGGAAATTGTGGTTTGTGGATTCTTCCTTTTGAGCGATCATGCATTTCATACTGTTTCCCCGTAATCATGAATATTTCTCTGTTGTAAGGATATGGAGAGTCATCGGAAAGCATATGCAAAAGTAGAGTTGTAATTTTTTCTTTATGGCTAATTGCAATGGTTCCGTCATTCTGTATGGACGATTTTATCCAAAAGTGACTCATCTGCCGTCCTTTAGCCTTGGTGGTACTTAACGTCCCCGTCTGCTTGTCTGCATTTGCCAAGGCTTTTTCATTATTGATAATCGTATAAGTGTTGCTCGGCGCATCGTCACTCAACGCTGCATCCGGGTCGTAACCCCCCGTCCCATCCAGAATCTTCGCCGTGTCAGTCCGTGTCCCTTCCACCGCTTTTCTATCGTTCTCGTCCATGCCGTCGAGAAAGCTGAAGTGTGCCCAGGTGCTGCCCTTGGTTTCGCCCACGGTGTACAGCCGGCCTTTGTGTTGGCCGAACCACAAATGGTCCAGTCCCTGGCTGTTGACCCCGGACTGACGTACCGTCGAGCCGTTGGTTTTCTTGCTGCTTTCCCATTCCTCGATCAAGCGGCCGTGGTCATTGATCTTGCGACAGCCCGGTCGGGAGAGCCTGACGTAATACTCGACGATGTGTTCGGCAGGCACGCCGGTGGACCAGCGTTTGCGCTTGCTTTGCCGGATTTGATGAATCGTCGGCGTTTCACCACGCGGGAGTGGGTTGTTGCCGGTGTTGTCGACGATGGGTTTATCGTTTCTGGGCTGAGCTTGGCCTGTCGAGGCTCTTGGCGCAGAGGGCGCTGGCAAGCTGCGTTGCGCGCCAGACACTTGCGCGGTGCTGGCCACCAGAGGCTGTTCAAGCATGTCATCCACGACTTTTTTCAGCGCGTCGATAGCCTGTTGCAGTCTGTCGGGTGCCTGCTGTTTGATCTGTTTGAGCGACGCGATCAGGTCGTTGGCTTTCTGTCGCCCGGCCACAAGCTGTACCAGCCAGCGATCCAGGGTGGCAATCAGGTTATTGATCATGCTGTCGAGCATGTGCAGGGCTTCGCGATGCACCTTGCTCCAGTCCATGCCCTCAAGCGCTTTACCGGGATTGATGCGGGTGTAATAGCGCATGGCATCGAACACCCGATTGACGTTGTGCCCGTTGCGCGCCAGCGTGAAGCCCGCTTTGAACGCATCGCCCAGACCTGGAATACAGCCGATAAGGTTGATCAGCAGGTCCAGCCAGAGCGCAGGATTGGTCGGTGATGGGCTCAGGGCAATGATGCAGCGCAGCAGATCGCGCAGGTCGAAAAGCTGCCCGATAACGGGCACACAACCCAACACCGCCGTAAGAATTACATGAGAGGGCGTATTGCCTTTGCCATCCAGCAAGCCCACCAGCCATTGGCCGGCGGTTTCGTCTGCTTGCTGTATGCGATGCGAAAAGGCGGGTGCCGCAGCGGGTGTGCTCATTGCTCGGTGTCCTTTTGCGGACGAGGCACCGGGTGATCGGCGGGATAGTGCGTGGCGGCAGAATCCCCTTCACTGGGCAGTTGGTATTCAAGAAAACCGTCATGGTCTTGCACGGATTGTTGTGCATTCATGGCCGCGATTTCGTCGTCAAATAACTGGTCCTCAAGATGGGCTTGTTCGGTATTGGACAGGATCTCCAGTGACGACAGCGCTTCGGTGCTTTCCTGCACCGCCTTTCCAAACAGCGAATTGGTCAGGGATGGCGTGAAGTCATCCGGCGTCTCGCGGCCAGTGTCTGCGTATTCCACTTTGGACGGAAACGGCGGTGGGTTTTCCACGCGGGCTTGCCCTTGCTCATCGAGGGTGCCAGTCAGGGTTTGACCGTTGCTGAAATGCACGGTGTAAGGCGCGCCTGCAACCGGAGACTGGTCGTGATAGCGATAGCCAAGTTTAAGCACCGGGGACTCGACGCCATTGGGCAGAATGGGCATGTCGGGTGCCGTGATCGCCCCACCCATGATCGGATGTTCCCCACCCCTGACCGTAAACGCACCGTCGCAGACAACGGTGATATTCGTGCCCTGCAAAGTGATGCTGCTGGTACCCGATTGCAGCACGATCCTGTCTTTGGCAATCAGCTCGATACGATCGTCGGCAGCGTTCAGGATCAGATCCTGATCGGCAATGATTTCCAGTGCGCTGCTGTGAGCGTGCAGGCTGACATTACCGTGTTGGCTGATGACCTTGGCGCCGCCCTCGGCGGTGAACAGGTTCAGGCTGTCGCCGGTCACGCCGGCCACCGTATGGCGTGCGCTGAACTGGCCGTCCTGTTGTGCGGTGATGTGCAGGTACTCACCGGCATGTGCGGTGCTGCTGTTGGGGGTGGTCATGATCAGGTGGCTGGGGGTTTCCAGCACGATGTGGGGTTCGCTGAAACAGGGGACGGGATCGCCGCCGTCACGCTGGTTGGCGCTGGGCTGGCTGGCTTTCTGGCCGTTGACCTGTGGCGAGTGGTGCGCGCCTTTTTGCGGGTCGAGTTGGGCGGTCAGGGTTCGCTGCGCGGGATTGGCACTCAGGGTGCCGGCCTCAGCGCCTTGAGCGGCCTGATTGAGGTGTTCAGCGGTGTCGACGGCTCCTTGCAACTGCGCGTGGGCTTCACTCATGTCCATTTGGGTCGACACACCGTCCTTGCGGCGGCTGGCCGAGAGCAACAAACCTTGCTCGGCACGAACCTGGCCCCAACCGTTGGTGGCCGTGTCGAATCCCTGACCCAGATAAGCACCGCGCTCGGCACCTTGTTGTTCGATCAGGTAACCGAGAGCCAGTTGACTGTCGGCAGTGGCGTTGTGTAGTGCATGGCGTAATTGGCCGCTGGCATCGTCCAGCAGCCATTGGCTGGCGGTGGAGCCGTCGAGGTTGCGGGTGTGCAGGCCGCTGAGGGTGCCCGGATGATTGCTTTTCGAATCGACGCCCGACGCGAACGGTGGCGCATCATGGCCGCCGTACAACTGACCGGTGATTGTTGGCTGGTCGATATCGCCATCGGCAAACCCGATCAGCACTTCAGCACCGATGCGCGGCGTGAAGTGCTGGCCGAAGTTGTTGCCGACAGCGTCTTCAGCCACCCGCACCCAGGTGCCCGAACTCTGATTGCCCGGCGCATGGCCGGCGGATGAGGTGTCGTTGTCCGGGGCAAACAGGCCACCGAGCAGCGGCTGATCGCCACGCTGCCAGGGGAATTGCACCCGCACCTGATGATCGCGTGTGCTGGTGATCGCTTGTTTCGTAGCGCCGACCACGATGGCGCTCTGCACACCCGAAGCCAGAGGGCGCGGCAACAGTGTCGACACCACCGGCACGGTCGCGGGAATGGCGGTAAATCGATTGCGGTAGCTGCCCGCTTCCAATCGCGATTCGCGGCGACGATGAGCAAGCGCTGCCCCCAGGTTATTAACCGCGTGGTGGGCCACGGACAGGCAGATGAAGTCCTGATTGTGGTTGTTGACATGCCCTGTGAGGGTATAGCGCGGGCCGGGTTGCAATTGTCGAATAGCACCTTCGCCTTGGTACAGGTGCGCCTTCAAGCGAGCGGCGTCCAGAAGCAGCTCGGCCCATAGATCGGCCTGCTGGTCGGTGGTAAAGAGCAGTGGCGGCTGGGCATCAAACAGCTCGCGCGTTGGTAAAACCGAGGCATCAGAGGCTGGATTATGGTGCGCGCGACCGGAGATGGCATTCATCAGCGCAGGGTTCCATCGACTGGTGCTAGTGCTATCACTGCATACATTCAATTGCTCGCTGAAATGGTTTATGCCGTCGCCTGCCTCGGTGGCATGGATGCGGGTGAAAGGTAGGGATTGCCCTTCCGGCCAGGGGTTGTAGCGATCAAAGATCACCAGCGTCGCGCTGCCAGTGGGCAAACCGTCGGCGTCCAGCAACGGCGTTTCGGCGTGTTCAAAACGAAAGCTCAGGCCTTCTTCGGACAACACACGGGTTACAAACTCGAAATCGGTTTCCCGGTACTGGGTACAGATCGGACGAGGGACCAGCGGTTGGGTCACGGCGTGGCGCCACTGCGCTTGAGGGTAGTCGGCAAACACCCGGCCCACGATGCCGAGCACGTCCAAGTCCTGAAAGATCAGGGTATTGCGCCGTTGCTTGAGCAGACTCAACCAGGTCGCGACGCGCAGGCGATAATCTGTCAGGCCGCCATCGCTGTCTTGTTGTTCAACCTCGATGACCATGCCCTGCCAGAGCCGTAAACGACCATCGGCCTGGATCAGTTGCAGGTTGATAGTGCGGTCGATCAAGGCATCGATGTCCAGCCAGGGCTGCACCGACACACACTCCAGAGTGAAGTCCAGCTCCTGATTCAGCGCCTCTACGCCCTGCATGCGCTCGACCAGCAGCGCGTCGGGCAAGGCGGTTTGCAAGGTGATAAAGCGGTGGTGCTGGGACAGCAGTTCGCGCCACGACGCAGCGTTGAAGTCATCCATCGGTCATCCCCGGAGATTCGGCGCACGCGATGGCGCGGAAAAGATTGCTCATAAGTGCGGGGAGGAGAATCGGGAGTGCGAGCGGGAATTGAAATCAGGCGATTCAGCGAGGCGTGTAGGACGATGCTGAAAGGGATTAGCCGGTTACCTACAAAGAGTTTTTTCGGGAGTCAGATCGGGAATGTGGTGCAGCGAGACGAGTTATATCGAACAGTGGATTGCACCGCATTCAACACCTCGCTGCTGCTCCAGAAGCAACCTATCAGCAGCGGGTGGCGATGCAGACGCAACCGGTAAATCCAGCGTGATAGGCGGGGCTGGAAAAGCGTGTCGCCAATGCCTGAAAAACATTGCCATGAAAATAAAAAAACAATAAATATCAATAATTTAAAAATTAAAAAACATCGCATAACGCTTTTTTCACAACTGGCATAAACCCTGCTATCTCCCTGTAGAACATAAAGCGCATCCCACTCCTGGAAGAATGCGCAGCCGCCATCACGGCGAGTCTTTCTTGCGTCTACGGGGATTTCATCATGTTGAAGATCAATCCGATCACCCAGGGTATCTGGCTGACCCTGGCCTTGAGCGGCGCCGGGACCGGTGCTGCCTGGGCCGCAGAGCCCGTCGGCACGAATGCCAACGAAGCGCCGGCCCTCAAGACCGTCACGGTCACCGCACAACGCCGCGAAGAGACCGTCCAGGAGATTCCGGCAGCGGTGTCAGTGGTCAACGGTTCGAGCATCACCGCCGACGGCGTGCGCTCGATGGGCGATATCACCACCTTCGTGCCCAATGCGGCGGCCAAGAACCCCGACGGCGACGGGCGCCCGCGCTGGTACATCCGAGGCCTGGGCACCGGCGACACCGGTCCGGCCACCGTATACCCGGTGGGCATCTATGCCGATGACGTCTACCTGAACGCGCCCATTGCCAGTGGCGGCCCGCTGTTCGACCTGGAACGCATCGAGATCCTGCGTGGCCCGCAAGGCACGCTGTACGGCAAAAACACCACCGCGGGCGCTGTGAACATCATTTCCAAAAAGCCCGGCTTCGACACCGACGGCTACGGCACCCTGGGCTTTGGCAGCAAGAACGAGCGCATCCTCAGCGGTGCCCTGGGCGGCGCGCTGGTCGATGAGAAACTCGCCGCCCGCGTGTCGTTGTATTCCGAGGAGCGCGACGGTTTCAGCAAGAACCTGACCACCGACCAGACCTACGGCGACGTCAACAAAAAGGCTGCCCGCGTGCAGTTCCTGGCGCAATTGAACGAGGACCTGGACGTCCTGTGGAAAATCCACAGCCGCCAATACAAGGGCGACGGCAGCAATGGCTCGCTGCCAGTGGGCACTTATTACAACGTCGGCTACCAGCGCCCCGAAGGCCGACGCATCGAGCTCAACGTCAAGGAAAGCGCGCGCCTGGATCACGATGGCACCTCGCTGACCCTCAACTGGCACCTGGGCGACTACACCCTGACCTCGATCAGCGCCTACGACAACATTCGCAGCAAGTCGGTCAGCGATGGCGACTACACCCCTTATGAAGTCAATGGCACCTCGCGCAGCGACAACGAGTACCGCCAGTACTCCCAGGAACTGCGCCTGGCTTCGCCGCAACAGGAGCAACTGCGCTGGCTGGCCGGTGCACATTATTTCCACGAAGACCTGGACAGCAGCGGCACCCGCAGCATCGCCCCCGGTCCCCTGCCCAATGGCACCGGCTCCAACCAGACCGGTGCTACGGTGTTTCGCGACCTGAACTTCGATCACAGCACCGACAGCTACGCGCTGTTCGGCAACGTAGCCTTCGACCTGACCGACAATTTCACCCTTACCGGCGGCCTGCGCTATACCCAGGAAAAGAAAGACATCGACCTGAACCTGACGCAACTGACCCGCGCCAGCGCCAGCGGCCCACTGATGCCGCTCGGGGCAGCCGGCAGCAACGGCAGCAGCGAACGCGACAAGACCTGGGACGCATGGACCTATGATCTGACGCCCGAGTACCGCATCAACGACAACGTCCGGGTGTTCGCCCGTTATGCTCACGGCTTTCGCTCCGGCGGTTTCAACACCGGCCTGTCCACCAGCCTCGCGCAGTTGAGCACCGTCGATCCCGAAGAACTGGACGCCTACGAACTGGGATTGAAATCGGAGTGGTTCCAGGGCCGCTTGATCGCCAACGCCAACGTTTTCTACTACGACTATTCCGACATCCAGGTGAACCTGCTGACGGTCAACAACGGCATTCTCACCACCGCATTGACCAATGGCGCCAAGGGCACAGTCAAGGGCGCGGAGTTGGAACTGGAAGGCCAGCCGACCGAGTACCTGCACCTGCGGGCGGCGCTGTCGTACCTGGACACCGAATACACCGACTTCAAGAACGTTAACCCGAGCACCGGTGCGGTGACTGGCGACTACAGCGGCAACAGCTTTGTGCGCTCGCCCAAGTACGTGGTATCGCTGGGCGGCGACTACACCATTCCCCTGCAGGTCGGCGGCAACCTGGTGGTGGGTGGCGATATCAGCTTTCGTGACAAGGAATACTTTCTGGCAGACCGCCAGAGCAGTGCCGACAAGGATCTCAGCCAGCCGCACTACACGCTGGCCAATGCGCGCCTGACCTGGTTCAGCCCCGACGAAAAACTCAGCGTCACTGGTTTCGCCAACAACCTGACCAACCGTGAATACCAGGTGCACGGCCGGCCCAACGGCGGCGTCGGGCAGAACGTGATTGTCTATGGCGATCCTCGCACTGTGGGCATCAGCGCCACACAACGCTTCTAACCATCACCATGCGCCGGCCGCTCGTACGCGCCGGTGTCAGAAAGGTGTCGAGAAGGGACAACCCGGGCACACCGTTTTCCTTTTCAACAGGGGTCATCATGAACGTGCGTCTCAACCCTCTGGCCGGTGCCATTGCACTGATCGCCAGCGGCCTCGCCTTGCCGGCGCTGGCTGCACAAACCCAGGCACCCGCGGCCAGCGACAAGGGCGGCCAACTGGACACCGTGGTCGTGGTCGGCACCCGCCGCAGCGACATCACTGCACTGGAAAGCGCAGCCCCGGTCGATGTGCTGTCTGGCGCGCAACTGCAAACCACCGGCGCCAGCGACCTGCAAACCGCACTGACGGCGCTGTCGCCATCGTTCAGTTTCCCGCAATCACCACAAGGTGCGTTTGCCGGCTCCATTGCCCAAGGTGCTTCGCTGCGCGGCCTGGCCTCTGACCAGGTGCTGGTATTGATCAATGGCAAGCGCCGTCACAGCAGCGCCAACGTCACCCGCCAGGGCGTGGTCAACGCCCGCGGAGCGGCGGCCGTGGACCTGAGCCTGATTCCGCTGAGTGCCATCGAGCGGGTCGAAATCCTGCGCGACGGGGCGGCGGCGCAGTACGGCTCCGATGCCATTGCCGGAGTGATCAACATCGTGCTCAAGGAGCGTGACGACGGCGGCAACATCGGCTACCGCTTCGGCGGCTACAGCAAGGGCGACGGCCTGCAACGCAAACTCAGCGGCTGGAAAGGCTTCGCCCTGCCCAACGACGGCTTCCTGACCCTGAGCTTCGATGCCGGCAGCCAGGACCCGGCCAACGACACCCGCGACGACAACCGGATCTTTTACGCAGGCTCCCCGAACATCAACACCGACCGCGAGCAGAACAACGGCTATCGCCACTGGCGCTGGGGCTCAGGCAATGTCTCGGACCAGTACAACTTTATTGCCAACAGCGAAATCAGCCTGACCGATTCGCTGACCGCCTACGGTTTTGCCAGCTACGGGCACAAAAACACCGACGCCGAAAGCTTCTACGATCCGCCCACCACCCTCAGCGCCAACTACGGCAGCGTGGCCCTGGCACGCTTCCCGGACGGGCGTATTCCGGTTACGCGCTACAACCTCGAAGACTACGCCGCCACCGGTGGCCTGCGGTACGAGAACGAGCAACTGGGCAAGTTCGACCTGGCGGTCAACTACGGCAACAACACCCTGGAGTCGACCGACCGCAACGCGATCAACGCCAGCTACGGCGCGGCCAGCCCGTCGAAAATCTACACCGGCCAGCGTGAGTTCGACCAGACCAACGTGACCCTGGACTGGGTGCGCGATTTCGACAACACGTTGTTCTACAAGCCGCTGACCGTGTCGGCAGGCCTGGCGTGGCGCAAAGAGAACTACGAACTGACCGCCGGACAGGCCGAGGGCTGGGCCAACGGGCCGCTGTTCAACAGTGTCGACCCGATCACCGGGCGGCGCATTCCTGGCTACTACTCGGGCATCACCCAGGTCGACGCCGCTTCGCTGGACCGCAAGGTCTTCGGCGGCTATGTCGATGTCGAAGCGCAAGTCACCGAGAAATTCCAGGCCGGTGTTGCCGTGCGCTCCGAGCACTATTCGGACTTTGGCGACACCACCAACGGCAAGCTGTCGCTGCGCTATGACTTCACGCCACAGATCGCCGCACGCGCCACTGCCAGCACCGGCTATCGCGCGCCGTCGCTGGTGCAAAGCGGCCTGTCGTCGTTCAGCGTGCAGGCCGTCGAACAACCGGCCGGCAGCGGCAACTGGGTCGAAGTGCAGCAACGTCTGCTGCGCGCCGACAGTGCCGAAGCGCGCCTGTTGGGCGGTGCGGCACTCAAGCCTGAAGAATCGACCAGTTTCTCGCTGGGCCTGGTCTGGCGACCGCTGGAAAACGCCTCGGTCACGCTGGATGCCTATCGCATCGAAATCGACAACCGCATCACCCTGTCGGATCAGTTGACCAGCGCCGTGGTCGCGCCGATTTTCGCCGGCACCCAGTACAGCAATATCCAGAGCGCGGCGTTCTACACCAACGTGGCCGACACCCACACCAACGGTATCGAGCTGACCGGTAACTACCGCCTGAACCTCAACGAATTCGGCAGCCTCAACCTGAGCGCCGGCTTCAGCCAGAACGACACCAAAATCACCGCGCTACACGATGTCGGCAGCATCGGGGGGTCACAGATCGTGGGTCGCAACACGCAAGGCTTGATCGAAGAAGGCACACCGGAAAACAAGTTTACCCTCGGCGCCAACTGGAACTACGGCAACTGGGGCGTGAACGTGGCGCAGCGTCGTTACGGCGAGTGGAAAAACCGCAACGCGACCAACCCGGCACTGGACCAGACCTTCAGCGCGCAATGGGTCACCGACCTGGACGTGTCGTACACCTTCGCCAAGGGCGTGAAGCTCACCGTGGGCGCGATCAACCTGTTCGACAGCCACCCGGACAAGCTTGAAGGGACGCAGTTGTATGGCGTGCCCAAGTACAGCATCACCTCACCGGAAGGGGCTCAGGGCGCGTTTTACTACACCAGCGTGAGTTACGATTTCTGACAGTGTTCACCACGGGATAACATGGCGGCACATTCCTCTGCTGCGGAGCCCGCCATGCCCCCTTCCAACGATCCCCGCGCTGCCACCGCGCTCACCCAACGCGGGCGCAGCGCCGACAGCGGTCCGGGATTACCGGTCAACCCGCCGGTGGTGCGCATGAGCACCGTCTTGTTCGACAGCCTCGCCAGCCTGCGCGAGGCCGAGGCGCAGCGGGCGCACAGCGAGCGCTCGCTGACCTACGCCGCCAACGGCAACCCCACCGCCTTTGCCCTGGAAGACCTGATCAACACACTCGAAGGCGCCCACGGCACCTGCCTGTACCCCACAGGTTTGAATGCGGTGGCTCAGGTGTTTCAGGCCTTTTTGCGCCCCGGCCAGCATGTGCTGATCACCGACGCGGTATACGCTCCGGTGCGGCGCCTGGCGCGTACGCTGCTGACGGCATTCGGTATCGAGTTCGATTATTACGCCGCCAACGGCAGTGATATCGAAGCGCTGATCAAGCCCAACACCCGGATGATCTACGCCGAAGTGCCCGGTTCACAGACTTTCGCCATGACCGACCTGCCGGCCCTGGCCGCGCTGTGCAAGGCCCGCGACCTGTTACTGGCGGTAGACAACTCCTGGGGCTCGGGTGTGCTGTGCAAGCCGCTGGCACTGGGCGCCGACATTTCGCTGATGGCCCTGACCAAATACGTGGCCGGGCACTCGGACGTGATGATGGGCAGCATCAGCACCACCGAGGCGCATTTCGGCACCTTGAAAACGATGCAGATTGCCACCGGCAGTACCGTCAGCCCCGACGATGCCTACCTGGTGCTACGCGGCGCTCGCAGCCTGGCCGCACGTCTGGCCCTGCATGAGCAGCACGCCCTGCGCATCGCTCAGTGGTTGCAGGCCCAGCCACAGGTGGCGCGCGTCATGCACCCGGCGCTGCCTGAACATCCGGGTCATGACCTCTGGAAACGTGACTTTCATGGCTGCAACGGCTTGCTCAGCTTTGAATTCAAAAGCGCTGCACCGGGCACCACTGACCGCTTCGTCAGTGCCTTGCAGTTGTTCGGCATTGGTTACTCATGGGGCGGCTACGAGAGCCTGGTGAGCGAAGTGGGCGTGTTTGCCGAAGGCCGCGCGCGGCAAGTGCTGCGCTTGCAGATCGGCCTGGAGAATCCCGAAGACCTGCTGGTCGATCTGCAAGCGGGCTTTGCAGCGCTGTAGTGCGGCCTGGGCCGTACAGACAGGCGCCTACGGGCCGACGCGCCTGGACAGGTAGGCCAGGACACGCACCGAGTTCCACAGCGTTTGCCGGTATTGCTGCTCGAAGAATGCCTGCAGCTCGGCTTCGCTTTTACACCCCGGGTTGACCGGGCCGAGGGCGAAGGTACAAGTCCCGTACTCGCCCCAGCCCTTGGCCGCTTCGTCAGGGTCGCGCGCAGGCCAGGCCCAGTAGCGCTGCCATGCGTTTTCAGCCATTTCAGGGCCGGACGGTCTTTGGCCGATCGCCCGCAAGGTCGACTCGGCAGCCTCATTGAGCAGTGTGTGCAAATAGGCCGGGGCCGTTGCCGTTTCTGCTTTTAATTGCTGACATTCATCCAGGCTCAGGCTGAAGGCCGGCAGGCTTTCGCGGCGCTTGAAGCTGTCGAAAGGGTCCGCGCTGCCAGCGACATGAAAGACCGGCACCACATGGGCCGGCACGCTCATGTCCTGGATATAGTGCAGAACCCGGCCGGCCTGCTCATACACCTCGGTAATCGGCGGCCGCTTCTGCTGGAGCAACTGCTCCAGTGCTTCGACACGAAGGGCGAAGATCCGGTCAATGTTACGGTCGATGAACCAGAACGGCAGCAGCTTGCCGTCACGGTTGTAGAAGTGCCAATGGGTAAGCCGCTGCCAGGCCGTCAGCACACCGGTATCCTCGGCATCGGTACCGGCGGCCAATGCCGTGCCGGCAGGCGACGGCAGGCTCGCGCAACCGGCCCAGGCGGCGACAGCCTGCCGGGTATAGGCACGGTGCAGCTCAGGGTCGAAAGCCCATGCAGCCTGGGCGCCCATGAGCAACAGCACTGACAGGCCCGACACGGGTAACAGGGTCATGCACTCGATCTCTTGAAATGGCTTGCGGATCAAACCACAGGTGCAACCCGACCTGCCAGCGCAGGCCTTGGCACGTGCGGAACATCACCACGCCCCAAGGGCCGCGTAAATCTTTCGCTGAGCCGCCCTCTGGGCAACATTCAAAGCAGCCAGTCGCCATTTGCCCCGGTGGCGCTGCTCTGCTAGTGTCGCCCGGTTAAATCTCTACCGGAACCGCCCTCATGGCCCGCAAGAAAGCTGCACTGGATTTCGAACAGTCCCTCGCCGATCTGCAAACACTGGTAGAGCGCCTGGAAAACGGTGAACTGTCACTGGAAGACTCGCTGACCGCCTTCGAACAAGGCGTGCGCCTGACCCGCGACTGCCAGAGTGCCCTGGCCCAGGCCGAGCAAAAGGTCCAGGTGCTGCTCGAGCGCGACGGTGAACTGGCCGAAGTGCCTTTCGATGCGGATCAAGCCGAATGATTGCGACCTACCAGGCGCTGTGCCAGAAACGTGTCGACACGGCCCTTGAACCGCTGTTCCAGGCCCCGGCCGCTGAACTCGACCGCGTGTACGCCGCCATGCGCTACAGCGTGATGAACGGCGGCAAGCGGGTCCGCCCCTTGCTGGCCTATGCCGCGTGCGAGGCCCTGGGCGGCGTGGCCGAGGACGCCAATGGCGCGGCCTGCGCCGTGGAGTTGATCCATGCCTACTCGCTGGTGCATGACGACCTGCCGGCCATGGACGATGACGATCTGCGCCGTGGCCAGCCCACCACCCACAAGGCCTTCGACGAGGCTTGCGCGATCCTGGCCGGTGACGGTCTGCAAAGCCTGGCGTTTACCGCGCTCACTGATTCACGGCTGAACACCCGTGATGCCGAGACCCGCCTGCAGATGGTCCAGACCCTGGCGCAGGCCGCAGGGCCCGCCGGCATGGTCGGCGGCCAGGCCATCGACCTGGGTTCGGTGGGGCTGAAGCTGGATCAGGCTGCACTGGAAAACATGCACCGGCACAAGACCGGCGCGCTGATCGAAGCCAGCGTTCGCCTCGGTGCGCTGGCCAGTGGTCATGGCGATGCCGCGCGCCTCGATGCCTTGCAGGTCTACGCCCGCGCCGTCGGCCTGGCGTTTCAGGTGCAGGACGATATTCTCGACGTCGAAAGCGATACCGCCACCTTGGGCAAACGCCAGGGCGCCGACATTGCTCGCGACAAGCCGACATACCCGGCGCTGCTGGGCCTGGACGCGGCCAAGGCCTATGCGTTGCACCTGCGCGACCAGGCGCTTGAAGCACTGCGACCCTTCGATGCCGCCGCCGAGCCCTTGCGGCTGCTGGCGCGCTACATCGTCGAGCGGCGCAACTGAACTGCACCGCACGTCGCACTGTGGCGAATCAATACAGATTTGCCACGTCCAACGCTGCAGCACCGACCATTCACCTCGACGCACTTCATGGGCAGCCTGCAACGCATAGGGTAAACTGCCGCGTCCTCTACTATAACGATCCGCCTGATGCCCAAGACGTTCAAAGACATTCCCCGCGAGCGCCCCGTCACGTCGTTGCTCGATCGAGTCGATACACCGGACGCACTGCGCCGCCTGGGTGAAGCCGAGCTGGAAACCCTGGCCGATGAACTGCGCCTTGAACTGCTTTACAGCGTAGGCCAGACCGGCGGCCACTTTGGCGCAGGCCTTGGCGTCATCGAGCTGACCATCGCCCTGCATTATGTATTCGACACCCCGGACGACCGCCTGGTCTGGGACGTCGGCCACCAGGCCTATCCGCACAAGATCCTCACAGGGCGCCGCATGCGCATGTCGACCCTGCGCCAGAAGGACGGTATTGCCGCCTTCCCCCGGCGCAGCGAGAGCGAGTACGACACCTTTGGCGTCGGCCACTCCAGCACCTCGATCAGCGCAGCGCTGGGCATGGCACTCGCTGCCCGCCAGCAGGGCGTCGAGCGCAAGTCCATCGCCGTGATCGGTGACGGCGCGCTGACCGCCGGCATGGCGTTCGAGGCGCTGAACCACGCGCCGGAAGTCAACGCCGACATGCTGGTGATCCTCAACGACAACGACATGTCGATCTCGCGCAATGTCGGGGGCCTGTCCAACTACCTGGCCAAGATCCTGTCCAGCCGCACCTACACAAGCATGCGCGAAGGCAGCAAGAAAGTGCTGTCGCGCCTGCCCGGTGCCTGGGAAATTGCCCGGCGCACCGAAGAGTATGCCAAGGGCATGCTGGTGCCCGGCACGCTGTTCGAGGAGCTGGGCTGGAACTACATCGGCCCGATCGACGGCCATGACCTGCCGACCCTGATCGCCACCCTGCGCAACATGCGCGACCTCAAGGGTCCGCAGTTCCTGCACGTGGTGACCAAGAAGGGCAAGGGCTTTGCGCCGGCCGAAGTCGACCCCATCGGCTACCATGCGATCACCAAGCTCGACCCGCTCGACGCACCTGCCGTAGCGCCCAAAAAGGCCTCTGCCCCCAAGTATTCCGGCGTGTTCGGCCAGTGGATCTGCGACATGGCAGAGCACGACCCACGCCTGGTCGGCATCACTCCGGCGATGAAAGAGGGCTCGGACCTGGTGGCGTTCAGCGAGCGCTTCCCGTCGCGCTACTTCGACGTGGCCATCGCCGAGCAACACGCGGTGACCCTGGCCGCCGGCATGGCCTGCGAAGGCAGCAAGCCGGTGGTGGCGATCTACTCGACCTTCCTGCAACGCGGCTATGACCAGCTGGTGCATGACGTGGCGGTGCAGAACCTGGACGTGCTGTTCGCCATCGACCGCGCCGGCCTGGTCGGCGAAGACGGCCCGACCCACGCCGGCAGCTTCGACCTGTCGTACCTGCGCTGCATCCCCGGCATGCTGATCATGACGCCCAGTGACGAAAACGAACTGCGCAAGCTGCTCAGCACCGGCTACCTGCACACCGGTCCCGCCGCCGTGCGCTACCCGCGTGGCACTGGCCCGAATACCCCGATAGAAGCCAGCCTCGAGCCGGTAGAGATCGGCAAGGGTGTGGTCCGTCGTCGGGGCCAGGGCGTTGCCATCCTGGCCTTCGGCGTGCAACTGACCGAAGCCCTGCAGGTGGCAGAAAAACTCGATGCCACGGTCATCGACATGCGCTTCGTCAAGCCGCTGGACGAAGCCCTGGTGCACGAAGCCGCCGCCGGTCATGAGCTGCTGGTCACGCTTGAGGAAAACGCGATCATGGGCGGCGCCGGCTCGGCCGTCAGCGAATTCCTGGCCCGGGCCAATATCCTCAAGTCGGTCCTGCACCTGGGCCTGCCGGATGCCTATGTCGAACACGCCAAGCCGGCCCAGATGCTGGCCGAGTGCGGACTGGACGCCGCCGGTATCGAAACGGCCATCCGCGAGCGCCTGGCGCTGATCTGCAAGGCCTGAAGCAAGCCCTTACCGGTACGCTTGATGCACCAAAGCCTCGACTCGCAAGAGCCGGGGCTTTTTCGTCCGGGTGCGCAAACCATTGCTCACCGGGCGGTGGATAACGGTGTGGGCACCTTCCCCTGCCCCGCGCGTCATGAAGCCTGCAGACAAATGCGCAACGGCTTGCACAGGCCTGGCAAGGTATTGCGCGCTTTCATATTTAAAATCGATCAAGAAACGATCAATCACTTCGCACTGAATACTTAACCATGTGATTTAAAAAGAAAATCAAACAAGGGCACGGTTCTTGTTATGTCCAGGCTCATTGCCTGGCGATGGCGTCTGCCTCCCGGGCTGTCGTGGCAGACATCATCACAAGGAAACCGCCTCATGGCCGATAAGCTCGGAACGGCTCGGCAGCGCCGCGCTACCGACTTCGACAAGACACCCGCCATCGGCACCAGCCTGTGCCCCTTCAAGGGTCCGCACATCGCCATCGTCCCGGTGCGCTATGCCCTGGACCGCTCGCGCTACGACCCTAACCCCACGGTCTTCAAACCGCTGCTCAAGGGCGGCAACTGGCCGCACCTGCCGGAGCTGAAAAGCCGCCGCTATACCCTGCGCCAGCTCTACGACGGCTATGTCTATGTATTCGACGAAACCGCCGGGACATTGCACGAATACACCTACTCGGCCACCGATGCCGGCCTGCGACGTATTGTCTGGCGCGAGACCCAGCTGGGTCAGGACACCCGCGTGGGCAGCGACACTGACGAGGTGCAACTCTACCTGCTCTACCCGCGCAAGCACGTCCTGCACATTGCCTACTCGCCCCTGCAATGGACCTGGCGGATCTGCGAACACCTGCGCTCCCACGATGGCAGCCGGGCGGCACGCATGAAACGCCTGGACCTGACGAGCTACTGCATCACCATGAACGAGCCCGGCACCTTGCCACTGCGCAACATCGCCGAAGCCGTGGCCGACATCGATTATTACCAGGTCAATGAAGACCTGCGCTTCTATGACTCGGCCATTCCCAGCACCCAACCGCCTTTCAACCCGTCGTCGGGCAAGGCCGCCTGGGTCCCGCTGGGAGCGGACGTCTGCTGGCTGGGCAGCGTGCCGGACAAGGACAGTGCGCTACTGATCGCCCTGGATGACCCGCTGGCCGTTCTCAATGACCTGGGCCTGCAACTGGCAGCCGATCAGGTGGCCTATCAGGACTGGCAGGGCACGCATGAACACCGCTCGCAGATAGCCACCCTCGTGACTCATCTGTGCGGCATGCCCGACCAGCCAGACACCGGCCTGCCGGACGCGGTACGCGGCGATCCGGTGAGGACGCACACGTACCTGCTGGAGCTGGAGGCGTACCTGGAGCAGTACGAGCTTGAAGAACGCATCCTCGAAGAAAACGCCACCGCCGCGCCGGAAATCCACTTTGTGTCACGCGCCAAGAGCGACGCCATGCGTGAGGCGCTTTTCAAGCGCTATGGCGTCACCCCGCCGGCCCAGGACATCGAGTCATGGTTGCAGCGCGGCAAGTGGCGCCGTGAAGTGAACCTTGAAGGCGCACGCACCTACCTGAGGCAACAGCAACCCGCTCAACAGCGCCTGCTGCAACAGATCAAGGACACGCTGGCCGACTTCGAACGCTGGGCCGTGCACATCGGCAATGACCCTGAAGCGCTGTTTGTCGACATCGCCAATACCGACTCGCTGCACTACCTGATGTCGACGCTGGAAAACCTGCTGGCCCTCTACCCCCAGGACCTGCATGGCAGCGACTGGCTGCAAGAACAGGAAGACACCAACAGCAGCTTGTTCGGCACCGCCCGCTACGGTTTTTCGCCAGGCCTGAAAGAAGCCCTGCACACCCAGGCCGACAAGCTGCTCAACGGCCTCAATGACATGACCAACCTGGCCACGCGCGCGGGCGAACTGAACGCCGTGCTCAACCATCCCGGCTTTGCCGATGCACCGTGGATGAAAGCGCTGAAGCAACCAGTGCAGGACGGCTTCAAGGCCCTGCGAGCCTTGGTTAGCGGGGCTGGCAAACAGGCCGCCGAAGGTCTGGTCATGGCGTTTGCTGCGGCGGACAGCCGCCTGGCCACCGGCAAGCAACAGAGCCTGGTGGCGCTGATACGTAATCTCCTGATCAACCTGGTCATCACCAACTCGCCGGGAAAACCCGAAGTCGACGCGAAGATCGGCCAAAAGGTCCAGCAATGGAAAAGTACATTGACCTCCCTGGAGCGACAGCTTACGCAACTGAAACGTCAATGGGCCTATCCGGAGCGTCCTTACGTCCGGCGCAGCCGCATGCAGGCCCTGCGCGCCATGAACGTGCGCCTGCGCGCCCATATAGCCAGCCGGCCCGCGTTGCTGGACTACCAGAACAATCAATATGCCCGCCTGCTGCAGGAAGACATTCGTGCCTTCATACAATCGGGCAAGCACACACTCAAGGACTGGCAAAAACACATGCAGGCCTGGAGCAAACACCTGGGCGTTCATGGCGCCAGCATCAGCTGGGGGGTGATCATCCTCAACTTCATCAACACCGCCTTCCTGTGGCGGGACCTGAGCCGCGATGGAACCCTGACGCAAAAGGACCTGGCCAAGGTGGGGTACGGCCTGGCATGGAGCCTTAACCTGTTGACGGCGTTGTTTCTGGAATCGCCGTGGTCGGTGGTGAAGGGGGCGAAGCCGGTGATGATTGGCAACCAAGAAGTCGGCATTCTTGATCGGGCAGCACGCTACTGGAAAGCTCGGGGTAATCCAGTATGGGCTGACGCGGCTCGTAATTTCAGGACGAGGCTACTCGGGACAGGGCTGTTTGCAATAGCGGCTGCCGGGTTGGAAATCTGGGATCTACGAGATGATCGAAAAAACGCTAAAACGGAAGAAGAAAAAGTATTTACGACTGTAAAAATTTATTCCGTAATCGCTATGGGAAGTAGTGGAGCTTTACAAGTAGCAGCACTTTTTAACCCAAATCTGGCCGCTTTTGTCATGGGTCCCTGGTTCGCCTTCGGCCTGATGATCGTAGGAGGCATTTATCTTTTCATGACAACGCTCATCAACTATCTAAAACAAGACAGCATCGGCTCCTGGCTGAGAAAGTGCTGCTGGTCCCATACTTCTAAGTACCGCTATCCCGACACACTGGAGGGCCAGATTGAAGAAAAGCGCGCCTTCATGGAAATAGAGCTGAGCCCTGAGGTATTGGTCAAGAGCACCGAGCACTACTACGACATGAACATTGGCAAAGGCGATTCCATCTCGGTTGCTGAAAAGAACGGTGCCTGGGTACAAATTCGCTTCCCTAATGCCCTGCGTGATCAACTCATAGGCTTTGATGCGATTCTCAGCAAAAGGGCTTACGGCCTGCTGAGGGCAGAAAAGATGGCGTTTCCGATCAAGGAAAGCTTTCTTGAAAAAGGCACCTATAGAAATCCGGAAAAATGGGGAGACATCAATAATCAAAAGCCACCACCGGAATACATCATCCCCTTCGGAGCAACCCTGGACAAGGATGACGGTGTTATCTGGCAAACCTGGATACCTGTAGAGCCGGATGCAGACTTTCTGGAACTGCAGATCTGGTACCCCGACAGCATCCTGAAAGTCGCGCCGCAGGACATTGGTTACCTTTATCAAATTGCGCTGAATCGTAAAGGCAGTCGTGCAATCAATGGTGCCGAGAACACTGAACTGCAAGTCAGGAACGAAACCCGCGAGGGTGCGTGGGAGATCTACCTGATTTCATGATTGACAACGAAGCCTTTCAATACTGCCTCTCAGCCCGACCGGGCTGGGAGCAAATAGGCAATCGCCTTGCCGATTTGCTTGTAGAGCATTCTCAAGAATCAAAACGGACGAGATGATGGACCCTGAAAACTCAACGGCAGAACAGATTACCGACAAAGAAACTTCAACACTGATGACATGGTCAATCAAGACAATCGATCAATCGCCTCGCGACAGAAAGTTTCTCGCATTGGTTTCTTTTGGCGCGCCCGGAATATTCCTGATCTACACACTTTGGCTTATCAAGCCTAGCGCTGACGAGGGCTATGGCACTCCAATCTTCTTCATCGTCAGCTCGCTTCTAATGTCCCTCGCGATCCTCGCCATGGTCCGCCAAAAAACCCTTTTCAACTACCGGGTTTACGCTGACCACATCGAGTATGACGCCTGCCTCTACTACCCTGACTACACCGAAGACCTGTTCAAGGGCATCGTCATTTTTTTCGTGCTGGCGGTCATTTTCCTGGGCCTCTTCACCGGCTCGGTCTTACTGATCCTCTTCGGCCCGATATTCATTCTATTGGGTACAGGCGGAGCCCTGATGTCCTGGCAGCGCCCAGCGCCCAGAGGCCATCCAAGCCTGCCCTGGAATGACATCAACTTTATTACCGTGGACCGCAAACACCGCATCATTGTCCAGCACACGACAGACGTGACGCTTGGGTTTGAGGCGCACTGTCCAGACAACGATCTGTTTGAACATTACCTGGCCTTTCTGCGCACTGTACTGCGACCCGATGTGGAATACATCGAAAAAGTCTGGCAGCGCCGTGGCGGATAACGTTTCGGCAGCCATGAATCAACTATGTAGAAAATGCTGCATAACAGGTCAGACCTAAAAACCGCGAAGCGCTTGAGAGATTCAACCTGCCTCTATGATTTTTGCCTTCCGAAAACCCCAGAAGAAATAAAAGACCCATGAAGCTCGATATTTCGCCTGACAACCGTAACCAAAGCAGTGAAACACCCTTACTGATGAGCTGGTCATTAAAAACACTGGCTCACTCGCCTCGCGACAGAATAGTTATTCCAATAGCCTGCATGGCCGTTCCTATTGTGAATGCTATCTTGAGCCTCTGGGCCTTCTTCATGGGCATCGAGCAAGATCAAACCCTGGGGGTGGATTTTCTTCCAGGCACCTTGCTGATTGGCTGGGCCTTTCTTGCCATGGTCCGCCAGAAAACCCTCTTCAATTACCGGGTTTACCCTGACCACATAGAAAGCGACGACTGCCTCTATTACCCCGACTACACCGAAGACCTGCTCAAGGGCATCGTCATCGTGTTCGTTCTGGCGGTCATGTTCCTGGGTATCTTTACCGGCTCGGCATTACTGACCGTTTTCGGCCCGGTGTTCATTCTGGTGGGCACCGGCGGGGCCTTGATGTCGTGGCAACGTCCCGAGCCCAGGCATCATCCAGGCCTGCCCTGGGACGAGTTTCACTTTGTCACGGTGGACCGCAAATACCGCATCATCGTCCATCACTGCACGGATGTACCGCAGGGCTTTGATGTTCGCTTTCCTGATGATGATCTGCTGGAGCAGTATCTGGCTTTTTTACATACCGTTCTGCGGCCTACCGTGAAGTACACCGAGAGGGTCTGGCAGGGCAATTATGAATAACCCTTCAAGCCACCGGCGGCACTGGCACCAATAGCGGGATACGGTACAGCAGCAACAGCCCCAGGCTGGCCAGCGCCAGCAGCACCACCGGCACGGCGTGCAGGCTGAACAGCACGCCGACGGCGGCGAACCAGGCCGGCAGGCTGGCGGCCAGGAAGGCGGTGCGGCGTACGGCGGCGAGCCTGAGCCAGGCGGCGGGTTCGTCGGGGGTGTCGAGGGCGGCGCGGGTCACGTCGAGTGCCCGCTTGTAGGCACCGTACAGCTTGAAGCTGATCAGCAGCGAGCCGACACCGGCTATAAACAGTAATAGCGCCAGGATGCCGGGCTCCGAGACGGTGAAGAACACGCAGGCCAGCAGCAACGGCGCCAGGGTCAGGCCCAGTTGCCGCCACCAGGCCAGCTCCAGGCGCTGGTAGACCTGGCCGCGCGTCACGCCGGGTCGACCTCGCTCTGGTGTTCGTTGCCCATCATGTGCCCGAGCTTGCCGGCCTTGGTGGCCAGGTACAGTTTGTTGTGCGGGTTATGGCCGGTGTGCAGCGGCACACGCTCGGCCACCTTGATGCCCATGTCGGTCAGGGCCTTGACCTTGCGCGGGTTGTTGGTCATCAGGCGCAGCGACCCGACGCCCAGGTGTTGCAGCATGGGCAGGCAGATGGCGTACTCACGCTGGTCGGCGGCAAAGCCCAGGCGTTCGTTGGCCTCGACGGTGTCGGCGCCGCCGTCCTGGAGTTCGTAGGCGCGAATCTTGTTCATCAGACCGATACCACGCCCTTCCTGGCGCAGGTACAGCAGCACGCCGCGACCTTCGCTGGCGATGGCACGCAAGGCGGCTTCAAGCTGGGAACCACAATCGCAGCGCTGGCTGAACAACGCGTCGCCCGTCAGGCACTCGGAATGCACGCGCCCCAGGACCGGGGCACCATCGGCGATATCACCCAGGCTCAGGACAACGTGTTCGCGCCCGGTGGCCGACTCAAGAAAGCCATGCATGGTGAATTGCGCGAAAGGCGTGGGCAGCTTGGAAGCGGCGACAAAAACGACGGGCACCGTGTGCTCCTAAATGTGAGAACTGGCAAGGGGCGCATTGTAACAGCAGGTACTGAGCGACGCTTATGCCGAATATTCGTACGTTAAGATCGAAACGCTAGATCAGATCGACGATCCGCACCAGCCCATGCCGTGACAACCAGGCCTGCACAGGTCCGGCGACCCGGTTGACGGGCCGGGGGTTGTCATTCACACAGCCCCTCGAAAATGTTGATAGCCGCGCACCACCGGAGTGATGTCCCGGCCATCGGCATCGATCAGCACCACACCCTCGCCTGCCACCGCCCGGCCAATGACCTGCACAGGCCACCCCTCGGCCAGCAAAGCCTGCAGGTGTTCGGCCGGCAAGGTGAAGACCAGCACGTAGTCGTCGCCGCCGCTGAGCGCCGCCTCGTGCGCCGCCTCCATCCCCAGCCAGCCAAGCAAGGCCGCCGACAGCGGCACCAGTTCGCGTTCGACCAGCAGGCGCACGCCGCAAGCCTTGGCGATATGCCCACAGTCGGCCAGCAGGCCATCGGAGATGTCCAGGGCTGCCGTGGCCTTGCCGCGCAGCGCCTGACCCAACGCCAATTGCGGCTGTGGCGACCAGTAGCGCGCCAGCAGCGGCAAGGCCAGCGCCGGCTCCGCCACACGCTCGCCCAGTACCAGCGGCAAGGCGCCAGCCGCATCGCCCAGCGCACCGCCCACACACAAGAGATCGCCCGCCCGGGCACCGCTGCGGGTCAGGGCCAGGCCTGCCGGCACGGCACCGAATACGGTCAGGGTCAGGCTCAGGGGGCCGCGGGTGGTGTCGCCGCCAATCAACCGTAGGTCACAGCCTTCAGCCATGCGGTTCAGCCCGTGGGCAAAGGCTTGCAGCCAGTCGGCATTGAAATCGGCAACGGTCAGGGCCAGGGTGAAACCGATCGGGCGGGCGCCCATCGCGGCCAGGTCGCTGGCCGATACGCCCAGAGCGCGCTGGCCGAGCAGGAAAGGATCGCACGCGTCCGGAAAATGCACGCCGGCCACCAGCGTGTCGGTGGACACCGCCAGCTGCTCGCCCGGCGCCAGGCTCAGCAGCGCGCAGTCATCACCAATGCCCAGCACC
Organism: Pseudomonas viridiflava; assembly: GCF_900589395.1. Lineage (GTDB taxonomy): Bacteria > Pseudomonadota > Gammaproteobacteria > Pseudomonadales > Pseudomonadaceae > Aquipseudomonas. Next base: position 24,057 of record NZ_UUIS01000018.1, read on the forward strand.
ACTGAATCGCCGGCCCGCGCACAGGGCGCGGCGGCGAAGTAGTGACGGATCAGTTCGAACTCACCCATGGGCACCTTTAAAAACCACCTGCGTTGTCATCGCTGCGTTAAAGCACCCATAGCGCTACAAGCGCTGATCAGCGCTTGTAAGCCTGCACTTCAGCCGCGCGCAGGCTCGGCGCCAACTTGTCCAGCACACCGTTGACGAACTTGTGGCCGTCGGTGGAGCCGTATACCTTGGCCAGCTCGATGCCTTCGTTGATCACCACGCGATACGGCACGTCGATGCGCTTGAGCAGCTCGAAGGTGGACAGCCGCAACACGGCCAGCTCGACCGGGTCGAGCTCGTCGATGGTCAGGTCCAGGCAAGGCTTGAGGACCGCGTCGATCTCGGTCTTGTTGGTGGCCACGCCGTGCAGCAGCTCACGGAAATAGCCGCCGTCAACATTGCTGAAGTCGTTGTCGACGCGAAACTGCGCTTCGATTTCGTTCAGCGAGTGACCCGCCATGTGCCATTGGTAAAGGGCCTGGGTTGCCATCTGCCGGGCTTCACGGCGCTTGGCGCTCTTGCTTTTGGCGGCATCGGGCGACTTGGGTTCGCGCGGGTTGAACTGATCGGTGTCGTCGGAAATCACTTGGCCTCCAACTGCGACAGCAGGCTGACCATTTCCAGCGCCGAGAGGGCCGCTTCAGCGCCCTTGTTGCCGGCCTTGGTGCCGGAGCGCTCGATGGCCTGTTCGATGGTGTCGACAGTCAGCACGCCGAAGGCGACAGGCAGGCCGAATTCCATCGAGACCTGGGACAGGCCCTTGACGCACTCGCCAGCCACGTATTCGAAATGCGGGGTACCGCCACGGATGACAGCGCCCAGGGCCACGATGGCCGCGAACTCACCGCGCTGGGCGACTTTCTGTACCACCAGCGGGATTTCGAAGGCACCCGGGGCACGGATGATGGTGATGTCGCTTTCGCTGACGCCGTGGCGAACCAGCGCATCGACGGCACCGCTCACCAGGCTTTCCACGACAAAGCTGTTGAAGCGGCCCACAACCAAGGCGTAGCGGCCTTTCGGGGCGATGAAGGTACCTTCGATGGTCTTCAGGGTCATTCGGCTGGGTCTCGTATTAAAGAGCAAGCCCGCCCAGATGGCGGACTTTGAAAAAGGTTACGTCAGAAATGGCCAGTGACCGACGCGCAGCAGGCAAAAACCGGGGTTTTTGCCTGCTGCGCGCGGCGGCTGTCATTCAGAAGGCACGTATTCTACAACTTCCAGATCGAAACCGGATATTGCATTGAACTTCATTGGCGAACTCATCAGGCGCATCTTGCGCACGCCCAGGTCGCGCAGGATCTGCGAGCCGGCGCCCACGGTGCTGTAGGTGCTCGGCATTTTGATCGTCTGTTGGCCGGTGGCTTCACGAATATGGGCCAGCAGCACGTCGCCATCAAGCGGGTGCCCGAGCAGCAGTACGACACCGCTGCCGGCCTCGGCTACCGCCGTCATGGCGGCGCGCAGGCTCCAGCGGCCGGGCTGCCTGACCAGCATCAGGTCGCGCAGCGGGTCCATGTTGTGCACCCGCACCAGGGTCGCTTCTTCGGCGCAAATCTTGCCCAGGGTCAAGGCCAGGTGCACGTCGCCTTCGACCGAGTCACGGTAGGTGACCAGATTGAAATGGCCCAGCTCGCTGTCCAGCGGCTGCTCGGAAATCCGCTGAACGGTACGTTCGTGGGTCATCCGGTAATGGATCAGGTCGGCGATGGTGCCGATCTTGATGTTGTGTTCCTGTGCGAAGGTTTCAAGCTCCGCGCGACGCGACATGGTGCCGTCGTCATTCATCACTTCGCAGATCACCCCGCTGGGCTCGAAACCGGCCATGCGCGCCAGGTCACAGGCCGCTTCGGTGTGCCCGGCACGTGCCAGGGTGCCGCCGGCCTGGGCCATCAGCGGGAAGATGTGGCCAGGGCTGACGATGTCTTCGGCCTTGGCGTCGCGGGCAGCGGCGGCCTGCACGGTGCGGGCACGGTCGGCAGCGGAGATGCCGGTGGTCACGCCCTCGGCAGCCTCGATCGACACCGTGAACTTGGTACCGAAGCCGGAACCGTTGCGCGGCGCCATCAGCGGCAGCTTGAGCAGTTCGCAACGCTCGCGGGTCATGGGCATGCAGATCAGGCCGCGCGCGTAGCGGGCCATGAAGTTGATGTGCTCGGCCTTGACACATTCGGCGGCCATGATCAGGTCGCCTTCGTTCTCGCGGTCTTCGTCATCCATGAGGATGACCATCTTGCCCTGACGAATGTCTTCGATCAGTTCTTCAATCGTGTTGAGCGCCACGCGGCACCCCCTTAATTCAGGACTTCAGGTAGCCGTTGGCGGCCAGAAAGCTTTCGGTGATGCCGCCCTGGCCAGGCTCTGCGGCCTTGTCGCCCAGCAGCAGGCGTTCCAGGTAGCGGGCCAGCAGGTCGACTTCCAGATTGACCTTACGGCCCGGGCGGTAGTCGGCCATGATGGTTTCGGTCAGCGTGTGCGGCACGATGGTCAGTTCAAACTCGGCGCCGTGCACGGCGTTGACCGTCAGGCTGGTGCCGTCGACGGTGATCGAGCCCTTGTGGGCAATGTACTTGGCCAACTCGTTGGGCGCACGTACACGGAACTGGATGGCGCGGGCATTTTCTTCGCGCGAGACGATTTCGCCCACGCCGTCGACATGGCCGCTGACCAGGTGCCCGCCCAGGCGCGAACTTGGCGTCAGGGCTTTTTCCAGGTTGACCCGGCTGCCGGTCTTGAGGTCGACGAACGCGGTGACGGTCAGGGTCTCGCGGCTGACATCGGCCCAGAAGCCGTCGCCGGGCAACTCGACGGCGGTCAGGCACACGCCGTTGACCGCGATGCTGTCGCCCAGCTTGACGTCGCCCAGGTCGAGCTTGCCGGTTTCGACGTAGACGCGAACGTCACCGCCCTTGGGGGTGAGGGCACGGATGCTGCCGATGGATTCAATGATGCCGGTAAACATGGAGGTCCTCCGCAAAACGGGCTGCACGCCGAGGGGCGTCCGGGCAAGGCCGGAAATTATACGCTGCGTCTCGGCGCCGGGTGAGCAATGACGCGCCAGTCGTTACCAATGGCGCGTATGTCAGTGATGTTCAGTTCCAGCGCTTCACTCATCTGCACCAGCGGCAGGTCGAGCAAGGGCCGGGCCGAGGAGCCGAGGAACTTGCCGGCGATGAAGATCTGGAATTCATCGACCAGCCCGAGGCGGGCAAAGGCACCGGCCAGTCGCGACCCGGCCTCGACCAGCACCTCGTTGGCACCGCGCGCGCCCAGCTCGACCAACAGGCGTTGCAGGTCGACATGCCCGCCGCTGCCGGGCAGGTTCAGCAATTGGTGGCCTTGCTCGCGGTACTCGGGCACGGATGCGTCAGTCGCGCAGGCGGCGACCAGCGCGGGACCGGCGGTAAAGAAGCTGGCGGTGAGAGGCACGCGCAGGCGGCCGTCGATCAGGACTCGCAGGGGCATCCGCGCGGCCGCCAGGGCGGTGACGTCGGGTGCAAGGCGCAGTTCATCGGGGCGCACGGTCAGGCGGGCGTTGTCGATCAATACAGTGTCGGCGCCGGTCAGCACCACGCTCGATTGCGCCCGCAGGCGCTGCACGGCGGCGCGAGCGTCGGGACCGGTGATCCACTGGCTTTCGCCGCTGGCCATGGCAGTACGCCCGTCCAGGCTCATCGCCAGTTTGACCCGCACGTACGGCAGGCCGGTTTCCATGCGTTTGATGAAACCCGGGTTGAGCGCCCGTGCTTCGCTTTCGAGCACACCGCTGTGCACCGCGATGCCTGCACCTTGCAGCCGTTGCAGGCCACGGCCGGCCACTTGCGGGTTGGGGTCCTGCATCGCCGCGACCACCCGGCCGACGGCGGCATTGACCAGCGCATCGGCGCATGGCGGGGTGCGGCCATGATGGCTGCACGGTTCGAGCGTCACATAGGCCGTGGCGCCACGGGCCTGTTCGCCGGCCTGGCGCAGGGCATGCACCTCGGCATGCGGCTCGCCGGCGCGCACGTGCCAGCCCTCGCCGACCACTTGGCCGTCACGGACAATGACGCAGCCGACCCGCGGGTTGGGATGGGTCGAATACAGCCCCTGGCGCGCCAGCTCCAACGCACGCGCCATGTAATGGGCGTCGAGAACGGTCTGTTCGGGGGTCATTCCTTGCTCGGCTCACGAGCCAGCCGCTCGATTTCTTCGCGAAATTCGTTGAGGTCCTGAAAGCGCCGGTACACCGAGGCGAAACGGATATAGGCGACCTCATCGAGCTTTTGCAGCTCGGCCATGACCAGCTCACCGACCACCAGCGACTTGACCTCGCGCTCACCGGTCGCGCGCAGCTTGTGCTTGATGTGCGCCAGCGCCGCTTCCAGGCGCTCGACGCTCACCGGGCGTTTTTCGAGGGCGCGCTGCATGCCGGCGCGCAGCTTGTCTTCGTCGAAGGGCTGGCGTCGGCCGTCCTGCTTGATCAGGCGTGGCAGGACCAGTTCGGCGGTCTCGAAGGTGGTGAAACGCTCGCCGCAGGCCAGGCACTCACGGCGGCGGCGGACCTGCTCGCCTTCGGCAACCAGGCGCGAATCGATGACCTTGGTGTCATTGGCGGCGCAGAACGGACAGTGCATGGTGGCAAGCCACTGGATAAAGAGGAGCGACATGGTAGCGCATCCCGCTGGCAAGACAAGCCATCGACAGATACATCAAGGGATGGACATGCAGGCACGGCAATATGAAACTGCCGCTATCGATCTCACTGCCTGCCGGAGCGGCTGCCGCTCCCTTATCGTTTTGCCGGAGCCTTCATGACACCCACACGTATTTTGCTGCTCGGCGTTGCAGCCCTGCTGGCGGCCTGCAGCAGCAATGATGCCCCCCAACAGACGGCGACGCGCCCGGCAACCGTACCGGTCATCAAGACCCCGGAAGGCCCGGGGCCCTTGCAGGCTTACCAGCGCGAACTCAGCGGCCAGTTGCTCGGCGTGCCGGCCGGTGCCGAGGTCGAGTTGGCCATGCTGGTCATCGACGACCGTGGCCGCCCGCAGAAACTGCTGACCAATACCCAGCTCAAGGGCAACGGGCAGTCGCTGCCCTTCCAGTTGCGCTTCAACCCCGAGGCCTTTCCGGCCGGTGCCCGCGTCGAACTGCGCGGGCGCGCCAGCCAGTCGGGGCAGTTGATCCTGCACCTGCCATCGCTGCGCATCGATCAGCCTGCGACCCAGGCGTTGGGGCCGCTGCAGTTCGTCAAGGCGCCGTGAAGCCATTGCAGGCGGCGCTGAGTGCGTTGCTCGGCGACGCGCAACTGGTGGCCACCGCGCTGCCAGGCATCGACCTGCGCCTGTGGTTGATCGATGCCAACAACATGGACCGTGCGTTCAGCCCCGAAGAAACCCGGCGCATCCTCGACGAGCCGCCCTACTGGAGCTTCTGCTGGGCCAGCGGCTTGGCCCTGGCGCGCTTTCTGGCGGCACATCCCGAATGGGTAGCCGGCAAGCGGGTGCTGGATTTTGGCGCGGGCTCCGGGGTGGCGGCGATTGCAGCGGCCAGGGCCGGGGCTCTGGAAGTGGTCGCCTGCGACCTGGATCCGCTAGCGCTGGCGGCCTGCCGCGCCAATGCCGCGCTCAACGGTGTGGAACTGGGCTATTCGGCGGACTTTTTTGCCGAGGCCAATCGCTTCGACCTGATCCTGGTGGCGGACGTGCTGTACGACCGCGCCAACCTGCCGCTGCTCGATCAGTTCCTGAGCCGTGGCCGCGAAGCGCTGGTAGCCGACTCGCGGGTGCGCGACTTTCAGCACCCGGCCTACCAACGGCTGGCCAGCCTGCAGGCGCTGACTTTGCCGGACCTGGCCGAGCCGCATGAATTCCGGCAGGTCAGCCTGTATCACGCGCCTCACCCGGAGGCGCCAATACCCTTCCTGTAGGACCGGCTTCAGCCGGGAACACAGATCGCCGCCCGGCCGGTCCTGCACGCCACGGCGGCGTGCCGCTTCCGGCAAAGCCTTGTGACCTTTATAGTTGGCGGCATTACGATTTCGCGAGGCGCGCAATGAACCAGGACACTTCCTACATCTACGACGTCACCGTCGCCACCTTTGATCAGCAGGTGATCGAGAAGTCTTTCGAGCAGCCGGTGCTGGTCGATTTCTGGGCCGAATGGTGTGCGCCGTGCAAGGTGCTGATGCCGTTGCTGGCGCAGATCGCCGAGAGCTACCAGGGCAACCTGATCCTGGCCAAGGTCAACTGTGACACCGAGCAGGATATCGTCGGCCGCTTCGGCATCCGCAGCCTGCCGACCGTGGTGCTGTTCAAGGATGGCCAGCCGGTGGACGGCTTTGCCGGTGCGCAACCGGAGTCGGAAATCCGCAAGTTGCTGGAGCCGCATGTGGCCCTGCCGGCGCCGGTCAGCGCCGACCCGTTCAAACAGGCCCAGGCGCTGTTTGCCGAAAGCCGCTTCGCCGAGGCCGAGGCCCAGCTCAAGGCATTGCTGGCTGAAGACAACACCCATGCGCTGGCCTTGATCCTCTACGCACGCTGCCTGGCTGAACGCGGCGAGCTGGACGAAGCCCGCACCGTGCTCGACGCCGTCAAGAGCGAAGACGCCCACAAGGCCGAACTGGCTGGCGCCAAGGCCCAACTGACTTTCCTGGCCCAGGCCAGGCAACTGCCCGAAAGCGCCGAACTCAAGAGCCGCCTGGCGCAGAACCCGCAGGATGACGAGGCCGTCTATCAACTGGCGATCCAGCAACTGTCCCGTCAACAGTACGAAGCGGCGCTGGACGGCCTGCTCAAGCTGTTCATGCGTAACCGCAACTACAGCGAAGGCCTGCCGCACAAGACGCTGTTGCAGGTGTTCGAACTGCTGGGCAACGACCACCCGCTGGTCACCACCTACCGTCGCAAGCTGTTTGCCGCGTTGTACTGATCGATTGCCCGCAGGCTACGTACGTTCAATCGACCCAGCGGTACAGCGGTGCATCGGCGCCGCTTTCGACTTTGACCTGGGCGCTGTGACGCAGGCGCACCAGCAGGCGCTTGCCGGCCGCCGCGCTGCCGGTCAAAGCTTCCAGTTGCGCCAACAGGTCGGGGCCGTTCAGGACCGAGGCCTGTTGCAGCAGGTGCTGCGCGTCCTGCCAGAGCCGGTCGTCCTGGGTCACCGGGCTGCGCGGCGCTTCAGCGGCTGCCGGCGCTTCGGGCCCGTTCGCCTTGAGGCTGCTCCCAAGATGCGCACCCAGCTGCGCCCAGTCGCGTTCATCCAGTTCGATAGTGAGGTCCACCGGCCACTGGCCAATGCTTCCACGAATACGCACCATACCCTGCCCCTTTGATAATCAGACGCCTATGCTCCCACATCAGCCCCAAGCGTGCCGATGACAGACGTTTGGCCAGCGTTCAGAAAAAAGCCGATACCTCGCCACACGATTGTTATAAGATCACATTACATCCAAGCCGCCCCACCCGGAGTCCCTTATGCGCCGTCTGTTGCTCGCCCTGCCTTTTGCCCTGCTGCCCCTGACCTTTGCCCAGGCCGCGCCTGAGCACGATCACGACCATGATCACGAGCACGGCAGCCTGGGCGCGCATGAGCACGGCGTCGGGCGCCTGGATGTGGTGCTTGAAGGCAAGACGCTGGAACTGCAATTCGACAGCCCGGCCATGAACATCGTTGGCTTCGAGCACGCCCCGACCAGCGACGAAGACAAGGCCAAGGTGGCCAAGGCCCGTGAACAACTGCTCAAGCCCAATGCCCTGTTCAACATCGCCGAGGCCGCTCAATGCTCGGCGCAGTCGGTCAAGCTGGAAAGCCCGTTGTTCGGTGACAAGGACGATGACCATGACGCACCCGCCAAGGCCGGCGAGCCGGCACATGAGCACGAGCACGAGCACAGTGAAATCCACGGCAAATACGTCTTCACCTGCGATGCGCCGGCCATTCTGAAAAAGCTCGACCTGAGCCAGGTGTTCAAGACCTTCCCGGCCACCAAAAAGCTGCAGGTGCAGCTGATTTCGCCGGGTGGCCAGTCCGGCGCCGAAGTGATTGCCGCCAACCCGAGCGTCAAGTTCTAAGGTTGCGGCCAGACCTGGCGACCGGGCCTGCCCGGTCGTTGTGTTTCATTTTCACCGGAGTGGACCTCAGGCCATGAGCCAAGCATTGATCGAGCTGTCAGACCTGAGCTTCAACTGGCCGGGCCAACCGACCCTGCTGGACATCCCGGTCTTTAGCCTTGAAGCAGGCGAGACGGTGTTTCTCAAGGGCCCCAGCGGCAGTGGCAAGACCACCCTGTTGGGCCTGCTGGGTGGCGTGCAGACCGCTGGCAGCGGCAGCATTCGCCTGCTGGGCCAGGAACTCAAAGGTTTGTCGGCCAGTGCCCGGGATCGCTTCCGGGTCGATCACACCGGCTATATCTTCCAGCAGTTCAACCTGCTGCCGTTTCTGTCGGTGCGTGAGAACGTCGAGCTGCCCTGTCACTTTTCCAGGGTGCGCGCCGGGCGTGCCCGTGATCGCCATGGTTCGGTGGACAAGGCCGCCGTCGCCCTGCTTGAGCACCTGGGCCTCAAGGATCCGGCCTTGCTGCAACGTCGCGCCGATTCGCTTTCCATCGGCCAGCAGCAGCGGGTCGCGGCGGCCCGCGCCCTGATCGGCCAGCCGGAACTGGTGATTGCCGACGAGCCGACCTCGGCGCTGGACGCGGATGCACGCGAAGCGTTCCTGCACTTGCTGTTCACCGAGTGCCGTGCCGCCGGGGCGAGCCTGCTGTTCGTCAGCCATGACCAGAGCCTGGCGCCGTTGTTCGACCGCAACCTGTCGCTGGCCGAGCTCAATCGCGCCACCGTCGCCGTGGAGAATTGAGATGTATCTGTTTCGCCTGGCGCTTGCCAGCCTGGCCAACCGCCGTTTCACCGCTTTGCTGACCGCCTTTGCCATCGCCTTGTCGGTGTGCCTGCTGCTGGCGGTGGAGCGGGTGCGCACCGAGGCGCGCACCAGTTTCGCCAGCACCGTCAGCGGCACCGACCTGATCGTCGGCGCGCGCTCAGGCTCGGTCAACCTGCTGCTGTATTCGGTGTTCCGGATCGGCAACGCCACCAACAATATTCGTTGGGAGAGCTTCGAGCACTTCGCCCAGCATCGGCAGGTGAAGTGGGCCATTCCCATTTCACTGGGGGATTCGCATCGTGGCTACCGGGTGATGGGCACCAACGAGAGCTACTTCGAGCACTACCGTTATGGGCGCCAGCAGCCGCTGGAACTGGCCCAGGGCCGACCGTTCCAGAGCGACCCGTTCGAGGTCGTGCTCGGCGCCGAAGTCGCCGAGGCGCTGCATTACAAGCTCGGTGACAAACTGGTGCTGGCCCATGGCGTGGCAGCGATCAGCCTGGTCAAGCATGACGACAAGCCGTTCACGGTGGTGGGTATCTTCAAGCGCACCGGCACCCCGGTGGACCGCACGCTGCACATCAGCCTGGGCGGCATGGAGGCGATCCACATCGACTGGCACAACGGGGCACCCGCCCGTGGCAACGAGCGCGTCTCTGCCGATCAGGCCCGCAACATGGACCTGACGCCTACAGCCATTACCGCCGTCATGCTGGGCCTGAACAGCAAGATCTCGACCTTCGCGTTGCAACGCGAAATCAACGAATACCGGGGTGAACCACTGCTGGCGATCCTGCCGGGGGTCGCCCTGCAGGAGCTGTGGAGCCTGATGGGCACCGCCGAGAAGGCGTTGTTCGTAGTCTCGCTGTTCGTGGTGCTGACCGGCCTGATCGGCATGCTGACCGCGATCCTCACCAGCCTGAACGAGCGGCGTCGGGAAATGGCGATTCTGCGCTCGGTGGGGGCTCGTCCCTGGCATGTCGCCAGCCTGTTGATTCTTGAAGCCTTTGCCCTGGCCCTGATCGGCGTGCTGGCCGGGGTGGCGCTGCTGTACCTGGGCATCGCCTTGGCGCAGGGCTATGTGCAGTCGGAATACGGCCTGTACCTGCCGCTTTCCTGGCCGAGCCAATATGAATGGACGCTGCTTGCTGGCATTCTTGGCGCTGCGCTGGTGATGGGGGTGATTCCTGCCTGGCGCGCCTATCGGCAGTCCCTGGCCGATGGCCTGTCGATTCGCTTATGAGGATGTTGACCATGCGGCGCCTGCTTTCCCTGCTGCCTGCCCTGCTGCTGTGCCTGCCCTTGTCATCCTGGGCGGCTGAGCCGCGCGTGCTGACCTGGGCCGAGATGATTCCGCCGGATGCACCGGTGGTGGCGCCGGTGACCCAGCCGCTGCACGACATGTCCAAGCTGTCCGATGCCCTGGCCATGGAGGCCGCGCCCGCCGCCAGCCAGGTGGCGCCCGATGCGCCGGTGGTCAAGGCGCTGGATGGCAAGCAGGTGCGCCTGCCGGGGTACATCGTGCCGCTGGAGGTCAGCGAGGAAGGCCGGGTGACCGAGTTCTTGCTGGTGCCGTACTTTGGCGCCTGTATCCATGTTCCGCCACCGCCGGCCAACCAGATCGTGCACGTCACCAGCGAGCTGGGGGTCAAGGTCGAAGAGCTGTACCAGCCGTACTGGATCGAGGGGCCGATGCAGGCCAGGCACTCGACCAGCGAGCTGGCCGAAGCCGGTTACCAGATGGTCGCCGACAAGATCTTTGTTTATGAGTTGTCGGATTCCTGACTGTTTCAAGGCTTCATTGCGATTTCATTGAGCTGCGTCAAAGCCGCGTCCCAGACGCGTGCCTACCATGACACCAGACTTTTTAAACGCTCTGGAGCCTCAATGAACACCTCCTTGCTGCGCGCTTCACTGTGCGCACTCGCCCTCGCCGTCCCTGCTGCCGCGCAAGCCTACCAACCGGGCGATTTCATCGTACGCGCCGGTGTCGCTCACGTCGACCCACATGAAGACAGCGGCGAAGTCCGCCTGGACGGCAGCAAGGTCTCGGGCACTAAAGCCTCGCTGGATGGCGAAAACCAGTTGGGCCTGACCTTTGCCTACATGCTGAGCGACCACGTGGGCCTCGAACTGCTGGCCGCCACGCCGTTCAGCCACACGGTCTCGGTCAGTGGCCTGGGCGCCGGCCTGGATGGCAAGCTGGCCGACATCAAGCAACTGCCGCCGACCCTGTCGCTGCAGTACTACCCGATGGCGCCGACCTCGGCCTTGCAGCCTTATGTGGGCGTGGGCATCAACTATACGAAATTCTTTGATACCGACCTGAGCGGCAACCGCAAGGACCAGGGGTTCAGCAACCTCAAGCTCAAAGACTCGGTCGGCCTGGCCGGCCAGGTGGGCGTGGATTATCTGCTGACCGACAATTTCTTGCTGAACGCCTCGGTCTGGTACGTGGATATCGATACCAAGGCGACGGTCGACGGCCCTTCGGCGCTCAGTGTCGGCAAGACCAAGGTCGATGTGGATATCGACCCGTGGGTATACATGGTTGGAGTGGGTTACAAGTTCTGAGTCAATCCATGCCGTTACCAATGCCCCACACTTTCTTCTGGATCGTGTGGGGCATTTGTTTTCAGCCCTTACTCAAGCCGCTGTGGTGTCACCGGCCGGCTCACTGGCAAGCGCAAGATGAAACGTATCGGCACCTGTGGCCCTGACGACCAGGGGCTCGTCGCAGTCATGGCCACAAGGCATTTTGATACGCCAGGCCCTGACCAGGTACAACTCGGCACACAGGGTGGGATCGGCACCTTTCTGACCGATCCAGGCGCCAATGGTGACCAGGAAGAACCCCAGCGTCATGAGCGGTCCGGGGATAAGCTGGATCAGCTGAATGAATGTCAGCCCCTCTGGCCCAACCTGAATCGTCGGGGGGCCGCCAAGACCTACAAGCCCCACCAATGCCACCAGCACGCCAATGATCTGCAAAAGGGTGCCCAGCTTCTTGCTGGACCGTTCATCTTCCCTGGCCGTTTCCAGATAGGCTGTGTAGTGCTCGGTAAAACGCGCAACTTGATGCTCACCCGGCAATCGGGTCAGTGCCACATCACCATGATGACCCTGTATATATTTCTCTGACATGAGCAGCTCCCTTTGATAAGGGCCGGAATATCAGAGAGTTTCAGGGCGCTTTCAAGCCGCTGCCCACTTTAAAGAAAAGTCCTACACAAGATTCTCGAAAGGAGCACAACACTGCTTGCTGACGGATTACGCCTGCAAAGAAATGGCAGGGGTTGAGCCAGGCGACACAGGCGGCGGATCGCTTGAGCCGCGAAGGCGCCTGCACGTGCCTGACTCAAGCCGCTCCTGCGGGCACACTGCTCAGCGACCCAGCAGCCTGGCCAGGCCTTCGTCCAGAGGCGTGGGTGCGTCCAGGGTGAAACGCTCCAGCAGGCGCTGGTTATTGGCACGCGAGTGACGGATATCGCCCTGGCGTGGCGCCTGGTAGGACACAGGCGGCAGCTTGCCGAGCACGCTTTCAAGCGCGGCCAGCAGTTGGTTGAGCGAGGTGGTCCGGTTCAGGCCAACGTTGATCGCCCCCTCTTGCGGCGCCGGTTGCTCCAGGGCCTGGAGCAACAGCTTGACCAGATCGGCGATGTAGAAAAAGTCGCGGGTCTGTTCGCCGTCGCCGAAAACCCTGATCGGCAGGCCTTGGCTGGCGTATTGCGCAAAGATGCTGATGACGCCGGAGTACGGCGAGGACGGGTCCTGGCGCGGGCCGAAGATATTGAAGAACCGGAACACCACAGGCTCCAGGCCGTGCTCGCGTCGATAGAAGTCCAGGTACTGCTCGCTGGCCAGTTTGTCGACGGCATACGGGGTCAGCGGTGCCTTGGTCGTGTCTTCGCCGATCGGCTCGCCTTCGCCATTGTTGCCGTACACCGCTGCACTGGATGCGAACAGCACACGCTTGATGCCCGCCTGGCGCATGGCCTCGCAGACATTCAGGGTGCCGACGAAGTTGCTCTGGTGAGTGGCCACCGGATCATCCACCGACGCCTGCACGGAGGCGACTGCGGCAAGATGCACCACGGCCTGACAGCCTTGGGCAGCACGCATCAGCAACTGGGCATCGGCCACATTGCCTTCGATCAGCTCCAGGCGCGGGTTGTCCAGCGCCAGGTTGCTGCGTTTGCCGGTAGACAGGTCATCGACAATGCGTACGGCATGCCCCTTGGCCAGTAACGCATCGGCCAGGTGTGAGCCGATGAAGCCGGCACCGCCGGTAATGAGAATGGGAGCATCAGACATGTCGATAGTACCGGTCGAGCAGAACAGGCAACCCGGCACGCCAGGCGCGGGGCTTGATACCAAAGGTATGGAGGATCTTCTTGCAGGCCAGCACGGCGTGCTGAGGCTCTTCGTTGGCGTCGGCTTGCGCGGCATGGGCCTGCGGGGTCGGCGACTCGATGGCCAGGGCGTGCAGCAGCCGCGCCTCGGTCAGCACGGCCTGGCCCAGCGCCAGCGGCGTGGTGGCCTCGTGACCGGCGTAGTGGTAGGTGCCCCACAGTGGCGCCTCGCAGTCCAGTTGCTTGAGCACCGAGAGCAGTACCCGCGCGGCATCGTCGACAGGCGTCGGATTACCGCGCCGGTCATCGGCCAGCAGCAGCTCTTGCGGCGTTTCGGCACGCTTGAGAAAACGCCCCAGGACCCCGTCGCTGCTGTCGTCGAGCAACCAGCCAAAGCGCACCAGCACGTGCTGCGGACAGGCCGCGCGTACGCTTTGCTCGATACGCCATAGCGCCTGGCCACGCAGCCCCAGCGGTACGGGTTCGTCTTTCTCGCTGTAGGCCGTGGCTCGCGAGCCATCGAAGACCCGATAGCTGGACGGCTGCAACAGCATGATGTTGTGGTGCTGGCACAGCTCGGCCAGGCGTTCGATCGCTCGCTCCTGGTCATTCAAGCGTGTTTCGCTCACGGTCCCGGCCTGGAACCAGTCGAAGTAATAGGCCAGGTTGATCAAGGCATCAGGACGGGTGTCGTCGAGCAGTTGCGTGAGGCTGGCAGCGTCCCAGCCATCTTGCGGCGGACGCGGCGCGAGGAAGCCAATGTCTTCCTCGGCACCCAGACGTATCAGCGCCTGCCCGAGGGCATTCCCGCCGCCCAACAGCATAAGGCGCATTCGCATAAAGTCAGCAGGCTCGGTATCGAATTCATCAGTTCATTGGAGTGGAAACGTCTGCAAACATATCACGTTGCCCGGCCAGGCCCAACAGTTGCAAGGTGCCTGCGCCTGGCAGGCCGGGCGCAGGCATACGGGTTATCCGGCGGCGGGAGGTGCGGCCGGTGCAGGCGGACCTTCCAGGGCCGCAGGCGACGGGTTGGCATGGGCGGCGCCAGGGCTCATGACCATCTGGGGATAGGTTTGCGCAAAGTGGACGTTCGGGTGCTGGTCGACCCGTTTCTTGAGGCGCTCGTTGAAGGCCCGGCCGACGCTGTACTGCCCGCCGGACGAGGTGCGGAACTGCGCGGTGAGCACCACGCCATTGAGGTCCATGCGGTCCACGCCGAAGACTTCCAGCGGGCCTTGCAGGTTGTTCTTGAGCAGGATGTCCTCGCTGATCGAATGGCCGGTTTCGCGAATCAGCGCCAGCGCTTCGTCGATGTCGGTGTCGTAGGTGAATTGCACCGAGAAGAACGCATAGGCGAACTGCCTTGACTGGTTGGTCACCGCCTTGATCTGGCCGAACGGCACCGAGTGCACGAAGCCCTTGCCATCACGCAGGCGTACGGTACGGATCGTCAGGCTTTCGACGGTGCCGGAATGGCCAGTACTGAGCACCACCCAGTCACCGATCGAGAAGGTGTCCTCGATGATGATGAACAGGCCGGTGATCACGTCCTGCACCAGTTGTTGAGAGCCGAAACCGATCGCCAGGCCCACGACGCCCGCACCGGCCAGCAGCGGCGCGACGTTGATGCCCAGGTTGGCCATGGTGGTGATGGCGCAGATCACCACCAGGATGATTTTGATCGCGTTGCGCAGCAGCGGCAGGATGGTCTTGGTCCGGGTACTGGGCTGGCGGCCGGCGCGCTGATTGACCGGCGGCTTGAGCGCTTCCTGGATCGCGGTGTCGAGCACCACCCAGAGCAGCCAGGTGACCAGGAAAATCAGGCCGATGCTGCTCAACGAGTCGCTGATGGCCCGACCCAGGGTATTGCGCTGGGCGAACTCGAACAGCGAGAAGCCCCAGATGCGGCCCAGGATTTCGATAAACGTGATCGCCAGGCCGATGCGCAGGCAAGCATGCAGCAGGCTGAGCAGGCGCGCCTTGTACGCGTGAGTATTACGCCCACCGGCATCGGCGGGTTGCTTGAAGAAGTGCTGGAAGACCGTGCTGAGAAAAACCGTGGCAATCAGCAGCAGCATGGTGAACAACGCACACCGCAGGGTTTCCTGACTGTCCTCACCGGCACCAATCAGGTTGATGGCCGACACCAGGATCATCAGCAGGATGGGCAAGTGCCACAGGCTGGAAAAGACCTTGAGCGATTGCTGCAGGGCCGGTTGTTGCATACGGCTGGCCAACGAGCGATTGCGGATCAGGTGCGCAACCGGACGCCGCATGCGAATAACCAGCAGGCAGAACACGGCCGAGGCAACCAGGCCGGTGAACACCGCCACGCTGGTGGTGACGTTGCTGCCAAACTGCCGGGCAATCTGCGGGCTGGTCAGGGCATCGCTCAGCGCGGCCAGAAAACCGATGACGAACAACGGGCGCGGGCTGTACTGCCGGATGATGTGCACCGCCGTGCGCTTGTGACCGCCATTGAACATCACGATCACGCACAACAGCACGGAGGTGGAAAAGATGCCGCTGCTGGTGGCGTAGGCAAAGCACAGCGCCAGCGCACGACCGATCGAGGACGGCAGCATCTGGCTGATGTACAGGGTCAGTGGCAGGCAGATGACCGCCGGCAGCGTAAACGGCAGGATGTAGCGCAACAACGCCTGGATGCGCATGCGCGTGCTCATGAACGCGCGACGGTTCAGACGGCCGGCAATGAAACGCCCCAGGGCGTACAGCAACGCAAACGCGCCCATCCAGACCAGGGTCAGCAGCAGAAAGTCGCCCACCATCGCCCAGGCGCTGCGCTCGGACGGCTTCTTGACCAGGCGTCCCAATTCATTGGCTGCACGGTCGGCGCGTACACGCCAGGTGTCG
The DNA here is from genome assembly GCF_900589395.1 of Pseudomonas viridiflava. Lineage (GTDB taxonomy): Bacteria > Pseudomonadota > Gammaproteobacteria > Pseudomonadales > Pseudomonadaceae > Aquipseudomonas. Next base: position 40,196 of record NZ_UUIS01000018.1, read on the forward strand.
TAGAGGTTTTCATCGAGATTCAGGGCATGCTGTACATCCTCGATGCTGGTGCTCAAGGCCCCGAGCAAGCCGCCTTGCAGCAGGATTTCCGGTTGCGCCGGCTCCCCCTCGGCGGGCTTTTCCGCTGCCGCCTTTTTTTCCTGTTGTTCCTGCTTTTCCTGTGCGGCTTCTTTCTTTTCTTGCGCCGCCTCTTTCTTTTCCTGTGCAGCTTCTCTTTTTGCCTGCGCCGCCTCTTTCTCGGCAGGCCCTGAGGCGGCCTTGTCATCAGGCTGGTCGGCCGCCGCGCCCATCGGCAGGGATGGCACCTCGGCGGCCTGCAACGACAGGCCGCCGGCAAACGACAACACCAACAGCAGAATCAGGGTTTTCAACTGAGCCGCCACGCCACTCCTCCTGCATAAACATTCAAGGGACGGGCATTCGCCCACCAGAAACTGATTACCATTCGTCCCGCAAAGTTCGCAGGGCAAAGAAGATTTCATGCGGCATAGACGCCTTGCGATGGCTTGAATATCGCCGAACAAGGTTACATTCGAGTGGATTGGCGCAACCTGTCACACTGGTGACGGACCTTGCAGACTGTGGCTTGTAGCCATGACCCGTCCTTGGACAGGATCCTGTTCAGGGGCACGACAACTGCTCGCATTCAGGGTGTTTTTAGCAACAGTACGTAATACAAAAACGCCATCAGCGCCGCTTTCAATGGACGGGCTCAAACAATGGCGCTATGAGTGGCAGGTCTTTTCAAGAGCCTGACGCATGAACAGCACACCTCCGTCGAGTCTGGTCGAGACACCCGCCATGACCGACACGACAGCCTCAGCGCTGCGGCATCCGCCGATCTGGGAGGACCGCGACGACACGGTCAGATTGAGCTCGCTCGGCACCATGCTGTACATCGTGGCGTTGTTACTGGCCTTTCCGCTGTACGTGGCCGTGGTGATCTCCATTCACTTGCTCTATCCCGGACAAGGCCTGGTGACCGCGCATATCGACCTGATCGATTCGGCTGTGACCTGCATGGTGGTACCGCTGGCTGTCATGCTGGCCGGCTGGATGCTGTACTGGCTGAACGGTGAGCCCGAAGGGTTGGGCTTCTGTTTCGATGCGCCGCAACAGCGCTTCACCTTCACCCAGCAACGACCTGCCCGGGCGCCGACGGCGGGCAGTGTGCCCTACAGCAACATCCTCGGTGTCGCCCCCTACAAGATGACCGCCTTTAGCGCCATTTCTCATATCGTGGTGTGCTTTGACGATGCCGATGGCAAACGGGTCTGGCTGCGGTTCTGGGTACATATCCAGGACAAGGACATGGCGTTTCATACCGCCTGGCTGCGCGAATCGCTTGGCGACAAGGTGGATGACGTCTGTGATCTGGATAAGTGAAGGCTTCAGAGACCCGGCGTGAACATGGCCATGAATATGTCAGTGAAAAGCCTGTGCCGCGACCTTTTCTTCCTGATGCTGTTGATTTCGGCGGGTGGCGCGAAGGCGCAACCGCACTGTGGGGATTTCCTCGCGCAACTGAGCAACAAGCCTGAATTTGTCGTGTTGCTGGAATGCACCCAGCACAACGACATCCAGGGAAAACCCTTCGTGGCGCGTTACCGCGTGAAAGGCTCGGATGCGCATGAGGCTGAACGGTACATGCGCCAGGCCTTCGGCTTGCCTGCGCTCCGGTTCATGTGCTGCGGCTGGGACTCGACCCTTCATTTTTACCGTGATGAACAAACACGCCGGCCTTACATGATCGGCATGGGGTCCGAGGAAACGCTAGTGAACACGCGGGATGGGTGGCCTGTGATCGCGTTCTTCTATATCAGCGTCTCTTTGTTTACTGAAGACCCTTGAACGCGCTTGCGCCCATGTCAATGTCATACGTGCGGACAGCAAAAAGCGAAGCCGGATCAATGGCTTCGCTTCTTGTTGTTACAGCCCTGAAATGCGGCGCTTAGAACGGAATATCGTCATCGAAGCTGTCGAAATCCGCAGCCGGCTGCGGTGCCTGCTGGGGCGCAGGACGCGACTCGCGCTGTGGCGGCTGGCCGTACGACTGTGGCTGCTGCTGAGGGGCCGGCGCCGGACGCGACTGCTGTGGCCGCGGTGCGGACTGGGCGTAGTTGTTACCGCCGCCGCCCTGGCCCTGCTGGGCATCACCCTGTGGACGGCCGCCCAGCAACTGCATGGTGCCTTGCATGTCGACGATGATCTCGGTGGTGTAGCGCTTGATACCGTCTTTTTCCCACTCGCGGGTCTGCAGCTTGCCCTCGATGTAGACCTGCGAACCCTTGCGCAGGTATTCGCCAGCGATTTCAGCAACCTTGCCGAACATCGACACGCGGTGCCATTCGGTCTTTTCGACCTTCTGGCCGCTCTGCTTGTCGGTCCACTGCTCGCTGGTCGCCAGACTCAGGTTGGTCACGGCGTTGCCGTTAGGCAGGTAACGGACTTCGGGATCCTGGCCGCATGTACCGACCAATATGACTTTGTTAACCCCACGGGCCATAACGTTCTCCTAGGCTTCGCACGTTTGAGCGGCTGGCTTGTTGACCAGCCTTTCGAGCGACGCACGATCCAATAGTTTTGAATCAAGTTTGATATAGATAGCTGCTTCTTCGGTCACGACCACTGCATCGGTCACGCCGGGTACGGACATCAGGCGTTGTGCCAGGCCCGTCTCGCGTTGCGCCTGGTCCGACAGCGGCAGGCGCAGGCTGGTCACGTAGGGCGGCTCGCGCATGGTCATGGCGACGATCAACCAGACGCCGGCCATGGCCGCACACCCGAGGAATACCACGTCCAGGCCACCTTGCTGGTACAGCCAGCCGCCCAGGATGCCTCCGAGCGCCGAGCCGAGGAACTGGCTGGTGGAGTACACCCCCATGGCCGTCCCTTTGCCGCCTGCTGGCGCCACTTTGCTGATCAGTGATGGCAGCGTGGCTTCGAGCAGGTTGAACGCGGTGAAGAATACCACGCTGCCGATCACCAGAGTCCGCAGCGTGTCGCCAAAAGCCCAGAAGTATATTTCAGAGAGCATCAGAACCGCGACCGCGCCCAGCAGCACGCGCTTCATCCGGCGCTTCTTCTCGCCATAGATGATGAACGGAATCATCGCGAAGAACGACACCAGCAGCGCGGTCAGGTACACCCACCAGTGCTGCTCCTTGGGCAGGCCGGCCCTTTCGACCAGCGCCAGCGGCAAGGCGACGAAACTGGACATGAGCATGGCATGCAGCACGAAGATGCCCACATCCAGGCGCAGCAGGTCAGGATGGCGCAGTGTCGCCCCCAGGGCCTGCTTGTCGACGCCCGACTCACGGTGCATCAAGGGGCCACCGGCCTTGGGCACGACGAAGGCAACGATCAGGATGCCCAGCAAGGCCATCCCGCCAGTGGCCAGGAACAGCCCTGACAGGCCGAAGGCGCTGGTGAGCAACGGGCCGATGACCATGGCGATGGCGAACGACAGACCGATGGTCATGCCGATCATGGCCATGGCCTTGGTGCGGTGCTGCTCGCGGGTCAGGTCCGACAGCAAGGCCATCACGGCTGCCGAAATGGCGCCCGCCCCTTGCAGCACACGGCCCAGGATCACACCCTCGATCGAATGTGCGTTGGCGGCCACCACGCTGCCGATGGCAAAGATCAGCAAGCCCAGGTAGATCACCGGGCGCCGGCCGATGCGGTCGGAGATGAAACCCAGCGGGATCTGCAGGATGGCCTGGGTCAGGCCGTAGGCGCCGATGGCCAGGCCGATCAGCGCAGGCGTAGCGCCAGCCAGGTCCATGCCGTAGGTCGACAGGACCGGCAGGACCATGAACATGCCAAGCATACGGAACGCAAACACCAGCGCCAGCCCACCGGCGGCGCGGGTCTCGACGCCGCTCATGCGTTCGCTATGGGGATCTTGCATGGAAAAACCTCGTGTGAACCGGCGGCGATTCTACCAGTCCCATCGTCATACAGCACATACGCGGCGCTTTGCCGCGCATTGTAATGCAGCCGTATACTCCGTCGTTTATGCCCGCCAAGCGAGGCCGCAGTGGACAAAATCCTGATTCGTGGGGCTCGGACCCACAACCTGAAGAACATCGACCTGACCCTTCCTCGCGATAAGCTGATTGTCATTACCGGACTTTCAGGCTCGGGCAAGTCGTCGCTGGCATTCGACACCCTCTATGCCGAGGGCCAACGCCGCTACGTCGAATCACTGTCGGCGTACGCCCGCCAGTTCCTTTCGATGATGGAAAAACCCGACGTCGACACCATCGAAGGTTTGTCGCCGGCGATTTCCATCGAACAGAAGTCGACTTCGCACAACCCGCGCTCCACCGTCGGCACCATCACCGAAATCTACGACTACCTGCGCCTGCTGTATGCGCGGGTCGGCCAGCCGCGCTGCCCGGATCATGATATTCCGCTTGAAGCACAGACGGTCAGCCAGATGGTCGACCTGGTACTGGCGCAACCCGAAGGTCGCCGGCTGATGCTGCTGGCCCCCGTGGTGCGCGAGCGCAAGGGCGAGCACCTGTCGGTGTTCGAGGAACTGCGCGCCCAAGGGTTCGTGCGGGCCCGGATCAACGGCAAGCTGTACGAGCTTGACGAAGTGCCGAAGCTGGATAAACAGAAGAAGCACTCCATCGATGTGGTGGTCGACCGCTTCAAAGTGCGCAACGACCTGCAACAACGCCTGGCGGAATCTTTCGAGACCGCCTTGCAGCTGGCCGATGGCATCGCCTGGGTCGCGCCGATGGACGACGAGCCGGGCGAAGAAATGATTTTTTCGGCGCGCTTTGCCTGCCCGATCTGTGGTCACGCGATCAGCGAGCTGGAGCCCAAGCTGTTTTCGTTCAACAACCCGGCCGGCGCCTGCCCGACCTGCGACGGCCTGGGCGTGAAGCAGTTCTTCGACGTCAAGCGACTGGTCAATGCCGAGCTGACCCTGGCCGAAGGGGCGATACGCGGCTGGGACCGGCGCAATGTGTATTACTTCCAGATGCTCGGCTCGCTGGCGCAACACTACGGCTTCAGCCTGGACGAGCCGTTCAAGCTGTTGCCCGCCGACATCCAGAAGGTCCTGCTGCACGGCAGCGGCAGCCACAGTGTGGAATTTCGCTACCTCAACGACCGCGGCGACATCGTCAAGCGTGCGCATGCGTTCGAAGGCATCGTGCCGAACCTGGAGCGCCGCTACCGTGAGACCGAGTCGAGCAGCGTGCGCGAGGAACTGGCCAAGCTGCTCAGCACGCAGGCCTGCCCGGATTGCCGCGGCACCCGCCTGCGCCGTGAGGCGCGGCATGTGTGGGTCGGTGACAAGACCCTGCCGGCCGTCACCGGCCTGCCGATCGGCGATGCCACCGAGTACTTTGCCGGCCTGACCCTGACCGGACGTCGTGGCGAGATTGCGGCCAAGATCCTCAAGGAAATCTGCGAGCGCCTGCAGTTTCTGGTCAACGTCGGCCTGGACTACCTGACCCTGGACCGCAGCGCCGACACCCTGTCGGGCGGCGAGGCCCAGCGCATTCGCCTGGCCAGCCAGATCGGCGCGGGCCTGGTGGGCGTCATGTACATTCTCGACGAGCCCTCCATCGGCCTACACCAGCGCGACAATGACCGCCTGCTGGGCACGCTCAAGCACCTGCGCGACATCGGCAATACCGTGATCGTGGTCGAGCACGATGAGGACGCTATCCGTCTGGCCGACTATGTGGTGGACATCGGCCCTGGCGCCGGCGTGCACGGCGGACAGATCGTGGCCGAGGGCACACCCGATGAGGTCATGAACCATCCCGACTCGCTGACCGGCAAGTACCTGTCGGGCCGGGTGAAGATTGCCGTGCCGGCCAAGCGCACGCCACGCAACAAGAAGCTGTCGCTGACGCTCAAGGGGGCGCGCGGCAACAACCTGCGCAATGTGAACCTGGAAATCCCCATTGGCCTGCTGACCTGCGTCACCGGCGTTTCCGGGTCGGGCAAGTCGACGCTGATCAACAACACGTTGTTCCCGCTCAGTGCCACGGCGCTCAATGGTGCCACCACGCTGGAAGCCTCGGCGCATGACAGCATCAATGGCCTGCAACACCTGGACAAGGTGGTGGACATCGATCAAAGCCCGATCGGTCGCACGCCACGCTCCAACCCGGCGACCTATACCGGGCTGTTCACACCAATCCGCGAGCTGTTTTCCGGGGTTCCTGAGTCGCGCTCGCGTGGTTACGGGCCTGGGCGTTTCTCCTTCAACGTCAAGGGTGGGCGCTGCGAAGCGTGCCAGGGCGATGGCCTGATCAAGGTCGAGATGCACTTTCTGCCGGACATCTACGTGCCGTGTGATGTGTGCAAGAGCAAGCGCTACAACCGCGAGACGCTGGAGATCAAGTACAAGGGCAAGAACATCCACGAGGTGCTGGAAATGACCATCGAGGACGCCCGCGGCTTTTTCGAGGCCGTTCCGGCTCTGGCGCGCAAACTGCAGACGCTGATGGATGTGGGGCTGTCGTATATCAAGCTGGGCCAGTCGGCGACCACGCTGTCGGGTGGTGAAGCGCAACGGGTCAAGCTCTCGCGCGAGCTGTCCAAGCGCGATACCGGCAAGACCCTGTATATCCTCGACGAGCCGACGACGGGTCTGCACTTTGCCGATATCCAGCAGCTGCTCGACGTCTTGCATCGCCTGCGCGACCACGGCAATACGGTGGTGGTGATCGAGCACAACCTGGATGTGATCAAGACCGCCGACTGGCTGGTGGACCTGGGCCCTGAAGGCGGCTCACGCGGCGGGCAGATCATTGCGGTCGGCACGCCCGAGCAAGTGGCCGAGATGGAGCAATCCTATACCGGGCACTATCTCAAGCCGTTGCTGGAGCGCGATCGAGCCTGAGTCAGCGCCATGAAAAAAGCCCCTGACACAGGTCGTGCAGGGGCTTTTTAATGAGCGTTTGAATCAGAACTGCGATTGCAGGTAATTCTGCAGGCCGATGGACTTGATCAGGCCCATCTGCTGCTCCAGCCAGTAGGTATGGTCTTCCTCGGTGTCGGCCAGCTGGGCGCGCAGGATGTCACGGCTGATGTAGTCGCCATGCTGCTCACACAGGGCGATGCCGGTGCACAGGGCGGCACGGACCTTGTACTCCAGGCGCAGGTCACTGGCGAGCATCTCAGGCACCGTGGTGCCGACGTCCAGATCGTCCGGACGCATGCGTGGCGTGCCCTCGAGCATCAGAATACGACGGATCAGCGCGTCGGCGTGCTGGCCCTCTTCTTCCATCTCGTGATTGATGCGCTCGTAGAGCTTGGCGAAACCCCAATCTTCATACATGCGCGAGTGGATGAAATATTGGTCGCGGGCAGCGAGCTCGCCGGTGAGCAACGTGTTGAGATAATCGATTACGTCTGGGTGGCCTTGCATCGCCGTCCATCTCCTACTGAAAGGCTGTATTTTGAACCAACGCTTGGCTCAGGTCACGGCCGCTGACGCAACAATTCGATAAAAAGCCGCGAAAATCGGTCATCCAGATGCGAAAAACCGCCCAAATGCGGGCGGTTCTGTTTATCACTACGACTTAGCTCAAGGTTACGCCCAATGCGTTGGCAACACCTTGACCATAAGCGGCATCGGCCTTGAAGAAATGCTGCAACTGTCGCTGCACCACATCATCACTGACCCCGGCCATGGCGCCGGCAATATTGCTGATCAGCAAGGCTTTCTGCTCAGCGCTCATCAGATTGAACAGCTTGCCGGCATGGCTGTAGTAATCGGTGTCTTCGCGGTGATCGTGGCGATCGGCGGTCCCGCTGAGCGAGAGTGCCGGCTCAGCATAGCGAGGTGCCTGCTTGGGCGCATCGGCGTAGCTGTTAGGCTCGTAGTTCGGCGCAGCTCCACCGTTGTCGCCCAGTGCCATGGCACCGTCGCGCTGATAGGTGTGCACAGGGCTCAGCGAGGCATTGATCGGCAGGTGCTGGTGATTGGTGCCAACACGGTAGCGATGTGCATCGGCATAAGCGAACACACGGCCTTGCAGCATCCGGTCCGGGGACAGGCCGACGCCAGGCACCATGTTGCTCGGACCAAATGCCGCCTGTTCGACCTCGGCGAAATAGTTGAGCGGGTTGCGGTTGAGCTCCAGCTCGCCGACTTCGATCAGCGGGAATTCCTTTTGCGACCAGGTCTTGGTCACGTCGAACGGATTCTCATAGTGATTGGCGGCCTGCTCTTCGGTCATGAGCTGGATGCACACCTGCCACTTCGGAAAGTCACCGCGCTCGATGGCACCAAACAGGTCACGCTGGGCGTAATCCGGATCAGTACCGGCCAGGCGTGCGGCTTCGGCCGGTGGCAGGTTCTTGATGCCTTGCCGGGTCTTGTAGTGCCATTTGACCCAGTGACGCTCACCGGCCGCATTGATCAGGCTGTAGGTGTGACTGCCGAAGCCATGCATATGGCGATAGCCATCCGGGATGCCACGGTCCGAGAACAGGATGGTGACCTGGTGCAGAGCCTCGGGCGAATGCGACCAGAAGTCCCACATCATCTGCGCACTTTTCAGATTGCTTTGCGGCAGGCGCTTCTGGGTGTGGATAAAGTCGGGGAATTTCATCGGGTCGCGGATAAAAAACACCGGGGTGTTGTTGCCGACGATGTCCCAGTTACCTTCTTCGGTGTAGAACTTGAGCGCAAAACCACGTGGATCACGTTCGGTGTCTGCCGAGCCCCGCTCGCCGCCTACGGTCGAAAAGCGCAGGAAGATCGGCGTCTGCTTGCCAATCGACTCAAAGAGCCTGGCGCTGCTGTACGAGGTAATGTCGCGCGTGACAGTAAAAGTGCCGTGCGCACCGGAGCCCTTGGCATGCACGCGACGCTCAGGGATGTTTTCACGGTTGAAATGGGCCAGTTTCTCGATCAGATGAAAGTCTTCAAGCAGCAATGGGCCGCGAGGACCTGCGGAGCGAGAGTTCTGGTTATCGGCAACGGGAGCGCCGCTGGCGGTGGTAAGCGTTTTATTCTGGCTCATTATTCATATCCCTCAGGCTCGATGCAGCCGGCTAATCGGCACGAGGCAGAGTATCGTCCAAAATCTTTACAACGGTAAATTGATTGATTGTTAAATGTTGATAGGCAGAAGCAATAGCCGTTTACAGGCAACAAAAAACCGGGCGCTGGGCCCGGTTTCATGTGAATCAGACTGACGTCTTATTCAGCAGCTTCTACAGCACCGCCGACAGGACGATCAACCAGCTCGACGTACGCCATAGGCGCGTTGTCGCCAGCGCGGAAACCGCACTTCAGGATACGCAGGTAGCCGCCCTGACGGGTGGCGTAGCGCTTGCCCAGATCGTTGAACAGCTTGCCGACCATTTCTTTCGAACGGGTACGGTCAAAAGCCAGACGGCGATTGGCAACGCTGTCTACCTTGGCCAGAGTGATCAGCGGCTCGGCAACGCGGCGCAGTTCCTTGGCTTTCGGCAGGGTAGTCTTGATCAGCTCGTGCTCGAACAGCGACACCGCCATGTTCTGGAACATGGCTTTGCGGTGGGAGCTGGTACGGCTCAGGTGACGTCCACTTTTACGATGACGCATGGTTCATTCCTTACCAAACTCTCGTTCGGTGATTACGACGATCAGGCCGTGGCCTTGTCGTCCTTCTTAAGACTTGCCGGCGGCCAGTTGTCGAGGCGCATGCCGAGTGACAGACCACGGGAGGCCAATACGTCCTTGATCTCGGTCAGGGACTTCTTGCCCAGGTTAGGAGTTTTCAACAGCTCTACTTCGGTGCGCTGAATCAGATCGCCGATGTAGTAGATGTTCTCCGCCTTCAGGCAGTTGGCCGAACGTACAGTCAGTTCCAAATCGTCAACCGGACGAAGCAGGATCGGATCGATCTCGTCTTCCTGCTCGACTACCACTGGCTCACTGTCACCCTTGAGGTCGACGAACGCAGCCAACTGCTGTTGCAGGATGGTTGCAGCGCGGCGGATAGCCTCTTCAGGATCCAGGGTACCGTTGGTTTCCAGATCAATAACCAGCTTGTCCAGGTTGGTACGCTGCTCGACACGGGCGTTTTCCACCACGTAAGCGATACGACGTACCGGACTGAACGAAGAGTCAAGCTGCAAGCGACCAATGCTGCGGCTTTCGTCTTCATCGCTCTGACGCGAGTCTGCCGGCTCATAACCACGACCACGAGCTACGGTGAGCTTCATGTTCAGGACGCCATTGGACGCCAGGTTAGCGATTACGTGATCGGGGTTGACGATCTCGACATCGTGATCCAGCTGAATATCGGCAGCGGTAACCACCCCCGAACCCTTTTTAGACAAGGTCAGCGTAACTTCGTCTCGACCGTGCAGCTTGATAGCCAGGCCCTTGAGGTTCAACAGGATTTCAATGACATCTTCCTGTACACCTTCGATCGCGCTGTACTCATGGAGTACACCATCGATCTCGGCCTCGACTACTGCACAGCCGGGCATGGAGGACAACAGAATGCGACGCAGCGCGTTGCCCAGGGTGTGGCCGAAGCCACGCTCGAGAGGCTCGAGCGTGATTTTGGCGCGGGTTGGACTGACAACCTGCACATCAATATGGCGGGGTGTCAGGAACTCATTTACCGAACTCTGCATGGATGCACCTATTTTCTAGCCCTTACTTGGAGTAGAGCTCGACAATCAGGCTTTCGTTGATGTCGGCGGATAGATCACTGCGAGCAGGAACGCTTTTGAAAACGCCCGATTTCTTCTCAGTGTCTACGTCTACCCATTCTACGCGGCCACGTTGGGCACACAGATCCAGAGCCTGGACAATACGCAGTTGGTTCTTAGCTTTTTCACGCACAGCAACGACGTCGCCAGCACGTACCTGATACGACGGTACGTTAACGGTCTGGCCGTTTACGCTGATGGACTTGTGCGAAACCAGCTGACGGGATTCGGCACGCGTCGAGCCGAAGCCCATGCGATATACGACGTTGTCCAGACGGCATTCGAGCAGTTGCAGCAGGTTTTCACCGGTTGCACCTTTCTTGCTTGCGGCTTGCTTGTAGTAGCCGCTGAACTGACGCTCGAGAACACCGTAGATACGACGTACTTTTTGCTTTTCACGCAGCTGGGTGCCGTAATCGGACTGACGACCGCGGCGCTGACCGTGGATGCCTGGAGCTGCTTCGATGTTGCACTTGGACTCGAGTGCGCGAACACCGCTCTTCAGAAAGAGGTCGGTGCCTTCACGGCGAGCAAGTTTGCATTTTGGACCAATGTAACGAGCCATTTCTTACAGTCTCCTGGATTACACGCGGCGCTTCTTCGGCGGACGGCACCCGTTGTGCGGGATTGGCGTCACGTCGGTGATGCTGGCGATCTTATAGCCACAGCCGTTCAATGCACGGACAGCGGACTCACGACCTGGGCCTGGACCCTTGACGTTAACGTCGAGGTTCTTCAGACCGTACTCCAGCGCGGCTTGACCAGCACGCTCGGCGGCTACTTGAGCTGCGAACGGGGTGGACTTACGCGAACCACGGAAACCCGAACCGCCGGAGGTAGCCCAAGACAGCGCGTTACCTTGACGATCGGTGATGGTGACGATGGTGTTGTTAAAAGACGCGTGGATGTGGGCGATGCCATCAACCACTGTCTTTTTGACTTTCTTACGAGGACGAGCAGCAGGTTTTGCCATGACTATATTCCTGTCGAAACGCTAAAACGATTACTTGCGGATCGGCTTACGCGGACCTTTGCGAGTACGTGCGTTGGTCTTGGTACGCTGACCGCGTACTGGCAGACCACGACGATGACGAAGACCGCGGTAGCAGCCCAGGTCCATCAAGCGTTTGATCTTCATGTTGATTTCGCGACGCAGGTCACCTTCAGTGGTGAGCTTCGCTACTTCGCCACGCAGTTGTTCGATCTGCTCGTCGCTCAGATCCTTGATCTTTGCGGCCGGGTTGACCCCGGAAACTGCACAGATTTTCTGCGCAGTGGTGCGACCAACACCGTAGATGTAGGTCAGCGAGATAACAGTATGCTTGTTATCCGGAATGTTAACGCCTGCAATACGGGCCATTCAGTGGAACTCCAGTTGACAGCTACCTACGCCCCGGAAGCCAAGAAATAGGGCGCGAGATAATATCGCTGTAGTAACAAATAATCAACCCAGCAGCGCACTAGCTGCTGGGCTTAAACACAGCTCACAATCAGCCTTGGCGCTGCTTATGACGTGGTTCCGCGCTGCAAATTACTCGAACGACACCTTCGCGGCGAATAATCTTGCAGTTGCGGCACAGCTTTTTCACCGATGCACGAACTTTCATCACCAACTCCTCGAACCTTATGGGTCTCTCAGCGCAGCATATTGCCGCCACCGTAGCCCTTCAGGTTGGCTTTCTTCATCAGGGATTCATACTGGTGCGAAACGAGGTGCGATTGTACTTGCGACATGAAGTCCATCACAACCACGACCACGATCAGCAACGAGGTCCCGCCAAGGTAGAACGGAACGTTGGCCGCGACCACCAGGAACTGGGGAAGCAGGCACACCGCCGTCATATAGAGAGCACCGAACAGGGTCAAACGGGTCAGAACGCCATCAATGTAGCGCGCCGACTGCTCACCTGGACGGATACCCGGAATAAAGGCACCGGACTTTTTCAGGTTTTCCGCTACGTCTTTCGGATTGAACATCAACGCCGTATAGAAGAAGCAGAAGAAAATGATCCCTGCACTAAACAGCAGAATGTTCAACGGCTGACCAGGAGCGATCGACTGCGAGATATCCTGCAGCCAGCCCATACCTTCGGACTGACCAAACCAGGAACCCAGCGAAGCCGGGAACAGCAAAATGCTGCTTGCGAAAATGGCCGGAATCACACCCGCCATGTTCACTTTCAGCGGCAAGTGGCTGGTCTGCGCAGCAAAGACCTTGCGGCCCTGCTGACGCTTGGCGTAATGCACAGCGATACGACGCTGGCCACGCTCAATGAACACCACAAAACCGATGATCGCTACAGCCAGCAACCCGATGGCGACCAACGCGAAAATGTTGATATCGCCCTGACGTGCAGACTCGAAAGACTGCCCGATCGCCCTCGGAAGACCGGCAACAATACCTGCGAAAATCAGCATCGAGATACCGTTGCCAACACCGCGCTCGGTAATCTGCTCGCCCAGCCACATCATGAACATCGCCCCCGCCACAAAGGTGGTGACGGCCACGAAGTAGAAGCCGAAGTCTGCAGAGAACGCAACGCCCTGCCCGGCCAGGCCGACGGACATGCCGACAGCTTGAACCAGGGCCAGGATGACGGTGAGATAGCGGGTGTATTGGCTGATCTTGCGACGACCAGCCTCACCTTCCTTCTTCAACTGCTCCAGTTGCGGACTGACGGCAGTCATCAGCTGCATGATGATCGATGCCGAAATATACGGCATGATCCCCAGTGCAAAGATGCTCATCCGTTCCAGTGCGCCACCGGAAAACATGTTGAACAAGCTAAGAATGGTCCCCTCATTCTGTCGAAACAGTTCGGCCAGCCGGTCCGGGTTGATACCTGGCACTGGGATATGCGCACCGATCCGATAGACGATAATCGCCATGAACAGGAAACGCAGTCGAGCCCAGAGTTCGGACAACCCGCCTTTGCTGAGCGCTGAGAGAGCACCTTGCTTAGCCATTTATTCCTCGAACTTGCCGCCAGCTGCTTCGATAGCCGCACGCGCACCTTTGGTGACGGCGATACCCTTGATGGTGACAGCGCGAGTCACTTCGCCCGACAGCATGATTTTCACACGCTGAACGTTCTGGTTGATCACGTTGGCATCTTTCAGGGACTGCACGGAAACGATGTCGCCTTCCACTTTAGCCAGCTCGGACAGACGCACTTCTGCGCGGTCCATGGCTTTCAGGGAAACGAAACCGAACTTCGGCAGACGACGATGCAGAGGCTGTTGGCCACCCTCGAAGCCCGGAGCGATGGTGCCACCGGAACGGGAGGTCTGACCTTTGTGGCCGCGGCCACCGGTCTTGCCCAAACCGCTACCGATACCACGGCCCGGACGATGCTTCTCAGGACGGGATCCTGGAGCAGGACTCAGATCATTGAGTTTCATCGATTAACCCTCGACGCGCAGCAGGTAGTAAGCCTTGTTGATCATCCCGCGATTCTCGGGAGTATCAAGGACTTCTACAGTGTGACCGATGCGACGCAGACCCAGACCCTTAACGCACAGTTTGTGGTTAGGAAGACGGCCGGCGACGCTTTTGATCAGCGTTACTTTAACGGTAGCCATGATCAGACGATCTCCTCAACACGCTTGCCACGCTTGGCAGCGATGGACTCAGGAGACTGCATGCTCTTCAGACCCTTGAAAGTGGCGTGAACCACGTTTACAGGGTTAGTCGAACCGTAGCACTTGGCCAGAACGTTCTGGACACCAGCAACTTCCAGTACGGCACGCATGGCGCCGCCGGCGATGATACCGGTACCTTCCGAAGCAGGCTGCATGTACACCTTCGAGGCGCCGTGGGCGGACTTGATAGCGTATTGCAGAGTGGTGCCGTCCAGATCAACCTGGATCATATTGCGACGAGCAGCTTCCATAGCTTTCTGGATAGCGGCAGGTACTTCGCGCGATTTACCGCGACCGAAGCCAACACGGCCTTTGCCATCACCTACCACGGTCAACGCGGTGAAGGTGAAGATACGACCGCCTTTGACGGTCTTGGCAACGCGGTTAACCTGGACGAGCTTCTCGATGTAACCTTCGTCGCGTTTTTGGTCGTTATTTGCCATAACTTAGAACTCCAGCCCGCCTTCACGAGCAGCATCAGCCAGCGCTTTGACACGGCCGTGGTACTTGAAGCCAGAACGGTCGAAAGCAACTTGCGATACGCCAGCGGCCTTAGCACGCTCAGCAACCAACTTGCCAACCTTAGTGGCCGCCTCGATGTTGCCGGTGGCAGCATCACGCAGTTCTTTGTCCAAAGTCGAGGCGCTTGCCAGGACCTTGCTGCCGTCGGCCGAGATGACCTGGGCATAAATGTGCTGCGAAGAGCGGTGCACGCAGAGGCGCACGACTTCGAGTTCGTGCATTTTCAGGCGTGCTTTGCGAGCGCGACGCAGTCGGGTAACTTTTTTGACGGTCATTTGCTATGCCCTACTTCTTCTTGGCTTCTTTACGACGGACGACTTCGTCCGCGTAACGCACACCTTTGCCTTTGTACGGCTCAGGACGGCGGAAGTCGCGGATCTCAGCGGCCACTTGACCAACCAACTGCTTGTCGATACCACGAATCAGGATATCGGTCTGGCTGGGGGTCTCAGCGGTGATGCCATTTGGCAGTTCGTAATCCACCGGGTGCGAGAAGCCAAGTGCCAGGTTCAGGACCGAGCCTTTAACTTGCGCCTTGTAACCAACACCGACCAGCTGGAGCTTGCGCTCGAAGCCTTGGCTTACGCCTTGGACCATGTTGTTGACCAGGGCACGGGTGGTACCGGCCATTGCGCGAGTTTGCTGATCGCCGTTGCGAGCAGCAAAACGCAGCTCACCGGACTCTTCAACAACTTCAACGGACGAATGGACGTTCAGTTCAAGAGTACCCTTGGTACCCTTCACCGAAAGCTGCTGACCGACGAGTTTGACTTCGACGCCCGATGGCAGCTTGACGGGGTTCTTAGCTACGCGTGACATACCTATCCCCCCCTTAGAACACTGTGCAAAGCACTTCGCCACCGACACCGGCAGCGCGTGCAGCACGATCCGTCATCACACCTTTGTTGGTGGAGACGATAGACACACCGAGACCGCCACGAACTTTTGGCAGATCGTCGGAGGACTTGTACTGACGCAGGCCTGGACGGCTGACGCGTTTGACTTCCTCGATGACCGGACGGCCCTCGAAGTACTTCAGCTCGATAGACAGCGAAGGCTTGACTTCGCCGCTGACCTGGTAATCCGCAATGTAACCTTCGTCCTTCAGGACTTTGGCTACAGCCACCTTCAACGTGGAGGATGGCATGCTTACAACGGGCTTTTCGGCCATCTGGGCATTACGGATACGAGTTAGCATGTCCGCTAACGGGTCCTGCATACTCATGGGCTAGACGCTCCTGATACAAAAAATATTAGCCTTGCGGCTACAACGTGTCGCCGAGCGACTCCGGTTCTTGAAAAACACGGGCTCAGGCGAGCCGGCAATTCTAGACCTAGGGCAGAAATGAATCAAGCCCCAAAAGGGGCTTGATTCATTATCAGGCTTCGCGCTGACCGACGGTTTGACCCGCCGGCCTTGCGACACGAGATAGGTATTACCAGCTGGCTTTAACCAGACCTGGTACGTCACCACGCATAGCGGCTTGACGCAGCATGTTACGGCCAAGGCCGAACTTGCGGTACACGCCGTGCGGACGACCAGTCAGGCGGCAACGGTTACGCAGGCGCGCAGCGCTGGCGTCACGTGGTTGCTTCTGCAGAGCTACGGTCGCTTCCCAACGCGCTTCTGGACTTGCGTTCAGATCAACGATGATTGCTTTCAGCTCGGCACGCTTCTTGGCGTACTTGGCAACGGTGAGCTGACGCTTCAGCTCACGGTTTTTCATGCTCTTCTTGGCCATTAGTCCTACTCCAATCAGTTGCGGAACGGGAATTTGAAAGCACGCAGCAGTGCGCGGCCTTCTTCATCGTTCTTGGCAGTGGTGGTCAGGGTAATGTCCAGACCGCGCAGAGCATCGATCTTGTCGTAATCGATTTCCGGAAAGATGATCTGCTCTTTCACGCCCATGCTGTAGTTGCCACGACCGTCGAAGGACTTGGCATTCAGGCCGCGGAAGTCGCGAACCCGAGGCAGGGAGATCGACAGCAGACGATCCAGGAATTCATACATACGATCACGGCGCAGAGTGACCTTGACGCCAATCGGCCAGCCTTCACGGACTTTGAAGCCCGCGATGGATTTACGAGCGTAAGTCACAATGGCTTTCTGACCGGTGATCTTTTCCAGATCAGCCACAGCGTGTTCGATGACTTTCTTGTCGCCGATCGCTTCGCCCAGACCCATGTTCAGGGTGATTTTGGTAACGCGCGGAACTTCCATCACGTTCGCCAGCTTAAGTTCATCCTTAAGCTTGGGAGCGATTTCCTTCCGATAAATCTCTTTCAGTCGTGCCATGGTCTTCTACCTAGCAGTGTTCAAGCATCAACCGCTTTTTGGGTCGACTTGAAGACACGAATTTTTTTGCCTTCTTCAACTTTGAAGCCTACGCGATCAGCCTTGCTGGTTTCGCTGTTGAAAATGGCTACGTTAGAAGCGTGCAATGGCGCTTCTTTCTCGACGATACCGCCCTGTACGCCCGACATCGGGTTAGGCTTGGTATGGCGCTTGACCAGGTTGATCCCACCCACGACCAGACGGTCGTCAGCGAGCACCTTCAGCACCTTACCGCGCTTACCTTTGTCTTTGCCGGCGATCACGATGATCTCGTCGTCACGACGAATCTTTTGCATGTCGGATCTCCTTACAGCACTTCAGGGGCGAGCGAGACGATCTTCATGAACTTCTCACCGCGAAGTTCACGTGTCACTGGCCCAAAGATACGGGTACCGATCGGCTCTTGCTTGTTGTTCAACAGAACAGCAGCGTTACCATCGAAGCGAATGATCGAACCGTCAGCACGACGAACGCCGTGACGGGTGCGGACTACAACAGCAGTCATCACCTGGCCTTTCTTCACTTTACCGCGAGGAATGGCTTCCTTGACGGTCACTTTGATGATGTCACCGATACCGGCGTAACGACGATGAGAACCGCCCAACACCTTGATGCACATCACACGGCGAGCGCCACTGTTGTCGGCCACATCGAGCATGGATTGAGTCTGAATCATAAAATTTCTCCGACCCCTAGCCCTTAGACTTCCACAGCGCGTTCGAGGATCTCAACCAGGGCCCAAGACTTGGTCTTGGCTACCGGACGAGTTTCACGAATCGTGACCTTGTCGCCGATGTGGCACTGATTGGTTTCGTCGTGCGCGTGCAGCTTAGTCGAACGCTTAACGTATTTACCGTAGATCGGGTGCTTTACGCGACGCT
This sequence comes from Pseudomonas viridiflava, assembly GCF_900589395.1. GTDB lineage: Bacteria > Pseudomonadota > Gammaproteobacteria > Pseudomonadales > Pseudomonadaceae > Aquipseudomonas. The sequence continues at coordinate 58,271 of NZ_UUIS01000018.1, forward strand.
CGATCAGAACGGTGATGGTCTTGTCCATTTTGTCGCTGACGACACGGCCGGTCAGCGTGCGGACGGTTTTTTCAGCTTCAGCCATGATCACTTACCTGCCTGCTGGTTGAGCACAGTTTTCACGCGAGCGATGTCACGCTTAACTTGCGAGAGCAGGTGCGACTGCCCCAACTGACCAGTTGCTTTCTGCATACGCAGATTGAACTGGTCGCGCAGCAGGCCGAGCAGTTGCTCGTTCAGCTGCTGTGCTGATTTCTCACGAAGTTCATTCGCTTTCATCACATCACCGTCCGCTTAACAAAGGAGGTGGCGAGCGGCAGCTTTGCAGCCGCCAAGGCAAAAGCCTCACGCGCCAACTCTTCAGAAACACCTTCGATCTCGTACAGGACTTTGCCTGGCTGGATCTGGGCAACCCAGTATTCTACCGAACCCTTACCTTTACCCATCCGCACTTCGAGAGGCTTCTTGGTGACCGGCTTGTCCGGGAATACACGGATCCAGATCTTGCCGCCACGTTTTACGTGACGGGTCAGGGCACGACGTGCCGACTCGATCTGACGGGCGGTGAGACGACCGCGGGCAACAGCTTTCAGCGCGAATTCGCCGAAGCTGACCTTGCTACCGCGCAGTGCCAGACCACGGTTGTGGCCAGTCATCTGCTTGCGGAACTTCGTACGCTTTGGTTGCAACATTTGGCGTACCCCTTACTTGGCAGCTTTTTTACGAGGCGCTGGTGCTTGAGGTTTCAGCTCTTCCTGGCGACCACCAATTACTTCGCCTTTGAAGATCCAAACCTTTACACCGATCACACCGTAGGTGGTGTGAGCTTCGTAAGTGGCATAGTCGATGTCGGCACGCAGGGTGTGCAGTGGCACACGCCCTTCGCGATACCATTCAGTACGTGCGATTTCAGCACCGCCGAGACGACCGCTCACCTGGATCTTGATGCCTTTGGCACCAATGCGGATGGCGTTCTGTACGGCGCGCTTCATGGCGCGACGGAACATCACACGACGCTCCAGCTGCTGAGCAACGCTCTGGGCAACCAGCATACCGTCGAGTTCCGGCTTGCGGATCTCTTCGATATTGATGTGCACGGGCACACCCATTTGCTTGGTCAGGTCCTGACGCAGTTTTTCAACATCCTCACCCTTCTTGCCGATCACAATGCCGGGACGAGCGGTGTGGATGGTGATGCGTGCTGTCTGAGCCGGACGATGGATATCGATACGGCTTACGGACGCGCTTTTTAATTTGTCCTGGAGGTACTCACGCACTTTCAGATCTGCCAACAGGTAGTCTGCATAAGTGCGGCCGTCTGCGTACCAGACGGAGGTGTGCTCCTTGACGATTCCCAGGCGAATGCCAATGGGATGTACTTTCTGACCCATCTCTTCGACTCCGTTACTTGTCAGCAACCTTGACAGTGATATGGCAAGACCGCTTGACGATGCGATCAGCACGGCCTTTGGCACGTGGCATGATGCGCTTCAGCGAACGCCCTTCGTTGACGAAAACGGTGGAGACCTTCAGGTCATCAACGTCTGCGCCTTCGTTATGCTCGGCGTTGGCTACGGCCGACTCCAGCAATTTTTTCAGGATCTCAGCGGCTTTTTTGCTGCTGAAAGCCAACAGGTTGAGCGCCTCGCCCACCTTCTTCCCGCGAATCTGGTCGGCGACCAAGCGGGCTTTCTGGGCGGAGATTCGAGCGCCCGACAACTTAGCGGCTACTTCCATCGTTCCTTACCCCTTAACGCTTGGCTTTCTTGTCTGCCACGTGCCCGCGATAAGTACGGGTACCGGCAAACTCGCCCAGTTTATGGCCAACCATGTCTTCACTTACCAGAACTGGTACGTGTTGGCGGCCGTTGTGTACTGCGATGGTCAAACCGACCATTTGTGGCAGGATGATCGAACGACGAGACCAGGTCTTAACTGGTTTGCGATCGTTCTTCTCCGCCGCCACTTCGATCTTCTTCAGTAGGTGAAGATCAATAAAAGGACCTTTTTTCAGAGAACGTGGCACTGTCGTATCCCTCTATTTACTTGCGACGACGGACGATCATTTTGTCGGTACGCTTATTACCACGAGTCTTCGCACCCTTGGTTGGGAAGCCCCATGGCGATACCGGATGACGACCACCGGAGGTACGACCTTCACCACCACCATGTGGGTGGTCAACCGGGTTCATGGCAACACCACGAACGGTTGGGCGAACGCCACGCCAGCGTTTGGCACCAGCTTTACCCAGCGAACGCAGGCTGTGCTCGGAGTTCGAGACTTCACCCAGCGTTGCACGGCACTCGGCCAGTACTTTACGCATTTCGCCGGAGCGAAGACGCAGAGTCACGTAGACACCTTCACGAGCGATCAGCTGAGCGGATGCGCCAGCGGAACGTGCGATCTGGGCGCCTTTGCCAGGCTTGAGCTCGATAGCGTGAATGGTGCTACCGACAGGAATGCTGCGAAGCTGCAGAGTGTTACCAGGCTTGATTGGAGCCAGGGCACCGGAGATCAGCTGGTCGCCTGCACTCACGCCTTTAGGGGCGATGATGTAGCGACGCTCGCCGTCTGCATAACGCAGCAGGGCAATGTGAGCAGTACGGTTTGGATCGTATTCGATACGCTCGACGATGGCAGCGATGCCATCCTTGTCGTTGCGACGGAAATCGACCAGACGATAATGCTGCTTGTGACCACCACCAATGTGACGAGTAGTGATACGACCATTGTTGTTACGACCACCAGACTTCGATTTTTTCTCGAGCAGCGGTGCGTGAGGAGCGCCTTTATGCAGCTCCTTGTTGACCACCTTGACCACAAAACGGCGGCCAGGGGAAGTCGGTTTGCATTTAACGATTGCCATGATGCACCCCTTCCTTACTCAGCACTGCTGCTGAAATCGAGATCTTGGCCTGGCTGAAGGGAGATAACTGCCTTCTTCCAGTCATTACGCTTGCCCAGACCGCGAGCAGTGCGCTTAGTCTTACCCAGAACATTCAGGGTCGTGACGCGCTCTACCTTCACGCTGAACAGCGCTTCGACAGCCTTCTTGATTTCAAGCTTGGTTGCATCGGTCGCAACCTTGAATACGAACTGACCTTTCTTGTCAGCCAGAACTGTGGCCTTCTCGGAAACATGCGGGCCAAGCAGAACTTTAAATACGCGTTCCTGGTTCATCCCAGCAGCTCCTCGAATTTCTTCACGGCCGACACGGTAATCAGAACCTTGTCGTATGCGATCAGACTGACCGGATCGGAACCCTGTACGTCACGAACATCGACGTGCGGCAGGTTGCGAGCAGCCAGGTACAGATTCTGGTCAACGGCGTCAGAAACGATCAGGACGTCGGTAAGACCCATGTCATTCAGCTTGCCCAGCAGGTCTTTGGTTTTCGGCGCTTCTACGGAGAAGTCCTGAACCACGACCAGGCGATCAGTACGTACCAGCTCGGCGAGGATGGAGCGCAGTGCTGCGCGATACATCTTCTTGTTGAGCTTTTGCGAGTGATCCTGAGGACGCGCTGCGAAAGTGGTGCCGCCGCCGCGCCAGATTGGGCTGCGGATAGTACCGGCACGAGCACGGCCAGTACCTTTCTGACGCCAAGGGCGCTTACCGCCACCGGATACGTCGGAACGGGTCTTTTGCTGCTTGCTGCCCTGACGACCGCCAGCCATGTAGGCCACGACTGCCTGGTGCACCAGCGTCTCGTTGAATTCGCCGCCAAATGTCAGTTCGGAAACTTCGATTGCCTGAGCGTCATTTACGTTTAATTGCATGTCAGCTTCCCCTTAACCGCGAGCCTTGGCTGCTGGACGTACAACCAGATTGCCGCCAGTAGCGCCAGGAACGGCACCCTTGACCAGCAGCAGGTTGCGTTCAGCGTCCACGCGCACTACTTCAAGGGACTGCACGGTCACGCGCTCAGCGCCCATATGACCGGACATTTTCTTGCCCTTGAATACACGACCAGGAGTCTGGCACTGGCCGATAGAGCCCGGGACACGGTGGGAGACCGAGTTACCGTGGGTGTTATCTTGGCCGCGGAAATTCCAGCGCTTGATAGTACCCGCGAAGCCCTTACCCTTGGACTGACCGGTAACATCTACCAGTTGGCCTGCGGCAAAGATCTCGGCATTGATCAGATCGCCAGCCTTGTATTCGCCTTCTTCAAGACGGAATTCCAGGACAGTACGACCTGCAGCAACGTTGGCCTTGGCGAAGTGACCCGCCTGAGCTGCGGTCACACGCGAAGCGCGACGCTCGCCGACAGTGACTTGCACTGCACGATAGCCATCGGTTTCTTCGGTTTTGAACTGAGTGACGCGATTCGGCTCGATCTCAATGACCGTGACCGGAATGGAGACACCTTCTTCGGTGAAAATGCGGGTCATCCCACACTTACGCCCGACTACACCAATAGTCATGTTATAAACCTCATGAGTGTACGGGGCTTTCACCCGCTATGGCCGCCCATTTCAGAGCGTTACACGACTAAGACCCAAGTCTTAGCCGAGGCTGATCTGTACTTCCACACCGGCCGCAAGATCCAGCTTCATAAGAGCGTCAACGGTTTTATCCGTTGGCTGGACGATATCCAGGACGCGCTTGTGAGTGCGGATTTCGTACTGGTCGCGCGCGTCTTTGTTGACGTGCGGGGAAACCAGAACGGTGAACCGCTCCTTACGGGTAGGCAGTGGAATAGGACCACGCACCTGTGCACCAGTACGTTTCGCGGTTTCCACGATTTCCTGGGTCGATTGGTCGATCAGGCGATGGTCAAAAGCCTTCAACCTGATACGGATTTGTTGATTTTGCATTGGATTCCAGACTCCGATTGCTATTCCCACCGAGCGCAATAGGCCCGATTAAAGGAGGCGCAATTCTATAGACGCCCTTGGACAGTGTCAACCAAATAAAAAAGCCCCCGCAAGGCGGGGGCTTTTTCTTTACATCAACGCTTAGGCGATGATTTTGGCCACGACGCCGGCGCCGACGGTACGACCGCCTTCACGAATGGCGAAACGCAGACCATCTTCCATAGCGATAGGCTTGATCAGGGTAACGGAAACTTTCACGTTATCACCTGGCATTACCATCTCTACGCCTTCCGGCAGTTCGCAGCTACCGGTTACGTCGGTAGTACGGAAGTAGAACTGAGGACGGTAGCCTTTGAAGAATGGCGTGTGACGGCCACCTTCTTCTTTGCTCAGAACATAGATTTCAGCTTCGAACTGAGTGTGCGGCTTGACGGTGCCTGGCTTGACCAGAACCTGGCCACGCTCGACGTCGTCACGCTTGGTGCCACGCAGCAGAACGCCACAGTTCTCACCAGCACGGCCTTCGTCCAGCAGCTTGCGGAACATCTCGACGCCAGTGCAAGTAGTCTTGGTGGTGTCACGCAGACCCACGATTTCTACTTCTTCCTGGATCTTGATGATGCCACGCTCAACACGACCGGTTACAACAGTACCGCGACCCGAGATCGAGAACACGTCTTCGATTGGCATCAGGAACGGCTTGTCGATCGCACGAACTGGTTCTGGGATGTAGGTATCCAGAGTCTCAACCAGCTTCTTGACGGCCGAGGTACCCATTTCGTTGTCGTCTTGGCCGTTCAGAGCCATCAGAGCCGAACCGATGATGATTGGAGTGTCATCACCTGGGAAGTCGTAGGTGCTCAGCAGGTCGCGAACTTCCATCTCGACCAGTTCCAGCAGCTCTGCGTCGTCAACCATGTCAGCCTTGTTCAGGAAGACAACGATGTACGGAACGCCAACCTGACGGGACAGCAGGATGTGCTCACGAGTTTGCGGCATCGGGCCATCGGCAGCCGAGCAAACCAGGATCGCGCCGTCCATCTGGGCAGCACCGGTGATCATGTTTTTTACGTAGTCGGCGTGACCTGGGCAGTCAACGTGCGCGTAGTGACGCACGGCCGAATCGTACTCAACGTGAGCGGTGTTGATGGTGATACCACGAGCTTTTTCTTCTGGCGCGCTGTCGATCTTGTCGAAGTCAACTTTTGCCGAACCGAAAACTTCGGAGCAAACGCGAGTCAGAGCAGCAGTCAGAGTGGTTTTACCGTGGTCGACGTGACCGATGGTGCCTACGTTGACGTGCGGTTTGTTACGTTGAAATTTTTCTTTAGCCACGACAGTGAACTCCTAGCCTAAAGGGGGATTAACTCAGCTAATCAGCCTTGTTTTTTGGTTACAGTTTCGACGATGTGCGACGGAGCTGTATTGTATTTTTTGAATTCCATAGAGTAGCTTGCGCGACCCTGAGACATGGAACGAACGTCGGTCGCATAACCGAACATTTCACCCAACGGAACCTCGGCACGAATCACCTTGCCGGACACCGTATCTTCCATACCCAGAATCATGCCGCGACGACGGTTAAGGTCGCCCATGACATCACCCATATAGTCTTCAGGCGTAACAACCTCTACCGCCATGATCGGCTCAAGCAACTCACCACCGCCCTTCTGGGCCAGTTGCTTGGTCGCCATGGAAGCAGCCACCTTAAACGCCATCTCGTTCGAGTCGACGTCGTGGTAAGAACCATCAAACACAGTAGCCTTCAGGCCGATCAGCGGATAGCCGGCAACAACGCCGTTCTTCATCTGCTCTTCGATGCCCTTCTGGATTGCCGGGATGTATTCCTTAGGAACCACGCCACCCACGACCTCGTTCACGAATTGCAGACCTTCCTGACCTTCATCAGCAGGTGCAAAACGGATCCAGCAGTGACCAAACTGGCCGCGACCACCGGACTGACGAACGAACTTGCCTTCGATTTCACAGTTCTTCGTGATGCGCTCACGATAGGAAACCTGAGGCTTACCGATGTTGGCTTCAACGTTGAACTCGCGGCGCATACGGTCGACCAGGATGTCCAGGTGCAACTCGCCCATGCCGGAGATGATCGTCTGACCAGTCTCTTCATCAGTCTTGACACGGAAAGAAGGGTCTTCCTGAGCAAGCTTGCCCAGTGCGATACCCATTTTTTCCTGGTCATCCTTGGTCTTTGGCTCAACGGCAACCGAAATAACCGGCTCCGGGAAGTCCATGCGAACCAGGATGATTGGCTTGTCAGCGTTGCACAAGGTTTCACCGGTGGTGACGTCCTTCATGCCGATCAGGGCCGCGATGTCGCCTGCGCGCACTTCCTTGATCTCTTCGCGGGCGTTTGCGTGCATCTGCACCATACGACCCACGCGCTCTTTCTTGCCCTTGACCGAGTTGATCACGCCGTCGCCGGAGGCCAACACGCCCGAGTAAACGCGGACGAAGGTCAGGGTACCCACGAATGGGTCGGTAGCGATCTTGAACGCCAGAGCCGAGAACGGCTCGTTGTCGTCTGCGTGACGCTCCAGGTCCTTGGTCTCGTCATCCGGGTCGGTACCCTTGATGGCGGGAATGTCGACCGGGGCCGGCAGGTAGTCGATCACGGCGTCTAGAACCAGGGGAACGCCCTTGTTCTTGAACGAAGAACCGCATACAGCCAGAACGATCTCGCCAGCAATGGTGCGCTGACGCAGAGCGAGCTTGATTTCTTCGTTGGTGAGTTCTTCACCTTCGAGGTACTTGTTCATCAGCTCTTCGTTGGCTTCGGCAGCTGCCTCGACCATGTTGCTGCGCCACTCTTCAGCCAGTTCCTGCAGTTCGGCAGGGATCGGCTCGCGACGTGGGACCATGCCCTTGTCGGAGTCGTTCCAGTAGACCGCTTCCATGGACATCAGATCGATCTGACCCTGGAAGTTGTCTTCGGAACCGATGGCCAGCTGGATCGGCACCGGGGTGTGACCCAGGCGCTGCTTGATCTGACCGACGACGCGCAGGAAGTCAGCACCGGCACGGTCCATCTTGTTGACGTAGACCAGACGCGGAACGCCGTACTTGTTGGCTTGACGCCATACGGTTTCGGACTGAGGCTCGACACCCGAAGTACCACAGAACACAACGACCGCGCCGTCGAGTACACGCAGGGAACGCTCAACTTCAATGGTGAAGTCTACGTGACCCGGGGTGTCAATGACGTTGAAGCGGTATTGGTCCTTGTGCTGCTTCTCGGAACCCTGCCAGAAGGCGGTAATAGCAGCAGAAGTAATGGTAATACCACGCTCCTGCTCCTGAACCATCCAGTCTGTGGTCGCGGCGCCGTCATGCACCTCGCCCATTTTGTGGCTTTTGCCGGTGTAAAAAAGGACGCGCTCGGTGGTGGTGGTTTTACCAGCATCCACGTGAGCGACGATACCAATGTTACGGTAGCGGTTGATCGGTGTAGTACGAGCCATAAAGCCCTCGCAAAAATATTGATGCGGCGATTAGAAGCGGTAGTGCGAGAAAGCCTTGTTGGCTTCGGCCATACGGTGAACGTCTTCACGCTTCTTAACTGCAGCACCCTTGCCTTCGGCAGCGTCCAACAGTTCGCCAGCCAGGCGCAGAGCCATAGACTTCTCGCCACGCTTACGGGCGAAGTCTACCAGCCAGCGCATTGCCAGCGCGTTACGGCGAGACGGACGAACTTCGACAGGAACCTGGTAGGTCGCACCGCCAACACGGCGCGACTTCACTTCGACCAGCGGAGCGATGGCGTCGAGAGCTTTCTCGAAGATTTCCAGGGGGTCGCTGTTCTTGCGCTCTTTAACCTTGTCCAGGGCGCCATAAACGATACGCTCGGCAACGGCTTTCTTGCCGCTCTCCATCACGTGGTTCATGAACTTGGCCAGGATCTGGCTTCCGTATTTTGGATCGTCAAGCACTTCGCGCTTGGCTGCTACGCGTCTTCTCGGCATGGATAAGCCCTCAAACGGTCTTCAGGTTAGCTCGGAACAGGCATTGGTTGATGAATGCGTCCGACCTTACTCTTATCGACTCAAAAAAATGAAATTCTGCAAAATCAATCAAAAACCCGAAGCACTTAGGCCTTAGGCTTTTTGGTACCGTATTTCGAACGGCCTTGGTTACGACCTTTGACGCCGGAAGTATCCAGGGAACCGCGAACGGTGTGGTAACGAACACCTGGCAAGTCTTTTACACGACCGCCACGGATCAGGACCACGCTGTGCTCTTGCAGGTTGTGACCCTCACCACCGATGTACGAGGAAACCTCGAAACCGTTGGTCAGGCGCACACGGCAGACTTTACGCAGTGCCGAGTTAGGTTTTTTCGGCGTAGTGGTGTACACGCGAGTGCACACGCCACGACGTTGCGGGCAGTTCTGCAGCGCAGGAACGTCGGATTTCTCGACGATACGCTTGCGCGGCTGACGTACCAGCTGGTTGATAGTTGCCATCTACTAGCTCCACTGTTGTCTTGCGACGCTATTGTCGACAAGAAAGCAAATGGCAGAGCTTCAAGCCCTGCCAAATTTAGGGGTACAAGAGTCTAAAGAGGATCGAGCCCCCAGTCAAGGCAAAGCCCCGACCTCTTCCTGCGATTCCCGACAGACAATGACTTGCCGGAAATCACGGAAAAAGACCGGGGCCCCGTCTTAATTACCGCTGGAGTTCAACGCCTCGGTCAGTGCGGCTTCGACTTCGCTCGCGCTCACACGCTGAGGTTTGTCCATTTCACGGCGACGCTTGCGCTCGCTGTGATAAGCCAGACCGGTACCGGCCGGGATCAGACGACCCACGACGACGTTTTCCTTCAGGCCGCGCAGGTAGTCGCGCTTGCCTGTCACTGCCGCTTCGGTCAGTACGCGGGTTGTCTCCTGGAAGGAGGCCGCAGAAATGAACGATTCGGTCGACAGCGATGCCTTGGTAATACCCAGCAACACACGGTCGTACTTGGCGACGAACTTGTCTTCGCTCGCCAGACGCTCGTTCTCGACCAGCACGTGCGTCAACTCGACCTGGTCGCCCTTGATGAAGCTGGAATCGCCGACTTCGCTCAGTTCGACCTTGCGCAGCATCTGACGCAGGATGGTCTCGATGTGTTTGTCGTTGATCTTCACGCCCTGCAGACGGTAAACGTCCTGGATCTCGTTGACGATGTACTTGGCCAGCGCGCTGACACCCAGAAGACGCAGGATGTCGTGCGGATCGCTCGGACCGTCGGAGATGACTTCGCCGCGGTTGACCTGTTCGCCTTCGAAGACGTTCAGGTGACGCCACTTCGGAATCAGCTCTTCGTACGGCTCACTGCCATCGACAGGGGTGATGACCAGACGGCGCTTGCCCTTGGTCTCCTTGCCGAATGCGATGGTACCGCTGACCTCTGCCAGGATCGACGCTTCTTTCGGGCGACGGGCTTCGAACAAGTCGGCAACACGCGGCAGACCACCGGTGATGTCACGGGTCTTCGACGTTTCTTGCGGGATACGCGCGATAACGTCACCAATCGCAATCTGGGCACCGTCAGCGACGTTGACCAGGGCGTTGGCCGGCAGGAAGTACTGTGCCGGTACGTCAGTACCTGGCAGCAGCAGATCCTTGCCATCGAGGCCGACCATCTTGACCGCAGGACGGATGTCCTTGCCGGCTGCCGGACGGTCCTTGGCATCGAGTACTTCGATGTTGGTCATACCCGTCAATTCGTCGGTCTGACGCTTGATGGTGATGCCTTCTTCCATGCCCACGTAGGTCACGGTACCTTTCATTTCGGTAACGATCGGGTGGGTGTGCGGGTCCCACTTGGCCACGATGGAGCCAGCGTCGACCTTGTCGCCTTCCTTCACGGAAATCACGGCACCGTATGGCAGCTTGTAGCGCTCGCGCTCACGACCGAAGTCGTCGGCGATGGCCAGCTCACCGGAACGGGATACCGCAACCAAGTGACCATCCACACGCTCTACGTGCTTGAGGTTGTGCAGACGAACGGTACCGCCGTTCTTGACCTGAACGCTGTCGGCAGCGGAAGTACGGCTGGCCGCACCACCGATGTGGAACGTACGCATGGTCAGCTGGGTACCCGGCTCACCGATGGACTGGGCAGCGATAACGCCGACCGCTTCACCGATGTTCACCTGGTGACCGCGAGCCAGGTCGCGACCGTAGCAGCTCGAGCAGATACCGAAACGGGTTTCACAGCTGATCGGCGAGCGAACGATCACTTCGTCGATGCTGTTGAGTTCGATGAACTCGACCCACTTTTCGTCGACCAGCGTACCGGCCGGAACGATGACTTCTTCAGTGCCAGGCTTGAACACGTCACGGGCAATGACACGACCCAGTACACGCTCACCCAACGGCTCGACCACGTCGCCGCCTTCAATGTGCGGCGTCATCAACAGGCCGTGCTCGGTACCGCAATCGACTTCGGTCACGACCAGGTCTTGTGCCACGTCCACCAGACGACGGGTCAGGTAACCGGAGTTCGCCGTTTTCAAGGCGGTATCCGCAAGACCCTTACGAGCACCGTGCGTCGAGATGAAGTACTGCAGTACGCTCAGACCTTCGCGGAAGTTCGCGGTGATCGGCGTCTCGATGATCGAGCCGTCCGGCTTGGCCATCAGACCACGCATACCAGCCAGCTGACGAATCTGGGCTGCGGAACCCCGGGCGCCGGAGTCGGCCATCATGTACATCGAGTTGAACGATTCCTGGTCCACTTCAACGCCGTGACGGTCGATGACCTTCTCTTTCGAGAGGTTCGACATCATGGCCTTGGAGACCTCGTCGTTGGCCTTGGACCAGAGGTCGATCACCTTGTTGTACTTCTCGCCCTGGGTCACCAGACCCGAAGCGTACTGGCTTTCGATCTCTTTCACTTCGTCGGTGGCGGCATCGATGATGCGCGCTTTTTCATCAGGGATAACGAAGTCGTTAACACCGATGGAAACACCCGAAATGGTCGAATAGGCGAAACCGGTGTACATCAGCTGGTCAGCGAAGATCACGGTCTCTTTCAAACCAACCACGCGGTAGCACTGGTTGATCAGCTTGGAGATCGCCTTCTTCTTCATCGGCTGGTTGACGACGTCGTAGGACAGGCCTGGCGGCACGACCTGGAACAGCAGCGCACGGCCGACAGTGGTGTCGACGATGCGGGTGTTCTTGACGCTGCCACCATCACGGTCGTTCACGGTTTCGTTGATACGAACCTTGACCTTGGCGTGCAGTGCAGCTTCGCCGGCGCGGAATACGCGGTCGACTTCCTGCAGGTCGGCAAACACACGGCCTTCGCCCTTGACGTTGATCGCCTCACGGGTCATGTAGTACAGACCCAGTACAACGTCCTGGGAAGGAACGATGATCGGCTCACCGCTCGCAGGCGACAGGATGTTGTTGGTCGACATCATCAGCGCACGCGCTTCGAGCTGGGCTTCCAGCGTCAGCGGAACGTGAACGGCCATCTGGTCGCCGTCGAAGTCGGCGTTGTACGCCGCACAGACCAGCGGGTGCAGCTGGATCGCCTTGCCTTCGATGAGAACCGGCTCGAACGCCTGGATACCCAGACGGTGAAGCGTCGGTGCACGGTTGAGCAGTACGGGGTGTTCGCGAATCACTTCAGCGAGAACGTCCCACACTTCCGGCAGCTCGCGCTCGACCATCTTCTTGGCAGCCTTGATCGTCGTGGCCAGGCCACGCATTTCCAGCTTGCCGAAGATGAACGGCTTGAACAGCTCCAGGGCCATCTTCTTCGGAAGACCGCACTGGTGCAGGCGCAGGGTCGGGCCTACGGTAATAACCGAACGACCCGAGTAGTCAACGCGCTTGCCGAGCAGGTTCTGACGGAAACGACCCTGCTTACCCTTGATCATGTCAGCCAGGGATTTCAGAGGACGCTTGTTGGAACCGGTGATGGCGCGACCGCGACGACCGTTGTCCAGCAGTGCATCGACAGCTTCCTGCAGCATGCGCTTTTCGTTGCGCACGATGATGTCAGGGGCCGACAGATCCAGCAGGCGCTTCAAACGGTTGTTACGGTTGATGACACGACGATACAGATCGTTCAGATCGGAGGTCGCGAAACGGCCGCCGTCGAGCGGGACCAGTGGACGCAGGTCTGGCGGCAGAACCGGCAGAACGGTCAACACCATCCACTCAGGCAGGTTGCCGGAGCCCTGGAAGGCTTCCATCAGCTTCAGGCGCTTGGACAGCTTCTTGATCTTGGTTTCGGAGTTGGTTTGCGGAATTTCTTCGCGCAGGCGACCAATCTCGTGCTCCAGGTCAATAGCGTGCAGCAGCTCGCGGACAGCCTCGGCGCCCATGCGGGCATCGAAGTCGTCGCCAAACTCTTCAAGGGCTTCGAAGTACTGCTCGTCGTTCAGCAGTTGGCCTTTTTCCAGGGTGGTCATGCCCGGGTCGATAACGACGTAGCTCTCGAAATAGAGAACGCGCTCGATATCACGCAGGGTCATGTCCATCAGCAGGCCGATGCGGGACGGCAGCGATTTCAGGAACCAGATGTGGGCCACCGGCGAAGCCAGTTCGATGTGCGCCATGCGCTCACGACGAACCTTGGCCAGGGCGACTTCAACGCCGCACTTCTCGCAGATCACACCACGGTGCTTCAGGCGCTTGTACTTGCCGCACAGGCACTCGTAATCCTTGACCGGGCCAAAGATCTTGGCGCAGAACAAGCCGTCACGCTCAGGCTTGAACGTACGGTAGTTGATGGTTTCCGGCTTTTTAACTTCGCCGAACGACCATGAGCGGATCATCTCAGGCGAGGCCAATCCGATACGGATGGCGTCGAACTCTTCGACTTGACCCTGGTTTTTCAGCAAATTCAGTAGGTCTTTCAAGGCCTTTCCTCCTGGCGGAGCAAGGAGCAGGCATTACCGCCCTGCCCCCATTCGCGTCACGTGTTATTCGGTTTCCAGATCGATATCGATACCGAGGGAACGAATCTCTTTGATCAACACGTTGAAGGACTCGGGCATGCCCGGCTCCATACGGTGATCGCCGTCCACGATGTTCTTGTACATCTTGGTACGACCGTTCACATCGTCCGACTTGACTGTGAGCATTTCTTGCAGAGTGTACGCGGCGCCGTATGCTTCCAGCGCCCACACTTCCATCTCCCCGAAACGCTGACCACCGAACTGCGCCTTACCACCCAGCGGCTGCTGGGTAACCAGGCTGTAGGAACCAGTGGAACGCGCGTGCATCTTGTCGTCCACCAAGTGGTTCAGCTTCAGCATGTACATGTAGCCAACGGTCACATGGCGCTCGAACTTGTTGCCGGTGCGACCGTCGAACAGTTGCATCTGGCCGCTTTCCGGCATGTCTGCCAGCTTGAGCATGGCCTTGATTTCGCTTTCCTTGGCACCGTCGAACACCGGGGTGGCCATTGGAACGCCGTTGCGCAGGTTCTTCGCCAGATCCAGGATTTCCTGGTCGGTGAATTTGTCCAGGCTTTCCTGACGACCGCCGATCTCGTTGTAGATCTCGGTCAGGAACTTGCGCAGCTCGATGACCTTGCGCTGCTCTTCGAGCATGCGGTTGATCTTCTCGCCCAGGCCCTTGGCCGCCAGGCCCAGGTGGGTTTCAAGGATCTGGCCGACGTTCATACGCGAAGGTACGCCCAACGGGTTCAGAACGATGTCGACCGGCGTACCGTTGGCATCGTGCGGCATGTCTTCGACCGGCATGATCACCGAGACCACACCCTTGTTACCGTGACGACCGGCCATCTTGTCGCCTGGCTGGATACGACGACGGATGGCCAGGTAGACCTTGACGATCTTCAGCACGCCTGGAGCCAGGTCATCACCTTGCTGCAGCTTGCGCTTCTTGTCTTCGAACTTGTCATCGAGCAGACGGCGACGATCAACGATGTAGGCCTGGGCCTTTTCCAGCTGTTCGTTCAGCGCGTCTTCGGTCATGCGCAGCTTGAACCACTGACCATGCTCCAGACCGTTGAGGATCTCGTCGGTGATGTCCTGGCCTTTGCGCAGGCCGGCACCGCCTTCGACAGTACGACCGACCAGTGCGGAACGCAGACGCTCGAAGGTTGCACCTTCGACGATGCGGAACTCCTCGTTGAGGTCCTTGCGGATCTCGTCGAGCTGGGACTTCTCGATCGACAGGGCGCGTGCGTCGCGCTCGACGCCATCACGGGTGAAGACCTGTACGTCGATGACGGTACCCTTGGTGCCGGTCGGCACGCGCAGGGAGGTGTCTTTGACGTCGCTGGCCTTCTCGCCGAAGATCGCGCGCAGCAGTTTTTCTTCCGGTGTCAGTTGGGTCTCGCCTTTCGGAGTGACCTTGCCGACCAGGATGTCGCCGGCGCCGACTTCGGCACCCACGTAAACGATACCGGCTTCGTCCAGCTTGTTCAGTGCCGCTTCACCCACGTTCGGGATGTCGGCAGTGATTTCCTCTGGCCCAAGCTTGGTGTCACGCGCCACACAGGTCAGTTCCTGGATGTGGATCGTGGTGAAGCGGTCTTCCTGGACCACACGCTCGGACAGGCAGATGGAGTCTTCGAAGTTGAAGCCGTTCCAGGCCATGAACGCGATGCGCATGTTCTGGCCCAGAGCCAGTTCGCCCATGTCGGTGGACGGACCATCGGCCATGATGTCGTGACGCTTGACCACGTCGCCGCGGCTGACCAGCGGACGCTGGTTGATGCAGGTGTTCTGGTTCGAACGGGTGTACTTGGTCAGGTTGTAGATATCTACACCTGCCTCACCGGTTTCGACTTCGTCATCGGCAACACGTACCACGATACGGCTGGCATCGACGGAATCAATCACGCCGCCACGACGTGCCACGACGCAAACGCCGGAGTCACGCGCTACGTTGCGCTCCATGCCGGTACCAACCAGCGGCTTGTCGGCGCGCAATGTCGGAACAGCCTGACGCTGCATGTTCGAACCCATCAACGCACGGTTGGCGTCGTCATGCTCGAGGAACGGAATCAGCGAGGCCGCTACAGAGACAACCTGCTTGGGCGATACGTCCATCAGGGTGACGTCGGCAGGTGCCTTGACAGTGAATTCGTTCAAGTGACGAACAGCCACCAGCTCGTCGATCAGGATCTTCTCGTCGTTCATTGCAGCAGAGGCCTGCGCAATGACGTGGTCAGCTTCTTCGATCGCCGACAGGAAGACGATCTCGTCGGTGACCAGCGCGTCCTTGACCACACGGTACGGGCTTTCCAGGAAGCCGTACTGGTTGGTGCGGGCGTAAGCGGCCAACGAGTTGATCAGACCGATGTTCGGACCTTCAGGGGTCTCGATCGGGCAGACACGACCGTAGTGGGTCGGGTGCACGTCACGCACTTCGAAGCCAGCGCGCTCACGGGTCAGACCGCCAGGGCCGAGAGCCGAAACGCGACGCTTGTGCGTGATCTCGGACAGCGGGTTGTTCTGGTCCATGAACTGGGAAAGCTGGCTGGAACCGAAGAACTCTTTCACCGCCGCCGCAACAGGCTTGGCGTTGATCAGGTCCTGCGGCATCAGGCCTTCGCTTTCAGCCATCGACAGACGTTCCTTGACCGCACGCTCGACGCGCACCAGGCCTACACGGAACTGGTTCTCGGCCATCTCGCCAACGCAACGTACGCGACGGTTACCCAAGTGGTCGATGTCGTCGACGATGCCTTTGCCGTTACGGATATCGACCAGCGTCTTGAGGACGGCAACGATATCTTCCTTGCACAGCACGCCCGAACCTTCGATTTCGGTACGACCGATACGACGGTTGAACTTCATGCGGCCCACGGCCGACAGGTCGTAACGCTCGGCGCTGAAGAACAGGTTGTTGAACAGGGTTTCGGCGGCGTCCTTGGTTGGCGGCTCGCCAGGACGCATCATGCGATAGATCTCGACCAGGGCTTCGAGCTGATTGCTGGTGGAGTCGATTTTCAGGGTATCAGAGACGAATGGACCACAATCGATGTCGTTGGTGTACAACGTTTCGATGCGCACGACCTGTGCCTTGGCAATCTTTACCAGCAGGTCGGCGGTCAGTTCGGTGTTGCACTCGGCGATGATTTCGCCGGTAGCCGGATGCACGATGACCTTGGCGGTGGTGCGTCCCAGGACGTAGTCCAGAGGCACTTCCAGCTCTTTGATACCGGCTTTTTCCAGCTGGTTGATGTGACGGGCAGTGATACGACGACCCTGCTCGACAATCACCTTGCCGTTTTCATCCAGGATGTCCAGGGCAGCGACTTCACCGCGCAGGCGTTGAGGCACCAGCTCCAGGCTCAGGCCCTGATCACGGACGTGGAAAACGTTGGTGGTGTAGAAGGTATCGAGAACCTGCTCGGTGGTATAACCGAGCGCGCGCAGCAATACGGACGCCGGCAGCTTGCGACGACGGTCGATACGGACGAATACGCAGTCCTTTGGATCGAACTCGAAGTCCAGCCAGGAGCCACGGTACGGAATGATGCGCGCGGAGTAGAGCAGCTTGCCGGAGCTGTGAGTCTTGCCACGGTCGTGGTCGAAGAACACACCAGGCGAACGGTGCAGCTGGGACACGATGACGCGCTCAGTACCGTTGATGACGAAGGTACCGTTTTCAGTCATCAGGGGGATTTCACCCATGTAGACTTCTTGCTCTTTGATGTCCTTGATCGCTTTGTTCGACGACTCTTTGTCGAAAATGATCAGACGGACCTTGACCCGCAGAGGTACAGCGTAAGTCACACCACGCAACACGCACTCTTTGACATCAAATGCCGGTTCGCCCAAGCGATAACCTACATACTCCAGCGCAGCATTGCCGGAGTAGCTGATGATCGGGAAAACGGATTTGAAGGCTGCGTGAAGACCGACGTCGCGGAACTGATCTTTGGTCGCTCCTGCTTGCAGGAATTCACGATAAGAATCCAGCTGGATGGCCAGGAGATACGGCACATCCATTACGTCCGGCAACTTGCTAAAGTCCTTGCGGATACGTTTTTTCTCAGTGTATGAGTAAGCCATCAGCGTTCCCCAGCTTGGTCACCTGCTTGTTTGGCTCCCTCCGACGGAAGCAGCCAGAAAATCGTGCAAACCCCTTGGTTTGCGCCACCCTGTCGGTGGTACCTGCACGCTATAGCGATGGCCTGGCCAGTCGTCTATAACGGAAAAAAGGCCGGTGGCAAGAGCCACCAGCCATCAGCCGTCTGCTTAACGCTTGGGCTGGACGTTCAAGGTCGATGCTTATTTCAGCTCGACTTTGGCGCCTGCTTCTTCCAGAGCAGCTTTGGCTTTGTCAGCTGCGTCTTTGGCAACAGCTTCCAGTACCATGGCTGGAGCGCCATCAACGACTGCCTTGGCTTCTTTCAGGCCCAGACCGGTCAGCTCACGCACTGCCTTGATGACGTTAACTTTCTTCTCGCCAGCTTCCAGCAGCATGACGTTGAATTCGGTTTGCTCTTCAACAACGGCAGCAGCGGCAGCTGGGCCAGCAGCGGAAGCGGCAGCAGCGGTAACGCCGAACTTCTCTTCGAACGCCTTGATCAGTTCAACAACCTGCAGAACCGACATTTCAGCAACGGCGTTAAGGATATCTTCTTGAGAGATGGACATGACTCAATTTCCTGAATTGGGGGACGGCCTACGCGACCATCAAAATAAACACAAATACGCGAAAAGAATTGCTCAGCCTCAGGCTGCGGCAGCTTCTTTCTGGTCGCGAACAGCCGCCAGAGTACGAGCCAGCTTGCTGGTAGCGCCTTGAATCACGCTCATCAGCTGCGAAATGGCTTCGTCGCGGGTCGGCAAGGTTGCCAGTACATCGATCTGGTTAGCTGCGAGGAACTTGCCCTCGAACGCAGCTGCCTTGATCTCGAACTTGTCCTGACCTTTGGCGAACTCTTTGAACAGACGGGCAGCAGCGCCCGGATGTTCGTTGGAGAACGCGATCAAGGTCGGGCCGGTGAAGGCATCGCTGAGGACACTGTAGTCAGTGTCAGCAACAGCGCGCTTGAGCAGGGTGTTACGTACGACACGTACGTAAACGCCAGCTTCACGAGCCTCTTTACGGAGTCCGGTCATCGCGCCTACTGTCACACCACGGGCATCAGCCACGACAGCGGACAGAGCGACTTTGGCAGCCTCGTTGACTTCAGCGACGATGGCCTTCTTGTCTTCGAGTTTAATTGCCACGGGTTCAACTCCTGCTTGTTACCGTTTCATCCAACCGGAGCCGGATGTCGTTTTGGTGTCTGATTCGGTAAGGAACCGGGAGCACCATCTGCGTAGGCTTGAGGTTTAAGGCTTGCGCCGCCTACGGTCTTGGACAGCCCCCGCCAGGCAGGGACCCCAATATGTCGATGGCTCGGCATGCCGCGCCATCTTTGTCTTACGCGTCGAGCGAGCTCTGATCGATGACCAGACCTGGGCCCATAGTGGTGCTCAGGGTAACGCGCTTGACGTATATACCTTTCGAGGAAGCAGGCTTGATACGCTTGAGATCAGCGATCAGGGCTTCAACGTTTTCCTTCAGCTTGACAGCGTCGAAACCGACCTTGCCAACGGAAGTGTGAATGATGCCGTTCTTGTCGGTGCGGTAGCGAACCTGACCGGCCTTGGCGTTACGCACAGCGTTGGCAACGTCAGGGCTGACAGTACCGACCTTCGGGTTAGGCATCAGGCCACGAGGACCGAGAATCTGACCCAACTGACCTACAACACGCATGGCATCAGGGGATGCGATAACCACGTCGTAGTTCAGGTCGCCGGCTTTCATTTCGGCAGCCAGGTCGTCCATGCCAACGCGATCGGCGCCGGCAGCCAGAGCGGCTTCAGCAGCCGGGCCCTGAGTGAACACAGCAACGCGAACGGTCTTGCCAGTGCCGTGCGGCAGCACGGTAGCGCTACGTACGACCTGGTCGGATTTACGAGGATCGACGCCCAGGTTAACGGCAACGTCGAAAGACTCGTTGAACTTTACAGTCGACAGCTCAACCAGCAGGCCGGCTGCATCGACGAAATTGTAGACTTTGCCAGCTTCAAGCTTGCTGGCGATTGCCTTTTGACGCTTGGTCAACTTAGCCATTACACACCCTCCACGTTAAGGCCCATGCTACGAGCAGAACCGGCGATGGTACGCACGGCTGCATCGAGGTCAGCTGCTGTCAGATCGGCACTTTTGGTCTTGGCGATCTCTTCGAGCTGAGCACGGGTAACGGTGCCGACCTTGACGGTGTTCGGACGAGCCGAACCGCTGGTCAGGCCTGCAGCTTTCTTCAGCAGAACCGAAGCAGGGGTGCTTTTGGTTTCGAAAGTGAAGCTACGGTCGCTGTAGACAGTGATGATCACTGGCGTCGGCAGACCTGGCTCAAGACCCTGGGTACGGGCGTTGAAAGCCTTGCAGAATTCCATGATGTTCACGCCGTGCTGACCCAGAGCCGGACCAACAGGTGGGCTTGGGTTAGCCTGAGCGGCTTTCACTTGCAGCTTGATGTATGCAGTTATCTTCTTGGCCATGAGGCACTCCAGTTACGGGTACAAGCGCCAGTGAAGGCTCCCCGGTGTGTTACGTATATCCTAGTGACGAAAAAACCCCACAGCCTTGGGCTGCGGGGTATAGGACGCTGTTTGATCAGACCTTTTCGACCTGACTAAACTCAAGCTCTACAGGCGTAGAGCGACCGAAAATGAGCACAGCCACTTGGATACGGCTCTTTTCGTAGTTAACTTCTTCGACCGTACCGTTAAAGTCAGCGAACGGGCCGTCCGTAACACGAACAACCTCACCTGGCTCAAACAGGGTCTTGGGCTTGGGCTTGTCGCTACCATCAGCAACGCGACGCAGGATAGCTTCAGCTTCCTTGTCGGTAATCGGTGCAGGCTTGTCAGCCGTGCCACCAATGAAGCCCATGACGCGAGGGGTATCCTTGACCAAGTGCCAGGTCCCTTCGTTCATTTCCATCTGTACAAGCACATAACCAGGGAAGAACTTACGTTCACTTTTGCGCTTCTGGCCATTGCGCATCTCAACCACTTCTTCAGTGGGGACCAGAATTTCGCCGAAGCCCTCTTCCATGCCTGCCAGCTTCACACGCTCGATCAACGAGCGCATGACATGCTTCTCGTAACCCGAGTAAGCATGCACTACGTACCAACGCTTAGCCACGGGACACCCTTAGCCAACTATCAAGGAAACAAGCCAACCGAGCAGGGAATCAAGCCCCCACAACAGCAGCGCCATAACCAGAACCACCGCCACGACAATAAGTGTGGTCTGGCCGGTTTCCTGGCGCGTAGGCCATACGACTTTACGGATCTCTGCACGAGCTTCTTTCGCGAGCGTAAAGAAAGCCTTACCCTTGCCAGTCTGCAGCGCGACGAACGCAGCAACGGCAGCAATCACAAGGAGGACGAGAACGCGATACAGGATAGGCTGCGCCGAGTAATACTGATTACCGACAACACCCACGACTACCAGAACGACTACCAGGAGCCATTTCAGCAAGTCAAAGCGAGAGTCTGATGCTTCAGCCTTGGGATTCATCTACGGAGACCCTGTGAAAAGAAAGCCAGATATCGAAGGAATCTGGCAGGTCAGGAGGGAATCGAACCCCCAACCTACGGTTTTGGAGACCGTCGCTCTGCCAATTGAGCTACTGACCTAAAAGCAAAATCAGGCCGACCATTATGCTGACCCGACGAGATTTTTACAACACCTTATTCGCGAATATGATGCGCAACAGCTCACACACCCCGAACAAAGGCTTTAAGCAACGACTCACAGGGGAGATCGATGGCTTAAAACAAAGGCAGATATTTGCATATCTGCCTCTGATATTGGAGCTCTTGAGCGGATTTGAACCGCTGACCTCACCCTTACCAAGGGTGTGCTCTACCAACTGAGCTACAAGAGCGAAACACGTTGCATTCACTGCAATTCTGGAGCGGGTGGCGGGAATCGAACCCGCATCATCAGCTTGGAAGGCTGAGGTTCTACCACTAAACTACACCCGCAGAACTTGCAATTTCAGCTAAATCTGGTGGAGGGAGAAGGATTCGAACCTTCGAAGTCGTAGACGTCAGATTTACAGTCTGATCCCTTTGGCCGCTCGGGAACCCCTCCTTGTGTGGCCGGCATTCTCTACCTGAGCCAACCGCCTGTCAAGCATTTTCTCAATAAAATCTTGAGGTTACGTGCATTGACCAGCTTTGCTACACCTTTTCGACTTACGTCTCACTGTGGAGCGGGCGCCATTCTATGCAAACTATTCGAGACCTGCAACCCCCTCGCACAACATTATTCTGTTTTTTAATTGGGGAAAGTCCTGAGCCAGCTGTGCAAGCAATCCGTCGCCCACCAGGCGACGGCTCTCGGGCGCTATTGCCAACCAATAAACGGTACTCCCACCCGACTGGCGAGAATGAAAACGCGAGTGGATATCGAGGCTGTTCAAGCGCTGCTCGACCGCCCTGGCCTCCTCGATACGCACAAGGCCACCAAGATACAGGCATTGCGCTTTCTCCTCCCGCCCAGCCATGGCCTCCGACTCGCTGAGCAAGCGAATATCTTGTTGAGCAGGGCGTGCCAAGGTGAGCGGCAAGATTTCTTTGGCCCTCAAAGGCGCCTCCTGCTGATGCCATACGAAATAAAAGACATTGAGCATCAATAGCAGCAGAAACAACCAACGCATACGCACCTCAACGCAGGGGACAAGCCAAAGCCAGACCTGTAAACACAAGGTCAGGCACGACGCGAGCCCCAGGAATGACACCCTCGACCAGAGCAGCATCGCCACCCGTCACAAACACGACAAAATCGTCCGCCCAATACTGCCTGGCAATCTCTACCTGAGCCTGAACAAATCCGCGCAGCATCAATGAACATCCGCGCTCGACAGCTTCTGCGGTTGAGCGCCCAGGCTCGAGACTGCCCAACGCACGCATCGCAGCGTCAGCGTCATAGCGAATACGTCGCGTATGTGTACGCAGCTGATTACGCATGAGCGGCATCCCCGGGCATATGAAACCGCCAAGGTGCTCACCTTCACGACTGACAAAGTCTGACGTCACCGCAGTTCCCAGATCGATAACCAGGCATGCCTTGCGAACCAGGTGATAGCCACCCACCAGAGCCAGCCAACGATCAAGCCCCAGACGCTCGTAATCCTCATAGCCGTTGGTGACCCCTGCCAAGTGACGGGCAGACACTGCACAGGCTACAGATAATGAAAAGACCCGCTTCAAGTCACCAATCAGCTTTTCTGTTTCATCGTGGGTACGCACGCTGACCAAGCGACAGTAATTGAGCTCAAGGGCCGACTGTAGGGACAGCTGCTCAAGCAATGCCTCATCAGAGCCCACTACGCCACCCGCCTTTATGGCATACCCACCTTTCTCGGTGACACGCCACTTGATGAAGCTGTTGCCACAGTCGAGCTCAAGAATCATCACGCAACCTCAGGCTGAGCTCTCCGCCATTAAAGCTTTTTTCCACACCATCGACCTCAAGGCGCAAGGCACCAAGCGCATCAATGCCCAACACACGCCCCTGTACCTTTTCAGAGCCACTTAACAGCCATACTTCGCATCCTTGCCACAGATGGTTTTGCTCCCAGTCCGACCGAAAAGCCGAAAAACCCTGCTCTTGGTGACGTATCAAATAGGCTTCCATGATATGAGCCAGCCTTGCGGCTATTTCATTACGATCACAGATTCGCCCTGTCTCCAGGCGCAGCGATGTCCAGGACTGGTCGACCTCTATGGCCGTCTGCATATTGATGTTGATACCCACACCAATAACCACATGACAAACATCTGCCGGGTCGCCCATTAACTCAAGCAAGACACCAGCAAGCTTACGACGCCCTACAAGGACGTCATTGGGCCACTTGAGGCCTGCCCCTTTGACACCAAACTCACGCAGAACCTCAACGACAGCAAGCCCCACAAGCAGACTCAAGCCCTCAAGCTGGCGCATGCCGCCCTCGACTCGCAGCAATAGGCTGAAATACAGATTCTCTCCGAAAGGACTGACCCATTTGCGCCCACGTCGCCCTCTACCCAGCGTTTGCCGCTCAGCCACCACCAATGCAGGCAGCGCAGCATCGGTTGAAATCAGCCGAGCAGCTTCAGCGTTGGTGGAATCGACACGCTCCAGGACCGTTACCGACCAGCCAGGTGGAAGCCCGCTATCGATGATGGCCTGACGATCATGAAGAGAGAGGGGGCTGGCAAGCCTGTAACCGCGCCCGCGCACCTTGTGCACCTCAAGCCCAAGCTCCGACTCTATTTGCTGCAATTGCTTCCACACGGCACTACGACTGACGCCCAGCTCATCGCCCAGGACTTGTCCGGAATGGAAGTGACCATCAGCAAGAAGTCGTAGCAGCGTCAACATGAAAGTATCACCAGATAAAGAGGCACGCATGATAGCCATGCGGACCCACGGTGCATAGAAAACCAGACGGTTTTTATCGCGCCCAAAGCAAAACCCCCGACCGCAAAGCGATCAGGGGTTCTGGGTTTGAATCTTGACGATGACCTACTCTCACATGGAGAAGCTCCACACTACCATCGGCGATGCATCGTTTCACTGCTGAGTTCGGGATGGGATCAGGTGGTTCCAATGCTC
>NZ_UUIS01000034.1 GCF_900589395.1 Pseudomonas viridiflava
GGTAAGCGCTCCATGAACCCCACATTCCAAGCGCTTATCTGATGCTCGATGCTGTGCTCCCGATTCTCTCAGGAGCCCGTTCGCCATGATGCGACCCGACGCCAAAGTCGAAAAAGTCTATCTCTACCCCAAACCCGTCGACTTCCGAAAATCCATTGACGGCCTGGCTGCCCTGGTCGAGTTGGATATCAAGGTCGCAGTCTTTGACCCAGTGCTTTTTGTTTTCCTCAACAAGCCACGCAACCGCGTGAAGATCTTGTACTGGGAACGCAACGGCTTCTGCCTTTGGCTCAAGCGCCTGGAGTCCGAACGTTTCAAAACATCGCCTGACGTGACGGACGAAGCGATTGTGCTGACTGTCCAGGAACTCAACTGGATGCTCGACGGTTTTGACCTCTGGCGTAACCGTCCTCATCAGGTTTTGACGCCGCGATTCGTGGCCTGATTCGGTATAATCCAGGGCATGAAATCCATGCCCGACAACCTTCCCGACGATCTCCAACTGCTCAAGCAAATGCTTGCGAAGATGCAGTCGCGGGTCGGTTTTCTTGAAGAGGAAAACGCGCTGCTGCGTCAGCGCTTGTTCGGACGTAAGTCCGAGCAGACGGCTGATCCTGCCACGCCTCAGCTAGCCCTTTTTAATGAAGCAGAAAGCATCGCGGACATTGTTGACGAAGACACGGAAGAAGAGGTCGTCGCACCCGCCAAGCGCCGTGGCAAGCGCAAGCCGCTGCCCGCTGGCCTTCCGCGCATCGAGGTCATCCACGAACTGCCCGAACATGAGCTGACTTGCACCTGCGGCTGCCGCAAGCATGCCATCGGTGAGGAGATCAGCGAGCAGCTTGAAATCGTCCCGATGCAGATCCGTGTCATCAAACACGTCCGCAAAGTCTATGGTTGCCGCGACTGCGAAACCGCTCCGGTCACTGCGGACAAGCCAGCTCAGTTGATTGAAAAAAGCATGGCCAGCCCGAGCGTTCTGGCGATGTTGCTGACCACCAAGTATGTGGACGGCTTGCCGCTTCATCGATTTGAAAAAGTATTAGGTCGCCACGGCATTGATATCCCTCGCCAGACCTTGGCACGCTGGGTTATCCAGTGCGGCGAGCACTTCCAGCCGCTGCTGAATTTAATGCGCGATAGCCTATTGGCCAGCCGCGTCATCCACTGCGATGAAACGCGGGTGCAGGTGTTGAAAGAGCCTGACCGCGAGCCAAGCAGTCAGTCGTGGATGTGGGTGCAAACCGGCGGCCCGCCGGATAAGCCGGTGATCCTTTTTGACTACTCCACCAGCCGTGCGCAGGAGGTACCGACTCGCCTGCTCGATGGCTATCGTGGTTACGTCATGACTGATGATTATGCCGGTTACAACGCGCTGGGCGCCCAAGCTGGAGTTGAGCGTTTAGGATGCTGGGCCCATGCGCGTCGTAAATTTGTTGAAGCGCAGAAAGTGCAGCCCAAAGGTAAAACAGGACGCGCGGATATCGCGCTGAATATGATCAACAAGCTTTACGGCATCGAACGCGACCTAAAGACTTGCGGCGACACTGAACGCAAGATCGGCCGTCACGAACAAAGCCTGTCGATACTGGCGCAGTTGAAAAGCTGGATCGAAAAGACGCAGCCACAGGTCACCGCTCAGAACGCCCTGGGCAAGGCTATCAGTTACCTCGCCAGTAACTGGAGCAAGCTGGAGCGATACGTCGAGGAAGGCTACCTGCCGCTCGACAATAACGCCGCTGAACGCGCGATCCGCCCCTTCGTGATCGGAAGAAAAAACTGGCTGTTTAGCGACACGCCCAAGGGCGCGACGGCCAGTGCTCAACTTTACAGCCTGGTCGAGACCGCCAAAGCCAACGGCCAGGAGCCCTATGCGTGGCTGCGCCACGCACTCGAACGCCTACCGACGGCGACATCGGTTGAAGACTACGAAGCCTTGCTGCCGTGGAACTGCTCACCTGCATCGCCTAGCTGAGCGCGCCACCCATATTGAGCACGGTGGGGTTTATGGAGCGCTTAC
>NZ_UUIS01000059.1 GCF_900589395.1 Pseudomonas viridiflava
CTTCAGGAGCGATCGGCTTCCCCCAGAAACACATCTCTTGATGACACACCTGTGAGCATAACGGCTCTCGTTGGGTGTAGGGTCAACATACAAGGAGCGCGCTTGCCGGCGATGAGGCCAGCAAGACCAACACACCTGCTGCGCCTGTTCCATCGCCATCGCCGGCAAGCCGCCTCCCACAGTCCGGCGTCAGGCCCGAAATTCAGGACAACATCAATCCTGTAGGAGGCGGCTTGTCGGCGATGAGGCCAGCAAGACCAACACACCTGCTGCGCCTGTTCCATCGCCATCGCCGGCAAGCCGCCTCCCACAGTCTGGTGCCAGGCACGAAATCCAGGGCGGCATCAATCCTGTGGGAGGCGGCTTGCCGGCGATGAGGCCAGCAAGACCCATACACCTGCTGCGCCTGCTGCATAGCCATCGCCGGCGAGCCGCCTCCCACTGGTCAGAGGGTGCCTTGAACAAGCCCTGTTGCGCCCCCGCGAATCGACGTACGGCCGGGTTATCAGAACCGTACCGTGGTGCTCGCCCACAGGGTGCGGCCGTAGTTGACGTTGCCGTAGGTTTCGTCGTCCAGGCGCTTGTCGGTGACGTTCTGCAGGGCGGCGTTGAAGCTCAGGTTTTTGCTGAACTCATATGAGCCGCCGAGATCGCCGGTGGTGTAGCCCGGAGCCGGTTCTTCGGTCAGGGTGCTGCCGTATTCCTTGCCGTAATAGTTGACCGCCGCGTACAGGTCCAGGCGCTCGCTGAACTGCCAGTCGGCGCGCACGTTGGCCTTGCGCTCGGGGGTCAGGGCCAGGGGCGCACCGGCGTTGGCGCCGCTCTTTTGTTCGGAATCGGTGTAGGTGAAGTTGCCCTTGATCGCCACGGTCTCGCTCACGTCCCAACGGCCGTTGAGCTCCATGCCCTGGATCACGGCCTTGTCGACGTTGACCCGTTCCATGACGATAAAGCCGTTGTAGCGCTCGGTCGTGGTCACGGTCGAGAGCTTGTCCTTGAAGTCGTTGTAGAACACCGTGGCGCCGGCCGACAGGTTGTCGCGGTTGGACCACAGCGCCGACAGCTCGTAGTTGGTGCTGGTCTCGGGCTTGAGGTCCGGGTTGCCGAGCATGGCAAAGGTGTTGCGGCGCAGCACGGCGTAGTCTTCGATCACCGCACGCAGCTCCGGCGCCTTGAAGCCACGGGCCACGCCGCCCTTGAAGGTCCACTCGTCGGTGGCGTTCCACACGCCATAGAGGCGCGGACTGAAATGCACGCCGTATTGCTCGTGGTGGTCCATGCGCAGGCCGGTGGTCAGCGCGAAGGTATCAGTGACCGACCATTCGTTTTCGGCGAACAGCGCTTTCTGCACCACCGAATACTCATAGTTCTTGCGGTCGCCCAGCGCCTGATTCCAGTCGGTGACGCGGGTGTCGTTCCACTGCAGGCCGGTGGTGGTGATATTGCGCTCGGTGGGCATCACCAGCTTGGCGTCGAGCACGGTGTTTTCCACCGTAGGTTTGCGTCCCAGCACGTCGGCCTGGCTTTCCGTGGCCAGGCCTTCGCGGCTGGATTTTTCCCAGGCCAGCGAAACGTCCGAAGTCGCCCAGCCCCAGCGCCCCTGATGCGAAAGGGACAGGTGGTCGCGGTTGTTTTCCTGCTCGCGGGTGGCCCAGTTGGGGCTCAGGCCATCGCCGTTCTCCAGGCGTGTGGCGCCGCCTTCGAGGAGGATGTCGTGGTCGGCGGTCGGCGTGTAGGCCAGGCGCGCGGTGATGTCCTTGTGGTCGGCCTTGGTGTAGCCGTTGGTGATCTCGACGTCGTCATCGGCCTGGCGGTCCAGGTAACGGCCCCAGGCTTGCAGGCCCAGGGTGTCAGTGATCAACGGCCCGTTGAGGTAGAACTGGGTCTGGCGGGCGTTGCCCTGGTCGCTGTGCTGACGGACCGAATAGTCATAGGTGACCGAGCCGCCCCACTCGGGGGTGACCTTGCGGGTGATGATGTTGATCACCCCGCCGATGGCATCGGAGCCGTATAACGAGGACATCGGGCCGCGGACCACTTCGATCCGCTCGATGGCCTCGGCCGGCGGCACGAAACTCTGCTCGTAGCCACGGTTGCCGTTGACCCTCGACTCGCGCGCACTCTGGCGCTTGCCGTCGACCAGGATCAGGGTGTAGTCGGCCGGCATGCCACGGATCGAGATATCGGTTTCGTTGGCGCTGCCGTTGACCGTCACGCCTTCGACATCGCGCAAGGCATCGGTCAGGTCGTGAAAGGATTTCTTGCGCAGTTCTTCGCCGGTGATGACCGTGATCGATGCCGGGGCCTGCTCCACGCTCTGCTCATAACCGGCAGCGGTGACCACCACGTCGTCCAGCGAAAGCACCTGGGGATTGGCCTGGGCCAGGTCCTGGGACGCTTGGTCGGCGTAGGCCTGACCGCTGACCAGTGTGGCCAAAGCCAGTTGCATCATTACGGTCGAAGGCCGCAGGCGGAATGGAGAAGGCATGGAAGACCCTTACGATTCAAGAAGTAAAAGAGAATCGTATGCATCTGCATTTGGAAAGGTTGGACAAGGTGTGACAGGTTTTACGAGGCTGGTGGCGATTTGGCATTTCTGCGTGTGGCCGGGAACCGGTGTGGACCGGGCTCCCGGTTGAAGCGGTTCGCTGCCCGACCGGTCCTACACGTGGCGGCGGTAAGCCTGGATGATGGCCGAGAAATCCAGGCCGCCTTCACCGCGCTGGCTCATGGCCTGGAACAGTTGCTCGGCCAGCGCCCCGAGGATGACTGGCTGATGGGCAGTGCGTGCAGCCTGCGCGGCCAGGCCCAGGTCCTTGAGCATCAGGTCGGCGGCAAACCCGCCGCTGTAGCCACGCGCAGCCGGGGCGGTGTCGACGATGCCGGGCCAGGGGTTGTAGCTTTGCGAACTCCAGCAACTGCCAGTAGAGCTGTTGATAACCCCGGCCAGTACCTGAGTGTCGATGCCCAAGGCATCGCCCAGCGCCATGGCTTCGGCGACGCCGATCATGGAGATGCCCAGCAGCAGGTTGTTGCACAGCTTGGCGATCTGTCCGGTGCCGGTGTCGCCGCAGTGCACGATATTGCGGCCCATCTGCGCCAGCACCGGCCTGATACGCTCGAAATGCTCGCTGGAGCCGCCGGCCATGAAGGTCAGGGTGGCGGCCCGGGCGCCGGCCGTGCCACCGGACACCGGTGCATCGCTGAGCGTGACGCCCTGGCGGGCGGCAATGTCGGCCAGCTCGCGGATGGTCTGGGGATCGATGGTGCTGCAATCGATGGCCGAAGTGCCGGGCTGGATGCCGGCCAGCACGCCGCTCTCCCCCAGATATACGCTGCGAACGTGGGCGGCGGCCGGCAGCATGGTGATCACCAACTCGCTGCCTTGCGCGGCCTGGGCAGGCGACTGGCTGATATGGCCGCCCTGCGTGGCCAGCTCGGCCAGGGTGTTCTTGTCGAGGTCGAACAGGTGCACACGGTGCCCGGCCTTGAGCAGGTTGCAGGCCATGGGCGCGCCCATGTTGCCCAGACCGATGAAGGCGATGTTCATTGTTGTTCTCCTTGGCGTGCGAAAGCCGATGTCATCACACGATGAAGCTGCGGTGTTCATTCATTGAAGACCACGGCGGCGAATTTATCGCGCGGCGGCGCAATGAAGGCCTGTGGCCTTGATGTGCAATGCCTTGCTCGGCAAAAGGGGCATGAAGCGCTCGACTGGCGGTCGCAGGGCTTGCTTTCAAGGGTATGAGGCACTGTGCAAGGCCTTGCAGGGAGGGGTGCGGGTTATTGCGCGAAAGCGTGGGTCATTCATGCAGGACAACGCGCCAGAAACACCTGAAAAAATCTTATCTAACTGATTTAAAAGGGAATAAATAAAACGGCACGTTTATTGGTATAGCCCTTGTGTCCCGGACGGCCTGCCCGCCGGGTTTTATTCATTGCAAGGAGAATGACTCATGGCAACACCGGCTTACATGTCTGTCACTGGCACCAAGCAAGGCCTGATCACCGCAGGTGCCTTTACCGCCGATTCGATCGGAAACGCTTACCAGGAGGGACACGAGGACCAGGTCATGGTCCAGGGATTCAGTCACGAGGTCATCATTCCGCGTGATCCGCAGTCCGGCCAGCCAACCGGGCAACGCGTGCACAAGCCGGTGTGCATCACCAAGGTATTCGACAAGGCCTCGCCGCTGCTGCTGGCGGCCTTGACCTCGGGCGAGCGCCTGACCGAGGTCGTCATCCAGTGGTTCCGCACCTCGGCCTCCGGCACGCAAGAGCACTACTACACCACCAAACTGGAAGATGCGATCATCGTCGACATGCGTGACTACATGCATAACTGCCAGGACCCGGGCAACGCCCACTTCACTCATTTGGAAGATGTCCACATGACCTATCGCAAGATCACCTGGACCCACGAGATCTGTGGCACATCCGGCTCCGATGACTGGAGAACCCCTGCATCTGCCGGCTGACCGGCCTGATGCCGACGGCCTGCGCGGCGGGCCGTCGTCTTCTACACCTCAACCCAGCGAGCCGCGCAGCGAGGCGGCGCGCTCGCCCAAATCCCAGAACAATCCGGCAGCGGCTGCAAGGCCTTGCTGGACGATGCTTTCCAGCAAATGCTCGTCCGGCGCATGCTGCTGGCACGACGGGTAGGAGTGCGGCAGCCAGACCGTCGGCAGGCCCAGCACATCGGCAAAGCAATGGTTGGGAATGGTGCCGCCCAGGTTGGGCAGCACGGTGACCGGCTCGCCGAGGCTGGCGCTGACCGACTCGCGCACAAAACCCACCCAGGGATGCTGCGGGTCGAGACGGGTCGCCGCATAGCCGCCTTCGACCTGCACCTGCACGGTTTCGAATCCATGCGCATCAAGATGACGACGCAGATTGTCGGCCAGCGACTGCCATGCGGTGCCGGCGACAAAGCGCAACTGACAGACCATTTCGGCACGGCCCGGAATGGCGCCGATGACCTTGACCGTACTGCCCGCCGACAGGCCGACCACCTCCAGGGTGTTGCAACCGAACAGCTTCTCGCCGACGCTCAGGCCAGGTTCCCCCCAGGCCGGGTTGAGTTGCGGATCAAAGCTTTCGCCACCGACCGGCAGGTCACGCACCAGCGCCGCGACGGCTTCACTCATCGGCGCCGGGCGCATGAAGTCCGCCAGCAGCCGGCCGCCGGGCGAGACCAGGCTGGCCAGGGCATGGCTTATCACGATGGCCGGGTTGGTGATGATCCCGCCCCAGTTGCCCGAGTGACGGTTGCCATTGCCGGTGTCGAGCGTCAGGCGGAACTGGCACACCCCGCGCGAGCCGAGAAACAGCGTTGGCACGTCATGGCGCACGCGGGGACCATCGGAGGCCAGGAACAGGTCGGCGGCGAGTTCGTCGGCGTTGTCGCGACACGCCTGCTCCAGCCCCGGCGAGCCGACTTCCTCGCTCATTTCGAAAATGATTTTCAGGTTGAACCCCAGCCGCCCTTGCCGGGCCTGCAGCACCGCGTCCAGCGCCGCCAGGTTGATGCTGTGCTGGCCCTTGTTGTCGGCCGTGCCACGACCGTAAAGGCGGCCGTCCTTGACGCTGACCTGCCAGGGCCCGGTGCCCGTCTGCCAGAGCTCGTCCTGGCCGCGGGTGACATCGCCATGGCCGTAGCTGAGCAAGGTCAGCAGCGCCGGGTCTTCGATGCGCCGGGCGAACAGCAGCGGTGGCTTGCCAGGCTGCGGGTTGTCTACCAGCCGGCAAGTGAAGCCCAGCGACTGCAGGGTCGGCTGCAGCTCAAGCAGCAGGTAATCACGCAGCAACGCGGCGCTGTCGGGATTCGGGCTTTCAGTGCGTTGTGCCACGCGCCGGTTGAGAATCTCCAGGAACGCACCACTGGTGTAATGCCGGGCGGCCAGCTCGATGGCCTGCGCGCGGGTGTTCGCAGAAGGGGTCGACATAGGGGTTCCTTGCTATCAGGCAGTGGCTGGCGGGCGCGACCACGAAGCGCTCGACCGACGATGCGTGGCAGGTTAACGTGGCGCCCTGACTTGCAACAATTATCAAGTTATCAAGCCATCCTTGCCTTTATGGCAAATCAGGCTTGCACATTTGTGAAGCAGCTTTCGATGGAGCCCTGCGATGCACGACCTGCCCTTGCGTTACTTTCACAGCGTGGCCAGGACCGGCTCGTTGTCGGCCGCCGCCGAAGACTTGCATGTCGCGGTGTCGGCGGTGAGCCGCCAGATCAGCAACCTGGAAGGTCAACTGGGCGTGTTGCTGTTCGAGCGCAAACCGCGCGGCATGCAGTTGACCGAGCCGGGTGAATTGCTGCTGGCCTACGCCAACCGCAATCAACTGGAAATCAGGAACGTCATCGCCGAGATGCGCGGTCTCAACACCTTGCAGCAGCACAAGATTGCCCTGGCCTGCCCGGAAGGCATGGCCTGGGAATTTCTGCCGCGGGTGTGCGCGCAGTTTCGCGGATTTCATCCCGGGGCCAGCTTCGACCTGCAGGTGGTGGATGCGGCCAAGGCGTCGCAACTGGTCAAGGAAGGCGTGGTCGACATTGCCCTGACCTTCAGCCTGACACCGACGCTGGGGATAGAGATCTCCCTGAGCTGCGAGTCGCCGATCAGCGCGCTGATGCCGGCCAGCCATCCGTTGGCCGGCAGCACGTCATTGAGTGTGCTGCAATTGCGTGAATACCCGCTGGCCTTGCCGCATGCCGGTTCGACCATCCGCTACCTGTTCGACATCGCTTGTCACCTGCACGGCCTGACGCTCGTGCCGGCCTACGCCAGCCATTCGCTGGGCGCGATCTACAATGCCGTGCGTCACTCGGCGGATGTCATTGCCTTGTGCGGGGCGGCCACGGTCAGTGGCACGGCCGCACGCGACAACCTGGTGCTGGTGCCCATGAGTGACCCGCAGTTGCGCCAGCGCAGCCTGCAGGTACAGGTCATGGCCGGGCGCAAGCTGCCGGTGCTGATTCGCTATTTCCTGAGTTTTCTGGAGGAGCAACTGGTGACCGTGAGCCGGGTGTAGGGCCGGGACGTGGCAGGCGGGTTACCAGAAATTGACGGTGTAGGTCAGGGCCAGGCGGTTTTCTTCGTAGCGGGAGGTGTCGCGCACATTGACGCCGATGTTCATCCAGTTGGCGCCCAGGCCCTTGAGCGGGCCGCTCTGGACCACATAACTGAGGATCGATGTGCGCTCGGTTTCGTGGCTCTGCCGGCCCAGGTTGATGTCGTTGCCTTCCATCCAGCGCGCCATCCATTTCAGCCCCGGCAGGCCCAGGCCGGCGAAGTCGTAGTCATAACGCACCTGCCAGGAGCGTTCGCCGGGCTTGACGAAGCCCAGCGCCGACCAGTTGATCAGGTAAGGCGCCGGCGCGTAGTTGTTGAAGGTCGGGAAGGTGTCCAGGCCCATCATGCGCTGATAGCCGGCACCAAAGGTGTGGCTGCCCTTGTTGAGACTGAACATCAGGCCGTAGGTGCGGTTGTCGACCCGGCCGGACAGGGCCTGGCCTTCTTCCTTCGTGTTGTAGTAGCGCGCATCGGTCTTGAGCGTGAAACCGTTCCCCAGCGCCAGCTTGTGCGCCAGCCCCAGATAGTGCTGGCGATAGATGTCTTCGAGCTGCGCGTAAAAGTAGGTGCCGGACAAGGCCGGGGTAAAGGCGTAGCTGGCACCGGCGAAATTCAGCCCGTCGCTCGATTGCGCCGGGGTGTCGCCCCACAGGTAAAGGTCTTCGCGGTTGGCCGATTCACGCCCGGTGATGCTCCACAGCCGGCCGGCGGTCAGGGTCAGGTCCTGGATTTCCCTGGACTCCAGCACCGCGCCTTCGTAGCGGGTCGCCAGTTGGCGGGTCGGGTCGAAGGACGCCACGGGCAGGTTCGGGCGCTGGTCGCCGATGCGCAGTTCGGTTTTTGAATAGCGCACTTTGGCGGCGACGTTGGCATGGCCGTAGTCATGCATCGGACGGCCATCGCTTTCAACCGGCAGCACACCATCGGGGGAACGGCCCTTGCCGCCGTCCAGCCGGTAGGCGAAGTCGGCGCCGACATCCAGGCCGAACTGCACCGGCGTGTCGGTGTACCCGGACTTGAACTGCAGGTCGAAACCTTGCGACCAACTGCCGGTGCGTGACTTGGGTGCATTGTCCTGCTTGAAATCACGGTCGACATAGAAGTTGCGCAGCCCCAGGGTCAGGTGGCTGTCGTTGACAAAATCGGCCTGCGCCGTACCGGCCGCGCACAGGCCTACGGTGGCGGCCAGCGCCTGCTTGAATCGTGACTCGAACATGGCCCACTCCAGCATCTTCAGGTGATTGGAAGCCGTCGACGGATCAGGCGCGTTTGAGCTGTTGCCTGATGGCCAGCAGGGTGACGAGGCTGAGCAACCCGGTTACCAGCAGGTAGAAACTGGGGGCCAGTTTGTTGCCGCTGGCGCCGATCAGCCAGGCGACGAAGAACGGCGTGAAGCTGCCAAAGATCGTGGTGCCGATGTTGTAGCTCAGGGCCATGCCGGTGGCGCGGACCTGGGTCGGGAACAGCTCCGACATCAAGGCCGGCAGGCCACCGAAGTACACGGCCTTGAGCACGCTCATCCAGAACAGCACGACCAGCAGCGCCATCAGCGTCGGGTTGGCCGCCAGCCAGGAGAACGCCGGATAGATGCTGGCGACAAAGACCAGGGCGGCCCAGAACATGATGCGGGTGCGACCGAACACATCCGAGAGGTGGCCAATGAACGGAGTCAACACGGTCAGGACCAGGCCACTGAGCAAGGTGCCGGCAAAACCGATCGAGGCGGTCAGGCCCAGTTGCTTAACGGCGTAGGTGGGCATGTAGATGATGACGTAGCTCACCGAGGTCGACAGCACCAGGGCGCCGATGGCCAGCACCATGCGGTACTTGTGCGCCTTGAACAGCGTGCCGACCGGGGTATGTTCCGGGACAGCCTGCTTGAACTCGGTGGCCTCGTCGATGTGCCGGCGGATGTACAGGCCTATCGGACCAATCAGCAGGCCGAACAGGAACGGAATGCGCCAGCCCCAGGATTCCAGCTCTTGCGTGGTCAGGGTGGTGGTCAGTAGCAGGCCGAAACCCGAGGCCAGCAGACCGCTGATGCCCTGGCTGGCGAACATGAAGCTGGAGATCAGCCCCTTGCGCTCCGGGGCATGCTCGACCAGCAAGGCGGTGGCACTGCCGAACTCGCCCCCGGCGGAAAAGCCCTGGATCAGCCGCGCGACAAAGATGCCGATGGGCGCCAGCAGGCCGATGGTTTCGTAAGTGGGCATGATCGCGATCAGGAAAGTGCCGAGCATCATCAGCCAGATGGAAATCAGCATCGCCGCCTTGCGACCGATGCGGTCGGCATAGGAACCCAGCACGATCGCGCCCAGCGGGCGAATCATGTAGGACACGGCAAAGGTGCCCAGGGCCAGCAACAGCGAGACGGTTTCGTCGGTATTGGGGAAGAACAGCTTGGAAATGGTCATGGCGAAGAAGCCATAGACGATCAGGTCGAACCACTCCAGCGCGTTGCCGATGGAGGAAGCAATGACCAGTTTGTACAGTTTGCTTCTGGGCATGCGCGAAGCCAGGGGCTCGGTGGTGATCTGCGCAGTTGTCATTCCAGGATCTCCGGCAGGTGGGGGAAGTCGTCTGCCGGCCTTGAAAATGGCGGGGTGCGACCATGAACCGATGGTAGGCACGCCCCCGCTTTCCCACAATTATGCATTTCAGAAGCAATCCTTGCGCTAAAGGCAAATCAGAGCCGCAGCATTTTGTAACTTATGTACGCTCATGGTGCTTTGCCGGAAAAAGGCGGCCTAGAGACCTGGAACAGGCGGATGGCGACGGGTGAGGCACTGAGGGACGTG
The DNA here is from genome assembly GCF_900589395.1 of Pseudomonas viridiflava. Lineage (GTDB taxonomy): Bacteria > Pseudomonadota > Gammaproteobacteria > Pseudomonadales > Pseudomonadaceae > Aquipseudomonas. The sequence continues at coordinate 9,872 of NZ_UUIS01000059.1, forward strand.
GAGAATCAGGCGCGAGGGCTGCGCTATAAAAGCGCATCCCTTTCATTTGACTGAGCCGACATGCGCTCTGTTAGCTGATTTTCATCACGCAGGACGGTGGTGTCTGTTTCCCGGCACACGCCTGTTCTACAGGCGCGGTGCCGGGTTACAGGCCCAGCATCAGCCCGCTCAGGCGCTTGACCTTGCGTTGCAAGGCTTGTTCGAACACGCCCTGACGTGACTCGAGCAGGCTGAACCAGTGCTTGGCGCGGGTGATGCCGGTGTAGATCAGCTCTTTGGTGAGCACCGGGTTGAGGGCCTCGGGAAGAATGAGTGCGGTATGGGCAAATTCCGAGCCCTGGGACTTGTGCACGGTCATGGCATAGACCGTTTCGACATCATTGAGCCGGCTGGGCAGGATGAACCGCACCTCCCCACTGCCGTCGTTGCGTGCAAACGCCACGCGCAGCACATGCGGCCCCTGCCCTTCACGCTCCGGCACCATCAGCGCAATGCCGATGTCGCCATTCATCAGGCCCAGGCCGTAGTCGTTACGGGTCATCAAGACCGGGCGGCCTTCGTACCATTGCTGCTCGCTGCCGATGAGCCCGGCGTTGAACAAGGCATAAGTGATGCGCAGGTTGAGCCCTTCAACGCCCCACGGTCCTTTGCGCACGGCGCACAACAGCTGGAACTCATCGAAAGCCTGCAAGACCGCACGGGCCCAGGCGGTCCAGCAGGGGTCGCTCAAGACGGCCTGCGCGGCCGGACGCTGCTGCGCCAGCACCTCCAGGTAACGCCGGTAGCCTTGCGGGCCGTTGCCATGACCGTCGAGTACCAACTGTTCGAAACGCCGGTCCTGCTCGTTCTTGAGCACGCGCACGAACAGGTCGGCGTGGCTGTTGCCGACCAGCAAGGCACGCGCCTGTGCGTGTTGCTGCTGGTTGACCAGTCGTGCCAGTTGACCAATGCCACTGCCTTCGCCAAACCGTCGCGAGTGCCGCAGCATGACCACTTGCTGTGCCAGCGGGTGCTGCAAGTCATCGCCGCTCTGCAAGCCGCTGGCCTGCAGGTTTTCGCCGCTGACCGACTCCAGCCAGGCCTGGGTCTGCGGGCTGTAGAAGCCGGCCTCGGCGTCGCGACACAGGTCGCCCAGCACGGCGCCGGCTTCCACCGAGGCCAACTGGTCCTTGTCACCGAGCAGCACCATGCGGGCATGCGGCGGCAAGGCGTCAAGCAGGTTGGCCATCATTTCCAGGTCGATCATCGAGGCTTCGTCGACCACCAGTACATCCAGGGGCAAGGGATTGCCGCTGTGGTGACGAAAATGCCGGGTACCGGGCCGGCTGCCCAGCAGGCGGTGCACCGTGGTCACCTCGCTGGGAATACGCTCGCGCACGGCCTCCTCGACAGTCAGTTGCCGGACCTGCTGGCTGATGGACTCGGTCAGGCGCGCCGCCGCCTTGCCGGTCGGCGCCGCCAAACGAATGCGCAGAGGCTGGCCATGGTGCACCGCCGGTGCCTGCAACAACGCCAGCAGACGCACCACGGTGGTGGTCTTGCCGGTGCCCGGGCCGCCAGTGATGATGCTGAACCCGCGGCGCGTGGCCAGTGCACAAGCCAGTTTCTGCCAATCGATGATCGTGCCGGGCGCGCCGAACAAGGCATCCAGGCGTTGTGCCAGATCGGCCGGCGGTGTCTCTTCGGCCGCCAAACGCTGGCGCAGCACCGCGTCGATGCGCCGTTCGTAATTCCAGTAGCGGCGCAGGTACAGACGTCGGTCGGCCAGCACCAACGGCCTCTGCAAGGCGTGGGAAGCAGGGCCGTCGCCACTGGCGACCAGCGGGCTGTCAGCCAGGACCTGGCACCAGGCCGCACCGTCCAGGCTGACCAGCAGTTGCGACGGCAACAACATCGGCCCGCTCTGCAGATCGCCCTCAGGCGGAAGCGACAAGGCAAAGTCCGGGGCCTTGAGGGTTTCGTAAAGGTCAAGGCACACATGGCCATGGCCCAACTGGTGACTGGTCAGTGCGGCTGCCAGTAGAACCCGTGGGTCGGCGTGTGTATCGAGGCTGGCCAGAAAGGCCACGAACGCCCGATCCAGCGCCCGCAACCAGCCGCGCTCGGTCCAGCGGTCCAGCAACAGCAGAAGGTCATCGATGCGTTCGAGCGGCATCAGCCGGTTCAGGCTGTCGGCTTGCAGCGGTGTCGGCAGCAATTGGGCAAAGGTGCGGCTCATGCAAACTCTCCAGGACGAAGCGCCGCCTGCGACTGACCCTGGAAGAGTCGATCGAGGCTTTCAATCAATTCACGCGGCGGGCGGGTGTAGTACACGCCCTGCCCCGGTGCGCCGCTGCCGCGCAGGAACAGGTACAGCGCGCCGCCCATGTGCTGGTCGTAGTCGTAACCGGGCAGCCGGGCCTTGAGCTGCCGGTGCAGAGCCAGCAGGTAAAGGGTGTACTGCAGGTCGTAGCGGTGCTCGAGGATCGAGGCCTGCATGGCTTCATCGGTGTAGGCGCTGTCGTCGTCACCCAGCCAGTTGGACTTGTAGTCGGCCACGTAATAGCGCCCTTCATGCTCAAGCGTCAGGTCGATGAAGCCCTTGAACATACCGTTGAGGGTCGTGCTTTGCAGTGGCGCACGCGGGGCGTTGTCGTGGGTGTAGTGACGTACCAGCTCATCGAGGCGCGTGACATCGACATAGTGGCTGGCAAACCAGAACTCCATTTCGATGCGGTACTGATTGGGCAGGTCCAGTGCCGCCAGCGCCAGAGGGCGTGCCTGTGGACCCTGGAGCAAAGGCATCTGCAGCAGGTGCAGCAGCCAGTCGGTCAACGGCTTGATCCAGGCTTGCCAGCCGCGCAGGTTACAGCGTCGGGCCACGGTGTCGAGCACACCTTCCGGGTCGCTGGCGGCCAGGGCGAAGCCTTCCTTGCCAGCCCATTCAAGCAAGCCATGCAGGAACGTGCCAGGGTTTGGCCCACGCGGGAAGCGGTGCAGGTCGCTGTTCCCCGGCAAGGGGTCGCGCACCGCCTGCGTCTCTGGGCGCTCGTCATCGAACAGTTTCTGGGCCAGCGGGGTGTCGGGCGCGCTGTCGCCACTGGCCGTGACGCTGTCGCCGATGCGCAGCGCACTGTAGGACGCGATCCACCAGTGATCCGCTGCCTTGCGTCGAGGCATCAATGTCTTGAGCTGGCTGGCCGGTTTGAGCGGCGGGCTGAAAAGGCCGTTGACGGGCTCGGGCAGCGTTTGCAGGTCGATGGCCGGGCAATCGCTGGCCAGTGCCTTGAGCCACTCGCTCAACTGCACCGTGTCAGTGAGCGGCTGGCCGGCGCCAAGCAGGTAGCCCAGTGCTGAAAGGTGCAGTTGCGAGCTGTTGGCGTTGCCACGCTTGAGGTCGGCCACGCCCAGCCAGCAGGCATGTGCCGAGCGGGTCATGGCGACATACAGCAGGCGCAGGTCTTCGGCCAGGCGCTCGTCGTCGGCACGCTCGATCAGCGCTTGGGTCGGTTGCAGGCTGATGCGCGCCTGACCGTTGTCATCGTGGAAGTGCAGCGGCAAGCGCGTGCCGTCCACCGGCTTGCTGGAACAGATGAACGGCAGAAACACCAGTGGGTATTCAAGCCCCTTGGATTTATGGATGGTCACGACCTTGACCAGTTGCTCGTCGCTTTCCAGGCGCAGGATCTGCTCTTCCCCGGCCTGGCCGGACAGCATCAGGTGCTCGCCCAGATGGCGGATCAGGGCCTGTTCGCCGTCGAGTTCGGCAGCGGCCTGTTGCAGCAGTTCGGACAGGTGCAGCAGGTTGGTCAGCACCCGTTCGCCATCACTGCGGGCAATCAGCGTCTGCGGCAGCTTGAAGTCATGCAGCAGGCGTCGCAGCATCGGCAGTACGCCTTGGGTGCGCCACAGCCCTCGGTAACCCCGAAATTTCATGACCTGTTCTTCCCAGGCCAGTTCGTCCTGGTTCAGGTGTTCAAGCTCGGTCAATGGCAAGGCCAGCGTGATGCTGGCCAATGCGGCGCGCAACGTGCGCTCGACGTCCGGCTCGGCGCATGCCTTGAGCCAGGCCAGCACATCATGGGCTTCCTGGGCGGCGAACACCGAGTCCTTGTCAGACAGGTAAACACTGCGCACATGGCGCCGGGTCAGTTGCTCACGTACGGCCTGGGCCTCCTTGCCGTCGCGCACCAGAATGGCGATATCGGCGGGCAACAGACCGCGCAAGGCTTGCCCTTCACGGGCAAAACCGGCACGCCCCTGAGACCCGGCATTGAGCAGGCGCACGATTTCACTGGCGCAACTGGCAGCCATCTGCTGGCGATAGACCGTACCGGATACCGGTTGCTCGCCGGGCATTTGCCAGACGGTCAGGGCTGCCAGCGGTTGGTCGTCGATCACCAGATGCTCCTTGCGTCCTTGTGCCTGGGCGGGCAGGAACGGCACCGGGTTGGCGTCATCGGTGCGAAACAGAAAGGCGCCTTTGCCGGCCTTGCGCTGTTCGGCGCTGAGAAAGACATGGTTGGCCGCCTCGACCATGGCCGCGCTGGAGCGGTAGTTGGTGTCCAGGGTATGCCAGCGGCCATGGGTGGCCTGACGCGCGCGCAGGTAGGTGTAGATGTCGGCGCCACGGAAAGCATAGATCGCTTGCTTGGGGTCGCCGATCAGGAACAGGCCGGTCTGTTGGTCGTTGTCTTCCAGGCGATAGATGCTGTCGAAGATCCGGTACTGCACCGGATCGGTGTCCTGGAATTCGTCGATCAACGCCACCGGGAACTGCTCGCGAATCAGACTGGCCAAGCGCTCGCCGCCGGTGGCGTGAAGGGCCGTCTCGAGCCTGAGCAGCATGTCGTCGAAACCCATTTCCGCGCGGCGTCGCTTCTCGGCTTCGAAGCGGGCGCTGACCCAGGCGGCGGCATGCTGCAGCAACTCGGCATCGGGAGTCGGCAGGCGCTCCAGTGCGCCCGGCAAGGCCTGCATTGCCACGAAAGCGGGGTGCTGTGGCGGCTCGCTCTTCCAAGACTCGGCGATGCCGTCCGGCGTCAGGCGGGTAAAACCGGTGCCCAGGTCGAGGAACGCCTGCTCATCATTCGTCGCCCAGGCCGTGAGTTTGTCGAACCACGGTTTGAAGAAGCGCTCCTGGATCTGTCGGCCATTGACCTGCTTGGCCGCCACGGCCGCCTGGAACAGGGTGTAGAGTTCACCGGCCCAGGTCGCCCAGGGTGCCTTGAGTTCTGCCAGCGCTGCGCGGCGCTGCTCAAGCACACTCAGAATCAGCTGCGCGGGCTCTTGCGCAGAGGCCTGCAACTCGCGCCCGAACAAGCCGCGTACACGACTGAGCAAGGCGGCGGGGCCACCCCAGTTGTCCCTTACCCAGGCCAGCGCGGCGCCGTCCATGGGGTAGCAGAAGCGCCGCCAGTAATCGCGCAGCACTTCGCCGAGCAATTCGCTGTGATCGGTTTCCAGGCTTTGGGTAAACAGACTGCCGCTGTCGAAGGCGTGCTCGCGCAGCATGCGCTGGCACCAACTGTGAATGGTCGAAACAGCAGCTTCGTCCATCCATTGCGCGGCGATGTCCAGGCGGCTGGCGCAAGATGGCCACTGTTCGGGATCGAATTGGTCGCGCAACGCATTGATCAGCGCATCGGGGGCCGGGATTTCGTCGCGAAAAAAACGCGCCGCTTGTGCCAGCCGGGTACGGATGCGATCACGTAATTCCTTGGTGGCCGCATCGGTAAAGGTCACGACCAGAATCTGCGGTGGCAGCAGCTCCCGACCAAACCCCGACACTTCGTCGCCGTGGCCCAGGACCAGGCGCACATACAAGGCTGAGATGGTGAAGGTCTTGCCGGTGCCGGCACTGGCTTCGATCAACTGGCTGCCACGCAGCGGAAAACGCAGCGCCAGAGGGCGGTCGTTTGAGGTCACAGGGTTCATTCAGCCGCCTCCTCGCCCTGCCAGGGGGCGTCATGCAGGGGTTTGTAGAGCGACTCGCACCAACCGGTGAAGTCTTCGCTGTCGAGCAAGGCGTCGAAGTCCGGGTACTGACGCAGCAAGGCGGTGCTTTCGGCACGCTCACCATTACTGTTCTGACCATCGCCATCGTAAGCCTTGCGCGCAGCCGCTTCGGCCTTGTCGGCCGGTTGACCAAGCCAGGCAAAGGCAGTTTTCGGCGCCACCGGCAGCGGGTGCTGCATGCCGTTGAGCCAGCCGCTGAGCAGGTCGTTCACGGCTTCGCGAGCGGCTTTTTTGTCCAGCGGGGGCAGCAGCAGGGTTTCATCGGTGGCCACCAGCGCGGTGGTCAGGTGCAGCTCACAGGCACAGGCCACCAGATGATTGACCCATGGCCGGATCAGCCGGTGCCACTTGCGGGTTTTCTTCGAGCCGATGCCATTGGGGATGACCGTAACGGCCAGCAGTTCACCGTGCGCATTGCGGTGCAGGCCGTCGAGCCAGCCATCAAGCTGCACGTGGCGGTGTTCTACACTGACCGGCAACGCGCTGTCGAGCCGCTGCGGCCAGCGACTGAGCAGGGCGTGATAGCGCTGCAGCACGCCTGGCAATGGTTCGAGCAACTCGGCCTGCAACGAGGTGCCAAAACCGGCCATGGGCAGCAGGCCGCTGCCTTGCAGGCGCAGGGCCTGGGTATGCAAAGCCTCCTCGACAGCGTCCGGCTTGAGCATGGCGGCCCCCAACAGGCTTTCGGTCAGGCCATAGCGTTGCAAGGCATCGAGTACGAAGGGTTCTTCGTCGGCCAGTGGCGCTTCGCGCTGATCGAAAAACACCTTCAGCCGCTGGGTGAAGAAATGCCTGACCGGGTTGCGCAGAAAGTCGTGCAGTTGCTGCAGGGTCAGCGGTTCCAGAGGCTCGTGCGGGGGCAGATCGGTGGCCGGGACGAGCAGACTTGCGTCGGGTTCATGGTGCAAGGCCTGCCATTCTCGGGCAAAGCTGAAATAACCCGAGCCTTCATGGAAATAGCGAGCGCTGAAAGGTTGCAGGGGGTGATGCAAGGTCAGCGCATCGAGCAAGGCTTCACCTGCGTTGTCGCAAGGATCGGCTGCAGCCAGTCGCCAGCCGCTGACCAGGTGGTCGCGCAGTTGCCCGACCAGTACCGAAGGCGGACGCTCGCTGTTGTCACGGATGCTGTGGCCGACCCAACTGATGTACAGCTGGTCGCGCGCCGACAGCAGGGCTTCGAGCAGCAGGTAGCGGTCATCCTCACGGCGGGAGCGGTCACCGGGGCGGTAGTCACTGCCCATCAGGTCGAAATCCAGCGGAGGTTGCGCGCGCGGGTAATCGCCATCGTTCATGCCCAGCAGGCAGACCACCTTGAACGGAATGGCGCGCATCGGCATCAGGGTGCAGAAATTCACCGAGCCGGCCAGAAACCGTTGTGACAGCCGGCCCTGATCCAGTCCGGCAAGCCAGGCTTCACGCACCACTGTCAGCGGCAAAGGGTCCTGCAAGCCGACTGTCTCGCACGTCTGCAGCCAGGTTTCGCGCAAGCTCTCCAGTTGCGCGAGCAGGTAGTCGTCGTGTTCGCTTTCGGGCTGGAAAAAAACCTGCAGCAAGGTTTGCAGGCGCACGCCCCATTGTTGAGCCGTGGCTGCGCTGAAGAATTCGGCGTAGGCGATGTCCAGCGCATCGATCAAGGCCACCAGCGGGCCGATCAGTGCGGCATCCAGGCCGCCGATTTCATCGTAGGGCTCGATGCCCTGGTACGCTTCACCGGCACCGACCGCGTAGCCCAGCAGCATGCGCCGCAGACCGAACTGCCAGCTGTTTTGCTCCAGGGCATCGGGCAGACCAAGGTTGGCGCGCTGCCGGGCATCGAGGCCCCAACGTACGCCGGCGCCTTCGATCCAGCGGTGCAGGGTCGACAGGTCACGCTCCTGAATGCCAAAACGGGCGCGCAAGGCGGGAACATCGAGCAGATCGAGAATTTCACTGACCGGGAATCGACTGTCGGGCAGCTTGAGTAGGTGTTCGACGGCGATCAGCAGCGGATCACGGCCACGCTGCCCCTGGTCGGCCAGGGTAAAGGGAATGAAGCGCTTGTCATCACGCTCGATCTGGCCGAACACCGCTCGGATGTGCGGCGCGTAGCTGTCGATGTCCGGCACCATGACGATGACATCACGCGGGCGCAGATCAGCATCCCGGCTGAAGCGAGCCAGCAGCTGGTCATGCAGGATTTCAACTTCACGCTGGGCACTGTGGGCAACATGAAAGCGGATCGACCGGTCCTGCAAAGGGTCGACTGCCGGCCACAGCGCGCGGCTTTCATCGAGCGGACGCAGTTCCAGGATGTCGTCCTGAACCTGGCCCAGCACGTGCTTGGGATCACCGTCACTGAACAGGTCGATGCGCTCGTCCTTGAAGCAGAAACGGTAGTTGTGTGGGTTGTCATGGCTGTCCAGCAGGTTGATGTAATCACGGCCCTGCTTGCCCCAGGCAGCAAGCAGCGGGTGAGCGTGCTGGTGCAGTGCCTGCGGGTCCAGCACCAGTGGCATGCTGCTTTTGCGTGCCTGGCGCTTGTACTGGTGACGCAACAGGTCCTTGTCAGCGACGATGTCGGCCCAGTGGTGGCGGCACGGATTATGAACACACAAGAGCACCTGGCTGAAGCGGGCCAGGCCGGCCAACGCTTCGAGCGCCTGTGCCGGCAGCGAAGAAATACCGAACACGATGACCCGTGCCGGCAAGCCGGCCGGGGCCTGGCCCAGGCTCTGGATGCGCTCCATGAAACGCTGGTGCACACCGGCACGGCTTTGTGCCATGCCTTGGGCACCGACATCAAGCAGCAGCGCGCGCCATAACTCGGCCTGCCAGATGTTGGCAGGGCTCAGCGGTCTGATTTCGCCTCGTACAGAGCGCAGTTGGTGACGGCCAGCAGCCCAGTCTTCCAGCCAGTCAGCGCGGTAGACCTGATATTGGTCGAACAGGTCAGCGAGCCGCTCGGACAGTTGATAGCGTTTGCGCATGTCCGCATCGACGGTCAGAAAGCGTTGCAACGGCTCGAAATGCGGGCGATCAATCATTTCTGGAAGCAAGCGCATCAGGCGCCAGGTCAGCGGAGCCTTGTCCAGCAGTGAGGTGAGCGGAATCTCTTCGCGGCCCAGGACCGTGCGATAGAGCTGCCACATGAAACTGCCGGGCAACTGCACATCGACAGCGGCGGCGATTCCGCAGCCACCAAGGTCTTCATCCTCGGCGTCCTCTGCCAATGCCAGCTTCAGCCATTGGGCGATGCCGTTGCTTTGCACCAGCGCGATTTCGTTTTCCAGTGGCGCCAAAGGATAACGACGCATCCATGACACCACCAGGCTGCGCAGTTCATCCAGTCGGTTGCCATGAACCACCATGAAACCGGCGGTGAGCGTGGTCGTTTGGGGCATGCCTGCTTCCTTGACTCGTCAGAGTGATGCTCAAGGCGCACCTTAAGGGGTGCGAGAACGAGCGTCCAGTTGGAGCGTTTTGCGACGCGTTAATTTTATCGTACGCAAAGCAAAACCCCCGACCGCAAAGCGATCAGGGGTTCTGGGTTTGAATCTTGACGATGACCTACTCTCACATGGAGAAGCTCCACACTACCATCGGCGATGCATCGTTTCACTGCTGAGTTCGGGATGGGATCAGGTGGTTCCAATGCTC
>NZ_UUIS01000038.1 GCF_900589395.1 Pseudomonas viridiflava
TGGTGGAACCTCGTGCAAAAACGCGTTCACTCGGCAAGACCTGCTGTCTGGAAACAGAGCACACGCCACGCGCACTAGCCCTTCGGCACATCCTCGATCGTCGGCTCGGACTCAGTCTCCGGCTCTTCAGCCGCTGGCGGTTCAGGTGTCAGGTCCAGAAGATCAGGCCCGTCGTCCTCAATGCCCTCTTCCTCACCCTCCTCAGGCTCCACCACCAAAGGTGCCAGCAGACTCGGATCGGTCACGCCCGTCAGTTTCTTGCGCAACCGCTGCAGATCCCCGACGCTCAGCTTCACCCGCTTGGCCGATTTGGTCTTGAGCAAC
>NZ_UUIS01000069.1 GCF_900589395.1 Pseudomonas viridiflava
TGGGAGGCGGCTTGCCGGCGATGAAGCCAGCAAGGTCCATACACTTGCTGCGCCTGTCCCATAGCTATCGCCGGCAAGCCGCCTCCCACAGTCTGGTGTCAGGCTCGAAATTCTGGGCGACATCAATCCGGTGGGAGGCTGCTCTGCAGGCGATGAGGCCAGCAAGACCAGTACATCTGCTGCGCCTGTCCCATCGCCATCGCCGGCAAGCCGCCTCCCGCAGTCTGGTGTCAGGCACGAGATCCTGGGCCACATCAATCCGGTGGGAGGCGGCTCTGCAGGCGATGAGGCCAGCAAGGCCCATACATCTGCTGCGCCTGTCCCATCGCCATCGCCGGCAAGCCGCCTCCCACAGTCCGGTGTCAGGCCCGAAATTCAGGGTCACATCAATCCGGTGGGAGGCGGCTTGCCGACGATGAAGCCAGCAAGACCAGTACATCTGCTGCGTCTGTCCCATCGCCATCGCCGGCAAGCCGCCTCCCGCAGTCTGGTGTCAGGCACGAGATCCTGGGCGACATCAATCCGGTGGGAGGCTGCTCTGCAGGCGATGAGGCCAGCAAGACCAGTACATCTGCTGCGTCTGTCACATCGCCATCGCCGGCAAGCCGCCTCCCGCAGTCTGGTGTCAGGCACGAAATTCTGGGCGACATCAATCCGGTGGGGGCTGCTTGCCGGCGATGAGGCCAGCAAGACCAGTACATCTGCTGCGCCTGACCCATCGCCATCGCCGGCAAGCCGCCTCCCACAGTCCGGTGTCAGGCTCGAAATTCTGGGCGACATCAATCCGGTGGGAGGCTGCTCTGCAGGCGATGAGGCCAGCAAGACCAACATACCTGCTGCGCCTGTCACCCAGTCATCGCCAGCAGGGCTTGCCTTCCACAATTGAGCGTCAGACGCAAAATCGGGTGAAAACCGGCTAAAGCGGATCACCGCTCGGCCGGTTCTACGGAACGCCGGCCGTGCGGTTGAGCAGGTATTGGGCCAGGCCGATGTAACAGGTCGCCAGGTGATAAGGGGTGGTCGAGGGCATGTCGCTGCGGCTGACACGCCCCTGGTCATCCAGGCACTCATTCCAGCCGCTGGCATGCAGGAAGTCCCGGTGCAGTGCCTGCGCCTGGCGCTGCAGGTCGGCCTGCGCGTCGTCGCGCAGGGCCAGGGCGCGCAGGTATTCGGCCTGCGCCCAGATGCGCCGGGTGCCATCGATCACCTGGCCATCAAGCCTGAGCATGCCGCTGACACCGCCGCCGTGGGCCTCGACGCCCTGCGCCTGGGCCTGGGCAAACGCCTGGGTCAGTGCACGGTGCAGCGGCCGGCCGTGCAGTTCACGGGCCGATTGCAGCAAGAAGAACCATTCGAACTGATGCCCCGGTTCATACCAGTTATCCACAGCCCCGCGCGGTTTTTCCAGCATCAGCCCGGTGGCCGGGTCGATGAAGCGCTCATGCAGATGCTTGAGCAATCCGTCCAGCGCCTCGGTGGTCGCCGGGTCCGGACGCACTTGCAAGGTGGCCAGGAAGGCCTCGGCCAGGTGCATCAGCGGGTTCTGCAAAGGCCCGGTCCCCTGCGGCGACCAATCCTCGGCCAGGCAGGCTTCATACAGGCCCTGGCCGTCGGCAAAGCGCTCGCGCACCACGTTCAGTGCGGCATTGAGCACCGATTCGGCCAGTGGCTCGCGGGTGCGATGCCAGTAATGGGCGCAGGCGAAAATGATAAACGCGTGGGTGTACAGGTCCTTGCGCCGGTCCAGCGGTGCGCCCTGGGCATCGACGCTGTAGAACCAGCCGCCATGTTCGGCGTCGTGAAAGTGCCGTTGCAACGAACGGAACAGGGCATGGGCGCGCGCGGTGGCGTCCTTGACCTGGGGGTGGTCGATCAGGCTGGCGAACACGAACAGTTGCCGGGCACACGCCATGGCCCTGTAGCGCTGCACCGGCAGTGGCTGGTGGGCGTTATCCACCGCCTCATAGGGCAGGGCGAGGTCGGCGTTCCAGCCAGGACCTTGCCACAAGGGCACGATGACCTGCAGAAAGTGCGCCTGCAGATCGGCGAAGATCGCAGTCAGTTCAGGCTGGGGGGCGGAGCTGGTGGCGTGGGTCATCGGCGGGCGTCACGGCAGGATCGGGTGCGCGCCATGTTAACAGGCGTCGATCCTGCCGTGGCCGGGAAAAATACTCAGCCCACCAGCAGCCAGGCGCCAGCCATCGCCGAGCCGGCGCCGGCGACGCGCACCAGTGGTGCGGCGGCACGCGGCAGGTAGCGCACGGCGGCATAACCGGCGGCATGCAGCGCGGCGGTGGCCGCGACGAAGCCTGCCGCATAGGTCCAGGCACTGCTCATCTCCGGCAACTCAAGACCGTGCGCCACGCCGTGAAACAGGGCGAAGGCCGCTGTGGCGAGCATCGCCAGCGGCAAGGGTGGACGTACGGCCAGGGCCACGGCCAGGCCCAGTGCCAGCACCGAGGCGGCGATGCCGCTTTCCAGCGCCGGCAGGTGCAGCCCGGCAAAGCCCAGCAGGCCGCCGACCAGCAACGTGGCGACGAAGGTCACCGGCAGCGCCCAGCGCGCTGCGCCGTTCTGTTGCGCGGCCCATAGGCCGACGGCCAGCATCGCCAGGAGGTGATCCAGGCCGCCCAGCGGGTGGCTGATCCCGGCCATCAGGCCGTGGTCGCCGTGGCCGGGGTGGGCCAGGGCCAGGCCTGGGACCAACAGCAGGGCCAGCAGGGCAAAGGATTTCGAAGCGGTCATGAGGTGCATTCCTTGTTCAAGCGGGTAATCGGGTTCAGGCGGCCGTGTTCAACAGGCCCTGGCGTTCAATGAAGGCGATGATCTGCTCAAGGCCCTGGCCGGTTTTCTGGTTGCTGAACACGAAAGGGCGCTCGCCGCGCATCTTGCGCGTGTCGCGGTCCATCATCTCCAGCGAGGCGCCGACCAGGTCGGCCAGGTCGATCTTGTTGATCACCAGCATGTCGGACTTGCAGATGCCCGGGCCGCCCTTGCGCGGCAGCTTGTCGCCGGCCGACACGTCGATCACATAGATCGTCAGGTCTGACAGTTCCGGGCTGAAGGTGGCCGAGAGGTTATCGCCGCCGGACTCGACCAGAATCAGGTCCAGGCCCGGAAAGCGCCGGTTGAGCTGGTCCACCGCCTCCAGATTGATCGAGGCATCTTCGCGAATGGCGGTGTGCGGGCAGCCGCCGGTTTCCACACCAATGATGCGCTCCGGTGCCAGCGCCTGGTTGCGCACCAGAAAGTCGGCGTCTTCGCGGGTGTAGATGTCGTTGGTCACCACCGCCAGGTTGTAGCGCTCGCGCAGGGCCAGGCACAGCGCCAGGGTCAGGGCTGTCTTGCCGGAGCCGACAGGGCCGCCGATGCCGACGCGCAGGGGTTGGCTGTTCATTGTGTTCTCCAAGGGTTCAGGACCGGAACAACCGGCTGTATTGACGTTCATGGGCCATGCTGGCCAGCGCCAGGCCAAAGGGCGCGCCGCCCCACGGCGGGCTGTCCAGGGCGGCAGCCCGGTGGCGGGCCTCTTGCAGCGCCGGCAACAGCTCGCTGGTCAGGCGCTGCGCGGCCTGCTGGCCCAGCGGCAGGGTTTTCATCAGCACGGCCAGCTGGTTTTCCAGCCAGCTCCATAGCCAGGCGGCCAGCGCCTCAGGCGGTGCGATGTGCCAGGCGCGTGCGGCCAGCGCCCAGCCCAGTGCCAGGTGCGGCTCCTCGATCTGTTGCAGGAAACCGCGCGCCGGGCGGTCCAGCTCGGCCAGGCCATTGAGCAATTGCTGCAACGAATAGCCCATCTGCCGGCTTTCCTGATGCAGCTCGCGGGTTTCGCGGCTGGCGCGGTGTTCCTCGCTCAACTGCAGCAGTTGCCCCCAGTCGTCGGCCGCCGCCGCGTTGCAATGGGCCAGCAGCAACGGCGCCTCGAAACGCGCCAGGTTGAGCAGCAACTGATCCGCGATCCAGCACCGGGCACTGGCCGGGTCGTGCACCAGGCCGTTCTCGACTGCCAGTTCCAGCCCCTGCGAATAGCTGTAGCCGCCAATCGGCAGCTGCGGGCTGGCCAGGCGCAGCAGCGCCCAGGCGTTATTCATGTACGCACGCCAAACTGATGCAGGCGCGGCGCATAGTTGAAGTCTTCTTCGCCGGCCCTCGAATGGTGATGGCCGCCGCCGTAGGCGCCGTGTTCCGGCTGGAAAGGGGCTTCGAGGGTTTCACACCGGGCGCCGAGCTGGTCGAGCATGGCCTTGAGCACATAGTCGTCCAGCAGACGCAGCCAGCCGTCGCCCACTTGCAGGGCGACATGGCGGTTACCCAAGTGATAGGCCGCGCGGGTCAGCTCGAAGGCGCTGGTGCAGGTAACGTGCAGCAACTGCTCGGGACGTGCGCGCACCCGTACGATGCGCCCATCCTCGGCCTGCAGGCATTCGCCGTCATACAACGGCGACTGGCCACGCGGCAGGAACAGGCCGACGTCTTCCTGTTCGGTGCTGAAACAGCGCAGGCGGCTTTTGCTGCGCGCCTCGAAGGTCAGCAGCAGTTCGGCATCCCAGTGGTCCCGGGGTTCGATTCGTGTGTGAATGACCAGCATCGGCAGGCTTCCCGCAATGAGCAATGCCTCATCACAGAGCAAGGGGCTTGCCAACGTGCCTTGAGCGAGCAAAAAGCTACTGATTGGCTATGCCGGCCGGCGACAGAGGGGGAATGGGTGCGCACTAATGGTGCGTCCGGGGCGGTCTGTATCGAAATGGTGCCGAATCTGTCGCTACCGATTCAATCCGCGCCAGTGCCGGGCGCCCATGAAGATAAAGCGCAATTGCTCGGTAATCTTGGCCTGCGGGGTCTGGTGGGCGGCCAGCGGCGTGGCGGGCGGGTCGATCAGTTCCGGCAGCATGGCGAACACGCTCTTGACCACCAGGTCGGCGATGATCGCCAGCGATGTGCCATTGAGGTGTTGCCACTTGGTCATCTTGCCAAGGTCAGTGGCCAGGTCCGCCACGATGCCCTCGCGCAGCGCCCCCAGGGCCTGGCGGACCTTGAGCGAACCGCCATACTGCTCGCGGGCCAGAAACAGGAACTGCGGCCGATTGGCCGCCACGTCCTCAAGAAAGATGCGTACCGAGGCTTCGATCAACCCGCCCATGACCATTTCGTTGTGCCGCACCAGGCGAATGGTCTGCCGGAAGGTCTGGCCCACTTCGGTCACCAGTGCCAGGCCCAACTGGTCCATGTCGTCGAAGTGCCGGTAGAAGCCGGTCGGCACGATGCCGGTGGTGCGTGCCACTTCGCGCAGGCTCAGGCTGGCGAACCCGCGCCCGCTCTCCATCAGCTTGTGCGCGGCTTCGAGCAGGGCTTTGCGGGTCTGTTGCTTTTGTTCGGCGCGGGCTGACATCTCAGGGCCATTGTGGCGATAAACTGCGCCGCACTTTACCACGCCCTAATTTGATTCACGATTGGGGCAAACGCTGATGGCTTTTTGAAGTCCTAAGCGATATGTCGTTTTCGGCGCGTCCTGGAGGACGGGCTGGTTTTGGAGAGTGCAATGACGCGCAGCCGCAAGATTTTCGCCTGGACGGGCATCACCCTGATCGCCCTGCTGGCCATTGTGATCGTGGTCATCGCCACCTTCGACTGGAACCGCATCAAGCCGATGCTCAACGACAAGGTCAGCCAGGCGCTGAACCGGCCGTTTGCGATCAATGGCGACCTGAGCGTGCACTGGCAGCGCGAAACCCAGGAAGGTGGCTGGCGCGCCTGGGTGCCGTGGCCGCGGTTCGTGGCCCAGGACCTGACCCTGGGCAACCCCGACTGGTCGAAGCAGCCGCAGATGGTCACCCTCAAGCAGGTCACCTTTACCCTGTCGCCCCTGCCGCTGCTGGCGCAGCACGTCGTGATCCCGCGCATTGAACTGACCGGGCCCGATGCGAAGCTGGAGCGGCTGGCCGACGGGCGCGCCAACTGGGTGTTCGACCTGCCGGCGTCCGACCCTGACGCCAAGCCATCGGCCTGGGTGCTGGACATCGGCTCGATCAAATTCGACAAGGGCCTGGTCAGTTACAGCGACCAGACCCTCGACGCCCGGATGGACGTGGTCATCACCCCATTGGGCAAGCCGATACCGTTCAGCGACATCGTGGGTGGCAAGGAGGCCAAGAAGGTCGCCGACAAGGGCATCGCACCACAGGACTACGCCTTTGCCTTCACCAGCAAGGGCCAGTATCGCGGCCAGGCGGTGACCGGCAATGGCAAGGTCGGCGGCTTGCTGGCGCTCAAGGACGCCGCGCAGCCGTTCCCGGTGCAGGCCGATGTGCGGGTGGGCGACACCCATGCGGTCGTCGCCGGTACCCTGACCGACCCGCAGAATTTCGGCGCCCTGGACCTGCGCCTGAAACTCGAAGGCGCCAGCCTGAGCAACCTTTACCCGCTGACCGGCGTGACCCTGCCCGACTCGGGCGCCTACTCCACCGACGGACGTTTGATCGCCCGGCTCAAGGACCCACAAGGCGCCAGCTTTCGCTATGAAGGCTTCAACGGCAGGATCGGCAACAGTGACATCCACGGCGACCTGGGCTTTGTCGCCAGCCAGCCACGGCCCAGGCTGACCGGCAAGCTGGTTTCCGATCAACTGCTGTTCAGCGACCTGGCGCCGTTGATCGGTGCCGATTCCAATACCGAGCAGAAAAAGCGTGGCGGGCAGGGCAAGCAGCCGTCGGCCAAGGTGTTGCCGGTCGAAACCTTCGATACCGCGCGCTGGCGCGCCATGGATGCCGATGTGGAGTTCACCGGCAAGCGCATCGTGCAAAGCCCGGAACTGCCCTTCAGCGACCTGTACACCCACCTGCTGCTCGACGACGGCCAGCTCAGCCTGCAACCACTGCGCTTCGGCGTGGCCGGCGGCAAACTCGATGCCGACATCCGCCTGGACGGGCGTACCCAGCCGATGCAGGGCCGCGCGAAACTGACGGCACGGGGCTTCAAGCTCAAGCAGCTGTTTCCGACCTTCGAACCGATGAAAACCAGCTTTGGCGCGCTCAATGGCGATGCCGATATCAGCGGGCGCGGCAATTCAGTGGCTGCCTTGCTCGGCACGGCCAATGGCGAGCTGCGCCTGTTGATCAACGATGGTGCAGTCAGTCGTGGCCTGATGGAAATCGCCGGGCTCAATGTGGGCAACTACATTGTCAGCGAGCTGTTTGGCGACAACGAAGTGAAGATCAACTGCGCAGTCACCGACTTCGGCATCAAGGACGGTCTGGCCACCAGCCGCCTGTTCGTGTTCGACACCGAGAATGCGATCATCCACATCACCGGCACCGCCAACCTCAAGACCGAACAACTGGACCTGGACATCAATCCCGAATCCAAGGGCTTCCGGGTTTTCTCGCTGCGCTCGCCGCTGTATGTCAACGGCACGTTCGCCAACCCCGATGCCGGGGTCAAGACCGGCCCGTTGCTGCTGCGCGGCGCTGGCATGGTCGCCTTGGGCATCGCCGCCGGTCCCGCCGCCGGCCTGCTGGCGCTGGTGGCTACCGGCGACAACGAGCCTGACCAGTGCACACCGCTGCTGGAGCAGATCAAGGCAGGGAAGTTGAACAAGACGGTTAAGTGAGTCTGGGGGGCCGGTAATTCGGCCCAGGCCCGGCGCATGCTTAGACAGCTCACTGTAGGAGCGACCAACGGTCGCGAAGGCCGCAGCGCATCATTCGGGCCTTTTCGCGACCGTTGATCGCTCCTGCAGATCAGTGGCTGCCGCCGGGGGCAGGGGGTTACAGGTCGCCCAGAATATCCGCCATGTCGTCGGCGTGTTCTTCTTCCTGGGCCAGGATGTCTTCGAAGATACGGCGGGTGGTCGGGTCGGATTCGCCGATGTACTGGATGATTTCGCGATAGCTGTCCACCGCGATGCGCTCAGCGACCAGGTCTTCGTAGACCATTTCCTTGAGGGTGGTACCGGCTACGTACTGGGCATGGGAGTTCTTCGACAGGGTGTCGGGGTTGAATTCCGGCTCGCCGCCCAGTTGCACGATACGTTCGGCCAGCTTGTCGGCATGCTCGGCTTCCTGCTGGGCATGCTCGAGAAACTCGGAAGCAGCCACGCTGGCCTTCAGGCCGGCGGCCATGAAGTAATGACGTTTGTAGCGCAGTACACAGACCAGTTCAGTGGCCAGCGACTCGTTGAGCAGACGCAGGATGGTTTCGCGGTCTGCACTGTAGCCTTCGGTGACCGCGCCGTTTTCCACATTTTGCCGGGCGCGTTCGCGCAGCGTGTTGACGTCGGACAGTTGCGGGGCCTGGTTCAGGCTATTCATGGTGGATCTCCTCACTCATCAGGGTTTGACGCTTCGCTGTTTTACGGTCTGTGCCGGCGAAGTCGTTACAAAGTGTGAGTGGCATGCTGTCAGAAAGTTTTATCGGCTTTGCAAGGTGCAAGCGTTTGCAGGCCCGGTGTCAATTTCACGAAACGACTGCGTCCGGCAGGGGTCACAGCCGTGAGACCCATTTCTGGAGAAGCACCATGCTGAAGTTCCTCGGCGGCACCGTCGGTATCATTTTCCTGATCGGTTTGATCGTGGTCATTGCCCTGTTCAAGCTGGTCTTCTGACCCCGTACCCTGAATGAAAAAGGCCCGATGCAGCGAATGCACCGGGCCTTTTTATTGACTGCATGAGCGGTTTCAGAGAGCCCGTTCGTTCTGTTCGCGCTGCTCGCACGTCATGAAGCCTTTGTTCACCACCCGGCCGTCGCTGTTGAAACTGACGTGATACACCTGCTGGTGGCCATCACGGGTCAGCACGTAGTTATTGCACGTACCGGGGCTGACCTTGCGCTCCACCACCGACGATGGCGTGCCACCTATCTTCAGGACTTGCTCGCGGGTCATGCCGTCCTCGACCTGCTTGACCAGTGCCTGGTCGCGGTAAGTCACGAAATCCACCGGGTTCTGCGCGGTGCTGTTGGTACAGCCGGTCAGTGCTGCCAGCACGCAGGTCGCCGCGAACATGCTCTTGTACATTGCTGCCTCTCCTCGAAAGAGCCGCAAGTCGGCTCGATACGGTTTGGAACCACGAGCCGCTCCGGGAGTTCGATGCAATATATCCACATGGCCTGAGCCTGCACGCGTTGTGCCTCTTCGTCGCGTTGCGCGGCCCTGCCGTTCAACAGCACCTAGGCTCAACCGCGTCAAAGGTTTGCCATCAGGAGCGCCCCATGAGCGATGAATATGCGACCCGCTATCCGTTGTTACTGGTTCCCGGCCTGCTGGGGTTTGTGCGGTTTGTGGTCTACCCCTACTGGTTCGGCATCATCAAGCCCCTGGAACGCGGCGGTGCCCGTGTCTTTCCGGTGATGGTGTCCGGGGTCAACTCCTCCGAGATCCGTGGCGAACAACTGCTGCTGGTGATCGAGCAGGTCCTGCGCGACACCGGGGCGGCCAGGGTCAACCTGATCGGCCATAGCCAGGGTGCCTTGACGGTGCGCTATGTCGCCGCCCGTCGCCCTGACCTGGTGGCGTCGGTCACCTCGGTCGCCGGTCCCAACCACGGTTCGGAGCTGGCCGACTACCTGGAGCGGCGTTTTCCGGTCGGTACGCCGGGCGGGCGCCTGGTCAATGCCATCATCGGCCTGCTGGCCTGGCTGATTGCCGTGTTCGAAACCGGCTATCGCGGTCCGAAGCTGCCGACCGATATCACCGCTTCGCACCAGTCGCTGACCAGCACCGGGGTGGCGCTGTTCAACCGCCAGTACCCGCAGGGCCTGCCGCAGACCTGGGGCGGACACGGGCCTGAGGAGGTCGACGGGGTGCGCTATTACTCCTGGTCGGGCATCCTCAAGCCCGGCGTGACCAATCGCGGCCGCAACCTCATTGATGGCAGCAACGTCACCTGCCGGCTGTTTGCCCGCACCTTCATCAAGGAGCGCGGCCAGTGCGACGGCATGGTCGGACGTTACAGCTCGCACCTGGGCCAGGTGATAGGCGACGATTTTCCGCTGGATCACTTCGACATCGTCAACCAGATGATGGGCCTGGTGGGCAAGGGGGCCCGGCCTGTGCAGCTGTTTCTCGAGCACGCGGCGCGGCTCAAGGCCGATGGGCTCTGACACGCGCCGTCTCGATCTTTACGACCGTGCATGAGCCCTTGGTGGTCCGATCACTGGTTCTCGGTGTGGAAGGCTGGCAGACTGCCTGCCTGTTCAGGCTGCCGGTATGAGGCTGTATGCCAACGTTTTCTTCACGCCAGGTGTTCCTGGCCAGCTGGATCATCATGTTTGGCGGTTTGCTGCTGATCCTGCCATTCAGGTTACTGCCCAGCCTGCTGGCCGGTTTGCTGGTGTTCGAGCTGGTCAACATGCTGACCCCCAAACTGCAACGGCTGATTGCCGGCGAGCGCGCCCGCTGGCTGGCAGTGGCCTTGCTCGGCACGCTGGTGGTCAGCCTGCTGGCCTTGCTGTTCGCCGGCGCGTTCAGCTTTATCGTGCACGAGGCGGAAAACCCCGGTGCCTCGCTCGACAAGTTCATGACCCTGATCGACCGGGCGCGCGGCCAGCTGCCGCCGTTCATCGAAGGCTACCTGCCGGCCAGTGCGGCGGAATTCCGGGTGTCGCTGGTGGTGTGGCTGCAAAAGCACATCGGCGAGCTGCAATTGATCGGCAAGGGTGCGGCGCACATGTTCGTGACCATGCTGATCGGCATGGTGCTGGGTGCGATCATCGCCTTGCAGCGCATCAGCGATGTCAGCAGCCGCAAGCCGCTGGCGGCCGCGCTGTTCGACCGCCTCTACCTGCTCAGCCAGGCGTTTCGCAATATCGTGTTCGCGCAGATCAAGATTTCGTTGCTCAACACCGCGCTGACCTCGATCTTCCTGGCGGTGGTGCTGCCCTTGTGCGGCATTCACCTGCCGTTGACCAAGACCCTGATCTTCATGACCTTCCTGCTCGGCCTGCTGCCAGTGGTGGGCAACCTGATGTCCAACACGCTGATCTTCATTGTCGGCCTGTCGGTGTCACTGTGGGTCGGGGTGGCCGCGCTCAGCTACCTGATCATCATTCACAAGGTCGAGTACTTCCTCAACGCGCGCATCGTCGGCGGCCAGATCAGCGCCAAGTCCTGGGAACTGCTGCTGGCCATGCTGCTGTTCGAAGCCGCCTTTGGTCTGCCCGGCGTGGTGGCAGGCCCTGTGTACTACGCCTACTTCAAGAGCGAACTGCGCAAGGAAGGGCTGGTGTAAAACCCGCACAGTCTCGTAGGAGCCCGCTTGGCGTGGGCCGCACTCGGACGACCGGCTGCGCAGCAGTCGTAAATTTTCAGCGTTTCACCGATTTCTGTGAGCGCTGCGCACTCGGTCGCGGGTAAACGCGCTCCTACCGGGTCCCCTGTTTGATGCGCGACAGCGTGCCGCCTTTACCCGTAGCGCTTCTTGGCTTCGATGGCCAGGCCGCTGCCGATGCTGCCGAAGATATTGCCTTCCACATGCCGGGCGTTGGGCAGCATCTGCGAGACGCTGTTGCGCAGCGCCGGAATGCCGCTGGAACCGCCGGTGAAGAACACGGTGTTGACCTGCTCGACGCCGACGCCGGCCTTGTTCAGCAGTTCAGTCACGCTGTTGCGCACCTGCCGCAGCTGGGTGTCGATGGCGCTCTCGAACAGTGAGCGGGTCAGTTCCACACTCAGCCCGGCCTCAATGCGGTCCATGGCCACCAGGCGCTGCTCGGCCTGGGTCAGCTCGATCTTGCTGGCCTCCACTTCCATGGCCAGCCAGTGCCCGGCGCGCTGCTCGATCAGCTTGAACAGCCGGTCGATGCCGCTGACGTCCTCGATGTCGTAGCGCATGTTGCCCAAGGCCAGGGTGGATTTCTGCGAGTAGACGCTGTTGATGGTGTGCCAGGTCGCCAGGTTGATGTGATGGCTGGTGGGCATGAACGCTCCGCTTTTCATCCGGCTGCCATGGCCGAACAGCGGCATCACACCTTGCAGGCTCAACTGCTTGTCGAAGTCGGTGCCGCCGACGTGTACGCCACCGGTGGCCAGGATGTCCTGATGGCGGTCGTCGAGCAGGCGGCGCTCGGGGGACAGGCGCACCAGCGAGAAGTCCGACGTACCGCCACCGATGTCGACGATCAGCACCAGTTCTTCCTGCTCGATGGTCGACTCGTAGTCAAACGCCGCGGCGATGGGCTCGAACTGGAACGACACCTCCTTGAAGCCGATCTTGCGCGCCACGCCGGCCAGGGTGTCTTCGGCTTCCTGGTCGGCCTGGGCGTCGTCATCGACGAAATGCACCGGGCGACCCAGCACCACCTGCTCGAACTCACGCCCGGCAGTGCGCTCGGCGCGTTTTTTCAGCTCGCCGATGAACAGCCCCAGCAGGTCGGTGAACGGCATGGCCGTGCCCAGCACGCTGGTGTCGTGCTTGATCAGCTTGGAACCGAGCAGGCTCTTGAGCGAGCGCATCAGCCGGCCTTCGTAGCCTTCGAGGTATTCGTGCAGGGCCATGCGGCCATAAGCCGGGCGCCGCTCTTCGAGGTTGAAGAACACCACCGACGGCAGGGTGATCTTGTCGTCCTCCAGCGCAATCAGCGACTCCATGCCCGGACGCAGCCAGCCGACAGTGGAGTTGGACGTGCCAAAATCGATGCCGCAGGCACGGGCCGGGGATTGGTCATTCATGAGCGGTGCGTTCCAGTGAAAAAAACGGCCGCGCAGTTTATGTCAGCAGGGCGCGATTGCGTAGTGCTGTTGTCCCAGGCCATGTAAAAACTGCTGCGCTCGCCCATGTGGCGTCGCTACACTCACGACCCCACCCGGCCGCGCCATAAGGAAGTGCCATGTCTTCACCCGATAAGCAATCGTTGCCGCTGTACCTGGGCATTGGCCTGTTGCAGGCGCTGGTGCTGGTGGTTGCCGTGAAATGGGAAGCGGCCTGGCTGGCCGCCATCGTGCTGGTGCTGGGCCTGAACCTGCAACTGCTTGGTCGCGAGGCGCTGCAGCGCCGGGCCTGGGTGTGGAGTGTGCTGCTGACGGTGCTGATCACCCTGGTGACGGCCTGGACCTGGCAGCCGGCGCTGCCAGGCACCTACGACCCGGAATGGACGGTCGTCAGCTGGGTCATGGCCGGCACCCTGATCACCTACGTTGCCACGGCCTTCATTCTCAGCTGGCCGTTGGGGCAGGGCTGGCGGCTGCCGTACGAGGCGCTGTTCCGCCACGCCTGGAACACCGCCTTTATCGTGTTGCTGGCGCTGCTGCTCATGGGCCTGTTCTGGAGCCTGTTGCAACTGTGCGCCAGTCTGTTCGAGATGATCGGCATCACGTTTCTCCAGCAGGCGATCAACCAACAGAGCGTCATCATTGTGTGCCTGGCCCTGGTGTTTTCGCTGGGGATGCGCATGGGCCGCGACAACGAGCGAGTCATCGGCCTGCTGCGCGGCATCCTGCTGAGCCTGTGTCATTTCCTGGCGCCGCTGGCGGCCCTGATCGTTTTGCTGTTCAGCCTGAGCCTGCCCTTCACCGGCCTTGAGTCGATCTGGAAGACCGGCTATGCCACGGCGATCCTGTTGTCGCTGGTGGCCATTACCGTGTTCCTGATCAACGGGGTGTTCCAGGACGGTCGCCAGCCGTGCCCTTATCCGCGCTGGCTGCGCTGGGTGATCGATGCGGGCCTGGTCTGCCTGCCGGTGCTGGTGGTGCTGGCCGGTTACTCGACCTGGTTGCGCGTCAGCCAGTACGGGTTGTCGCCTTCGCGCATCATCGGCCTGTTGCTGGTGGGCATCGCCGCGCTGTACAGCGTGGCGGCACTGTATGCAGTGCTGCGCAGCCGCACCGCCTGGCTGGGCAGCCTGCGCCGGAGCAACCCGTGGCTGGCGCTGCTGGTCTGCATCGCGCTGCTGGCGGTCCACACACCCTGGCTGAGCCCGGTGGAACTGAGCGCACGCAACCAGGTCCAGCGTCTGCTGGATGGCCGTACCCCGGCGCAGCAGTTCGACGCCGATTACCTGTACTACAAGCTGGGCACGCCCGGGCGTCGGGCGTTCGAATGGCTGGACAGTCACCTCGACCAACAGACGCAATGGGATGCGGCCACGCGCGCGGTGATCCGCGATCGCCTGGACGAAGGCCGCGATGGCCGCCTGCGCCAGCGCCCGGTCACCGAGGCGAACCGGGTCTGGATTGGTGAGCCGGCCGACGGCCATGAGCAGTTTGCCGACCCCAAGCTGGGAAACCTCGACTGCAACCGTCTGAAATGCACGTTGTGGGCGGTGGACCTGAGTGGCGATGGCCGCGACGAAGTGATCCGGTTTGGCATCAACACGCAGGTCGAATTCTTCCGGCAGACGGACGCGGGCCGCTGGGTCGTGGCCGGCTACCTGGAGGGCGGCTACGACACCCATGAACTGGCCGAGCTGATTCGCCAGGGCAAGGTGCGGGTGGTTACGCCCCGCTATAAAAGCCTGCAGACCGACGACCAGGTGTACACACCCTATGAAGTCCGGGAATGATGAAATGCGCAAACGCTGATCATGCACTCGGCCATCGTGGCCGTTTGCCGATACACTCTGCGACTTTGCGCGGTCGCAGATGTCACTGTCTGAGACAACCTGCGAGTCTCTGCGCAGCGACCGATAACAGGTACGGGTGAGTGTGCGATGGATTTCAAAGACTATTACAAGATACTCGGGGTAGAGCCTGGCGCCGATGACAAGGCGATCAAGGCGGCGTATCGCAAGCTGGCACGCAAGTATCACCCCGATGTCAGCAAGGAAGCGGGGGCCGAAGAGAAGTTCAAGGAAGCCACCGAGGCCTACGAGGTGCTTGGCAGCCCGGACAAACGTGCCGAGTACGAAGAGTTGCGCAAGTATGGCCACCAGGGCCGGCCTTTCCAGGCGCCGCCCGGTTGGCAGAGCCGTGCCGGCGCCGGTGGCTTTGGCAACGACACCACGGACTTTTCCGAATTCTTCAGCTCCATCTTCGGCGGCCGCGCCCAGCCGGGTGCGCGCCCGCGCGGGCGCAAGGGCCAGGACGTGGACATGGAACTGGCGATCTTTCTTGAAGAGAGCCTGTCGGGCGAATCGAAGAAGATCAGCTACAAGGTGCCGCAGCACAACGCCAGCGGTCAGCGCATGGCGGACATCACCAAGACCCTGAACGTGAAGATCCCGGCCGGCGTGGCCGATGGCGAACGCATCCGCCTGAAGAATCAGGGCGCTCCGGGCGCCGGTGGCGGCGAGAACGGCGACCTGTACCTGACCATCCGCCTGGCGCCGCACCCATTGTTCGAGGTCGAAGGCCATGATCTGGTGATTCATGTACCGCTGGCCCCCTGGGAAGCGGCGCTGGGCACCAAGGTCGCGGTGCCGACCCTGACCGGCCGGATCAACCTGACCATCCGCCCCGACAGCCAGAACGGCCTGCGCCTGCGGGTCAAGGGCAACGGCTTGCAGGACAAGCAGGGCCAGCGCGGCGACCTGTATGCGCAAGTGAAGATCGTCATGCCGCCCCAGGCCGACGAAGCCACCCGCGCCCTGTGGCAGAAACTGGCCGACAAGGCCGCGTTCGATCCGCGCAGTGGCTGGGGTCGTTGATCGCTTGAGGCACGTGCAGGCTTGCAGGGCGTTTACTGTCATTTCTGTCAGTAGACGCCCGTGCTGGCGAGTCTTACGGTAGGCCGGTCACTGCATGACTGGAGCCCATCATGAACACGCCGGATGTCCTGGCCTTTATAGAAAATGAAATCAACACTGCCGCCCAGCGAATCACCAGCATGGGCAATAATTGCGATGATGTTGCGTTTGGAAAGCTGACCTTTTAACTCGCCTTGCGCCGAACACTTCAGGGCCAGCACAAGCCCCAGGACATCGGTTTGCTGGGAGCGGTAAACGATGCCTTGCAGGCGCTGGGCGTGATCAGTACCGAGCGCTCCTTTCTGAGTTATCTGAAGGCAGCAGACGATGAGGCGCCGGCTGCAACCTAAGCACCAGTACTGTTTACCCACGGCTCAACAGAGCCTGTGGAAGGGCAGTGAGGCCGACACATGGGCAGCGGCGTTACCGACGCATTCGCCAGCAGAGCTGCCTCCCACAGGTCTTGTGGCGTGCACGAGACCCGAGATCACATCAATCTTGTGGGAGGGGGCTCTGCCCGCGATGAGGCCAGCAAGACCGACACACCTGCTGCGCCTGTTACATAGCCATCGCCAGCCGCTGTCTCCCACAGGTTTGCGTCAAGGTTGGACACAGGTCAGAACAGAAAATACCGCTGCGCCATCGGCAGCACTTCGGCCGGCTCACACCACAGCAGCACGCCATCGGCCTTGACCTGGTAGGTCTGCGGGTCGACGTCGATCACCGGCAGGTAGTCGTTGTGGATCAGGTCCTTCTTCTGCACGCTGCGGCAGCCCTTGACCACGGCGATCTGCTTTTGCAGATTCAGCGTCTGCGGCACACCGGCCTCGAACGCGGCCTGGCTGATGAAGGTCAGGCTGGTGGCGTGGATCGCGCTGCCGTAACTGGCGAACATCGGGCGGTAGTGCACCGGCTGCGGGGTCGGGATCGAGGCGTTGGCGTCACCCATCAGGCTGGCGGCAATGGCGCCGCCCTTAAGGATCAGCGTCGGCTTGACGCCAAAGAACGCCGGGCGCCACAGCACCAGGTCGGCCCATTTGCCCACTTCCACCGAGCCCACTTCATGGCTGATGCCGTGGGTGATCGCCGGGTTGATGGTGTACTTGGCAATGTAGCGCTTGGCGCGGAAGTTATCGTTGCCCGGCGCGTCTTCCGGCAGCGGACCGCGCTGCTTTTTCATCTTGTCGGCGGTTTGCCAGGTGCGCAGGATCACCTCGCCCACCCGGCCCATGGCCTGGCTGTCGGAGCTGAGCATCGAGAACGCGCCCAGGTCGTGGAGGATGTCTTCGGCGGCGATGGTCTCGCGGCGAATGCGGCTTTCGGCAAAGGCCACGTCTTCGGCGATACTCGGGTCCAGGTGATGGCAGACCATCAGCATGTCCAGGTGCTCGTCGATGGTGTTGCGCGTAAACGGCCGGGTCGGGTTGGTCGAGCTGGGCAGCACGTTGGGTGAGCCGCAGGCCTTGATGATGTCTGGCGCGTGACCGCCACCGGCACCTTCAGTGTGGTAGGTGTGGATGGTACGGCCCTTGAACGCACCCAGGGTGGTCTCGACGAAGCCCGACTCGTTCAGGGTGTCGGTGTGGATCGCCACCTGCACGTCGTAGTCGTCGGCCACGCTCAGGCAATTGTCGATGGCCGCCGGCGTCGTGCCCCAGTCTTCGTGCAGCTTCAGGCCAATGGCGCCGGCCTTGACCTGTTCGATCAACGGGCCGGGCAGGCTGGCGTTGCCCTTGCCGGTAAAACCGATGTTCATCGGGAACGAATCGGCGGCCTGAAGCATGCGCGCCATGTGCCAGGGGCCGGGCGTGACCGTGGTGGCGTTGGTGCCGGTGGCCGGGCCGGTGCCGCCGCCGATCATGGTGGTGACGCCGCTCATCAAGGCTTCTTCGATCTGCTGCGGGCAAATGAAGTGGATATGGGTGTCGACGCCGCCGGCGGTGAGGATCATGCCTTCGCCGGCGATGACCTCGGTGGCGGCGCCAATGGCGATGGTCACGTCCGGCTGGATGTCCGGGTTGCCCGCCTTGCCGATGGCGGCGATGCGGCCGTTCTTGAGGCCCACATCGGCCTTGACGATGCCCCAGTGGTCGATGATCAGCGCGTTGGTGATCAGCGTGTCGACCACCTCGGCGGCCAGCAACTGACCCTGGCCCATGCCGTCACGGATCACTTTGCCGCCGCCGAACTTCACCTCTTCACCGTAGGTGGTGAAATCCTTCTCGACCTCGATCCACAGCTCGGTATCGGCCAGGCGCACCTTGTCGCCGACGGTGGGGCCGAACATGTCGGCGTAGGCTTGTCTGGAGATTTTCATGGGGTTCCTTGATGTCTTTATTTATCGCGCCGCAGGACCTTGGGACCGGCCGTAGGACCGGCTTGAGCCGGGAAACAGACGCCACCGATTTTTGCCGTTCGCGTCGTTCGCCGCCCTGGCGCTTCGGCAAGGGCGGGGGGCGTCACAGGTCGCCCATGACCCGGCCGGCGAAGCCGTACACCTTGCGCAGCCCGGCCAGGTCCACCAGCTCGACCTCGCGGGCCTGCCCCGGTTCGAAGCGCACCGCCGTGCCGGCCGGGATGTTCAGGCGCATGCCGCGGCTGGCGGCGCGGTCGAAGGTCAAGGCGTCGTTGGTCTCGAAAAAATGAAAGTGCGAACCCACCTGGATCGGTCGGTCGCCGCTGTTGGCCACGGTCAGGCTCAGGGTGCGGCGACCGGCATTGAGTTCGATCTCGCCGGGCTGGATCTGGTATTGGCCAGGAATCATGAAGCGTGCCTCAAGGTCTTGAAGTAAATGGCGGTCGGCCGATAGCGGCCTTCGGGGGTGGCGCAGTAGTCGGGCAGTTCGCCGACGCGTTGATAGCCCAGCGAGCGGTAGAAGGCCTCCGCTGGCGACTGCGCTTCGGTGTCCAGGTGCAGCAGGCCGCGTTGCTGTTGCATGGCGGTCTGCTCCAGTGCGGCGATCAACTGGCGACCCAGGCCGCGCTGGCGCGCGCGGTGCAGCACCATCAGTTTCTGCACCTCGGCGCGATTGAGCCCATTGGGCTTCTGGCACAGCGCCAACTGGACGCTGGCCAGCACCTGCTCGTTCTCGACCACCACCCACAGCAACAGGCTGGCGCTGGCGATCCCGGCCTTGAGCTCGTCGACCCAGGCCAGGGCCTGCGTTTCATTCAGGTCGACCATGAACCCTATCGAGGCGCCATGCTGCACGGCATCCAGTAACAAGGCGGCCAGCCCCTGGCGGTAATGGGCAAAGCTGTCGAGGGTGACGCGTCGCAATTGTCCGGGATTCATGGGGACGTCCTGTCAGCAAGAAGGTGGCGAGGGGGCCTGGGACGCGGGTGCCTGAGCACCCGGCGACAGGTCCAGTTGCATGAAGGTCAGGTCCAGCCAGCGGCCGAACTTGGTGCCGACCTGGGGCATTTTTCCTGTGATGATGAAGCCCAGCCGCTCGTGCAGGGCCACTGAGGCGATGTTGCCGCTTTCAATGGCGGCGACCATGATGTGCTTGTCGCAGGCGCGGGCACGCTCGATCAAGGCGCGCATCAACACCGGCCCCAAACCCCGGCCGCGCTGGTCGGCGCGCACGTACACCGAGTGCTCGACGGTGTGGCGAAAACCTTCGAAGGGGCGCCAGTCGCCGAACGACGAATAGCCCAGCACCTCGCCTGCGGCATCGATGGCGACCAGGATCGGGTAGGCCTGCGCCTGGCGGGCGGTGTACCAGGCCTGACGGTTGGCCAGGTCAACCGGTTGCTCGTTCCAGATCGCGGTGGTGTTGAGCACCGCGTCGTTGTAGATGGCCAGCACCCCTGGCAGGTCGGCGGGCAGGGCATCGCGGATGACAATGTCCATGTGGCCTCCGTCAGGCAATGGGTTGGTGCACGGTCACCAGCTTGGTGCCGTCGGGAAAGGTGGCCTCGACCTGGATTTCCGGAATCATTTCCGGGATGCCTTCCATCACCTGCTCGCGGCTGAGCAGGGTGGTGCCGTAGTGCATCAGCTCGGCGACCGTCTGGCCGTCGCGCGCACCTTCGAGCAGGGCCGCACTGATCAGCGCCATGGCTTCGGGGTAATTGAGCTTCAGGCCACGCGCCAGCCGGCGCTCGGCCACCAGGCCTGCGGTGAATATCAGCAGTTTGTCTTTTTCGCGGGGCGTCAGGTCCATGGGGATTCCGTTTGGGTGGCAGGTTCTTGGTGCATTCGCGGCTGAAGCCGCTCCTACGGCAACAGACCCTGGGTCCATGTGTCACGTATTCCAGATTCTCGGCACCCGCGCTTCGCGGCCCAGCAGGGCCGGGCGCAGGTGGCGCCAGAGTTCGATCAGCCAGGCCCTGGCATGCAGGGCTTCGTCGGCCAGGCAGCGGGCTACGATCAGGCCGGGCAGTTGGGTCAGGTCGCCGCGCACCGGGTTGGGCATGTTCACCGAACGGCAGGTCTCCAGCAACTCGCTGCCTGCTTCGCCGGTCATCAGCAAGGTGGCGAACACCGTCTTGCCGTCCAGGCCGATGGGCGAGTCCAGCAGGCCGTCGTTGCCCTCCAGGCGCTGGCGCTCGTGCCAGAGCAGACGGCCGTCGCGGCGGATCTCCAGCTGCGACTGGAAGTAGCCCTGGTCAAAACGTTCGCCACTGGCCGGGCGACCCAGCGCCACCACGTCCCAGTAGCACAGCCGGGCATCGCCGCGCAGGTTGATGCACGTTTCAAGCTGCGCCTGTGCCTGGCTGAAGACGATGGTTTCCTGCGGCAGCCACTCCAGCGTGGCGCCGGGTTCGACGTGCAGGTCCAGGTGCTGGAAGGCAGGGCCGGCGGCGCGGTACCACTTGGCCGCGCCGGGGCTGGTCAGTTGCGCCCAGGCCTGCGGCCCGACCTGCGCCGAAATGGCCAGCCGGTCGCCGCCGGCGATGCCGCCGGGCGGGTGGACGATGATGTGCTGGCACACCTCGGGACCCTCGGCATACAGGTGCTTCTGCACCCGCAACGGCCCCAGGTGACGGCGCTGCACCGGGCGTGTGCTGTCACCGAAGCGGGCGTAGCCCAGTTCCAGCTCGGCGTGCCAGCTGGGGGTGAACAGGGCGGTGCTGGCAGGCAGGTTCATGAGGTCGTCATCACTCGATACACAGACAGGCACACCTTAACCGGGCCATCAGATCGTCACCAGCCCGCGCACGCCTTCGGCTTCCATGGTTTCGCCGCGACCTTGCTGCACGATCTCGCCGCGCGACATCACCAGGTACTGGTCGGCCAGCTCGGCGGCAAAGTCGTAGAACTGCTCGACCAGCAGAATGGCCATGTCGCCCTGTTCGGCCAGGCGCTTGATCACTGCGCCGATCTCCTTGATCACCGAGGGCTGGATGCCTTCGGTGGGCTCGTCGAGGATCAGCAGGCGCGGGCGGCTGGCCAGCGCCCGGCCGATCGCCAGTTGCTGTTGCTGGCCGCCGGACAGGTCGCCGCCGCGGCGGTGTTTCATCTGCAACAGCACCGGGAACAGCTCGTAGATATGCGCCGGCACTTCTTTGGCCTCTGAGCCCGGAAAGCGCGACAGGCCCATCAGCAGGTTTTCCTCGACCGTCAGCCGGCCGAAGATTTCCCGCCCTTGCGGCACGTAGGCGATGCCGGCGTGCACACGCTGGTGCGGCTTGAGCGCGGTGATGGGCTTGCCTTCCCACTGCACCTTGCCCTCTTTGGAGGGCAGCAGGCCCATCAGCACCTTGAGCAGCGTGGTCTTGCCCACGCCGTTACGGCCCAGCAGGCAGGTGACCTCGCCGACTTTTGCCTCGAACGACAGACCGCGCAGAATGTGGCTGCCGCCGTAGTATTGGTGAAGCTGTTCGACTTGAAGCATCGTCTGTTCCTATCTCTGGCGGCTCGCTCACCCCCGTAGGAGCGGCTTCAGCCGCGAATGACGCGAATGCTGTGAAGAGGGGGTGCCTGTTCCCGGCTGAAGCCGGTCCTACAGGGGCCTACCGGCCCAGGTAAACCTCGATCACGCGTTCGTCGGCCTGCACGTCGCTCAGCGACCCCTCGGCCAGCACGCTGCCCTGGTGCAGCACCGTGACATGGTCGGCAATCGAGCCGACAAAGCCCATGTCGTGCTCGACCACCATCAGCGAGTGCTTGCCGGCCAGGCTTTTGAACAGTTCGGCGGTGAATTCGGTTTCGGCGTCGGTCATGCCCGCCACCGGCTCGTCGAGCAGCAGCAGTTGCGGGTCCTGGACCAGCAGCATGCCGATTTCCAGGAACTGCTTCTGGCCGTGCGACAGCAGCCCGGCCGGCCGGTCACGCGAGGCGTTCAGGCGGATGGTCTCCAGCACGTCGTCGATGCGCGCGTGCTGCTCGCCGCTGAGCCTGGCGCGCAGGCTGGCCCACACCGACTTGTCGGTCTTGAGCGCCAGCTCCAGGTTCTCGAACACGCTCAGGGCCTCGAACACCGTGGGCTTCTGGAACTTGCGGCCGATCCCGGACTGGGCGATCTGCACCTCGCTCAGGCGCGTCAGGTCCAGGGTCTCGCCAAACCAGGCCGTGCCGTGGGTGGGCCGGGTCTTGCCGGTGATGACGTCCATCAACGTGGTCTTGCCGGCGCCATTGGGACCGATGATGCAGCGCAGCTCGCCGACGCCGATGTACAGGTTCAGGTTGTTGAGGGCCTTGAAGCCGTCGAAGCTGACGCTGATGTCTTCCAGGGTCAGGATGGTGCCGTGCCGGGTGTTCAGGCCCTGGCCGGCGCTGCGTCCCAGGCCCAGCGCCTCACGGCTGGTGCCGGCGTCGGCATTGGGGTCCAGCACCGGTTCGAGCATGAAGGCCGGGGACGGGGTCGGGGCTATCATGAGTCGCTCCTTTTCTTGAGCAGGCCGATCACGCCCTTGGGCAGGTACAGGGTGACGATGATGAACAGCGCGCCCAGGAAGAACAGCCAGTATTCGGGGAAGGCCACGGTGAACCAGCTTTTCATGCCGTTGACCATGCCGGCGCCCAGCAGCGGGCCGATCAGTGTGCCGCGCCCGCCGAGGGCGACCCAGACGGCGGCCTCGATGGAGTTGGTCGGCGACATCTCGCTGGGGTTGATGATGCCGACCTGCGGCACGTACAACGCGCCGGCCAGGCCGCACAGCACTGCGCTCAGGACCCAGACGAACAGCTTGAAGCCGCGCGGGTCGTAGCCGCAGAACATCAGGCGGTTCTCGGCGTCGCGCAGGGCGGTCAGCACCCGGCCGAACTTGCTCTGCGCCAGGCGCCAGCCGGCGTAGAGGCTGGCCACCAGCAACAGCACCGTGGCCAGGAACAGCACCGCACGGGTGCCCTGGCTGCTGATCGAAAAGCCCAGGATGCTGCGGAAGTTGGTGAAGCCGTTGTTGCCGCCAAAGCCGGTTTCGTTGCGGAAAAACAGCAGCATGGCGGCAAAGGTCAGCGCCTGGGTCATGATCGAGAAGTACACGCCCTTGATCCGCGAACGAAAGGCAAAAAAGCCGAACACCAGCGCCAGCAGGCCCGGCGCCAGCACCACCAGGCACATGGCCCAGAGGAAGTTGTCGGTGCCGGCCCAGTACCACGGCAGCTCGGTCCACGACAGGAAGGTCATGAACGCCGGCAGGCCGTCACCGGCGGCTTCACGCATCAGGTACATGCCCATCGCATAGCCGCCCAGGGCGAAGAACAGCCCGTGGCCCAGCGACAGCAGCCCGGCGTAGCCCCAGACCAGGTCCAGGGCCAGGGCGACGATGGCGTAGCAGAGAATCTTGCCCACCAGGGTCAGGGTGTAGGCCGACACCTGCAAGGGGTTGTCGGCCGGCAGCAGGGACAGCAGCGGCATGGCCAGCAGCACGGCCAGCACCAGGGCGCCGATGGCCAGCGTGCCCTTGGGCCCGACCTTTTGTGCAGCGGTCATCATCAATGGCTGGCTCATCAGTCGATCACCCGTCCTTTCAGTGCGAAGAGGCCTTGCGGGCGCTTCTGGATAAACAGAATGATCAGCCCCAGGATCAGGATCTTGCCCAGTACGGCGCCGATCTGCGGTTCGAGGATCTTGTTGGCGATGCCCAGGCCGAAGGCGGCCAGCACACTGCCGGCCAGTTGGCCGACGCCGCCGAGCACCACCACCAGGAATGAATCGATGATGTAGCTCTGGCCCAGGTCAGGGCCGACGTTGCCGATCTGGCTCAGCGCCACGCCACCGAGTCCGGCGATCCCCGAGCCCAGCCCGAAGGCCATCATGTCGATGCGCCCGGTGGGCACGCCACAGCAGGCGGCCATGTTGCGGTTCTGGGTCACGGCGCGCACGTTCAGGCCCAGGCGGGTCTTGTTCAGCAGCATCCAGGTAAGGGCCACCACCAGCAGGGCGAAGACGATGATCGCGATGCGGTTGTACGGCAGCACCAGGTTGGGCAATACCTGGATACCGCCGGACAGCCAGCCGGGGTTGGCGACTTCGACGTTCTGCGCACCGAAGATCAGGCGCACGGCCTGGATCAGCATCAGGCTGATGCCCCAGGTGGCCAGCAGGGTTTCCAGCGGGCGGCCATACAGGTGGCGGATCACGGTGCGTTCCAGCGCCATGCCGATCAGGGCGGTGACGAAGAACGCCACCGGCAGCGCCACCAGCGGGTAATACGCCAGCACGTCCGGCACGTGGCGCTGCATCAATACCTGCACCATGTAGGTGGTGTAGGCACCGAGCATCAGCATCTCGCCGTGGGCCATGTTGATCACCCCCAGCAGGCCGAAGGTGATGGCCAGGCCCAGTGCGGCCAGCAGCAGGATCGAGCCCAGCGACAGACCGGTAAAGGCCTGGCCCAGCACTTCGCCCATCAACAGCTTGCGCTTGACCTGTGCCAGGCTGGTCTGCGCGGCGATGCGCACGCTGGCGTCCGGCTCAACACCCGGCTCCAGCAGGGTTTCCAGGCGAGTGCGGGCCAGCGGGTCGCCGGTTTCACCCAGCAGACGGACCGCAGCCAGGCGCACGGTGGGGCTGCTGTCGACCAGTTGCAGGTTGGCCAGCGCCAGGGTCAGGGCGTCGTGCACCGCATCGTCGGTTTCGCTGGCCACGCGCTGGTTGAGCAGATCGAGCTGCGCCGGGCGGGCGTTGCGTTGCAGGTGCTGCGCCGCGGCCAGGCGTACATCGGCATCGGCCGCGAGCAATTGATGGCTGGCCAGGGCGGTTTCCACCAGGCCGCGCAGGCGGTTGTTCAGGCGCAGTTTGCGCGGCGCTTCGGTGTCGCTCTGGATCTCGCGCCCGTCACGCAGGGCTTCGAGCAGGGGCATACGCTCCGGCAGCGGCGTGGCGGCCCAGTTTTCCAGCAAGGTGGCCTGCTCGGACGAACTGGCGGCGGCAAAGTCACTGGCGTCGCTGGCCTGTGCGGCCAGGGGCAGCAGCAGGGCGAGCGTCAGGATGAATCGGTAGACAATATCGGGCATGGCGAATGGCCTGTGTTGCGGCAATCTCAAGGCGGGTGCGTAAACCTGGTGTAGGAGCGCGCTTGCCCGCGACCGGCTGCGTTAGCAGTCGTAAATTTTCAGCGTTTCGCAAATCCAGAATGTGTTCACAGTCATGAATTTTCAGCGTTTCCGAGAATTTACGAGCGCTAGCGCACTCGGTCGCGGGCAAGCGCGCTCCTACATCGGGCAGCAAGACGCCGTGGCTTAGTTGCTCTTCACCGCGTGGTCGGGCTTTTTGTCGTTGCCCGGGATGTACGGGCTCCAGGGCTGGGCGCGGATCGGTTCCTTGGTCTGCCACACGACGTTGAACTGGCCGTTGTCCTCGACCTCACCGATCATCACCGGCTTGTGCAGGTGGTGGTTGGTCTTGTCCATGGTCAGGGTAAAGCCCGACGGCGCGGCAAAGGTCTGCCCGGCCATGGCTTCGCGGACCTTGTCGACCTCGGTGGACTTGGCTTTTTCAGCGGCCTGCGCCCACATGTGGATGCCGACATAGGTGGCTTCCATCGGGTCGTTGGTGACAGCCTTGTCCGCGCCCGGCAGGTTTTTCTTCTTGGCGTAGGCGCTCCAGTCGGCGACGAACTTCTTGTTGACCGGGTTCTCGACCGACTGGAAGTAGTTCCAGGCGGCCAGGTGGCCGACCAGCGGCTTGGTGTCGATGCCGCGCAGTTCTTCTTCACCCACCGAGAAAGCCACCACCGGTACGTCGGTGGCTTTCAGGCCCTGGTTGGCCAGTTCCTTGTAGAACGGCACGTTGGAGTCGCCATTGACGGTGGAGATGACCGCGGTCTTGCCACCGGCCGAGAATTTCTTGATGTTGGCGACGATGGTCTGGTAGTCGGCATGGCCGAACGGGGTGTAGACCTCTTCGATGTCGCTGTCTTTCACGCCCTTGGAGTGCAGGAAGGCGCGCAGGATCTTGTTGGTGGTGCGCGGGTAGACGTAGTCGGTGCCCAGCAGGAAGTAGCGCTTGGCAGCGCCGCCGTCTTCGCTCATCAGGTATTCGACTGCCGGAATGGCCTGCTGGTTGGGCGCGGCACCGGTGTAGAAGACGTTGGGCGACATTTCTTCACCTTCGTACTGCACCGGGTAGAACAGCAGGCCGTTGAGTTCTTCGAATACCGGCAGCACCGACTTGCGCGACACCGAGGTCCAGCAGCCGAACACCACGGCGACCTTGTCCTGGGTCAGCAGCTGACGGCTCTTTTCCGCGAACAGCGGCCAGTTCGACGCCGGGTCGACGATGACTGCCTCCAGTTGCTTGCCGTTGACGCCGCCCTTGGCGTTGATTTCGTCGATGGTCATCAAGGCCATGTCCTTGAGCGACGTTTCGGAAATCGCCATGGTCCCGGACAGCGAATGCAGGATGCCGACCTTGATGGTTTCTGCCGCCTGCAAGGTCCAGCTCATGCCCATCGCGGCGATGGAGGCGGACAGGGTAAACGCTTTGATCAGACTGCGACGCTTCATTGGGACGGCTCCGTTCTTTCGAATTATCGAGGGCGAGTCATTTGCCTGAACAGGGTGCTAGCAAAGGCTGTGCCCAATCACGAAAACCGGCAGGCAGGCGCGTGGCAGAGCGCTCTGGTCTGACCGGTCGCACCACGACGGCACCATTGCAGGCCGCAAGACGGTGCAATGAGCGCAAATGGTGCAAGAAGCGGGAGGTTGCCGGCCGGCGCGGCCTGGGCAGGGCTTGAGTGGCGACGGCGTGGACGCACAGGGAAGAAAAGGTACGGGGCCTGAAGCGTATCGAGTGAGGAATTCATCACAAAACCGCTCGTCGGCTTCAGGCCCCGTGGCTGCAATTTAAGCTGCTGCCGCCGATTTGGCAAAGCGTGAAAGCATAATTTGATCGACGGATATCAATTGATGCGCTGCCTTGTCGTAACCCTTGGGCCGGGGTCGACCATGGCCTGGTTTGCAAGCACCTGTCAGTTCTGTCAGTACCCAGCGGCGCCTGCTTGCATCAGGCTGTTGTTGCGCGCCATTTCTGGTTTAAAAGGACACGTGTCATGGATGATTTTTCAAGTCTGACGATAAAGCCGCTTGCCGTTGCCGTTGCTCTGTTACTGACCGGGCACGTTTACGCAGCCGACACGCTACAAAACGCAGCACCCTCCAGTGAGACACCCGTCGATGCACCTGTGAAGCTCAAGGCTGAGCGTGTGGACATCCAGCTTTATGAGCAGAAAATCGGCAGTTCTCGTTTCGAATCCCGTCACCTTGAGCGCACAGAAAGTGGCTATACGGTTGAAAGCGGCGTGTTGCATGGCCCAGGGGGCGAGCAAGGCACGCTGATTCTGGTCAAGGGGCCAGAACGAAAGCCGGATGACCAATTACAGCCAAGGCGAGAGTCGGATGACCAATTGATCGGCCTGGTTTCACAGCCAGGCCAGCAGGGTGTGCTCCAGGTCAAGGCCAACGGCGACAGTACGTTCTATTTCGATACACAACCTGATTTCATGCAGCCTGATACGGTGCAGACCGATGAAGCCCAAATGACCGAGCGTGCGGCTGTCGAAAGCACCGAAAACATCACTATCGACGCCATGGTGGGGTTCACGGAGTCTGCCCTGGCGAAAATCGATGTCAATCCGGAGTATTTCGCACTGGGCCAGCTGGAAACGGCCAACCTCAGCCTGCGCAACTCTGGCATTGGCCATATTCAATTGAGGCTGGCAGGCATTCATGTGTATGCAGAAGACATTCCGGTCACCACCGAAGGGCTGTCGCGTTGGCAAGCGCTGCTGACGCCTCTGCGCAGCACCTACCAGCACGATATCAATATCGGCTTTTCCACCGGCGGCGATGCGGGAGGATGGGCTTATGTGCCTGGCGATACCAGCGTCAACCTGATCAATACCTCGGCGTTCAAGCACGAACTGGGACATAACGTCGGCGGCAGTCATTGCAATACGGATGGCTCGGATAATTACAAGTTTGGCTATAACGCAGGGAATCCAATAAGAACCAGCCTGTGCGGTAACTCCATATTTTATTATTCAAACCCTGACATCACTTATCAGGGAGTCAAGATAGGGGACGCGCGGACCGCCAATATGACCCGGTTGTGGCGTGAGCAAGCGGGCAGGCTTGCCGGTTATTCTGCGCCTTACGATGGCTTGCGCACGGTGCTGGTGCGCGACTTCGCAGCCATGTTCATACCCACCACCAATCCATTGCATAAACCTTACTTTGTGGCGAACGATCCCGCTATCGGCCCGACCACTGCCGAGCCCGTTCTGCAAGGCCTTACAGCATTGACAGTGCCTTTGAAGGACGCCAATGGTCAGGTTCACCAAGTGAATATGGAAGGGGGATGCAAGTCTCAGTTCAATACACAGATACCCATGCACAGTGCGCATGGTTGCAATCTGCTTTTCGAAGCAGAACTGGCCCTGTATGCCGAGCGAAAACACAACCCACATCTCCCGGCCGGGTGGTACTACGGGCCGCTTGAACTGACGTTCAAGAGCCCCGATGGCGACAAAAAGATCCTGGTCAGCATTTCTGCCAAATTCTGATTGCCGGCCCGGCTCTTCTGCGAAAGCCGGGCCGTTTTCTCGTGCAACAACAGGAGGGTGTGTCAAGCGCTCAGCAGCGCCTTGCGTCGCACCACCAGATGATCCACCCCCCACATCACCAGCATCGACACGCCCACCAGCGGGAAGATCACGCCCAGCACCAGCATCACGGCCGTGGCGGTCTTCCAGCGTGGCAGGTCATGGCGCAGCGGTGGCACGCCCAGCCCGCCTTCGGGCCTGCGCTTCCACCACATCACCAGGCCGCTGACCGAGCCGAGCAGGATCATCAGGCACACCAGCAGCATCAACAGTTGGTTGACCCAACCGAAGAACTTGCCTTCGTGCAGCATCACGCCCGCCTCGGTGGCCTTGGACACCAGGCTGTAGTGCTCCCAGCCGACATACGCCAGCACCTTGTCGCTGTACTGGTCGATGTGCAGGGTAGCGTCGTTGCGCGGGTCGTCGGCGAACACCGAGACGGTGAACACGCCTTCGGCGGTTTTCGGTGCAGTGATGCTGTAGCCCGGCTCGACGCCATACTGCGTGGCGATGTGGACCACCTCTTGCAGGGTTACCCTGGGCGCGGCCGGCCCGCTGGACGGACCATGATGGTGCATGTGCTCGGCATGATCCCCGGACGATTGCGGCAGCGGCGTATTTTCCAGCGCCCAGGGCACGGTCTGGGCGCTGGCGGTGTTGAGCGTGCCGGCCAGTTGCGTTGAGCGCGGCACGTCATTCCACATGGCCGCCGGAAAGGTGTTCCACAGATCAGCGTACTGCTTGCCCCAGAAACCGGTCCAGGTCATGCCGCTGAGCAGCATGAACAGCAACAGCAGTGAACCCCAGAACCCGGTGACCGCATGCAGGTCGCGCCACAGCGCCCGGCCGCGCCGCGACAGACGCGGCCAGAGTACGCCGGCACCGCCGTTATTACCCCGTGGCCACCACAGATACAGCCCCGACACCACCAGCATGATGCCCCAGCCGGCGGCCAGCTCGATTAGCCGGTCGCCCAGGGTGCCAATCATCAACTCGCCATGCAGCGCACGGGCGATGGCCTGCAGATTGTCCTTGGCGTCCTGACTGCCCAGCAGCGTGCCGGTGTAAGGGTTGATGAACACGTTCAGCTCGCGGCCCTGGTCGCGGATCACGAACTGCGCGCTGCCCTGGGCATCGAGCGGCGGGATGTATTTGCTCACCGTGGCCTGGGGCCAGGCATGCTGCACCTGCTGTTGCAGTTGGTCGGCATCGAGGCGGTGATGCGCGGCCTCGACCTGCAGCAGGTCGCGGTACATCAGGGTGTCGAGCTGCGGCTTGAACAGGTAGATGATCCCGGTCAGGGCCAGCAGGATCATGAAAGGGGCCACGAACAGCCCGGCGTAGAAGTGCCAGCGCCAGGCCAGGTTATAGAACGTACGATCAGGTTTTTTCATGGCAAACGCTCCGGTCGCGCAGGCAAAAGGTCGGCCTGGGCGGGTGTTCAGCGATGGCATGGGCAACAGGGGGCGGCGCTTGTCGGTGCAGGCGAGCGGCGCGCACAGGTGTAGCAAGGATAAAAGCCATGGTGCTTACCATCTGACGGTCAGGATCGCGCAGCCGCAAGGGCTGCGTGGATTAGCGGATCAGGACAGCGTCGACAGTGGCGGGGCGCGGCTCAGGGCATGCAGGAAGACGGTGTGCCGCGCATGGCCTTCGCGGGTCAGGGCGACATAGAAAGCCGATGGTTTGGGTGGGGTAATGGCCACCATTGCCAGGACCTGCGGCAGGGCCGGGCAGCTGAACAGCAAGGTGCAATAGCCGCACTTGGCCCACAACGCATGGTCCATGGCGGCGCGGCTGGCGTCGGTGGTGGTCTGTGCCGCATGGGCATCGGCATGGGCATCGTGGGCATTGGCGTGATGCGCGTGATCGGCGCCCGCTGCCACAGGCGCGTGATGCGCTGCGGGCATGGGCGTACCGGCGTGATGTTCCATCGGCATCGATTGGGAAATCAGCGGGCCGATAAAGATCATCACCATGGCGAACAGGCTCAGCCACGTGCCTTGCCTGGGGCGCGGTGGGGGCGGACCTGTACGACTCGGGCGCGGGGCGCTCACGGCAAGCGGTTACTCAATGGTTGTGGGCCGGTGTCTGGCCGGGTTCGGGCGGCTGTTTGTGGACCATGACCTGCACAGGCACGGCACCGGCCTTTTCAAAATGCAGCACCAGTTCAAAGCGCTGGCCATCGACCAGCTGCGTGCGGTCCTTGAGGTCCAGCAACATCACATGGTAGGCCATGGGTGCAAAACGCACCTGGCCGCCGGCCGGCACTTCGACGCTGGGCACCTGCTGCATCTTCATCAGGCCATCGGCATGCACATGCTCGTGCAGCTGGGCGCTGCCGGCGACGGGGCTGTCGACACTGAGCAGCCGGTCGGCCTCGCCCTTGTTGTCGATGACGAAATACGCCGCCACCGCGGGTGCATTGGGCGGCAGCTGCATGGACCACGGGTGCTCGATCAGCAGGTTGCCGGCCTTGTATTCATGGGCCTGGGCAAACAGGGCCGGCAGCAGCAGGGCGGCCAGTAGCAGGGTCTTGTTGAGCATGGCAGGCTCCGTGGCCTGGGAGAAGTGGGCTATTTAGCCTGAATGGGCGAGGATGTAAAAGTGCAAGGGTGTCACCTTATACAGCGCCAGCCCGCAAAATCGAGGCGAAGCTGACCGGCGCGTTCTGGGACACCAGATCCGGCTGGCGAAACACCAATGGGCTCTGACAGTGTTCGCTATCGCTCACCAGTCCGGGCCTTGCAGCACGATCAGTTCGGTTGCGGCCCGGTCGCTTCCAGCCGCTGCAATGAATCGTCCAGTCTTGCGTAAGCGACTTATCGAAGCAGGCTGCTAATCTCGATCACTGATGTTCAGCGACGAATGCAGCCTGGTGCCGATAAATGACCCACGCAAGGGCCAGGGATTTTCTCGGAAAGTTCGCACAATGAAGAGGAAAACGGCTGCCGAAAAAAGACGATTTCGTCAGTGCAAGTAACCGTCATGCGCCTTGTTCAGCCTTGTAGGGCCTGCGCCAGCAACCGATAACTGG
Organism: Pseudomonas viridiflava; assembly: GCF_900589395.1. Classification (GTDB taxonomy): domain Bacteria; phylum Pseudomonadota; class Gammaproteobacteria; order Pseudomonadales; family Pseudomonadaceae; genus Aquipseudomonas. The sequence goes on from NZ_UUIS01000069.1 coordinate 31,643, forward strand.
CCAGCCGCGCCTCGAACGCATGGGTCACGGTGACAATGCCGATCGCCTCGCTGCCGAACCGTTTGGCCAGCGCCAGGATCTGCCGGCGGCAGGTGGCGGGCGAGCCGACCACCATGGCGTCCAGGGCCTGGTCGAACGCCTGCTTCTGCTCTGGCGTCATGTCCCGGTAGCGGTCCATGACGTCTTCGGGGCTGAGCAAGGGTTGTTGCGGGCGCTGGCCGCTGGACAGTTTGCGATAGGCCGCGGTGGTGGCAATAAGGCGGGCCTGCTCGTCAGTGGGCGCACAGATCACGGCCAGGGCCAGCAGGCGCGGGGGTGTTTGACCGTGGCCGGCAGCGCTGAACGCCTGGGCGTGAGGCTCGAAGATCACCGGGTCGCAGGTGTCCGGCGCAATGAAGCGTGCCAGCGCCAGGCCCATGCCCAGTTGCCCGGCCAGGGCGGCACTGGCCCCGCTGGAGCCCAGCATCCACAGCGAAGGCCGGGTCTGATCATCGACCGGGCAGTGCAGGCCGGCAAACGGATGGCTGGACGGCAGGGTGCCACGCAGAAATGCGCACAGCTCGGCGGCCTGACGGGCAAAGTCCTGGCCGTGCCCCGGCATACCCGAGGCCAGGGCGCGGGCGCTGAGCTGGCCGCCGCCCGGTGCCCGTCCGATGCCCAGGTCGATGCGTCCGGGAAACAGGCTGCCCAGCAGGGCAAAGGTTTCAGCCACCTTGAACGGGCTGTAGTGGCTGAGCATCACGCCGCCGCTGCCCACGCGCAGGGTCTGTGTGGCGCTGGCCACGCGGGTCAGCAGGATTTCCGGGGCGGTCCCTGCAAATTGCACGCTGTCGTGGTGCTCGGCCAGCCAGTAGCGGTGATAGCCAAAGCCCTCGCAGGCCATGGCCAGTTCAACGGAGGTGCGGGGCGCCGCCAGCGCAGGGCGGTCGCCGTGCACAGGCGTCTGGTCGATCACGGTCAAGCGTAAGGGCACGGGGCGGGTCCTGTCGGGTGATAAGGGCAGTGACGATGATAACGGCTGTTGCCGGGGCGCCGACCAGACCTGGGCAAAAGTGCCAGCGATCCTCTGAAAAATGCATCTGAGCGCTGGGCGGCCATGCGTCTTGCCTGCCAAGGTCTGTTGCTGTTTCAGCACAGCCAGCGAGCGCCGGTAGCGCGCTCATCAACTACAAAATAACTGACTGATTTCATCCATTTTAAAAAGCACCACTTGATCTGCTGCGCGACAGCGTGCCGCCTTGGCGCGGCGTCAAGGCGGCGGGTTCTCCTACCCGCCTGGGTGGCCGTCCTGCGACAGGGCCGCCAGCACCGCTGCCACGCTCTCCAGTTCGCGGTCCACCACCGGCAGCGGCGGGCGCTTGAGGATCAGCACCGGTATTGCGCGCTCACGGGCCACTTGCAGCTTGGGTTCGGTGGACGAGCTGCCGCTGTTCTTGCTGATCAGCACATCGATGCGGCGCTGCTCGAACAGCACCCGTTCTTCATCCAGGTGAAATGGCCCGCGGGCAGCGATGATGTCGCAGCGTGCGTTACCGGGGACGCTGTCCAGGGCGCGCAGGGTCCAGAATTGCCGGGCCGGAATGTCGTCCAGATGCTGCAGGGGTTCGCGGCCCAGGGTGAAGAAAGGCCGTTGGAAGGGTGCCAGCGCCTGGGTCAGTTCAGCCCAGTCGGCCACTTCGCGCCAGTCGTCATCGGGGCCGGGTTGCCAGGCCGGGCGGCGCAAGGCCCAGCAGGGTACGCCGGTCAGTTGCGCGGCCGTCGCTGCGTTGTGGCTCATCTGCGCGGCATAGGGGTGGGTGGCGTCCAGCAGCAGGTCGATGCCTTGCGCATCAATGAATCGCGCCAGCCCTTCAGCGCCGCCATAGCCGCCGACCCGCACCTGGCAGGTCAGGTCGGTGGGCACCCGGCCCACACCGGCCAGGCTGTAGATATGCTCAGGGCCCAGGGTGCGGGCAATGGCCAGGGCTTCGGTGACACCGCCCAGCAGCAGGATACGATTCATTTCAGGGTTCCTTGGGTGGCATGGCCGACGATGCCGCCCTGGCGGTCGATGGCGAAGACTTCCACCGTCACGCTGGCCGGCACCACGCTGCGAGCGAAGGCCAGGGCGTGGGCGCACACCGCATCGCCCAGCGGCACGCCGGCAGCCCTGCACAACGCCAGGGCCTGCTGGCTGGTGTTGGCGTCGCGGATGAGCTGTTGCAAGGCGGCATCGGCACCGACATCGGCGGCCCAGCGCGCCAGTTGCGGCAGGTCGATGCTGGAGTGGCGGCTGTGCAGGTCCATGTGCCGGGCCGCCAGCTTGCTGATCTTGCCAAAGCCGCCGCACAGGCTGAGCGTATCCACCGGCACCTTGCGCACATGCTTGAGCACCGCACCGACGAAGTCGCCCATTTCGATCAGGGCAATGTCCGGGATGCCGTAGACCCGGCGCATGGTGTCTTCGCTGGCGTTGCCGGTGCAGGCGGCGATGTGCCGATAGCCGTTGGTGGCCGCGACGTCGATGCCTTGCTGGATCGAGGCGATATAGGCCGCGCAGGAAAACGGTCGCACGATGCCGCTGGTGCCCAGGATCGACAGACCACCGAGAATGCCCAGGCGCGGGTTCATGGTTTTCAGCGCCAGGGCTTCGCCGTCCTGCACGCCGATGGTTACTTCGAAGCCGCCGGCATGGCCGTGCTCATCGGCCAGTTGCTGCAAATGCTCGCTCATCATGCGCCGTGGCACCGGGTTGATCGCCGGCTCGCCAACGCCCAGCACCAGCCCGGGGCGGGTTACGGTGCCCACGCCGCGGCCGGCCAGAAAGCGCACGCCGGGGTCGCCGGTCAGCCGTACGTGGGCGAACACCAGAGCGCCGTGGGTCACGTCCGGGTCGTCGCCGGCGTCCTTGATCGTGGCCGCCTCGGCGCCGCCGCCCAGCGGCCGACAGAATTCCAGGCGCATCTGCACCTGCTTGCCCTTGGGCAGGGTGATCTGCACCGCGTCGCAGACCTGCCCGGTGAGCAGGAGGCGCGCCGCCGCCAGGCTGGTGGCGGTGGCGCAGCTGCCGGTGGTCAGGCCGCTGCGCAGGGGAGCGGGTTGCTCGGCGGTTTCTTCGCGCATCAGGGTTTGACCTGCTCCAGCAAGGTGATGGGCAACGCCTGGCGCCAGGTGTCGAATTCACCCAGGGGTTTGGCGTGGGCCACCTGTAGCCGGGTCAGCTCGCCGCCATGCTGCTCGCGCCAGGCCATCAAGGTGGCCTCGCTTTGCAGGGTCACGGCGTTGGCCACCAGCCGGCCGCCGGGGCGCAAGCGCTCCCAGCACGCCTCCAGTACACCGGGGCGGGTCACGCCGCCACCGATAAAGATGGCGTCCGGGCTTTCCAGTCCGGTCAGGGCCTGGGGGGCGGTACCGCGTACCAGTTGCAGGCCCGGCACGCCCAGGGTGTCGCGGTTGAGTTCGATCAGTTGCTGGCGGCCGTCGTCGGCCTCGATGGCCAGGGCGCGGCAAGTCGGGTGGGCGCGCATCCATTCGATGCCGATCGAGCCGCAGCCGGCACCGACGTCCCACAGCAGTTCGCCCGGCACCGGTGCCAGGCGTGCCAGGGTCATGGCGCGTATGTCGCGCTTGGTCAATTGGCCGTCGTGTGCATAGGCGTGGTCCGGCAGGCCAGCCAGCGGGCTCAGGCGCACGGTGCCAGGTTCGGCGCGGCAGTCGATGGCCACCAGGTTCAGGGCGGCGATCTCGGGCGTGCCCCAGTCGCAGGCCTGGCCTTCGAGGCGTCGCTCGCTTGCCCCGCCCAGATGTTCCAGCACGGTCATGTGGCTGGGGCCGAAGCCGCGCTCGCGCAACAGCACCGCCAGCGCAGCCGGGCTGGTGCTGTCGTTGCTCAGCACCAGCAGGCGCACGCCGTGGTGCAGGTGGGCGCTGACGGCGGCCAGGGGACGGGCGACCACCGACAGCGTGACCACATCCTGCAAGGCCCAGCCCATGCGCGCCGCCGCCAGCGAATAGGACGACGGCGCCGACAGCACGTGCATTTCATCCAGCGCCACCACCCGCGACAGGCTGACACCAACGCCGAACAGCATCGGGTCACCGCTGGCCAGCACGCACACCGGCGTGCCGCGGCGCTGTAATACGGCATTCAACGAAAACGGGCTGGGCCAGGAGTGCCGCTGCGCGGCAATGCACGGCGGCAGCAGGTCGAGCTGGCGCGTGCTGCCGAACACCTGCGACGCCTTGAGCAGGGCATGCCGGGCCTGGCGGCCCAGGCCCTTGTAGCCGTCTTCGCCAATTCCAACCACAGTGAGCCAGGGTGTCATAACGACCTCGATGCGAACTTCCGACAGAGCGTTTTTCATGCCTGCCGCCAAAGCAGGCATAATACCGCGCCTGTCAGGCACATTCCCCCGTCTTATCCCGCAAGTTCGCATCGGTGACCCCTTGAACGAGCCGCAGTCCGTTCGCCCTGCAATCGCCACACCGCGCCCCTCGGCCTGTCCGGGGTTGCTGCGCATCGTCGCGGCGCGCGACGGTGGCATCTGCCGCATCAAGCTGGCCGGTGGCGTGCTGGGCCAAGCGCAGGCGATGGCGGTGGCCATGGCGGCCGAGCGCCATGCCCAGGGCGTGATCGAATTGACCAACCGGGCCAACCTGCAGATTCGCGGCATCGGCGGCGATCACCAGGCGCTGGTGGCCGCGTTGATGGCCGCTGGCTGCGGGCCGGCCAACCCGGCCAGCGACGATGTGCGCAACCTGATGCTCAGCCCCACGGCCGGGCTCGATCCGCTGATGCTGTGCGACACCCGGCCGTTGGCGGCGCAGGTGCTGGCATCGCTGGAAAACCGTCCGCGCCTGCATGAGTTGTCAGCCAAGTTCGCCGTGTCGCTGGACGGCGGCGAAGGCCTGGCGATGCTCGAACATCATCACGACTTGTGGTTGTCGGCCTTGCTGCTCGACGGCCAGCCGTGGCTGGGCTTCGGCCTGGCCGGTTGCCCGGCATACGACCGGCCACTGGCGGCGGTGCCGCTGGCGCAGGGGCATGACTTGGTGATGGCCGTGCTGGCGCTGTTTCTGGACCTGGCGCGGCCCGATCAGGCGCGTATGCGCCAGGTGTTGCAGGACGTGCCGGCCGAGGCCTTCTTGCAGCACCTGGCGCCGCGTCTCGACACGCCGCTGCGCCGCGATGCGGCGGTGCGCGACTGGCAGCGACCGGCGACAGCAGACGGCCGGCACCTGGGCATCTATCCACAGGCGCACGACGGGCAAGTGGCCGTGGGTGCCGCCCCGCCATTGGGACGGCTGGACAGCGCGCTGCTGCGCCAGATGGCCTGTCTGGCCCAGGCGTATGGCGACGGCTGCCTGCACCTGACCCCTTGGCAAAGCCTGTTGCTGCCCAATGTGCCGGCCACCCGCGCACCGGCCTTGCTGGCGGCCTTGCAGGCGGCCGGGCTGCTGGTCGATGTCGCACAACCCTTGGCCCGGCTGGTGGCCTGCACCGGCTCGGCCGGTTGCGCCAAGGGCCTGGCCGACACCAAGGCCGACGCCCTGGCCCTGGCCGGACATCTGCCGGCGGATACGGGCGTGCACCTGAGCGGTTGCCCGCGCTCATGTGCCAGCGCTCATGTGGCGCCACTGACCCTGCTGGCGGTGGCACCCGGCCTTTATGATCTTTACCAGCGTGACGCGCAGCACCCGGGCTTCGGTGTGCTGCGCGCCCGCCACCTTACAATTGACGCAGCCGGTGCATTTTTGAACGCCGGCTCAGGAGCTGCACTGCATGATTGATTACATCCGCGATGGTCAGGAAATTTATCGCAATTCCTTCGCGATCATCCGCGCCGAAGCGCGGCTGGAGACCATTCCCGCCGACCTGGAAAAACTCGCCGTGCGAGTGATTCATGCCTGCGGCATGGTCGATGTGATCGAGCACCTGCGTTTCTCCGAAGGCGCAGGCGCCGCCGGACGCCAGGCGCTGGCTGCCGGTGCGCCGATCCTGTGCGATGCCCGCATGGTCTCCGAGGGCATTACCCGCTCGCGGCTGCCGGCCAATAATCCGATCATCTGCACTTTGCATGACGACGGCGTGCCGGAACTGGCCAAGACCCTGGGCAACACCCGTTCGGCGGTGGCCCTGGAACGCTGGCGCGAGCACCTCGAAGGCAGCGTGGTGGTGATCGGCAACGCGCCGACCGCCTTGTTCTACCTGCTGGAGATGCTCGATGCCGGCGCGCCCAAGCCTGCGCTGATCATCGGCTTCCCGGTCGGTTTTGTCGGTGCGGCCGAGTCCAAGGCAATGCTGGCGGCTGACAGCCGTGGCGTGCCGTTCGTGATCGTCGAAGGCCGGCGCGGTGGCAGCGCCATGGCGGTGGCGGCGGTCAACGCCCTGGCCACGGAGGTCGAGTGATGCAGGTGCGCGGCAAACTGATCGGCCTGGGCGTGGGCCCCGGCGACCCGGAGCTGATTACCGTCAAGGCCCTGCGCCTGCTGCGCGAATCGCCGGTGGTGGCGTATTTCGTGGCCAAGGGCAAGAAGGGCAATGCCTTCGGCATCATCGAAGGGCATCTGCAAGAAGCCCAGACCCTGCTGCCGCTGGTGTACCCGGTGACCACCGAAGCCTTGCCGGCGCCGCTGTCGTATGAGCAAGTGATCAGCGATTTCTACGACCAGGCCAGCCTGGACGTGGCCGCGCACCTGGACGCGGGGCGTGATGTGGCGGTGATCTGCGAAGGGGATCCGTTCTTTTACGGCTCCTACATGTACCTGCATGATCGCCTGGCCGAGCAGTACCTGGCCCAGGTGATCCCTGGCGTGTGCTCGATGCTCGGCGGCGCCTCGGTGCTGGGTGTGCCGCTGGTGTACCGCAACCAGAGCCTGTCGGTGCTGTCGGGCGTGCTGTCGCACGATGAACTCAAGCACAAGCTGGTTGACGCCGATGCCGCCGTGATCATGAAACTGGGCCGCAATTTCCCCAAGGTGCGCCAGGTGCTGGCCGAGCTGGGGCTGGCGAGCCGAGCCCTGTATGTCGAGCGGGCCACCATGAGCAACCAGAAGATCGTGCCACTCGATGAGGTCGACCCGATGTCGTCGCCGTACTTCTCATTGATCATTGTTCCCGGTGAAAGGTGGCAAGGCTGATGGCACATGATCTTCCGGCGTTGGTCATTCTCGGCCAGGGCAGCCTGGCCACGGCGCGACGCATCCAGCAGCTGTACCCGGGCGCGCTCATTCATGGTTTGAACGAGCGTGTGCAACACGCCGACGTCACCTACCACGACTTCGGCGCGACCCTGCGGCAGCTGTATCAGGCCAATACGCCGATCATCGCCTTGTGCGCGGCCGGCATCGTAGTCCGCACGCTGGCCCCGTTGCTGCTGGAAAAGGGCGCCGAGCCGCCGGTGCTGGCCGTGGCCGAGGACGGCAGCGCCGTGGTGCCGCTGCTGGGCGGGCTGGGCGGCGTCAACGTCATGGCCCGCACGATTGCCGCGCACCTGCAGGTGGCCCCGGCGATTACCACCAGCGGCGAGCTGCGTTTCGGCACCTGCCTGCTCAACCCGCCCGAGGGCTACGTGCTGGGCGACCTGGAGCAGGGCAAGCGCTTTGTCTCGGACCTGCTGGCCGGTGAGTCGGTACGCATCGAAGGCCAGGCCCCCTGGCTGGGCGCCGCGCGTTTGCCCGAAGACCCGCAGGCCGTCCGCTCGATCCGGGTCAGCCATGCCGAGCGCGCGCCTGTCGCCGATGAGTTGTTGATCTACCCGCGCAATGTGCTGGTGGACGTCGCCCAGGTGACCGATGACCTGGCTGTTCGTGTGCGCACGGCCCTGCATCAGGACGGTATTGCCGTGCAGTCACTGGCCTGTCTGCTCGCCGACCAGACCACGATGGCCGATGCACGGTTGCACCAGGCCGCTGCCGACCTGCAGGTGCCGGTACGGTTTGGCCAGGCCGACGGGCCTTTGCAGATGTCCCGGCATGCCGGGCTGGCCATTGGCGTGGCTGCCGCACCGCTGGATGTCGAGCGCATCGGCCAGCGCCGGGGCCGGCTGGCGGTCATCGGTCTGGGGCCGGGCGCGGCCGAGCTGATGGTGCCGGCGGTCAAGGCCGAGCTGTCACGCGCCACGGATGTGCTGGGTTATGAAACCTATGTGCGCATGGCCGGACCCTTCCGTGAGGATCAGGTACTGCACTGCACCGATAACCGCGAAGAAATGCAGCGCGCCCGGCACGCGTTCGAGCTGGCCGCGCAGGGCCGTTCGGTGGTGGTGGTGTCATCCGGCGATCCGGGCGTGTTTGCCATGGCCGCGGCCGTGCTCGAAGCCCTGCATGAGGTGGCCGATGATGCCGCCCATGCCCACTGGCATGCTGTGGAGCTGGAAATGCTGCCCGGTGTCTCGGCCAGCCTGGCCACCGCCGCCCAGGCCGGCGCGCCGCTGGGGCATGACTTTTGTGTGATGTCGCTGTCGGACAACCTCAAGCCCTGGGACATCATCGAACGCCGCCTGGACCTCGCTGCCCAGGCCGACCTGGCGCTGGCCTTCTACAACCCCATCTCCCGCTCGCGCCCCTGGCAACTGGGCCGGGCGCTGGAGATCGTGCGTCAGCACCGCGCCCCCGATACGCCCGTGACCCTGGGCCGTGACATCGGCCGTCCCGGCCAGACCCTGCGCATCATCACCCTGGGCGAACTGACCCCCGAACAGGTCGACATGCGCACCATGGTGCTGATCGGTTCTTCCACCACCTGCACCTTTGCACGAGCCGGTGGCGGGCAGTGGGTGTATACGCCGCGTTGGTATGGCAGCAAGCCATAAACCGGTAAAGGTCGGCAGCCTGTCTGTCGCTGCCGACCTTTATATCTTTTTAAGTTATAGGAAAGAGCAAATTTTAAGGTCGGAAAATAGTGCGGCAGTAGTGGTGTTTTTCGTTGTTCGAATCTTCTACTTCAGGGCTGCCGGATTTTGCACGGTGCCCTGTGTTGGAAGTAGTAACTTTTTGCAAACTTAACCTCTTGATAATGTTTGTGATAGGCACAGTTGACTAGGATTCCTACACATCTTGTCGCTTTTTTTATGTCGGATCCTACATGTTTTGTATGTGCTGATTTGTAATCGGTCTGTAGCAGCGCAATGGTCCGCTTGCTAATCTTTTGTTCGTCCCGTCAGGGAAAATAAAAACTAATACAAGGACTGTTGAAAATGAATTCGTTTAAAGAAATGGATGTCGAGTCGCGTCGCCAGTACATCGCCAGCTGCGAACTGGACAGTTGCCTGCCTGCTTCGCTGATGTCGGCGCAGCACGCGCCGGGCATGACCGAAGAACTGGCCAAGGGGGTCGTGGTCGACAGCAACTTGCTGGCTTTTACCCCGGGAACCTCTGCTGAAGTAATCGCCGACGTCAACGATTGCATGCTGTTTGCCACGCTGGTGGCCAACAAGGCGTTCAACCCTGAGCGTCAGAACACAGAGTGGTTCGCCAAGTACAACGAAGTCCTGAGCTATCTGGGCTGGGCACCCTCCGAGTTGAAGTATCACCAGGCCGGTAACGACTCACAAACCCTGTCCATGGACCGTATTGTCCTGGACATGTTGAAGACCGCACTGGTCGCCGCCGCCCTGCCGGGGCCGACCTCGGCCATCATGATCACCACGGCGACCCGCATGATCGAGACGCTACGCACCAACGATCAACCACTGCGGCTGTTCGACCGCCAGAGCAAGAGCCAGCAGGGTGCCCACTTCCGTGTCGGTACGTGCGACGAGTCCGATGAGGGCGTGGTCAACATGGTGGTCAGTTCGGTCAACTTCCGCTCCGGCAACACAACCGTCAGCGTGCTGTTCACCCGCTGGGGCAGCGGCCAGGCGGATGTCTACGGTGCCAGTTATAACCTGCGTTTCAATCGTCGCCATTATGAGGGCGTGCAGGCCGATGTCCGTAGCAAACTGACGGCCGATGCTCGCCGGAACATTGAAGCGTTCGACATCTGATCGATTGACTTGCAGGGAAGCGTTTATGAGCCAGCCGCTGAGTAACATGGTCGTCAATGCCGGGTGCTTACTGTTTTTTCACAATAACCGGATGCCTCATCAGGATGTTGTGGACACAACACTTTACGCCCAGCTTGCAGCCTCGAAGAAACATTCCAGGTTCACTGATCAGTTGCATTGGAAAGAAACCTGGCTGGCGGCTGCCCTTTATCTGGGCTGGACTTCCCAGGCCAGTCTGCATATCGAGCAGCCGGCTCCCTGCGCAGCGCCGGCAACCTTCTGGAGCCTGGCCCATGCACTGCGTCCCGCTTTTGTCAGCAAGGCGCTGCTGGAACGCAGTGAGGCCAATGTTTCCAGGTTGTTATTCAATCATGCGGCCTACACGGTGTTCACCGACCAGGCCATCGGGCCAGGCGCGACCTCCGTGGCCATGCAGGTTGGCGTGGTCGATGACGATTACGACCTGACCCTGCTGCAACTGCATTTCGACTGCAGCAGCCCTTTGACACGCGACAGGTTGTTCGGGCCGTGGGAATGCGGTCTGATCCGGGGCAACGTCGAGTTCAGCTTCCATCGGTTGCAGTTGTCCGACGCCCTCTACGCCCCACGCCGTGCGGCCACCGTGGCCGCACTCAAGGCGCGCCGGTCGGGGCTGGTCTATGAACTGCTTTGCTCGGGGACGACCTCATGAAGACCGATTTCGTGGGGCGGGTCAGCGATGCCGACACCCTGGTAGCGTTCTTTCCCGGTGTGCCTGCCGCGCAACGGGACGATATTCAGGATGCACTGCTGTACGCGCACCTGTTCGCCAGCCACCAGCATGATGTGCAGCAACAATGGCACGGCTGGATGCACTACTACCGCGACCGTCTGGGAAAGAGCGGGTTCAAGCAGCAAAGCCTGGTGGTCAAGGATTCGGTTCTGCTCGGCAGCCGCGACGACATCGAGACGGCCAGCTTCCGGATTCTCGGCACTGCCGCCAGCGACCGGATACGTGAACTGGTGCGCAGTGCCGTGGCCCATCTCGGAATCAGGCAGATGGCCCTGGCCTACTTCGACAGTGGTCTGTGGTCGGCGCAGGCTGGCAGTTTTCAGGTGGTGCCTTGTGAAATGGCCGACACCGGCCAGGTCGCGATCCTGCTCTGTGCACTGCGAGTGTCCACCGATCAGGACTCACCGCAAGCCAGGCGCCTGATCATGCATTTCAAGGGTGGCAGCTATTTTTTCGTGCCTGAGGCCTATGACCTTCAGCGTCAGGCCATACGTGACTACCTGGCTGGCAAGGCCAATGCCGTTATCCGGCAGATCCAGTTGTAGGAGCCGCTGAAACGGGTGTTGTAGCGGCTGTTTTCTGCACGTCATCGCTATCGGCGATGACGATTGATGTCAGTCCCCAGGGCCAGATGTACGTGCATGGACGCATGAGTACGACCTGTCGGCTTCATGACTGCGCACACTACGGCACCAGATACCCTCTGATTCCGGTAAAGATGATCTGCGCTGCCAGGGCGCAGACGAACAGTCCCATCAGCCGGCTGACGATCTGCAAGCCCTGGTCGCCCAGCAGGCGTTCGATGCGGTTGGCCATGAACAACACCAGGCCCACGGTCAGGCTCGCCAGGGCGATGCTCAACAGAGCGGTGATCTTGTCGTCCCAGTGCGGCTGGCTGACGCCCATGACCAGCAGTGCGCCGATGGTGCCGGGGCCGACGGTAATGGGGATGGTCAGCGGCACAATGCTCACGTCCTGCTGAATGTTGTCGGTCTGCACCGCCGACTTGCCTTGCGCCATGCCCAGCGCCGAAATGAACAGCACGGTGCCGGCACCAATCCGGAACGCGTCGACGGTAATACCGAACAGATCGAAGATGACCCGGCCGAACAGGTACAGCAGCACGCTGGACACCAGGGTCGCCAAGGCCACTTTCCAGGCCAGGCGTTTCTGCTCCTTGCGCGAATGTCCGCGGGTCAGGCTGATGAAGCAGGACAAGACGAAGAACGGGCTATAGAGCACCAGCATCTTCAGGTACACGCTGGACAACACATGGAGCATGGTTTGCGCTCGGCAAGGGAAAGGGTGCGCGCAGTCTAGCAGCGGTCGGTCTGCAGTTCTGCTGTCCGGTTCTACAGGCTCTGGGGCGAAGGGTCGGGCTTGACGGTACGCGACTGGTTACGCTGGGCCAGCCAGTACTCGATCTGCTCGCGCAATTGCGACAGTTCCACCGGCTTGGACATGTGCCCGTCCATGCCGGCCTGGCGGGCACGGTCCTTGTGCTCGGTCAGGATGTGCGCCGTCAGGGCCACGATCGGGGTGCGCACCCGCAGGTTGCCCACTTCCCAGGCGCGCAATTGCTCGGTGGCCGAGAAACCGTCGAGCACCGGCATTTCGCAATCCATCAGCACCAGGTCGTAGCGCTGGGCCTTCATGGCCCGCAGCGCTTCCTCGCCGTTGCTGGCGGTGTCAGGCCTGAGGTTGAGCTTGCCCAGCATGCCGCGGATCACCTTGGTTGAAATGGTGTTGTCTTCGGCCACCAGGATGCGGAAGTCGCTGGGCACGTTGATCGGGGCGATCGGTGCCTGTGCCGGATCAGGCAGGGCATGGGCGCCGCCCTTGTTCAGTTGCGTCAGTTCGTCGGCCAGGGTGGTCTTGAGGGTGTAGCCGGCCACCGGTTTGGCCAGGATGCGCTTGATGCCAGCGTTGCGCGCGATGATCTTGCTCGGGGCGTTGCTGATGCCGGTGAGCATGATCAACAGGATGTCGTGGTTCAGGCTGGGGTCTTCCTTGATCTTGGCGGCCAGTTGCATGCCGGTCATGCCGGGCATGTTCTGGTCGAGCAGCACCACGTCGAAGTAGTCACGCAGGTGCGCCTTGGTACGCAGCAGCGCCAGGGCTTCCTTGCCCGAGGCCACGGCACTGACGTTCAGGCCCCAGGCCGTGCACTGTTGCACCAGCACCTTGCGGCAGGTGTCGTTGTCGTCGACCACCAGCAGGCGCGCGTCCTTGAGCGGGCTGTCCAGGTCCAGGGTCGGCTGGTCCAGCAGGTGGGCCGGCAAGGGCAGGCTCAACCACAGGGTATTGCCCAGGCCTGCACTGTTCTGGATGCCGAAGTCACCGTCCATGAGCATGATCAACTGCCGGGCAATCACCAGCCCCAGGTGCCCGCCCAGCTTGCTGGAGGCCAGGAAGTTCTTGCTGTGCAGCTCGGTGTGCAACAGCGCATCGCGTTCTTCGCCCGACAGCGCCTCGCCGGTGTCCTGCACGGCAATGCGCAGGCGCTGTTTGCCGGCGCGGATGTCCAGGGACGCCACCAGCAGGATTTCACCGCCCTCGGTCTTTTTCAGGGCGTTTTCCAGCAGGCTCAGCAAAGTCTGGCGCAGCCGCGTCGGGTCGCCACTGATGACCCGTGGCACCGGCGCCTGTACCAGGCTGATCAGTTCGACATTCTGTTGCTCGGCCTTGGCCCGGAAGATATTCAGGCAGTCTTCGATCAATGCACTGATATCGAACTGCACGTCGTCCAGTTCGATCTGGCCGGACTCAAGCTTGGTGATGTCGAGGATTTCGTTGATCAGGCTCAGCAATTCGTTGCCGGCGGTGTGGATGGTCTGCACGTAGTCGCGCTGCTTGACCGACAACGGGGTGTCCAGCAGCAGCTCGGTCATGCCCAGCACGCCGTTCATGGGCGTGCGGATCTCGTGGCTGATCTTGGCCAGAAATTCAGCCTTGGCGTTGATTTCAGCCGTATTGGCCGCTTCGTCGCGGCTGATGCTGAACTTGTCATGGGCAATGCTGCGCTGGCGCTCGCTCATGGCGGTGTTCATCAACAGGCCGCTGATGCAGAACACGCCCAGCAGAATCAGGATCAGCCACTGCGGCGGGATCAGGCTCAGCCACAGCATGCCGGGCAGCAGCACCATGAAGCCCAGGGTGAAGATCACCATCGACAACACGAATAGCCGGGCAGAGCGGTAGCCGGTGAGCCAGTGCCAGATCGAGACCCCGAGAATGCTCAGGATGGTCAGGCTGACCAGCAGGAAGGTGATCAGGTTGATGGCCAGGTCATCGACCGACAGCACCAGCAGTGCGCCCAGCCCCATCAGGATGCCGTCGACCCGCAGCAGCCGATCAAGCGCATGTGCCTTGCGGTGGGCAAAGAAGCAGTAGGTGTACATCAGGCCGGTGATTGCCGCGATCAGCAGCGCCAGATGCGCGCTGGGCGTTTGCGGGATGTGCCAGCTGTCGAACACGTTGAGGCGGTTGAGCAGCAGCAGGGCGCTGAGCGCCAGCAGTGCCTCGCACGCCGCCAGCCACAGGTTGGTGCGTGAGCGGCTATGGGTGTAGCGGGCGATGTTCTGCAGGATCAGCATGCCCAGCAGGCCGAACATCAGCCCGGCCAGAAACGGCTCATGCTCGTGGGCGGCGCTGTCGATGGCCGGTTGCAGGCTGATGTCGGGGCGCATGTTCTGGGTCGAGACCAGGCGCAGGTACAGGTCCAGTGTCACATCGCTTTGCGGCACGGGCAGGAGAAAGTCGCTGGAGGGCAGGCGCTGGTCTTGCTTGGGCACCTTGTTGCCGGTGCGCTGGTGGTCGATCAGGCGGTCGCCCTTGAACACGTACAGATCGGCGCTGGCAAGGTCCGGGGCGAAAATGCGCAGCAATTGTTCGTGGCTGCCAGGTTGCAGCCGGTAGTGCAGCCACAAGGCGCTGTCGCGACCGGCGGCGGTGATGGTGTCAGGCTCGCGTGGGCTGAACTGGTTCAGCTGCTGGGCAGCACGGACTTCGTCGAGCGGAAGGTTGCCCTTGTCGTCAAGCAGCGACGACCAGCCGGTTGCCGCTGCCTGGGCAGACAGCAACACCAGCAGCGACAGCAGGCCAATGGTTGAAGCTATGGCAATCCTGAGCCAGCGCACGGCGAAATCCCTTCGTGAATGAATGCCTGAAAACATGCGCGGTGCCGGTAAAGGCGCCCGGCCCCTGCAGGGGCCGGACGCCAGGCCTTATTCCTGGCCTTCACCACGCTCACGGGCAATGGCACGGTAGCCAATGTCCTTGCGGTAGAAACTGCCTTGCCATTCGATTTCGCCCGCCAGGGCGTAAGCGTTCTGCTGGGCCTGGCTCACACTGTCACCCAGCGCGGTCGCGCACAACACCCGGCCACCGCTGGTCACCACCTGGCCGTCCTTGAGGGCCGTCCCGGCATGGAACACCTTGCCAGGCAACCGGGCTGCGGCGTCCAGGCCATTGATCGCGGCACCCTTGGCGTAGTCGCCCGGGTAGCCGCCGGCAGCCAGGACAATCCCCAGGCTCGGACGCGGATCCCACTGGGCCTCGACCTTGTCCAGAGCTTGCGCCATGGCAGCCTCGATCAGCAAGACCAGGCTCGATTGCAGGCGCAGCATCACCGGTTGAGTCTCGGGGTCACCAAAGCGGCAGTTGAACTCGATGACTTTCGGATTGCCGGCCTTGTCGATCATCAGGCCCGCATAGAGGAAGCCGGTGTAGATGTTGCCTTCCTCGGCCATGCCGCGCACCGTTGGCCAGATGACCTGGTCCATGACGCGCTGGTGCACCTCGCAGGTGACCACCGGGGCTGGCGAATAAGCGCCCATGCCGCCGGTGTTCGGGCCGCTGTCGCCGTCGCCGACGCGCTTGTGGTCCTGGCTGGTGGCCATCGGCAACACGTTCTTGCCATCGACCATGACGATGAAGCTGGCTTCCTCGCCGTCCAGGAACTCTTCGATGACCACGCGTGAACCGGCGTCGCCAAAGGCATTGCCGGCCAGCATGTCGCGTACGGCGTCTTCGGCTTCGTCCAGAGTCATGGCCACGATGACGCCCTTGCCGGCAGCCAGGCCGTCGGCCTTGATGACGATCGGCGCGCCTTTTTCACGCAGGTAGGCCAGGGCTGGCTCGACCTCGGTGAAGTTCTGGTAATCGGCCGTCGGGATCTTGTGGCGTGCCAGGAAGTCCTTGGTGAAGGCCTTGGAACCTTCCAGCTGGGCGGCGCCGGCGGTAGGGCCGAAGCAGTCCAGGCCACGGCTGCGGAACAGGTCCACGACACCGGCCACCAGCGGTACTTCAGGGCCGACGATGGTCAGCGCTACGTTCTTTTCGGCGAAGTCGGCCAGTTGCTCAAGGGCCAGCACGTCGATGGCGACGTTCTCGCACTTGGCTTCGATGGCCGTGCCGGCGTTGCCCGGGGCGACGAAGACTTTCTCGACGCGAGGGTCCTGGGCGACTTTCCAGGCCAGGGCGTGTTCGCGGCCACCGCTGCCAATGATCAATACATTCATTTCAAAAACCTCGATGACGCTGAATTCTCTGGGTAATGCAATCATGCATTACGAGGGCGCAATGGCGTAGGTGGATGCAAGGCGGATGGGGCTGGAACGAGCGCAGTTGCCTCATGGCAATGAGCATCGGGCCAGTCCCATCCAACGCAGCAGACGCCTGCGACAGTGCGGCCGGTTTTATAAATCAGTGGCGGAAATGGCGCATGCCGGTGAACACCATTGCAATACCGGCTTCATCGGCGGCGGCGATGACTTCGGCATCGCGCATCGAGCCACCTGGCTGGATCACGGCAGTGATGCCGGCCTTGGCGGCATTGTCGATGCCGTCGCGGAACGGGAAGAACGCGTCGGAGGCCATGACCGCACCCTGCACCTGCAGGCCGGCGTGCTCGGCCTTGATGGCGGCGATGCGGGCCGAGTTGACGCGGCTCATCTGGCCGGCGCCGATGCCGACGGTCTGGCGGTTCTTGGCGTAGACGATGGCGTTGGACTTGACGTACTTGGCCACTTTCCAGGCGAAGATCAGGTCATGCACTTCCTGCTCGCTCGGGGCGCGGCGGGTGACCACTTTCAGGTCATCGGCGCTGATCATGCCGATGTCACGGCTTTGCACCAGCAGGCCGCCGTTGACGCGCTTGTAGTCCCATGCCGGCAGGCGCTCGCCCCACTGGCCGCTGACCAGCAGGCGCACGTTGGCCTTGCTGGCAACGATGGCCTGGGCCTCGGCGCTGACGCTTGGGGCAATGATGACTTCGACGAACTGGCGCTCGACGATGGCCTTGGCTGTCTCGGCGTCCAGCTCGCGGTTGAAGGCAATGATGCCGCCGAAGGCCGACTCGGTGTCGGTGGCGTAGGCCAGGTCGTAGGCCTTGCGGATGCCGCCTTCGTCGTCAGGGCAGACCGAGACGCCGCACGGGTTGGCGTGCTTGACGATCACGCAGGCCGGCTTGACGAAGCTCTTGACGCATTCAAGCGCGGCATCGGTGTCGGCCACGTTGTTGAACGACAGTTCCTTGCCTTGCAGCTGGGTGGCGGTGGCGATGCCGACTTCGGCAGGCTTGGCCTCGACGTAGAACGCCGCGCTCTGGTGCGGGTTCTCGCCGTAGCGCATTTCCTGGGCCTTGACGAACTGGGTGTTGAAGGTGCGCGGGAACTGGCCACGGCCTTCGGTGCTCAGGGTGTCGGCGCTCTGGTCGATGCCGCCCAGGTAGTTGGCGATCATACCGTCGTAGGCGGCGGTGTGCTCGAAGGCCTTGAGCATCAGGTCGAAACGCTGAGCATAGGTCAGGCCGCCGGCCTTGAGGCCTTCCAGGACGCTGGCGTAGTCGCCGGCATTGACCACAATGGCCACGTCCTTATGGTTCTTGGCGGCCGAGCGGACCATGGTCGGGCCGCCGATGTCGATGTTCTCGATGGCCGTCGGCAGGTCGCAGCCAGGCTTGGCGACGGTGGCTTCGAACGGGTAGAGGTTGACCGCCACCAGGTCGATCGGCTTGATGCCATGCTCGCCCATCACGCCGTCATCGGTGCCGCGACGGCCCAGGATGCCGCCGTGGATCTTCGGATGCAGGGTCTTGACCCGGCCGTCCATCATTTCCGGGAAGCCGGTGTAGTCAGCAACTTCAACCGCGGCAACGCCATTGTCGCGCAGCAGCTTGAAGGTGCCGCCGGTGGACAGGATTTCCACGCCCAGCGTTTCAAGCTCACGGGCAAATTCCAGGATGCCGGTCTTGTCGGAAACGCTGATCAACGCGCGGCGGATCGGCAGGCGGGTGGTCTGGTCGGTCATCTCGAGTTCCATCAAAGCAAAAGGAATCAGCAAAAAAGGCGACGCTGGTGCAGGCCGGTCGCCTTTGTCTGTCAGGGGATGCTTACAGCAGGTCGTACTGTTTGAGTTTCTTGCGCAGTGTGCCGCGGTTCAGGCCCAGCACCTCGGAGGCTTTGGTCTGGTTGCCCTTGACGTAGTTCATGACGCTTTCGAGCAGTGGGGCTTCGACTTCCGACAGCACCAGGTTGTACACGTCCGTGACATTGGCGCCTTCGAGGTGGGCGAAATAATTGTGCAGCGCCTTCTCGACACTGCCGCGCAGGGTCTGGCCCTCTTCGCTGGGCGTGTTGAGGTGCTGTTTCAAATTGACATTGTCGCTCACGGGTGTCGTTCCACTCACTAAAGTCTCGGTCATCATCGTCATGCGGCCACCTCTTCTTCACTCTTTTCATCCGGGCCCTGGCCGCTCAGGCTCAGGAATTCCCGGATGTTGGCGCATTGCTCTTGCGTATCGTCCAAACGATTGAAGCGGGCGCGAAACTCCCTGGCGCCCGGCAAGGTTGCGAGATACCAGCCGACATGCTTGCGTGCGATCCGCACGCCCATCACATCGCCGTAGAAGGCATGGAGCGCGTGCAGGTGCTCCAGCAGGATGCCTTCGACTTCATCCAGCCCCACCGCCGGCAGCTTCTCGCCGGTGCGCAGGTAGTGCTCTATCTCGCGAAAAATCCATGGCCGCCCCTGGGCAGCCCTGCCAATCAGCAAGCCATCGGCGCCGGTGGCCTGCAATACATACCGGGCCTTCTCGGGCGAGTCGATGTCACCGTTGGCGAACACCGGAATCGACACTGCCTGCTTGATTGCGGCAATGGTGTCGTACTCGGCCTCGCCGGTGTACAGGTCGGCCCGGGTGCGCCCGTGTACTGCCAGCGCCTGGATCCCGGCCTGCTCGGCAATTCTTGCCACGGTCAGGCCGTTCCTGTTGTCCCGGTCCCAGCCGGTGCGAATCTTCAGCGTGACCGGCACATCGACTGCGGCGACTACGGCCTGCAGGATCTCGGTCACCAGCTGTTCGTCCTTGAGCAGTGCCGAGCCTGCGGCCTTGTTGCAGACCTTCTTGGCCGGGCAGCCCATGTTGATGTCGATGATCTGTGCCCCGAACTCGACATTGGCCCGTGCCGCATCGGCCAGCATCTGCGGGTCACCGCCGGCGATCTGCACCGAGCGAGGCTCCGGATCGCCTTCATGGATCATGCGCAGCCGCGACTTGCGGCTGTTCCACAGGCTCATGTCACTGGTGACCATTTCCGACACCACAAGACCCGCGCCCAGGCGCCGGCATAACTGGCGGAAAGGCTGGTCGGTGACGCCCGCCATCGGGGCGAGAATCAAGCCGTTCTGCAATGTGTAAGGGCCGATACGTACCGCCGACATAGCTTTACCTATAAAGGGGCCGAATCATCCAAAGGCCGCATGGAAAACCGCTGCATGCGGTCTGCAACGGTTCGCTTGTCCAGCTGCTTGCGCAGCGGCCAGACCGAACCTGGAGTTTGAAAAAGGGTGGGCATGATACCCGCTCTGGATGACTGGATAAAGACTGAACTGGATAAAATATGAACAGTTGGCCAAGTGGCGGAAAAAGGGTCTCTATTGCGCTTAACTACCAGGTTTGGCTGCGATCGTGCGGCTATCTGCTCGTCCAGGGCGCTGCGTGGGCGCCCCTGCGACGGGGCGCGAGGCTTATTCGGGCGAGCGGAAGTTAAGGTTGTAGTTCACCGCCTTTGCGCCTGGATCAAGGATATCCAGCGCAATATGGATCGGCGTCTGGGGCGGCATCTCTTCCTTGCCCGCCATTTCGCCGCTGAGGTATTCGCTGGGCTTGAACCGACGACTGGCAATCAATTGACCGCCGGTATCGGCAAAGCGCAGTTCCAGCAGCGGAAAGGGCTGGGAAAAGGCGGCGCGGTTATAAATGATCGCGTCGACCACCAGTGCCCCCTGGAATTCCGGATGGCTGCGCACCACAAGATTGCTGCTCTTGAGCTGACTGATGTCGACCTTGGACGGCACCTTGCAGCCCAGTTGCGGGCACCATTGCTGAAACAGCGGGCGATACTGATCCTGGCGGGCCAGGTGTTCGAAGTGATAGCTGACGTACTGGGCGACCAGACCCAGCAGGGCTAGCAGGATCAGGACGATCCACAGCAGGCGTGCGCCACGGCTGGATTTGGGTTGCTGCCAGTCTAGCTGCAACGGGTCATCGGTCAGGTCGCGCAGGGCCTTTTCACGCAGGGCCGGCTCGTTGCGCGCGCGCGGGGAGTAGGGCGGCTCGTCGACGGGCGCATCAGGGTCGTCATGCGTGTCGTCGTCTTCATCAAGGGCCGACAGGCGTTCCTGTCGCTCGGGCGGCGGCGTGAGCACGCCCAACGCCGGCGCGTCCGGTTCGTCAGGGTCGTCGTCCACGTCAATGGGGTCGTGCGACAGCGAAGGCTCGGTGCGCGTCTGCGCTGCGGCGGCTGGTGGTTCTGCGTCCAGTGCCGGTTCATCCGCTACGGGGTCGACGGTGCTGATGACCTCGGCCTGCACCTCGGGCAGGTGCGCGACATCGTCGTTGCGCAGGCTGCCAATCCAGTCGCCCTGTTCCTGATCGTCGGGTGCGGTGTCGCGTCGTGCACTGAGGCGGGTGTCGGTGTGGCGTGTGCTCAGGCGGGTATCGGGTGCCGCTGGTCTGGGGCGGTTGAAAGCGTGGGGCGGCCGATTGTCGCGCTGTTCCAGGCGGGCCAGCTCTTCGTCCAGGTCAAGGTTGTCCAGGTCCAGTTCGCTGACCAGCCAGGGGTTGTCATCCGGCGCGGCCTTGCCCGGTGCCGGGTGCGGCTGCAGGATCGGCGCGCTCTTGGCCAGCGAGGCAACGGCCTGCTCCGGGGGCGGTGCCGGCTGGAACTGCCCGGGCAGCACGATGGGCGCCAGCGGGTCGGCGTCGGGCTCTTCGGCCAGGCGTTCACGCTGGCGTTGCTCGAGCAACTGCCGGGCAGCGTTGAACACCTGCAGGCAGGCCCCGCAGCGTACAACGCCGCGGGCCACGCTCAATTGGGCGTGGCCGACCTTGAAGCTGGTCTGGCAGTGCGGACACTGGGTGACGAAACTGTCGGTCATGCGGCGCTCCGGTTCAGGCGCGATCAGCGACGACGGCCGGTGATGCGGACCCAGCCATCACGGTTGGCGATCGGGTCAAGCTCGAATGCCTCGGCATAGGCGGCGGCCACTTCCTCACCCTGTTCGGCCAGGATGCCCGACAGCGCCAGGCGCCCACCGGACCTGACCAGACCGGTCAGTCGCGGGGCCAGCTCGACCAAAGGACCGGCCAGGATATTGGCCACCAGCACGTCGGCCTGTTGGGCTGGCAGGTCGTCGGGCAGGTACAGCGGCAAGCGCTCGGCGGCCAGGCCGTTGCGTCCGGCGTTGTCGCGCGAGGCTTCCAGGGCCTGCACGTCGATGTCGGTGCCGGTCGCCTGCCTGGCGCCCAGCAACAGTGCGGCGATGGCCAGGATGCCCGAGCCGCAGCCGAAGTCCAGCACGTTGCAGTCCTTGAGGTCCTGGCCATCGAGCCATTCCAGGCACAGCGCCGTGGTCGGGTGGGTGCCGGTGCCGAAGGCCAGGCCCGGGTCAAGCAGCAGGTTCACGGCCTCAGGCTCCGGCGCGGCATGCCAGCTGGGCACGATCCATAGCCGCCGGCCGAAGCGCATGGGCTGGAAGTCGGCCATCCAGCTGCGCTCCCAGTCCTGGTCCTCGATCACCTCGGCGCTGTGTTCGGGCAACTCGGCGTTGGTCAACAGCCGCAGGTGCGCCAGGGCCAGGTCGGCCTCGGTGTCGGCCTCGAACAGGGCCAGCAGGTGCGTGTGGGTCCACAAGGGCGTGGTGTTGAGCTCCGGCTCGAAGATCGGCTGGTCTTCGGCGTCCATGAATGTCACCGACACGGCGCCGACTTCAAGCAGGGCGTCTTCGTAGGTTTCGGCTTGTTCCGGGCTGATGGCGAGGCGGATTTGCAGCCAGGGCATGGCAGGTTACCTATGAAAATGACAGGAAAGCCGCGAAGTTTACTTCAGCTGCGCGCTAAATGCTCGTGACGTAACGGGGCGATCGGACGGGATCCTCATCAGTCGCTTCCCGGCTGAAGCCGGTCCTACAGCCTGATGCCGATCAGTCAGGAGGATTTCGTCAGATGCTGTCGCGTCGAGGCTTGATTGATCGGCATTCGTCCTGCAGGTTGCCGCGTGACTCGACCCGACGATGAGGCCGGCTCAGCCAATACAGCGGCTGTGTCTACACGTCAGTCATCGCCGGCAAGCCGCCTCACACGGTCATGGGTTGGGCAGCCGCCTGCCAAAAACGACAAGCCCCGCATGGGCGGGGCTTGTGGTCTGGCGCATGAGCGGTCGGGAGATTACTTCTCGCTGGCCAGCTTGTGCTCCAGGTAGTGGATGTTGACGCCGCCTTTGCAGAAGCCTTCATCACGGGTCAGGTCGCGGTGCAGCGGGATGTTGGTCTTGATGCCGTCTACCACGATTTCGTCCAGGGCGTTGCGCATGCGGGCCATGGCCTCGTCGCGGGTCGCGCCCCAGGTGATCAGCTTGCCGATCAGGGAATCGTAGTTGGACGGTACCTTGTAGCCGCTGTACAGGTGCGAGTCGACCCGCACACCGTTGCCGCCCGGGGCGTGGAAGTGCTTGACCAGGCCTGGGCTCGGGATAAAGGTCTTGGGGTCTTCGGCGTTGATCCGGCATTCCAGCGAGTGGCCGTGAATGACCACGTCGTCCTGGGTGAACGACAGCTTGTTGCCAGCGGCGATGCTGAGCATCTCCTTGACGATGTCGATCCCGGTGACCATTTCCGAGACCGGGTGCTCGACCTGGACGCGGGTGTTCATCTCGATGAAGTAGAACCGGCCATTCTCGTACAGGAACTCGAAGGTGCCCGCGCCACGGTAGCCGATGTCGATGCACGCCTTGACGCAGCTTTCGAAGACGTCCTTGCGTGCCGCTTCATCGATGAACGGAGCCGGTGCTTCTTCCAGGACTTTCTGGTGGCGGCGCTGCAGCGAGCAGTCACGGTCGCCCAGGTGGATCGCCTGGCCCTGGCCGTCGGAGAGCACTTGGACTTCCACGTGGCGTGGGTTTGTCAGGTACTTTTCCAGGTAGACCATCGGGTTGCTGAACCAGGCCGCCGCTTCGGCACGGGTCTGGGCCGCCGCTTCGATCAGGTCTTCTTCCTTGTGCACCACGCGCATGCCGCGACCACCGCCGCCGCCGGCGGCCTTGATGATCACCGGGTAGCCAACTTCGCGGCCGATGCGCAGGGCGGTTTCTTCGTCTTCCGGCAACGGGCCGTCAGAGCCTGGAACGGTCGGCACGCCGGCCAGCTTCATGGCGTCCTTGGCCGATACCTTGTCGCCCATCAGGCGGATGGTATCGGCCTTGGGGCCGATGAAGGCAAAGCCGGATTTCTCGACCTGTTCGGCAAAGTCGGCGTTTTCAGCCAGGAAACCGTAGCCTGGGTGGATCGCCGTGGCGCCGGTCAGTTCGGCGGCCGAGATGATCGCCGGAATGTTCAGGTACGACTTGTTGGCCAGCGGTGGGCCGATGCAGACGGTTTCGTCTGCCAGGCCCAGGTGCATCAGTTCGCGGTCGGCCGTGGAGTGCACAGCGACGGTCTTGATGCCCAGTTCCTTGCAGGCACGCAAGATGCGCAAGGCGATTTCACCGCGGTTGGCGATCAGGACTTTTTCCAGCATCGCAGCGTCTCCCTGGTTCAAACGATGGTGAACAGAGGCTGGTCGAATTCAACCGGCTGACCGTTTTCCACCAGGATGGATTCGATGACGCCACTGGCTTCGGCCTGGATGTGGTTCATCATTTTCATCGCTTCAACGATGCAGATGGTGTCGCCTTTCTTGACGGTCTTGCCGATCTCGACGAACGCCGGCGAAGTGGGCGACGGGGTGCGGTAGAAGGTGCCGACCATGGGCGACTTGACCACGTGACCGTTGAGGGCCGGAGCCGAAGGCGCTTCGGCAACAGGGGCCGCTACGGGTGCGGCAGGCGCGGCTACCGGTGCAGCCATCGGCGCCGGGGCGTAGTACGGTTGGGCCGGGGTCTTGCTGTGACGGCTGATCCGTACGGACTCTTCACCTTCACGGATCTCCAGTTCGTCGATACCGGACTCTTCCAGCAGTTCGATCAGTTTCTTGACTTTACGGATATCCATTAATCATCAACTCCCAAAGGGTCTGTAAGGGGCTAGTGGGCAGCTGGCTGCAACGTGTGCCGGCCAGGCTTGCCGTGTGCTTCAAGGCTTGGCGTGTTTGGCCAGGTGTTCCAGGGCAGCTTCCAGGGCCATGCGGTATCCGCTGGCGCCCAGGCCGCAGATCACTCCTACCGCCACATCGGAAAAGTAGGAGTGATGACGGAAAGGTTCGCGTTTATGCACGTTCGACAAATGCACTTCGATGAATGGGATGCTCACTCCCATGATCGCGTCACGTATCGCCACGCTGGTGTGCGTGAAAGCGGCCGGATTGATGACGATGAAGTCCACGCCTTCGTCGCGTGCAGCATGGATGCGATCGATCAGCTCGTACTCGGCGTTGCTTTGCAGGTACATCAGGTGATGGCCGGCATCACGGGCGCGCTGTTCGAGGTCCTGGTTGATCTGGGCCAGGGTGGTCGTGCCGTACACACCCGGTTCACGGGTGCCAAGCAGGTTCAGGTTAGGGCCATGCAGGACCAGCAGAGTCGCCATTGTCGGTTCCTTTATTATTCACGAGCGTTTTTGTGCCGCGACTATGCCGCAAGCCTCATGAACTGTCCAGTTAACAACAGTAGTCAACACGATGAGCGATGATCACGCAAAATTTATGACCCGGTTCTCAAAACGAGTCATTTGCCCCCTCAAGTCGCGTAATCAGGCCCGGCGCGTCGATTTCCCCGACAACCCTGACATTTGCCATTTCTTCGCCGCTTTTATCGAAAAACAGCAGTGCAGGCGGGCCAAACAGTTTGTAGCGGTCGAGCAGTGCACGTTGCTCGGCGTTGCTTTCGGTCATGTCGAAACGTACCCGCTCAAAGCCCGCCAGGCGGGCCACGACGGCAGGGTCGGGAAGTACTTCATGTTCGATGACCTTGCAACTGATGCACCAGTCGGCATACCAGTCCAGGGCCAGTGGCCGGCCGGCACTGCGGGCCTCACTCAGGGCCTTGTCCAGTTCGGCAGCGGTACGGATGGTCTGCCATGCGGTGTCGGTCTGTGCACCAGTGCCGCCGGGCATGACCGCCTGTGGGCGGCCCAGCGGGCGCAGCGGGTCGGTTTCACCTTTGAATGCCCCGAACCAGCATGCCAGAGCGTAGACCAACAAAAACAGGCCGAGCAATTGTGCGAGCGTTTGTCGGGTATTTTTTTCCGTGAACCGCAAGGTGCCCAGAAACAGCGCCACGCCGGCGGCCAGCAGCCCCACCAGCAGCAAGGTGAACTGTCCCGGCAAGACTCGGCTGAGCAAGCCGATGGCCAGCCCCAGCAACAGCACGCCGATGGCGTTCTTGACCGTGACCAGCCAGGGCCCGCTTTTTGGCAGCCAGGTTGCGCCGCCGGTGGCGACCAGCACCAATGGCACGCCCATGCCCAGGCCCAGCGCGAACAGCTTGAGTGCACCGCCCAGGGCATCGCCGCTGGCGCTTATATAAAGCAGCGCACCGGCCAGGGGGGCCGATACGCACGGAGAGACCAGCAGGCTGGACAGCACGCCCAGCACAGCCGCGCCCCAGAGCGAGCCACCTTCGGCCTTGCCGGCAATGCGGTCCAGGCGCGAACTCAAGGCGTGCGGCAGGCGCAGCTCGAAGGTGCCGAACATGGCCAGGGCAAATACCACGAAGAACAACGAGAACGGCACCAGCACCCACGCCGATTGCAGGCGTGCCTGCAGGTTCAGGCCCGCGCCGAACAGGCCCATCAAGGCGCCCAGTACGGCAAAGCAGATCGCCATCGGCAGCACATAGGCCAGCGACAGGCTCAGACCGCGCAGGCCGCCGACCTGGCCGCGCAGCACCACGCCGGACAGAATCGGCAGCATGGGCAGCACGCAGGGGGTAAAGGTCAGGCCGATGCCGGCCAGCAGAAACAGCGCCAGTTCCTTCCAGGTCCACGGCTGCACGGCGGTGCTGCTGCCGGCAGCAACGGCGCTGCCGCTGGCGGCTACCTCGCCGATGGCCAGGCGCTCGGTTTCCGGCGGATAGCACAGGCCGTGGTCGGCGCAGCCCTGGTAGCCGACCACCAGGGTGAACGGCTTCTGCTCGCCGGGCTTGCGCGGCAGCTCAATGTCGAGAATGCCGTGGTAGACCTCGACATCACCAAAATACTCGTCGTGTTTCTGTTCGCCAGGCGGCAGTCGGGCCTCGCCCAGGCCACTGTCGGCAGGCTCGGTGCGGAACTGGAAGCGGTGGCGGTACAGGTAATAGCCATCGGCGGCGACCAGGCGCAGCTTGATCGACTGCGCATCGCTGCCAATCAGGCTCAACTGAAACGCCTGGCGCACTGGCAGAAACTGCTGGCTGTTGTCCAGCGTCGAGCCGCCCAGGGTCGCCGACGGGCGGCTGTCCAGCAGGCCGGCAGCCTGTGTGGTGACAGGCAGGGCGAGGATCAACAACATCAGGCATAACAGGCGGCGCATGGCAGTCTCGGATCTCGGCAGAGCGCGCATGATAACCAAGACCTGCGTTTTATGCTGGCGACATAGCCGCGCAGGGGGCTTTAAGGCAGATCTACAGGATACGGGTCGGCATTGACCGCCGACTGCACCTGGTTGCGCCCGGCCTTCTTGGCCCGGTACAGCGCCTTGTCGGCCTGCGCCGCCAGGGTCTGGCTGTCGTCGTCAGGGCCCAGGGCCACGACGCCGGCGCTAAAGGTGCACACCAGGTCCACCGGTTGCGCCGGGTAATGGATTTCCGAAAAGCGCTGGCGGATGTCTTCGAGCACCTTGTGGGCGTTCTGGATGTGGGTGTCGGGCATCACGATGGCGAACTCTTCGCCGCCGTAGCGGCCGATGAAGTCGGTCTTGCGCAGGCGCTGCTTGAGAAACAGCGCCAGGCTGCGGATGACCCGGTCGCCCATGGGGTGCCCGTGGCTGTCGTTGACCTTCTTGAAGTGGTCGATGTCGAGCATGGCAAAGCACAGCGACTGCTGCTCGCGCCGGGCCTGGAAGCTGCAGTCGTCGAGCAGTTGCAGGATGTGCGTGTGGTTGTACAGCCCCGTCAGGCTGTCGCGCACCATATGCGCCTTGAGGTTGCGCGCTCGCACGACCCGGTTGCGCACCGTGGTCACCAGATGCCTTGGGGTGATGGGCTTGGTCAAAAAGTCATCACCGCCTTCACTCATCGCGTCGAGCTGTTTATCCAGGTCGTCCTCGGCCGACAGGTAGATGATCGGCACGCTGACATAGCGATCGTTATGGCGGATGACCTTGGCAATCTCGGTGCCCTTGCAGCCGGGCATGTACATGTCGAGGATGATCAGGTCGGGTTGGAAGCTGGCCAGCTCGGCCATGGCCTGGATCGGGTCGAGCAGGGTGCGGGTGACGATGCCGGCGTTGTTAAGTACCCGCTCGGTGTAGACGGCCTGGGCCCGTGAATCGTCAATGATCAATACCCGAAACGGCTCGTACTGCGCCGAATAGGTCAGGGTCTCGAGCTTTTCCAGCAGGCTGGCGGTTTCCAGGGTGCCGGTCAGGAACGCTTCGCCGCCGGTCCGTACCGCTTGCAGGCGGGTCGGGGTGTCGGTTTCGTGGCTGCTGAAAAACAGCACGGGCAGTTTCTGTTCCAAAGTGTGCTGGATATCACCGGCCAGCTTCAGGCCTTCGCCGGTGCCTATAAAGTCGATGTCCATGACCAGGGCGACCGGCAGACGTTCGAGCAAGGCCGCCTGCACGGCCGCAACGCTGTCCAGCGGCAGGGCCGGCCAGCCGAAGAACTCCAGTTGCCTGGCCAGCCGCTCGGCCTGTTCATGATTGTGCAGGGCAATGTGCACCGGCTTGCGCAGCGACGGCAGGGCCATGGGCTCTTGCGTGTCGCCCTCGCGCAGGCCGGTGCGTGACAAGCGCTGCATCAGGCGATTGAGGTCGGTGATCAGCTCGCTGTTCAGGCGGCCACGGTTGGCCTCGATGCTGTCCAGCGTGTTGCCCAGCGCATGGGCCAACTGGCGGTGTTCGGTCTGCTCGAAGCGCTCGGCAAAACGCAACAGGCGCAAGGCTGAGTCCTTGAGTTCGGCCAGGTCGCCTTCGGTCCATTCGCTTTTATGCAGGCGTTGCCAGCTTTCCAGAATCTGGCGAGCCTGATGAATGACCCTCTGGGCGAAGTGATGCTTCAAACGTTCACGACTGGGGTCGGCGGTTTCGCTCATGTCAGGGCTGCTGTCGAGGCGCGGGTGTCAAAGCGCTGGGCCGGGTTGCGGAAAAGTTGATTGATGTCTCAATGCTATCACTTATGCCGATGACGTTGCCTACCGTAAGTCACCTGCCTGTCACAAACCTGCGGTACGACGCTCAATCGCCCCGCAGCGACGGCCCAGGCATAAAAAGCGTGCTGCACGTGCCGACCAGACGCACCTTGGGTTAAGGTTGCGGTCACACCCCTGAGTACTGTTTCTCCCCAAGACCCAAAGGATCCCTACCATGCTGGATTGGAAGAACCGCGCAGGCAGCGCGGGTGAGCGCAGCGCCGACACGGCGACGGTCAAACGACGCGGTTACCTGGGCAATCTTTTCTACAGTCGCGCCCTGGGCGTACTGATCCTTGTTTATCTGCTGGTGGCCCTGGTGGTCGGCTGGTACTGGAGCAAGGAGCCGGCCCTGTTTCCGGTGCAGCAAAATGCCCAGGCGGCGGCCGAGCGTGAAGGCAAGCAGATCGTGATCGGCTACACCACTGTCGAAACCCTCAAGACCGTGACCGGCACCCTGCTCAGCAAGCGCGGTGGCTACCTGTCCAACGACCGCATGCCGCCCGGCCTGTGGCTGGACAACATCCCCAGCTGGGAATACGGCGTGCTGGTGCAGGTGCGCGACCTGAGCCGTGCGCTGCGCAAGGACTTTGCCCGTTCCCAGTCGCAATCGGCTGAAGACGGCGACCTGGCCCGTGCCGAGCCGTTGTTCAACTTCAACAACCGCAGCTGGATGCTGCCCTCCAGTGAGTCGCAGTATCAGGAAGGCATCAATGCCCTGAGCCGCTACCAGGCCCGCCTGTCGGACCCTGGCCAGCGCAATGCCTTGTTCTATGCGCGTGCCGACAACCTCAACAACTGGCTGGGCGATGTGGGCACCCGCCTGGGTTCGCTGTCGCAGCGCCTGTCGGCCAGCGTCGGCCAGGTCAAGCTCAACAGCACGCTCAAGACCGAGACCTTGACGGTCAAGCCGGGCGAAGTGCTGCCGGTCGATGAAGAAATCGTCGAGACCCCATGGCTGGAAATCGACAACGTGTTCTACGAGGCCCGTGGCCAGGCCTGGGCACTGTCGCACCTGCTGCGTGCCATCGAGGTCGACTTTGCCGATGTCCTGGCCAAGAAGAACGCCACGGTCAGCGTGCGCCAGATCATTCGTGAGCTGGAAGCCTCGCAAGAGCCGCTGTGGAGCCCGATGATCCTCAACGGCAACGGGTTTGGCGTGTTCGCCAACCACTCGCTGGTCATGGCCAACTACATTTCGCGGGCCAACGCGGCGGTCATCGACCTGCGTCAACTGCTGAACCAGGGTTGATCGGTGAGCCTGCCTGACACACTGCCCGAAGGCACGCCGGACCAGGAGGTTGCCCACCGGGCGGCCTCGGACGCCGAGCAGGTCGCCTGGGTCGACGAGCATGACCGGTTGCTGGGGGCGGTGGCGCGCCTTGAATTGCGCGAGCGCAGCCTGATCGGGCGCGGCACCTTCATTTTGCTGTTCAACTCACAGGGGGAGCTGTGCGTGCATCGGCGCACCCTGAGCAAGGCCGTCTATCCCGGTTACTGGGATGTGGCAGCCGGCGGTCTGGTGGGGCCTGATGAAAGTTATGCCGAATCGGCCGCCCGCGAACTGGAAGAAGAGCTGGGGGTAAGCGGTGTGCCGTTGCAGGCGCATGGCCGTTTTCTGTTCGACGAGCGCGGCAATCGGCTCTGGTGCGCAGTGTTCAGTGCCGTCTGGGACGGGCCATTGCGGCTTCAGCCCGAAGAAGTGCTGGAGGCCGCGTTCGTGCCGTTGGCGCAGGCCCGGCGCCTGGGCCTGGAAAAGCCCTGCTGCCCGGACTCGCTGGTGGCGCTTGAGCGTTACCTGCAAGAGGTCGCAAAACCCCTGTAAATTGCCGCATTCGCACCCTTAGCAATCGAGCAATTTGCCGTTACACTTCGCGCCCTTCGGGCAGCACAGGCTGCTCGAGAGCGCTGCCCCTGCCAGAGTGGGGCCTCGCGGTCGACGTCTGTTGGCGTCTGACCCCATCGTTCGGTCCTCAACAAGAGGATTTCCCGTGGCCAAGAAAGCCGCTTCCTTCGCCGCCCTCGGTGGGCTGGTGTATTCCACTGACGCCGGGCGTCACTGCCCCGACTGCAGCAAGCCGGTCGATGCCTGCATCTGCAAGCAGGCGGCCATTCCAGAAGGCGACGGCATTGCCCGTGTGCGCCGCGAAAGCAAGGGCCGTGGCGGCAAGACCGTGACCACCATTACCGGTGTGCCGCTGGCCGAAGAGGCCCTCAAGGACCTGGCCAAGGCGCTCAAGCAGCGTTGCGGCACCGGCGGTGCGCTCAAGGACGGCGTGATCGAGATTCAGGGCGATCATGTCGAACTGCTGCTGGCCGAACTGGTCAAGAAAGGGTTCAAGGCCAGAAAGTCCGGCGGCTGATCAATACGCCCCGCACTGGCCAAACCGTCATTTGCGCACGTCACACTGCGCCCGGTCGGACTTGTCCGACGTTACCGACTTATCTATTAGGGGACTTCGATGTCCGTACGACGCACACGCAAAGACGATGGCAGCCAATGGACCGTTGCGGACAGCCGCAGTGTTTACGGGATCCGCCATTGGGGCGCCGGTTATTTCGCCATCAACGAAGCCGGTCGCGTTGAAGTCCGTCCCAGTGGTGCAGGCAGCACCCCGATCGATCTGTACGAGCAGGTCGACAACCTGCGCAAGAGCGGCCTGAGCCTGCCCTTGCTGGTGCGTTTCCCCGACATTCTGCAAGACCGGGTGCGCCAGCTCACCGGTGCGTTCGACGCCAATATCGCGCGCCTGGAATACCAGAGCCAGTACACCGCGCTGTACCCGATCAAGGTCAACCAGCAAGAAGCGGTGGTGGAAAACATCATCGCCACCCAGAACGTGTCGATCGGCCTGGAGGCCGGCTCCAAGCCTGAGCTGATGGCCGTGCTGGCGCTGGCGCCCAAGGGCGGCACCATTGTGTGCAATGGCTACAAGGACCGTGAATTCATCCGTCTGGCGCTGATGGGGCAGAAAATCGGCCACAATGTCTTCATCGTCATCGAGAAAGAGTCCGAAGTCGCGCTGGTGATCGAGGAGGCCGCCGAACTCAAGGTGGCACCACAGATCGGCTTGCGCGTGCGTCTGTCGTCGCTGGCGTCGAGCAAATGGGCCGACACCGGTGGTGAGAAGTCCAAGTTCGGCCTGTCGGCCGCGCAACTGCTGTCGGTGGTCGAGCGCTTCCGCCAGGCCGGCCTGGACCAGGGCATCCGCCTGCTGCACTTTCACATGGGCTCGCAGATCGCCAACCTGGCCGATTACCAGCATGGCTTCAAGGAAGCGATCCGCTATTACGGCGAATTGCGCAGCCTCGGCTTGCCGGTGGACCATATCGACGTCGGCGGCGGCCTGGGGGTCGACTACGACGGCACCCACTCGCGCAACGCCAGCTCGATCAACTACGACATCGACGACTATGCCGGTGTGGTGGTCGGCATGCTCAAGGAGTTTTGCGATGCCCAGGGCCTGCCGCACCCGCACATCTTTTCCGAGAGCGGCCGCTCGCTGACCGCGCACCACGCCGTGCTGGTGGTGCAAGTCACCGATGTGGAGCGCCACAACGACCAGGTGCCGCAGATCGACGACACGCAAAACCTGCCCGAGACCGTGCAATGGCTGGTCGACCTGATGGGGCCTACCGACCTTGAGATGGTCACCGAAACCTACTGGCGCGCCACGCACTACATGAGCGACATCGCCACCCAGTACGCCGACGGCAAGATCACCCTGGCGCAAAAGGCCCTGGGCGAGCAGTGCTATTTCGCCGTCTGCCGGCGCTTGCACAACTCGCTCAAGGCGCGCCAGCGTTCGCACCGCCAGGTGCTGGACGAGCTCAACGACAAGCTGGCCGACAAGTACATCTGCAACTTCTCGGTGTTCCAGAGCCTGCCCGACACTTGGGCGATCGGCCAGGTGCTGCCGATCATCCCGCTGCATCGCCTGGACGAAGAGCCGGTGCGCCGCGCAGTGCTGCAGGACCTGACCTGCGACTCGGACGGCAAGATCAACCAGTACGTCGACGAACAGAGCATCGAGACCAGCATGCCGGTGCACGCCATCAAAGAGGGCGAGGACTACCTGCTGGGCATCTTCCTGGTCGGCGCGTACCAGGAAATCCTCGGTGACATGCACAACCTGTTCGGCGACACCGACTCGGTGAACATCTACCAGAACCAGGACGGCAGCGTGTACCACGCCGGTATCGAGACCCACGACACCATCGAGGACATGCTGCGCTACGTGCACTTGTCGCCGGAGGAGCTGATGACGCATTACCGCGACAAGGTCGCCAGCGCCAGGATCACCCCGCGCGAACGCACCCAGTACCTGGACGCCCTGCGCCTGGGCCTGACGCGCTCGTCGTACCTGTCGTCCTGAGGTGCATGAGGCTGCCGTAGGAGCGCGCTTGCCCGCGACCGAGTGCGAAGCGCTCGCAAAATCTGCGAAACGCCACAAATTTACGACTGCTAACCCATCAGGGATCTATGAAACGCTGAAAATTTACGACTGCTAACCCATCAGGGATCTATGAAACGCTGAAAATTTACGACTGCTAACCCAGCCGGTCGCGGGCAGAGCGCGCTCCTACGACAAGGTGATGCGTTAACCCTTGTTGTAAGAAAAGCCCTCAGGAGCTGTAGGGCTCTTCCTGTTCTTGCTCCAGCTCTCTACCTGGCCGTGCTTCTCGACCAGAATTGGCGTTTGCCTTGCCATGTAGAGAGCTCCCGATGCCCGATTCACCGCGCGCGCCACGCTTTCGCCTGGAGGTCGCCGGCCTGCGGCGGCACCTGGCCGTTGTGTCCTTCCGGGGGCGGGAAGCGATCAGCCAGCCTTATGCCTTTACCCTGGACGTGCTCTGCGACACCCTGCCCATCGCCCTTGCGCAACTGATGTACCGCTCGGCTTTCCTGACCCTGGGGCCCGACGGTGCCGGGGTTCACGGGCAGATCCAGGCCGTGGCGCGCGCCCATTACCACCAGGGTCCGGTGAGCCTGCGCATCAGCCTGGGCCCGCGCCTGACGTGCCTGGCCCAGCGCCAGGCCGCACGGGTCTTCCAGCAGATGAGCGCCCCGCAGATCATCGCCCGGGTGCTGAGCGAGCATGGCTTGCTGGAAGACAGCTACCGTTTCGAACTCAAGAGCCCGTGCGCCGAGCGGGCCTTTTGCGCCCAGTACCGCGAGAACGACCTGCAGTTCATCCAGCGCTTGTGCGCCGAGGAGGGCATTCACTATCACTTCGTCCACTCGCGCCATCACCATGACCTGATCTTCGGCAGCGGCCTGCACGGCGCCAGGCGCACGCCCGAGGCGCCCTGGCGTACGCGGCTGGACATGGCCGGGATCACGCGCTTCACGGTCAGCCACACCACACCCTGCGGGCCCGATGACCGGGTCCAAGAGCGCGCCGAAGGACATAGCACGCTGGCTTTCGTGCACAGCGGCCACCTGCTGGCACTGACCGGCCATGCGCGCACCGAGTGGAATCACCTGTGGCGCATCACCCACGTCGAGCATCGTGGCGCCAGCGCTTATGGCAATCGTTTCGTGGCCCTGCCCTGGGAGGTGGGTATCAGCGTCCCGCCGGTACCCGCCGAGGACTTGCCGGCATTGCAGCGTGCCTGGTTGGTCGGCCCGCCCGGGCAGGCGGCGTGCCGTGATGCGGCCGGGCGCGTGCAAGTGCAGTTCGAGTGGGGGTTGCAAGGCCAGGGGGCACGGTTTGCCGACTGCTGGTTGCCGGTCGATGCCGCAGTGGAGGGGGCGCTGCAGGGCGGCCAGGCGGTGTTGGTGGCGGCGGCGACGTCGCCTCACGCACTGCCGCGGGTCATCGGCGGCCTGGAGCCGGGGCGGCCGGCGCCGGGACGTGTGGCCGCCACGCCGCCTCGGGTCCAGGCCCGGCTCGACAGCCGCTGGTTACTGGACGAGGACAGCGTGCTGCAGGTCGAACAGGGTCCGCGCCTGCACCTGGCCCCGGGCGCCGTGCTGGTCGTGCAGGTCGGCGCCAGCGAGGTGCGTCTCGATGCCCACGGCCTGAGCCTGGACAGCCCGGCGCTGGACTTTGCCGTCTCAGCGCAGGAACCAGCCATCATGGCGGCTCAGGCGCCAGGCGATACGGCCCAGGCTCATCCCGCGCAGCAAGGTGAACAGCAGGAAGGTCAGCCATAGTGCGTGGTTGCCGTGGCCGTAGGCCCAGGCCGCGACCGGGGCGATCAACGCGACGCTCACCAGCATGGCGTCGCGCATTTCCCGGGCGCGCGTGGCGCCGATGAACAGCCCGTCGAGCAGGTAGCTCCAGACCGCCAGCAGCGGCATGACGGCCAGGTAAGGCAGGTAGTCGATGGCGGTGGCGCGCACCGTGGGAATGTCGGTCTGCAAGATGATGAACCAGTGCCCGCCGGCCACAAAGCCCAGTGCAAACAGCACGCTGGCAATCAGCGACCAGCCGCCGGCCACCAGCAGGTAGCGGCGCAGGGCGGTGCGGTCGCGGGCGCCGATGGCGTGTCCGCACAGGGCCTCGACAGCATGCGCCAGGCCGTCCAGTGCATAGGACGTCAGCATCAGGCCGTTGAGCAGCAAGGCATTGGCAGCCACGGTGACATCCCCCAGCCGCGCGCCCTGCACCGTGATCAGGAACATCACCGATTGCAGCGCCAGGGTGCGCAGAAAGATATCGCGGTTGACCCCCAGCAGCGGCCGCCAGTTGCGCCACAGCCTCAGCGCCTGCCAGGCAATCCGCCCCGGCCAGGCGCGCAGGCTGCGCCGGGCCAGCGCCAGGCCCATCAGCACACCCAGCCATTCGGCCAGCACCGAGGCGCGGGCCGCGCCGAGCACGCCCCAGTCCAGCCCCAGCACGAACCACAGGTTCAGCGCGATGTTCGCAAGATTGGTGCTCAGCAGGATCGCCAGCGGCGCCCGGGCATTCTGGGTGCCAAGAAACCAGCCCACCAGGGCGAAGCTGGCGAGGGTCGCGGGCAGGCCGTAGAGCCGGGTTTGAAAAAACGCCAGCGCCGACTGTTGCAGGTCAGCCGAGGGTTGCATCAACCCCAGGGCCAGGTGGCTGAACGGCACGGCCAGCGCGGCCAGGCCCAAGGCCAGAACCAGCGCCAGCAGCAGCCCCTGCAGCAAGATACGCCGCAGCGCCGCGCCATCGTCGCGCCCGGCCGCCTGGGCGGCAAAGCCGGTGGTGCCCATGCGCAGAAAACCCATGCCCCAGGCCAGGAAGGTATACAGCGTTGAGCCGACCGCCACCGCGCCCAACTGGTGGGCATGCGGCAAATGGCCAATGACGATGCTGTCGACCAGCGCGACCAGGGGCACGGAAATGTTCGACACGATCATCGGCATCGCCAGCCCCCAGACCCGTTTGTGGGTCGGGCGATGACGCCAGTCGCCAGACAGCGTGGAGAAAGGGATAGGCATGCGTGCTCCGTTCAGGGGCGCGCATTGTAGCGTTACAGCACTGCGTATGCCTGGCCGCGCAGGACCGGTTTTAGCCATGTAGGACCGGCTTTAGCCGGGAAGCAGGCGCACCGGCCTTCGCGGTTAAAGCCGCTCCTGCAGAACATAAGGCTGAGAACAAAGTCACAAACTTGTGGTCTACTCGCCGTTGAACCCCAGCGACTGCTATATAGTCGCCCCTTTCCCCTTGCTGTCGACGAGTGCCCCATGCTCAACAAAGGACTGTTCCTGGCTTGCGCGCTTGCGCTGCTCAGTGCCTGCGATTCTTCCTCTCCCGATAAACCGGCCACCGCGCCTGCCCCGGCAGCAGCGCCTGCCGCCAGCCAGGCAGCCAGGCCCAAGCCTGCGATCGATCTGCCGGCCCTGGCCAAGCGCTATGAAGGCCGTGCACTGACGGTGGTGGACGTTTCAGAAATCCAGGTCGAGGGTGCCAGCACCCTGTCGGTGAGCCTCTCGGTGCCCTTGGACCCGGAGCAGAAATTCGCTGAAAAACTGCACCTGGTCGACAGCAAGAACGGCAAGGTCGACGGCGCCTGGGAGCTGTCCGACAACCTCATGGAGCTGCGCCTGCGCCACCTGGAGCCGCAGCGCAAGCTGGTGCTGACCGTCGACGCAGGCCTGCTGGGCGTCAACAAGGCCAAGCTGGCCAATGAGTTCGTGGCCCGTCTGGAAACCCGCGACCTGCAAGCCACGGTCGGCTTTTCCAG
The DNA here is from genome assembly GCF_900589395.1 of Pseudomonas viridiflava. Taxonomy (GTDB): domain Bacteria; phylum Pseudomonadota; class Gammaproteobacteria; order Pseudomonadales; family Pseudomonadaceae; genus Aquipseudomonas. The sequence goes on from NZ_UUIS01000069.1 coordinate 68,366, forward strand.
CCGCGGCAGCCTGTTGCCGACCCGCCTGGCCGAAGGCCTGCCGGTGATCGCCCTGAACGTCGACAAGGTCGATGTCGAATTCTTCCGCATCAAGCCCGACCAGTTGCCCAACTTCCTGGCCAACTGGGAAAGCTCCTCGAGCATCTCGGCCTACAATTCCGAAGAACTGCTGCCGATGGCCGAGCTGGTCTACGGCGGGCGCTTCGACCTGAAGCCGGCGCGCAATACCCGTGAAACCCTGCTGCTGCCGATCGCCGGCATCAAGCCGCTGCAACAGCCGGGCGTTTATCTCGCGGTCATGCGCGCCTCGGGCCAGTACAGCTACACCCTGCCCGCCACGCTGTTCACCCTGAGTGACATCGGCCTGTCGGTGCACCGCTACAGCCAGCGCCTGGACGTGTTTACCCAGGCCCTGGAAGGCGGCAAGGCCTTGAGCGACGTGAATGTCGATGTCTATGACACAGACGGCAAAGTGGTCGGCCAGGGCAAGACCGATGGCAAGGGCCATGCGCAATTGCCGCTGCCGGCCAAGGCCGCGCTGATCCTCGCGCACAAGGACGAGCAGACCAGCCTGCTGCGCCTGAACAGCCCGGCGCTGGACCTGGCCGAGTTCGATATCTCCGGCCCTCAGGCCCACCCGCTGCAACTGTTTGTCTTCGGTCCGCGCGACCTGTATCGCCCGGGTGAAACCGTGCTGCTCAACGGCCTGCTGCGCGACCAGGACGGCAAGAGCGTCAAGGCCCAGCCGATCAATGTCGAGGTGCGTCGCCCCGACGAGCAGGTCAGCCGCAAGTTTGTCTGGGAGCCGGGCAGCAACGGCCTGTACCAGTACCAGCTGCAACTGGCCGATGAAGCGCCGACCGGTCGCTGGCAGTTGGTCTATGACCTGGGCGACGGCAAGCCGCAACTGTACGAATTCAATGTCGAAGACTTCCTGCCCGAGCGCCTGGCGCTGGAACTCAAGGGCAGCGAGACGCCGATCTCGCCCGAGCAGAACCCGCAGTTCGAAGTCACCGGCCGCTACCTGTACGGCGCCCCGGCGTCGGGCAACAACCTGACTGGCCAGTTGTATGTACGACCGCTGCGCGAGGCGGTGGCAAAACTGCCGGGCTATCAGTTCGGTTCGATCACCGAAGAAGACCTCAAGATGGACCGCGACCTCGAGGGCACGACCCTCGATGCCAACGGTGAGGCGGTGCTGGAAGTGGAAACCGAGTGGGCCAAGGCGCGTTCGCCGTTGAACCTGATCATGCAGGTCAGCCTGCAAGAGTCCGGTGGCCGGCCGATCACCCGCCGCGTGGTGCAGCCGATCTGGCCGGCCGAGCAGTTGCCGGGCGTGCGTGCGCTGTTCGGCACCAGCACCGGTGAAGACGAGTATGGCGACAGCGCCAGCCGTGGCGAGGCGCAGACCGATGGCGACGGCCCGGCCGAGTTCGAAATCGTGGTCGCCGACAGTGCCGGCAACAAGCTGGCCGCCAACAACGTCAAGGTGCGTCTGGTGCGCGAGCGCCGCGACTACTACTGGACCTACTCGGACAACGACGGCTGGAGCTACAACTACAACGAGAAATTCCTCAGCCTCAACGAGGAAATCGTCAACATCAAGAAAGATTCCACGGCCAAGATCAGCTTCCCGGTCGAGTGGGGCCCGTACCGCGTCGAGGTCGAAGACCCGAGCACCGGGCTGATCAGCAGCCTGCGTTTCTGGGCCGGCTACCGCTGGCAGGACAACGCCGAAGGCGGTGCCGTGCGTCCCGACCAGGTCAAGCTGGCGCTGGACAAACCGGCCTATGGCGATGGCGACACCGCCAAAGTGACCGTGACCCCGCCGGCTGCCGGCAAGGGCTACCTGCTGGTCGAATCGAGCGAAGGCCCGCTGTGGTGGCAGGAAATCGACGTGCCGGCCGAAGGCAAGGCTTACGACATCCCGCTGGACAAGAAATGGGCGCGCCATGACCTGTACGTCAGCGCCCTGGTGGTGCGTCCCGGCGAGCGCAAGGCCAATGTCACGCCCAAGCGTGCCGTGGGCGTGTTGCACCTGCCGCTGGAACGCGGCCAGCGCAAACTGGCCCTGACCGTCACCGCACCCGAAAAGATGCGGCCCAAGCAGCCGCTCAAGCTCAAGCTGACGGCGAAAAACGCCGACGGCAGCGTGCCCAAGCAGGTTCAGGTGCTGGTGTCGGCGGTGGACGTCGGCATTCTCAACATCACCCGCTATGCCACACCCGACCCGTATGCCAGCCTGTTCGGTCGCAAGGAGTACGGCGCCGACCAGCTCGACGTCTATGGTCAGTTGATCGAAGCCGGGCAAGGCCGCGTGGCCAGCCTGGCGTTCGGTGGTGACGCCCTGGCCAAGGGCGGCAAGCGTCCCGATACCAGCGTGACCATCGTGGCGCTGCAAAGCGCGCCGGTGACCCTCAACGAACAGGGCGAAAGTGAAGTCAGCGTCGACATTCCGGACTTCAACGGCGAGCTGCGCCTGATGGCCCAGGCCTGGACCGACGAGCGCTACGGCATGGCCGAGGCCAAGACCGTGGTGGCCGCGCCGCTGATCGCCGAGCTGTCGACCCCGCGCTTCCTGGCCGGTGGCGACCAGACCAGCGTGGCCCTGGACCTGTCCAACCTGTCGGGCAAGGCGCAGAAACTCGATGTGCAGCTGTTTGCCGAAGGCCAGTTGAGCATTCCCGGTGGCAACCAGTTCAAGACCGTGCAATTGAAAGAAGGCCAGCGCGTCACCCTCAAGGTGCCGGTGCAGGCCATGGGCGGCCTGGGCCAAGGCAAGCTGCGGGTGCAGGTCGATGGCCTGGTGCTGCCGGGCGAGAACCTGCCGCCGCTGTCGCGTGAATGGACCATCGGCGTGCGCCCGGCGTACCCGGCCATCCTGCGGCATTACCGTGCGGTGCTGGAGCAGGGGCAGGAGTGGAGTTTGCCGGACGGTGCGCTGCAAGCCTTCGAACCGGCCGGTCGCGAAGCCATGCTGTCGCTGTCGAGCCGTCCGCCGCTGAACCTGGGCGAGCAGATTCGTGCGCTCAAGGCCTACCCGTATGGTTGCCTGGAACAGACCGCCAGCGGCCTGTACCCGTCGCTGTATGCCGATGCCGCCACCCTCAAGCGCCTGGGCCTGACCGGCGAGCCGGACGCCGAGCGCAAGCGCAAGGTCGAAATCGGTATCGAACGCCTGCTGGGCATGCAGCGCTACAACGGCAGCTTTGGCCTGTGGGGCGCCGATGGCGACGAAGAGTACTGGCTGACTGCCTATGTCACCGACTTCCTGTTGCGTGCGCGTGACCAGGGCTTTGCGGTGCCGGCTGATTCCTTGAAGAAGGCCAACGAGCGCCTGATGCGTTACTTGCAGGAGCGTGGCCAGGTTCAGGTCAACTACAGCCAGGACGCCGAACACACCCGCTTTGCCGTGCAGGCCTATGCCGGCCTGGTGCTGGCGCGCAGCCAACAGGCGCCGCTGGGCGCCCTGCGCACCTTGTTTGAACGTCGCAGCGATGCCCGTTCCGGCCTGCCGCTGGTGCAACTGGCGGTGGCGCTGGAGAAAATGGGTGACAAGCCGCGTGCCGAGCAGGCCTTGCAAGCCGGCCTGACGGTCGGCCGCCAGGCCAACCAGTGGCTGGCCGACTACGGCAGCCCGCTGCGCGATCAGGCCATGATCCTGGCGTTGCTGGAAGAGAACAACATGGGCGGCGAGCTGCGCAGCCAGCGTCTGTTCGCCCTGGCCGATGAGCTGGCGGCCAGCCGCTACCTGTCGACCCAGGAAAGCAACTCGCTGTTCCTGGCCGGTCGCCACTTGCTGGGCAAGCCTGAGAAGGACTGGACCGCACGGCTGTCGGCCGGCATGCAAGGCCTTGATGTCAGCAACCGCCAGCCGGGCCTGAAGCTCGACGGTCCGCTGCTGGCCTCGCCGCTGTCGCTGAGCAACCAGAGCAACGAAACCCTGTACCAGCAACTGACCGTGTCCGGTTATCCGACCCAGGCCCCGGCGGCCGGCGGCGAGAACCTGAGCATCCGTCGTGAGTACCTGAGCCTCAATGGCCAGCCGCTCAACGTCGAGGCGCTCAAGACCGGGCAACTGGTGCTGGTGCACCTGGAAGTCGCTGCCCGTCAGCGAGTGCCGGATGCCTTGGTGGTCGACCTGCTGCCTGCAGGCCTGGAGCTGGAAAACCAGAACCTGGCGCAAAGCGCGGCCAGCCTGGAAGACGCCAGCGAGTCGGTGAAAAGCTTCCGTGAGTCAATGGAGAATGCCGGCATCAAGCACCAGGAATACCGTGGTGACCGCTATGTCGCGGCTTTGGACATCAACGGCAGCACCCGGCCGACGCACTTGCTGTACCTGGCCCGCGCCGTGACGCCGGGCATCTACCGGGTACCGCCACCGCAGGTCGAGTCGATGTACCGGCCGAACTGGCAGGCGCTGGGCGAGACGCCGGCGCAGATGGTCGTCAGGGGCAAGTAAGCGACCTGGCCAGCCAGTGCCCAAAGCACTGGCTGGCCCAGTAGGAGCGCGCTCTGCCCGCGACCGAGTGCGTAGCGCTCGCAAAATCTCGTAAACGCCACAATTTTACGACTGCTAACGCAGCCGGTCGCGGGCAGAGCGCGCTCCTACAGGTCGGTAGGAGCGACCAGCGGTCGCGAATGCTTTATCAGCTGATAATCCAGCTCAGCAGCCATAACCCGAGCAGCAGCCAGATGATGCCGGCGATGATCGAGGCGCGCATGAAGGCGCGGATGGCGGCGTACAGCAGCATCAGCCCGACGATCAGGGCCAGGATGCTGATCAATGACGTGTCCATGCCCAGGGCACGAGATAACCCATCGACGAAGTTGCCACCGGCATGCGCCAGCAGATTGAACAACCATTCCAGCCCGTCGACGAAGAAGCGGATAACCGCGCCGATCGCCTGGCCGAGCCACTCGAAGAAACCTTGTGCCTGCATGTCATTGTCCTGCCTGAAAAAGAGGTCTGTGGGCTTTGGTCCCCGGCTGGTCGTTACGGTTCCCCATGCCGGGATGTGTATTTGCCATGACCTTGCGTACACGTAAATGGCTGCGCCTGGCGCTGCTGATCATTGTCGTGCCGCCGGCCTTGCTGTGGCTGGCCGACCGGTTGTGGCCGTTGCCGTTGCCAGCCGACGATCTGGCCCGGGTGGTGCTGGCCGAGGATGGTACGCCCTTGTGGCGTTTTGCCGATAGCGACGGGGTGTGGCGTTACCCGGTCAGTGCCGGGCAGGTATCGCCGTATTACCTGCAGGCGCTGCTGACCTACGAGGATCGCTGGTTCTACAGCCACCCCGGGGTCAATCCGCTTTCGCTGGCGCGGGCCACCTGGCAGAACCTCAGCGGGGCGCGGGTGGTGTCCGGCGGCAGCACGCTGTCGATGCAGGTGGCACGCCTGCTCGACCCGCATGCGCGGACCCTGCCCGGCAAGCTGCGCCAGTTGTGGCGCACCCTGCAATTGGAGTGGCATCTGTCCAAGGACCAGATCCTGGAGCTGTACCTGAACCGTGCGCCTTTCGGCGGTACCTTGCAGGGCGTGGCGGCGGCCAGTTGGGCCTATCTGGGCAAGTCGCCGTTGCAGATGACCCGCTCCGAGGCCGCTTTGCTGGCCGTATTGCCCCAGGCGCCCAGCCGATTACGTCCGGACCGCCACCCGGAGCGGGCGCAACTGGCCCGTGACAAGGTGCTGCGGCGCATGGCCGAGTTCGGCGTGTGGCCCCAGGGCAGTGTCGAAGAGGCGTTGCAGGAACCCTTGCTGCTGGCCCCGCGCCAGGAACCGAGCCTGGCGCCGTTGCTGGCCCGGCGCCTGAACCGGGCGGGCAGCCCGCCGCTGATCCGCACCACCCTCGATGCCAGCCTGCAACGGCGCATGGAAGATCTGCTGCTAGGCTGGCGTGCCCGCCTGCCAGAGCGCACTTCGGCGGCGATCCTGATCGTCGAGGCCGAGACCATGGCGGTGCGTGCCTATGTCGGATCGGTGGACATCAACGACGCCAAGCGTTTTGGCCATGTCGACATGATCAGCGCGGTGCGCTCGCCCGGCTCGACCCTCAAGCCGTTCCTGTATGGCATGGCCATGGATGCCGGGCTGATCCATTCCGAGTCGCTGTTGCAGGACGTGCCGCGCCGCTATGGCGATTACCGCCCCGGCAACTTTTCCGCCGGCTTTGGCGGCGCGATTGCTGCCAGTTCGGCGTTGTCGATGTCACTCAACCTGCCGGCGGTGCAACTGCTGGAGGTCTATGGCCCCAAGCGCTTTGCGGCCGAACTGCGCAATGGCGGCTTGCCGCTGACCCTGCCGCCGCTGGCCGAGCCGAACCTGGCGCTGATCCTGGGCGGGGCAGGCGCACGCTTGCAGGACCTGGTCACCGGCTACAGTGCGCTGGCACGCGGTGGTGTCAGTGCCGATGTGCGCTTGCAGCCGCAAGACACGCTGCGTGAGCGGCGCATGCTGTCGCCGGGCGCGGCGTGGATCATCCGGCGCATTCTCAGTGGCCAGTCGCGCCCGGACCTGGACCCGCGCGCCGAACTGGTACAACGCCCGCAACTGGCGTGGAAGACCGGCACCAGCTATGGCTTTCGCGATGCCTGGGCGATCGGCGTGGGACCGCGTTTTCTGGTCGGGGTGTGGATCGGTCGCCCGGATGGCACGCCGGTGCCGGGGCAGTTCGGCCTGGCCTCGGCGGCGCCGTTGATGTTGCAGGTGCACGACGTGCTGGCCAACCGCGACAGCCAGCGCGGCATTGCCAGCCCCGTGCTGCCGGTGCCGATGAACGTCGGTGTGGCAGCGATCTGCTGGCCGCTCGGCCAGCCGTTGAGCAAGAACGACCCCAACTGCCGACGCCAGCGCTTTGCCTGGACCCTGGACGGCACCACGCCACCCACCTTGCAGGCCGGCGATCAGCCGTTGGGTCTTGGGCTGCTGGAAAAGATCTGGGTCAACGACGCGGGCCTGCGGGTCGACGCCGGTTGCCCGGGCGCGGTGCCACGCGATATCGCCTTATGGCCGGCACCGCTGGAGCCCTGGCTGGCGCGTGCCGAGCGCCGTGATGCCCGGTTGCCGGCCATCGACCCCGCCTGCCCACCGCACAACCTGAGCCTGTCGACGCCGTTGAGCATTGTCGGGGTGCGTGAAGGTGACAACCTGCGCCTGCCGGCAGGCAGTCGCCAGGCCTTGCACCTGAAGCTCTCGGCACTGGGCGGCAGTGGCCGGCGCTGGTGGTTCATCGACGGCGTGCCGGCCGCCGACACCGATAACCAGGACTTCTTCAATACCGACCTGAAGCGTGTCGGGCGTTACCAGTTAAGCGTGCTGGACGAGAGCGGGCAGACGGCGCAGGTGCAGTTCAACGTGATCGAATAGGGCAGTAGCACCTGAATATTGAACTTGCCCCGTAGGAGCGCGCTTGCCCGCGACCGAGTGCGCAGCGCTCGCAAAAATTGATGCAACGCCACAGATTTACAGCTGTGAATACACTCAGAATCTGCGAAACGCCGCAATTTTACGACTGCTGACGCAGCCGGTCGCGGGCAAGCGCGCTCCTACGCGAGGGGCTGTTCATGCCTCTGTAGTGCGCGCCATGGGGTCAGTGCGGATCAATGCCCGACCTGGAAGATCTTCGGTTCAGGGAACAGGTTGTTGAGGGTTTCGATCAGGCGCACGTGGTAGATCGGCTTGCGGAACAGGTCGAGCACCTGCAGGCGCAGCATGTCGCTGACATCGTCCATGTCGGCATGGCCGGAGGTGACGATGACCGGCAGGTGCTGGCGCGAGGTGTGTTCGCGCAGGCGCTTGATGAGCTGGATGCCGCCTTCCTCGGGCATGCGCAGGTCAGTGATGACCAGCGCGATATCAGGGTGCAGCGTCAGTTCCTGCAAGGCCTGCGTGACGGAAGACGCCGTGAAGCAGCAGAACCCTTCGCCTTCGAGCAGCTCTGCCAGCTCTTCATTGGCGTCCTCTTCGTCGTCAACCAGTAGCAGTTGCTGGCGGATGGGCTGGACGGCCATAGGGGTACCTGTTGGTTGATAGCGGTCCGGAATCCTACTGCATTCCAGAGGGCACGAATCAGATTCTTGTCCCTCCCAGGGCGGCAAGAACGTCATTGAGTACAACTTTGACCTGCGTGCCGATCGGGGTAACGAACAACACGATGACCGCCGCGACCATTGCGGCAATCAGCACATATTCAATGGCCGAAGCAGCCTCTTTGTCCTTGAGGAAACGCTGCACGCGCACGTGCGCAGCGATAAACAGGCGGGTCAGTGACATGTTGCTTCTCCTTGCACCCATTCAAGGCGCAGACAATCACAGAAGGGGGCTTGATCTTCCTTGCCGGTACAGGATTGTCCTGCGCGTGACTTAGTTCAATCGTAATAAAGCATTAACGCCAAAGTTATAAACACGCCTGTCGCGGTGTGTGCACGGGGGGGCCGTAGCGTTGCGCTGTTGCCGACCCGGACATTTGCCTGGCCAATAATGGCGTTTTCGAATGCTTGAACTACATTGCTAAAGCGAAACGCAAGGATCCATGGCACCGCCTTGAGGGTAGAACACCCTGTTCACCGAGGACCAGGTGGTGCAGTGGCTGACAAAGGGAGAGGTCGTCATGAGCAGTCGCGCAACCCTGATCCTCGCCTCGCTTTTCCTGCTGGGCGCGATCCTGGTCGGTTACCTGGGCGTGATGGTCAGCAACCCCGCCACGCCGGAGCCTGCGCTGGTGGCTGCTGTTGCAGCGCCATCGGCACCGGCAGCCCCGTTGGTGGTCGCCGAGAGGGCCGAGGACACCCTGCGCCAGAGCGTGCTGGTGCTGGCCCGCGACCTGCCGGCCTACACGGTCATCAAGGCCGAAGACCTGACGGTCGAGCGCCTGAAGATTGCTCCACCCGGCAGCCTGACCGCAGCAGATCAAGCCGTGGGCCGCAGCACCTGGCGCACCCTGGCCGCTGGCACCTGGCTCACCGAAGGCAGCTTTGCAGCCGGCGGCAGTCTGGCGCGGATGATCCGTGCCGATGAGCGTGCCCTGGCCGTCGCCGTGGACGAGGTGGCTGGTGCGGCCGGGCATCTCACCCCCGGTGATTACGTCGATGTGTTGCTGTACCTGCCTTCGGACACTGAAAACTCTCAGCGCTCGACCCAGGTGGTGGTGCCGGCCCTGCGCGTGCTGAGCATCGGTGAACTGCTGGGCCCGACCCTGGACGGCAGCCCGGCCCAACCGTTGAGTGTCGATGAGCGGCTCAATCAGGAGCAGCGCCGCGCCAGTGCCCGCACCGTGGTGCTGGCGGTGCCGGAGCCACTGCTCGGGCGCCTGATGCTGGCCACCCAGAGCGGCGTGCTGCGCCTGGCCGTGCGCAGCGCCGAAGAAAAACACCTGCACGATTACTGGGCGGCCGAAACCGGCCGCCCCGATGTGGCCCTGCGCCTGGACACCGCCAATCGCAACCTGGTGCGCTTTACCCAATTGACCCTGGCCGGCCCTGCCAGCAAGGCCGCCGCCGCCCCTGCCGGCCCCAGGCCGGTCGAGGTCATCCGCGGTCACCAGGCCGGGCAACCGCCCCCTTGATCGAGCGTTTAAGGATGCAGTCGATGAACCTTCGTTTCCTTTCGTTGACCCTGACGCTGGCCGCCGCCTGGGCCTCGCCGGCCCTGGCGGCGCCGGCGACCTGCGCGGCACAGGCCGGCCTGCCTTCGGTCCTGGAAATCGATCAGGGCACCCAGCGTGACATTCGCCCGGGCGTGGCCATTACCCGGGTGGCCGTGGGCAACCCGGCGGTCGCCGATGTGCAGGTCACCGGTAACCAAGGCGTGGTGCTGACCGGTATCGCGCCCGGCACGACCAGCCTGATGCTGTGGACCGAATGCGCCAAGGGTCCACAGCAGAGCATGGTGTTCGTGCGCGGCAAGGCCACGGTCGCCATGACCGAGGCCGCGCGCCTGCCGCTGGACGCCGAGCCTTTGCCCAGCCAGGTGCAGACCGACATCCGCTTTGTCGAAGTCAGTCGCAGCAAGCTCAAGGAAGCCAGCACCTCGATCTTCGGCAAGGGCTCGAACAACTCGCTGTTCGGCTCGCCAGGCACCGTTTCCGGGCTGGGCGTCACCCCCGGCACCGTGCCGTCGATCATCGATGCCGGCTCCAATGGCGTGGGGCCGATCATGCGCGCCAACGCGGTGGTGCCGCTGAACAACGACCTGTTCAACATCGTCTGGGGAGGCGGCAGCAGCAAGGTGCTGGGCATGATCAACGCCATGGAGAACAGCGGCTTCGCCTACACCCTGGCGCGTCCCAGCCTGGTGGCCATGAGCGGGCAGAGCGCAAGTTTTCTGGCCGGTGGCGAATTCCCGGTGCCGGTGCCCAATGCCGAAGGCAGCGGCATTTCCATCGAGTACAAGGAGTACGGCGTGCGCCTGACCCTGACGCCCACCGTGGTCAGTCACAACCGCATCCTGCTCAAGGTGGCGCCGGAGGTCAGCGAGCTGGACTTCAGCGCCGGCATTACCATCGCCGGGACCACGGTGCCGGCGCTGAACGTTCGGCGCACCGACACCAGCATTTCCCTGGCCGATGGCGAAAGCTTCGTGGTCAGCGGCCTGATCAGCTCCAACAACAGCTCGCAGATCGGCAAGTTTCCGGGGCTGGGCGACATCCCGATCCTGGGCGCGTTCTTTCGCAATTCACAGATCAACCGTCAAGAGCGCGAACTGCTGATGGTGGTCACCCCGCACCTGGTCCAGCCGCTGGCCCGCGATGCGCAACTGCCGTCGCTGCCGGGCGAGGACTTGCGCAACTACGACCCGAGCTTCTTGCGTATGTATTTCCTCGAAAACGGCGACTTCGACCGTCGCAGCGGGTTGTCCCAATGAGCCAGAGCCTGAGCCAGACCTTCCTGGCCATTACCCGTAACGCCGCCGACCTGGAATGGCTGCAGGGCGCGCTGGGTTCGCTGGGCCAGGTGGTCAGCGCCGGCACCGGCAGCCTGGATGACCTGCTGGCGCTGGTGGATGTGACCTTTGCCAGCGTGGTGTTCATCGGCCTGGACCGTGAGCACCTGATGACCCAGAGTGCGCTGATCGAAGGCGCGCTGGAGGCCAAGCCAATGCTGGCCATCGTCGCCCTGGGCGATGGCATGGACAACCAGTTGGTGCTCAACGCCATGCGCGCCGGCGCCCGTGATTTTGTTGCGTACGGTTCGCGCTCCAGCGAAGTGGCCGGGCTGGTGCGGCGCCTGAGCAAGCGCCTGCCGGCGGTGGCGTCCAACCCCAACATGAGTGGCTTGTCGGTGCTGTTCGGCGTGCAGTGCGACGGCGACGGCGCATTGATTTCCAGCCACCTGGCGCTGGTGGTGCAAAAGACCCTGCCACGCACCTTGCTGCTGGACCTGGGCCTGCCGCGCGGCGACAGCCTGGCGCTGCTGGGCCTGGAGTCGACCTTCAGTTTCGGCGATGCCTTGCGCCACCTGCGCAGGCTGGATGCCACGCTGATCGACAGTGCGTTCACCACCGCCGCCAGCGGCCTGCGCATCCTGGCCTACACCGAGAGCGACGATAATCTGGAGCACTCCAGCGCCGCCGAGCTGTACATGCTGCTCAGCGCCCTGCGCCAGCATTTCGAACACGTGATCATCAACCTGGTCGGCCAGCCGGACAGCGAGGCGTTGCGCACGCTGGTCAGCCATTGCGACCAGTTGATCTGGTACACCGACCAGAGCGTGCTGGAATGCCGGCGCAACCTGGCGATTCTCAACCTGTGGCGCGACAAGGGCATGAAGCTTGCGAATGCCGTGCTGCTGGTCGACCGCTACCTGCGCGCAGTGGCGCCCAATGCCGAGACGGTGGGCAAGACCTTCGGCCTGCCGGTGGTCTCGGTGCTGCCGCTCAATCCCGAGCTGCGCCTCAATGCCAAGAACCAGGGCGTGCCGCTGTTCGAACTGGCACCACGCGAAGCGTTGTCGGCCGGGCTGCGCCAGCTCGGCGCGCACCTGGTGCGCCACAGCGGCACCGTGGAAAAACCCACTCAAGGCTGGTTCAGCCGGCTGCGGAGAAATCGCTGATGCCCGACAGACCCTTTGGCGCCTCCTCGCGCGCCCAGCATGCCGCCGACGATGCCCAGGGCCTCAAGCTGGTGCTGCACCGCTACATCATTGACGGCATCGAGGAGCACGGCCGCAACCTGCTCGAAGGCTCGCGCCCTGCGCTGGCACAGTTCGTCATCGACAAGGTGGCCGAATATGTCGCCCGCCTGCGCCTGGCCATCTCGCGCTACGAGATGGAGCGCCTGGCCGAGGAGCTGGTCGATGAGCTGACCGGCTTCGGCCCGCTGGAAGTGCTGCTGCGCGACAGTTCGGTGACCGAGATCCTGGTCAACGGGCCTTCCAAAGTGTTTGTCGAGCGCGACGGGGTGCTGCACCACACCGACCTGCGCTTTATCGACGCGCACCATGTCGAGCGGGTCATGCAGCGCATTCTGGCGCCGATGGGCCGGCGCCTGGACGAGTCGTCGCCAATGGTCGATGCGCGCCTGCCCGATGGCAGCCGGGTCAATGCGATCATTCCGCCGATTGCACTGGACGGCCCGTGCCTGTCTATCCGCAAGTTTCGCAAGGACATGCTCAAGAGCACCGACCTGGTGGCGATCCAGACCATCGACCAGGCGATCTTCGAATTTTTCCAGGAGGCGGTGGGCAAGCGCTGCAATGTGTTGATCAGCGGCGGCACCGGCACCGGCAAGACCACGCTGCTCAACGTGCTCAGCCAGTTGATCGACAGCCATCAGCGGCTGGTGACCATCGAGGATGTCGCCGAGCTGCAACTGAGCCACCCGCACGTGGTGCGCCTGGAAACCCGTCCACCCAATGCCGAGGGCCACGGCGAAGTGCGTTCCAGCGACCTGATCCGCAATGCCCTGCGGATGCGCCCGGACCGCATCATCCTCGGCGAGATTCGTGGCGTGGAAGTACTCGATGTGCTGACCGCCATGAACACCGGCCACGACGGCTCGATGAGCACCGTGCACGCCAACAATGCCCAGGACGCCTTGCTGCGCCTGGAGACGCTGGTGGGGCTGACCGGGCGGCAGATCGCCGAGAAAACCCTGCGCCAGATGATCTGCGCGGCGCTGGACGTGATCATCCAGCTGACCCGCCTGCCCGATGGCCGGCGTTGCGTCAGCGAAGTGGTGGAGGTGGTCGGCATGCGTGACGACATTTACGTGACCAATACTCTGTTTCGCCTGGACCGGCGCACCGGGTTTGGTTTTCACCGCGAGGCCCTGCATGCCGCCGGTGACAAGCTGCGGCCGATGTACGGATGAGGGGAGGGCGGGCATGAAGGTGGTCTGGGTGCTGGCCCTGGTCTTTATCCTGTTGCTGGGCATCGCGTGCTATCTGTTCTACCTGAGCCTCAACCGTGGCGCCAGCGAGCGGATCCTGCAACGGCTCAACCAGGGGCGGGTGCTGGTGGCGCCGCAAAAGCCGGGCTTGCAGCGCCTGGAGCGCGCCTTTCTGCGGGCGGGGCTGGGGCGCCCGACCGATCGGCTGGGGCTGGCGTTGCTGGCGTGGGGCCTGGCCATGCTGCTGGGGTATCTGCTGGGCGGCCTGGCCGGGCTGGCCGCCGGCCTGCTCGGCGCGCCGCTGGCCTTGCGCCTGTTCGTGTCGTGGCGCTATCGCAAGCGGGTCCGGCGCATGATCGAGCAGTTGCCGCAGATGCTCGACCACAGCGTGCGCAGCCTCAAGTCCGGCCGCACCCTGGCCGATGCCGTGCTGCATGGCATCGAGGCCGCCGACCAGCCGTTGCGCGACGGCATGGGGCGCATCGAGCGCAACGTGCAACTGGGGGTGAGCCTGCCCGATGCCGCCCAGGATTTTGCCGAGCTGTATGAACGCGACGAGTTTCATATGTTCGCCCTGGGGCTGCGGGTCAACCACCGCTATGGCGGCAATGCCAGTGAACTGATGGAAAGCCTGATCACGCTGATCCGTGAGCGCGACCAGATGGCCCGGCAACTGAGCGCCATGACCGGCGAGACGCGCATGACCGCCGTGGTCCTGGCCTCGCTGCCGCTGGCGATGGTCGGCTACTTCATGCTGACCAACCCCGGCTACCTGATGCACATGTGGCGCGACGAGGGCGGCCAGACCCTGCTGTTGGCGGCCTTCGGCTTCCAGGCCATGGGCTGCCTGGCGCTGTGGCGCATGATGCGGAGTATCTGACATGGTCCTGCTGCTGGTGAGTGTCCTGATGTTCCTGATGGCCCTGGCGCTGCTGCTGTCGAACATCGCCGGCCAGCGTCGTAACGAACGCCTGGTGGCCCAGCGGCTCAAGGGCCAGACGGTGCGCGAAAGCCGTATCGGCAGCTGGTTGCGCCTGTTGGGTGACACGCGCCTGGGGCACCGGGTGATCAGCATGGACAGCGAAACCCGCGACCTGCTCAACCGCGTCGGCTGGCGCCGGGCGCGAAAGCGCTCGCTGTTCGCGGCCTGTCAGATCGGTGTGCCGGTCGGGCTGCTGGTGTCGACCCTGCTGGTGCAGTTCGTGTTCTACAAGGACGTGGCCCAGCCGATCGTGGCGCCAATGTTTGCTGTCGGCCTGGGCTATCTGTTGCCCAAGCGCATCCTGGCGGTGGTCGCCCGGCACCGGCAGAAACAGGTGGTGGTCGAGATTTCGACCTTCATTCCGCTGCTGCGCATCCTGTTCGAGTCCGGCATGGCGGTGGAGCAGGCGTTGCGGGTGCTGAGCAACGAGGGGCGGCAGCTGTTGCCGATCCTGTCCGAGGAAATCCGCCTGATCCTGGTGCGGGTCGACTCAGGGCTGGAGCTGGGTGAAGAGTTGCGCAAGACCTCGCGCTTGCTGGCGGTGGACGAATTCAGCGACACCTGCGTGATCCTCAACCAACTGATCCATCAGGGCGGCGGCGCACTGCGCTCGTTACTGGCGCTCAAGCAACTGATCGACGACCGGCGCCTGACCCGCCTGCAGGAGTACATCTCCAAGCTGTCGGCCAAGATGTCGGTGGTGATGATGGTGTTTCTGTTTCCGGCCCTGCTGATCGTCCTGGCCGGTCCCGGCTTCATTGCGCTGAGCCATGCACTGGGGAGCAAGTGATGAACACTATGGCGGCACCCGATCGTAGGCGTAATGCCGGTCAGTGCGGGGGAATTTCGTCGGATGCTGAACGTGTGGGAGGGCGCTCTGTTCGCCAATACGGTGGCGCAGACGCAGCAGATGTGCCGATTCTACTGGCTTCATCGCCAGCAGAGCGGCCTCCCACAATCGAGTGTCAGACGCAAGATCGGGTGAACCCCGGCTTGACTGATCGGCATTACTGCGTAGGAGCCCACCCTGTGTTGCTGACACCGCGCCAAGGCGGCACGCTGTCGCGCATCAAACAGGGACCTGTGGGAGGCGGCTTGCCGGCGATCGGCTGCGCCAGCAGTCGCAGGTTTTTCATGCCTCATGGATCTCTACATGTGCCAGGCCCCCGCGCCCGGCGTCTCACAAGGACAACCCTGCGATGAAAGCCATGATCATGACCTGTGCCCTCATGCTGCTGGGCGGCTGCGCCTCGGACGATCGCGCGTCCTGGCTGCCGGGCACCGCCAGCCAGGGCCAATGCCCCCGACTGACCTCCGACCAGGAGTTCACCCTCAACATGGCCCAGACCATGGCTGACGAAGGCCGCCTGCATGCCAGCCTGGCCAATCTGGAAAGCCTGCCGCCTGACCTCGGTGAAGTGCGCTTGCGCAAGGCGCGCATCCTGCGCCTGTTGGGCAGCCGCGAGGCCGAGCCGTTGTACAGCAGCCTGCTCGGCACTTGCCGCGCAGCCGAAGGCGAACACGGCCTGGGCCAACTGGCGGCGGCGCGCAGCGATTACCTGCAGGCCCTGCAGCATCTGCAGCGCGCCGCGAAACTGGCGCCTGTCGATGAGAAGGTGCGCAATGACCTGGGCGTGGCCTACCTGAACCTGATGAATGTCGATCAGGCGCGCTTTCAGTTCCTCACCGCGCTGGAGCTCAAGCCCGGCGATACGCTGCCGGCACAGAACCTGGTCACCCTGCTGATCTACGAGGACGACTGGCAACGCGCTGCCGAGCTGACCAGCCGCACCGGACTGACCCCGCGCCAGGTCAGCGAGGCCCAGCAGCGTGCCGAGCACTTGATCAGGCAGGGCAAGATTCCGGAGCCTGCGGTGCTGCGCAAGATCCCGGTGCCGCGCAATGCCACCTTGAATCGCGAGGCCCCGATGAGCGTCGGCCTCGGCCCGCCTGGCAGTGGCCGTGAAGGAGTCGCACCATGAACCCTGTTGTGCTTGCCGCGTTCTGCCTGCTCGGTGCCTGTGGCACCGCCTGGGCCATTGAGCCCGCGTCGCCCCCGGCCCCCAGAACCCAGACCGAAGCCTGGCTGCAACTGCAAGTGCGCGGCGAGGCCGCCAGCAAGACGGTGCAGACCGCCACGCCCACCGAGCGCGAACAGAGCCTGCAACGCTGGCTGGACAACTACAAACATCCGATTCCGGAGTTTTACGATCAGGGCGCGGAAGGCAAGGTCGGGTCGGGCAAGTAGGCGCGCGCTCGGCCTGGGCGGCATACCGACAACCGGCTGCGTTAGCAGTCGTAACTATGCGGTACTTCATGGATTGTGAATGTGCTCACAACCCTGCATGTGTGGCGTTTCATCAATTTTGCCAGCGCTTCGCACTCGATCGTGGTGGTCCGGCATTCCGGCAGAGCCCCTCCTACAGTCTGTATTGACTGCACGATAGCGCTGTATCAGCGAAACATAAGGTGTTTCATTCAAAAGTCCTGTTGCGGGTAATTAATTCGAGCTTGTATGTAGGACTTTTTACCGGCGCCTGAAGGATGCCTCTGTAATTGATCAAAACCTGCCTGTTCATGCCTTGACGGAGTGACGGTGTCGAAATAGACGCTTATGTTGCGGCCCCCGGCAGAGTGTGCCGCTTCTCGATGCCCCCCAGGTTTTTCAGGTGATGAACATGTCAGATGATCCCTATGCGCCGCCTTCATCCGCAGTGGCCACAAGGCCGGCGAACAAAGCGGCTTATTACGTTGTATCCAGTACCAAGTTTGTAGTGTTGTCGATCTCTCTCGGCGGGCTGTATTGGACGTATTGGTATTACCGACAATGGAAAGCCTGGCGGCAACTATCCGGCGACGCCGTCATTCCCTGGTTACGTGCCCTGTTTTCAATCTTTTTTGTTTATTCATTATTCATGAACGTGAACAAGAGCCTGTTGCAGGCTGAAACGTCCTGCGCGTGGCGCCCCAGGTTATTGGCCGTTTGATTGATAGTGATCCAGGTCGTGTCGTGTACGGCCTCTGCTTTTATAACGATAACCCCAGAACCATTGTGGCTGATCTCGGTACTGCTCACGATCACGATGCTGGTCCTGATGCTTCGGGCGCAACGCGTGATCAATGGTGTGTCCGGCGATCCGCAGGGCATGAGTAACCGTCGAGTCACCTGGATCAATGCCCTGTGGATGGTGGCGAGCCTGGTCCTGACTGTCGCGAGTATCGTGATGCTGGCCGCGCTGGCTGAGCAAGGCTATCTGCAGTACGGCTACTGATGCCACCTGCCTCAATGCGCCGTCGTCTGCCGACGCACGGTGCTGTTGCCCAAGGCCAGGGCCAGTTGCGTGCGGTTGTGCATGTGGGTCTGGCGCAGCACTTGCGAGACGTACAACTTGACGGTGTTTTCGGTAATGCCCAGCTCGCAGGCGATCTGGTAGTTGGTCTGGCCCTTGCCCACCAGCCGGGCGACGTCCATCTGCCGGCGGGACAGGTCGGCGAACAGCGCCGGAACTTCGGCATCGCGGGTGTCAGGTGCCTGATCGCCGGGCGGCGGCAGGTCACGATGGGCACGTGCCTTGTCCAGGTCCTGGTACAGGTCGTCGATAGAGGCGGCCAGGTATTGCAGCTTTTCATTGAGCAGGCCCAGTTGTTTCAGGCTGCGCTGGCGCTCCTGCAGCGCGATCTCCTGGCGCTGCAGGCCTTCGAGCAGTTCGTCAAGGTCGACCGGTTTCTGGTAATAGTCGGCGATACCGGCGCGCAAGGCGCGGATCACGTCTTTTTTCTCGGCCCGGCCGGTGAGCAGGATGGCCTCGAACAGATGTTGCTTGCCGCCGATCAGCTTCATGGCCTCGACCAGCTCGACGCCGTTCATGCCGGGCATGTCCAGGTCGCACAGGACCAGCCCGATGTCGGGCGTATCGCGAAACCGCTCGATGGCTTCGCGGCTGTTGGTGCAGGGCACGCAGAGATAACCATGGCCTTCGAGAAACTCACTGAGCTCTTCGACAATCAACGGCTGATCGTCGACCACCAGAACCTTTACCGCCGAATACTTGACCACGCGTGACTCCCTGGCGACCTGTCCCTGATTGCGCTCAGCCGCCGCTAATCTGCATGGCAGAGCGCGGCGAATCTGGCGGGTATGCACTAAACCTAGACGCACTTGGCGACTCTGTACATGTGAGTGAAGGCTGATTCTGATTAGTGGGAAAAAAACGCCGCTGACAAGAGCCCTATAAACAACAACGGCGAAAAAGGAAATTTTTCCGTTGTTTGCGGGTTCATCGCTGCATAACGCCGCGCCAGGCGTTGGCCGGCGTGCCGAAACAGCAGGCGGCGGATCATCAGCCAGAGCAGTGCGGCCACGGCGGCGCCCATGAAGGTTCCCAGCAGGTACAGGCTGTCGCTGGCCAGGGCCAGGGCTGCCAGCAGCTTGACGTCGCCGGCGCCCAGGCGCCCCAGCGCATAGCCAGGCAAGGTCAGGGCCAGGGCCAGCAACAGTGCCCGGCCCGCCTCGGCGGCCTCGGCGCCCAGCCAGGTCTGGCCGCTGTACACCAGCCACGACAGGGCGGCGATAAACCCTCCAAGGGTCAAGGCGTTGGATATCTGTTTATGGCGCGCATCCTGTTCGGCACAAACGGCAAACCAGATGAGTAGGAAAAGTAATTTCATTGTGTAAAAAACGTCCTGTTTTTCTGAAAGAACCTATGCTCACTGCAGGAGCACCGTCAGGGTAGACGTCGACATGCGTGCCAACCGATTATCTGGACCACGTCACCAGAAAGGCGCCGCTGCCATCGAATTTGCCGCGGTGTTCGTGATTTTTTTCGCCCTTTTTTATGCTTTGGTCAGTTACAGCCTGCCCTTGTTGATGGTGCAGTCGTTCAACGCGGCTACCAGCGAGGCGGTGCGCCGCAGCGTGGCGCTGAGCCCGAGCATCGGCACGGTGACCTATAACGCTCTGGTGCTCACCCAGGCAAAGACCACGGTACAGAACCAGCTGACCTGGATGCCGGCGTCGCTGAATTTCGCGCCCGAGGACATCAAGGTGACCCTCGTCAACGGCCTGTTGACCGTGAGCATCCAATACCCCACCTCCAAGCTGACCCAGGTGCTGCCGCTGCTGATCCTCCCGGTCATCGGCGAAGTGCCGAGGCTGCCTGCCGTCCTGTCTGCCCAAGCGAGTCTTCAACTTGTCCCTTGAAAAGAGCCGTTTAAGTCGTTGGCTGGGGCGCTCCGAAGCGCCGGCCAGCACACCCGCTACTGCGCTGAGTGTGGAGCCCGAGGCGATCGGTGCCGACCTGTACCTGTTACTCGACGAAGAGGGCCGTCTGCAAAGCCTGAGCACCCTGTTGCTCAATCGCCTGGGGCTGAGCAGCCAGGCGGTGGTCAAACAGCGCCTGATGAGCCTGCTGCTGCCCAACAGCGCCCTGGTGATCGAGGGCGTGCCGCAAGATTGGGTCGGGCACATGCTCGACCTGGATTTTCGCAGCAACGATGGCCACACCCTGCATGCCCGCGGCTGGGTGCAGCACCATGGCAAGGACTGGTTGTTGCAACTGCTCGACATCAGCGACCTGATGGAGGAAGCCAGTGCCGCACGCACCCGCCAGCAATGCCTGCGCTTTGCCGGGATGATGGCCGAGAAGATCCGGGTGTGCAGCGCCGAGCGGCTGGTCAGTGTGGTGAGCGAGCAGTTGCAGGAACTGGCGCAGATGTGGCACGTGCCGTGTGTCGCGCTGGCCCTGCCCGAGGCCAGCGGCATTGGCTGGCAGGTCTACAGCCAGTACAGCGCGCACACCGCGCCACAGCTGTGGCAGGTCGGCCAGCGGCTGGGCTGCGAGTTCGACCGGCTGGATGTCAATGTGGCTCACGCGCTGCATTTTTCCGGGGGCACCGAGCTGTCGCCGCTGCAAGGCATGTTTGCCAATGCCGACGGTTTCCTGTTGGCGCACAGCCGTGACGGCATTGCCCGCGCCTGGCTGATGTTCGGGTTTTATGAGGCGGCCCGACAGGCGCCGGACCTGGGCGAGCGTGAATGGCTGAACCTGTGCTCGGCGCTGGCGGGGCCGGTGCTGTTTCGCTTGTCCGAGCAGCACAACCGTCACCATGTCGAACGCCTGGCGGTGTTGCAGGACCTGCTGGGCACTGGCTGGTGGGAGTTGCTGGCGGCCAGCGACGAGATCCTGATGGCGCCGCAGCTGGCCCGCAGCCTGCGCCTGAGCGACCGCGTCGAACGCCTGTCGCGCCCCGAATGGCTGGCGCTGATCCACCCCGCTGACCGGCAGGAGTTGTCCAGCCGCCTGGTGCAGTTGCGCGACAAGGGCACGCCCATGTTGCTGTGCGTGCGCCTGGCGCAGGCCGATCCCGGCCAGGACACCGTCTGGCTGCGTATCCAGGGCCAGGCCTTGATCAGCGGCCAGGTGCAACGGGTGCTGGGCTTCATGCTCGATGTCAGCGACATCAAGAACCAGGAGACCGAAGCGGCCGCCGCCCATGCCCGGCTGGACAACCTGATTGCCAGTTCGCCGGCGGTGATCTACGTGCAACGCTATGACCAGGGCAACCTGGAACCGACCTTTTTCAGCGACAGCCTGACCCCGCTGCTGGGCTGGACCCTGGCCGATTGCATCGACGGGCAACTGGCCGATTACATTCACCCCGAAGACCATGACATCTGGTTCGAGCGCAACCGCCAATTGCTGCGCGAAGGCCTGGTCAGCCGGCGTTATCGCTTGCGCGACAAGCACGGCCGTTACCACTGGCTGCTGGACGAAGCGCGGCTGCTGCGTGACGACCTGGGCATGCCGGTGGAGGCGGTGGGCCTGTGGCTGGATGTCACCGATGCGACCCTGGCCGCCGAGCGGGTGCGTGAAAGCGAAGAGCGCTACCGCATCCTGGTCGAAGACTCGCCGGCGATGATCTGCCGCTACACCCCGGACCTGGCCCTGATCTTTGGCAACCGGCCGCTGGCGACCTACCTGGAATGCGACCCGCAGCAATTGCCCGGCATCAACCTGGGCGACTGGTTCAGCCCCGAGCAGCGTGAAGACTTCATGCAGCGCATCGCCCGCCTGACACCCGAGTCGCCGTTGAGCACCGCCGAGGTGTGCCTTGAGCTGCCGGGCCGTGAACATGCCTGGTGGGTGTGGGCCGATCGCGGCGTGTTCGACCCGCAAGGCCGGCTGGTCGAAGTCCAGGCCGTGGGGCGCGACAACACCGATGTGCGTCGCTCGCGCATGCAGCTCAACCAGAGCGCGAAGATGGCCACGCTGGGCGAAATGGCCACCGGCCTGGCCCATGAGATCAACCAGCCGCTGAACGTGATGCGCATGGCCGTGATCAACGTGCTCAAGCGCCTGGAACGCGGCAACCTCGATGTCGAGTACATCACTGAAAAGCTCAACCGGATCGACAGCCAGGTGCAGCGCGCCGCCAAGGTGGTGGACCATATGCGCGTGTTCGGCCGGCGCTCGGAAGTCCAGGAGCAGGTGTTCGACCCCTTCGATGCACTCGAAGGCACGCTGGCGATGCTCAGCGAAGGCATGAAGGGCAAGGGCGTGCAGATGCAGGCCAGCGAGCGCGGGATGCCGCTGCAGGTGCGCGGGCATGGCGACCAGCTGGAGCAGGTGCTGATCAACCTGATGGTCAACGCCCGTGATGCCATGCTCTCGCGCAAGGAAACCCGGCCTGAGCTGGCGCCGATGATCGAGGTGCAGGTGCAGCCAGAGCCCGATCAGGTGGTGATCACCGTGCAGGACAACGGTGGCGGTATCGACCCGCGGCTGATGGAGCGCATCTTCGAGCCGTTCTTTACCACCAAGCCGGTGGGCGTCGGCACCGGGCTGGGGTTGTCGGTCAGCTACGGCATCATCGAGCAGATGAACGGCCGGTTGAGCGTCAGCAATGTCGGGGAGGGCGCGCAGTTCAGGATTACCTTGCCGCTGCTGTAGAGACCGGCGGCGCCTGACTCCCGGCTGAAGCAGATCGCCCCCCGCTGCAGAGCAGCCTCCCACTGGATGGATGTCGCCCAGGGTCTTGTGCCTGACACCGGATTGGTGAGCAGGTCGGGACGCCTGGCATTGCCCCGTAGGAGCGACCAACGGTCGCGAATGCAGGCTGTCAGGCCCTGAAGAGGTTGAATTTACTGCCCTTTCGTGACCGCTGGTCGCTCCCACAGGATTGGCGCACGTCCTGGAAATCGTGTCCCGACACAAGCAACTGCTGGCGATGGCTGGGTGACAGACGCAGCAGGTGTGTTGGCCTTGCTGGCCTCATCGCCGGCAAGCCGCCTCCCACCGGATGGATGTCGTCCTGAATATCGGGCCTGACACCGGACTGTGGGAGGCGGCTTGCCGGCGATGGCTATGGCTATGGTACAGGCGCAGCAGATGCTCCTGTTTTCCTGCGTGATAGCGCCTATATCACCAGCGTGGCCTGGCCGATATTGCAACTGAGGTTGGCGCCGACGTCGGTCGGGTTCAGGGTCAGGCCCAGGCCGTTCAACAACGGGTCGATCAGGGCCGTCAACAGCGGCTTGAGCGTCTTGTCGATGATTTCGGTATTCACCAGCCCCAGCAGAGTATTGAGCAGGGTCCTGGTGCCGGTGATCACATTGCCCAGCGCGTTGTTGGCCAGGGGTTTATAGACTTGCACCTTGACGCTGGAGACAAGGCTGTCGAGTACGGTGCTGGGCAAGACAGTGGCCGCGCTGCCGAGGTAGTAAGGCGGGCTGCCGATCTCCGGCAATGTGTCGGGCAGGCTGGTCGAGTGACGCGTGAAGGTGCTGTCGACGCTGGCGGCGCTGCCGACAATGGCATTGTTCAGTGGATTGAAACTGAGCCCCACGCCGCCGCCGCCGAAAGGTACACGGGCTGTACAACTGCCCAGCAGACCGAGCAACTGTGTGCAGGTCTGGGTACCGATGTCGATGATCGGCAGCGGCTGGGCGACCACGGCCAGTGGGTCGGTGCTGGCCGGAAAGGCCGCTGCGCTGTCGATCAGTCCCAGACGGGCATTGAGCAGCGTGGCCGTGGTCCGCACGTTCAACGACTTGTTGGTGTTGCTGGTGCAGGTGTAGCCGGTCACATAGCTTTCGGCAGCAGCCAGGGCCAGGCTGAGGTCGATGCGCGGCCCTGCGGTACTGGCGCCCGAGGTCATGAACTTGAAGTCGGTGAACATGCATTTGGCCCCGAGCAGGCAGCCCACGCCTCCGAGCAAACCCTTGATGTCCAGGCTCAGGGCGCTGTTGAGGATCGGCGTCAGGCTGCCCACCAGGCCGGTCACGGCCGACAGCGGTGGCTGGTTGAGCACATCCAGCGCCGGCAAATTGATCGACACCAGCGCCCGGGTCTGCGCGGTGCGCACGTAGATACGGTTCGGGTCGTTGGCCACCGGCAGGCTCGGGTTGACCTTGCCGGGGTCGCCAATCGCTGACAGCTGTGGCGGCTCGATGACCTGGATGCGCGTGGTGATCAGCGCCAGCGGCGCCAGGTTGATCTGGGTCGACGCGGTGATACCGTTTTTCTTGTTTGCCACCTGTGCCAGGGTCTGGAGCAGGTCGACCAGGCGCAGCTGGGTGGTCAGCCCGGCGATGTCGGTACCGCCCTGGACCTTGATCAGGTCGCCCAGGGTGAGGGTCGCGGTGCCGACGGCAGCCTGCAAGGTCTTGAGCCCCTGGACGGTGACGGCGGTTGTGCTGGTGCTGTTGGCCTGCAGCAGGTTGATCACGCTCTGGATCAACTGACTGACCGTGACGTTGGCGGCCAACACCTGGTTGTAATCCATGGCGGTGAGGTTGAGGTCGAGCTTGAGCCGGTCGAGGTAGTCGAGCAGGTTGAGCCGGGTATTGAGCAGGCCGTCCCAACTGGCCACGCCCAACTCCAGCTTGCCGCCCAGCAGGTTGCTGAACAGCAGGTTCAGCAGCGGTGACTGGGCGCTGGTGATGTCCGCCGCCACGCTGCGGATGCTCAGTTGTGCCAGCGGTGGCGCCGCGGCGGCCACGGCCGTGGCGCTGAGGATGAAGGTGCTCGAGCGTGGCTCGCTGCTGAGCACGGCCCCGATGATCGCGGCCATGCTGTGCTGGACAGGGCGCGAGACCACTACTTGCACAGCCTGGGTGCTGGTCGCGTTGCTGACGAAGGTGCGTCGACCGTCGATGGCACCGATGGCCAGGGTGCCGCAGGCAACGGCGATGGCACGTCCCTCGGCCTCAGGGGTAAAACCGTTGCGAATCGCGCTCTGGCGGGCGAACTGCGCCGCGCGGTTGCTGGCCGTGCAGTTGCCCTTGAGGGTCGCCGTCTCCAGCGCCGACATGTCGGCCACCCGTTGCAGCGAGCGCTTTTCCAGGTACAGCCGGCCGCTGTCGACCACGATCACCATGAACAGCATGGCCAGCCCCAGGGTCAGTGCCGCCATCAGACCGATTGCGCCCCGCTGCCTGGCAGGCGGCATACGACTACGACTCAGGGCAGACATGCGGCACTCCTTTGACTCACCCATGCGTCATGCAGTGTAGTAAAGGCCGCGGGCCGGCGCTGGCGATGGGCCAGTCAAGTGGATGGATGGTCGTTGACTGGCAAGCGGTATTCGCGACCGGTGGTCGCGCCTGCAGTGGGGTGCCGAGCCTTTATCGAGGGGCGCGACACCGGCCTGGGCCGGCGCGTGATCAGCGTGGCGGGTACTGTTCCAGAATCTTTGCCACGGTGTTGCGCATGGCCGTATCTCGTGCGGCGGGATTGGCCGGGTTCTGGTCCAGGATCCGTTCGGTGCTGCCGCGCCACACCAGTTTGCCGTCCTTGCCGTCGTACAGGTCAATTTGCAGGGTGGTCACCTTGTAGTCGACGCTGCGTGTTTCAGTGGCCATCGGCCCGCCCCAATACCCGTAACCGCCCCACGGTCCCCAGGCGCTGCCATAGTGGGTGCTGACCAGTTGCTGACGGTCTTCGACGATCAGCCAGGCCTGGACCTTCAGGTCGGCCGCTGCACCGGCTGCGGCCTGGCGCAGGCCACGCTGGTCGAGCTGCTGGTTGATCGCATCGCGCACGCGCTGCTCGGTCAGGTCGCTCTTGAGCCGCGGGTCGGCGGGCTGGTACTGCACCGCCGGCTCTTGCCAGCTCCAGTGGCGATAGCCGGCAAAGTCGCGGCGGGCGTCGAAGTCGCGGTTGACCTGGCTGCTTTGGCAGGCGCCCAGCAGCAGGGTAAAGGACAGCAGGGCAAGGCGAAGGTACATGGCCGTTTCTCCAAGGGGTCAGGACGGAGGATACGCCGTCAGGGCCTGTTGCACAGCTTGGCGCAGCGCCTGGCTGCGGGCGGCCTGGTCGGTGCCGCTGGGCGCTTCGGCGCTGGCACTCCAGACCGGCTGGCCGGTCCGGGCATCGAACATCCGGATGCTCACCACCAGCACTTGCTCTTGATACGTGCGCGTGACCGGTACTGTGGCGTAGCCGCCATAGCCGTGTCGGTAACCGCCATAGCCCAGACCGCCCCCGTAGTACGGGTCGCGGTAGTCGTCACGCACTTGGCGCAGGCGGGTTTCGAGGCGGCTGTCGGCGCTGACGTACAGGTCGGCGGCGGCCGTGCGCGCCGGGCGCAGGCCGCGCTGGTCGAGCCCGTTACTGACCGCTTCGGCGATCAGCGCAGGGTCCACCCACGCCGAGCCATTGGGGCCGCGGTTGTCCTGCCAGCGCCAGCTGCGGTAGCGGGCATAATCGCGCGGTGGCGCCGGGTAGGCGCTCATGTCCACCGCTTGGGCGGCCTGGGGCGGTGCCGGCGGCAGGGGGCTTGAAACCGCGCGGTACGGGTTATCGCTCTGACAGGCAGTGATCCCCAGCGCGATGGCAAGCATGGCGAGTCGAGGGTTCATGACAGTCTCCGTGGTGGTTCACACCGGTCGGCAGATCCAGTGCAGGTAGCGGCCCAGGCCGGCAAAGGCCGGATGGCGGCGGTGGGCCAGTTCCATTTCCAGCAGTTGCTCGAGTTCGGCGCGCTTCTGGAAATCGACGGGCATGTAATCGTGGAACACACGCACGCCACTCTGGGTTTCGACCTGCCACTGTGCGCCAAGTTGCGTTGCCATTTCCCGCGGGTCCAGGGGTTCTTGTGGCGTCAGGCTCTGCTTTTCGCCGGCCAGGCTGTCGCCGCGCAGCTTGCGAAAATGCCCCTTGAGCAGATTGCGATAGACCAGCGCATCACGGTTGTAAAAGGCCAGCGACAACCAGCCTTGCGCAGCGGTCAGTTGGTGCAGGACCGGCAGGATGGTGTAGGGCTCGGCCAGCCACTCCAGCACGGCGTGGCACAGCACCAGGTCGTAAGGCTCGTGCAGCAGGCCGGGCAGGGCCTGCCAGGGCGCCTGGATGAAGGTGGCATCGTAACCCGCTTCGGCAAAGCGTTGCCGGGCGCCTTCGAGCATGGGCTCGGCCGGCTCGGCCAACGTGACCTGATGGCCCAGGCCGGCCAGCCACAGCGACATGTGGCCCAGGCCCGCGCCGATGTCCAGCACGCGCAAGGGGCGTTCGGGCAAGGCTTCGATCAGGTCGGCCTGCAGCACGGCCAGGCGGATCGCGCCCTTGGCACCGCCATAGATCTTTTCGGCAAAGCGGGTGGCGAGCTGGTCGAAGTGCCGGTCGCTGCCGGGCGCTTGAACGTCGCTCATCTGGCAAACCTGCGTTCGCTGTCGGCCAGCTTGCTGCGCACCACTTCGTTCATGTCCAGGCCCAGTTCACTGCACAGCAGCAACAGGTACAGGACGATATCGCCCACTTCCTGGCCGGCATGCGCGAGCTTTTCCGGGGACAGCTGGCGCGACTGGTCTTCGCTGAGCCACTGGAAAATCTCCACCAGTTCGGCCATTTCCACACTGGCGGCCATGGCCAGGTTCTTGGGGCTGTGAAACTGTTTCCAGTCGTTGGTATCGCGAATGCGGTGCAGGCGGGTGGTCAGTTCTTCGAGGTTCATCAATGGTCTCCTGAGGCGGCATAGCTTCAGGGGCAATGGCTCTACAGGCAAGTACCTTTGCTGGCGCGCAGGGGCGGTCACTCCTGCGCGGTGGAATTACCCGTCGATCGGCTTCCATTCGCCGCTCAGGTGCTCAATGCCGGCCTGCTGGCCGTCGACGCGGAACTGGCCGTGGGAGCCGGCGGTGCTGGCCGACAGGGTCACGTGGCCGGGCAGGCGCACCGGTTTGTGAAACTGCACGGCGATCTCGACGTTCGAGGCCGGCAAGTGGTCATCCAGCGCCGCCAGGACGCGGGCTTTGAGCCACATGCCGTGGGCAATCGCGGTCGGGAAGCCGAATAGCTTGGCACTGGGCGCGCTGAGGTGGATCGGGTTGTAGTCACCCGACACCTTGGCGTATTGCCGGCCGATGGCGGCCGGGGTGTCCCAGCGCGTGACCTCGGTCAGTGGCAAGGGCGACGGCTCGAAGTCGCCGCCAAGCGGGCCGTCGATTTTCACGTTTTTGCACAGGAAGGTGCTGTGTTCTTCCCAGAGCAGGCCCATGCCATCGTCGACCTGGGTGACCAGGCTGAAAGTTGCGCCCTTGGCATGGGGTTGCAGCTCGACGGCCTGCACGCTGACATAGACCTTGCTGACCCCGCCCAGCGGTCTGTGGATGCTGATGCGATTGGCCAGGTGCACCAGGCCCAGCAGCGGGAAGGGAAAGTCCGCCGAAGTCATCAGTTGCATCTGCAGCGGGAAGGCCAGCACGTGCGGGTAGGTCGGCGGCAGCAGGCTGCTGTCGGCAAAGCCGCACACACGGCGATAATCGGCCAGCTTTTGGGCATCGACGTCCAGCCAACTGCGCAGGCCCAGTTCCGGCAGTCGGGTGCCATTGACCTTGCGCCGCAGTGCGGCCTGGAGAAACAGGTTGGGCAGCGGTTGCAAGCTTTCCAGATAGCGCCAATGAGCAGTCATCTTGCAGATTCTCCTTGAACGGATTGGCGGCCTCAGGCCCCGATGACACTTTGTCCGCAGACGCGCAGCACCTGGCCGCTGACGGCGCCGCTGCCCGGCTGGCCCAGCCAGGCCACCGCTTCGGCCACGTCCTGGGGCAGGCCGCCCTGGCCCAGCGAGCTCATGCGCCGTCCGGCTTCGCGCAGGGCAAACGGCATGTGCTCGGTCATGCGGGTTTCGATGAAGCCCGGCGCCACGGCATTGATGCTGATGTCTCGGGTTTTAAGCGCCGGTGCCATGGCCCGGGCATAGCCGATCAGCCCGGCCTTGCTGGTGGTGTAGTTGGTCTGCCCGCGATTGCCGGCCAGGCCGCTGATCGAGGCCATGAGCACGATGCGGCTGCCGTCGCGCAGGGTGCCGCTGTCGAGCAGCGCCTGGGTAAGTTTCTGCGGTGCATCGAGGTTGATGTCCAGCACCGAATCCCACAGGTCCGGGGTCATGTTAACCAGGGTCTTGTCGCGGGTGATGCCGGCGTTGTGCACCAGGATGTCCACGCCGTCGGGCAACTGTTCGATCAGTTGGGCAGCGGCATCTTCAGCGGTGATGTCCAGCGCCAGTGCCTGGCCGCCCAGGCGCGAGGCCAGGGCTTCGAGGTCGGCGCGGGCCTGCGGCACATCAAGCAGCACCACCTTGGCGCCATCACGGGCCAGGGTTTCGGCAATGGCCGCGCCGATGCCCCGGGCACTGCCGGTGACCAGCGCCCGGCGTCCGGCCAGCGGGCGGCTCCAGTCCTGGACCTGGCTGTCGCAGGCGCTCAGGTGCAGCACCTGGCCGGAAATGAACGCGCTCTTGGGCGACAGGAAAAAGCGCAGGGCGCCTTCAAGCTGGCCTTCGGCTGCGGCTTCAACGCGAAGCAGCTGCACAGTGGCGCCGTCGCGCACTTCCTTGGCCAGCGAGCGGCTGAAGCCTTCGATGGCTTGCTGGGTGCTGGCCGCCAGCGGGTCGTCCAGGGTCTGCGGTGCCCGGCCGAGAATGACGATGCGCGCACTGCGTTCCAGGTTGCGCAGCAACGGCTTGAAGAAGTCGCGCAGTTGCACCAGCTGCTCGGTGCGCTGCAGGGCGCTGGCGTCGAACACCACGGCCTTGAGGCGCGGGCTTTGTTCGGCGACCCAGGCGGTGGCACCGGGCACTTCGCTGCCCAGGCTGTAGACCGCATCGGTCAGGCGCTGGGCACACAGCCGGACCTGATCGGCCAGCGGGCCCGGGCTGATCAGCAAGGGGCCTTCGATGGGGCGTAGGCGTCCTGCCTGCCAGCGTTCCAGACGCGTCGGGGTGGGTAGACCCACGGCTTTCACCAATCGCCGTCCCATGTCGGAGTTGGCGAAATTGATATAACGGTCGGACGACATGGAACACTCTCCTTGGGTCGGGGTTCAAAGCAGTGGACCACAGAGGGACGACATTTGTTCGTGCCTGGTCGATGCTGTTCGTCCAGTGCACATTCGCCTCAGATTCGCTCCTAAAGCCTGTCCGATCCTTGAGAAAAGGGAGTTTTTCCATGAATCAGCCACGTCGTGTCGCCATTGTCGGCGGCAATCGCATCCCTTTTGCCCGCTCTAATGGCGCCTACGCGACTGCCAGCAACCAGGCCATGCTCACCGCCGCGCTGGAAGGGCTGATCGAGCGCTACAACCTGCACGGCCAGCGCCTGGGTGAGGTGGTGGCCGGCGCGGTGCTCAAGCATTCGCGCGATTTCAACCTGACCCGCGAATGTGTGCTGGGCTCACGCCTGTCGGCGCAAACCCCAGCCTATGACCTGCAACAGGCCTGTGGCACCGGGCTGGAGGCCGCCTTGCTGGTGGCCAACAAGATCGCCCTGGGGCAGATCGAGTGCGGCATTGCCGGCGGGGTCGACACCACTTCCGATGCACCCATTGGCGTCAATGAAGACCTGCGTAACATCCTGCTACAGGTTAATCGCAGCAAATCGACGAGTGACAAGCTCAAGGCCCTGTTGCAGGTGCGCCCGCAGCACCTCAAGCCCGAGCTGCCCCGCAATGGCGAGCCGCGCACCGGGCTGTCGATGGGCCAGCACTGCGAGCTGATGGCGCAGACCTGGGGCATCGAACGCCAAGACCAGGACCGCCTGGCGCTGGACAGTCATCTGAAGATGGCGGCGGCCTATGCCGAAGGCTGGCACGACGACCTGCTCACACCGTTTCGCGGCCTGACCCGCGATAACAACCTGCGCGCCGACCTGACCCTGGACAAATTGTCGGGCCTCAAACCGGCGTTCGAGCGCAGCGCCAAGGGCACGTTGACCGCCGGCAATTCGACGCCGCTGACCGACGGCGCCTCCCTGGTGCTGCTGGCCAGCGAAGACTGGGCCCGGGCGCGCGGCCTGCCGATCCTTGCCTACTGGCGTGACGGCGAGGCGGCGGCGGTGGATTTCGTGCGCGGCGAGGAGGGGCTGCTGATGGCGCCGGTGTATGCCGTACCGCGCTTGCTGGCGCGCAATGGCCTGAGCCTGCAGGATTTCGATTACTACGAAATTCACGAGGCTTTCGCCGCCCAGGTGTTGTGCACCCTCAAGGCCTGGCAAGACCCCGCGTATTGCCGTACCCGCCTGGGCCTGGACGCACCGCTGGGCAGCATCGATCTCGAACGCTTGAACGTGAAGGGCAGTTCGCTGGCCGCCGGGCATCCATTCGCCGCCACCGGCGGGCGCATCGTCGCCAACCTGGCCAAACTGCTGGAGGTGGCCGGTTCAGGACGTGGCCTGATTTCGATCTGTGCAGCCGGCGGGCAGGGCGTGACGGCGATCCTGGAGCGCTGACCGCAGGTCCTGCGTGATAGCAATCAGTCAGGGCGGTGGGCATAATCGACGCGCTGCGGCAGTACAGCGCGCACCGATTGGCTCGTTCGGCAGGTCATCCATGGGACTCATCATTGCGGTACTGGTTTTTCTCACCCTGGTGGGCATTGCGCTGTACCTGTTCGACAAGGGCGCCAGAACCCGCTGGCTGCAGCCGCACATCGGCCTGTTGCTGATCGGCCTGCTGATTGCCGGCATGGGGTGGCTGATAGGTTTGCTCAGTCCTGAGATCGAAGGCTGGTTCATGCTGGTGGCCAAGGCAGTGATTGCCCTGGCCGGCGTGATGCTGTGCCTGCGCTTGATCAAACGCATCGCCAAGCGTTTCATTTTCAGGAATTGAACGCGGCGGTGCCGCCAGACGCGTGAGGCCTGTGGACAATCACTTCAAGTTTCTGACGCTGCCCAAGGCCACCGGCAGCGTCGCCAACATCTTCATTCATGGCTATTCGGCTGGCCACGACCTGGATGACCGGCGCCTGCTGGCCAACAGCATTCCCGGCGAACTGCGCCAGAGCGTCAATGTGCTGGCCTTCTGGCCATCGAGCCATTTTGCGCAACTGGACAACCGCTCTCGCGGGCTGTTGATGGCCGCCGCCCGCGTGCATCCGCTGGCGGCGGCGGCCGCACTGGCCGGTGACCGCGCCCTGCATTTTGCACGTATCCGCGCCAAGGCCGAGGCCATGGGCAAAGTCTTGCTGACGCAACTGGCAAGCTACCTGGCCGAGCATCATCCGCACATTCGCCAGGTCAACCTGATCGGCCATTCGCTGGGCGGGCGGTTGTTGATCAGCGTGCTCAGGCAGCAGCGCGATGCGCCCGATACCTCACTGACCATTGGCGATGTGTTGCTGATGGGCGCGGCGGTGCGCATCGAGGCGGCCGAGGCGGCGCAATTGCGTCCGGGCATTACCGGGCGCCTGATCAACGCCTGGTCGCGCGACGATCAGATCCTGCTGCTCAACCTGGGCGAACGCAGCCTGGGACGCATGGCGGTCGAGCATTTCGATAACGTGCAGATGCCCGGGTTTGGCCATAACCATTACTGGAAACGCTTGCGTGAAGTGCTGGTGGCGTGCGCGTTCAGTGGCTTTGGCGAGCCGGTGGCAGGCCAGGCGTTGCTGCGCGAGGACGACCTGGACCCGGTGCGGCAGGACGCCTACCTGCACAGTGTGCTGCAACGCTCGCCGACGCATGTGCTGGACGAGGCGATCCGGCATTTGCGGCGCAGCCGCTGGACCCGCCTGAAGGATGGCGAGGCTGACCGGGCCTACGCCTTCGTGCGTGAGTTTCAATGGGTGGGCGGGCATTTTCTGCTCAATGCTGCTCGCCGGCATGGCGTTTCCTATACCCGGGTGCTGGGCATGCTTGCCCGCCAGTATGGCCTGGGCGAGGCGCTGCATCAGTGCGCCACGGTGGTGGAGGTCGAGGTATTGCTGCTGCGCAGTTTCTTTCGCCATGCCTTTGCCGACGATCATCCGCTGGTGCAGGCCTTGATCCAGGCACCGCAGGCCCATGTCAGGGCCATGCCGTGGGCCGTGTATGCCCGGCACGTCGAGGCTCTTGCCGAACGGCTGACCCTGGCGGCGTCGTTCAAGGCGGCCGACGTTTCGACCGCGCCGGGCAAGGCGCTGGTGGCCAGCGGGACGCGCGGTGCGCTCAAGGGCTGGCTGGGTGCCGTACGCCAGGTGCCGGTGCAGGGCCTGGTGACGCGGCTGGGCAGCGCGCTGCGACCGGGGTATTCGGCGCTGATCCCCACAGTGGCGATCGTGTTCTATGCGCGGGTCATGCTTGATGACGAGGGGTTGATGTAGGCGCGCTTGTCAGGCACAGCGTATGACCTGCATAAGAACCATCCTGTAGGCGCGACCGTTGGTCGCGCCTACAGGATGGTTGATCGCTGCGTGATCGCATATTGCCCTTGCCGAGGGCGTCCCTCAGGCCGCGCGCGCGTCTTGCAGTGCGGCCTCGGACAGGCTGCGTCTGTGGCGGCTGGCGTAGTTCTCGGCAATCACCGAGCAGACGATCAATTGCAGCGGGTGGTAGATCATGATCGGCAGCAGGATCAGGCCCATGGCCGGGTGCCCGTTGAAGATGATCGCCGCCATCGGCGCGCCGGCCGCCAGGGATTTCTTGGTCGCGCAGAACACCGCTGCGACCTTGTCGGCATGGCCGAACCTGAGCAGCCGTGCGGTCGCGGTGGTCAGCAGCAGGATCACCGCCAGCAACAGCGCACTGCCGACGATGGCCGCCACGATCACACCGTTGCCCTGTTGCTGCCACAACCCCGACAGCATCGAATTGCAGAAGGCCGCGTACACCAGCAGCAGGATCACCAGCTTGTCGATGACGTTGGTGATTTTCTTGTAGCGCGCAAAGAATTTGCCCAGTAGCGGACGCAGCAACTGGCCGAGGATCAGCGGCAGCAACAGGATGCTGCACAGGTCCAGCAAGGTGTCGCCCAAGTCGATGCCGCCGGCGCCGGTGCCCATTTCCAGGCTCATCAGCCACGGCGTGATGAAAATCCCCAGCACACTGGACAGGCTGGCGTTAAGGATCGCCGCCGGCACGTTGCCGCCGGCGCTGCCGGTCAGCGCAACCGACGATGAAATGGTCGACGGCAGGGCGCACAGGTACAGGAAACCCAGCATCAGCATGGCCGGCAGGTGCGTGCCCAGCAGCCGGTCGCAGGCCAGCCAGATCAGCGGGAACACCAAAAAAGTGAACGCCTGGATCATCACGTGCAGGCGCCAGTTTTTGAGTCCTTTGACGATCTGCTCGCTGGACAGGTGGATACCGTGCAGGAAAAACAC
Source organism: Pseudomonas viridiflava (assembly GCF_900589395.1). Classification (GTDB taxonomy): domain Bacteria; phylum Pseudomonadota; class Gammaproteobacteria; order Pseudomonadales; family Pseudomonadaceae; genus Aquipseudomonas. The sequence goes on from NZ_UUIS01000069.1 coordinate 102,245, forward strand.
CACGAACACGCCGCCCTTGATCAGGTATTCGGCATGCAAGGTGCCGCCGGTGCCGCCGAAGTGCGGGAAAAAATAAGCCAGTACGGTCATCAGCACCATGCCGCACAGGAACCAGTCGGTGGCGACGCGCTTGAGGTGTTTGAGTGCTTGCATGGCCTTGGATCTTTGTAAAAGGGAATGTCGGCAGGCTACTCTGATGCACTTCTGCCGTCTTGCGACATAAGGCCATTACATGCCGAGTAACGGACAACCTGCTGTCTCTTCAAGCGCCGGGCTGCGCAGTATTCCGGTGCTGGAGGACCTGCCGCGGCCACTGTATGCGCGGTCAGAAAGCCTGGAAGCGGGGTCCTGGACGGCGCCGCACAGGCATGACTGGGGACAGTTTTCCTACGCCATCAGTGGCGTGCTGGGCGTGCACACCAGCGAAGGCAGTTTCTTTGCGCCGCCGCAGTGGGGCGTGTGGATCCCGGCCGGGCTCGAGCACCAGGTGCTGACCTCGATGCAGGCCGAAATGCGCAGCCTGTATGTGCGCAGTCGTGACTGCGAATGGGCCGCCCCCCGCTGCCGAGTGCTGGAGGTCACGCCGCTGGCGCGTGAGCTGATCAAGCACTTTTGCCAGTTGCCAGCCACCTACCCTGAGCACGACAGCGCCGAGGCGCGCCTGGTGCACGTGCTGCTGGACCAACTGGCGACCTTGCCGGAAGTCGGTTTCAGCCTGCCGTTGCCGCGGCATGGGCGCTTATTGGGCTTGTGTAACGAGTTGATCGGCGATCCGGCCGCCGCGGTGAGCCTGCAGTCCTGGGCGGTACGGCTGGGGACATCGGAAAAAACCCTGATGCGTTTGTTTCAGCGTGAAACAGGCCTGAGCTTTCGTGGGTGGTGTCAGCGCGCGCGGTTGCTGTCTTCGCTGGGGTGCCTGCACGACGGTGCCAGCGTCACCCAGGCCGCACTGCAAAGCGGCTATGACTCGACCTCGGCATTTATTGCCGCGTTCAAGCGCCTGTTCGGATTCACCCCCGGCGAGTTGTTTCGCCAGGAATGAAACTGGCGTGAAAGCTGCTACTCCAACCCCCGCTTCAGGCGTTGATTTGTATCAGCAGGCAAACACCGCTGCGGCTCCCTCTACTCGCCTGTAGAAGATTGCCGTATAACGGCGGTACCGCGTATCAGGCAAAGGACCCACACTGAAAGCCGATGAAAACTCCAAAACGCATTGAACCCCTGATCGAAGACGGTCTGGTCGACGAGGTGCTGCGTCCGCTGATGAGCGGTAAAGAGGCAGCTGTATATGTGGTGCGCTGCGGCAAGGAACTGCGCTGTGCCAAAGTCTATAAGGAGGCCAACAAACGAAGTTTCCGCCAGGCGGCGGAGTATCAGGAAGGGCGCAAGGTGCGTAACAGCCGACAGGCGCGCGCCATGGCCAAGGGCACCAAGTACGGGCGCAAGGAGGCTGAAGAAGCCTGGCAGAACGCTGAAGTGGCGGCGCTGTTCAAGCTGGCCAGTGCCGGTGTGCGCGTGCCGACGCCGTATGACTTCCTCGATGGCGTGCTGTTGATGGAAATGATCACCGACGGCTACGGCGATGCCGCGCCGCGCCTGAACGATGTCGAGCTTGAGCCCGACCAGGCGCGCGAGTACCACGCCTTTCTGATCAAGCAGATCGTGCTGATGCTGTGCGCCGGCCTGGTGCATGGCGACCTGTCTGAGTTCAACGTGCTGCTGGCGCCTGACGGGCCGGTGATCATCGACCTGCCTCAGGCGGTGGATGCGGCCGGTAACAACCATGCGTTCAGCATGCTGGAGCGCGATGTCGGCAACATGGCCAGCTATTTTGGCCGCTTTGCGCCGGAGCTGTTGCAGACCCGCTATGCCCGCGAGATGTGGTCGCATTACGAGGCTGCTACGCTGACGCCCGAGACCGTGTTGACCGGCGAGTTCCCGGACGACGAAGAAAGCGCAGACGTGTACGGCGTGATGCGCGAGATCGAAGCCGCCCAGCGCGACGAAGCCCGCCGCCAGGCCGCCCGTGCGGCCGCCGAAACGACGGCCGAGCCGAGCAACGAAGAGCCGATTCCACCGTGGATGCGGTAGGACCGGTGATGCAAGGCAGCGCTGCCCTGTGGGAGGCAGCCACTGTCTGGCAATGACGGGTTTACAAGCGCTGCCTGTCTGTCGACTGTCCTGTCCTCATCGTCGGATCGCCGCCCGCAGCAGAGCAGCCTCCCGCAGGATTGATGTGACCCTGAATTCGGGCCTGGCACCCGACTGTGGGAGGCGGCTTGCCGGCGCTGGCGATGTGACAGACGCAGCAGGTGTGTTGTTCTTGCTGGCCCTTTCGCCGGCAAGCAGCCTCCCACAGGACGGATGTCGTCCAAGGTCTCTTGCCTGGCACCTCACCTGTGGGAGGCAGCGCAGCTGGCGAAAGCGGTCGTGGGTCTGGCGCATTTCTGGCGTCTGTCACGGCCAGTCGCGAGCAGAGCTACCTCCCACATGATCGCTAAAGCGCAGCGCCGTCCGGCCGTGTTCATGCCGAGGTGTTGTTGCAACCGCCCGACGCCAGGTCCTTGAGGATCGGACAGTCGGGGCGGTCGTTGCCCTGGCAGTGGTCGATCAGGTCGTTCAGGGTGTCGCGCAGGCTGGCCATTTCGGCGATCTTTCTTTCCAGTTCTTCCACGTGACGCAAGGCCAGGGTCTTGACGTCGGCGCTGGCGCGTTCGCGATCCTGCCACAGGGTCAGCAGCCTGCCGGCTTCCTCCAGTGAAAACCCCAGGTCCCGCGAACGCTTGATAAAGCTCAGGGCGTGCAGGTCGTGCGTGCTGTAGCGGCGATAGCCGCTGTCGCTGCGCTCGGCCGGTTGCAGCAGGCCGATGGATTCGTAGTAGCGGATCATCTTGGCGCTCAGGCCGGTGCGGTGTGCCGCTTGACCGATATTCATGGTTCATCCACCGGGGTTTTTGGTTTCCAGGCCTTGAGCAGCAAGGCATTGCCCACCACGCTGACGCTCGACAAGGCCATGGCCGCACCAGCCAGCACCGGGTTGAGGTAGCCCAGGGCGGCCAGGGGCAAACCGATCAGGTTATAGACGAAGGCCCAGAACAGGTTCTGACGGATCTTGGCGTAAGTCTTGCGGCTGATTTCCAGCGCCGCCGGCACCAGGCGCGGGTCGCCGCGCATCAGGGTGATGCCGGCCGCCTGCATGGCCACATCGGTGCCGCCGCCCATGGCGATGCCGACATCGGCGGCGGCCAGGGCCGGCGCGTCGTTGAGGCCGTCGCCGACCATCGCCACCACCCGGTCACGCTTGAGGGCGCTGACAATCGCGGCCTTGTCGGCCGGCAACACCTGCGCGTGCACCTCGAAGATGCCCAGCGCCTTGGCCACGGTCCGGGCGCTGCCCTGGTTATCGCCGGTCAGCAGATGAGGCACGATGCCGCGCTTGATCAGTTGCTGCACCGCCTGCCCGGCGCCGGGCTTGACGGTGTCGCCAAAGGCAAACAGGCCGATGACGCCCGGTTCCGGCGCCAGCTCCACCAGCCAGGACACCGTGCGGCCTTCGGCCTCCCAGGTCTGGGCGGACTCGGCCAGTTCGCCCATCGGCAGGTTGTTTTCGTCCAGCAGGCGGCGATTGCCCAGCGCCAGTTGCCGGCCTTGCACAGTGGCGGCGATGCCGCGACCCGGCAAGGCCTGGCTGTGTTCAGGCATCGCCAGCGGCAACTGCCATTGCGCGCACACCTCCAGCACGGCCTTGGCCAGCGGGTGTTCGCTGCCGCGCTGCAAGGTGCCGGCCCATTGCAGCAATTGTTCTTCGTTGACCCGGGCCGCGCCCATGTTGGTGATGCGCGGGGTGCCGGCGGTCAGCGTGCCGGTCTTGTCGAACACCACCACGTCGATCTGATGCGCGCGCTCCAGGGCTTCGGCGTCCTTGATCAGAATGCCGTGGCGGGCGGCCACGCCGGTGCCGGCCATGATCGCCGCCGGCGTGGCCAGGCCCAGGGCGCACGGGCAGGCGATCACCAGCACGGCAACGGCATTGAGCAGCGCAACTTCCAGGCCTGCGCCGACATACAGCCAGCCGCCCAGGGTCAGCAGGGCGATGACCAGCACCGCCGGTACGAACACCTGGCTGACCTTGTCGACCAGACGCTGGATCGGCGCCTTGCCGGCCTGGGCGTCTTCGACCAGGCGAATGATGCGCGCCAGCACGGTTTCGGCGCCCAGGGCCGTCGCCCGTACCAGCAGCCGGCCTTCGCCGTTGATGGCGCCGCCGACCACCGTGTCGCCCGGGTGCTTGGGCACCGGCAGGCTTTCGCCACTGATCAGCGCTTCGTCGGCATGGCTCTGGCCCTCGATGATCAGGCCGTCCACCGGAAAGCGCTCGCCTGGGCGCACCAGTACCACGTCATCGATGCGCAGCGCGTTGATCGCCACGTCGTGCTCCTGGCCATCGATCACTTGCCAGGCCCGTTCCGGGCGCAGCGCTTCCAGACCGCGCAGGGCGCTGGCGGTCTGGCGCTTGGCGCGGCTTTCGAGGTGTTTGCCCAGCAGCACGAGGGCGATGACCATGGACGAGGCTTCAAAGTACAGGTGCGCGGTGGTGCCCGGTGCAGCGCTGAGCCAGGTGTAGACGCTCAGGCCGTAACCGGCGCTGGTGCCCAGGGCGACCAGCAGGTCCATGTTGCCCGCCCCGGCCCGCAGGGCTTTCCAGGCGGCGACATAAAAACGGGCGCCGAGGATGAATTGCACCGGTGTGGCCAGGGCGAACTGCAGCCAGGCCGGCAGCATGGCGTGCACACCCAATGGTGCGAGCAGCATCGGCAGGACTAGCGGCAACGCCAGTGCCAGGGCCAGCAGCACCGCCCAGCGTTCGTGGTCGGCCTGGCGCCTGCGGGTTTCAGCAGGGGCAGGCGCCAGGCTGGCGGCGTAGCCGGCACGGCTGACCGCTGCGATGAGTGTCTGTGGATCGAGGTCGGGGCGGCCCTGGACATGCGCTCGTTCGTTGGCCAGGTTGACCGTCACGCTGTCGACCCCCGGCACCTTGGCCAGGGCGCGCTCGACCCTGCCGGCGCAACTGGCGCACGTCATGCCGCTGATCGGCAGGTCCAGGACGATGGCTTCTTGCATGGTATTCACTCCCTGAAGGCTCAATGCCTGCAAGGATCAACCTTGACCCAGGGGCAAGGTCAAGGCAATCAATAATTCAGGCCGGCCGGCGTCAGGTAGTAACCGTTGAGGTTGGTTGCGATGCGGTACTTGAGGATGTCGCCGGCGCGTACATTGATGCGCATGCTGCTCTGCGCTTCGAGCCCTGCGGCGCAGCCGGGCACGGTGCCAGGCAGGCGGGTCAGGCGGATGTTGACATTGCCCGGCGGCAGGTTGAACGACACCGATTGCTCCTGGAACACCCGGCCGGCCAGTTGATCCTGAACATAAATGCCGATTTCGCAGGCGCTGCCCACTTCCAGGCGCTCCCGGGAAATGATCAGGATGCCGTATTCCTGCTGGGCCTGAACGGCAGGCGCTGTAGCCAGAAGACCCAGCAAGCCCATGAGGCTCAAGACTGATCGACGCATCGCGGATGCTCCTGTGAATACCGATGATGGCCAAGCTTGGCCCAGTGCCAGTCCGAATGCCAGCCCGGCAGACAGACGCGGAACTTGACCTTGCCACGATGGCAAGGTCGAGAATGCGTTCATCCCACATGAAGGAGGTCATCAATATGCACGTATTCACCGTTCAAGGCATGACATGCGGGCACTGCGTCCGTGCGGTCACCCAGGCCATACAGGGCGAAGATCCCGGGGCTCAGGTCGAAGTCGACCTGCCCGGCAAGCAGGTCAGGGTCGACAGCACCCTGGCGGCGCAACGGATCATCGAGCTGATCTCTGAAGAGGGCTATCAGGTCCAGCCGTGATCGCGTCCAGGCGGTAATTTTTCATCGCCCCGCAGTTATCCGTGGGCAAGCCGAGTAGACTGACGCCAATGCTTAGCTTGCTTACGGATACCTGATGAACCCTCGCATCATTCTCATTCTCGGTGCCTTGAGCGCCTTCGGCCCGCTGGCCATCGACTTCTACCTGCCTGGCTTTCCGGCCATGGCCCTGGCGTTTGGCACCGACGAAAAACACGTGCAACTGACCCTGGCGTCCTACTTTCTAGGCTTGTCGATCGGGCAGTTGGTGTACGGCCCGGCGGCGGACCGCTTTGGCCGGCGCAAGCCCTTACTGGTCGGGGTGACCCTGTTTTCCCTGGCGTCGCTGGCGTGTGCCTTTGCGCCGAACCTGGAATGGCTGATCGGAGCGCGTTTCGTGCAGGCACTGGGTGGCTGCGCCGGAATGGTGATCGCCCGGGCGGTGGTCAGCGACACGTGCGATGCCATTGGTTCGGCCAAGGTGTTTTCGCAATTGATGCTGGTCATGGGCCTGGCGCCGATCCTGGCGCCGATGCTGGGCGGGGTGATGGTCAATGCCTATGGCTGGCAGTCGATCTTTTTGGCCCTGACCCTGTTCAGCGCGGCCTGCCTGATCGCGGTGACCCGTGGCTTGCCCGAAAGCCTGAGCCCGGACCGGCGCGCACCGTTGAGTGGCGCGCCCAGGCAATACTTCAGCCTGCTCGGTGATCGGGTCTTTATCGGCTATGCCTTGAGTGGCGGCATTGCCATGGCCGGGATGTTTGCCTACGTCGCCGGTTCGCCGTTCGTGTTCATCAAGCTATATGGTGTGCCGGCCGAGCACTATGGCTGGCTGTTCGGCATGAACGCTGCCGGTTTCATCCTGGTGGCGCAGATCAATGCCCGGTTGTTGCGCCGCTTTGGTCCTGCCTTCTTGCTGTCGCGCGCCATTCTGGTTTACCTGACGGCTGCCCTGACGGTGTTGGGCATCAGCCTGCTGCGCACTGAACAGCTGTGGCCTTTGCTGGTGCCGCTGTTCATATGCCTGGCCAGCCTGGGGTGCATCATCCCCAATGCCTCGGCCTGCGCCATGAATGGCCAGGGCCGTCGCGCCGGCAGTGCTTCGGCCTTGCTCGGTTGCCTGCAGTTCAGCGTGGCAGCCGGCGCGTCCAGCCTGGTCGGCCTGCTGCATGATGGCACCGCCACCGCCATGACCCTGGTGATCAGCCTGTGCGCCGCGCTGGCAGTGACGATGTCGATCTATACCCGGCGTCAGGTGCGGCGCCGCGAAGCGCAGAACGTAGCGGCCTAGAAGCCTTCGAGCACAACCTTGCCCCTGGCCTTGCCGCTTTCGAGCAGGGCGTGGGCGCGGCGCAGGTTGGCGGCATTGATGGTGCCGAAGTGCTCGCCGAACGTGGTTTTCAGGGTGTCGGCATCGATCAGTTGGGCGACGCGGTCGAGCAGGTGGTGCTGTTCGATCATGTCGTCGGTCTGGAACATCGAGCGGGTGTACATGAACTCCCAGTGCAGCGACAGGCTCTTGCGCTTGAGCAGCTTGATGTCCAGGTGTTCCGGGTCGTCGATCAACGCCAGTTTGCCTTGGGGCCTGAGCACCTCCACCAACTGCGCCAGGTGCTGGTCGGTGTGGGTCAGGCTGGCCACATGCGTGACGTCCTTGATGCCGATGCGCTGCAGTTCTTCGTGCAGGGGGCGGCTGTGGTCGATCACTTCGTGGGCGCCCAACTCACGCACCCAGGCGGCTGTTTCAGGCCGTGAAGCGGTACCGATCACCTTGAGCGATGTGAGTTGGCGTGCCAGCTGGGTCAGGATCGAGCCGACCCCGCCGGCGGCGCCGACGATCAGCAGCGTTTGTGCCTGGTGCGTTGCGCCTTCGGCGACCTGCAGGCGCTCGAACAGCAGCTCCCAGGCGGTAATGGCGGTCAGCGGCAGGGCGGCGGCATGGGCAAACCCCAGCGAGGCCGGCATGTGGCCGACAATGCGTTCGTCCACCACATGGCGTTCACTGTTGCCGCCCGGACGGGTCAGGTCGCCGGCGTAGAACACCCTGTCGCCCGGCTGGAACAACGTCACTTCGCTGCCCACCGCCATGACCACGCCGGCGACGTCCCAGCCCAGCACCTTGGCCGCGCCGTTCTCTGGCGCGACATTGCGACGGATCTTGGTGTCCACGGGGTTGACCGAAATGGCCTTGACCTCCACCAGCAGATCACGCGGGCCGGCAACCGGCTCAGGCAGTTCGATGTCTTGCAGGGCCTGGGCGTCTTCGAGGGGCAAGGGTTGGTAATAGGCAATGGCTTTCATGGGGTGTCCTTGGGGGATTGATCAATGGAGGGATCATTACCTGTTTGCGCGCAGGGTAAAACCGGCTAAAACAGCAGACTCTTTCAATAAATTTTTGATAGTCGAGGCAGCATGCTGCGTTTTGACGATGTGCAGTTGTTTGTACGCGCGGCCGATCTGGGCAGCCTGTCGGCCGCTGCCAGGGCCATGGACCTGTCGGCAGCGGTGGCCAGCGCGGCGCTCAAGCGGCTTGAGCAGCGGCTGGGCGCCCGCTTGCTGGCCCGCTCTACGCGCAGCCTGCGGCTGACCGCCGAGGGTGAGGGGTTCTTGCAATATGCCCGCGCCGCGCTCAGCAGCCTGGAAGAAGGCCAGCGCGTGCTGGCCGGGCGCCAGGACCAGTGCAGCGGCGTGCTGCTGTTGTCGGCGCCCTCGGATTTCGGGCGCAACGTCCTGCTGCCCTGGCTGGACGAATTTCAACAACAACATCCCTTGTTGAGCGTGCGTCTGCTGTTGGGCGATGGCATCACCGACCTGTTCCGCCAGCCGGTGGATGTCGCGCTGCGCTATGGCGAGCCTGAAGACTCCAGCCTGGTGGCCTTGCCGCTGGCGCCGGACAATCGTCGGGTGCTGTGTGCTGCACCCGATTATCTGGCCCGGCATGGCGAGCCGCAGCAGGTCGAGCACCTGGCGTTGCACAACTGCCTGTTGTACCGGCTTGGCGAGCGCATCCATGACCACTGGCGCTTCGAGGACGGCAAGCGTGAGGTTGGCCTGACGGTGCGTGGCGACCGGTTCAGTGATGACGCCGATGTGGTGCGTCGCTGGGCGGTGGCGGGCATGGGCGTGGCTTACAAGTCGTGGCTGGATGTGGCGGCCGATGTGCATGCCGGGCGGTTGAAGGTGTTGATGCCCGGGTTGCGCGGTGAACGGGCACCCTTGAATCTGCTGTGCAGCCACCGTGCGCAGTTGAGCCGGCCGGTCAATCTGCTGTTGGCGATGCTTCGGCAACGTTGCGCTGAGTGGGGGGCACAGCATGGTGAAACGTCCTACAGTCATTTCGGAAAATAGCAGGGCTCAACACTGCTTTTCGCTGTGAAGTGTCACCATGAGCCAAACGGCCACCGGTGCTGGCAGGCACCACGTCGATGATGGCCGTTATCCCGGTGCCTGGGGTTACAGGCGAAGCCTATACTGGCGGACCTGGGAGGGGTCGCACTGTCGTATAGCCAGCAGCATGGGATGCTGGACGGCAGGCGATGGATGAATGTTTCGACAGGGAGTGAATACATGGAATACGCACCTAGCATCAGCCAGATCGCAGCATTGCTGGCCGATCCCAAGCGCAGTGCGATGCTTTGGGCCTTGATGGATGGCGCTGCGCGCCCTGCCGATGAGTTGGCTTTGCAGGCAGGGTTGTCCACTGCCTCCGCCGGTGCGCACCTGGCGCGTCTGGCGGCCGGTGGCTTGCTGAAACAGGAGACCCGCGGCCGCAAGCGCTTTTTCCGGCTGGCGGCGCCTGAGGTCGGCGCCGCTGTGCAGGCGCTGGCCTGTGCGTCACAGGTCAGCGCCGAACAGGTCAGCCGCCGCCTGGCCCAGCCTTTGCCACCGTTACCATTGCGCCGGGCGCGGGTGTGTTGCGATCACCTGGGCGGTGAGCTGGCCGCCGAGTTGTACAAGCGCCTGCTGGGTGATGGCTGGATCGCCCAGCAGGAGCAGCGCATCGAAGTGACCAGCAAGGGCATGATCAAGTTCGCCGAACGTGGCATCTACGTGCCGGCCCTGGCCCAGCGCGAGCGTGAAACCGTCTGCGCCTGCCCCGCCTGCAACGAGCTCAGCCCGCACCTGGGCGGTGCCTTGGGGGCGGGGCTGTTGCAGCTGTTCATCCAGATGGGCTGGCTGCGTCCCACCGAGGAGTCCGACACGTTGCAGATCTCCTCCAACGGTCAGCGCGAGATCAGCAAGATCGCATCGGCGGCCTGACAGGCTGATTGGCCGCACAGGCCTCAGGGCTTGACCAGGCGGGCGTCCAGGCTGTTTTGCGCCAGGCGACGGGCCTGGTCCTCGGTCATGCCCAGATGGGTGTGCAGGGCATGGAAGTTTTCTGTCACATAGCCGCCGAAGTACGCCGGATCGTCAGAGTTGACTGTGACTTTCACGCCGCGCTCGAGCATGTCGAGGATGTTGTGCTGGCTCATGTCGTCAAACACGCACAGTTTGGTATTGGACAGCGGGCAGACCGTCAGCGGGATCTGTTCGTCGATGATGCGCTGCATCAGGCGCTCGTCTTCGATGGCACGCACGCCGTGATCGATCCGCTGGATCTTGAGCAGGTCCAGCGCTTGCCAGATGTACTCGGGCGGGCCTTCTTCACCGGCATGGGCCACAGTAAGAAAGCCCTCATTGCGGGCACGATCGAATACGCGCTGGAACTTGCTTGGCGGGTGTCCCATCTCCGAGCTGTCCAGGCCGACGGCCACGAAGGCATCGCGAAACGGCAGGGCCTGGTTCAGGGTCTGCTCGGCCTGCTCTTCGCTGAGGTGGCGCAGAAAGCTCAGGATCAGACCGCTGCCGATGCCCAGCTGTTGCTTGCCGTCTTTGAGGGCTTTGGTAATACCGGCCAGCACGACTTCGAACGGGATACCGCGGTCGGTATGGGTCTGCGGGTCGAAGAAGGGCTCGGTGTGGATCACGTTCTGCGCCTTGCAGCGCAGCAGATAGGCCCAGGTCAGGTCGTAGAAGTCCTGCTCGGTGCGCAACACGTCCGCGCCCTGGTAATAAAGGTCGAGAAACTCTTGCAGGTTATTGAAGGCATAAGCCTGGCGCAGGGCCTCGACGTCGTTCCAGGGCAGGGCAATCTTGTTGCGCTCGGCCAGGGCGAACAGCAGTTCAGGCTCCAGCGAGCCCTCAAGGTGCAGATGCAGTTCTGCCTTGGGCAGGGCGTTCAACCAGTCGTACATGGAATGCTCTCATCAGGTGCAGTGGCCGGGCATTTTACAGATGGCCACCTTGTCGTGGGTGAAAGCTGACCGAACGGTCGGTGGGCGTACGGTCTGCCGCTTGAAACCTTTTGACACATTGGTGGCTCTGAGACTGCAAGCAACCTTGCGTCATTCAAGTGGAAAAGCACAATGGGCTCAGTATTCAGGCAGGAAAAACTTCTTCTACTGGCGGTCATCGCCACCGTAGCGGCCTATGCGCTGGAGCACTTGTTGCTCAGTAACGGGCGCACCGTCGCGCTGATCGCGGGGCTTGTGCTGGTAGGCTTCATCATCTGCGCGTCGATGCGCGTGGCCCATCATGCCGAAGTGCTGGCCGAAAAGGTCGGCGATCCCTACGGCACCATGATCCTGACCCTGTCGGCGGTGCTGGTGGAGGTGGTGATCCTGGCCATCATGATGAGCAACGAGCCTTCGCCAACGCTGGTGCGTGACACCATTTATGCCGCGGTGATGCTCGACATCAACGGCATTCTTGGCCTGGCTGCGCTGATGGGCGGGCTCAAGCATGGCGAGCAGTCCTACAACGACAGTTCGGCGCGCACCTACAGTGTGATGATCCTGACCGCGATGGGCGTGTCGATGGTGGTGCCCGAGTTTATTCCCGAAGGTGACTGGAAGCTGTATTCGGCCTTCACCATCGGCGCGATGGTGGTGCTGTATGCCTTGTTCCTGCGTATGCAGGTCGGGCCGCACAGTTATTTTTTCAGCTACAGCTACCCGGAAAAGAAGCAGCACAAAGGGGCTGAGCAAGCGCATGGCGCTGCCATCAACCTGACGCGTTCGATCGCGACCCTGGTGGTGGGGGTCATCGTGATCGGCGCGCTGGCCGAGGTCATGGCGCAAACGTTGGACCTGGGGCTGGAGGGCAGTGGCGCGCCGCCGGTGATGACCGCCATCCTGGTGGCCGCCATTTCGGCGTCGCCGGAGATTCTTACTGCATTGCGTGCCGCCCTGGCCAACCGCATGCAGTCGGTGGTCAATATTGCCCTGGGCGCGTCGCTGTCCACTGTGATCCTGACGGTGCCGGTCATGGAAGCCATGGCGCTGTACAACGATCAGCCGTTCCAGATGGCAATGACACCGGTGCAGACGGTGATGGTGTTCATCACCTTGCTGGTCTGTGCGATCAACCTCAATGACGGACAGACCAATGCCATTGAGGGCATGACGCATTTCGTGCTGTTTGCGACGTTCATCATGCTGTCATGCCTGGGGCTCTGAGGCGGTTTACCAGGTCAGGGTTTCGCCCTTGTAGTTGATGAAGTGGTGGCCGCCCTTGCCGGCGTAGGCGTTGAGTTGTTGCACCAGGCCGGTGGTGCTGGTCAGGACGTCGATCTCGGCATGCTCGCCGCCCATGTCGGTCTTGACCCAGCCCGGATGCAGCGACAGTACGGTTGGCCGCGGTTCCGGCAAGCGGGTGACGAAGGTGTTGGTCATGGAGTTCAGGGCAGCCTTGCTGGCTTTATAAAGGCCCATGGTGTCGCCGTCCGGGCAAGCGACGCCGCCCAGCACCGAACTCATGAATGCGATGATGCCGGTGCCGGGTCGCACCTGGCCAACCAGGTATTCGGCCAGGCGGATGGGGGCTACGGCGTTGGTCAGAAACAACTGGCCCAGTTCGGCGGCGGTCGATTGGGCCGCGCTCTGATGGGCCGCGCCCAGCGTGCCGGCATTGACGAACAGCACGTCGAACACTTCGCCCTTGAGCTTCTGGATCAGGACTTGCACTGAGGCATTGTCATCGATGTCGAGGGTCTCGATGTGCACGCCGCCAATGGTTTTCAAGGCGTCACTTTTTTGCGGGTCGCGCACGGTGGCGATGACTTTCCAGTTCTGTTCGGTCAGGCGCTGGACCAGCCCCAGGCCCAGGCCGCGAGAGGCACCGATGATCAGCGCAGTTTTTTCGGCAGACATGGAAAACTCCTTTTCTGTGGGTAGTTGTCGCGCCAGGCGTCGACAGTGCGGTCCGGCAGCGTAATGCAGGCGCGGACCTGTGGATACACTGTTTCTGACCGCAGCGGATGCGGCGACGTGCGTTCGGCTTTTGGTTGAAAAGTGTACAGACTGCTGCAGGGGGTGATGCGCAAGGCCGTTGCGCAAGGCTTGCACCGGTTATCCACAGGCTGATCCACTGGTAGGGTGAGTAACGTGCAGGCCGCGAAACTCGGGCGCTTGCGCGGGAGGGCTGGTCGGTTGGGCAATCATCCCTGGCTTGGCTGTGGCAATTGATCAAAAAACGACCGGTTCCGTGTGAGGGCCGGCCTGCAAGGGCTGTAGCGCAGTGTACTCAGCTTATCCACAGCCGGGTGCACAGCTGCTGTGGGCAATTGAGTGCCAGGGACTACTCGGTGGCGTGCAGCAGGATGCGGCCACGGCTCAGGTCGGCCAGTTGTCGGCGCAGGGTGTCGACCTGCTCAGGGCTCACGGCAATCGACAATTGCACACCATTGGCCGTGAAGTGTTCTTCTTCTACCAGGCCATCGAGTTCGGCCAGTCGTAGCTTGACCAGCGTCAGTTCGCTGAAGCCGCACTCAAGGTGAAAGGCCTGGCGATGGATCAGGGCTCGCCGCGGCGCCTGTTGCAGGCATTTGTTCGCACCGCCTCCATAGGCGCGGGCCAGTCCACCAGTGCCCAGCTGGATGCCGCCGTACCAGCGAATGACCAGCACCACGACCTGATCGAAGTCCTGCGCTTCGATGGCCGCCAGGATCGGCCGTCCGGCCGTACCACCTGGTTCACCATCGTCGTTGCTGCGGTACTGGTCGCCCAGTTTCCAGGCCCAGCAGTTATGGGTGGCGTCCAGGTCGCTGTGCTGTTCTATGAAGGCCTGCGCCTGAGCGGCGCTGGTGATGGGGCCGGCGAGGGTGATGAAGCGGCTTTTGCGAATCTCCTCGCGAAACTCACAAAAGTCGACAAGGGTCGAGGGCATGCACGGTGTCCGACGGGTTACGGGAGGTGCATATTACAAGGCCGGTGGCGTTAACCCGCAACCCTTGAGGATGATGCGGATCAGGTTGTCGCCTGCCTTGTCCATGTCCTGCCGGGTCAGGCGGTTGCGATCGGTAAGAAGGCAGATCTGGTTGGCGAAGTCGGCGTAGTGCTGGGTGCTGCCCCAGAGCAGGAAGATCAGGTTGACCGGATCGATCGGGTCCATTTTTCCGGCGTCGATCCAGGCCTGGAAGATAGCGGCGCGTTCCCGGAACCACTGGCGGTAATCCTGGTTGAAGTACTGGTTCATGCAGGCGCCGCCACTGATGATTTCCATGGCGAAGATCCGCGATGCCTGCGGCTGGCGTCGGGAGAACTCCATTTTTGCGCGGATATAAGCGGTCAGTGCCTTGGCCGGGTCATCCTCTACCGTCAAGTGATTGAAGGTGGTGTCCCACTGCTCGATGATGTCATTGAGCAGGGCGATGTACAGCCCCTGCTTATTATTGAAGTAGTAATGCAGGTTGGCCTTGGGCAGGCCCGCCTTGAGGGCAATGGCGTTCATGCTGGTGCCCTTGAAACCGTGCCGGGCAAACTCATCTTCGGCGGCCTTGAGAATCAGCTGTTGATTCTTCTGGCGAATACGACTGGCGGGCTTGCTGGGCGACGTGCTGTGCACAGGGACTTCAAAGGGCATGGGGCACTTCCGCAGATCAGAGGTACGAGGGGGCTATGCGCTGCACAGATAACGCACCGATGCGAATCCGACAAGCGCTATTGGTAATTTTGTCTGACAATATCTTTGGGTGAATACAAAATGCTTCTGTTTATATAGAAGAAGTGGGGCTTAAAGGGGATTGAAGCGTTAATTTCACATGATTGAAATTAAGTGTTGACGCCCTGTCTCAGCGCTCTATAATGCGCACCATTCCCGCCGCGGAAGAAACTGAAAACTCCTTGAAGATCAATGAGTTGGATAAGAAATCGGCGAGGGGGTGGTGCTGGC